>KI543231.1:103121-104765 GCA_000496235.1 uncultured archaeon A07HR60
TATGTACCGACGCTGTTCGTTCTCGCGGATCGAATATTTCACCCTCACCGTATCGGCCCGATTATATGAAGATGGACTGGCCGTCAGCCTCACCATGGACTGCTGAACTCCTCACGACGCCCATCACTCCCCGCGTCTCGGAGCGATTGACCACGCAATCCGCATCGTCGTGACTATCTGGTCAGCGTTTATCCATCTGGTGCACCACGTCGGAGTCGTCGCCTCCCGCAATCCGGGCACTGGTACACGGCTCGAAACATCAGCTTGGCCTTCGGGACGATTGTGTCGAGTTCGGTGTCACAGTCTTCACATTCCATAAATTCCCCGTGATCAATTTATACACTTGTATCTGTTGGCCGACAATATGGTTTCTCTGTGGTGAATTTAGCCGATATCGAGCGGTTCCGGCGGGACCTTGCCGCACGGGAGTCTTTGCTAGCCTGGTGAACTACCCCACCCTACTCGCTCGGCTTCGCCTCACTCCGTGAGGACGGGGGCTTACCGCCTGTGAACCGCTAAACGGGGAGGTCTCAGCGTTTCAACGTGGTTGATAGTTTTCTCAACTGACCGGCGATCGTCCTGCTGTCAGCACTTTCAGCCGGGCATCACCCGTGAACGGGTGAGTGTCCCAGCCCAGTCACTGATCATGGAATTCGTCAATTAACCATCTCAAACGGATTGAGATCGTTTTCTCGTGGTCAGCAGCCCCTGTCGGGTGAACTTCAGCGCCGTCGTTCACGCTGTCGAGACAGTGACCCACGGGGGCCAGCAAATCGGTGGGTGTCCCGGCAGGTCTGTCAACGGCCGAACTGCCACTGTTCCAAACACAGTTGTGAGGCAGCGACGTCAATAGCGTCATAGATGTCCTCATCAGAGAGGAAATACAGATTTCGGGATCAGCAGCAGAGCAGTTATTTGAGGCCGTCGAGAGGAGCGATTACAAGTTGACCGACCGTGAGATGGCGGATTTCACCGTCCAAAATCACGAGTCACCGGGACAACTGCTGATTCGCGGCCCTGGGATCGTCCAAAATGCTGCCGGCGAGGCGGTGCGTGACACCGACGAGGTATTCGGCAGACTGCTGTTGGACGAGGCTGCGGACGCGGTCGTGGTGGTCGTTCTCGTCTGATGTCGTATCGTGACTGCGAGTCCACACGGAGACTGTCGGATAGGTGTGTGTAGTTTTCACATGATTTCCTCTGTCAGTGACGGCTCAGACGCTTTGATGTTACTCTCAGAGCCTGGAATGACGCATCACCGTGTGGCCAGCTGGCAATCTAAAACCGATTGATTAGAGTAACTACAAATAGAATTACAAGATGAGACACGATCACGCATGTCCGCGACACAAGGCGATCTGGCCGCTCTCTCGCGGGTTATCTTTCGTGCACCCAGTTGGTACTCAAGTGTCTTGTTCACGGTTATTATCGCTGCTCTTGCTGGGATAGCGTCGTTTGACTCGCGATTCATCCTAGAAGACGCCTGGATGGGGATTTTCTTTATTGCCGTCCCGACGGTGATAGCCAGCGGTGTCACCCCGTATATCGACGGCCGACTCGGCGGCCGGCTCAGTCCGGATCAGGCGTCGCTACTCGCGCTGGTGTGTGGAACTCCTCCGTCGTCGGCGGGCTCGTCCTCGTGGG
>KI543231.1:104815-109261 GCA_000496235.1 uncultured archaeon A07HR60
TCTTCCACGCCATGGGTGGCCGAGAGGGACTTGTCGACACGGCAGTTCGAACCTCGAAGTCAGGCTACCTGCAGCGCCGACTGATCAACGCCCTCTCAGAGCTGGAAGCCCAATACGACGGGACCGTCCGGGACACGTCTGGGACGATTGTCCAGTTCGAATACGGCGAGGACGGCACGTCACCGGTGAAAGTCTCGTCTAACGAGGAGACTCCGATCGATGTCGAGAAGATCGCCGGCCGTGTGATGGACGCCGAGTTCGACTCTGACTCGGACAAAGAAGCGTTCCTCGGCCGGAAAGAGCGAGCCACGAACGTGTCTGAACGGGCCGGGCCAGGTCTGAACAAGGCGCGGGAACTGGGGGTAGACTCAGATGACTGAATACGACGCTGCTGTCGACGCATTCGAGCACGTCACCGACGACATCGAGGCGGTCATCACCGATACGGAGTTGCCCCGGCGACTCCGAGACGAGGTGTATGAGGTAATCGATGAAAGAGCAGCCGAGCACGGCTCGGTCGATACCGCCACGGCGGACGAGATTGCACGGGCTGTGGAGAGTCAGTACCTCGACACACGAGTCGATCCGCTGGACCCTGTCGGGACGGTCTCGGCTCAGTCGATCGGCGAACCAGGGACACAGATGACGATGAACACGTTCCACTACGCGGGCGTTGCCGAAATCGACGTTACACAGGGGCTTCCCCGGCTGATCGAGCTGGTGGACGCGCGGAAAGAACCCGACACACCGATGATGACGGTTCACCTCGACGATGAGTACGCGACCGACCGGGAACGAGCCCACGAAGTGGTGTGGTCCATCGAGTCGACAAAGATCCTCGCACTGGGCGATGTCTCGACGAACGTGGCCGACATGCTTGTCCAGATCAACCTCAACGAGGAAACACTGCTGGAGCGGTGGCCGCGCGTCGACGATGAAGTAGCCGTCGCAGCCGAGATCGCCGACACAATCGAGGACGGCCTCGGCGTCGAGGTGACCCAGGACGGCACACTCCTGGAGTTCGGGCCAGAACGGCCCAGTTATCGGGACTTACTCCAGCTCGTCGAGCGGCTCCGTGAGATCGTCTTCAAGGGCATCGAAGAGATCGACCGGGTCGTTATTCGGAAAGAAGACTACGACACCGGCGACGAGTTCGTCCTGTACACGGAGGGGTCGTCGCTGGGCGACGTGCTTGGAATCGAGGGAGTCGATGCCTCCCGAACCAGTTGTAACAATATCCACGAGATCTACTCGGAACTGGGCGCGGAAGCAGCCCGCGAGTCGATCATCAACGAAACGATGGACACGCTGGAAGAGCAAGGCCTGGACGACGTGAACGTCCGCCACCTGATGCTGGTGGCAGACATCATGACGAACGACGGAGAGATTCAGTCGATCGGTCGGCACGGGATTTCAGGGTCGAAAGACTCTGTCCTGGCTCGGGCGGCCTTCGAGGTGACAGTGAATCACCTCCTCGATGCGGCCATCCAGGGTGAGGAAGACGAACTCGACGGCGTGATCGAGAACGTTATTGCAGGCAAGCCAGTCGCGATCGGCACCGGTGACGTCGATCTTCGGATGGGCTCGAGGATGGGCCAGGCGGACGACTGAAATGCGGGTCACGCTCTCTGACGAGGCACGGCGATACATCGGCCGGTTCGACGAACTCACCGGGGTCGCGCCCCAGGACTGCCTCGTCGAGGGCACCCGACTCGTGTTCTTGATCCCAATCGGGCAGATGGGTGAAGCCATCGGCCCAGATGGTCACACTGTCGAACGCGCCGAAGACCGGCTCGGCGCCAATATCGAACTGGTGGGGAATGCCGATACCCCAGAACGGTTCGTCGAGAGCGCACTCGCGCCCGCGGCGGTCCGTGGTGTGACTATCAGTGAGCAAAACGATACCGTCGCGTACGTCGAAGTCGACGAGGCCGACCGAGGGGTTGCGATCGGAAACGATGGCCAAAATATCGACACTGCCAGACAGCTCGCCAACCGTCACTTCGATATCGACAACATCGAGTTGACCTGACCAATCAATTGGATCAGGTCGTGCAGGGCAAGGCTGTGAGAGTCGAGTTTATTATCCGACGGGTCTTTGTGATCTGGCATCAAGAACAGTCTATGCTCCGCAGTGCACGAGAAAATGGGCCAGCTGCTCTGGTCCCGTTGGCGTGGCTCGTCGTTGCGGCAGCCCACCTGGGGGCTGTGTCGCCACAGGCCCTCACTATCGCCCACGGTGTTATGAGCACTCTTCTCGCGGTGTTCGCGCTCCTGTCGTGGCGTGAGATGTCGACAGGCGCTCTTCGCGGCTGGCGGACGATCATTGTGGCAGGGTTTGGTGTGACCCTTCTCGGACTCGTGGGGCTCACGAGCGGGCCCGACGCGCTGTTGGGTGTGTCGCTGTTCGGCTGGATGGTGCTTCCCGCGATTGGCTTCGCATACACCGGCCGATTGATCGCGAATGCAGACGCGGGCGGCGCCTCCCATTACACTCTGGCAGCCGTCCTCACCGTCGCTGGAACTGTGGTGTACGCCGGAGGGAGTCTGACCGGCTCTGTGACTGCCGCCCTGTTGGTGGGGCTGGGCCTCGTCGGGGTCGGCCAGACGATCGGAATCGCCGATGCTACTCTCCGTCCGTAGTCGTATCTTGCTCGTCGCACCCCTGTCTCACACCGCGAGCTATCACCAGAGCCCATGGCTGCCATCTCGATATCACGTTCTGTAGCATCACGAGTGGACTGCAGCCAGTCCCAGTCGCTGAAACGTGCTTAAAATCCCGCAACCCGTGCCGAAACGGAATGTGCAGCCGTCTCCTCGACGCGGAAGGGCGTCGTTTAAGTGGTTCCGTAGGGTAGTACTCTCACAATGGCCAACGGCAAATACGCCGCCCGCAAGCTGAAAGACGACCGGCAAAACCGCCGGTGGTCCGACTCTGAATACGCCCGTCGCGAGCGAGGGCTGCGCGAGAAGTCGGACCCACTCGAGGGGGCACCGCAGGCGCGTGGGATTGTACTCGAAAAGATTGGTATCGAAGCCAAACAGCCGAACTCGGCGATTCGAAAATGTGTCCGAGTCCAACTGATCAAGAACGGTAAACAGGTCACGGCGTTTTGTCCCGGTGACGGCGCGATTTCGTTCATCGACGAACACGACGAAGTTACCATCGCTGGAATCGGTGGGGCGAAGGGCCGTGCCATGGGTGACCTCGGTGGGGTCAACTACAAAGTCGAAAAGGTCAACGGCGTGTCGCTTATCGAACTGGTACGCGGAAACGCGGAGAAACCGGTCCGATGAGCGAGACTGACCCTGACCCTGACTCTGAAGACGAAGACGATGTTGATACCGATGCTGCGGCTGACACGTCAGATGACGAGTCTAGCTCCAGTGCACTGTTGTTCGGTGAATACAATACCGACGAGCTAGAGTACGCCGACCCCAGCACGCGTCGATACATCACCGTCACGCCGATTGCCCACACGCTCGGCCGCCACGCTTCCAAGCAGTTCAGCAAGTCTGACATATCGATTGTTGAGCGGCTGATCAACCGGCTGATGCAGGACGGGCAAAACAGTGGCAAAAAACAGCAAGCGACTCGGATCGTTCGAGACGCCTTCGACGCTGTCCACGCGCGGACCGACGAGAATCCGGTCCAAGTGCTCGTGACGGCCGTCGAGAACGCAGCTCCCCGAGAAGAGACTGTGCGACTGAAATACGGTGGCATCTCCGTGCCGAAAGCAGTGGACATTTCTCCTCAGCGGCGTGTCGATCAGGCGCTGAAGTTCCTCGCGTCCGGTGTTGCCAATGCCAGCTACAAGTCGTCGACATCTGCCTCTGAGGCGCTGGCGGATCAACTGACTGGCGCGGCCGACTACAACGTCTCTTCGTACCCGATCAATCAGAAAGAAGAACTTGAACGCGTCGCCGCAGCGGCCAGATAGCCCGCTCTCTCGGTGGTTTGGAGGCTCTTACGCACTCTTTTGTTGTTAGGTCCCTGGTTTATAGAATAACAAGGGAGAAACCCACCCCGTGAACGGGGTGGATGGATCCCGCCTCCCATTGGAAACTCAATACAGTCGAACGTGTTAGGCTCTGGTATACCATAGCTACTGCTAGTGCTTGATTCCAGCCAGAAGTGTTGGCAGGCACGAGCCTCAGTCAGCAGGCTCTCAACTCAGGAATCCTGTTCACTGACAAGCGACGTACAGTCCAACCCTACATACCAGACAGCCGAGAGTGAACAATTCTCGGGTTCGTGGCCAGCAGGATGGGTGTCACCCGCGATACCACTTGCTCGTCTCGTCTCGTCTCGTCTCGTCTCGTCTCGTCAACGAGTGCGAGGAAGCCCACGAGTTTACCCATGGGTCAGCTGACCCTATCACGTAATGCCAATATATACCCGTAGAACCGCTTTCACAGAATATCGCAGCGGATGCCACAAGTCCC
>KI543231.1:109547-110924 GCA_000496235.1 uncultured archaeon A07HR60
ATTGGCTCTCTGCGTTTGACCGGCGCTGTCATAACCCCGATTGAATCACCCCCTTCCAGACTCCTGTAGACTATCGGATGGGCGGCGTTTTTTGACGCTCTAGATAATAAATCCGGTATGTCTGGTCGATCTGGAGCTCGCTCTGGGCCTGCCCGCGACCCGAGTGATGTCGGCGTGACACAGCAGTCACCGTCACTCGGCCAGCGGGTAGCCCAGAGCCCGACAGCCCATACACTGGCTGTCATTCTGGGTGTATTTGCGCTGCAGCAGGTCACTGCGTTTCTGGGCACCGCCAGAGCGTTGTTCCTCTTAGATCCGACGTTCCTCGCTCGCCCGTGGGCAATCGTCACGAGTGTGTACGCACATGCAGGACCCTCTCACCTTCTCGGCAACGCCGTGGCACTCGTTTTGCTCGGACTCCTGCTAGAGCGGCACACGAGTACGTTCCGATACCACCTGTTTTTCATCTCAACGGGCGCCATCGCTGGCCTTGCACAAGTCGTGCTCGGGAGTCTGACGGGACTTCCACAGGGAGTGCTCGGGGCTAGTGGCGCTATCTTCGCAGTGCTGGGCTATCTGATAGCTGGAAATACAGCCTCGGTCACGCTGTTGGACTCACTGCGGCTGCCCCCCCGTGTTCAACTGGGCCTTGGCGCGATTATCGCCGTCGGAGTGACGGTAGCGACTGGCGGAGCAGGCGTCGCACTGATTGCTCACTTCACCGGGCTCCTGCTCGGGCTGGTGGCTGGGCGGCTGCGCCTGCTCGATGTGGGATCTTCCGCGATCAACCACGACCACAATACGCAGCCGGAAACCCGAAACAACAGGTACAAGTGAAGTCTGGGACTGCTATAGATATGGGCTCGTAGATCAGCGGCAGATCGTCTCCTTCGCAAGGAGAAGGCCCGGGGTTCGAATCCCCGCGAGTCCATCTTTTCCCGACTCGATTAGGAATCACCATACGGCAAGGGATTCTGCCCGTATTCTCGTGTGAGAACAGGAGACAGTCTG
Source organism: uncultured archaeon A07HR60 (assembly GCA_000496235.1). GTDB lineage: Archaea > Halobacteriota > Halobacteria > Halobacteriales > Haloferacaceae > J07HR59. The sequence continues at coordinate 110,559 of KI543231.1, forward strand.
AGCGGAGAACGCTTCGACTGTAGTGTGACAGATGGAAGTAATCGTCAAAAGCACATAACCTCGTTGCAGACGCGTTCTCCTACCAGAATCGGTATTTCATCCTTCTATAGAGAATGGAGTATGGTCTTGTACCCTCGGTTTAGAATTGTGTGACTCTGGTGGCAGGATTTCTCGGAGGACGGAGACATACCGCATACGCCTGTTTTTACTTTCCATTTAAATAGGGGACAGGTGTGTATAGATGAAGCGAAAGAGTGTAATTTACCATTTGTGCAAGAAACAGCCAGTGCCCTTATCGAAGGTTGAGGGCACGTCCTTGGCGACGAAGACACAAACCTACCGGTTGTCCAAAATCGCCACTCTACC
>KI543231.1:110944-118723 GCA_000496235.1 uncultured archaeon A07HR60
GCGGCCCGGCGCGAAATCGTCAGGACGTGCCGGTCGTCGTAGTGAGCCGCGCAGGTCCGCTCATCGGGATCCTCGCGCACCTCGACGTGGACGGGATTCGTGAGTTCGTGCTCCGTTTCGAGGAGATCCGCTGCGCCCAGAAACGGGTCGGGGGGGACATCCCCCTTTACTCGTACTTCCATGCGTACCGTACACATGGGTTAGTGTGGTTTGACTCTTGTGTCAGAGGGCAGAAAGTCCGCTGACGTGGACACGAGACCGGCTCGGAGCATGGGTGCGTGAGACGGAGCGGGCTGTCGAGGCACGTCTCGACTTATTGCTGGTACGGTTGAACCCCGTTCACGATCTCACGGGCGGGTTTCTTCTCGGCGAACGCCAGTCAACACGGCGCACCGCGAGCGAGACCGGCCCGAGTCTCGGCGCGATCCGGTTGCGTTACGCCCAGTCAGATTGGAGTGACCCTGGGCCTCACGGGACAAGACTACAGTGCCAGAACCCACCGTCGAAACACTACCCTTTTGACCCTCCTGTCGATAATCTACAGTATAATGGGCCGACGAAAGAAGATCGTCCAGGAGTGTGAACGGCTGATGGACAACCCGGAGAACATCCGGAATATCGCCATTGCCGCCCACATCGACCACGGCAAGACGACTCTCACAGACAACTTGCTGGCGGGCGCCGGAATGATCTCCAACGACCTCGCGGGTGAACAGCTCGCGATGGACACCGAAGAGGACGAACAAGAGCGTGGGATCACCATCGACGCGGCCAATGTCTCGATGACCCACGAGTACGAGGACACGAACCATCTGATCAACCTAATCGACACGCCGGGCCACGTGGACTTCGGTGGCGACGTCACCCGGGCGATGCGGGCAGTCGACGGGGCGCTCGTGGTCGTGGACGCTGTCGAAGGGACTATGCCGCAGACGGAGACGGTTCTCCGGCAGGCACTCCGAGAAAACGTCAAGCCGACGCTATTCATCAACAAAGTCGACCGTCTGATCAACGAACTCCAGGAAGGCCCCTCCGAGATGCAAGAGCGGCTCCAGGCGGTCATTCGTGAAGTGAACGAACTGATCCGAGGGATGGCCGAGGAACGATACGAGAACGGCTGGAAGGTATCTGTCCAGGATGGGACCGTCGCGTTCGGGTCTGCACTGTACAACTGGGCAGTCTCTGCCCCGTCGATGGCGCGAACCGGAATCGGGTTCCCGGAGGTTATCGAGATGGAGCGAGACGAAGAGCGGTCGGGACTCGCGGAAGAGACTCCGCTGTCAGACGTCGTGCTCGACATGGTCGCCGAGCACTTCCCCAATCCGGTCGCCGCACAGCCGGAACGAGTGCCGACGATTTGGCGCGGTGACGACACCACGCAGCTGTCCGAGGACATGCAGATGGTCAGCGCGGATGGTGATGTCGTGTTCATGGTGACGGACATCGCGATGGACCCGCACGCCGGCGAAATCGCTACCGGGCGACTGTTCTCCGGGACGCTGGAGAAAGGCCAGGAGCTGTACGTCTCCGGGACGGCCGGCAAAAACCGAATCCAATCTGTCGGTATCTACATGGGTGGCGAACGCGAGGAAGTGGACCGCGTGCCAGCCGGGAACGTCGCCTCGGTGACAGGGCTGAAAGACGCCATTGCAGGGTCGACGGTTTCGTCGTCCGAGATGACGCCATTCGAGTCGATCGAGCACATCTCCGAGCCGGTGATCACCAAATCTGTGGAGGCGAAAAACATGGACGACCTGCCGAACCTGATCAAGGTGCTCCAGCAGGTTTCCAAAGAAGACCCCACGATCAAAATCGAGATCAACGAAGACACCGGTGAACACCTGATCTCCGGACAGGGTGAACTCCATCTTGAGGTCATCACACAGCGGATCGAGCGAAATAACGATATTCCGGTCATCACCGGAGAACCGATCGTTGTCTATCGGGAGGCCCCCCAGCAGGGAAGCGACGAGGTTGAGGGAGTCTCGCCGAACCGTCACAACAAGTTCTACGTCAGTACGGAGCCGCTGGCAGGTGACATTGTCGACGAGATCAATCTGGGTAATATCTCGATGGATATGCCCGAACTTGAGCGCCGGGAGGCACTCCAGGAGGCCGGAATGGGTAAAGACACCTCACAAAACGTCGAGACCATCCACGGCCGGAACGTCTTCATTGACGATACGAAAGGAATCCAGCACCTGAACGAGACGATGGAGTTGGTCGTGGAAGGCGTGTCAGAGGCTATCGATGACGGTCCGCTGGCCAACGAGCCGGTGCAGGGCTCGCTCATCCGACTTCACGATGCCCGACTTCACGAAGACGCCATCCACCGGGGCCCCGCCCAGGTGATCCCGGCGACCCGTGAAGCAGTCCACCGCTCGCTGATTGACGGCGAGATCCGGATGATGGAACCGATACAAAACGTTCGTGTCGACGTTCCCAACGAGCACATGGGTTCGGCGTCTGGCGAGATCCAGGGGCGTCGAGGTCGTGTCGACGACATGTATCAAGAAGGCGATCTGATGGTCGTGGAGGGAATCGCTCCCGTCGACGAGATGATCGGATTCGCGTCTGATATCCGGTCTGCTACCGAGGGTCGCGCGTCCTGGAACACGGAGAACGCAGGCTTCCGGGTGCTGGTGGACAATCTTCAGCGCGAGAAGATTATGGAGATCCGAGAGCGGAAAGGTCTCAAACTCGAATTGCCCGCCTCAATCGATTACTTCTGAGGCGGCTCACCGGCGGCTTGCTTTTGCTTGTTTCGTTGCGTTTCTTGACACTCCCACAGTCACTGTCTTGCCGACACGAGCACGCCTGTAGTCTATACTGAAACCGTCGGTCTCGACCTGGTCAGACACGTTCGCTTGGCGCTTATCAAGGGTCATGAACGCCGGTGAACGGCCACGCGGTCTGTACTGTCCGGCCGGCATGCCTCTAACGAGTGTGCCCTGCTGTCGTAGCCATTAGCTGAACGGTAACTCGTAGACAGACTGGACACGCTTCAGGAACCCAGCAGCAGCCCTGAGGAGACGGGTTGTGGAGTCTGTGGGAGTCGGTTGGCTGGACTCGGCGGGCAGTCTATCCGAGGCGATCCTATGACGCGAGACGGCGTCTGCCATCGCCGAAGGCTTATACAGTACCGCGTGGCACCGTTGGAACATGCAATCGCACCTCATTCGATCCCGTGTCGAGGCGGAGTTAGGGTCGAGACTATCGCCGGAGTCGACGGTGACCGGACGAAGCCGGGACCAGCACGTGTCCTGTCGACGGAGGTGGCGCGGTGGTGAATAACTCCTCAGACGACCAGTCTCGGAAGCAAACACCAGACGGACATCCGCCAGCTAACACTGCTGCCGATACAGCAGAGTCTGGTCCTGGGTCGAACGCGGAATTCGATGGTGGACGGGCCGTCTCGACGGAACCGACGACCCATACGGTTCGACTGGAGCTGTCAGACGAACCGGGCCAGTTGCTGGCCGCGCTGCGGCCCGTCTCCAAAAACGGGGGAAACCTCCTCTCGATCTATCACGAACGCGGGAACATGACTCCACGAGGCCGTATCCCGGTTGAGGTCGACTTCGAATGCCAGGATGAAGCGTTCGACGGGATAATCGAGGCGCTCCGCGGTGAGGGTGTCAGCGTGATCCAGGCAGGCACCGAAAAGTACGGCGAACAGGTGACACTCATCCTGATTGGGCATCTTATCGATACTGACCTCTCAGATACGCTTCAGCAAATCCAGACGTCAGTGACGGCTTCCGTCGAAGATGTGTCGCTGTCCAGTCCGCAAGGCACCGAAGACGTATCGAGCGCGCGACTCCGGCTTGCCGCGAAAGATGGTGGGGCGGCCGACGTGTTGGCGACCGTCCAGGACCTCGCCACAGAGAAAGGGCTCGACGTGATTGAGCCGCTTAGCGAGGTCGATCCGTGAGACTAGCCGTGCTGGGTGTCGGAGCCGTCGGTCGGGCAGTCGCGGAACTCGCGACCACTCACGGGCACACTGTGACCGCGCTGGGAGACTCGAGTAGTGCCTCAGTCGACCCGGCCGGGATCGATGTCGAGACAGCACTGACTCGTAAACGCGAAACCGGCAGTGTGGGTGAGGCCGACAGAAGTGCCGCTCTCGACGGCGAATACGATGTCCTGGTGGAGGCAACACCAACGACGCTCGGGGATGCCGAACCTGGCTTTTCTCACGTCCGTGCCGCGCTGGGGTCTGGCCGTCACGCGGTGCTGGCCAACAAAGGCCCGGTCGCAGAGCGATTCAACGATACAGCGCAGCTCGCCCGAGAAAGCGCCGGCCAACTTCGGTTCGAAGCGACAGTCGGCGGGGCGATTCCGGCCGTCTCCACGGTGGAAGACTTCGGACCGGGGCGAATCAATGCCGCCAGGGGGGTGCTCAACGGGACTGCCAACTTCATTCTCACCCGGATGGCCGCAGAAAGTCTGGATTACGACCATGTCCTCGCAGAAGCCCAGGATCTCGGTGTCGCTGAGACGGACCCCTCGTTCGATGTCGACGGCACAGACGCGGCGCTGAAGTGCGTGATTCTCGCGAACGTCCTCTCGCATGGCTCTGTCGAGGATCCCGCTGACGCACGCGAATTCGGCCTTGCAGACGCTACTGTCGAGGGGATCCGTGACATTCCGGGCAGCGCGCTCAACCTAGCCAGTGAAGACGGCCGAACTGTCCGACTTATCGGCGAAGCGACGCGAGAGGGCGTCCGAGTCGGGCCGCGACTAATCCCCGAAAACGGAACCTTGGCCGTCTCGGGAACCCGGAATATCATCCAATTAGAAACTGAACACGCCGGCCAACTCAACGTCAGCGGCCGTGGTGCTGGCGGGCCAGAAACCGCGAGCGCGATTTTCTCAGATATCGAGCGGCTGGGCTAAGCCTCTGCTAGGGGCTGAACTTGCATCTGGGCTTGGCCCTGACTCTGGCTCTGGGCTTGCTCACCGATCACGATCACGATCACGATCTCGATCTGGATCTGGATCTGGCCTCAGATCTACCTCTCGGCCTGTGTTAGTGTGAGATCAGGCTTCGTCGTTGAGCCCTGGTGTCTGCTCTCGTGGTATTGGATAGTTGACCCGTCTCACCGAGCCGGTGAGCTTCCGCTCGGTGTCCGATCAGTGGCCCACGTTCGCGTATATATACTGTGTGAGTGTCACCCGCTAGAGAACTGTGAGAATCGCCGGCGTGCGGTGGCGTCGGTCGTGAAGGGTATCGAAACGGTTTTAGTCTAATCAACTGAAATATAGGCTACGCAAAGCCTTAGCGCGTACTCATCATGAGCGACAAACCACACCAGAATCTGGCCATTATCGGCCACGTCGACCACGGAAAGAGCACGCTGGTCGGGCGACTCCTCTACGAGACGGGGAGCGTACCGGAGCACGTGATCGAACAGCACCGCGAAGAAGCAGAAGAGAAAGGCAAAGGCGGTTTCGAGTTCGCCTATGTGATGGACAACCTTGCAGAGGAGCGAGAGCGAGGCGTCACCATCGATATTGCCCACCAGGAGTTCGATACCGAGGACTTCTACTTTACCATCGTGGACTGCCCGGGTCACCGAGACTTCGTGAAGAATATGATCACCGGGGCCTCGCAGGCCGACAACGCAGTGTTGGTGGTGGCAGCCGACGACGGCGTCGCCCCACAGACCCGCGAGCACGTGTTCCTCGCCCGAACGCTGGGGATCAACGAACTGATTATTGGTATCAACAAGATGGACCTCGTCGACTATAGCGAGAGCGACTACGACGACGTGGTCTCAGAGGTCAACGACCTGCTCAAGCAGGTCCAATTCAACCCCAATGACGCGAAGTTCATTCCGATCTCCGCGTTCGAGGGTGACAACGTGTCCGAGGCTTCCGACCAGACCAGCTGGTACGACGGACCCGCACTGCTGGAGGCACTCAACAGTCTGCCCGAGCCGGAGCCGCCGACGGACGCCCCGCTCCGACTGCCGATTCAGGACGTTTACACGATCTCCGGTATCGGAACGGTCCCTGTTGGCCGCGTCGAAACTGGGATCATGGAGACGGGCAACGATGTCTCCTTCCAGCCGTCCGATGTGGGTGGCGAAGTGAAGACCGTCGAGATGCACCACGAAGAAGTGCCCCGCGCAGAGCCGGGCGATAACGTCGGGTTCAACGTCCGCGGTATCGGGAAAGACGATATCCGCCGTGGCGACGTCTGTGGCCCAGCCTCGGACCCGCCAAGCGTGGCAGAGACGTTCCAGGCGCAGATCGTGGTCATGCAGCACCCGTCGGTCATTACCGCCGGTTACACCCCTGTCTTCCACGCCCACACGGCGCAAGTCGCGTGTACCGTGGAATCGATCGACAAGAAGATCGACCCCTCGTCGGGTGAGGTCGCAGACGACGACCCAGACTTCATCAAGTCTGGTGACGCCGCGGTCGTGACGATTCGCCCGCAGAAGCCGCTCAGTCTTGAGCCGTCCAGCGAGATTCCGGAGCTGGGCTCGTTCGCCATCCGCGACATGGGCCAGACGATCGCTGCCGGGAAGGTCCTGGACGTGGACGAGAGATAATCGATGCAAGAGGCACGTGTCCGTCTGGCCGGCACTCGGCCCGAGGACCTCGACGACATCTGTGAAGACGTCGGTGAAATCGCCGAATCGACCGGCGTTTCGCTTTCGGGCCCGATCCCGCTGCCGACAAAGACGTTGGAAGTCCCTGCGCGGAAGTCGCCTGACGGTGAGGGGACGGCAACGTGGGAACACTGGGAAATGCGCGTCCACAAACGGCTGATCGATATCGACGCCGAAGAACGCGCACTCCGCCAGCTCATGCGGATCCAGGTGCCAAACGACGTGAGTATCGAGATCGTCCTCGAAGACTGACTCGCGATTTCGCGACTCGACACCTTGTTTTCAACTTTTTATCCTCAAAGTGTCATCGCCCGCGCGACTTCGATCTGCACTTCACACTACCGAGTCCGGCTTTCTGTGTTTGGCCGGGAGAATGTTGGCCCCGATAGAAAGAGCCAGCATCAATTGCTTGCAAGCCGACAGGTGGGCGTTTTTTCACGCTCTGGATAATAAATGAGCTATGTCTGGTCGATCTGGAGCCCGCTCTGGGCCTACACACGACTCGGCCGATATCGGTGTGGCCCAACAGTCACCGTCACTTGGCCAGCGGATAGCCCAGAGCCCGACAGCTCAGACACTAGCTGTCATTCTCGGTGTATTCGCGCTGCAGCAGGTTACCGATTTCTTAGGAGCCGCCAGAATGCTATTTCTGCTGGAAGCGCCGTTGGTCGCCCATCCCTGGACAGTCGTCACGAGTGTGTACGCACACGCAGGACCCTCTCACCTTCTTGGCAACGCCGTGGCGCTCATTCTATTGGGGCTTCTGCTAGAACGGCGCACGAGCGCGTTCCAGTATCATCTGTTTTCATTTCGACGGGCGCCGTCGCCGGGCTTGCACAAGTCGTACTTGGGAGTCTTACGGGACTTCCGCAGGGAGTGCTCGGGGCTAGCGGCGCTATCTTCGCAGTGCTAGGCTATCTGATGGCTGGAAACACGGCCTCAATGACGCTGGTGGACTCACTGCGGTTGCCTCCCCGGGTTCAACTGGGCCTCGGTGCGATTATCGCCGTGGGAGTGACGGTGACGACTGGTGGAGCGGACGTAGCACTGATTGCTCATTCACAGGGCTCCTACTCGGGCTGGTGGCCGGGCGGCTTCGCCTGCTCGATATGTGACCTTCCGCGACCGGCTACGGCCACAACACGCAGCCAGGAAC
>KI543231.1:118743-121198 GCA_000496235.1 uncultured archaeon A07HR60
ATGTAGCCGTAGGGATCTGCTATCCCGGCCACCTCGCCCAGACGCGTAATTGCCTCTGTCTCCAACTCTGCGACCGTTTGGTAGGTAGCCGGATCTCCCGGATTCATCGCAAGACATTCGACAGCAACCTCCTGAGCTAGCGGATGAGGCTCCGTACACATTGAGGAGAGAACCTTGTCGAAGTTCTGTGGTCGCTGCTGCTGTCTGGGCTCCATCATACCCGAGTAATAGTAACTGTGGATTATGCATTGTGTTCGACAGACGCTCCTCCTATCAACTCTGTGTGTCCTATGAGGATTGCTCCACGGGTCCGTTACTCAGACAAAGACAGACGCTCCTCAATGGGGGTAGCGCAAAAAATTAAAACAGATGATCGATACTTGCCCAGTGATACTGACACAGCGAGCCGCTTTGCTGATACTTCCGTGAGGCCAGATTACTAAATTACGTGATTTGTGTCTCGATTTTTATTAGTGGGATATAATACTTTGAATGCATGGAAAAACCCAGTGAGACGGCGCAAGACGAACAAAACGACTGTATGTATAGCTGGCGAGTCACCGGTATCGAGGCGGCCCTGTCCGAACGGGGACTCTCAGATGGGGCACTGACTGTCCAGGATCTGACGGAGCTGGGTCATCTCGATCAGTATCATTACTACGGGACCGACGCCTGCGATGAAGCTATCGCTGTACTCGGTCTTGACGAATCTCGGCAGCTGCTCGATATCGGTAGCGGTATCGGCGGTCCTGCCAGGTACTCAGCCGCCGAAACTGGCTGTCACGTCCACGGGATCGAGGTCCGACCTGAATTAGTCGAGGCCGCACGGGACCTCACCGAACGGGTTGGAGCTGCCGACCGCGTTCGGTTCACCACTGGCAGTATCAACGATGTCTCGTTAGAAGCCAACAAATACGACAACATGATCGCGTGGCTCGTCTTGCTCCATCTCACTGACCGGCCTGCGGTCCTAGCAAAATGTCAAAATGCGCTTCGGCCAGGCGGGACAGCGTTTGTTGAAGCGTTCGTCACGAATGATCCGTCGACACGAAATCTCCGCCGGCTGCAGGATATTGTCGAAGCCCCGGAGCCGGTTTCTGAGGCTACGCTGCGAGACGAGTTCCGAACCGCGGGATTTGTAGACATTGTCACCTGTGACCTGACAGACGCGTGGACACGGTGGACGGACATCCGCTATGATCAGTTTCAGACACGCCAACAACAGTTTGTCGACCTCCATGGACGTGAGATATACGACCACCGTGTCGAGTTCTACCGAACAGTTCGCGATCTCTTTGCCGACGGAGCGGTCCGTGGTATCAGGCTCACAGCACGAGCACCCGGCTCGAACCCACTGCCGCTCTCGAACCGACAGCAGACAACCCTCTCTGACCGTGATCCTGCTGCGATCCTCGAATCCGCCGACAGCGATTGAATGCAGACTCCGACGGTTGTGATATCGACGGAGAGTGTCACTCACTACACAGTGGCAGAACGATCATGTCGTACGAGAGCGGGAGCAATTGGATCTCTGAGAAGGGAATCACGGATCACACACCACCGAGCGAACACGGCGGGACAGGTCACCTCTCTATTCGTCGCGCAGCCACCGAGTCTCGGTCGGGCTCGAATGCGGCTGTCAGCTCACGTCCCGGTGTTCGTGGATATCGTCAGACCGCGAAGTTTCTCGATCGCCGAGAGTGCGGCAAGATAGCTCGTCTTCGGATTCGTCGGTGAGGGGACATTCTGAACCGTGGTTTGGATTCGGCCGGCGCTGCCCTCGGCTTCGATCTGGTGAACGTTGTTCGTCTCTTCGGGGTCGGCGATGATCGTGACTCCCGTCTCTTCCGGGCCGATACCGGCCAGACTGAGCGACATAGCGACGTTAACGTTTGCAGGAAACGCTTGAGCCGCCTTCGTTGCCGGTCCTTCGAAGATGACCGTCTCCTCTTCGAGTCCTCCGAGATTGATATCGTTGTTCTCGATGTAGGGTGCTCCTTCGAGCCCGGACGGCGGCTTGCGGGTCGTCAGTGTGACCGATGACAGTTCGTCTGCGAGTGCTGCGGCTTTGATCGCGTCCAGCCCAGCGATAGCCCCAGAGGGAAGATATACCCTGGCTGAGTTTGCGTCTGCCGTCTCGATGACTGACCGTCTGAGTGGCGCTCTGGCGAGCGCGCCCACGCTCATGATCATTAAGTCCGTATTCGAGTCCAGTACCTCGACTGCGACGTTCTGAACCGCTGTCTGCCCGGCCGCTTCGACGACGAGATCCACTTCCGCGGTCAGAGTGGATACGGAGTCGACTCGCTCGGGTGTCCCCTCGAGAGTCTGGACGAGCGTCTTCGCCTGCTCGTCGTCGATATCAGAAACAGCCGCAAGACTGGTGTTGGGTATTCTCCCCGTGTCTACTGCTGTGGCGATTTCGGTGCCGATGGTCCCGCAGCCAACGAGACCG
>KI543231.1:121218-124166 GCA_000496235.1 uncultured archaeon A07HR60
CCACGTGTCACCGCTGACTAACATCACAAAGGGTTAGCCCAATCGTCACCCGTAGCGTACACAAATGAACAGTGGGGAATGGCTCCAGCGTCACCAAATTCTCGTGTACGCTGCCGCCGTCGCACTCGCAGTCGGCGTCGGAACGGGCCGTCCCACGTGGGCGACATCTATCGAGGGAGTCATCAATCCTATTTTAACCGTCCTCCTGTACGTGACGTTCCTCGAAATCCCGTTCGTACGGCTTCGCCAGGCGTTCACGAACGGGCGGTTCATCGGGGCAGCACTCGGGGTGAACTTTCTCCTCGTTCCAGTAGTCGTGTGGGGACTCACCCGACTTTTCCTGTCCAACCAGGCCGTCCTCGTCGGCGTCCTGTTGGTTCTATTAACACCGTGTATTGACTACGTCATCGCGTTCACCGATCTCGCAGACGGTGACGCTGAACAGCTCACTGCAACAACACCGGCACTGATGATGGTGCAACTGCTCCTGTTGCCAGTGTATCTGTGGTTGTTTGTCGGCTCGGACATCGCGGCGGTTATCGAGGCGAAACCGTTCCTCAACGCATTTCTGTTCATTATTTTTTCCGTTGACACTCGCGTGGCTCACTGAAACTGGAGCAGAACAGTCACCGCACGTCGCACACTTCCAGACCCGGATGGCATGGCTCCCCGTGCCGATGATGGGAGTGACACTGTTCACCGTCATCGCCTCGCAACTCCCTCGCGTGCAGGACTCTTTTGACCAGATCGTCGTAGTCATTCCAGTTTATGTTGGGTTTCTTATACTGATGCCGCTGCTGGGACGATTGGTCAGTGGGCGACTCGGGATGGATATCGGCAAGCGACGAGCGCTGGTTTTCACCTCCGTGACGCGGAACTCATTGATCGTCCTGCCGTTGGCGTTGGCGCTGCCGGCCGGTTACGAATTGGTGCCGGCAGTTGTCGTGACACAGACGCTGGTTGAATTGAGTGGAATGGTGATACTCACGCGGGCCGTGCCGACGGTGCTACTCCCGGGTTCAACTTCCGGCGAGTGAGCCTGCAGATCCCGTGAAAGCACAGAGAAATTGGCGCCGATTCGTCACAGGAGTGTTTGAGTGACGCGCAACTCGACGACGAGCTCGGTCTTGTTCGCACGAGCACCGCCAATCGAGAAGACGTTCGACAGCATCTGTGTCTCGGCAGGTGGGCACGGACCGTCGGGACTGACGAGTATCGATGAGCGATTCGAGAGCGTTTCCCCAGTGTCCACTTGTAAAGCGAGACCAGGGATTAACGTCATTGGCGAGCCCTTGACCCGCCAGCAACCCTCGTTATTTGACTCGGGAATGAGTCCGTCCCGACTCTGAGGCCCATCCGGGTCCGTCGCTCCGTACCCCTGATAAGGTCGATCTGGATTCAATTTTGGAAGCAGCATCAACTCTCCAGAGAGACTCGGGAATACGTCAAACGGATAAAACGGGGCCATGTAGAATATCCGCTGTGGCCCGGTGTTGGTTAGCCGAAATTCGATCTCTGGAGGGGCGTCTTGCGGCTGAAAGAGTTCGGCTGCAAACTCTACCTCGGGGGGAGACCCGTTGTCACGGCTCTGAGGATTCTCGAAATCGACGACGAAATTGTCAGTGTCGGCGATGACGCGGGTCTCCTCGATAGCTAGTCTGGTGTCGACGCCGAGCATGGCCTGTGACTCGCTTCGATCGGTACACCCGGCGAGTAAGCCTGCAGATCCCGTGAGAGCGCAGAGAAATTGTCGCCGATTCATCAGAATTGGAGATTAAATTCGGATTCAATTGCGTCACCTATCGTCGCTCGCGTGGTTTCTAGTTCCTTATGAGCAGCATAGCATACACCCGCGATATATACTTTCCAGATCCGGAAGTTGGGATCGTACTCACGAGTATAGTGTGGACCTCCCGAGTCACCAGGTTTTCCGTCAGTATCTGCATCAAACGCGTCGTCATCCTACGTACACATCACCGAGCGTCCCCTCTTTCATACCGGATTCCGTCCCACGTCTCAGTATTTCAAAATCGCTGTTCTCGTTATCTTTGAGTTTATCCACACCCACAACCCCGAACACATGGTGATCATCGAGGTAACTGTTGTCACCATCATTGGCGGCGAACATGTGTGTGTGATCTACACTGAGACTGACCACACCGGCATCAAATGACGGCGGGGCCCTCCGTGGTGGGTGGTCCACTTTGTCTTTGTCGTCTATCCGGGTACCTATCTGGTGGTTATTTCGGAGATCATCTTTCGGCTGGTGTATTTTTTCACTTTTTGTGACGTGTCCGGCGGTGACCAGATCGTACTGTTCGGCGTCTTCGTTGTACGCCGGCGCACAACTCGTTCCGCAACTGCCTGGAAAGGCAGTTCCCCACTGGATACACGCGCCTCCAGGGACGGGCCGGTACTTGTGCTCATACTGAGATCCGGGACCAGTGACATCTGGTGTGGGCTGTGCAGTCGGGGGCGAACGAGCCACTCGCTCCGTTTCGATTTCGACTGGAATATCCTCGATCGTCTGTTGATACTTGCCATCTCCGGCGGTTCCGGAGACAGTGGCTGGCAGCGCGTCTTTCAATTCGTCTTCAGAGACGCCGGGAGTGATTGCTTGCCCGTCTGCAGTTTCTCCAACAGTCCGTGTCACGATGACCGCCTTCTGGTCGTGATTATTTCGCGTGACGGTCGTCACACCCGCGCGAGCCCCGGTTTCAAAGCCAGCCGATTCGAGTTGTTTGGTCACCTGTGAGGCTGCATCGTGTGCAGTCTCCACGACCGCCCACTTGTCGCGTGAGATGGTGTAGTGGATCGGCTCTCGCTCCGGTGGCTTGCCCTGGATGACTTCTTCGTGATTGGTGTGGTGGAGTTTTCCGAGGCGAGGGACCTCTTCGTCAAGATCGACCTCAGCAACGGCATCTCTGCTGAGATGGGTTACCGCTGCT
>KI543231.1:124186-125492 GCA_000496235.1 uncultured archaeon A07HR60
AGCGCCGGAACAGTGCTCATTACTCGTCTGACTCATCAGCCTCGAACACAGTCGCATGCATCGCAGCGTAGGTTGATTCATCGAGGTGACTCTCCTGGACGTCTTCGTTGTGTGGATCGTGATCGCCAAGTTCGACATTGAACGCGCGGATGAGTTTGATGAGCCGTTCCCAGAACAATCCGTACGCAACTGCCTGGTCGTCATCCTGCAAATCGAATTCTTCGATATCGAGTTCTCGCGCCCACATCGACATGGTCTCACTCGCCAAACGCCAACTTCCGCCGTAGTCTGCATTCTTCTCACGAAACGTCTGCGCGTTTTGCTCGAGCAGGGCAGCCGGATTCGAGTCCGAGTGATCCGGCTCCGAGGCCGGCTCTGCAGTGGTGGTCTCCCCACTGTTACCCCCGGAGTCGGGCCCGTCGATGTTGCCTCCAGCTGACTTTCCAATGCTCGGATATTCACTGAGGTCATCGAAACGGCTTGGAGCCATGACGGTTATCTCTCCGTGACACTCTTTCGCGACAACGTCGGCTGCGACAGCCATTGGGTCATCACCCATCACCTCGAGGGTGTAGATATCGCCGGTCAGCTCTCTTTTGACAGGGACCACCGTGGTTGTACTGGGTCTACTCATAGATGCGACAGAAACCTACTCGCCGTCGGTGCCATCGTCGCCCAGCGGGGCGTCTCCCCACGGGGCGACATCGTCGACGCCTGACCACACGCCCGTCATTGGCGTGAAGAGCGAGGATCCGGATGCAGCGCCGTTCACGTCGACGCTTCGATTGCGACAGCAACAGCCGAGCTCGTAGCCGGCTGTTGTCGATTCAAAGAGGACGATCGGACACTCACACTGCGTGCAGTGTGCCGGGGTGGCGCCCTCGCGATCCACGCTTACGCCTCGATGACGTCGGTGAACGATTGCACCAGACCCGATACTGTGTCGTCGATATCGAGACCGGGCTCGTTGTCGACGACGAAGCCAGCGTCAACGAGTGGCTGCTTGGTGCGGGTCACGGCAGCCTCCGAGAGATCGAGTGCATCTGCAATCTGATACTGTAGCAGCGAGTCATCAGATTCTGAGAGTAACACGAGCAACTCGACGCGCGACCGACTGCCGAGTGCGTCCGCGAGTTCTTTGCTTGCCGCCGCGGTGAATCATCAGAATGTGGTGAGCTGCACGACTGGTTTGCTGTCCCCGCATATTTTGAGCTCCGGAAGTGGAGTCAGAGCTATCTGCCGATCATCACGGACTGGCACTCAGGGATGCCGGTACTGGATATCTGGGAAGTCAGAGTATCTGCTG
>KI543231.1:125512-152065 GCA_000496235.1 uncultured archaeon A07HR60
TGACTTCAGGTCTGGTAGGAGAATTATGTCGACACCTGACTCGGACGGGAAACCTGCCCGGTCTCAGACGGCAACCGAGATCGACGGTAACAGTCCGGCCGCCGACGCTCCGGCAGCCATCGATGTCGAGGGGCTCGAACTTGTCTATTCTGATGGGACAACCGCCGTACAGGGACTGGATTTGACGATTCCCGAGGGAGAATTCTTCGGCTTTCTCGGGCCCAACGGCGCAGGCAAGACGACGACAATCAAGATATTCGCGACGCTTCTGTCGCCGACCAGCGGCACAGTTCGAGTCAACGATTTCGACGTTGGCTCTGACGCGCGGGCTATCCGGGAGTCGATTGGGTATATGGCGCAGGAGACGAGTATCGACCCCGAACTCACCGCGCAGGAGAACATTCGCTTCGCCTGTGAAGCCTACGGCGTCCCCCGAGGGCAACGCGACAACCGTGTAACCGAACTATTAGACCTGGTGGATTTGGCTGACGTGGCAGACAAACGATCCGAGGAGTTCTCGGGCGGGATGAAGAAACGATTAGACGCTGCCACAGCGCTTGCGCACCGCCCGGCGCTGGTGTTTTTAGACGAACCAACCACCGGTCTCGATCCCAAAGCCCGAAACCGTCTGTGGGAGTACTTTCAGCGGATCAACGACCTTGGCACAACCATCTTCCTCACGACACAGTATCTCGAGGAGGCCGACCAGCTCTGTGACCGGCTATCAGTCATCTTGGACGGTGAGATTGTCGCTGACGGGAGTCCGGCAGATCTGAAACGCGAGGTTGGCGGTGAAGTGCTTGACGTGGAGTTGGATGGTGGCCCGACGGCCCGCGGACGAGCCGCAACAATCGCCCGGGAGTTCGAGGCGTTCACCGACGCTGCCGTCACCGAGACAGATGAGGGGATCAGTGTCACTGCGGAGACGGCTCGTCAGTACGGTACTGACCTGCTCGTCGCGCTCAGGGATGCAGAGTTGACGGTGACCGGGTTCAACATCCGTGCCCCGACGCTGGACGACGTGTTCCTGGCGATTACCGGTGAAGGACTCGATACCGAGGACACGGAGGCAAGCCGATGAGCACACCGGGTGCCGATGAGCAGACCGGGGCGGCACAGACCGCGACGCAACCGGCTGTGAACGCCGGAAACAGCTTCGCGGGAGACGTGTGGGTGAATTTCAAGCGGTGGAACATCAAGGCCGTCCGCAATCCATTCGTCCTGGTGGTCTCGCTGGCCCAACCCATCATCTTTCTCGTGTTGTTCACACAGGTGTTCGGGAACGTCGCCGGTCGAGCCGTCAGCCAGGGCATTCCCGGTATCAGTTACGAGACGTACCTTGTGCCCGCCATCGCGATCCAAGTCGCGCTCGCGGCAGCTATCACCTCCGGTGTGGGTCTGGTCAACGACATCGAGAACGGCATGTTCGAGAAGGTGCTCGTCACACCGATGAACCGCACGGCGGTGTTTCTCGGCAAGACTGCTGCCGAAGTGTTCCGAATCGGTGTGCAGGTCGCGATCATCCTCGGGTTGGGCACTCTGCTCGGCGCCGAAATCGCCACCGGGCTGGTCGGCGCGCTCGGCATCATCGCCATCGGAATTCTGTTTTCACTGTGGTTCGTGGCCTTCTCGAACGCACTCGCGATCCTCACCCGCGATCAGGAATCGACGATCATCGGGGCGAACCTGCTGCAATTCCCACTGCTGTTCCTCTCGAGCGCTTTTCTTCCACTCGCGGCACTACCCAACTGGATCCAGACGTTCGCCCGGTTCAATCCCGTCACCTATGGCGTCGATGCGGCACGGTCGCTGATGCTCGATCAAGACGTGATGACCGTCGTCGAAGTGGCGTGGTTCGGCGGCACACTGGACGGCGTCGTTCCTGGGGTAGCGGTCCTGACAGGTGTCGGGTTCGGGCTCGGCGGGGTCGCGGTGTACCTGCTGTCCCGGGCATCGAGTTCCGACGTGCAGTGAACAGTCTACCCCCGCCTGTGGGGACCCACCCTCCATTGTGACACGTAGCAAGCGAAAGTTCGCCAGTTCAGGGGCGAAAGGAAGTCACTGCTGCGTAGTCAGCACGATTAGGTCGGAAAAAGGTGATTGCGGCTGCGGACGCGATTGATTTGCCCTTCCGCGACGACTGTCTCGCTACTGCGAGGTGCCGGGACTCCTGGAACGGGAATTGACACCGAGTAGCGCGTACATCGGGCAGGTCCCCACAACCGCCGTGGCGAGGGAAATAGCCGATATAACCCCGAGGATGGGTGAAAGGATCATTGGAAGCGAAATGGTGCCTGCAAGAATCGTCAGCGAAACGATACCGACGATCGCTCCGATTGCGGTCCTGAACATCCGGTCTGCCGAACCTACGTTGCTGTTCACAACTATACTAGCCACCTCCACAGGTAAGTAAGTAGTGTTGCAATTGCATAACAATACAACTCTGGATGTATTGCCCTAGATATTGTTAAAGACCCGTTTGAGAAGCTTTGCGTCACCATGTAAAGTTAAAACAGCACAATACTACGGGAGTTCAGTAGAAAAATAGTCGTGGCTGTCGCTCAGAGTTCGGCACGTGGAAACACGCGGTAGGTACGGCGACTGCTCAGCACTAGCTCAGACCAGGTAGAATCTGTCAGGGGGTGACACTACTGATACCGCGGTGGGTGGTCACTCGATGTCCAGGACTTCGACCTCGAACTCAAGTGTTTCACCCGCTAGCGCCGGGTTGAAGTCCACACGAACGGTCTCTTCGTCGACGTGAGTCACTTCTCCTCGCTGTCCACTCTCTGCTTGGAGTTGTTCGCCCTCCTCAGGTGTCTGTCCGCCGAGCATCTCACTCAGATCGTCGGTTTCGAACTCCTGCACCCGTTCTTCGTCCCACTCGCCGTAGCCTTTCGCCGGCGGGATAGTGAGAGTCTCTGTTTCGCCCGATTCGAGACCGACCAGTCCTTCGTCCATTCCTTCGATAACCCGTCCAGCCCCGACTTCGACCGATAGCGGATCGAAATCCCGGTCAGGTTGGGCCTCTGCAAGCCCGTTCTCTTCGGCGACCGGACGTCGAGACGTATCGAAAACGGTCTCGTCTTCTGGTAGTCGGCCGACATATTCGATTGTTACTGTATCGCCGGTAGAGATTGCCACGTGATGAATATAGGCGCCACACCGGAAAACCCGTCGTACTCGGACCCGCCACACTGGCAGCCGCAAAGAACACAGCAATTTCAACGAGTCCGGAGCCGCTCATCACATCCAAACAGGCTCACAGTACGCGTCGGTCATCAAGCGAAATCGCACTTCTGCTCGCCGTCAGCTGAATTGATTATCGACTCGAATCCGCCAACTCTCTGGCAGGCCCCCGCGACGGGGCTTCTCCTATACCGGGAGTCGGTACCACAATCGCCCGTGGGAGGTGAGACTGAGTCGCCGTCAGGAATCGTCTTCGCCACCTGCGTCTGTTTGCTCGTTACCCTGCGTTTCCTGACCGTCTACGTCCTCACCCGTCTCCTCGTCGTCACCGTGGTGACCCACGGCTCCACCCTCATCCTCGGTGCTCTCGTCGAGCTCTCCGTTTTCGTGTTCTCCCTCGACATCGATCGTCACCGGGCCGTCGTCATCGCTCTCGATCGTGTCAGTATCAGTGTCGGTATGCGTGTCTGGTTCGTCGGAATCAGTAGATTCGGCGGACTGTTCGTCGGATTCCCCGTCACCCTCGATCTCACCAAGCGTGTACCCCACCACGTAGCCGGCAGAGCCACCGACTAGCGCACCGAGACCTGCACCCACCGGCCCGCCCCGAGCACCGAACACGGCGCCAGTGAATCCGCCCACGCTGGCCAGTCGCTCCGCGTTCCGCTCGGGCTCTATGGTGGACTCCTCGTCTCCGTGACCGTCGATCTGAATGGTATCACCGTGGCCACCGTCTTCCTCGTGGCTTTCTCCCTGTTCCTGTTCGTGGTCATGGTCGTGGTCGTTCTCGTGGTTGCTCCCCATACATTTCTTTAGAAGTTCGAGACCCGTATATCGCTCGTCCTGCGGTTCGCGGCTGTGGATCTATTTCGATCATTCCCGTGTGACTGAATCCACTCAGAAAAGGACGTGATCTGGCAGCAGATTTTCCTCTACGAGAGGTTCCGATCCCCGGATATTCAGGTATCAGATAGCGAACGGAGCCTCGATATCTTTGGGGGGACGAGAGACTCGACTGATCGGCACTCCCTGTTGAGAGAGTCACCGCTCAGACGGGTCCATGTGTCGCATCCTCGGGATCATCGACGACTTCGAGACCGCGATTGTTCACGGCGTGGGGGTCGATCCCCATGTCTTCCATCTCCTGCTTGTAGATCCGCTCGACCGCGTCTCCGTCTCGCTGCTTGTCACTGGCACGGTCACACAGCGCGATTAGTTCTTCTGGGACGTCGTTCGTATCGACGATCCAGTGATTGATGAGATCTGAGAGCCGCCGGATTGGCGAGGTGAAGTGACCGTAAATGTCGAAATTCAGCGCGTGATGGCCGCCGAACGGGTCATTCATGTACTTCGCACGTGGCATCACCTTTAGCACGGCTCGCTGGATCTTGTTGAGTTGCCGGTCGGGTGATTCTTCCAGCGCCCCGTTGACGGCCATCCGGGGATCGTCCCCATCCCACGCGGACGCTGGGATCGAGACACCGTCCAGTTCTTGGATCTCCTGGAGCGCGTCACTCCATTGGTCGGGTGTCGGCTGCGGGTGGACACGATACATCGCCTCCAGCCCGCGGTCCCACATCAGGACGTGAGTAACCGCCTTATTCGCCTTGAGCATCGATTCCTCGATGATGGTGTGAGCGCGGTCCCGGCGCGGATTCAACACCAGTGACCCGTCTTCTTTGCGCTGTTCGTGCATCTGATTGGCCAACTCGTAGGCCAGTGTGTTCTCCTCGTGCAGTGGCGCGTCGGGATCCTCAAGCCGGCGTTCGCACTCGTTATATGTGAGTCGCTCGTCCGAGCGGATCACTGACTTGTAGATGTCGACGTTCTCGAACGACAGTGTCTCCTTGCTAATCTCCATCTCCACAGTGTGTGCGAGTCGGTCCTTCTGTGGGACCAGCGAACAGACAGTCTCTGCCAGCACAGACGGGAGCATGTGCATCACGTGACCGGGAAGGTAGATCGTGTTACAACGGGAGACAGCCTCGTCCCACATCTGTGTGTCCGGATTCACGTAGTGGGTGACATCTGCGATGTGTACCCACAGTCTGTACGCGTCGTCTTCTTCCTGGATACTAATCGCGTCGTCGAAGTCTTCAGCGTCGGTTGGGTCTGTCGTCCAGGCCGTCAGATCGCGGAGATCCTGTCGGTGGTCGGCCTCCTCAGCGATTTCTTCCTCCACCCCGTCGATACGAGCTTCAGCCTCCCGAATCACTCCAGGCGGAAACTCGTCGTGAAGATCGAACTCTTCGAACAACTCATCGCGTTTCGCCTCCAACTTCTCGGCTCCCGTCTCGGTGATCTTTACGGGCCCCTGATAGCTCGGGTCCTGGGCCGCCGCCTGTGCGTCCTTACTCATGCACTCGCTTGACACGTCTAATAAAAAGACCTGTCGGGGGTTCTTGCCAGCGGCCGAGACACGGCGAGACGCAGCCGTCTCCGGGATTCACCGGTCGCGATCCTGCTCTTGGACCGCGGCGATATACTGTGAGAGAAATATCTCCTGTGTCGACCGCTCGTGTTCGGCCGATTCATCCGCCGGTCGAGGGCTGTCGGACTCAATCGAGACGAGTAGTGATTCGAGCCCGTCTCGGGGCTGGTGGCACAGTCTTGAGTGACACCCATTGCAGAGATACTCGAATTCCTTGCCTAGACGATCCCACCGGTCCCCCTCTTTGTCGTACTCTCTTGCGTCCGCCCGTTCGACACTGTCTCCACAGGCAATACACACGACCATCTGTTCATCCCGGTCTCGCCGGGAACCCCACATATGCTGGCAGTAGACCGCTCTATACTTATCCGTTTCGAGGAAGCCGACTCTGGCTGTCCGCTCCGCCCTACTGTCTCCTCACAAGATCACGACCGTCGAGTCGCTTCACGAGTCTGGCTGCCACTGTCGCTTTCCCACTCGTCGCAGTCGGTGATTCCTCTTCCCGCAGACACGGCACCGTCACTTCGACCCGTCGTCGGCATTGCATTGGCCGACAGACGGTGAAGAGTGAATCTCAGCTCGGAACGACGCGATTTATGAATATTGGGAGCGATATTCAACTATGCAAGTCAAATCGCGACATCATCTTCGCAGCGATGGGGTAGACGAGATCCGCGAGGCGCTCGCAGCCGGTCTCGGCGTCGATATCGACGGTGAGTCGTTTGAACTCGTGGAACTGCAGGATACTGACTTCGACCTTGTGCTGGTCGACGGTGAACCGCTCGTCTTCTATGTGGATGAGGGAGAGCCGTTTCTCACGGTCAAAGGAGCCAACGCACACGACCCCGACAGTCACGTGGTCACAGTCGATGCTGGGGCGATTTCGTTCGTCTCTGACGGCGCCGACGTGATGCGGCCGGGAATCGTCGAAGCCGACGCCGATATCGCCACAGATGAGTTGGTCGCCATCGCGGAGGAGAGTCACGGGAAAATCCTCGCGGTTGGTCGGGCACTTGTCGATGGCTCAGACCTCGCTGGCGAGTCCGGCAAAGTCGTCGAATCTATCCACTACGTCGGTGACGATCTCTATGAGTTCAGCCTGTGAACTACCCCGCCCTGCTCGCGCTGACGCACCCGCTGAGGGCGGGGCGGGTTCCTGCTTCCACGACGCGCTTTGGAGAGACAGACGTCTCCACAGGGAGCGCAGTCTCCACAGGCGGTGATTCGGAGTGTCCCACTCCTACTCCTCGTCTCGTTTCGTTGCTCGACGGAACCGGTCCGTCAGGCAGCGCACGCTTGTTGTCGCGTTCGAACGCTACCCGTGTCTGTCGACTTCGCAGGGAGCGTGTCGTTCCATTCGGAACGACGAGCGAGTCGAGGCCAACAGGTCGGAACGGCCATGTTGATCGGCCGTCTGGCGTTCAGTGGAATAAATTGGGTGTGTGTGCCCATGGGTTGGGAACAGACCGTGCAACCCAGCTGATGACGGCGCTGTATCGCCACCCCGCCCTACTCGCTCCCGTTTGTCGCTCCGTGAGGACGGGGGCTGAGCGCCTGGAGACGGCTAAAGAGCCGCGTTTCCAGCCGTGATGGTGGTGTCTTCGCCTACTCATCTTGAGCCGGTCTCAGTGACAGGTAGCCATTTTTAGGTTGTGCCGGTCTCCATTGTGATACATGACTGAAACGCGGGTGCTGTCATACAACGTCCGCCACGCGGACGCTGACGACGGTCACGACCGGTGGTATAACCGTCGTGATGCTGTGGGTGCACTGCTCGGGGCCCACGCACCCGACGTGTTTGGGCTACAGGAGGCTCTTCCCGAACAGACGGCGTTTCTTGCCGATCGACTCCCGGCGTACCGGCTCGTCGATGGAGCACCAGATGGGCACGGAGAGGGCTGTCCAATCGCGTGGCGACGCGATCGATACGAAGCAGTCGATGACGGGATGTTCTGGCTCTCAGAGAACCCCGACGCCGACACACCGGCAGCCGGCTGGGACGCCAGATATCCACGGATCGTCGTCTGGGTTCGACTGCGCGGTGCTGACGGCGACATCGTCGTGTCGAACACACACTTCGACCACCGCGGAGACACCGCCCGTGAAGAGAGTGCACGACTCAGTCGGGCTCGACTGCAGACCATCGCCGGCGATACCCCTCTGTTGTTGCTCGGCGATCTCAACTGCACGGCAGGCACTACCCCCCACGCGATCCTGACCGAGCGACTGACTGATGCGGCACAGGAAGCGACTGTCCGTCACGGCCCAAAGACATCACTGACGGACTTTGCACGTCTCCTCCAAGACCGGCGTATCGATTATATTCTCGTGGACGGATTCGACGTCGAAGCGTTCGCTACCCTCGCCGACCGTGACGATCGTGGCCGTTACCCATCAGACCACCTTCCGGTGCTAGCCCGACTGGCGCGTCCGTGACCGTTCTGCCGTCACATAAGCGGCCGAATGCCAGACTGGTCTGCGGCCTGTGGCCGCCATCGCGTGAGATGGTCAGTCTGTGCCGGTATCGTCAGTCGCCGTCTCGGAGTACTGATCGATGGCATCCTCCCACCCGCGAACGGCGTGGTCGTAGGTAGCCTGGAGATCCCCGATTGGCGTCTCAGTCGCATCCACCCTGAGATCGTTATAGTACGGGGCACCCATCTCAGACTCCTCAGTCGTCTTGACGATTAGCGCGGCCGACTGGATGGGTAACTCCTCACGCTTGTCTCCGCCTGCCTCGTGACCTGCCTCAAGCGCCTCGATGAGCCGCTCGGCGAGCGGACGGTCACCGTGTGCGTCTGATTCGTACGCCGCAACGGTATCGGTGACGACGTCTTTGCCGGTCAGGAGATTACCCGCGACGGTGAAATTCTCACCTTCTTCATGACCAAACCACGGTTTACACTCCTCACCAGAAAACGCAAAACTCCCGTCACTGTCGACTCCGTGCAACTGGCGCTGAGACTGGCCTTCGTCCGCGTTCAACAACGCCTGCAGGGCGTCTTCGACCGACAGGCCGTCGTCCAGGTACTCCACTCCTTTCCTGCCTAATTCTACGTTCACTAGCGACTGTGTCGCCACTGCTCCGTTTGTCGACGCGAACGGGCATAATGTTCCGACCCCCGCTAACCGGGTCGTCACGGCGACACCGTATCGGGTCTGGTCGTTCTCACTCTCGTCGGTGTACTGCTCACGGACGCAGATGCTGAACGTCACGCGACATCTGAGACGTCCAGCGGGCAAAAAACTGTACCTTCCCGCGCCTGACAGCCGACCTTTGCGTTGCTACACACAACCGTCATGTCGGACTTGTCCTCGCTCGCCCAGCAACGCATGACGTCGGGTAGTATCTTGCAGCCCGCGAGAGCGGCCACATGAACTGTCGCTGCGGCTTTGTTGCTCCCCCGGCCGAAAGTGTGGTCTCTTCGCCTGTGTCACTCCGATCTATCTCATCTATTGGCGCTCGTTTCCCAGTTCTTGACGTAAGACCTAACTAATCCACCCAGTCATAGGTGGGCATGGGAATCATGAGCAAAATCCTCGGGGCCGGTGAGCGCCGTTCTGTCGACGACTACGTGGAACTCGAATTAGACGATTTTGCGGACACCCCGGGTGCAACAGGTCTGCAGGTGCATATTGCCGAGATCAACGACAAGCGGGACGTGATCCCGATCAAAGACGCAGTGTATGACGGTGATTTCGTCATTGCCGACGTCACCCGGCATTCGACATCTGACAGGACCGTCGAACACATTATCGACGAACTTCGACAGGTGGCTCGAGAGGTAAACGGCGATATCGTGCAGAAAGGTGACGATCAACTGATTATCACGCCGACTGGTGTCACCGTCTCTCGAGAAAAACTCGATTGATCGAAAGACACTCGCACCGTGTGGACGCCCGCGTACCGACCACATTCCGGGGGCAAGATCAACAATCACACATTCACGTGGACAACGTGAGAGTTGGAAATATCGTCTGGCGTTCTCACGCGGATCAGCAATTACTCTACGACTGTCTTCGAGAGTCAACGACAGCGTTTGTCAACCACTTCGGGGTCAGGCCCCCGAGCAGATGTCTCGGGTGACTGCGGACGTGTTCAGGACCACCGATCAGCGGGGTTTTGGTGGGGTTGGCGGGTCAGTTCCAGGCTCTGTAGTGACCTCTAAGTAGGCTTCCCGATACCGTCGAATCTTGGCGAACAGGATCCCGCCAGTGACACCGACGAACAGCGTAATATACACCACGAACGCCACGTTCGGAGGTAACCCGGTGAGGCCGGCGATGAGCCCAGACCCGATACTCACCGTCGAGTTGTACGTCGCGTGCAACAGGCCAGCAATCACCAATCCCTTGACGACTATAGGCCCGCGGTTTGATGGATTGAACTTGGCGAGCCCGAGATAGTAGCCAGCGAACGCAGAGTAGATGACGTGACCCGGCCCTGCGAGCGCACGGAGCGCAGCGATACCGTCGCCCGCACCGACCAATCCGACCCCCACTCCCAGTTCAGCCGCATCGACGTTATCGATTATGTACAGCGAATTTTCGATCGTAGCGAATCCAAGGCCGGCGACAGCGCCGTACACTGCCCCGTTAATCACGGCATCAAATCGAGTGTCATTGTACGCGTACAGGCGAACGGCCAACAGTTTCACACTCTCCTCGACAGGAGCGACGATGACGAAATAAAACAGAACGACCCCGAGTGGGCCGAGCGAGACGAACAGCGGGCGCGCAGAAGAGTTGATGACGGCCGCGAACCCGGCAGTTAGCACCGCCAGCAGAAACGTCGCCACCAGCAGCGTGAGCGGTTCCCGCTCGGTGACGTCAGCATACCACACGTAGGTAGCCAACCCTAACGCCGGGATGACTGACAACAGTGTCAGCACACCGACTGCCGGGGTGACGAAGATGCCAAGGCCGATCTGCCCAACGATCGTCAAGAGGATTAGTAACGCTACCAGAACCACGGCCGCCTTCGCCGACCGCACTACCAGCCAGTGCACCGCCACTGATAGCCCGTCTAATGAGGACCGTTCTTCCCAGGTGACGATATCATACAGGTCATGAGACCCGTCAGACGCTTCTTCGACCGGGTCTCTCCGTGATGCCATACATCATTACTGCCGACCCTGGGACAAATGGGTTGTTGCCCAACCGGCGGGGACAGCACCGGGAAGACACACAAACACGTAGTCTGGCGGCGCTCTGACACAGATCCCCTCTTATGATTCCCGTGCGGAGAGTTCCGGCTGAGAGACACAGTCCAGAGACCACCTGGCTCCCGACCGTTAAACTTGAACCGACGCCGACCCCAGATGTATCATGCACTTTGACCCGCGCACCCAGCAGGCGTTGCGCGAAGCGGGCCTGGAGACTGCAGCCATCAAGACAGCCAGCGCCCGGGTCGCCGAACTTGTTGAGGAGGAGGCCGACTCTATTGAATCGTTTTTTTCGGATCGTGACTCTGTATACTGCGATCTCGATATCGCTCACTCTGACTCGGACATCAGCCAGCAAGAGGTGGGATATATCGACTTGTATACGCACAGTGCAGACCTGCGTGGCTACCTGAAATTCGACTCCTGGGGAGTGCCCGTCGAAAACGGCCGCAAACTGACTGACGATGTTGTCGAGCTCACGCTCGGAGGAACAGTTGGAGATCGGGTGCGTTTTGCCGCGAGTCCCGAGCAATTATGAACGTCAGGATCCGGGGAATCTACGCAACGGCGCTCACACAACAGTTCCTCTCGGCCGGTCACGACATTGTGGACGCCTCGCCCCCGATCCAACGGCGATTCGACGCCACATTCGAATCTGGCCCCGTCGACGTCTCCGTGTACACGACCAAGAACCGCCAGGGGGTCGGGGTCACGGGTACGGACACAGCCGTTACGGAGGCCAGCGCTCAGCTCCAGGACCTGGGCCGAGACACGCTCGGTTGGGAAGACCCCACTCCTCCCGGTGCGGTCTTTGATGGCCGTGTAACCGGCACTCTGGGCGGCGGAGCTGTCGTCGACCTCGGGCCTCGAGAGGGGTATCTCCCGTACGACCGGTCTGACGGGTACATCGACGAGGGGAATCTCGTGCGTGTTCAGGTGCGTGAGAGCGCCCCGTCGTGGGCCGACCACCGCCCGGAACTCGGGACTGAACTACACGCGCCGGCCGGGATAGTGACGCTCGAGCCCGGTGAGGGCACCACGGTCAGCGGTGGCGACAGCGCGGCCGCCCGAGAACTCGCAGGAATGACGGAGCTGCTGGATTTCGAGCCCCCGGCCGGGTGGCGGATCCAGTGGGAGCGAGCAGCGACCGACGCCACTCTCGACACCCTTCGAGAGGCACTTGACCGAGCGACCGACCGGGTAGATGCCGTCGAGTCAGCTGTGTCAGACGCGCCCGCGGACCCGGCGCCTGCTGCCGGCTCGCAGCCACTCGTCGCGCCTATGAGATGCCGGTGGCTCTGGTTCGGCCGGGAATCACGGTTCGCCCTCGATGACATCCGGGCTGACGTGACGACGACCATGCCGGGCCACCACCGGACGAAGGCAGCCGCCTCGGCTGCCAGTTCGGGGGTCGATCTGGTCGAGGCACTGTCTGACCCCAGCGGCGAATTCCCGTTTACGATCGTCGCCGACCAATTCGGCCCACAGGAGGGAGATCTGGTCAGTCTGGAACACGGGAAACCGGACGGCCGGCTCATCACCCTGGGAACGGGACGAATCACTAATCGCGAGGGCGACGAACTGACGCTTGAGCGTGAAATGACTGCCGGCGGAAGTTACGACGCCCTCGGAACGCCAAGAGAATCCGGCGATACTGCGGTCACGCGACTCGAGGAGGGCCGATGGTGGTACCCGACGACGTACCGCAGCGCCGACGGGGAGACGAAAGGGACCTACGTGAACATTTGCACGCCCGTGGAGTGTTTCCCAGAGGGGATCCGGTACGTGGATCTTCACGTGGATGTCATCAAATACCCCGACGGAACAGTAGAACGGGTCGACGATGACGAACTTAACGCGGCAGTGACGGCTGGCCACGTCTCTGATCCATTGGCAGAGAAGGCCCGCAACGTGGCCCGAGCAATCGAGCGGGCGCTGTGAGTGACTCACGACCCGGCACAGACGCCTCACGGATGCGCTCTCGGCTGTGTCGGGTGCCCAGACCAATGTGACTGACAACGGCGTGTTCGCGGCTGTGTGTTGTCTCCCGGCTATCGGATAGTGACTGGTTCGTCTGGATGCCACCGGACCGGTCGACCAGGAACGAAGCCTTTAGAAGCAGTACAGGCGGATATACTATAACTCGCTGGCTGACGGGCGATCAGCGGGCACCCGTGACCCACAGGGCAGCAGGCGACTCTCGCCACTAGTTGCTGCTCGTGGGAACGGGACGAAATGTGGCCTGTCTGAGCCGGGCTCTACCGTGAACCCCCGACTCTCAATCAGGCTGAATCGCAAGCGTCCGTGGAACACATCATGTCACGAAGCTTCTACTCACATATCAAAGAGGCCTGGCGGAATCCCGGCGACGGAAAACTCGCAGACCTGCAGTGGGAACGAAAACAAGACTGGCGCAACGAAGGCGCACTCACGCGAATCGACCGCCCCACCCGTCTCGATAAGGCACGGGAACTCGGGTACAAAGCCAAACAGGGCATCATCGTGGTGCGCGCGAGTGTCCGGAAAGGTGGCTCTCGTAAACAGCGGCACACAGCCGGCCGCCGCTCGAAGCGGCAGGGTGTCAACCGGCTCTCCCGCAGCAAATCTATCAAGCGAATCTCCGAGGAGCGGGCCTCCCGAAAGTACCGCAATCTCCGCGTCCTGAACTCCTACTGGGTTGGTGAAGACGGGTCCCAGAAATGGCACGAGATCATTCTCGTCGATCCGAACCACCCCGCAATCGAGAACGATAGCGACCTCAGTTGGATCTGTGACGACTCTCACAAGGGTCGCGCCTTCCGTGGTCTCACGTCTGCCGGCCAGAAGGGCCGTGGCCAGCAAGCGCGTGGCAAAGGGACTGAAAAGACTCGCCCGAGCGTCGAACGCTAAGACCGTCCAGGGAGTCGAATCCAATCCCTGACGATAGCGCGTTCATTCTGCAGACCAGTTTGTAGCGCCGCCGCGACGAGGTCACACCCCAGAGCAGACGTCTCGTCTCGCCTGTCCACTACCCACGACTGACATTTTTCCTGCTCGCGTGAGAAATCCGGGATTTCTTTCCTATCCGGCTGCACAAGATTGTATGGAATCTATCACAGTGTATGCTGACTACGTATGTCCGTTCTGTTATCTGGGGCGCTCTTCGCTTGAGACATTCAGAGACCGCCGCGAGGAGCCTCTCGAAGTCTCCTGGCAACCGTTTGACCTCCGGGCAAACAAGCGGGGTGCAGACGACGAGATACTCGACGGAGTCGACGACGGCAAAGGCGAAGAGTACTACAGCCAGGCCAAGCGGAACGTGCAACGCCTCCAACAGCAGTACGATGTCGAGATGGCGCAGGACCTCGCGACAGACGTGGACTCGTGGACTGCCGGAGTCGCCTCGCTGTTTGTCCGTGAGCGTCATTCAGACGACTGGGAGGCCTTCGACAACGCCCTTTACCGGGCTCTGTGGGTCGACGGGCGCGACATCGGCTCTAAGGATGTCGTCACCGAAGTTGCAGCTGACGGTGGACTGGATCCGGACGTTGTCGAGACGGCGCTGTCTGAGTCAACGTGGGAAGACAACTACCGCGAGAGTATCGACGACTCACAAGCGAACGGAATCTCCGGAGTTCCCACCTTCGTGTACAGTGGCCGGACCGCCCGAGGGGCAGTGCCTCCAGAGCAGTTGAGCCGACTTGTCGACGGTGTAGACGCCTGATAGCAGGCAGCTCAGATTTGACAGGCTCACTCCAGCCCGAACCGTCCGCTGCGGTCACGCTCCATGGTCGCTGTTATCAACTCGTGACACACGAGTTCACCGTGGCTCGGGTCACGATTAGTCCGGTGTGAGGAACGGGGATCGGATGATTTCAATCCAAACAACTGTTGTCCCGAAGCCCGGTACAGTGTGATATGCAACGACAGCGGGCAGAGGTAGCACCACCGGTCGCGTTGACGATTGCCGGCAGCGATAGTGGCGGTGGCGCTGGCATCCAGGCGGATCTAAAGACGATGGAAGCACACGACGTGTTCGGCACGTCGGTAATTACCGCGACGACGGCTCAAAACACACAGGGCGTCCACGGGACGGAGGTGCTTCCGACCGACCATATCGCCGACCAGTACACGGCCGTCGTAGATGATTTTCGCCCCGGCGCAATCAAAACTGGGATGTTGGCGACTGCAGGGGTGATAGAGACGGTCGCAGAGCTGACCGACTCGTTCAGTGGCCCGATCGTCGTCGACCCGGTAATGGTGGCGGCGACGGGAGATCGTCTGCTCACCGCAGACGGTGAAGATGCGTACGATCCGCTGGTGAGTGACGCGACGGTTGTGACACCGAATGCCGACGAAGCAGCGGTTCTGCTCGACCGATCAGTGTCGGATCCAGACCAGGCGCGCGAGGCGGCCGTGGAGTTAGTCGAAATGGGTGCCACCGCTGCCCTGGTGAAGGGTGGCCATCTCGACGGAGACGTTGTCGTCGACTCGCTCGCGGTCGATGCCGATACGAACGTCCCAGAGCCGACGGATATCGACGCCACTGTCGACACCCGTGTCGACCGCTCGAGCAGTCCGGGCACCATTGTTCAATTCAAATCGCCTCGGGTGCGCACGGACGGCACGCACGGGTCAGGATGCGCTCTGTCGAGCGGGATTGCCGCCCGCCTGGCCCGCGGTGAGACGCTGATAGACGCGATTGCGGGTGCGACCGCCTTCGTCGGCCGAGCGCTTCGTTACGGGCTGGCTGTCGGTAACGGGCCCGGAGCGGTCCATCACCTGGTCGACCTCCGCGAGCGAGCCGAGCGCGACTCGACAGCGGAGGCTCTAGAATCCGTGGTGTCACGTCTCGACACACCAGCCACGCGGCCACTGGCTTCTGGCCCGGGACTCGCGGTGGTCGGGGCCACCGCGTACGCGGACTCTCCCAGTGACGTAGCTACTCTTGAGGGCCGTGTCCAGCAGACACCTGACGGCGTCACTCGGGCCCGCGGAGTTCGATACGGCGTAGATACTCGAGCCAGCCGGGTATTGTTGGGGCCCGGGAGTCACGCCCTGACTACCGGTTTGCCGCCCGGATAGCCGCCGATCTCGAAATCGAGTTCGCAGAGATATTGCCCGAGGAAGTGATCATCCTGCAAGGAGATTCCTCTCCAAACGGCACATCTGTAGACGCGAACGAGCAACTTGCCGGACTCATTCGCCGTGGGCTGGCTAACACACCCGAAGCTGTCTGTGCTGTCGACCAAGTTGGGGTCGGGGAATCTAGAGGAGTCTATCTGTTCGGAACTGATTCTGCAGCCCTCACTCGACGGCTAGTCGCCGTTCGCGACGCAGCCGCGGAACAGGAGCAGGCGTGAGAGTAAAGCCAACAGTGATGCTGAGACCGGCCCCAGACGATTTTTCAAACCTAAGCCGGCTGGGATTGGCTGATACACCCAGCCCGTGACCAGCTGACACAGGTTTACAGACTTCGCTGACTCATCGACAAGTCACGAGATGAGATGAGATGAGACGAGACAAGACAATCCAACAGAACACGTTAGATTACTATTCTTCCGCACCCGAGTACGCGGGGAGTCGGGCCGACTGTTGGCTTCCGTCGACGAACGGGAGGTCACATCGGGTCGCTGGACGTTCCTCTCCGTCGACACGCACCGTCAGTGAGTCCGTGTCGGTTCCCCATTTAAGAAACGCGAGCGCCACTGGAGCGTCTTCAGTCGGGCTGTGGACGGCATGCGTGATCTCTCCGGCCGCAGCATCACCGGCAAACACAGCTGCGCCCGACTCGGGCAGTGCCGCGGGCTGCAGGCCGACGAGTCGCTTACTCGGGCGCCCCCGGTTTTCGACCTTCGAGACGACCTCCTGACCGACATAACAGCCCTTCTCGAAGTCGAGAGCGTTACGAAGCCCGACAACGTTCGGAATCTGCCCGCGGATCCCCGTGTCGAACAGTGGCGTTCCAGCTTCAGCCGCGAGGATCTCGAAACTGTCGTAGCCGAACGGCGCAGCATTGTATCCCCGTGTCAGGAGAGTCTCGAACACCGCGGGCGCGTCTTCAGCCGCGCAAATGACCTCATACCCTTCCTCACCCAGAAACCCGTCGGTGGCGACTACGGTTACACCGACACTATCCATCTGCCCGCGAACGAACGTCAGCGCTGGTTCGGGCGCACCGGCACCGTTGAGCACCGAGGCGATTTTCTCCGTAGCGGAGGGCCCGTGAATGCCGAAAACCCCAAACTCGGATGTCGCATCACGGATCTCGACGTCCTGGATGAACACCTTGTCCTGCCAGTCGGTGACGAGAGGGGTCGTCCGGTCTGGTGGCACGAACAACAGGAGTCGTTCACCGGCGTTATAGATGTACAACTGTGTCTCGATAGCCCCCTGTGGGTCCAGTAATAGCGCATACACACCGGTACCGTCGCTCGTCGGGACTTGATTCGAAACCGCGTTATCGACGTAGTCTACGCGGTCGTCTCCCTCGACAGCGACGATTCCATACCCCATTTCGATCGCGCCAGCCCCGTTTCGCACCGCTAGTGCGGCGCTTTCTGGACGGCCGTAATTGGCAACGACCGAACGGTCGCCGTGGTCACGATATGTCGCCCCGTGATCGTCGTGCAGTTCACCGGCCAGTGTCATGATATCAAAACAACGTCCCGAGAGCAAAAACGCGCCGGCTTGCTACTCCGTGGACGACCCGATCGACTCGCCGCGTTGATCATCTAATTGACGTGTCAGAGTCCGACTGTGGGTTTCGATAACCACTCAATGTGGCCATCTGGGGTCGAGCCGTTCACGCCGTGTGGAGGCTCAAGTGTGGAATCAATTCTCGCCGGCAAATCACACCGTGTCTATTCACCGCCTCGATTGGCACGGAAAAAACCGGTCTTTATGATTCAGCCTAGAGATTGAATTTCTGTCGAACGCGATCGAATAACCCCTGTTCGGTGCCCGTCCCGCCGTCCGGATCCGGCACAACCTTGTCGTGAGGAAACACCCGGACAGTGCTATCTTCTGCTTCGACGCGAATTAGCCCATCACTCTTGAGTTGCGACAGTGCCGTCTCGATCGTGTCGATATCGCTGTCGACAGCCGCCCGGAGTTCGAAGACTGTCATCCCGTCGACCATACGATCACAGAGGGCGTCGAGTATCGCGACCTCTTCCTCGCGGCGATCGCGGAACTCGTCTTTGGCCTCCATACGTCGTATCTTGTCGGCGATGGCTTACGTGTACCGCCATCCAATGGCTGCTAGAAACCTCCGAAGAACCCACGCCGGGCGCTCATGATGACTGCTGGTGCCCAGCCACCGAGCTCTCTTAATATATTATCGGCCTGCTATGACGACGGACGGCACAGTCGTTTTCAAACTAGGTAGCGAGGCGGATTCCCCGCCCCACCGTGGGCGGGGTTGAAGCCGACACTCGCTGTCATAATCCGGAACTATTAATAACCTCTACCATCTATTGAAAATTGTGGCAGATGACTACCTGAGGCGTACCGCAATCACCCGTCCTATCCTCACCGACGAGCAACAGGACTTGCTCGATGTCACAATCAACGAGTGGAAAGATGCCTGCAACATCAGCAGTCGCATCGGATGGGACACAGGTGAGACGCGGAAAACCTACCTCCAAGACCTCGCCTACGACACGGTATTGGAGGAAACACGTCTCGGGAGCCAACACGCAATTCTCGTCACCCATCAAGCCGCAGCCGCACTCGATGGTGTCGACGCAATCGAAGACCTTGATGAACACTACAAAACGTCTCGACCTGAATTTACCAGTAACACGGTGAAATACGATACCCGAACGATGACGCTGTTCGATGACGGGTCTGTGTCGCTTTCCACCGTTGATGGTCGGATTCGGTGTGACTTGAACCTCCCCGACGAAGAAGACGGGTATCAACACGAATACCTCACCGATGACGAGTGGGAAGTAACAGAGTCTACGCTGTCAAAGCGTGATGGCGACTACTACCTCCACCTCGGGTTTCGCAAACCGAAGCCCGAGAAACAGGTTGAAAAACAGGGTGACGACGAGGACAGGACAGTTCTCGGCGTTGACCTCGGCATCATCAACATCGCTACCACAAGCACAGCGCACTTCGCATCGGGGAGAGAACTTCGACACCAGCATCGAGAGTTCGAGCGGATTCGCGGCAACCTTCAGCAAACCGGTACACAATCTGCCCATCGGACGATTCAGCAGATGAGCGGGAGAGAGTCGCGGTATCTCCGTGACCAGCTTCATCAAACCGCTAACCAGATTCTCGAAGAAGCACTGACACACGACTGCGAGTACATCGCGTTCGAGAATCTGAAACACATCAGGGAGCGTGCGCCGCCAGTGAAAGAGTTCCACCAGTGGGCACACCGGCAACTCGTTGACCTCGTGGAGTACAAATCGGAAGCCGAGGGGATTAGCGTCGAGTTTGTAGACCCGGAGAACACGAGTCGACGGTGTCCCGAATGCGGGCATACGAGCAAGGGGAATCGAGTGCGACAGGCGGAGTTCGATTGTGAGTCGTGCGGTGCAACTCAGAATGCAGATTACGTGGGTGCGAAGAATGTTGGGTGGCGGTATGTCCGTCGCGGGCTACAGTCCTCGTGGCGGACGGGCGACAGTCAACTCGCCCTGAAGTCAGGAACGGTGACGCCGAATCGGGGATTTGTCCCGTCCGACTAACGTCGGTAGAGGCCGAGTTCACTGACAAGCCCCGCGCCACCGTGCGCGGGGCAGTTGACTCCTCTTCAGAGCCGCACTCGGACCATCGTCTGTCGAGCGGCGACATGTTGGGGGTACTCGACTGGGACTGAACACAAGAATGGCCGGGAATTTGAAGCCGGTCCCGAGAGGCGAGCCCGTGCTCTTAGAGCCTCTGTGACCGGTGCGTCAGCCGAACGTCAGACGTTACGGGGATTTTTTATCGTGGCACACCCCAGAGAGGGGTATGGGATTCAGGTGTCTGCTCGGCCACGATTTCGGCGAGGCCGAAATCGAGCGCAAACGACAGGAAGACGGCGAGCAGGTGATCGTCACCGTGCGAGAAGTAAAGCGATGCCAGCGGTGTGACGACCGGCTCGTCCTCAGCGAGAATAAGGAGGTTACCTCGGTCGCCCAACTCGCCGAAGCCGCCGAAGGGACAGTCGACCCGAGCGACTCCGATACGGCTGCCGAAAGCGAGGAGACTGCCGATTCTGACTTCGAGCCCGTGCCGAATGACGCCCCAGACCCGGTCAGTATTCCCGACGCGGGAGCAGACTCCGACACGCAGGTCGAGAGGCCTGCCGGGTCGAACACTGCCGACGCCTCTACGGATGATGGTGTCATTCTGGACGACGCCGACATCGATGCCGAGCGTGCGCCGGGGACGACAGCTGACGCTAACTCGACGGTGGCTGCAGACCTGACCGCCGATGCAGAACCAACTGATCAGGCTGACGGGGCTGAGCTGCTGGGTGACGAGCGAGGAGACGCGGGAGGAGTCGGTTCGGACAGTACTCCAGCGTCTGGAGGCGCAGACAGCACCGACTCCAAATTGGACGCCGACTCGGATGACGGGGTGATTCTCGACGATACACCACAACCCGAGCAGGCCGATCGGGGCCGTGGTGAATGGCCGGAAAGTGACGAGCAGGACGGCCCTTCTCAGGAGCATACCCCGTGGCCAGAACACAGTGGTGAAGACGAGGGGTATAGCGCTGGCTCTGAAGACGACGAATCGAGTATCTCCTTCGATGGTGCGATTGATGCCAACCCCGACCCCTCGTCAGACGCCGCCGGAGCGACGAAACCCCAGCCGCAGTCGGCCACGCAGACCGCAGAACCGGCCGTCTCAACAGGGGGCAGCTCGGGAGACGGAACAGAGGTGACGGAAGCCGGATTCGTCCGGTCCAGTGGTTCAGATGCAGACGGCGAGTCGACAGGTAAGACATCAGAATACCTGTGTCCGGACTGTGGCCACGTCGAACTCGTCAAAAATTCCTCAATGCGAGCTGGCGACATTTGCCCCGAATGCCGGCGAGGCTATATCACCGAGCGACAGGCCTGATTCGGCTGAGATCACACACCGCTGGACCGGACTTTGTCCCGCGTGTTCACGACCGCACTCGGATTTTCAAGCGGCTGTCAAGACGAATGGCCACGAGGTCTGATGCCGGGGTGGATCGCCGTGTGTCGGGGCCAGTTCTGTCCGGCGCTGTCGGGGCAGATCAAGTCATCTTTGCTGACTTTGCTCAACGTCCGCGGCCGTTCAGAAAGACGAGATGGCACCTCATTCTCACCGTGATAATACCTCACGGAACGGTGACGAAAGCGGTTTATCTTCTCCTATCGAAAGCGGATTTATGAAAGAATACAAGATGCGCCCTGGGGAGTATTTCGACGACCGAGTACCAGATCTAAAAGAGCTCATGGAAGAGAACTTTGGCTCTGTGACCGGAAGCGAGGCCCGGGAAGGGAATGAACTATACGTAGTCTCTGAGCCGGATAATCCCGTCTTTGACCGTATTTTGGCGGGTAAATCCGCGTACGACAGCAAAAAAGACCGACTTCTCGTCGAGTTTCAAGAACGAGACGCTGAAGAGCTAATCGCTGAAGGCGAGGTTGACGCGGCTGCGGACGCGGTGGATCTCAAAAACGACTTCCTGAAGACAGTCACTGCGCGCGATGCGAAAGCGCGGCGTGACTCGATGAAACGAGACGTCGAAGACGAAGCTCCAAACTACTAATTGGCCGCTAGACACGTCCGTGTTCTCGCTGGCTCGACTGGTAGCAGTTCCAGACTCCGCTAGCAATCAGTTCGTCTCAAGCCGGTGTCTTTGCGACCAGTTCAATTCTTGCGATGATCAGATTCCACTGGCACTTCGTTTCCAGATGACCGAGAGTCCGTCTCACTAGCCGCCTGCGCGAACGGTCCAGTCATCTATCTTCTACCGAGGGCGAATGCCGCGGGACTTGACTCTAAGATACCTCACCCACGGGAGGACCCGGTCACGACACCCTCAAACCCATTGGCCGACTTTGGACGATATGAAACGTCGCGACCTGATACGAGCCGGGGCTGTCGCCGGCTTTGGACTCGGGTCCGGATCACTTGTCGGCAGATCAGGCGCCGACTCGGCGCTGAGCGAAACGGGGCGAGCAGACCACAACCGTGCAGAATCGTACGACCCCCTCGCAGTGCTCGAACTCGAGGCTGCGTTCGAGGCGGTCGTAGGTCACGACGGGCAAGTGGTCTACGTCGCGACCGGTGACGGATTCGTCAGTGTCGATGTATCAAACCCCACGGACCCGTCTATTCTCGCCCGAGAAACCGGGGTGCTCTCGGACTGGGCTGACGGCCCTCTGCAACTCGCGTGGGACCTCTGTGTCGACGGGAACGAGCTCATCCTTGTCGGCCCGGCGCATGGCCGCCAGGGAGCTGTAAACGCCGTCGCGCGGTTCGATATTTCTGACCCTGCAGCGCCAGCATTCGTCGGCGGGGTTGAGACGGACACCTCGATCCACAACGCCCATCTCGCTGACGGATACGCGTATCTCACAGGCAACGATGGTGACCGCAACCCGCTCGTCGTGATCGATTTGGCCACAGGCTCGGAGACGGCCCGGTGGTCGGTACACGACCACGACGCCCGGTGGGGTGAGGTCAATCCAGGGCTGTACTCGGTTCACGACGTTCACGTCAGCGACGGAATCGCGTATGTGTCCTACTGGGATGCAGGTGTCCATCTGCTCGATGTCTCTGAGCCGACAGCAGTGACTCACTTGTCGGCGATCGGTGGCGCCGACCCTGCCGAACTCGCCGCTCTCGACGCGTCTGAACTGGACCAGCGACGAACGACACCTCCAGGGAACGCCCACTATGCCGCCCCAAACGAGGACGGAGACCTCCTCGCCGTCAATCACGAAGCCTGGGCAGTAGCCGACGGAGAGACTCTACTCGGCGGTCCCGGTGGAATCGATTTATACGATATCTCAGACGCTCAGACGCCGGAGCATCGCGCGACGATACAGCCGCCAGAGTCACCGGATCCCACCTACGGTGGGGTTTGGACCACTTCGCATAATTTCGAGTTGCGAGACGGGAGACTCTATTCCTCGTGGTACGACGGCGGTGTCCGGCTGTACGACGTATCATCACCCACGTCTCCACGACAACTCGCTGCCTGGCGAGACCCAGATGCGGCGAGTTTTTGGACCGCACAGGCCGGTATCACCGACGAGTTCTTTATCGCTAGCAGCACCGACTATCGGGCCGAGTCTGCGCTGTATCTCTTTCCTGACCGGGCAACTACCAGTTCTGATGGTAGACCTGCCGCGCACGATGACTCGCACTCATCGTCGGAGACAGACGAATCCGGGGCCGACGAGACGCCAGCACTGGACGACGCGACGACTGACTCAACACCGGGATTCGGAGCCGGGATTGGTCTGGCCACGGTGGGCGGGGCTGCTTGGTGGCTCCGTCGGCGAGTCGGTGATGGTGAGTCGTGATCAAAGCTAACGTTGCACTCAGTTGATGTCACTGCGCCCTGCCGCAATAGCCGTTACCTGACGGATAGCGACGGAAGCCCACGCTTCAAAACGGAAAAAATGTCACAGAGTGCGTACCCAGTCACAGCCACTGTCCGCGAAGGTAACTCGACGATTGGATCCGACAGGTGCATGTCACAAACAACTGACAACCAATCTTCGTTACACACCCGTGGCTGAACCGCAAGATACCCAAAGGCTGGGTGTCAAGTGATATGTATGAGCGAAGAGACACTGAAAGAGCAGGTCGAGCAGTGGATGGTGGGGCAGATGCCAATCATCCAGATGCACGGCGGGACCAGTGCGGTCCGCGAGGCAGATCCGGAGACCGGCGAGGTTGTCGTCGAACTCGGTGGGACCTGTTCTGGGTGCGGAATCTCGGACGTCACCGCGAGCAATATTCAGCGAGACCTCATCCTGAAATTCGACGATATCACCGACGTTCACGTCAAGGTTCCGTCGACCGGTGGGCAAGGCTCCGCGACCGTCGAAGGTGGCCGCGGTGGGGAACTCCAGCACGAATCCGAATCGAGCAGCCACTTCTGAGTCGTCTGCTTGGCCGTGTGTCCGCAGTCTCGCCACCTCTGCAGAGAGTATCTACTGCTTTTGAGACGACAGATTACCCGTATGAGTGCATACTACATCTGTGACGGCACGGAAGCGTTCGTCAGAATCTAATCGTTTTGTCTGTGATTCAAACGACTGACAGATCTTCGTGCTCCGACAGTCGTGAAATGAGACCACTACCAGGCGAACCGATTATCGATCGTCCCCGAGCCTGTCAGTGTTCAGGAGAACAGCTGTTTCAGTTGCTCACGTGAAAATAACGTGGACGGCCGGTCCATGTGAACCCCAATTTCACCCGAGAGTGTGCGGAGCCCGAACTGCTGAATAGGCTTTGGGAGCGAGTAACAGCGGCGGAGCCAGTGGCCGAGCTGAATCTCTCGGGAGAGGTCCTCTCGCCACGCGGTTTCGTATCGCTCCAGTGAGGCTGGCTCTCGCGGGTCAATCTCGGCAGCGGCGATGTCGGCGGCGGTCATGCTATAGAGAATCCCACCACCGGTGAACGGCTTCGTCTGGGCGGCCGCGTCACCGACAAGGAACGTCCGTCGACCAGTCACCTCTGACGGGGGCCCGACCGGGATCACTCCCGAACACACGTTGGCTGTCGTGACATCGTACTCATCGGTCAGTCGGTCGAACATCGCCGAAACGTCCGTCCCTGGTGGCGCGCCGAGACCGTATTCAGTGCCGGCGTCGCCACGAGGAATCCGCCAGGCGAAAAATTCTGGCGCAGTCAGATGGACATCTACCCGGTCGCCGTGGTCTGGCTCAGATTCGAACGCGAGCACACCGTGTAAGAGTTCGTCAGGTTCTGGCAGTCCAGCCCCGCTCCGGACCTTCGAATTAGGCCCGTCACAGCCGGCGACCATACGCGCCGTCACCTGCGCTGTCCCGCCCGGGTCGGTGTCCTGGAGTCCCGCATCGACTGCAAGGTCGTCTGCGAGACGCACATCCAATCGAACGTGATCCTCGTGCTCGGTCATCCCGGTCACCGTGTGTCCTTCTCGCACCTCGGCGCCGGCCTCGCGAGCGCAGTCGGCTAGTGTCCGGTCAAGTTCAACTCTGTCAATGACGTTTGAAACCTCTGAGTCTTTGTAAAACGGGTATGATCGCGAGTCGGGCCCGCCAGTGTGGAACCTGGCTCCGTAGATCCGGTTTTGAAAGAGTCGCTGTTTAGCCGTTTCGGGGACATAATCCCAGATATCTGTCGAGACGTGGCCTGAACATGCCAGCGGTCTCCCGACTCGTCCCTTCTCTAGTGCGAGTACCTCGTAGCCTGCCTCCGCCGCTCGCCGCGCGAACCGGGCCCCCGGTGGCCCGACCCCGACGACGACGAAATCGTACATGATAGTAGGATCAGTCTCCTCGCATAAGTGTGATTGGAATGTCCCGGTAACCCCCGGGCTCAACTCACGCGCTTCAGTCGTCGCTTCGAATCTCGATCCACCATCGTTCACGGGGTCACAGGGCCACGAGATCACGGGGTCACCGAGGAAATTGCCGCAGAGGTAACGACCTGTGAGAACCGGCACCGACGTGCGGATAGTGTGGCACAGCGAGGTGTGGCATTCACAGTTGGACCCGTAGAGTTTTAGCGGCGAGCGCAGCGAATACTGATATGGTCGATGGAATCGTCGGAGAGTTTCTCGCCCTCAAAGAAGAGACGGATGCAGATCTGCTGGCGATGCAGTGTGGTGATTTCTACGAGTTCTTCGCTGACGACGCCGAGACGGTGGGTCAGGAGCTGGATCTCAAGATCTCACAGAAGTCTTCACACGGGTCCTCGTACCCCATGGCCGGTGTCCCCCTCGACGATCTCACGCCGTATCTGAAGGTGTTAGTCGAGCGTGGCTACCGGGTTGCGGTCGCCGACCAGCACGAAACGGCCTCCGGACATGCCCGGGCGATCACCCGCGTGGCCACCCCCGGAACGCTACTCGAAACGACTGACGCCGAGGCCCGCTATCTCGCCGCAATCGCCGGTGGGGCCGACACCGATGCGTGGACCGGCCAGTTGAGAGACCAGCAGTCGGCCACCGACGGCGCCGAGTCCGGTCCAGAGGGACCGTTCGGACTGGCGTTCACCGACGTGACGACCGGCCAGTTCGCGGTCACCACAGTGGCGACATTGGCGGATGCGCGCGCGGAATTGTACCGATACGACCCGGCAGAGATACTGCCCGGTCCCGAAGTCCGGGGAGATGCGACACTGGAGCAACTCCGTGACGGTGTCGACGGCTCGTTATCACTTCACACGGCCGAGTCGTTTGCTCCAGGGCGAGCCCGTGCGAGGGTGACTGACACGTTTGGAGAGGGAGCCGCCGCAGGCGCCGGTGTCGACTCTGACCCGGCACTGTGTGCGGCTGGGGCCGTTCTCGATTACGTCGCCGAAACGGGGCTGGGAGTGACGGAGGCGATGACTCGGCTCCGGGCGTATAGCCCGACAGATCACGTCGAATTGGACGCGACGACCCAGCGGAATCTCGAGTTGGTCGAAACAATGCGCGGTGGCGACGAGGGCTCACTCGTTGACGCGATCGACCATACCGTCACGAGCCCAGGTGGCCGACTGCTTCGAGAGTGGCTCACCCGGCCGCGCCGCTCGCAGACGGAGCTGACTCGCCGACACGACGCCGTAACAGCGGTGCTTGCGTCGCCGCTGGCCCGGGAC
>KI543231.1:152271-170172 GCA_000496235.1 uncultured archaeon A07HR60
TGGGAAGAGCGATCGCAGAACTGGATGTCTTCGGGTCGCTGGCGGAACACGCGCCCGTAACGACTGGGTGCGACCGGAGATAACCGACCCAGGCCCACTCGAGATCGAAGCGGGACGACACCCGGTGGTGGAGGCGACGACGGAGTTTGTCCCGAACGACCTCCGGATGGACCCCGACCGCGGGTTCTTAATCGTGACGGGGCCGAATATGAGTGGGAAATCGACGTACCTCAGACAGGCGGCTCTGATCACTCTGTTGGCCCAAATCGGTTCATTCGTGCCTGCGAGGGCTGCCCGGGTCGGGCTCGTAGACGGGATTTACACGCGAGTCGGTGCCTTAGACGAATTGGCGGGCGGCCGCTCGACGTTCATGGTAGAAATGCAGGAGCTGTCAAAGATTCTCCACGCTGCCAGTGAGGAGTCGCTAGTGATCCTCGACGAGGTCGGCCGCGGGACGGCCACCTACGACGGCATCTCGATTGCGTGGGCCGCCACAGAGTACCTTCACAACCAGATCCGAGCGAAGACGCTGTTTGCCACTCACTATCACGAACTCACCTCGCTCGCAGACCACCTCCCACGGGTAGAGAATGTCCACGTTGCCGCCGACGAGACTGACGGAAACGTAACCTTCCTCCGGACGATCCGGGACGGGCCGACGGACAGATCCTACGGGATTCACGTCGCCGATTTGGCGGGCGTCCCTGGGCCGGTCGTCTCCCGTGGTGAAGGAGTCCTACAGCGTCTTCGTGAGGAGAAAGCTATCGAAGCCCGGGGTGGTGACGAGTCGGGTGGCTCCGAGCAGGTCGTTTTCGACCTCTCTTCCGGATCGCTGCGCGCCGACGAGTCGAGTGCCGCTGACGGTGGGACACCCACGCCGGAGAAAGGCCCGACCGACTCGTCCGACGGAGTCGTTGAAGCGGCCGACACTGACGGTGAAACGGGTGTATCTAGCGTGACTAACAACGATGAGACCGCCACTGCCACGCCGACCCACCCCGAGATTGACGAGGATGCTATGGACGTTCTGGAAGATCTCCAAGCGGTCGATGTCAACGAGACGGCGCCCGTCGAACTGCTCACCATGGTCCGGGAGTGGCAGCGACGGGTCGACTGACACGCTGTGTGCGACTCCCCACGCGTTCGATGACGAGAGGTCGTTACCGGTGCCCGCAAACTATTGACGTTCGCCAGCAAGTGCCCATCGCAGCGCGGGTCCCAACGATATGAGCACAGCACGGCACAGCACAGCGCAGCGGTGCAGCGTCTGTGTCCATCTTGCCGGGTGAGGAGTAAACCGCTCCAGGTAATAGCCCGGGACCGGCCACGATTGCGCTACTCGCGTCCTAGACCTGGTGCAGGCGGTCAGTTTCGGATTGCTACCGCAACCGACGGGCATAGGTGGCCCCACGTCTAATAGATTCATTATGAGCAAGGACTATATCGAGGTCCGGGGTGCCGAGGAACACAACCTCAAGGATCTCGACGTCCAGATCCCGCGAGAGCAATTCAACGTGGTGACGGGGCTATCGGGATCAGGGAAATCGTCGTTGGCGTTTGAGACCGTCTACGCGGAGGGACAACGACGCTATATCGAGTCATTGTCGGCGTACGCGCGGAATTTCCTTGGGCAAATGGACAAGCCCCAGGTCGAATCCGTCGAGGGACTGTCGCCAGCAATCTCTATCGATCAGAAAAACGCCGCCAATAACCCCCGTTCGACTGTGGGGACGGTCACCGAGCTTCACGACTATCTCCGGCTGTTGTACGCACGGGTGGGGACACCTCACTGCCCGGAATGTGGCCGCGAAGTCGGCGAGCAGTCTGCTCAACAGATGGTCCGCCGGATTTTCGCGCTCCCCGAAGGGACGCGTCTGAAAATCGCCGCGCCAATTGTCCGCGATCAGAAGGGAGCCTTTGAGGATATGTTCGAGGACCTCGTCGCGGACGGCTACTCGCGGATCGAAATCGACGGTGAATCATACGATCTCTCGTTCGACGAGCCCGATCTCGACGAGAACTACGACCACACCGTCGACGTGATCGTCGACCGGGTGAAAGTCTCTGAGGGAGACCGCTCACGGATTACTGATTCCGTGGAGACGGCGCTGGAGGAAGCCGAGGGGATCCTCAAGGTAATCATTCCAGACCCACCAGCCGACGCTAGCGAGGCACTGGGTGGGTCGACCTCCCGGTCGACAGGTGATCTCGCGGGCTCCGAGGAGGCCGGGGAGCCAGCCGACGGCCGTCTAGTGGTGGAACTGTCCGAGAAACTGGCCTGTTCGTTCTGTCATATCGACTTCTCGGAGATTGAAACCCGGTCGTTTTCCTTTAATTCGCCACACGGAGCCTGTCCGGAGTGTGAGGGGATTGGCGAAACCAAGGAAGTCAACGAAGAACTCGTCATCCGGGACGGCTCAGAGCCGCTCAAACACGTGTTCGAGGCCTGGAGTTACAAACGGTCATACTACCAGACCCGTATTGACTCTGTCGCGGAGCACTTCGGAGTCAGCGTTACCACCTCATGGGAAGATCTCGATGAAAGCGTTCAGCGGCAGTTCCTGTACGGCACCGACCGGCAGGT
Source organism: uncultured archaeon A07HR60 (assembly GCA_000496235.1). GTDB lineage: Archaea > Halobacteriota > Halobacteria > Halobacteriales > Haloferacaceae > J07HR59. The sequence continues at coordinate 154,856 of KI543231.1, forward strand.
GGTGTTCCGCCGGCAGACGAAAAACGGAATCCGACGGAAAGAAAAACGGTTTGAGGGAGTTATTCCGAATCTTGAGCGGCGATACGTGGAGACAGATTCAGATTCCACGCGCGACCACATCGAGGATTACATGGCCGTCACCACGTGTCCAGCCTGTGATGGAACCCGGCTCAAACCACAGTCCCGGTCTGTACTCGTTGACGACACCTCGATCACCGAGGTCAACCAGATGAGTATCGGTGAGACGCTAGCCCACTTTGACGGGATGAAACAGCACCTCACCGAGCGGCAGTGGACGATTGCCGAGGAGATTCTCAAAGAGATCAGCGCCCGGTTGGGCTTCATGGAAGAGGTCGGTCTCGAGTATCTGACGTTGAACCGGGAGGCGTCGACCCTTTCGGGAGGAGAGTCACAGCGGATCCGTCTGGCCACCCAGGTCGGATCCGGACTCGTCGGGGTGCTGTACGTGCTGGACGAGCCGTCGATTGGGCTCCACCAGCGGGATAACGACCGGTTACTCGACACACTGGAGGGGCTTCGGGACCTCGGAAACACTCTTCTCGTGGTCGAACACGACGAAGAGACGATGCGGCGGGCGGACTCGATCTTCGACGTCGGCCCGGGACCGGGCAAACGAGGCGGTGAAATCGTCGCACACGGTGACTTCGAGGACATCGTCGAGACCGACGATTCGATCACTGGCGATTATCTTGCCGGTCGTCGCGTGATTCCGGTGCCCGACACGCGCCGCGACGACGACGGGGCATTGACGATCCACGGCGCCAGCCAGCACAATCTCTCGAATCTGGACATCTCGATCCCGCAGGGCGTGTTCACCGCGATCACGGGTGTCTCCGGCTCAGGTAAGTCCACGCTGATGCACGACATCCTGTACAAGGGACTGGCCCGCGAGATGAACAACAACACCTCCGTCGATCCTGGCGATCACGACCGGATCGAAGGGATCGACGCAGTCGAGACGGTCAGACTGATCGACCAGTCGCCCATCGGTCGCACTCCTCGCTCGAACCCAGCCACGTACACCGGTGTGTTCGACAACATCCGAGAGCTGTTCGCAGAGACAAAACTGTCCAAACAGCGAGGCTACGAGCGTGGTCGATTCTCCTTCAACGTGAAAGGCGGCCGTTGTGAGGAGTGTGGCGGCCAGGGAACTGTCAAAATCGAGATGAACTTCCTCTCGGACGTACACGTCCCCTGTGAGGAGTGTAGTGGCGACCGCTACAACGACGAAACCCTCGACGTCAGTTACAAAGACGCCACGATTGCGGATGTGCTCCAGATGCCCGTAGAAGACGCCTACGACTTCTTCGAGGGTCACTCTGGAATTCGCCGGCGACTCAAACTGCTACAGGATGTCGGGCTGGGCTACATGCGACTCGGCCAGCCGTCGACGACACTCTCGGGCGGGGAGGCTCAACGAATCAAACTGGCAGAAGAACTCGGGAAACGAGACTCGGGCAACACACTGTATCTTCTCGACGAGCCTACCACCGGGCTCCACAAAGAAGACGAGCGCAAGCTGATCGACGTCCTCCACCGACTCGTCGATGATAACAACACTGTCGCTGTTATTGAGCACGAATTAGATCTCGTCAAAAACGCCGACCACGTCATCGACTTAGGTCCCGAGGGCGGTGACGGTGGCGGGAATCTTGTCGCTTCGGGAACGCCCGAAGAGATCGCCACGGTGGACGACTCTCATACCGGCCGCTACCTCCGCGACCTGCTGCCGGATGTTGACCGCGCTGGCCCACGCAGTGACCGCAACAAACCTGCCGAAGCGCCGAGCGACGACTGAGACGTAATCTCACGGCGCGACTCTGTTGTGGTCTGCTGATCGGATGTGACAAAGAGACTAATTGCCGTCACCGTGCATGCGCTTGTTACAGCGGAAGCGAGGCGAAAGCCCACCCCCTTCAGGGGTGTGGATGAAGCCGACAACTGGGAACCAATCCACATAGCGGCACTGTCCCGAAGTTTTATTTCCCATTGAGATGTAGGCATGACCACGCCGAGGCGGTTCTGCCGCCGTCGGAAACGAATAATATCGGGATTCGGGTCACGCTACGCCTGAAGGAATCCCCTTCGGGCCGCTGGCTGTGGATTCCGACACGACGGTAACTCTGAATCCCCATGCCGGGGAGAGGAGTAACGGCGGCTTGGCCCCGCCAGCAGTCCGGTCATGCCGATTGGACTGCAAACCTGACACTCCCAACCAAGCGGGACGGTGCCGTGGGAATCCAACGACTTCAGTCGTTGGAGGAGGTCAATTCCTGGCTGATGGCTGTTTGTCGCCTCCGTCTTGCCAAATCCCAACGGCCACGCCGAGTGATTTCGGATCTCGACTCTCAAAGACCGATACCGATGGCCGTCGGGATTACAGCGGTAGCGAGGCGAAAGCCCACATCATGGCTTCGTGGGGTGAAGCCGACACTTCTGACGACCCCCAGGTATTGTCTCTTGAGACAGGAGTGTTATTCTTATCCAGTAGTTAATTTCATCAGCTCCCGAGGCGGTTCAGCCGCCCAGTGGAACCGGATAATCTCGGGGATTCGGCTCCCGCTCCGTCTGACGGACCCCCCTGTGGACCGCTGGTGTGGATTTCAGACAAGACGGTAACTCCGAATCCTCATGCCGGGGAGAGGAGTAACGGCGGTTTGGCCCCGCCAGGAGGTCGGTCATATCGACTGATCTGTAACCCTGACACTCCCACCCAAGCGGTGCGGTGCCGTGGGAATCCCACGACTTCAGTCGTGGGAGGAGGTCAACCACTGTCCGTCAACCTCTCAGAAATTAATATTCAACTCTAATCTGGATAGATAGGTTATTATACACAGCACAGAAATTAATAAATATGGAACGGCCACGTGCGACGCTGTCCCGACGGCAGGTGTTGTCCCTGACAGCGGTGACAACCGGTGTTGGCTCGTTCGCCGGGTGTATCGGGGGGGAGACGGCTTCCGCATCGGATTCGGATGACACGACGGCACAATCTTCGTTTTTCGTGTTTGGCGATCTCACCGCGCAAGTTGCCGGGAGAGTCGCCTCAGCTGAATTACTCGTGCCCATCGGACAACACGGTCACGGGTGGGAGCCGGGTCCGAGCATCCGAGAAGACATTCGCGGAGCGGATCTCCTGGTGCACGGGATGGCTGGCTTTCAGCCCTGGATCGACAGTATCAGGACCGATCTCGAAGTCGACAAGCCAGACGTGATTGCGGTCGACGCCAGTGCGGGTGTTGACCTGCTAGCGGTCGGAGACGACGATGACCACGAAGGCGATGACGATGACGAGGACGAGACGACTCGCGGCCCGGGAATGGACCCGCACTTCTGGATGGATCCGGTTCGCGTCGAGGCGGCAACCGACACCATCCGTCAGGGGCTTGCTGACGCCGACCCTGGCAACGCTGACGAATACGCTGACAACGCTGCCGCATTCCAGGACCGACTCCAGTCGCTTCACGGGCGCCTCCAGCGTCTTGTTGACGCCGCCTCAACGGACGTTCTCTTGGTGGCAGGACACGACTCCTTGCAGTACGTTGGCGACCGCTACGGTGTGACTATCGAGTCACTGACGAACGTGTCGCCCGACGACCGCCCGACACCACGGGATATTGAGCAGGCTCGACAGGTAATCGAGACACACGGGCTGCAGTACATCTGTGCAGATCCGCTGGAGTCACAGCGGGCGGCAGACCAGCTTGTGCAAGAGACGGCCGCCGAGGAGGTACTCCCGCTGACGGCGATGCCAGGGCTCGCAGACGAGTGGGCCCAGAACGACTGGGGTTACGTTGAGGTGATGGAAAACGTAAACATCCCCACGCTTGAACGGGCATTGGACGCAGTATGACGCATCTCAAAGTCAGTGACGCCTCGTTTTCCTACGGTGACCGGCCGGTTGTCGAGGGGGTGTCGCTTGATGTCGAGGCGGGTGATTTTCTTGGGCTTGTAGGGCCGAACGGCTCCGGGAAAACCACGCTACTCGAGCTCATGATCGGATTACGCCGGCCTGACACCGGGTCTGTCACGCTGTTCGGAGATCCCGCACACGAGTCGAACCACGGTGACAGAATCGGGTTCGTCCCGCAGGACGTGACGACCACGAACGGCGAGATGCCAGTCACTGTTCGGGAGGCCGTCAGGATGGGGCGATACTCACACCGACTGGTGGGTCGCTTCAGCCTCGACGATACCGAGGCTGTCGACACTGCGCTCCAGCGTGTTGGGATAGCCGATCTCGCGAGCCGTCGGGTAGGGCGACTCTCAGGTGGGCAGCGTCAGCGTGTGTTTATCGCGCGAGCGCTTGCGTCAGAGGCAGACTTTCTCGCGTTAGACGAACCAACCGTCGGCGTCGACGCAGACTCTCGTGAGACATTTTACAATCTCTTGCACGAACTCAACGAAGACGGAATCACGATCATCCTCATCGAACACGATATTGGGATCGTCACTACCCACGCTTCTGAAATCGCCTGTCTCAACCGCGAACTGTTCTTCCACGGCGACCCGGAGACCTTCGCAGAGACGAACGCTCTCGCAGACGCGTACGGTGGCTCGCAGTCTATCGTCCATCACCAGCACTGATCAACTGAGATGAGATGAGATGAGATGAGATAGAACGAATCGAGACCAGATACCCTGAAACGAAGTGAAGTAAAATGAGTGTCCTCGCCCCTGTTGGATCCTTCGAGTCGGCCGTGGTTGCCCAGAGTGGCACCGTAGAGTGGCTTCTCCGGGTCGTACTGAACGATCTGTGGGGTACGGGACTCGACATCGTCGCCCGAGGGACAGGTCTGGATATCTTGGCGTCTCCGTTCATGCAGCGGGCGTACCTGGCGGCGATCTGTGTCGCCATTATTGGGCCACTCGTCGGGAGCTTTCTGGTGCATCGAGAGATGGCAATGATTGCCGACACACTCGCGCACTCTGCGTTTGCCGGCGTCGCTGTCGGCCTGTTTGTGAACGCAACGTTCGCAGTGGTTGTGGCGCCCCTGCTGACGGCCCTGGTGGTAGCAGCCATCGCCGCGCTTCTGGTGCAGACGCTCGTGGACTACGTCGGTGCCTACCGGGACACCTCACTCGCGATTGTCCTGACGGGCGCGTTCGCGGTCGGCAGTGTTCTCGTGACGGCAACGGACGGCGGGATCGCCGTCGGGATCAACGCCTACCTCTTCGGGTCCCTGGCGACGGTTTCCCGGGCCAACGCCGCGATTCTACTGGCGCTGAGCCTCTTTGTGACGGTCGTCGTCGCTGTTGCGTACCGGCCACTCGTATTCGTCACCTTCGACGAGGTTGGCGCTCGCGCGGCCGGGCTCAATGTCTCGCAGTACAACCAACTGCTCGCCGTGTTGACGGCGGTCGTCGTCGTTGGCGCGATGCAAATTATGGGTGTCATTCTGGTGGCCGCAATGCTGGTGGTTCCAGTCGCCGCGGCGACGCCAGTCCGCGGATTCAAACGGGCTATCGCCGCTGGTATCTGTGTCGGCCTGTTCGCGACGGTGACCGGAGTGACTCTTTCGTACGTGTACGGTATCGCGGCCGGTGGGACGATCGTCTTGGTGGCGATTGGGGTGTACGCGAGTTCGCGGGTGGCTGCTTTGATCAGCCAGCGTCTCTCTCGACGTAACTCTACTCAAAATCCGACCGTCTCACAGCCTGCTGGGGCCGATAGTGGAGACAACGAGTGATGCAATCGTGGTGGGAAGTACCTCCGGGGTGAGCCGCGAGGTACTCGCCTTGGTTAGCTTGCGGAACCGTCACGCGTCTGTTTTGCCTGCCAGAGCCGCCGAGTCTCAATCCATCTTGCTGAGTGTGACTCCCGTCGGCAACACGAGTCTGATTTGATCCTCCACCGAGTCCGTCTGATCTGTCGATTTAGACTTGATTCAACCATACGAGACTCGAATAACTCCGAACCGATAGTGAGAGCGAATAAGGTGCGTTCTTTATGAATGTATTTGACAAGAACGCAATAGTTAATTGAGTATCTATTCAACTAGCAATTGATGGACCGAGCCGCGGACAGACCTCGGAATTATCAGAATCACGCACCTGGGGAGTGTCACCAGGAAGACGTCGACCGTCGTGTTGATGCACGCGGCGTCTTCGAGACTCCACTCGGGACAGCCCAGGCGACCGGTGAATGTAATCTGTTCACATGACTGACGAGCCGCAAAATCTGTCCGTGGGTGTGTTCGGTGCTGCAGATCAGACGTTCTGTATTCATGTACAGAACGTAGTCTCGAACCTACCCGGCCGTGGGTTTAGCCACCCGCTCTCAAACGTCGTCGATACGAGACTGGTCAAGGACTACACAGTGCCGCTGGGACAATCGTGGCGCTCCTCGACGGGCTGTCGCACAGACACCGGCCGCGAGGGGAGCGTAACTGATGAGTAACGCTGATACTCACGATCATGGCCCGAGTTGTGAGTGTGAGAGTTGTGGCGACCCGCGCTCGATGGACTTTCTCGATAAGTACCTCACCGTCTGGATTCTCACTGCAATGGTCGCAGGGGTAGGACTCGGCTTTGGCGCCCCGTCGGTGACCCAACCTATCCAGGAGTTCCACCTCGTCGAAATCGGGCTCATTGCGATGATGTATCCTCCACTCGCGAAAGCCGATTACTCACAGCTCCGGGCTGTGTTTAGCAACTGGCAAGTTCTGGGGTTGAGTCTCGTCCAGAATTGGCTGATCGGCCCGACGCTCATGTTTGGGCTGGCCGTCATCTTCTTCAGCGGACTGGTTCCTGGCCTGCCTGCACGTCCTGAGTTTTTCTTGGGACTCGTCTTCATCGGGATGGCCCGCTGTATCGCGATGGTGCTCGTCTGGAACGAACTCGCAGAAGGCTCCCCCGAGTACGTCACCGGGTTGGTGGCGTTCAATAGCCTCTTTCAGATCATCACCTATGGCGTGTATGTCTGGTTTTTCGGACTGTTCCTCCCGCCACAGCTGGGGATGGAAACACTCGTTGCAGGTATCGAGACGTTCAATGTGACGCCGATGCAGGTAATCCGAGCGATCGTTATTTTCCTCGGGTTTCCGTTTGTCGGCGGGTTCCTCTCCCGGTACGTCGGCACGCGAGTCAAAGATAAAGAGTGGTACGACGAGGAGTTCGTCCCCAGGGTTGACCCACTTACCCTCGTCGCGTTGCTGTTCACAGTGATCGTGATGTTCGCCACCCAGGGAAGGAATATCGTCGCCTCGCCCGGCGACGTACTGTTGATCGCCGTCCCGCTGACGATCTACTTTGTCGTGATGTTTCTCGTGAGCTTTGGCATGGGCAAGGGAATTGGTGCAGACTACTCGACGACGACAGCTATCGGCTTCACTGCCGCCTCGAATAATTTTGAACTCGCAATTGCGGTCGCAGTCGCAGTGTTCGGTGTTGGCTCTGGTGTCGCATTCACGACCGTCGTTGGCCCGCTCATCGAGGTTCCTGTCTTACTCGCACTGGTCAACGTGGCTCTGTACTTCCAGCGCAAGTTCGACTGGAGTGGTGCCACGACCGGACAACTCAGTTCGTCTTCCTCCACGCCGCCAACCGAAGACGACTGACAGACGATAACCCTGCCACACGGCTATCCTCACTCCGCTGTGTTTCGAATTCACTTACAATGAGACGGAGGCTGAGACCGAACCACACCGGTCGTCGAGACTGCGGCCTCTTCTGTGCAGTTCTGTAATACATACAGGCCAGCGCGAACACGTAAGCAACCCAGCATTACGCAATCATACCACTCAATATGTGCCTAACCGGAGGCTGCATCCCACTACTGACAAGTACACTCACCGATGCCTTCCTGGCTGCACAGATGTCGTCTATCCTCAGTCGCAGCTTCATTTCTCGAGACAGGCCATATGTACCTCGTGGCCAGTGTCCGGGGTATCCCACCGTCTCTCGTCGTCTGAGTGACTAGAGCACTCGGAGTTGAACTCACATTCGCGTTAGCTCCTGTGGCCAACTGCCTGGGGGTAGGCTCTGTGGTCGCCTTGACCCTCAATACACACAGCTGTTCAGATAGCAATCTCACGCAGATCCCACTCAGCGACTCACCTCTAGACGCAAAACTCAGGCCGGCTTCACCCGATGGCGCCATTTCCCCTACAGGACCCAATTTGATATAGCATTATGTAGTTTATTATGCCATTCGGAGGAGTTCGAAGCCACCTTGTTCGGGTGATTCTGAAAAGGTGACCAGTTTTCCTCGCAAACCAGGCGAGAGCTCTGGGCTTCGACCAGGGAGCAGTTCACTCAGGTGGCTCCTCGTGTGAATCTGATCTACAGGTGTTGTCTCAGGCTATTGAGTGGCGTCTCATGGCGAATCTAACCTCAGATACTCGGGAAGACAAAGCTGAGTCTGCCCGTTAAGCGCACAGTGACACCCACTCAGCTATCGCGTTGAGGCCTCTGGCGATATCTCTGTGTAGACCGGTATCAGGCTGAGGTGTATTCTCGCACCGACCCGAGATCAGCAGTCTCGATATCGTCACACAGGGCGTCGAGATCGGCCGACGGTGTCTCATTCGGGTATTTTCGGCTGAAGTAACCCACCAAATTCTGGACATCGCGTTCCAGCAGCTCCCTGGCGTTTGGATGGTCCACTGTCGTGGCTTGCGGCCAGTCAAATATGGTGACCCCGGATTCGCCGACGGCGATGTTGTACTCAGAGAAGTCACCGTGGATCCAGCCTGCGTCGTACGCGTCAGCGAACTCTCCGAGGACCAAGTCCAGGACACCGACGACCTGGGCAGACTCCAGTGCAGCCCGTCCCAGTTCGACGCCGTCGAACTTCTCCATCACGATAGCGTGACGATTCCCGTCGATTGGGCGCGGGACTGACACATCCGGATACAGCTCTTCGAGCACCTCGAGTTCTCGCTCCGCGGCTTTCCGAGCGGTGTAGAGCCACGAGACATGGTCGCGGTCAGACGTGTAATCACGCTCTTTCATCACTTCGCGAAACTGAGTGTAGCCCTCACGATGGAACTTGAGCGCGAATGGCCGGTACGATTCCGCCTCTAACACGTCGCCTTCCTTGCCCACGCCAAGCGGGGCCCCGACACCAGTGATTGTTTCCCGTTCAGCGAACGTCCGTAGCGCCAGGGCGTCGTATCCTTCCACTTCGAGTTGGTAGCCTTCGTACTGAATGGTGTTGCGCTGGACCAGCTCTCTGTCCATGCATCGGTCCAGCCGATACTCGACCTCTTCTGGCGACATATCCGCGTACTCCGGGAGTTTGCCGCGACGAACCCACTCCGCAAATCGCATCCCCTGCTCGATGCCCGACAGCAGATAGAAGTCTTTGTCCTCGAGTTCGGGCATGATCCCGGCGACATTCCGCACCATAGCTCAACTAACCCCCGGAGGGGGAAAAGCCCCCCTGTGTAGGCCGGTCACGGTCACGATAAATCACATATTGCGATATCAAATGACCCCGACGAGGCCGGTTCCCACGACACCCAGATAGCAGACATCGACGGGAGCAATGTGATAATTTCGTAAATCGGGCATGTGGCCGGCCCGGGTAGCGGAGCCATCGGAGGTTGAACTGACTGGGAGACAGCTGTCGCTCCAGCGCGGGTTTGTGCCCTCTGGAAGCGGGACCGGATCAGAACAAATGACAGGTAGCAATGTGGCTCCCGTCAGAAGGTTAACCGCTCGAGAATCCGTCGGCCGAGTCTCGGCCGACCAGAGACATGCGGATAGATGGTGATGGCTGTGCAATTGGTGCTCGGGACAGCCGGGGGCTGATCGAAGAGAGCGCTCCGAAGTCGCGTGTCCGGCCCGCTCCGGACCACCACGTCGGGTGCAGACAGCTTCCCACCGTCGGTCGTGTCCGCACGCACGGGCACCGAGAGCAAATCTGCGAGTTCGGCCCGATAGTCGTCAATCGTCTGCTTGAACTGGTCGCTATCGCCGCTGCCGGCCGGATACCACAGTGAGAGTGCCCCGTCGTTAGTCGCTGCGATAGCTTCGGCGACATCCACGGCTAAGGGAGGATAGGGGCCACCGTCGCCGGCCAGCGCGACTTGGTCAGGCCGGTCGTACCCGACGTTATCGACGAGACAAACGTCACAGTCGGCGTGACGCACTACCCAATCGATCGGGTCGCCGAACAGCCGTGACCGCAATCTGAGCGGCTCGTGCTCCGCGAGGATCGTGTCGACCCTGCGGGAGGACGCAAAATTGACGATAGCGTGTTTCGTATCGTGGCTGACGATTTCGTCTGCCTCGATATCGACCCCGAACTCTGTCTCGAGTGCCCCGATGCGTGACTCGAAGGATACGTCTGCCGGCGATTGGACGGTAATCTCTCGTGTCAGCGGGGCTTGGTCAGGCACCTCCTGGAACCGCACCACTACCACCTGTCTATCATCTCGCTGAATCAGGTCGGCTGCCGCAGCCACCAGTGCCCGTTCGCGTGATTCGCCGAGATCCTTTGTCAGCGCGACGAGGATTTCTCGAGTGTCGTCTCCTATTGCGGCCTCAGTATCGGCGAGCGCGTCGCGGCCGACACGTCTCCGGACGGCGTCAGTCGCGGCCCCCTCCCGATTCACCCGCGGCCTGACGTAGCCCAGATACCAGGCGACGCTGCCGGTGACAATCACCACGGCCCCCAGCAGCGCAATCTGGCCCATCTGTGTCAAAAGAAGGAATCCGGTAATAACCCCGAACACCTGCATCCACGGATACAGCGGTGAGGTGAACTCGGGTTCGTATTCGGCGGACCCCTCGCGGAAGGCGATTACAGCCAAGTTGGTCAGTCCGAACACCAGGATTTGGAAGGCGCTCGCGAGTTTGGCAATCTCCACGATCGGGACGAACGCGATCAGAACCAGCAGTACGGCGCCCGTGAGCGTGATCGAGTACACCGGCGTCCCGAATCGGTCACTCACAGCCGACAACGACGACGGCACGAGGTTATCGCGGCTCATGGCGAACGGATATCGCGAAGAAGAGAGAATTCCCGCGTTGGCCGTCGAAACCAGCGCGAGGACGGCCGCCAGAATGACTGCACTAACCCCGAGTTGTCCAAGAGTCGTCTCTGCGGCGACCGCGACTGGTGTCAGCGACCCGGCGACACTGCCCGCGTCAGTGACGCCCACCAGGACCGCGACAATCGTGACGTACAACAGCGTCGTGAAAACGAGCGACCCGAGAATCCCCAGTGGAATGTTCCGCCCCGGTCGTTCGATCTCTTCGGCGACGCTGGCGACCTTTGTGACCCCGGCATAGGAGACGAACACCAGCCCAGTTGCCGCCAGCAGACCACCAATCCCTGCGCCGAAGAACTCGGCGTAGTTGGCTGGTGCCACCGCGGGGACACTCCCAGCCGTGAACCAGCCGAGCGCGGCCAACATGACCACTACGATACCGACCTGGAGGCGGCCGGTCTGTTTAGCTCCGACCACGTTGATAAGGATCAAGCCCGCAGCGAGTGCCAGAGCCACCGGCTGAGCCGGGAGATCAAACAGGAGCAACAGGTACGGCAGGCCTCCGACAAGCGCCAGTGCACCCTTGAACGACAGCGAAAACCAGGTTCCCACGCCGGCGATCGTCCCTAATAGTGGGCCCATCCCGCGTTCGATGTAGATGTAAGTGCCACCAGCCTCCGGCATCGTGGTCGCCATCTCGGATTTCGACAGCGCCGCGGGAATGACTAATACTCCTGCGAGCGCGTACGCAAGGATAACCATCGGCCCGGCAATCGTGAGTGCCAGCGCTGGCAGGATGAAAATCCCGCTTCCAATCATCGCGCCGATACTGATGGCTAACACCGACGGCAGCCCCAGATCGCGCTCGAGCTGTTTCATGCTACCTCACCGGCCAGAGGAATGCTGGCACCGGTCACGCCGCCAGGACAGTCTTTTTGCCCGCACCATCCGGCATGACTCCCACCACCCGCGGACGCCGAACCCGTGCTGGCGGCCACATCCTCCAACGGGGTAAGTGGAGCCGGATCTCCCGCATTGCTGAGCGGACGACGGCGATTCGATCGGCGACGGTGCAGCTGATGAGTGCGCTGATAGCGGGGGCGTTCATTCCCCGATATGCGTGGTGTTGGCAATATCATGATCGGCTGACAAGACTGTGCTGAGTCAATCAATAATATGAACGCACCCTGGGATTCGGTATAAATGAGCCGATATCGTTTATCGCCTCTGAGGGGCACATAGACGGTCTCTGGCCGGTAGACGGTTCAAATCACACACCACCGAAACGGATGCCACGGAATCAACCCTGTGGCGGTCCGCTGCTATCAGAAGCGATTAATCCTTGTCTGTCTTCGTTAGGATATGGAAGTAGGCGCACACGTCAGTATCGCGGGAGGTGTCGACAACGCGGTCGACAATGAGCTTTCAATCGGGGGCACATGCGGGCAGATCTTCACACATTCGCCACAGGTGTGGCAGGATCCAGGTCTCGACACAGACGAGATAACAGCGTTCCGCGAAGGGACAGCCGAACACTTGGCGGGGCCGTGGGTGATTCACTCGTCATATCTCGTGAACCTCTGTACGCCCAAAGACGATCTTCGGGCAAAGTCGATTGATGCCATGCAAAAAGAGGTCGACGCTGCCGCAGACCTCGGGATCGAGTACGTAAACGTCCACCTCGGCGCTCACACCGGGGCTGGTGTCGAGCAGGGGTTGGCAAACGCCGCGAGTGCGATCGGCGAACTGGTGATCCCGGACGGGGTCACGGTCTTAGTGGAGTCAGACGCCGGCAGCGGGACTAAACTTGGCGGCGAATTCGAGCACCTCGCGACAGTTATTGACAACACTGACGCGGAAATCGAGGTGTGTCTGGACACAGCACACGCGTTTGCGGCAGGGTATGATCTCTCAGATTCGGCTGCCGTCGACGAGACCGTCGCTGCGTTCGACACCGTCATTGGGCTCGACAAACTGTCATGTATCCATCTTAACGACTCGAAACACGGCTGCGGAACGAACAAAGACGAACACGCCCACCTTGGCGAGGGTGAGATTGGCGAGGCTGGTATCCGACGGATCGTGACTCACCCCGACCTCGAAGAAGTACCTCTCGTCCTTGAGACGCCAAACGAGGAAGACCGAGGCTTCGAGTGGGACTTGGCTCGCGTCCACGAGTACCAGGACGCCTGATCAGTTGTCGGCGGCTCTCCACAGCCCGTCAGACCCGGTCGAGATGTGTGCTGATTGCAGCGGGTCCGACGACCGGCTCTCTCGACGACACGTGAGTCCTCATCACGACTCGATTGCGCTGTCGAGTCTCGGCCAGGCGAGAGTTGTCTCGGTGCGGAAAGCCAGAAGCGATTAATCCATATTAGATCAAGTACACTCGTGCGCCAGTTCAGCCCGGAGTATCTCGACCGAACGCGCCGTGGGTTGTGGGACGACAGAGCGGCCCTCGACCCGTTGACGCTCTCCTCACGTGAGCACGTAGTCGACGTGGGCTGTGGATCTGGCTCGTTGTCGCAAGTGATCGCCGAGGAGGCACCACAGGCGCGACTCACGGCTATCGACGCCGATCCGGCGCTACTTCAGGTGGCGCGTGAGCGAGGAACACAATCAATTCTCGCGGGCGATGCAACACGGCTTCCGTTGCAGTCTGACGTGGCTGATCTGGTTGCCTGTCAGGCACTGCTCGTGAACTTGGCTGAGCCAGCGAACGCCGTCGCGGAGTTTGTCCGAGTATCGACGGAGCTGGTGGCCGCTATCGAGCCGGATAACGGAGATGTCACCGTCACCTCGACGGTCGATACAGAAGCCCCTCTCGCGGCCAAAGCCCGCGAACTGTATCTCACCGGTGTAAACACTGATGTCGCACCTGGCACCCGGATCGCCGAGTTGTTTGCTGAAGCTGGGCTCGTCGATATCCACACACGCCGTCGTAACCACACAAAACGGATCACACCACCGTATTCTGAAGATCATCTGACTGACGCTAAACGAAAAGCGTCTGGTAGCGGGCTCGCTGGGCACGCGACTCAGTTCGAGCGTGTGCTCTCTACCGAACAGTTCGATAGTCTACAGTCGCGGTGGCGTGCGATGGGGCGAGATGTCATCGAGCAGATGACTGAGGGGGCGTATGAACGCAGCGAGGTGGTGCCGTTTGACGTCACTGTCGGACGACTTCCAGCCGACCGCTGACCGCGTACTACGCATCCACGTCAACCCGGATTCGCCAGCAACTCCACACGCCATTATCGCCGCTCTGAGACCACGTTCTCCGGGTGATGTATGAGTTCAAAAAAGAGTCCAACACCGCCCGCTATTGTACGATTCCGGAACTATCGGATGACGTCGAGACCACTGTTAGTCTGTTTTTCTTTCTGCCCGCCGTCAGACTCCCAAGCAGTGCGGTCTGACCCGGTGGAGTCAGTGTTCACCGTGTTACTGTCCGGACTGTCGAGACTGGCACGGGACTTGTCGGCCTGTTTCTGCGTCGTCGGGCCGAGCACCTGCGCACTCTTGACGCCCGTCATGATGGCCATGACACGGACTTTGCCTTTGTACTCTTCCTGGATCCGAGCCCCCCAGATAACATTAGCACTGTCGTCCAGACGTTCGGTGATGTTGTCGGCGATTCCTTCGGCCTCCTTGAGTGTGAGGTCCGGCCCGCCCGTCACGTGGACGAGGCCCCCAGAGGCGCCACGGTAGTCTACGTCCAGTAGTGGGTGGTTCATCGCATCTTCCACCACTTCTCGGGTCTTGTTCTTGTCCTGTGTCTCCCCGACGAGCATCACAGCGACGCCGCCCTGGTTCATAATCGTCGACATATCGGCGTAGTCGAGATTGATCAGTGACGGCTGGGTGATCGTCTCGGAGATACCTTTGACCGTCTCTGCGATGATCTGGTCCATCACGGAAAATGCCTTTCCGATTGGCAGATTCGGGACGTAATCCAGCAGTCGGTTGTTGTCGAGGACAATGATTGAGTCGGCCTCTCCCCGGAGGTTTTCCAACCCTTCCTCGGCTTTCACCGTCCGCGCTCGTTCAACGTTGAATGGCGTCGAGACCATCCCAACGACGATTGCTCCGAGCTCCTTGGCAATCTTCGAGACCACCGGCGCCGCGCCGGTCCCAGTCCCGCCGCCCATCCCAGCCGTCACGAACACGAGATCCGCGTCGCCGAGGACGTCTTTGATAGTCCCCTGCGCCATCTCGGTGGCACGTTCTCCCATACTCGGGTCGCCACCGGCACCGAGACCGTTGGTCAGTGATTTGCCGACCAGGATCTTAGTGTCGGCCTCAATCATCTTGAGATGTTGTTTGTCGGTGTTGATCGCGACGGTGTCTGCGCCG
>KI543231.1:170656-187816 GCA_000496235.1 uncultured archaeon A07HR60
AACGCGTCCTGCACGATATCCTGCATGCTTACACCTTCGCCCAGCTTGGGTTACGGCCGCTGGAGTCTTCGTCCGCGTCATCGTGTTCATTGAGCATCTCACGGACGGCCGACCGGATCGCCTCACTCCGGTTCGGAAATTCGCCTGTATCGACTATCTGTTCAACGCCTTCGACTTGTTGTTCCGGAATTCGTAGTGTAATACGTTCCATGCTTGCATTCCCCGGTAAGACGAGCCGGTACACGCCGGGTGTCTCGCGACGGATCCTCAGCAGGCAGCGGTGTGATCCACCCCCTCATCAGCCCCGGTGTAAGACGGCTGTCTTACGCATACTCAACAACTGAATCCCAGTACTTAAGCATTGGGTACAAGTGTAAGACACGGTCTCGAAACCTGTCACTGTTGTCTGACACCGCAGTCAGAGTCAGTCAAGAACGTCTGCAGCGGGGGTTCGCCGCCCGCACCCAGGGCAGAAAGACCAGTCCGTGTGGATTTCGTCGCCACACTCACAGTACGCGCGACGAGACGCCTTTTCTCCGCAGTTCGGGCAGTAGACGTCGTCTTCATCCAACACAGTTCCACAACTGCTGCACGTCCCGTCTTCGGTTCCGGAAGCTGGCTCTGACTCGTGAGTCGTTCGTGTCTTACGTCCGTTTGTCTGACTGGTGGAGTCCACCTCAGTCTCCACCGTCGGATCAACACGTTCCATCGCCGACCCTTTGAGCGCAACTGTGACGGTCACGTCTGGAGCCGCCGGCCGGGAATCCGACTCATCTGTCTGCGCACCATCCAGACGTGCTGAGATGAGTTCGTCAACTCTCTCACTGAGCGCAGAATCGACTGTCGCTTCCGGTGTCGTGTCCTCCACGACTACAGTCTCCTCAAAATACGTTCGTAAGGCATTCCGCATTACCTCACTCTTGGAGTCGTCGAACTCTTCGAGCCGTTCGATGAGGTCTTCATCGGCGCGGAATGTGATCTTACCCATCGTTCAAACAGATTGTTTGCACCACTATATAAGAATCTTCCTTACTGCCGGTTGAGCCCTAGAGCCTGTCTCTCGGGGCTGAAACCCACAAGCCCCCGCATACCTGTTTCGGGGTGTCCGTCACGGAGCGTGAGCTCGTGGACGAATTCGGCACCGTCTGAGACGAACCATGCCGACTGACACCAGCACAGCCACATCTCGGCGTGTGACGGTCCGTGTTGATATCGACTACGTGTCTTACTTTCCACTGCTCCCCTCTGGAGATGCGGGACGGCCCTCGCAACCCTCCCACCAGAGGAGTTGCGAGGTGTCACGATAGGCAACACACGCTCCCGTGAAACCCTGTCTCGGAAGGGCTTTTACTGACGCGACCGTCCCGCCAGTATGGAATATGAAGCGAGCCTCGACAGGGCGTTAGACGAGCTGCCTGAAATCGGTGGATCAGAAGACCGGCTTTCAGTCCCAGATGCTGCTGCACAGAAAGACGGTGCGTTCACCCGTCTGACAAATCTCTCGTCTATCGCCGATGCGCTGTCCCGAGATCCCGAACACGTGCACAGCAACATCCAACGTGAACTGGGAACAGCCGGTCAGTACGAGAACGGTCGCGCCCGATACAACGGCAACTTCTCTGGGGACGATTTCGACGATGTGCTCAACGCATACATTGCATCGTACGTGACGTGTACGGAGTGTGGATTGCCCGATACACGACTTGTCACCGAAGACCGGACGCCAATGCTCCGGTGTGAAGCCTGTGGCGCCTTCCGCCCGGTCGCCAAACGAACGACAACACCCGACCCCCAGACTGATACGGTAGAACAGGGCGAAACCTACGAGGTGCAGATCGTCGGCACGGGCCGGAAAGGTGACGGTGTGGCTGAACGCGGCGATTACACGGTCTTCGTCCCGGGTGCCAGCGAAGGCGAAACCGTCGAAGCATACATCAAAAACGTCAGTGGCGATCTGGCGTTCGCCCGACTCGTCTCCTGAAATCGCCGCTTGATCACTGCGGGGTCTCTGATCCTCAGATATGTGCGTCCTCCTGTGGCGGCGGTATCTCAAGCCGTGGAGACTGAATTTCTCGCTCACGACAGTTTGAGGCGATGCGGGCCCACGACTGGCAGGAACTCAACTGTCGGAGTATGCTGTCAGTGGCCGGGTATCCCGCTGATATAGCTGTGGACGGCAGCCTAGTGAAGCCCGACTCTTTTTATCACTTCTCTGCGGAGTCCCGATCGTGACGACTCGTCTTCCAGCTGCTGAATTCGATGCTCGACTGGCCGCGGTTCGTGACAGACTTGCCGAAATAGATGCCGGAGCGGCCGTCTGGTTCGGTGCGACCAGCATCGAGTATCTCACCGGCTTCCACCATATCCAAACCGAGCGCCCAGTCGTCCTGGCAGTGACCCCCGACCGGATCGAGATCACCGTCCCCCGGCTCGAGGTGGCCCGCATCGAGTCGAATCCCCGGATCGACGCCACGCACGACTACTTCGACTATCCTGGTGGTGCGCCGATAGAGGTGGCCGTCGAGATGCTTGACGGACTCGACGTAGACTCGGTTGTTGCTGACGCTGATGGCGCACCGGGAGTAATGGGCTACGACGGCCCGGCGTTGTCCGAGTCGGTCGCGGTAGACGACCAGGAGTGGATCGGCCGGATGCGTTGGGAGAAATCTACCGCCGAGGTGGCGCTGATCCGAGAGTCGGCCAAGTGGGGGAATCTCGGCCACCAGTATCTCGCCGATTACACTGAGATTGGCGCTCACCCGGCGACGGTCTCACAGCGTGCATCGTTGGAGGCGTCCAGAGCAATGTTGGACACACTCGGCGATCAATACACAGAGCGCGTCCGTGGGAGTGGCCCCGTCCACGCGGGCTATATTTCCGGAGACGAAACCGGACTTCCGCACGGGCACACACCTAACGAGCGGCTTTCAGAGACGGATGTACTCATTACGGGGGCGTCTGCGAATGTCGACGGTTATCACTCGGAGCTCGAACGGACCATGTTTGTCGGTGACTACACAGCTGAACAAGCCGATTACTTCGCGCTCATGAAGGAAGCCCAGCAGACCGCTATCGACGCGCTCGGGCCGGGAGTCCCGCTGTCATACGTGGACCAGCAGGTGTGGGACTACTACGAAGAGCAGGGAATCACAGACCTCGCTCAACATCACGTAGGCCACAATATCGGGCTTGGTGCACACGAACCCCCGTATATCGACCGCGGCTGGGGTGACCGCTACACCGGGCCAGACGCCGAGATGAGACCCGGCCAGGTATACACGATCGAACCCGGTCTGTACACGGACGACGCAGGTTATCGTCACTCTGACACGATCGCCATCACCGACGATGGGGTCGAGTGGCTGACGTTTTATCCACGCGATATCGAATCGAACGTCGTGTGAGTTCCCGATTCGCAGCCCCAGCCACCAGATCGCCGCCGGCGCCAGCCGTCACAGTTTCTCACGCAATACAGATCAGCTCGAGAGGTGGGTCCGAACCAGTCACTTCCAGCTGAGACAGAGTGAGACCGTATTCCGGCCTCACGGGGCCGAGTGAGACTGTTTTCTGGCCCTGACGGGACCGATACGCCTGTCTGTTGATTCTCTGTCACACGCGTGTCTGACGCGGCTTTATACGATACCGTAGATATTGAGAGTCATGAGCAACCGGGTGGACGACTTGGAAAACCAAGTCGCTGAGTTGCAGGCAGCGGTGAACGGACTGACCGAGGAACTCGTGGAGACGAAAGAGCGGGTGCGCCAGCTAGAAGAGCAGGCCGACGCAGCCGAAACCGACGCCCAACCAGCGGCTGGGCCTCGACCGCCAGCCGGAACCGAGCTTGCCGCCGAATTAGAGGCTGACTCCCGCGAATCAGCGGAAGCCTCGCAGTCAGCCGGCGACTCAGCTCCGGCAGAGACGACCACACGAAAAGGCACTCACGCCAACGTTGTTGAGCGCAGAGACTCGCGTACCAATAACGGAGACAGTCCGTCAAAGTCTAGAGGAAACGGCAGCGAAGCGACTAAATCGGAGACGGTCACAGGTTCAGATGAGCAGTCGTCAGATGACGACCAATCAGGCGACAGCGATATTATCGTCGCCTAGGCGACAACCCATCAAGGGAAGCGACATATGCACATTAAGGAACTCGTCCTCGACAATTTCAAGAGCTTCGGACGGACGACACATATCCCGTTTTATGAGGATTTCACGGTCATCACGGGTCCGAACGGCTCTGGGAAGTCCAACATCATCGACGGGGTGCTGTTCGCGCTCGGGCTGGCCCGGACCCGCGGGATCCGGGCAGAGAAACTGACTGATCTTATCTATAACCCCCCCGACGCCGAGGGTGCGGGTCCGAAGGAAGCCTCAGTGACAGTTATTCTCGACAATGGTGACGCCACCGTGGACCGGTCGCAAGTGGTCAACGCGGCCGGTTCGAAAAACGTCGGCGATACTGACGAAATCACCATCAAACGCCGGGTGAAAGAGACCGAAGACAACTATTATTCGTATTACTATCTCAACGGTCGGTCGGTGAATTTGTCCGACATCCGCGACCTGCTCGCGCAGGCGGGCATCTCTCCGGAAGGGTACAACGTGGTTATGCAGGGTGATGTCACGGAAATCATCAATATGACACCGTACCGGCGCCGCGAAATCATCGACGAGATTGCGGGCGTCGCAGAATTCGACGCAAAGAAAGAAAGTGCCTTTACAGAGCTAGAGACGGTCGAAGAGCGGATCGACGAGGCGGATCTGCGAATCGAGGAAAAGCAAGACCGACTCGCCCAGTTGGAAGACGAGCGGGAGACTGCGCTTGAGTATCAGGAATATCGTGACGAGAGAGACGATCAAGAGGGCTATCTCCGAGCGGCAGAACTGGAGGCGAAACGCAGCGACTTGGACGGAGTGGAGGTGAAAATCGAAGCCGCCGAGCAAGATCTCACGGATCTGCAAGAGGAATTGGACCGCCGGCAAGGGACTGTCACGCGGCTCGAAGCGGAACTCGAAGAGTTGAACAGCGAAATCGAGCGCACCGGCGAAGATGAGCAACTCAAAATCAAAAGCCGAATCGAGGAGCTAAAGGGTGATATCTCTCGGATCGAGGGCCGCATCGAGGCCGAAGAAGAGACCATCCAGAGTGCCGAGGCTGATCGTCGGGAGGCATTTGTGGCAATCGACCGCAAAGACGAGCGAATCGAAGAGCTGTCCGGAGAGATCCGCGAGACGAAAGTGGAGAAAGCCTCGGTCAAAAGCGAGATAGCTACCGAACGAGGTGATCTGAGCCGAATCCAGTCGGAAATCGACAGTATCGACACCGAATACGACGAGCTGAAGCAACGACTGGCAGACCGGAAAGAGGCAGTTGAAACCGAACGAGACAAGAAAAACGCGACTCAGCGGGAGAAAGATCGGCTTCTCGACGAGGCGCGCCGTCGCTCGAGCACGATCGAGGAGACACAGCAAACGCTCGAGACGGCACAGGAAGAACTGCCGAAGATCAGTGCTCGTGTATCGGAGTTGCACTCTGAACTGGACACCGCACAGAAGAACGTCGACAAAATTGACGAGACAATCGCGGAGCTGCGCGCGGAGAAAGCGCGCCGCCGTGGGGAGTTAGACGAGCTAGAAGACGACATTCGGGTCAAACAGACCGAATACGCTCAACTGGAAGCGCAGGCTGACCGGAGCGGGGACACCTCCTGGCCACGGTCAGTGACGACGGCGTTGAACGCCGGGATGGAAGGTGTTCACGGCGCAGTCGGCGAGTTGGGTGCTGTCGACAGCGAGTACGCGACCGCCTGTGAGACTGCCGCGGGTGGCCGGCTGGCGAATGTGGTGGTAGCCGACGATGGCGTCGGACAGTCGTGTATCGACCACCTGAAACAGCGGAACGCGGGCCGAGCGACGTTTCTCCCGATGACCGAGATGGACGACCGGGGACTGCCCCAGAAACCGCGGGATCCAGGTGTGATTGATTTTGCCCGGAATTTGGTCGAGTACGACGACACATACGCGGGTATCTTCTCGTACGTCCTGGGATCGACGCTGGTGGTCGACAATACGGAGACAGCCCGGGCGTACATGGGTCAGTACCGGATGGTCACACTCGATGGCGACCTCGTCGAGAAGTCCGGCGCGATGACTGGCGGTTCCGGTGGCGGGTCTCGGTACTCCTTTTCGAAGTCAGGGAAAGGCAAAATCGAGCGGATCGCCGAGGAAATCGAGAACCTCGAAGACGACCGTCGAGCACTGGAAACCGAGATTGCCGACCTGGAAGATGAAATCGAAGACGCCCGTGGCCGGCAGAGCGACGCGACCGACCGGGTGCGCTCTCTGGAGACGGATCTTGAGCGGACCGAAGACGAAGCCGAATCACAGGAGGCCCGTATCGAAACGCTCGAGACGGATTTAGCCGACCTTCACGAGGAGCGAGACTCCGTGGACGCCGAGATGTCAGAACTGGACGCGTCAATCGACGACCGTGACGAGCGTATCGCGGAACTGAACGCCGAGATCGACGAAATCGAAGCCGAACTGGCCGATTCTCAGATTCCGGAGCTGACCGACCAGGCAGATGAGGTGCGGGCAGCTATCACGGAACTTGACGATCGGATGGACGATCTCGACGCGCAACTCAACGAGCTGGAACTCGAGAAAGAGTACGCCGAAAGCGACCTTGAGGGGCTTCACGAGACGGCAGAGTCGGCGCAAAACCAGAAAGCAGCAGCCGAAGAGCAGATAATTGAGATGGAAGCCGAGATTAGTGACACTGAAGACGCGCTTGAAGAGAAGCGAGAGGCAGTCGCGGAACTCGAGGAGGAACTTGCAGAGTTGAAAGCCGAGCGTGAGACACACCGCGATGAGCTTCGCGAGGCCAAATCGGCCCGAAACGAACAACGCGACAAGACGAATGCCGCCGAGTCGACACTTGAGACACGCCGTGAGGAAGCCGAGCGGCTCGCCTGGGAGATTGATGAACTCGAGGCAGAAGTCGGCGAGTACGACCCTGAGGAAGTTCCCGACCACGCGACCGTCGAACAGCGGATCGCGGAACTGGAGACAGAAATGGAGAAGCTCGAACCGGTGAATATGCTGGCGATCGACGAATACGATGACGTGAACGAAGACCTGGAGACACTGCAGGAGCGGCGTGACGTGCTGGCGGACGAACGTGATGGGATTGCCGACCGGATCGCCGAGTACGACGCGAAAAAAAAGGAGACGTTCATGGACTCGTTTACGGCGATCAACGAGCAATTCCAGGACATCTTCAGCCGGCTTTCAGAAGGGACTGGGAAGCTGGTGTTGGAAAACCCCGAGGATCCCTTTGAGGAAGGTATGACAATGAAAGCAGAGCCGTCAGACAAACCGATTCAGCGGTTGGAATCCATGAGCGGCGGCGAGAAGTCGTTGACCGCGCTGGCGTTCATCTTCGCCATCCAGCGACACAATCCGGCGCCGTTTTACGCGCTGGATGAAGTGGACGCCTTCTTAGACGCGGTCAACGCCGAACGAGTCGGTGAGATGGTCGACGACCTGGCGGGAGACGCTCAGTTTGCGGTCGTCTCCCACCGGGCGGCGCTTCTCGAGCGATCCGAACGTGCGCTGGGTGTGACTATGCAGGACGACAACGTCTCGGCTGTCACGGGAATCAAATTCGACGGGCTTGTTCCTGGCGAGGACCCCGAGGTGAGTGTGGGTGACTGACGTCGATCCGCAGCGTTCCGCCGGGCCAGAGCCAGCGTCGGATACGGGTTCAGAGACGCCCTCAGAGGCAGATTCGAATCAGGAGTCACGGCCGAAGCCAGAATCTGATTCGGGTTCAGGCTCAGAACCCACCTCGGAGCAGTCAGGTCTCGCCGGCCGCATCGCGAATGCAGACAATGAGGATGACGCTGACCTGGAGATAGACGAAGATCTGCCGCAGGAGGCGGACGAAGACGTGGAACCTGTCGAGTTGTTGGTACAGTTGGCCGAAGAGGACAAAATCGAGCCGTGGGATATCGATATTGTCCAGGTGACAGATGAGTTTCTCGCAAAACTCGAGGCGGTCGATCTCCGTACCACGGGGCGGGCACTGTTTTACGCAAGCGTCCTGTTGCGGATGAAAGGCGACGAGATGCTCTCGGTTGAGGACGACGAACCCGACGCGCCTGCCGCGGAACCGTGGGAAATGGCCCTCTCGGGCGAACACACTGATGAGGATGACACCCGACCGGCCGGCGATCCGGTGGCCGCGCTGGAATCAGAGATGGACCGCCGGCTCGACCGCAAGAGCACTCGTGGCAGTCCCGAAACCCTCGATCAACTAGTTCGAGAGTTACGCGACGCCGAGCAGAGTTCCTGGTGGAAACAGTCCCGCGAATACGACACCTCTGGCTCGCCGTCGGGGTATGACCGCGGTTCACAGACGGTGGATTATCATGCCGGCGATCAGTTCCGGCGAGACGGTGAGCCGACAGAAGAAGACGTGACAAGTAATCAACACACCGAAGACATTGAGACCGTTATCGCGGATGTCCAGACGGCTCTTCGGTCTCAGTTTGAGGCCGGCCGGCCAGAGGTGCTGTTTGCCGAAATCGCGTCTACCGGTGGAAGCCCGTTTATGACATTTCTCGCGTTATTATTCCTGGCAGATAGAGGGGCCGTCCACCTCCAACAGGACGACCTCTTCGGCGATCTGTGGGTGCAAGATCCCAGCGCTGCAGTCGCGGATACCGAAGCTGTCGCTGACTAATCTGCGCGAACCACCGAGCGACCAGCGGTGAGACTGACGTTCTGGACACCCGCCAGTGGATTTCGTAAGCCGTGTCTACAGGGGAAGGAGGCCGAGTAGCTCGGGTCCAATCTCGCGGGTATTCACCGGCTGGCTGTCACAGATACTCACCGAGTAACGGTTCGACTCGCTCGCGAGTTTCCGCAGATATCGCATCGCGCGAGGTGTTGATAGTTCCCTCAAGCGCACTGTGTGCGGCGCATGTGTGATCGACGGGTAGTGTCCGGACCGCCTCCTCAACAGTCGCTTTGATCGCCGCCTGGTTTCTTTCTGCGTTGGTCACCACCTCCTGCAAGGTGACCTCGCTGTCCTGTTTCCAGACGTCGAAGTCTGTGACACCGCAGATAGTCGCGTAGGCTATCTCAGCCTCCCGGGCGAGCTTCGCCTCCGGGATCGTCGTCATCCCCACGAGATCCCATCCCTGTGATCGGTAAAACTCGCTTTCGGCCTGCGACGAATACTGGGGCCCCTCGATACAGACGTAGGTTCCGCCCTGATGAACGTCAACCTCGGTTGCCGTCCGGGCGGCATCGGTCAGATGTGATACCAACTCCGGGCTGTACGGCTCCGCGAACGGCTGGTGGACGACGATACCGTCGCCGTAAAACGAGAGGTCGCGATGTTTGGTTCGGTCATAGATCTGATCTGGGATTACGAGTGACTGCGGTGGAAGTCCCTCTCGGAGACTCCCCACGGCGTTGGACGCGAACACGTGGGTAACACCAGCCCGCTTGAGAGCGTACATATTCGCCCGATAAGGGAGATCTGTGGGCGACTTACTGTGGTCGGGCCCGTGTCGCGGGAGGAACGCCACCTCTCGGTCGGTGTCGCCGAACTGGCCGATTGTCACTGGTGCCGACGGCGAACCGTACGGTGTCGCGTAGTCTTGTTTCCGAACCTCCGAGAGCGGGAGCGCGTCGTAAATCCCGCTACCGCCAATAAATCCGATCATGTTTGTGTCTAGTCGTGAGGATAAATAGAGCGTTTGGCTTTGCCTACAGGGCAGTCTAGCTCGGGCCCGTGCCTCAGCCGTACTCGCCCGTTGCCACTGTCGATTGAGTAACTAGATATCGGTAGTCACGGTCACTACGCTCGTAGTCACGACCACCTCCACACCAAACAAGAGAACTCACGACATCGCCACTCGAGGAGCCATGCCGTGGTGGCCCGTTTCAGGCGGCGAAACGTGGTCCCTGTTGCGGCTTCCATTGATAACCCGGTCAGATGAGGGTCTAAGTCATTCGTCCTTAGCCGATATGTAAGTTCAAATGAATAGGCGTATGCAGGCCTCACAGAAGCGGTCTTCTCCCGTGATGACGGGGCGAACCGATGGGTCAGCCGAATCGGCCGTACTTACTCGAAGACAAAAGACCCGGCCCACGCGCCCGACTCGAAGACAGCGTTGGATTGTGTGTCCTCATTGCGATGGCTCTGTGGCCAGCTATGCTTCATCTACAATTGCGCAACCGGTGGTGACCTGCTGCTAATGAGTGACAGACACGTTTCCACCACGACTGTCCAACCCGACTCGGACACCAGAGGACCGGACGCTACTGTCGGCTGTGAGCTCTGTGAGCAAACCGTTCCAGCCTCCGAGGCCGTTGATGTCTCGATTGGGTCGGCGACTACCGAGCACGTCTGTGGCTTTTGTGCCTCCTCAATGTTCGACGACGTTGAGGTCGACACGCAGGCCAGCGGGGTCACGACATCCGCCCAGGAGACACCGCAGTATTCTGATATCGCGCCGGCGACAGACGACTCTCGTGCGTCGGCGGTGACCTGGGGGCCGCCGGCTGTGGAAGCCACCGGCCTCACCAGTGCTATTCTTCAGGCACATCTGCTCTCACTCACACTCATCTGGGCAATTCACCGCACTAACGTCCGACTGATCGAACGTGTTATCGAAGAAATCGACGTTGAGACGATGGTGATGCTAGGGTTATTCCTCTCGACACTGACGTTCATCATCGCCGCGCAAACCCCGGTCTGAAGACAACGACAAATTTCTGCTAACTGGTCGTCATCTCCTCGCTTCGCTTCGCTTCCCTTCTCTCCCAACGCCCGTCTTTTCGATGGCTCCTTTCACACTCTCCGCGTCCTTTGTCCCGCGATTTCCTCTGCTTGAGACCGGGGATTCTTTATTACAGAGTAGTAAGTAAAATCAAATGTCAGAAACGACCAAAACTGTCGAATCGACAGACAGTACAACAAAGTTCTGCCGCGATTGTGGTGAGCAAATCCAAGAGGCGGCTGAGATATGTCCGAACTGTGGGATTCGACAGGAGGGAGTTTCGACCGCAGTCACAGAGCGACTCACCGACCAGTATTCAGTCGCTGTCTGGGCAGTGTCGGTAGTGGCGGCAGCTCTGAGTTTCCCGATCGGGCTGGTGGTTCCAGGCTATCTGTACCTCAAAGCCTCCAATGGAACGGGAATCGAACAGAGTGGCTGGGAAACGTGGACAGCAGTCCTCCTCGGAGTAATCGGTATTGCAGCCGTTGAACTCGGCGGCAAGCGAGCAGCCAAACTCTTGTGGGGTGTTGTTGGTGCCCTGTTCGGGCTGGGCATACTCGCAGGGATTGCCGTTTTAGTTGGGGTGTAGATGTATACGTATTGAGCGGATTTGAGTGAGACCTTGCCTTCCACGCCAGTGGCACGAAGGCTTGCGAAACCCGAAGCTCTCCCCCAGATCGGTCGAGTGTGTCTCTCGAGTCCTAAAGCTGTGTGAGGCTGTGCACTCCGCCATCGGCCCGCCCCGCTCGGCGTCGCCGTGAGTAATCTAATCACTCCTTCGCTCGTGGCGACTGGCATTCGCTCGCCGAAGACGGGGCAGGGGCTCAACGAATTCCGTGTAGGACTTCTAGAGTGGTGGCGGTTCTGCAGTCAGCTGTCCAAGGGCGGTCAAGAGCCTATTGTACGTGGATTCTGCTCGGTCTCGCATACACCGTGATGTGAGGGGCACGCTGGGGTACTCTTCCAACGTCTTTTAATCGGGATTCGTCTAAAGGTACGTATGCACGGACGGCGACTCGCGACACTCAACGAGGCGATCTGTATCGCGTCGGGTGACAGCGGGACCGCGATCGACCGTCTTGAATCGTGGACGACGACACACGGGATCGACCTGACGGTGCGGGACGTGGGTGAGGAAATCACCGAATCAGACTACCAGACGGCACCGGAGACACTCGGGATCTCGATTGGCGGCGACGGAACGTTTCTGAGGGGGTCCGAGCGTTCGGACCAGAAGGAATTCCGCTCGTTGGCATCAACGCGGGGACACTCTCGTTTCTCGCCCGGGTTGGCCCCCGTGATATGGATGCAGCACTGACGGAGGTTCTCCGGGGGCGGGCTACGGTTCACGATCGGCAGCAGTTGCACGCGAGCGGGGCCGGGCTTGACGCCACCGGCGTCAACGATGTGATGATTCAGCCGATTCCGCCAGACGATCCCGTCGACCGGAAAATCTGCCAACTACACGTGTTCGTCGACGAGGAGTATCTCGGCAAATACGACGGCAGTGGGATCGCCATCAACACGCCGACGGGCAGTACAGGCCTGGCGCTATCGGCCAACGGTCCCGTTCATTTCCCCAACGACAATCTCACTCTCCAGATCACTCCGCTACAGACCCACACGATGGGAGTTCGACCGCTGATCGTCAGCCAGCAATCCGAGATCACGGTCGTTCCGGACAATCCCGTCACCGTGTCAGTCGACGGCGGTCGCCACTACACGACTGCCACAAAAGACGACGTGTTACGCGTCACGGGTGCGGATCAGCCAGCCTACATCGTTCGAACTCGCTATGATAATGCGTTCGTGAGCGCGCTTTCGGCCAAACTCGGGTGGGAACTCCGTGACCCCACCGAGACCGGTCCTAGAGAACATCTCCCCGAGGAGAACGGGTCCGAAGACTTCCTTGCGGCTGCGGCCCGTGTCGCCCGAGAGGCGGCCGTCTCTGCGGGCGAGGTCGTACAGGAACTCCACGGCCAGATCGAACAGGTTGAGTACAAATCCGACAAGGCAGACATGGTTACCGAGGCAGATCACCGAAGCGACCGGGTCATCGCCCAAGTGATCGCGAACGAGTTTCCCGCACACGGTCTGTGCTCGGAAGAATCCGGTGCAACCGAGGGCGAAGACGAATACACCTGGGTAGTGGACCCGCTTGACGGGACAGGGAATTTTGCACACGGGAACCCGAATTACGCAATCTCGATCGCGTTAATCGACGAAGATCACCGCCCGCTGGTCGGAGTGGTCCACAGCCCTGAAACTGAAGAACTGTTCCACGCCATCCGCGACCGCGGGGCGTACCGCAACGAGACGCCGATTGGCCCGACCGACCGCAGCCAACTAGACGAGAGTATGCTCCTTAGCGGGTACGACCCGAGTGGAAGCTTCCTTCGCGAGTTCTATCACACCACTCAGGGGGTTCGGAGACTGGGCAGCGCAGCACTGAATCTGTGTTATGTCGCTGCCGGCAGTGCTGACGCCCTCTGGGAATACGACACACACCCCTGGGATGTCGCAGCAGGGCTGTGCATTCTCCGTGAGGCCGACGGCCAAGCCACCGACTCGACCGGAGACGAATACAATCTTGAATTCGGCGCTGGGTCCCGCCGCCCGCTGGCGGCATCGAACGGGCCGCTCCACGAGATTCTGCTCGAACAGTTCCCAGAAGAGGGGTTCTGAACGCCGATAGTGGCTTGTCGCCGCGTCCCACGATCCGGGCTTTTCCTGAGGTCGCTCTATTCCGTTCCACCTCCGCAGAGATTCTGATGGCTGTACTCACCGAAACGCCGATGTTTGGGGCGGTCAAAAGTGTACATGATGACTCGGGAGGCAGCCAAAACAGGGGTCGAGGAGTTCTTAGAGCGAACCGTCGACGCGACTCGAGAGGAGTTCCGGGTCCAGCGGGCGCTCCGTGGAACCGGACTTGGCCCTGGGGGCATGGTGATCGACCGACTTCGAGACAATGCACAGGCGATGGAGCGGAAACTTGTCGAGCCCGAGTTGGCGGAGTATCGGGACCGGTCGCTCGCTCAGTTCGACGTTCTCGTGGAGTATATGGAGACGGACGCCCCGATCCAGGAGTTCGAAGAGCCGCTTTTGAAAACCGACAGTTACCTGGAGTCGCTCGACGCTTCAGCCTCGGCCGCCACTCGCAAGCAGTTGATCGACGCCTCCCTCGAGCGACTTGAACGACTCGGTGACGGGCTCGCGCCTGTCGTTCACAGCGACCACGACGAATTCTGGCCGGCTATCAGTGCCGCACTCTCCCGCGAGTCGGCATTAGACCTCGTCGAGCATGGGTTCCCGTTTTCTGGTCCGCTCCGCCAGCACCGAGAGGCGGTGAGTTTCGCTGTCACGATCGACCCCGGCGAGGTCCTCGGGGGCCCGCTGACCGGGGGGTTACCCAGTGTCTCGCTAGAATACACTGACGAGGCGCTCCGGGCGATGCAGCGAGCCGAGCGACGAATTGGTAAGCAAATGCGAGACGAGATCGACACCCGGTTCCCGTGACACTGTCGAGGGTGTTACCATTCTGCGCTTTCCTGGTTGGTCGCAGTTGAACATGTCTTCCCCAGCCGGGGAGCAGATACTGACGCTTAGCGCCCAGTTTGTGGTGGGTTCTGTGCTAAGATGACCTGTGCGGGCGGTACACGGCGACTGCCCGGGAAATGACCCTGGAGAGTGTTCACTGCCCCCTCGTGAGACCACCCCTCGGCGCGGAATTTCGTGGCTGTGGCCCTAATCTGGTCACGGAATGAAGCCTTCGGCGAGCAGAACAGACTTAGGTTCTCAGGGTAATTTATGAGCATGTCAGAATCCGCCAGCGACTTTTCGCTCCCGAACGCCGGTCCGGGCCCGAACCCTCTCTCATTGGACGCACTGTCAGACGATACCGCGTTCGTGGCTCTGTACTTCCAGCGCGATCACTACTGTGGCAACTGTCGAAGCCAAGTGCAGAGTCTGGCCGACAGAGCCGACGAGTTCCGCCAGCGAGACGCTGAAATCGTCTCCATCCTCCCCGAACCGCTCGAGCGGGCACAAGAGTGGCAAGACGACTACGATCTCCCGTATCCGTTATTAGCGGACCCAGACGCCAGTGCGGGGGAGGCATACGACCAGCCCGTCCGGTTTGGGATTCTTGGGACTATAAGCGATCTCGCCGGGAGAATGCCCGTCGTGGCGATCATCGACCGTCGAGAGGCAACTCCGACGGTTGCGTGGAGTTACAGCGGCAGTTCGCCGACCGATCGGCCCGATATCGACGAGGTTCTCGGTCACCTGGACGACCTCCAACAGGGCGTTTCACTCGCCGACAGCTGAATCGGTCAGGATCCGTACAGCTGAGAGAGACCGACTGAACTGAACACGGTCAGACTTGACCTGGCAGCACGGCCATGCCGGATTGTCCGCGTTTCTGCCATCCTCTCCGACTCGTCACGGATTCACACGCGAGTTAGTGACTTTTTGTGGACGCCGCTTTCGGACTGTGCAGTTGCCCGCTCAAGCGGCGAGTGCCACCACACACCGCTCACAGGACGAAGCCAGCGAGTGTGACCAACCAGATTCATTCCTCACTACACGGACACGGTAACCACCGCCGGTGAGTATCAGACATCTGCCAACAGGGAGACGAACCTGTGAATATGTCTGTACGGCTTCTTCCGCGTGGAACAACCCAGCACCAGGCCGATGAAATCTGGGTGTACTCGACTTCAAGAGCGCGTTAGCAGACCATCCCGGTCAGGGTCGGGCCGACCAGCGACGCAGACGCACCCGCGATCGTGTGCCGAAAGGACTTTGCCAACTTCACCGGAAGTGGCGGCCATGGTTGATCTATGGCAAGAGTTGGAGACCGGACCGAATCCACCCGAAGAGATCTACGCCGTCGTCGAGTGTCTCAAAGGTGAGCGCAACAAATATGAGTACGATAAAGACATTCCTGGTGTCGTTCTCGACCGAGTTCTACACTCGAATGTTCATTACCCGTCCGATTATGGCTTCATCCCCCAGTCGTATTACGACGACGAGGATCCGTTCGACGTGCTCGTGCTGGTGGAAGACCAGACATTCCCTGGGTGTGTGGTCGAGGCCCGACCAATCGCGCTGATGAAAATGGATGACGACGGAGAACAAGATGACAAAGTCATCGCCGTCCCCACTGAAGACCCTCGCTTCGACCACATGCAGGATCTCGATGATATCCCGCAACAGCAACTCGACGAGATTGACGAGTTCTTTGCGACGTACAAAAACCTCGAAGAAGGCAAAGAAGTCGCCACACTGGGCTTTGAAGACCGCTCGGCGGCCCATGACGCTATCGAACACGCACAGCAACTGTACGAAGACGAATTCTGAAGATGCTCTCCTGACAGACCAGTCAGCGCACATTCTTTTGGCTCTCGTTGATATGGTACCCCAATACAGAGGATGAGCTACCGCTGGGCCGGTGTGGACAGCAGTGACGACAACTGTCTCGCCTGTCTTCCCTCCCTGCGATTCCCCTGCTGTCGGACCCTGAACACGGTCTAATAACTCAGATGCATCGACTGCAGTATTTATATGTGTCACAAGTATCATAATCTTTACTACAGTATACACTGTAATTTAGTGTGTATGGCAGCACGAAAGTCGACGTTCGGTATCAATCACTTAACGGTCATTCCCGAAGATCTCGACGCTGATTCTGACGCTGATGCTGACTCAGATTCCGACACCAGTTTCGACTCCCCCACCGATTCAAACTCTGCTCACGACCGTGACTCCGAAATCGGGGTCCACCCCGAATCTGACGCGTGACTCGACCGGTCCGGCCGCTCACTGCATCTTCACCCGGCAGTGAAACGACTACCACATTTAGTTCGACCCGTCCCGGTCACGTCTCATCTGGCTATTTTCTCATGTCGCTTCATAATACGCTAGATCTGCCAACCTGATTGCGCCCATGGCTCAACCAGATCGGGGCAGGTAAGAGCAGATCGATAGTCTGGCCACTGAGCCCGTTTGGAGTGCGTCCGCCTTCTGGCACGGTGCCGGAAGCGGGCCTCTCTGCACGAGGTTGGCCGAGCCTCCAACTCGATTCGTGGGATATTGACTGAACTCCGATCAGGTCGCACCGACTTGCGTCTACTCACAGCTTTTCTCACCCCGGCTTTACTGTTGGTGACGCTGTCATCCCTCGTGGAAGTCGCTGTCGTATGCCGTATCAACGGTTTTGAGGGTTCGAGTCCGTCGATGATGGCAGCGGATCAGTCGGCCCAGGCAGATGCCAGTGGTCTAAAACACCCTGGAGACTGGTGTGGTGACCGTCGAGACCGAGCCGCAGCGTCGGCCCGAGTGTTCCCGTGAACCGAGTGCGCTG
>KI543231.1:187836-189485 GCA_000496235.1 uncultured archaeon A07HR60
TTCTGTGTCGTATTCGTTCCTGCCGGAAGTAGTGTGCGTCTTCGTTCAGCGCGTTGCCTGGATACAACAGCGTCTCCGTACCGACAGAGACAGCCGCAGTGTTGCAGATACCACGGTCGATACCTGCCGTCTTCTCACCGGGTGACTCGGGCTGGTCAACCTGCATCTCACAGACGAAATGCAGTTCCCACTCGTCACCTGTCCAGACAGCACGGACGGTCTGGATACTCTCAACATCGTCGAGCGTTTGTTCGTCTGCTTGAATCGTGTATTCGCAGAGAATGTAGTCTGCGGCATACCGCGATTCTTTCATGTTCGTCCCTTTGGAGAGACGAACGCGGTTGTATTTCGTATCGACTTTGAAGCCCTGATTCTTCCAGGTCACGGTCGAACGCGGGTGTTCGTCGCCGCGTTTGCGGTAGCCGGGTGGGTTCGCGTCTGAGTCGTCCTGTTTGTACCAAGCGCCGAACGCTTCACCGAGTTCTTGGAGAACTCGTTGACTGGACTGCGAGTGCAAGTCCGCATAGCGCTCGTGACTTTTGAGATACGAACAGAGTTCACCGGCATCTGGAATGTGACCGATAGCGTCCCACACACGCGAGATTGTCCACCGGCCGATATTCCAGAGTTTGCTTGCGGCGAACCCATGCGAATCGAGGTCGTCAGACACTTGCGAGTGATTGCGAAGACTCGCTGTGAGTGTCCGAGTGACGACCTGATTCGACACACCTAAACATAGTGATTCAGGCTAGATACCTGTTCGGACTACTACTCTGCGTTGAATATCCAGACGTGGCTACGTACCCGTACTGGCTCAGAGTTGTCGGATTCATCCCACCGGTAAAGCGGTGGGCATTCTCCTCGCTATTCTGTAAGAGCAGATCGATAGTCTGGCCACTGAGCCCGTCTGGAGTGCGTCCGCCTTCTGGCACGGTGCCGGAAGCGGGCCTCTCTGCACGAGGTTGGCCGAGCCTCCAACTCGATTCGTGGGATATTGAATGAACTCCGATCAGGTCGCACCGACTCGCGTCTACTCACAGCTTTTCTCACCCCGGCTTTACTGTTGGTGACGCTGTCATCCCTCGTGGAAGTCGTTGTCGTATGCCGTATCAACGGTTTTGAGATTTCGAGTCCGTCGATGATGGCAGCGGGTCAGCCGGCCCGGGCAGATGCCAGTGGTCTAAAACACCCTGGAGACTGGTGTGGTGACCGTCGAGACCGAGCCGCAGCGTCGGCCCGAGTGTTCCCGTGAACCGAGTGCGCTGTTCGTCTGCCGAGAGTTCTTCTACTACCTCTAGTGACTCGGCGGCGATATCCTCGTAATTGAGGAAACTCTGGACAAGAAGCTCGTCTTGATGCTCGTAGACCATCCACGAATACGATCGGAAGGGCACGTCCGCCGGGTTGGCAACGACAAGTCCCGAGTCATTGAGTGGCTGGTAGTTTCCCCGGAGGCTGTCTGCGGCGAACCCGTAGAGCCCGTCGAATCCAGAGAGTCCTGGCGCGAACATGTGGCGGTGAGTAGAGAAAAACAAGTAAAATCGGCCCTCTCTCGAGACGATGTGCGGGCGTTCAAGTTCGTGATTGACACAGACCGCCTCGAATAACGGCGGCAACAGCTCCCACTCAAGCAGACTGCCGCCAACACT
>KI543231.1:189505-193936 GCA_000496235.1 uncultured archaeon A07HR60
GGCAGGTAAGAGCAGATCGATAGTCTGGCCACTGAGTCCGTTTGGAGTGCGTCCGCCTTCTGGCACGGTGCCGGAAGCGGGCCTCTCTGCACGAGGTTGGCCGAGCCTCCAACTCGATTCGTGGGATATTGACTGAACTCCGATCAGGTCGCACCGACTTGCGTCTACTCACAGCTTTTCTCACCCCGGCTTTACTGTTGGTGACGCTGTCATCCCTCGTGGAAGTCGCTGTCGTATGCCGTATCAACGGTTTTGAGGTTTCGAGTCCGTCGATGATGGCAGCGGATCAGTCGGCCCGGGCAGATGCCAGTGGTCTAAAACACCCTGGAGACTGGTGTGGTGACCGTCGAGACCGAGCCGCAGCGTCGGCCCGAGTGTTCCCGTGAACCGAGTGCGCTGTTCGTCTGCCGAGAGCTCTTCTACTACCTCTAGTGACTCGGCGGCGATATCCTCGTAATTGAGGAAACTCTGGACAAGAAGCTCGTCTTGGTGCTCGTAGACCATCCACGAATACGATCGGAAGGGCACGTCTGCCGGGTTGGCAACGACAAGTCCCGAGTCATTGAGTGGCTGGTAGTTCCCCCGGAGGCTATCTGCGGCGAACCCGTAGAGACCGTCGAATCCAGAGAGTCTTGGCGCGAACATGTGGCGGTGAGTAGAGAAAAACAGGTAGAATCGGCCCTCTCTCGAGACGATGTGCGGGCGTTCAAGTTCGTGATTGACACAGACCGCCTCGAATAACGGCGGCAACAGCTCCCACTCAAGCAGACTGCCGCCAACACTTCTCGCTATCCCGACCGCGCCGCTGTAGTGCTGTTGTTGTGGGGTCCCCGCGCACGGATTGCTCTCTTCTGAAACTGGCGTGTTAGCCTCAAACAGCATGTAAAGATCGTCACCCGCGGGATCTTCGAACAGGAACGGGTCCCGGAAGGCGTAGGTGAGTTCTCGTGAACGGTCTCGTGTTTGGTAGTGGTCACCATCGGGCTCAAGGAGTTGCTCGTGGGTCCACGGCCCCTCCAGGGTGATGGTATCTGCAGAGGATTCGATCACTCCCCCGTGTGCCGCCGCAATTCGCTGATCGGGGGTTGGTTCGCTCGCGCGCTCGTCGCCAGTCGCAGTGTAAAACACAACCAATGCATCGTCGTCGTAAACGGCTGCCCCCGACCACTGACGCTGTCCGAGCGCTGCCCCCTCGAAGAGTGTTCCACCCGGCTCCCAATCCTGTCCGTTTCGGGAATAAAAATACCTGATCTCGGCGACATCGTGACGCGCTTCCGGTAACAGGTCACTGTCTGCCGTGAGTGAGAACAGCACCTGCCAGCCGTCGACAGTCGCCACTCCGCCGTATCGGTCCCGGAGGAGCCAACTATCCCACAGGTGGACGTCAGCCGACGGATCGGTCTCAGGAGCCTTCGCCGCTGGCGCGACGTTCGCGGGTGCCCGACCCATCTTGCCGACACTCTCACTGCGCCACGTCGACGGTCGTCCGCCGTCTGTCGCTCGGCGAGGTCTGTCGCGTTCCATTCGTGTTCGATAGCAACGGCCGGATTTAGTTTACAGCGGTAGCGAGGCGAAAGCCCACATCATGGCTTCAGCCGTGGGATGAAGCCGACACTTCTGACGCCCTCCATGTATTGTCTCTTGATACAGGAGTTTTATAATTGTCTATTGCCTATTTTATGACCTCCCGAGGCGGTTCAGCCGCCCAGTGGAACCGGATAATATCGGGGATTCGGCTCCCGCTCCGTCTGAAGGAATCCCCTGTGGACCGCTGGTGTGGATTTCAGACAAGACGGTAACTCCGAATCTCTATGCCGGGGAGAGGAGTAACGGCGGTTTGGCCCCGCCAGAAGGTCGGTCATGTCGACTGATCTGCAAACCTGCAACTCCCAACCAAGCGGTGCGGTGCCGTGGGAATCCCACAACTGAAGTCGTGGGAGGAGGTCAAAATTGCTCTTGTCTCTTTTTGGGTGGTCACACGTCATTTAGTGGATACCACGTGGCTCGGCGCCGATGAGTGACCGCACAGGCTTTTGCACGCGGCCCTCGTGCGGCCGACATGAATACTGACCTGCTGGTCGCGGGCGAGAGCGTCGTCGATTTCATTCCCGACCGAGACGGCCCGCTATCGGCAGTCGAACGGTTTCACAAGCGAGCGGGTGGAGCCCCCGCGAACGTGGCCGTCCGACTCGCTGCACTCGGGCCCGCCCCGCTTCTGTGGACGCGGCTTGGCGCGGGCCCGTTCGGCCAGTATCTCTCTGAGACCCTCCACGAATACGGGATACCGACGGATTATATCGTCCAAGACCCGACAGCGAAGACGACACTCGCGTTCGTCTCACAGACCGATGATGAAAATCAGTTCAGCTTTTATCGAGAGAACACGGCAGATACCCGGTTCTCCTCCGGGACTATTCCTGACGAGACACTGGCAGCAATTTCTTGGGTATCGTTTGGCGGGGTCTGTCTCACAGCCGACCCCTCCAAAGCGGCGATATTAGACCTTGCAGAGCAGGCCCGCGAGCATGGGTGTCGGACAGTGTTCGACCCGAATGCCCGGCCGGAACTGTGGGACGACAGGTTTCCTGAAGCGTTCACCGAGGCGTGTTCGCACGCGTCGATAGTGAAGGCGACACCGGATGACTTGCGCGAGGCTGGCATCGACGGCCCCCGGACAGCCCAGCTGGATGCTATTCTCGAGAGAGGCCCTGACACGGCAGTGCTGACACTCGGCAAAGACGGTGCAGTCGCGAAGACCACACCGTCGTCGCCCTGGGACACGCGGAGCGCGGAACACGCCGGATACGCGGTCGATGCGGTAGATCCGACAGGGGCTGGTGACGCGTTCACCGCAGGCCTCATCCGGGCGATGGCCGACGGCCGGTCTCTCTCTGGGTCACTCAGGTTCGCCAACGCCGTCGCAGCGG
Source organism: uncultured archaeon A07HR60 (assembly GCA_000496235.1). Taxonomy (GTDB): domain Archaea; phylum Halobacteriota; class Halobacteria; order Halobacteriales; family Haloferacaceae; genus J07HR59. The sequence goes on from KI543231.1 coordinate 192,433, forward strand.
TCGCGACAACCAGTGATGGGGCCATGAGCGCGGCAATCGATACGGCTCAGGTGGACCATCTCGTCGATGACAGGTGACGAGACGGGACGAGACGGGACGAGACGAGACGGGACGAAACGTAACGAGGTGTGATGAGATACGACGGGATGCGACGAGGTACACTGTGGTGTGACGCGATGCATCCAGACCCGAGAATATCAAACACAGTGAATGACCAGCCCGCAATCATCGCCGCTGATAGTCATCAGACGGGTGGAGCCTACCTACGTATTAAGAGGTCTGACAGCAAGTGAGCGTATGTCCCTCGATTCCATACTCGTCGCGGTCGGAAATAACGATGATGCCCGGGTGGACGCACTCGCCCAGACGGCGGTTGATATCGCCAGCCCAGCCGACGCCTCGGTCGAACTCGTCCACGTGTTCTCGAAAACCCGGTATGAGAGTGCGAAAGCCGAACTCAATTTTGACGATCAGAGTCAAGTGACGCCGGCCGAGGTGGCCAAGCGTCACGCGTCGATGCGAAAACTCGGTGATCTAATCACTGAGGCCGGGATGACGTTTGAATGTCACGGGAGTTTGAGCAGCGGCACCACGACTGGCGAACGCATCCTCGAGATTGCCGATGTCGTCGACGCTGACCTGATCCTTGTTGGTGGGCGAAGACGGTCTCCAGCGGGCAAGGCTCTCTTTGGATCGACTGCACAGGAGGTAATGCTCACCGCATCTTGCCCCGTCACATTCGTCCACGAGCAGTCACACGAGTAGACACATGGCTCGCGGCAGGATCACTCACTCCGACCACGTAGTGGCATCCGTCATGAAATTCTCCCCCGTGGCACCGGTGGCTTGAGACACATCCAGGTCTCGATACGCCATATCGCCCCGAAAACGATCGCTGCAACCCACTGACTCTGGCGGGTGAAGTGTTGAGCCCGTGCAAATGTCCTGGTATCCACTGCTCCCGGAGCCGGTTACTGCGTTCTGGGAGATATCGAGACACACCAGGAGTTGTCGACGATATCGCCGGCGCGAATCGTCACCGAATCACGGAGGCTTCGTGGTCTGTGACGAGTTGTCAATTGACATCCTCCCCGCCCTGAAGGACGGGGATTCCCACGGCACCACGCCGCTGGTGTGGGATATTGTGGTCTACGACACGACCTGTTCTCGAGGCTCGAACGAGCCAGTCTCCGTGTCAAACAGGAAGGTCGATGGCTGTGCCAACCAGCCGTTACTCCTATCACCGCCATCTGCGGCGAGACTCGGAGTTACTTTCTGTCGAATGTTCTCCGCACCGTTCACATCAGCGTTTGCGACCATCTCACACCCATCACAGACGTACAGCCCACGCTCTACGCGGTTTGCATCACGTGTCTGCCCACAGCTCGAACAGGACTTGGACGTATCCCGCTCAGAGGCTTTCTGGAAGTCGATTCCTTCCGCTTCTGATTTGTATTCGAGCAAGTCACAGAATCGGTCGAACGCCCACGAGTGGAGGTCGAGA
>KI543231.1:193956-221731 GCA_000496235.1 uncultured archaeon A07HR60
TGCGTAATGAATTCGGACCGAGCCCAACTCGTCGAGACACTGGAAGACGCTGGCTTGTCGCCGTACCAGGCTGATGCTTACGTGACAGTGCTTGAGTTCGGGTCTGCACCTGCCACCGAAATCGCCGAGGCAAGTGAGGTTCCCGACCCACGCATCTACGATGTCTTACGCGATCTCGATAGTCTCGGCTACGTCGAAACGTACGATCAGGAGTCACTGCACGCGCGAGCCAACAATCTCGATACGATTATCGAGGACCTCCAGACACGTGCAGACAGATTCACCGCGGCGACAGAGGAAATCGAGCGCCGCTGGAACGAACCGTCGGTCGAGCAGTCCACGGTCAGCATCGTCACCCGGTTCGAGACGGTGATCGAAAACGCAGACGAATTCATCCGTGACGCTGACGCGCAAGTGAACGTTTCGATGGGACTCGAGCACTTCCAGCGGCTCCGGCCAGCGCTTCGAGCGGCCACCGAACGCGGCGTGCATGTCAACCTCTCAATTCACGGTTGGGACGGGAGCGAGCACGATGGGTCCTCTCTCGATACGGGAGAGTTGGCCGAGGTCTGTTCGGAGGCCCGTCACCGGCGTCTCCCCTCGCCGTTCGTGGTCATAGTTGATCGGACCAAGACGTGTTTCGCCCCTCATGCCGGGTCGACTAACGAGTACGGTGTCCTTGTCGACGACCGCACACACACGTACATCTTCTACTGGTATTTTCTCACGACTCAATGGGAGATGTGGGAACAGATCCACAGCAGTTCCGACGACGACCCGCCGCTCAACTACGTGGACATCCGGTACTGTATTCGTGATGTCACCCCATTACTCCGGGATGGGGCCCACATACGCATCCGGATTGAGGGCGCAGAAACCGACACCGGGGACACGCGGGTGGTCGATGGCCAACTTGTCGACGTGATCACCGGTGATGGTGAGGTGAACGTGAACTCGATTGCCAACTACGGCGGCCGTGCTGGGTTGATACTTGATACCGATGACGGCTCCGTCGAAATCGGAGGCTGGGGGGCGATGGTCGAGGAAGTTGAGGCGCATCAGATCACCGTCATGAGCGTCGACTGATATCTGTCTGCGGCTCGAGCCGTGGCGAGTATTCTCATGACTGGGATAAGACGAGCCGAGCGCGCCGGGATGGCTCGTTATCCCACCACCAGCAGACCTTTGCGCCGACAGAAGTACCCGAGCGCATGAATGAGTCGAGCCAGCGGAGTCGAGCCTGGCAGGTAGATCTGTGGCAGCCACTCTCGGCTCGGCGATCGTCATGAGTCGGAGTGACACCGGCGGCAGAGCCACCCGTGCGTGGTGGAAGGAGGCAGTGGTATACCAGGTGTATCCCCGGAGTTTCAACGACAGCGACGGAGATGGAATCGGCGACCTTCGAGGAATTATCGAGAAAGTCGACTACTTAGATAACCTGGGGATCGATGTTGTCTGGCTGTCTCCCGTTTACGACTCCCCGAATCATGACAACGGTTACGATATTCGTGACTACCGCGCCATCATGGCTGCATTCGGCACGATAGCTGATTTCGACGAACTCCTAGAGTCGCTTCATGACCGCGATATCAAACTGATCATGGATCTCGTGGTCAATCATACCTCAAACGAGCACGACTGGTTCCAGCAGTCTCGGCGGCGTGAAGCCGGGTACACCGACTATTATCACTGGCAGGATGGCCCGCCAGAGGAGCCGCCGAACAACTGGACTTCGATATTCGGCGGCCCCGCCTGGACATACGATCAGACCCGCGAGCAGTGGTATCTCCACCTGTTTCACGAGACACAGCCGGATCTCAACTGGCGGAATCCTCAGGTTCGTGATGATGTTTCGGCGATGATGCGCTGGTGGCTTGAGCGGGGGATCGACGGATTTCGGATGGACGCAATCAATCTGTTGTCTAAGCCTGCAGGATATCCTGATGGGGCTCCTGGCGGGGAATTCGTCGGGGGTGATCACGTATTCAACGGTCCGCGGCTGGAGACGTATCTCGATGCACTCGTCGACGTTCTCGAGGGGTACGACGCGATGACGGTCGCCGAGATGTCAGCCACTGACGTCGAGACGGCAGCACAATATCTCGAAGATGGTGTGGGACTGGGAATGATCTTCCAGTCGGCACACCTGGGACTGGACGCAGGACCTGACGGGATCTGGGATCCCACCGACTGGGGTGAGATTGACCTGCCAACGCTCAAGCAGACACTGACCCGGTGGCAAACCGGGCTTCAGGGTCGGGGCTGGAACGCGGTGTTTCTGGGCAACCACGATCAGCCCCGGATCGTCTCACGGTTCGGCGACGACAGCGAGTATAGACGCGAGAGTGCGACGCTATTAGCGACACTCTTGTTGACGCTGTCAGGAACACCATATCTGTATCAGGGCGATGAGATTGGGATGACAAACACCACCTTCGACAGTCTCGTGGAGGTGGACGACGTGGAGACGATCGGCTCGGTGACTGCACTGTTTGAGGACGGATTCGCAGACGACTTCGCGGACGTGCAAGACCTCGTCAACTACTGGTGTCGCGATCACGCGCGCACCCCGATGCAGTGGTCTGATGCCACTCACGCCGGCTTCAGTGACCACCCCCCGTGGCTCGCGGTTACACAGAATTACAATGAAATCAATCTCGCAGCCGAACGAGCCCGATCCGGAATCAACTCCCAGCCCAGCACCGGGTCCGACACCGGGGCTGGCTCCAACTCCAACTCCAGCTCCAGTTCCAGTTCGGATTCGAATTCAGGCTCAGTCTCCGGGTCTGGGTCTCGGTCCATCTGGCACCAGTATCGCCGATTGATCGAATTGAGACATCAAGAAGACACTCTCGTTTATGGGACCTACGAGCTTCACCTGCCGGCACATCCGCACCTGTATGTTTACACTCGCACGCTCGATGACGAGGTGATTCTCGTGGTACTCAATTGGTCCGAGACTCACTCGTCGCTTGAGTCGGCTCCGATCGACCCCACGAACGTCGAGGTGCTCGCGAGCAACTACCAGAATCCCTCGCCCAACCCGACTGCCCGCGAGTTTCGCCCGTACGAAGCGGGCGTCTACAGGTCACTCACCAGCGAGTGACCGCCCGCCAGCGGGCTCGCTCCTCCATCACCCTGCCTTGTCAAGCCGAGTCAGAACCGGTGGGAGCTGAGCCGTCGCTTAATCCCGGATCGATCAGTTCAACTGCTACTCCGTCTTGAGAATGCGATTAGTGGATAACGTGGTCAGTCAGCTCCGACGCTGTCACCGCCCGTCCGTATCTCGGCGCCGGCGATGATGCCATGCGAGAGTGCCTCGCCGGACCGGTCGTCGAACAAGTGGATCCGCGCCCGGTCGAAGACGATATCGACAGAGTCGTCTTCGCCAATATCGGTCACTGGGGCGACACTCATCAGCAGGCCCTCTCGCTCGGCGAAATCAGCAGTGTCGTCGGCTGTCTCGCGAATCGGCTTGAGATAGACAAAGATCTCATCACCCATCGGCTCGAGGACGTCAGTTTCGGCGGAGACGGGCTGACTCGGGTCTGCGGCTTCTGCGCTATTTTCCGCGAGATAGATATCTTCTGGCCGAATACCGATATCGACGGACCGTCTGGTCGCCACGCTGTCGACGGTGCCGGTGTCGAATCCGATCGAGTAGCCGTCCGCGTCGAGACTGCCGTCGGCGACGGTGGTGGCGGCGAAGTTCATCGACGGTGACCCGATGAAACTTGCGACGAACCGGTTCGCCGGTTGGTTGTAACACGTCAATGGCGGGGCGATCTGCTGGAGTTTGCCATTGTCGAGGACCGCAATCCTGTCTGACATGGTCATGGCTTCCGCCTGATTGTGGGTGACGTAGATGATCGTCGTATCAAGTTGCTTGTGAAGCCGTTGGAGTTCGGTCCGCATATTGACGCGCAGTTTGGCGTCGAGGTTTGCGAGCGGCTCGTCCATCAAGAACACGTCCGGGTCACGGACGATAGCGCGAGCGATGGCCACCCGCTGTCGTTGCCCACCGGACATTTCGCTGGGCATCCGGTCGAGCATTGCTTCGAGTCTGACGACCCGTGCGGCCTCGTCGACCCGCTCGTCCATCTCCTCTTGGGCGAAATCACGCAGTCGGAGTCCGAACGAGATGTTATCATACACGTCCATGTGCGGGAACAACGCGATATTCTGGAACACCATCGATATCCCGCGGTCTTTGGGCGGGAGGGTCGTCACATCGCGGTCGCCAATCTGGATGTTTCCAGAGGTGGGCTTGGTGAGGCCCGCCATCGTCTCGAGAGTGGTCGATTTCCCACACCCTGAGGGGCCGACTAAACAGACGAATTCACCGTCTTTCAGGTCCAGATTCATGTTCTCGACCGCCGTTACGTCGCCATATCGTTTTGTGACGTCTGTAAGTCTGACTCGTGCCATCTGATTACTCTTTGAGTGCCCCCTGCGTGAGGCCGCTGATGATTCTATCCTGTGCGACGACGACCAAGATCGCTACGGGGACGATCGCGACCAGGCTGGCTGCTGCCTGGAGGTCGTATCGAACGGTGTATTGCGTCTGGAACGCGAGCACACCATCCACCACGGGCGCCCAGTCGGCGGCGGTGTTGCCAGTCATCAAAAACGAGAAGAAAAATTCCGTGTACACCGTGATGAAGGTGAGAATCCCGGCCGTCGCGACACCAGGCGCGGACAGTGGCATTATCACGCGGAATAACGCGCCTAGCCGAGTGGTCCCCTCGACACGGGCTGCCTCTTCGAGACCGTCCGGAATCTGGCCATAAAACGTCGTGAGGATGAAGATTGCGAGTGGCATGGTGAATGCTGATAGCGGCGTGACTACCGCACCGGGTGTTCCGTACAGTTCCGCCGGGAGAACGAACAGCCCCAGTAACGGTACCTGCTGGTTGAACGCCCGGAATAACGGGATGAATAGTGTTGCCGGCGGAAAGAAGCTGAGTATCAGCAGCGAAAACAACAGCGGCGTCTTCCCGCGGAATGTGAGTCGGCCAAACGCGTACCCGGCCAGACTCCCGACTAAGAGGACGAATATCGTCACGGTGAACGCGTAAAACAGGCTGTTGAACATGAAGCGAGCGAACGGAATCTGTTGAAACACCTGCAAAAACACCGAGAAGTCGAGCGTCTCAGGGATGAGCGGGATGTTGGTCTGGCCCGGTTCCGCCATCGAGACAGAAAACAGCCAGTACAGTGGGAACAGTGACGTGGTCAACAGGACGCCACCGAGAAACACACCCATCACAGCGTAAGCCTTCTCTGGATGCCGGATCCAGTCGTCGGCCCACCGCCCGATTCGAGAGACGTTATCGTCTCGATCATCTGCGTCACTCTCGTCGTCGTAGATTTCGGCGTCGTCTCGATCGCGAGCGTCGATACTCACGTCAGGCCAACCCCAGCGTTTGACTGCTCTGTCTGATCAACACAAGATACGTCATGATGAACAGCCCCACTACAATCGCGATCAGCACGCTCACGGCGGCTGCTGAGCCGTACAACGACGCAGATCCAAACATGAACTGTGTGACCAAACACGTCATTGAGGGGACCGTCGAACAGCCTACCGTCGTCGATTCGATGATTCCGTAAACGCGCAGCGCGCCCATCGTCCGGAACAGCATCGCAACCATTAGCACTGGGAACACCAGTGGGAACGTGATGTAACGGAACCGCTGCCACCGAGAGGCGCCCATCACGTCGGCCACCTCGTAGAGGTCCTGATTGACGCTTTCCAATCCCGCCAAGATCAGTAACGCCATGAACGCTGACGTTTTCCAGATGTCAGCCACCGTCACGATCACGAACCCGTCAAAGGTCGTGTTGAGCGGGAGCCCACTGAACAGCCCGATTTGCTGGAGAGGCTCGGTAAGCAATCCGTAGCCTGGCCGGAACAGCAGGAAAAATATCATTCCCTGAATGACGATCGGGATCGCCCACGGGAGAATGATTAACACTCGAACGAGTCGGCGGCCCTCATATTCGGCTTTCATCAGCATGGCGTAGAGGAATCCAAGGAGTGTCTCGCCTAGTACGCTCAATACGGCGAACAGAAGTGTCATGAACAGCGCCTGCTCTAACAGCGGCGTCTGGAACGAGAAATCGACGAATGCGGCCGGTGCGAGAGCGTTGTTGTTCGTGAGAAGTTGGATATAATTTGCCACCCCGACAAATTCCCCGACCTCAGCGCTGGTGATCGTATCCGCGAAAAAAGACATCCGGATGGCGGATGCCAGCGGCCAGAACGCGAACAAGACTAGAACGACGAATGCCGGCGCCAACAGCAGATACGCGTACATCTGCTCACTCAGATTTTCCGTCCACGTCCCGATCCGTGTCAGGATGCCGTCTGACCGAGGTTGATTGGCCTGGTCGACTGCCATCGCGATTACCACCCCGCTCCCGTGCCTGATTGTCGGCTCACTGTATGCATTTGTCTGATATCGCGGCCATGATTATATTGTTGTTGTACGTCCTGGCCTGAGATGAGCAGAACTCAGGCTCCCCGCACTGTCATACCCCTGTAGGGGTGGTCTCCGTTAGGAAGACTGCTCTTCGATCGCGGAGATTTGCTCTTGCATCGCTGCTGCTGCTTCTGCGGGTGTTTTCTCCTGACGCAGCGCCGCGTTCACTTCGGACGCGATTGGCTGGCGCTGGTTCGGCCACACGGCTGTGGTTGGTCGTGGGATCAGGTTCTGGGAGGATGTCTGGAGCGATTTGAAGTACTCGCCGACCGCGTCGCTGTTCTCGACGTAACTGTACAGACCAGGCTTTGGTGGCATGTAGTCCGCCGCATCGAACTGGTACTCAAGGAACGAGTCGGTCCACCACGCCTTGATGACTTCCTTCGCACCAGCCATATTGTCTGTGAACGGGTTCATCGACAGAATCCAGCCCCCCTGAGCGTGTGCTGTCCCGTTCGACCCTGTGGCAGCGGCATCACGCCGAGTTCTCGGTCCGTCCCTTCGAAGGCGCTCGCCGCGCCAGCAATGGCGTACGTCCAGTTGCGCTGGGTGACCGCGTCACCGGCTTCGAACACAGATTTCGTGTCTGGTTCCGTCCAGCCCGCAACCTCCTGGGGTGACACACCCTTGATGTCGATTGGTGCGGCACCGGTGCCGTGGATGATGTCCACCGCGGCCTCGATTCCGTCGATGGTCTCTTCAGAGTCGAGTGTCGTCGGCCGGTCGCCCACCGGGCCGAACAACGTGTTTCGCCCGCCGAAGTACGCCCCGCCCATACTGGTGAGGAACTCGTTAAACGTACAACAGGCCAGCCCGATGTAATCGCTCCCCTGCCAGATATGTCCGTACTCGATATCGGTGGTCGCTTGCACATCCGCGACGATCTGTGAGAACTCACTCCACATCGGCGGATCGCTCTGCCAGGACGCGAAGTCCTCGTCGGTGTAACCTACCTCTCGGAACAGGTCCTTCCGATACTGGACCGTCGGAAAGTCGGGGAACGCGGGGATCGAGTAGAGATCGCCCGTATCTGGGTGGGTCCCTGTGCTAATCATTGACTGCACACCCGTTTCCCGGACCTCGGCGATGAACGCGTCATCCATCTCTTGTTCGAGATTAACGAGATCGTCGCGAAGGATGAACGGAATCGTCCAACCGTTATCAGTCAACACCAGATCGGGATCTGATTCCTCGGCGTTGATTGCGGTGCGGAGCTGCTGTTGTTTGCTCCCGCTGTCCTGTGGCGGTGTGACCATCTCGATTGTCACCGAATCTGGCACTCCTGCCTCGTGGAGTGCCTCCTCGAACCCAGCATCCACGTACTGTGTTCCGGAAAAGACCGTGACCGTCCCACCGATCTCGTCGTCGTCGGACTCTGAGGATCCAGTATCTTCACTCGCGTCACCTCCGCTATCGCCCCCTGTACACCCGGCCAACCCCGCCGCCCCGACTGCCCCTGTCGCAGCGAGGTACTGCCGTCGTGAAACCCTGTTTTCGCTAGTTTCGTCTGACATCGTTCGGAGTTAATGAATAATCATTAATATAGCTATGGTATCTTTAACAACACATGTTAACAGAAAATGTACCATCAAAATATTACAGCTGTGATCTTGGCTGGTCTGCGCGCGGGTGTGTGAGCGGGTACAAGCCTGACCCGGAGGCGTATTCTCCACACAGAATTGATGACGCGGCACCGTTACAGTACATCTGAATGAGCCGGAGTTCAGCAATCGATGTGCGACAGCCAGAATACACCGGGCAAAACCGGTGTTGGCCGTGCACACTCGTCAACGTCGCACTCGTCGCACTCGTCGCTCTCGCGGCTGGAGTCGTGACGACGGCTAGCGTCCCGGTTGCGGTCGGGATCGGGACTGTCGGACTCGCGCTGGTCTGGCTCCGTGGGTACGTTGTTCCCGGGACCCCACGGTTCGCACCGCGACTCGTCGCTCCGATTCCCGGTAGTGACGCGCTATTTCACGGCGGGGGTAGCAAACCCGACGCGGCCCCTGACGGTGGCCCCGGTGCAGGCCCGGACGGGGGGAGTGACTCACTCGACTCACACTCGCGCCCGGACGCGGATTCAGATGCTGATTCGAACTCGGAGTCTGCCTCGTCAACTGTGGATGGTGAAGAACTTCTCACCCGGCTTCTCGAGACGGGCGTGCTCAGCGCGGAAAACGACTCTATCGGCCCAACAGAGGCGTACACCGAACGATGGCAGGCCGAAATGGAGCGGCTTCGAGACGCTGACACAGAGGTCCTGGCCGAGACAGCACGGGATATCTCGCCGGCGACTGCCGCCCGGGTGATCCGGGATGACGACGAATGGGTCGCTCTTTCGTCGGGTGATATGACCACAATCGAGGAGACCTGGCTACGACGGCCGGTCGCTATAGCCGAGATCGCGGGCTATCGAGCCACCGAACCGTTCCTCTCGGACGACGCCGTCCGACTAGCGGCCGCGCGGACAAATCGGATGTTTCTCGAATCGTGTCCGGACTGTGACAGTGAACTGGGTCGTGGCCTCGACATGGAGTGTTGTGGCGGTTACGCGGGGCCCGGCGAGGAGCCCGCCGAAACTCTCGTGTGTCCCAGCTGCGAGGTCCGACTCTACACCTTCCCGAACGAGTGACCGCCTGCGAGACGGCACGGAGACACAAGCACAATCTTGCCTCGGACGAGCGCCCGGCGAGTTCGGTCACATCTTCGTATATGATGGCCTCGTACGGCCGCAGAGTCGCCGTCGATGGCATCGTGGGCGGTGAGTCGTAATTGCTCAAAACGACCGTTGGTTCACCGGCCGAGTCCGGGACCTGGAATTCTGGATTGTCGGCGGTGAAGTTACACACGACGCGCAGTTTCTGCTCAGTGTCGGGACGTGACCGGCTGATGGTGTAGATCTGCTCGTGGTCTGGGTCACGCAATTCGAACGTGCCGTACGCCAGCAGGTCGCTGGTTTTGCGTAGTTGGATCAGGGCCTGATAATACTCGAAAATGGACCGGTCGGCGGCCCGGTCGGCCGCGGCATTGACACGCTCGTAGTCGGCACCAACTTTCAGCCAGGGTTCACCAGAAGTGAACCCCGCTTGGTCGTCGTCGGACCACTGCATCGGCGTACGGGCGTTGTCTCTGCTGAACCGGTCGAAATCACTCTGAATCTCCTCGAAGGAGTTGCCAGCGTCTCGCTCGGCCTGCCAGTGATTACGCGCCCAGATGTCGTCTAATTCGGCGGGCGACTCGAAACTGACGTTACTCATTCCGATTTCTTCACCCTGGTAAACGAACGGCGTCCCCTTGTGGCCGTGCAGCCAGGTGGCGAGCATCGTCGCGGACGCGTAGCGGAACGTCTCGTCTCCAAACCGCGAGATGCCGCGTGGCTGGTCGTGATTGCTGTGATACAGTGCCACCCAGGTCCCATCCGCGACAGCCTGCTGCCATCGACTCATGATCTGTTTCAACTCCGGGAGCGCCCACTCTTCGGCGGTCCAACTGGACTCACGGCCCACGTCGACGTGGTCGAAAAAGATCGTCATATCGATCGCGTCTGACTCGCCGCCGGTGATATCGATGGCAGTCTCCGGGTCGATTTCTGAACACTCGCCAATCGTTACGATATCGTCTCGGTGATTGCCGAATCCCTTCTCGTCGAGTTCGGTCAGGTACTCGTGCATTCGCGGCCCGTTGAGGTACTGTTCGGCCCCGGTGAGCGAGTCTCCACCTGGCGTGCCGTCTGGAAGTCCGGGTTCTTTCGAGATCAGATTGATGACGTCCATCCGGAAGCCATCGATCCCTCGTTCCAGCCACCAGCCGACGAGATCGTGGATTTCGTCTCGGACAGCCGGATTCGACCAGTTGAGATCTGGCTGCCCGTCAGTGAACAGTCGGAGATAGTACTCTTCGCGTTCGTCACTGAAACTCCAGGCGGACCCGCCGAAATACGATTCCCAGTTGTTGGGCTCGTTCCCCTCATCAGCATGCCAGTGATAGTAATCCGCGTACTCGGGGTCGCCGGCTGCGGAGCGCTGAAACCAAGCGTGTTGATCAGAGGTATGATTGACCACGAGATCCATCACCAGCCGGATATCACGGTCGTGTAACGCTTCTAAGAGCGTCTCCCACGCGGCCAAACTCCCGTAGTCGGGATCGATCGCACGGTAATCGGCGATATCGTAGCCGTTGTCTTCCTGTGGTGACGTGTAGACGGGATTGAGCCACACGCAGTCGACGCCTAGCTGCTCGAGGTAGTCGGCTTTCTCGATGATCCCCGGGATATCTCCGATCCCGTCTCCATCGCTATCGTTGAAACTCCGTGGATAGATCTGGTAGAAGACAGCCTCTTTCCACCAGGCCCGCTCGTCTGACGGAATAGTCGGCTCACGGCTCTGTGACATACCCGTGGCAACCCTATCGACGTACAATACTGTTGTGAAGTCAGGTTATACTGTTCGTGTGTCCTACTCGTCAGCCACTCTCTGGCGATTGTGCCGGGATCGGCTCGGCCCCGATGGCTTGTCGGGCGGCTGTCAGAACTCGCGATTCTAGAGGCTCAGGCCTCGGACAATCAGGGCCTCGGTGGTTTGGGACCGCTGGTGAGCCAGGAGTTCGGAGGAGTGAGCGATGAAGTTTTTCATCATGCTGTGGGCAGTTCAACTGCCGGAAACCAGATACACGGCCGCAATCGCGAAGCCAACACCCAAGATCCGGCGCGGTGTGAGTGACTCGCCGAGGACGAACACCCCGATTGCCGAAGAAAACACGATGAACGTTCCAAACAGCGGCGTGACGACGCTCACCGGGCCCAGCGCCAGCGCGCGATAATACGAGAGAATGCCGACACCCAGAAACGCCCCAGCTACGAGCACGTACGGTATCTTGGGCGAAGTTAGGTGTTCAGTTGAAGTTTCGCCCGTATACGCCACGACACACAGCCCGATCACCACGAGAACGAGATTAGAGATGATAGTCGCGACGTTGCTCGGGATGGCGTTCGCGCCCGATGTGGCCACACGCAGCAGCGGGGGAACCATCGCATAGGCGCCAATCGCCAGCAGCGCGTACGGCAAGTATGGCTGCATACTCTCGCTAGTGCCGGTGGGTAGCAAAGACCGCCGATGCCGGCACACTCCGCCGGTATATCCCGTCGCTGTCTCCCTGCCGCTTCGCGGGTGAGTCTCCCTTCTCAAGCGGCGAAATCCTGGGGGACGTACCGCCCCTCAGCACCGACTTGAGGTTACGCGAGTTCCGGGAAGTACCGCCCGTGGAAGTCGAACGGGACTGCGTGAGGAAGCGTCGCCACCGCCTGCTCTCTCATCGTCTGGCCGTCGAGGACGTACAGCCGTGACCGGGCGTCGTCATGATTCAACCCCACCGTCAGGACGACCCCGTCGTCCGTGGCCGAATCGCCGTCAACACTCTCCTCGTCAGACCGGGGGACGAAGAGGGGCTCGCCGAACTGGGTGCCCGGTCGCGTGAACTCCTGATGACTCCCGTCTTCGACGTCGATCTTGAGAACCCGCCGGGGCCACTCTGTCATCGGCTGGTCAGTTCCCTGCGCGTACACGTACCGATGCTGGTCGAGCCACTGGGCCGCCGAGACGGTCGGCAGAGACGTTCCCCCGTCAAACAGTTCAATCCGGTCGATACTCGTCTGCCCTCTCGGGTCGGTGATACTGAACCGGGTCAGCGTCCCAGCCTGTTCACCCAACTCGCCGCTGCGGAGTTCAGACAGTGCGAGTGACCCGATCCCATCCGGATTCGGCACTGTCTCCAGGTCCAACACCAACTCTGTGGCTCCCTCGACAGTACGCTCGAATGCGTTCACGTGGTGAAACCCGAAACACGGGTCAGATACGGGTTCTGCGACAACGTCGCCGCTGTCCCGGTCGATCACCAGAAACCGGGTCCCTTCGTCTGGCCGCCACTGGAAGTTGTCGATGAACGGGCCCTGGCGGCCGGGCTTGAAAAACGACAGCGGATTCACGTCGAAGGGGAACTCTGTGATGACGACGTAATTCGGAGTGAGAGCGAAACTGTGGAGATACGACGGTCGCTCTACGGGGACCGAGGCGATTGACCGCCGCTCGGTCGGCGCGAGAAGTTCGTACACGTGATACTGTGATGGCCGGCCGAACTCGGTTTCCAGATTAATGAGCGTGCCCGTCGCCGGGTCACGTTTCATGTGAGCACAGGCGATCTGCCCGCTCGGCCCCGATTTTTCGTACTGTACGTGTCGTTCGGTACTCAACGTGTCGGGGTCGAACTCGACCCACCGCGGCGTCTCTGTAAACGCCAGATACCTGTCACCGATCCGCTCGGTGATCACATTCGTGTTGTCGTACGGGTCCCTGATCAGCGCGCCGACAATCCGCTCGCGGAGCGTCGACTCGCCAGTCGCGAAGCCCCCCTCTGGCTGGCCGGTCAGGGCTCGCGTGTACGCGTCTGTTCGAAGAAATCGATTTCTGTACGTGATCGTATTACTGTCGCCACCGAATCCGAACCGATACAGCATCGCTAGCCCGTCGAACCAGTGGTCCACCTCGGCATCGTCGAGACCGAACGCGCCCGGCCCGTTCCGAATCAGTGCCCCGTCCAACCACTCTGGGAGCGTTCCTTCTACCGGGAGTTCGGTCCGTGCCTCCTCCCGAAGTGAGTGAAACCCCAACGGTGTCCCTTCGGTGTTGCGCTGTGACTCGCTATTCACATCGGACATGCAGACTATAGCGGGCGACGAAACTCAAAACCCCCGACCTTCGGCCCCGGTAGGTATTCGTCTCGAGAGTTCCCGAAACGCACACGACGGCCCGGCTCGGACCGACCGTATGGACGATCCCGACGCATTCGTGACAGAGTATCTCGACTTCTACGAGCAAACACAGGGGATGCCACCGGAGTGGCTGGCGTCGTTTGGCGACTCCTACCATGAGCAGGGGTATCTCACCCGGAAGCAACTGTACGAGATTGCTCACGAGTCCTCGAGTCGGAGCGCCTATCACGTCCGGAACAACCCCGCTGACCGCTGTTGCGAGGTGACCCGTGACGTCAGAGCCGCCGACGGTGATTTTTCCAAAATCCAATTATTGTGCGGTCTCAGCGGATTCAAAACCGCTACGGCCTCTTGCGTTCTCGCGGCGTTAGACGGGAGCCGTCACGCGGTCGTCGACACTCGGGTGTGGGCTTCTTTGGAGCGATTCGGATATCTCAAGTCCCGAAAAGACCGCTTTGACGCACCTGATTATCGCCGCATGATCGACCCGATCAGAGAGATTGCGGCCGAGTCGGCGTACACACCAGTCGACGTGGGATTCGCGCTGTTCGCACACGACGCGGATGTCCGCGAAGGAACGCTTCACTGAGCAGGTGTGACAAGTCCAGAGTGAGATGTCGCCAGTTGTCGATGAAGGCTTTCGTGGTGAGTGGGCCGACCGGTGATGAGGAACCATTCTCGACGAGACCCCTCTCACTGGGACTGGCAAAGGCACAGAATGGCGAAGCTGATACCACGGGGCATGACCGCGAGGCAGGTCACTCGGGGGTGTGACGACTGCGGGACCGCCACAGGTGGATCCACTCGGCGAGCGGTCGTCTCATTCCGTCGACCGAGATGCGCACGGCCCCGTCGAAATGCCACACTGCGCGGTCCGCGTCGACTCCAACTGTCGCGGGGATTTCGACGGTCAAATCCTCGCACGTCAGTGACAGACGCTCCTCTCGGTCGACCCCCTCGTCGAGGACATCATCTGCTAGATCGAGCCAGGTTTGTGGTTTCGCGTCAGTCGGCGGGTGTCGGTCACTCATTGGGTATCCCTACAAGCCACGGAACAGGGCGCTGATTGCGCCGGTCGGGGCCAGACTCGCGCCCTCGCCGAACAGCAGTCGACCAAAGACGCCGCCGCGGGCGTCTGGGTCGATTCTGGCGACCGTTGCCGCCCGAATTCTGACTTCAATCGTCAGATCGACCACGTCGAGTCCCGTCGTGATCATATCAGTCTCCACGCCGGGCGAGTCAAGAAGCGAGCCGGCTGCTCGAGCCGCGCTGAACGAGGGTGCATCGACGATCAGTTGCTCATCTTCTGTCCACACCGACAACTCCTCACCCTCGTGTGTGAGACGCAGCTCTGCATCGAGGACCGGAGAGTTCACTCTTCCTCTGTCGTCACTCGAATCGTTCCGTCGACTCGCCAGCGCGCGTGGTCTGCATCGCTGCCGACCTTGCTCGGGACATCGACTTCCATATCCTCGAAGTCGTACGTGATGCGCGCGCCACGACCGGTGAGTCGGTCGTACAGGCCGATCGCGAGTTCCGGCCACGTTCGGGTCTCATCGATCCGGTCATCGAAGTCTGTCTCTACGTCTTGACTCATTACACTCCTCACATCGATAGAGGCTGTCTTAGTGTTTACCACAGCCAGTCGGACCGCACCCACGTGACTCGTGCTGGACTCAGCCCCTGTGGAACGGTATCTGACAGGATCGTGACCGACGAGACGACCGCTCGGTCGGGAGTCGCTGGCCCGGCCGGCGCTCCGAAAGGGATTAGCCACCGTGGTTAGAATCCGGCAGCATGAGTGATGATGATTCCGACGAGGAAGAGCCGGCGGTAGAACTCGGCGACGGTCCCGATGTCGATGGAGCGCCGGTCGCTCGCGTGGCAGCTCGGCTTACCTGGCCGGCTCCACAGAGCGACATTCTCAATCAGGAAGGTGATGCCGTCATCCGCACGCCGAACGGCCCTCAAGAACTATCAGCTGTTCTCGAGGCAGCCGACGTGGAGTACTACGATACGCGGGACGCGTTTCTTGAGGCGGTCAATTCGGTCACACAATCCGGTCCTATCGAGACCGCCTGAGTCTCGCCCAGCTTGACGCTGATTGACCCTCTGGTCACAATCCCGACTGGTCGCGAGCGGCCCTGCCGCCAATGTATAGGCGGTCGAGGCGACTCCCTCGGGGCTTGACCCCGAGGCAGTTCACCTGTGTTTGTGCTGTCTCTTCTTTGTGAGGTCGGAAATGGTCTTTTGATGGCAAGCGATACATTCCTGCCCAGCCCGTCCGGACCGATACATTCCGATTTCTTCCGACTGGACATTGTCGGCGACCAACATGAACTCAGCATCACCCCGTTTGACCGCTTTCGTCGTCTCGCTCGTCCCTTTGTTCACAGTTGCTGTGTCTCAGGCGATCCTCGGTGGCGCAGTATCGATGTTCGTGTTGCACAGACTCGCTCGGAGACCATTCAAGATTGCTGGTGGGCTCCAGCACTTCGCTGGAGAGAACGACTATCACCGCGTGGACGCTGCGAAGATCCGCCATGGGCTTGCTTTCAGAGCACTGTGATCTGCTCGATTTGCGCCCCCCGTGGGGCATCGAGGCCATTTTGTTCATCCCGGTGCTACACCTGTCATGTCGCTACCAATTGACCCAGCCGCAATCGACCCTGAAGACTTCGGCGAGCACGAGGCCATCTTGGAAACAGATCATCAATCCGCTATCGAGCGTGTCCGTGACACCTGTGCGGATGCAGGATTCGGAATCCCTGTGGAGTTTTCTCCCTCAGAATTACTCAACAAGAAAGTCGACGCCGACCGCGATCCGTACTATGTGCTTGGCGCGTGTAACCCGAGAATGGCTGATCGCGCACTGACGGCGACCGACAAGCGGCTCGGGGCGCTGTTCCCCTGTAATATGGTCGTCTGGGAACAGGAGCCGGGGCGCCAGGTCGTGTACCACATTTCTATCATGCAAATCGCCAGCCTGCTGGACCTCCCGCGGGATCGCGAGGAAATGGACGGCATCATCGGAGAGACTGGGGAGATGGTCGCGGAAGTGTTCGCTGAACTCGAACAGGCCTGATCTGAACTCACCGGTGTATTTCTGAATGCATGGTTCAACCTGAACAGCGTCGCCACTCGGTCGTGGTCATGGTGAGTTCAGCGGCCGCTAGCGAACGTGGCCCTCACACCTCACCGTCGGGAGTCCGACCCCGAAGAGTGGGAAGAGTAAGGCCGAGTTCGTCTCGAGGCCGATATTGGACCGGCGAGCCGGTCGCACGGGCCGACCGCAAATTCTGGCACCATTTGGGTCTGGCCGACCTGGGTTTCAAACTATTTTTAATCTCATGTGGCTGTCCCCCGCGAGCGAACGACAGGTCTTTTAACGAACGGACCACCTCTAATCCCGTGAATCGTCTCTATGGGCACTGCTGAATCACTTGGAGTCGACGGGCTTCAAGAATACGCACGGAAACCAAAGATCGCAGTGTTAGCTGCAGCTGCAGTGTATTTGCTCGTGGATCTCGTCGCGAAGCTGGCGGATGTCTCTGTTTCTGCCCTTGGAATCCGATTACTCGGCGGATATATTCCAGTCTCGAATGTCGTCGGGTTTCTCATCGACGGATTACTCCTTGGCCTCATCATCGGACTCGCGGGTGTTGGCCTCTCGATGACGTACAGCATCCTCGGGTTCGCGAATTTCGCACACGGCGATTATCTCACGGCTGGCGCCTTCTCTGGGTGGGCCGCCGCGTACGTGATGGCCATGATTACGCTCCCCAATCTGAGCGTCGGGTTTGGAAGTGTTATTCTCCTGACCGCCCCGTCGCTCGTCTCCGTCTGGACCTCACCGATTGCCGTGTTTGTTGGCCTGATTGTCTCCGCGCTGGCAAGCGTCACGTTGGTGCTCGGTCTCGACCGGATTGTCTACAAGCCAATGCGAGATAAAGAGGGAATTTCCCTACTCATCGCATCTATCGGTGTGGCACTGGCACTGCGGTATCTCATCGTGTTCGTCTGGTCGACCACGACCCGGGGAGTCACGTCAACGAATCCTGAGTCGCTTCCGTCATATACACTCAGTATCGTCGACGGCACGTACACACTGAACCTGCATGAGATTACGATGGTCGTCGCAGCTGTCTCACTGATGATCGGCGTCCACCTGCTCCTCCAGCGGACAAAACTCGGCAAGGCAATGCGCGCGATGTCAGATAATAAGCCGCTCGCGCAGGTCACCGGGATCCCGACTGAACGAGTCGTTCGCGCTACGTGGATCATCGGCGGCGGTCTCGCGGGTATTGCCGGGTTTCTGATCATCCTGGAGCGCGGGGTGCTCTCGTTCAACTTCGGCTGGCGTCTCCTGTTGTTCATCTTCTCGGGAGTTATCCTCGGCGGGATCGGCTCGATATACGGCGCTATCGGCGGTGGGATCATCATCGGTATCGCGTCGCGAATGTCGCTGGTATGGCTTCCCTCCGGATTCCCGCGTATCGCCGCGTTTGCGGTGATGGTTTTGGTTCTCTTGTACCGACCGGCGGGTCTCTTCTCGGGGGTGTCTACCGCATGAGTCTCGCACAACGTGCGTGGAAGGCAGTCCCTCGGAGTATCAGAGACAACGATACCCGGCTTATCACCGCTCTGTTGACCACTATCGGTATCATCTATCTGATTATCGGCGGTCTGCAAGCGAGTTTTGCTGGCTCTGCGGTGATCAATGCTGCATTCCAGACGCTCCAATCGATTCTGTTTCTCTCTGGAGTGTATGCGCTCCTCGCGATTGCGCTGAATCTACACTGGGGATACACCGGCTTGTTCAATATCGGTGTGGCCGGGTTCATGGCCGTCGGTGTATACACGATGTCTATTCTCGCGGCGGCGCCTGACGGACTCCCACCCGGACTCGGACTCCCAGTTCCGATAGCCATTGTCGGTGGCGTCGTCGCGGCCGCAATCGTCGGTGGGATCGCGGCGATCCCAGCCCTCCAACTCGATGCTGACTACTTTGCGATCGTCACGGTGGGTTTCTCGGAGATTATCCGATATACACTCCTCGCGGACACGTTCTCGGGCACTGTCACCGATCCGGCGTCCAGTCAGTATAATGTCGTGAACGTGGCTGGTCTCGAGTTTGGTACCGGCGGCGGTCGTGGCATCGGCACGCCGCTGGGCACGCCGCTTGAGTTCCTGTTCGAGGGCCAACTCGCAGTAATCGGGAATACGCTCAAAGCCGGTGGTGAAGCGGTGGGAATTCTCCCGCAGGTCGTCGAGACGATGACGTACACCGCGGTGATTCTCCTGCTGGTGGTAACGAGTTATTATGTGCTGGCCCGACGAATCGGGAACTCACCATTCGGACGCGTGCTGAAGGCGATCCGTGAGGATGAAACTGCCGCGCAGTCGCTAGGGAAAGACACCCGCGTATTCAAAATCAAGGTGTTCATGCTCGGCAGCGCGCTGATGGGACTCGCCGGGATCCTCTGGCAGGGCACCTATGGCTTCGTCAATCCCAACACGTTCAAACCACTCGTCACGTTCTACGTGTTCACGGCACTCATCGTGGGTGGGCCGGGGTCAAACACCGGAAGCGTCGTTGGCGGAGCCGTCTTCGCGTCGCTCCTGTTACAGGGGCCGCGACGAATCGCTGGACTGGCTAACGCACTCGCGGAATTTCTCACTGGCGGCGGACTCCCGGCTCCAGAAAACTCCTGGGTTGCTTTTTCTTCACTCGACCCAACACTGTGGCTCGGCTACATCATCGCGCAGATGCCGAACCTGAAGTTTATTTTCCTCGGAGCGGTGCTGGTATATCTGATGCAAAACCGTTCAGAGGGGCTTCTCGGCCATCGGAAAGAGTCGGCATCCAGTGTTGATCTTTCAGAGCGGCCACAGAACCCCGACTCTGAATCCTCAGGCGGACGGCCGACAGTCGACGGAGGTGAGACTCGTGAGTGAAGGCGAGCCGAGCGGCAGTGACGCGACGAGTGTCGCCACAACTGCCTCTGAAGACGCAGGCAAAAACGCGGGCACAGACTCGGTCGAAGCTGGCATGGATGACTCTGCAGTCGAGCAGTCGGCGAAATCCGTTCCCAGCGGCGTCCCTCTTCGCGTGCAAAACCTGCACAAGCGGTTCGGCGGAATCACTGCAGTTGACGGCGCATCCTTTGAGATCAAGCAGGGATCGCTGACGGGGCTGATTGGTCCGAACGGTGCGGGCAAGTCGACAACGTTCAACTGTATCACGGGAGTGCACGATCCCAACGACGGACGTGTTCTCTTTCACGGGACCGATATCACCGGTCAGCGCCCACACGAAATCGCTCAGCAAGGGCTAGTGAGGACATTCCAAATCACACGTGAACTTGCAGACATGACCGTCCTCGAGAATCTCATGCTCGCACCACAGGGCCAACAGGGGGAGAAGTTGACAAACGCTGTTGTGCCGGGACTGCGTGACGGGGTGAAACGGGATGAGATAGCCATTCGTGAGCGGGTGTGGGAAATGCTTGAACTGTTCGAGATTGCCCATCTCGCCGAAGAGTATGCCGGCACCCTCTCGGGAGGACAGCGGAAACTCCTGGAGCTGGCACGCACGCTGATGACAGACCCCGACGTGCTTCTGTTAGACGAGCCGTTCGCTGGTGTGAATCCCACACTCGAAAATCAACTGCTGGGTCATATCCACGATCTCACCGATCGCGGGTACACCTTTCTACTGGTCGAACACGACATGGATCTAATCATGGAACACTGTGAGCATATTATCGTCATGCACCAGGGTGATGTTTTAGCAGAGGGGACTGGTGGGGATATCCAGGACAATGAGCAGGTTATCGAGGCGTATCTAGGGGAATCCGTATGAGCAGTGAAACTGAACCCACTCACCCGGTGACGGTGTCTGACGGGCTCCTCACGGTGCGTGATCTCGACGCCGGGTATGGCGACCTGCAGATTCTGGAAACCGTCGATCTCGACGTTGCCGACGGCGAGTACGTCACAATCGTCGGCCCAAACGGAGCCGGCAAGTCAACGTTGATGAAGAGTGTGTTCGGACTCACCGACTACATGGGAGGCGCGATTCAGTTCGCTGACGCTGCTATCGCGGGAATGGAGCCTGACGAGATCATTCACGAGGGAATCGGGTACGTTCCACAAAACGAGAATATTTTCGGCACGCTCTCGGTCCGCGAAAATCTCGAAATGGGTGCGTACATTCTGGACGAGGTGCCCGAAGACCGTATCGAGACGGTGTACGATTACTTTCCGATTCTCGCCGAAAGAGAGACTCAGCAAGTCGGAGCCATGTCGGGGGGGCAACAGCAGATGGTCGCGATGGGGCGAGCGCTCATGCTTGACCCGGAACTGTTGCTCCTCGACGAACCGTCCGCAGGACTTGCACCTGACCTCGTCGATGAGATGTTCGACCGTATCGACCGAATCAACGCAGATGGAACGGCAGTGCTGATGGTCGAACAAAACGCCAAAGAGGCACTTCGGCGGTGTGATCGTGGATACGTTTTGGTTCGCGGGCAAAACCGGTATATGGATGCTGGTGAGGCGCTCTTAGACGACGAGCAGGTTCGCCAAGACTTCCTCGGTGGCTGATCTCAGCCGGCGCCAATGCCCGCAGGAAGGCGAGACCAGACCAGACCGACCGCGACCGAGACCGAGTCCGAGTTATTGACCGAACGCCACAGAGTCGGTCTCCGTGAAGTCGCGGTCCTCCACCTCGGAAATGCCATACGAGACGGCTCCCATGTCTCCGTTCTCGTCAAAGTTACACGCAGAGGAGGCGCCTTGATAGTTGATCGCATCACCCGCCGCGGCAGCCGCGATGGCATCCGCGAGACTTTCTGGTCCGAACGTTTCTCCCTCTGGGTTTGCGGCCTGCCGGAAACTGTCACGGACGGCTTCGCCATTGTTCTCCCCGGCATAGACGTTCGCGAGGAGGCTGATTGCCGTCGCATCGTACGCCTGGGCGTTGAATACGCCTGGGTCACGGCCGTATTCGTCATTATACAGACTGCTGAACGCATCACTGCCGGGGCCGGACGCCTTTGGTGCAGTCCCGGTGACGTTCGCCATGTCGCTGTCGACATTATCCGGCAAGTCGTTCTCGATGAGCCCGTCCGTGACGACGATATCCTGGCCTGAATCGTACTGGCTGTAGTAGTCACGGAACAATTGAATACCAGAGGCAGGGTACCCGATTACGACCATCATATCTGGGCTATCTCCCAGCGCGGTCTCCAACTGAGCGCTGTATGAGGATTGCTCCTTTTGGAATGCAACCTGTTGAGTGACGGTGCCATCGCGCTCCTCAAATGCTTCTGCGAACGACTGGGACAGTGCCTGCCCGTACGAGTTATTCACGTACATCGTCACGGCGCTCGTGTTCCCGAGTTGTTCACTCCCAACCTGCGCGATTACCTGTCCCTGAAGCGCGTCCGATGGAGCCGTTCGGAACACGTAGTCGTCATCTTCGAGCGTCGTCACCTCTGGCGATGTCGATGACGGCGAACAGCCAACCGTCGAGTTCGGGATTAACACCTCTCGAGTCACCTGCAGATTCACGCCTGAGGAGGCTGTCCCGGTGATGGCCGGATACCCGTTATTGACGAGTGTATTAGCCCCCTGAATCCCGGCTTGTGGATTCGTCTCTGTGTCCTGTTCTTCTATGTCGATTGTGAATTGAGTCTCGCCTTCTAACTGTGCCTGCGGGAGAATAGCACCGTCCCGGATTGGCTTGCCGAGCGACCCGAGATCACCAGTCAATGGCAGCAGTACACCCTGTTTCAGTGTGCGACCATCCATACTCCCGCCGTCACCGCCGTCACCGCTATCGCCGCCGTCACCACCGCCTGTGCAACCGGCAACGCCTGCGATGCCTGCCACACCCATGGCCTTCACTACTGACCGTCTGTCGAGATTCTGTGTCATCCTAATGCAGACATTCAGTTCATATGGTTTAAAACTGATTACGTGGAGTAACCACCGATAAGAGCGTGAACTAAGACGCGCTCGTATAATGAAACACAGGTGCCAGTCGACCCGCGTGTCCGTATTCTCGCTTAACAACGAGTCCTGCCGACTCCCGGATGCCGAGCACTCTGAAACCGTCTCATCTTGAGCGGACGCGACCCGATGGCTGTCCACTGAGGGCGTGACGCTCGGGTCGGGAGTCCACCGAGACACCAATTGCTTCTGCAGTGGGTCACTGATACTTCTCAGGGACTTTTAAATGCGTCAAGCCGGGTCTGAAGCCCTGTAGCCATCGTCGATTTCCGACGAAGCCGACTCAACGGGACCGGCAACATACTGACAACTGTGCTGACGGCCTCACCAAATGACTCGGCGGTTCCGTGTTCCCCTTCGAATGCATTCCGAACTGCCTCTCTGACCTGCCAGACCCCGACGGGACCCCAGTAGTCGTCGGAGACGTGTCTACACACGAGTACTTTCGCTTGATTGCCACGGTCGGCGAGGTGCTCTAACGCCGCGAGGCGTGCTGCATAGTACGCACCGGCGGTCTCGTCCACATAACCAGTCCGTCCCTCACGATTCTCGTGTGCCGCCGCGAGGTATGTCCCGGCCTCGGGATCGGGATTCCAGATCGATCCTGGTGACTTCATCTCGACAAGTTCGAACTCCCACTGCCCGGGTGCTAGAATCACCCAAAATGCGTTCCCGAGGAACTCGTTCCGGTGAACTTCGACACTGTCAATCGACGGTTCGTGCCGCGTTTGCCCGCGCAGATACGCTCCAATCGTGTCATCGACGGCCGTGATTGACCACCGCGTGGGGACGAGTCGACGCTGGTCCCCTCGGCCTAGTGCTCCCGCCGAGAGGACCGTATTGATATCGTAGACGTCGAGTCCGCGCCGGTAGAGATACGTCATCGCTCCCTCAGCTTGCCAGTCGTCGTCTTCGAGTGTTTTCTCGATGATGGGTGGCACGTGAGGATTCTCTCCGAGAGCCGCCTCGCGGGCCGGGGCTCGCGGCCCCGTCGGCGTAGCGATATCGTCGCGATTCACGTCTAGGTCGACGTTCGGTCCCGCCTGAAGGCCAATCTCTACGTCGACCGGCCGGTCCGCAATCGCAATCTCTCGCTGCACCCCAAGAAATCCGTCCCACGCGTCGTTGACGTTGCCAGCGTCGGTCCGGCGATTCGAGTGTAATAGGCTCGTCCGCCGCTCAAACACGTCTGCGATAGAGACGCCCTCGTGGTACCACTCACCCGAGGTTTCGAATCGACTGGCCTTCTCTTCGCGACCGACGGGAGACAGCAGTCCCGTCGATAGTTCCGGATAGCCGCCACTGCCGACGAAAATCGACGGGGAAACACTTCCTACGATCGCATCATCTGAGACGTGTTCTTCGAACCGATGCTCGAAGTCCTCGAGATGATCCAGAATAGCGTAGTCTTTCTCTTCTGCCAGACGCTGTCGCTCGGCTCGCTGGTCTTCCTCGTAATCGAGGTAGTCATTGAGCCGCATCACCGCTGCCTAGTCGAGGGTGATTACTCAATCTTCCGCCCGCATTCAGCTCGCCCATGTCCGACTGTTGTGATCCTCATACGGCTGAAGCCGTAGACTCGTCTTGATTCTCTGTAGCTTCCGGCGCTGCCCACACTGACGAGGATTAACGCGACTGTCCCCTGAGTCAGCGGAATTGAACAGCACTACGCTGGGTGGGCGGACTCACGATAGCGTCGACTGCGTGGCGAGGTATTTCTGCGTCAGTTGTGGACACCCATCGCCTCGATCTGCTCTTGATACCGATTCCGGATCGTAACTTCCGTCACCTGAGCCACGCCCGCGACTTCTCGCTGCGTTTTCTTCTCGTTACACAGCAGTGACGCGGCGTAGATCGCCGCGGCCGCAAAGCCCGTCGGCGACTTGCCCGAGAGTAACCCCTGTTCGGCGGTGGTTTCGATAATTTCGTTGGCTTTCGACTGGACGTGTTCTGGCAGTTCCAGTTCTGACGAGAATCGCGGGACGTACTTTTTCGGGTCGACCGGCTTGATCCCGAGCGCGAGTTCTTGTGAGACGTACCGGTACGTGCGGCCGATCTCTTTTCGCTCTACCCGGGAGACATCAGAAATCTCCTCGAGTGACCGCGGGATACCTTCCTGTCGACAGGCGGCGTACAGCGCGGAAGTCGCTACCCCCTCGATGGAGCGGCCACGAATGAGGTCCTCGTCCAGCGCCCGTCGATAGATGACCGACGCCACCTCTCGGACCGAGTGAGGCACACCCATCGCGGAGGCCATCCGGTCGATTTCTGAGAGTGCAAACTGGAGGTTCCGTTCGCCGGCGTCTTTGGTCCGGATCCGCTCTTGCCACTTCCGGAGTCGGTGCATCTGTGACCGCTTTTCAGAAGAAATCGAACGCCCGTACGCGTCCTTGTCCTTCCAGTCGATCGTCGTCGTCAGTCCCTTGTCGTGCATCGTCTGGGTCGTTGGAGCACCAACCCGGGACTTCTTCTGCCGTTCAGTGTGGTTGAACGCTCGCCACTCTGGGCCGCGGTCGATCTGGTCTTCCTCGACCACGAGCCCGGTTTCTTCGTGAATCAGATCCCCGTCGGCAGTCCGCACGAGATCGTCTTCGTCTAACTCGTCTACGTCGATGTCTACTTGTGACGCCGCGTTGCGTCGTCCCCGGTGTCTGTCTCATCCTGGCGCGCTTGCTGACTGTCGTGGTCTCGCTGACGCGTAGGCCGTGTCATCGCACTACTGCATAACTTTCATAATCTTTGTTAAATGTTCCAGTTCTTCTGGTTGTTTTCAATCACTGGGCACAGCCGGAGGCGGCTGCCCAGTGGGACAGCCCTTTGATGACGCGGACCCGAATGCGGGTATGCCGACGATAGACTGCGACACCGCGGATGCCCGCGAGCGACTGCAGACGGCAGGTGTCACTATCGAGCCGGGAAACACCGATCACGAGCGCTGGCGGGCTCGCCGCGACGGGGCGACTGCCGTTGCCTACGAGGGGAAAGTCGTCGTCCAAGGAAGTGATCCGACACCACTGACGCTCCCGCTTAGGGACGGGGGAGGGCGAGCACACGTGTACTTCGACGGGGCATCCCGGGGGAATCCGGGCCCTGCAGCCGTCGGGTGGGCGATTGTCTCTAGCGATGGGATCGTCGCAGAGGGCGGCGACCGAATCGGCCAAACGACGAACAATCGCGCCGAATATCAGGCCCTGATCCGTGCCATCCAGGCCGCACGGGATCTCGGACTCTCGGAAGTGGATCTGCGAGGAGACTCCCAGCTTATCGTCAAGCAGGTTCGCGGCGAGTGGGACACAAACAACCCTGACCTCCGGGAGTACCGAGTGGAGGCTAGAGAGCTCCTCACCGAGTTCGAGCGGTGGTCGCTCGCACACGTCCCTCGTGAAATCAACGAACGCGCCGATACCCTCGCAAACGAGGCACTCGATGGGAACTGACGATTCAGACCCGAACCCGGATTCTGTAGACGAAACACGAGACTCAGACCCCGCTGCAATGCAATCTGCGCCCACCGACGACAACACTGAGGAGAAAAACTCAACCGATACTGCTTCCGATTCGGATTTGGACGCTCCTGCCCCGGCCGACTCCGACCAGAAAGCCACTGATCCGACAGAAGCCGACACCGACTCAGGCAACAACGCCGACGATGCCGAACCCGGCAGTGCCGAATCTGACTGGACCGAGGAGATTCCACAGGACACTCTCGCGGAAGCGAAACGACTGACGAGGGTGCTGAGACGGACGACTGATCCAGCGGAAACGGCGACCTACCAGCAAGAGCGGGACCGACTTGTCGAAGCATTCGGGTTCGAAGTCCGTGTTCGCACGGACGACGACACACTGGTGTGTTATCCGGCCGAGTGGCTCGACTCGGGGACGATTCAACTGGACCAGATTGAAGACCGCGACCGGGCGATAGAGGTCTCACTATCGGGGCCCGGCGATCCAGACGACTGGGATGTAATCAAATCATACAACGATACCCTGGTCGCGCGGGTACGGACCGAGTTCGGCGACACGCACGCAGCGAACGCGCGTGCCTTGGCAAACTTCATGGGGAACCACTACGCCAAGCGAATGGATTCTGCCACTCACGAAGAGATTGATGAGTTCCGCACAGAATATTACCCGCGTAATGCGTGGCCAACTGAGGACCAACGCGAGGCGCTTGAGAAGTCACTCCAACTCATCGAAACGCTGGCAGAAAAATGATGCCCGGAGTCCGCGACGGGGTGCCCGGTTCCCCTACGCGTCGATCAGATCTGCAACGTCACTGGCGCGATCGCCGTCGTCGTCGGTGACGTACTTCGAGAGAACCCACTCGATCCGGTTGAGAACTGCCTCTTCACCATCATCAGTGAGTTCGTACTGGTTAGTTCGCTTGTCCAGTTCGCTCTTGTCGACGAGTCCCTCACTGACGAGATCGTCGAGATTCGGGTACAGTCGCCCGTGGTTGACTTCGTCTTCGTAGTAGGTTTCCAGTTCCTCTTTGATTGCAAGCCCGTACCTTGGTTCCTCGGCGAGTATCGCGAGGATATTCTGCTGGAACGCCGTAAGATTCCGTACAATGCCTACGTTTTCTTTAATCGCTTGTGCCTCTGACATACACCTCGAAATTGGATGATACCCATATTTAACGGTTTTCACCTGACACGAAATTCGAAATCGCGGCGTTGTCTTGCGATTTTTTGTCTCAGTGCGCGTAAACTACCCCATTCAGAAGCTGAAAAAAACATCTCTCGGCACAATCAGTCACGAGTCGCGGGCCGTGTCAGCCGCGGCCAGGCCCGGACCCGTCCCCGATTTCTCAGGACGCGCCAGATTACAGCGGTAGCGAGGCGAAAGCCCACATCATGGCTTCAGCCGTGGGATGAAGCCGACACTTCTGACGACCCCCATGTATTGTCTCTTGAGACAGGAGTGTTATTATTATCCAGTAGTTAATTTCATCACCTCCCGAGGCGGTTCAGCCGCCCAGTGGAACCGGATAATATCGGGGATTCGGCTCCCGCTCCGTCTGAAGGAATCCCCTTTGGACCGCTGGTGTGGATTTCAGACAAGACGGTAACTCCGAATCCCCATGCCGGGGAGAGGAGTAACGGCGGTTTGGCCCCGCCAGGAGGTCGGTCATATCGACTGATCTGTAACCCTGACACTCCCAACCAAGCGGTGCGGTGCCGTGGGAATCCCACGACTGAAGTCGTGGGAGGAGGTCAAGCCCGGCTCTGTTGATACGTGGCGTGTGGAAGCTCACGATTCAACCCCGCGTCTGAGCCACACCACCACTCGACAATCTACGCACGAGGACTCGGATGGCTGTTCCACCGGTTTCAATCCCGACTCACTTGATGAGCCAGACAGTTCAGCCGCTTGTATCTTGATTCAATCCGGCCAGTCACCTCGTCGGTCAGCATCTCGCAGTGGGATCGTGAGATCACCTGTAGGTTCGTCTGTTACCTGAAGAGCCGATCAGTCGTAGAGTCCGTTCCGTGGCGAGTGTGGCCGT
>KI543231.1:221751-223537 GCA_000496235.1 uncultured archaeon A07HR60
GAGGTCTGATGACCCGGTTGAGTCCAGTCGAGACGTGATATACCGATCCCTCCAGTCAAGACGGCTTTTTATCATGCTCTAGAGGGCTCTCTCAGCGTAGAGCTCTCTCTTCAGGAACGCTGCCGCTCGATGCGTCGGGGAGACAGTCGGCCATCTCTTTTCGCTCGAAATTATAACCCTCTGTGCAAATTACTGAGTGTGGCATACGTGGTCGCTGTCAAGTCGTCTGCTCGCAAGCGGAATGCCAAAGTGGGCCGATTCGTCTTGGAGAGGGGTACCCACCGGGAACTCTCACACAGAGAGGCAGCAGAACGGTGGGCTGCAGAGCTGTCTGCCGGCGACGGACACGTGTGGATTGCAGCAGCTCACCCTGCGGACCAAAGCGACGCCAACGGATATCTCGTCTCTCGGGCAACAAATGACAAACTCGAAGCCGCACACGACAAGCGTCGTCGCCGGCTCCGCGGCGGAACCGACCACGATCAAAATACTCTCTGAGTTTTCGAGCCGCTTTGTCAGCCAACACTGTGGGTTTCCGTCTTTTTCAATCTGAACCCAGTCCAATCTCCCGCAAACTAGTGCCCTCGGGAACCTAGATTCTCTGCTTGGTATCCACGCTAAGGGGTCCCGGGCGCTGATAAGAGCCTCATCGAACAGCAATCCGACTGTCCCCGTCGACTCTATTACCCCAGACGTTCTGTACTCGCCAAATGGAGCCTCCTCAACTCAAGCGCAGGCGGCTGCTCACACTCACCGGACTCGGAGTCGCCTCCTCGGTCGGAGGTTGTACTGGCAGCCCATTACCAGTCGACGAGTCCCGTTCGGAAACACCGACGAACACTCCCTCCACGACGCCGTCGGCAGACGAGTCCGGCTCGACAGGTGACGACTCGTCCACCGACTCGGCGACACTGACAGACACAGCCACGGAGACTGGCCTGTCAGCGCCGCCGGGATGGCCGTCTCAGCCATACGCCGAGTACGAGACACTATGGGTTCATGCGGATACCCCGGACGGCCAGAGACTCGCAGACGTCTACACGGCGGTGGCAGACACGGGGGACACGCGATATACCGGGCTCAGCGATGCCACGTCGATGCCCGAAGCCGGTGGTATGCTCTTTGTGTTCGGGTCCGTCTCCGAGTTGACGTTCGTCATGCGGGACATGGACTTTGGCTTGGATATCGTGTACGCCGACGCGGACGGCACTATCACCGACATTCACCACGCACCCGCGCCCGGCCCTGACGAGGATGGCAACAACCAGCGGTACCCGGGGACGGGCAAGTACGTCCTCGAGGTCAACTTCGAGTGGACCCGTCGAGCGGGGGTAAGCGTCGGTGACGTGCTCGACTTCGAGCGGTGATGCCCTCTCGGCGAGATAGCTCCTTGGCTCCGATACTGGTCATGACAGATACCTCTGACACCGTCTTCACCAGACTGAACAGATCCCGAGTGGTGACACCCGTGTTCGATGTCAGAACACTGGGACCGCTGTCACTGCGGGACCACTGCGAGAGCCCACACGGATTCATGTGTGCAAGGAGCTACCCTCAGCTGGATCGACCCCGGTCCTCGATCTGAATGGCTCACAGCCCCGGATATGGTCGGTGTGACAGGGATCCCGTTTGTGAAGCCCAGGTGAGGATCGATGAATAGGTCCCGCTGACAGGTCGCCGCTCACTCTGACTGTATCGCGGTCCGAGACGCCGATATCGAGGTCTGACCCTGGTCAGATACTCTGTATCCCATCTTGCCACGGTAGTGACCGATTGGGGACAGATT
>KI543231.1:223557-243790 GCA_000496235.1 uncultured archaeon A07HR60
ATTGCTATGTAGTGGAGTTAGTGGTTACGATTCGCTGTGGCGACAGACATTTTCCGACTCCCACTGTGACGACTATATGGACGTCCCCGAAGCGGCGGACGCGTGTCAATCGGTGATGGATGAGGTTGCGGGGGCAGTGATCGCGGATCAGACGTTTCTGGAGCGGGTGATGCTCGGTATCCTCGCACGTGGCCACGTGCTACTGGAAGACGTGCCGGGGACGGGCAAAACGCTGTCAGCGCAGTCGTTTGCGACGGCCCTAGGACTGGAGTTTTCCCGGGTGCAGTTCACGCCCGATCTGTTGCCGACAGACGTGACGGGAACCAACGTATTCAACGAGAAGGCAGGTACCTTCGAATTCTCACCGGGCCCGATCTTCGCGAACGTGGTGCTGGCAGACGAGATCAATCGCGCGCCCCCGAAGACGCAGGCGGCACTGCTGGAGGCGATGGAAGAAGAACAAGTGACGGTCGACGGCGAGACGCATGAACTCCCGGCCCCGTTTTATGTCATCGCGACTCAGAATCCCGTCGAACAGGAAGGTGCTTTCCCGCTACCAGAGGCCCAACTCGACCGATTCACGATCAAATCCAGTATCGGGTATCCAGACGCTGCCGGTGAAACAGAGTTGCTCCGCCGCCGGGCAGGTCGGACGGCGCAAAGCCCTGGTGTCGAGGCAACTCTTGACGCCGCGTCGGTCCGCGAACTACGCCGGGCGCCCGAGTCCGTACGCGTCGACGATGATCTTTTGGACTACGTGTCGACGCTCGCCAGAACCACTCGGAGTGACCGCCGGGTTGACGTCGGCGTCTCCCCACGAGGGACCCAACGGTTGTTTGAGACTGTCCGCGCACAGGCAACTATCGAAGGCCGGGAATTCGTCACACCCGACGACGTCAAACGGGCGGCCCAGCCCACACTCGCTCACCGACTGGTCCTCACTCCGGACGCCGCCGTGAACGACGCCCGAAAGAAGGATATTATCAACGACGTGCTAGAACGGGTGTCTGTCCCAACGGTCACACAGCTAGAATGAGAGGGACGACTTTGATTCTGGCTGGGTCTGTGTCTCCGAATTGGCTCCCGTCACCACGACCTGCGGGCTCACCGAAGCACGGACACGAGCAACACCGCTCCCGCCAAGAGAAATACCACAGCAGCGACTGGCTGACCGCCGGCGGCCGTTAGATACACGCCGTACGCGAAGCCGGAGGTAATCCCGCCAACGAGAACGCTACTACTCGTGTGAAACACCAGATTACGGCGACTTCTGGCCGTCCGGCCGACGTGGAGACTGACCGAAGCTGCGTGGTCTGCGACATCCCACGCGACCACTCCGGCGACGGCCGCCAGAACCAGCGGCGCGGGCGGCGACCCGAGCACCCCTGCGATAGCCACACCCGCCCCAACGAACCCACCGCCAAGCCCAATTACTCGGGGTGAAACCCGGTACATCCCACCGAGCAGCAGAATCAGCCCGACAGTCCCGGCGGCAGCTCCTTGTGTGGCGCCAGCAGCGAGTGCCCCGACTGCGACAGCCCCGGTAGTGAGTACGACGCCAAACGCGAGAACTGATGGCCGCGGATCCAATTCCTCGGCACCGCCGGCTGGAGACGACTCCTGGTTTCCGGGGCTCGTCTGGCTTGGACCAGCTCGCCCACCTTGGGGGCTCACCGTTTCCTCCGCGCAGTCTCTGTGACTGCGGTGGCGAAGGCGCCGTCTGTCCAGTCGACGGCTCTGATCCCGGTTCCGCGCAGCCGCCGGATCCGCCGGTCTCGCTCCAACTGGGCTAGCTGTCGGCCGGTCGTGTCCGTTGACGTCGGGTCTGGTGAAACGACCGTCACCAGATGGCCGTGAGCGTCCAATCTGCGAGCAGCCACCGAGGGGTACTCGTCGGTCATCGGCGAAAACAGGATCACCTGAGCAGCCCCCGGCAGCCGCCGCCGGAACCGCTGTAACCACAGCGACGAATAAAACTGGTCGGAGTCGGGTGTGGGGGCGAGAGCTGGATCTGACGCGAGCAGTTCCCGCACTCGGGCCTCGTGGGCCGACCCCGCGCCGGGCGCCAACCAGCAGTCGCCTGCGGCGAGAGCGGTCACACCGACTCTGTCTCCGCCGTCAGTGAGCGCAGTGAACACTTCGGCGGCGGCATCGACGCTCTGTTCTACCGCGTTGCGGCCCTGTGGTCGAGAGGCGCGATACGCTTTACTCCGGGCATCGATACAGAGAACGACCGTCGCGGCCCGTTCCTGTCGCAATTCCAGCGTCGCTAACTCGCCGGTTCGGGCGTGCCGGTTCCAATCGATACGGCGGAGGGGATCGCCGCGGCGATACTCGCGAGTCGAGTGAAATTCAACACCTGGCCCGCCAAGATCTGTCGGCACACGCCCTGCATACTGGGTTGTCAACCCCCGCAGTGGCAGGTCCGCACCGCTGTCCAGTGGCGGCAAACATCGGAGCGTTGTCTGCGTGGTGATCGTGATTTCCCGTTCGCGAGAGCCAGACAGATTTCGGCTGACTACTCGCACCGGCTCCCACTCGTGCGACCCTCTGACGGCCTGTACCGTGTAGCCGAACGACGCGGTCCGGCCTGGCTGGAGAGCCGTCGCCATCCGGGCGGGCCCCTCGATGGCCTCTAATGCCGCAGGGACGCCGTCAATGACCCGGATATCGGGCAGTAGTCTGCCGGTGTTGTTGTGTATCCGGACCCTCACCTGAACCTCGTCGCCCGGCTCTGGAGTCGGGGCCGATAGCTCGCGCTCCACCGCCAACGCGCCCTGTGGTGAATCACCGTACTGCTGATAGACAGCGTACCCGATACCCACTGTCCCGGCAAGTACTAACGAGGGGCGCCGACTCACGACGCCGATCCCGATAATCGCGAGGATGACGCCGGCGAGCCCGAGCCATCGATTCGTGTCGAACGACCGTCGCGTCGCCTCAACGCGTGAATCTCCCCGGTCGCGGTCGCTCGACCGCTCGGATTCGTCGTCGCCATCGAACTCGTTCATACCAGTCCCTCCGACACCGTCCTGGGGGTAGCCCTCGTTTCGGACCCGACTCGGGGCTCGGTCTGGACGCTGAGTTCAGCCTGCGCGCTCAGCATGGTCTGAGTCCTGGTTTTGACTGTCGTCTCCGCTCCGCTCGTGACGGTGTGTCGGCTTCGTCTGCTCTCGACCCCGTCACCACCCGACTGTGGGGATGACCCGATGGCTCTCTGACCGACGCACGGCTTCGCTTCCGGGTCGGCGTGGTCGTTCGTCTCTGAGTTCGTCGTTATTTGAGACGTCCAGACGAATGATGCAGAATCTGGGTGGCCCACACATCGGTCACCGTCAGATTCTGGTCGCCTGACGATAGGAGTCTCAGCGCTGGCGGACAGCTCGGTGTGGGGAGTTGCCGGCTCTGCGGCCGTGGTAACGGCAGTGTCGGTCTTGTCGTACTGCCAGTCGATTGGTGACAAATCGTCGCTCATCGGCTTATATCATCGATCGCAGCGAGCGTTCGTCTCATCGCATACTGAAACGTCGATTGTCTGTTCAGTCGGGCACGGACGTGAATCGAGACTGGATAGCTTCGAGACTCCGACAAAAACGCAGTCGCGACCGGGTCGTCAGTCCACTGGCCGTCGTCGATGATGTCCACGACCTCTTCAGTCGAGTGACCACGGTCGTTCGCGAGCGTCTCTGTGGCCGCCTCGCGGATTCGCTCTCGAAGCCGTGTTCGCCGCCGCGAGGCGCCTTGCGTGATTCCGGTCGCTCGGCTCAGCTCCTTATCAATCTCGTCACCTGGGACACCGGTGGCCGGCCGTTGCTCCGGTGTTCCCACCTCGATCGAGGCGTATCCAGACATCCGGCGTGCATACCCGTATCGCACCCCCTGGACGAGCGCGAGCACACCCACGAAACTGATGAATGCAGAGCCAAAGTCGAAGACACCAGCGAGTCCCTGCCGGTACAGCGTCACGAACCCGAACAGGAGGGCAGCTACGCCAGCAGCCGCCAACGGCCGCATTTCACCACCCCCGCGGGAACGACCCCGGAAATTGAGTGTCTCGCTCAGTTGCCGCCCGGCGTAGCCCCCCCGGCATATGGTGAATATCCACCGCACCGCCGACTGCTGTGCGTGACCCGCAGCCCAGCAGGGCCGTTACAAGTCGCTTTGAGGCTCTTGAACCGATTGTGTTGATCTGCCTGCCGAGGATTTTCCGACAACGAGATACTGTCGGCCGGCTCAGACTCATCGTTCTCCTCCGTAACGGCGTTCGATCCGTCTGAGCGCCTCGATGGCCTCTCGCTCACGGGCAGGCGTCGCCGAGGCACCACCGTAGCGAACCTCCTCGAACACATCAGTCAACGCATCAATATCGTCGGGGTCGACTCCCGCCTCGACGGCCGCCGTTGCGAACTCGGCGGGTGTGCTTGACTGCGGGGCGTCGACTTCCACGTAGCCGGTCATCTCTGACCACGCTCGATACACCTCGTTGGTAACGTCGGCGTCGTCTTGGATCCGATCAGCGGCCTTCCCAGCTGCATTCCCTAGTGCCGTCACGTCAGCGCGGGACTCCTCGTCCGAATCGGACTCCACAGCTGTCGTTGTCACGTCGTCGGCCGTCGTGGTGAAGAGTAACACCGCGCTGGCCAGCACCGCGCCTACCAGCAGCAGGCCGAAAATAGCCGTCGGGGCCGTTGTCACGGTCTCGGCGGCCGACCCCGATCCGGTGGCGCCGCCAGCCTCTTGCAACAGGTCACCGGCAGCACTGCTCCCGGCTCCGAGCGCAAACTCAGCCGGCTCCGAGTCTGGCGGCTGACAGAACGCGACTAGAAACCACAGCAGTAATACCGGCAGTGATACTCCCAGTGCGCCGGCCCCACTCAGCAGAGCCGAACCGCTGCTGTACCACATCGCCGCGAAGATGATGACCAGTAACAGCGCCAGTCCCCCCAGCACCGGTGGCTCCTGCAGACCCGGCGCGCAGAACCCAAGCGGTTCAATATTCAGCTGCGAGGCGTCTCCCGGACTCGATATAAGAGTGCTATCAGAGCCGTCAGCGGGGCCAGTCTGGTCGGCCGTGCCCGGACCAAGCCCCGATGCCTCTGTCGGGTCTACAGTGGAATCGAGCGTTGCTGCGGCCACACCGAGTCCCAACACGACGAGAGCGGCTAACGCCGCGGACAGTGCAGTCTCGCGGTCCACAACATGAATCAATCAGGCTAACGGAAAGGCCCTTTCGGAGACCTGTGCCGCCCCCGTTTGGGCCGCGCCAGAGCCGTGATCTGATATCTGGCGTAACATCTATACTCGCCGCACGTGAGTCGTTACCATGGGAACTCAGGTGACTGCGAGCGTCACCCTCAGGCTCGGTGAGCGAAGCCCGGACCTGTGTGGATCAGGGTTGGAGTGTTCTCTCTCTGAGACTGCTGCGGAGCCGACGGCAGTATTGCTCGCGGTGGCGTTTTCCGCGACACTCCTCCTAGGGTTGTCGCATCTGTCCCAGGCCCGGGACGTGTGGCGTACCGAACGCCGTCAGACCAGTGCCGAACGTGACGCCTTCGAACGGTTCAGTGACCGACTTCGGTCCCAAGAGCCAGCCAGTATCCCCGCAGGGCCGACCGACAGTGGTGCGATGATGCTCTCCACGGGTGGCTCGGATTCTGGGTTAGAGCAGGTCGAGACTGCATACCGCGAAACTGTCATGGATGTGCCACATTACGACGACCAGTACGGGGACACAATCCTCGAGAGCCTCTCGGAAGAATTCGGCCCGGATATCGCCACGGCAGTCGTCACGAATGAGACACTATCACCTCAGCTCAGACAGACGCTTCTCAACCGGAGCGCGAACGCACAGCGGGGTCGAAAAGAGTTGCTGGAGACTGTTGAGGCCGAACAGAACTCTGTCGAGACTGGCGCGGCCGCGCTGGAGCGTCTGGACCGCCAACGAGCTGCACTCGTCTCTCACCTCCCGAACAATCCACCGGTGACGGCGGTTGGTGATGTGTGGCGAGGCCTGCAGGAACTGGAAAATCGAATTGGCCCGGAACTCACAGACCGGCAGGCGTTTGTTCGCGACCCGCGGATCAGCCCTGACGGCAGAGTGTCATCATTTCAGGAGTATCTGTATTCCTCACTCGAGGTATCGCACCCGCTGTTAGCGAGCGGGGCAGAACTCGGCGAAACACTCCGTCGTGACCGCCGGGAAATGAGCCGTCTGATTGCTAGTACGGACTGACCGGTTCACCCGCCTTCCGACCAATCGCTCGGCATCGAGTGTTCGAGCTGCAATTGGACCGCAGGTTTGCTTCCGTGCCTCGTGATACCCATCCGTTGGCACGTGTCTGCACCGCCAAATGAGTCGATTGCAGACGTCCCAGATTGTGAATTCTGCGGTTTCGTCGTCACTACCCCGCGAATTTGAAATTATGTTCTCTTCGGTGGCCGTGTATTAGGGGGTTATATTAGCGTTGAGCATACAGAGAGGATATGGCGACGGCAGCTGGTCAACGAATCCAGGATTTCGGTGTTCGCTCGCTTCTCACACACGTGATCATGGCGGCAGGTCTCGGCGCGGCGGTCGTTTCCGGGTTCCTCTTTGGTGAGAGCCAGGTTGGGCTCGTCTCGTTCGTGGCGTTTCTGAACTTCACCGCCGGCATGTGGATCTGTCAGTCGATTCACGCGCTTGGGAATCCCGAGTACAATGGTGTCCTCGACGTCTTGAAAAATAATGTCCGCTAAATTCGACATTGGGCGACTTGGCCGACTACTCGCGCTAATCGGCTTCGTGACTGCTGTGTCCCTTCTGACGTCTGCCGAAGTGCTTGGCGCAGAGCTGTTCCCCGTTGCGGTGGTGGCTATCGGGACGATTTCGCTAATCACGGCCATCATCGGCTTGCTTATCGCATTCTCGTCTGCATACGAGAGTGCCGAACGAATCGAGCACAGCTGATCTGACTGGCCGTTTTCCGACGGCCGCTCACGGATTCTCCTCAGCGCTCGTGTCTTATTCTGGCTTTTGGGCTTGGTATGACCGATGGGTGGTTCCAGTCACTCGTCAGTCTCAACCATTGATATCACTCACAACGGGTGACTTTGACCGCAATTGATTGTCGGAATACACCAACTGGTTCGTCTCTCGTGAAATACTAGCACATTCTAAGAGCGTTGGGTGGCCCTCTCGGGAGGTCGCCGGGTTCAGTGACGGAGCGGTCTCCTCTCACGATTGATCCCGTGTCGTGGGATGTCAGACGGCGACGTTTTGATGCCTCGACACTTAGCATCGGTATGACCAATGTCGGAATCGTTGGGGCAGGGGCATCGGCCGCCACACTGACACATGTCGTCGACGGAGCGACAGATGCAGACGTGACAGTGCTCGAAAAGTCTCGAGGGCTTTGCGGTCGAGCAGCTACCCGCCGGAAGGGTCCGGTAACGTACGATTACGGTGCTAACTATCTGAAAGATGAAGACGAACGGATCGCTAATCTCGTCACGGAGACGCTCGACCCCGATGGACTCGTGAACATTCCAGAGCCGATTTACACCTTTGACGCCGACGGGACCATTTCAGAGGGGCGTCCCGTGACAAGCCGCAAGTGGAGTTATCGTCAGGGGCTCACGCAAGTCGCAAAACGGCTATTCGCCCGAACGGACGCGACCGTCCACCGAACAACACGCGTGACCAGCATTCGGCAGTCTGAGGACGGTGAGTCATCACGCTGGACTGTCACCGACGGCGAAAACACAGAGTACGGGCCGTTCGATATCCTCGTGCTGAATCCGCCGGCGCCGCAGACCGCAGAGTTGCTGAAAGACGCCGACTGGCAGTCAGATACTCGGACGCGATTGCTGGAGACCGTCGAGGAGGTCCCCTTCCGGACGGTCTGGTCGGCTGTCCTTCATTATCCGTTCCAGCTGGACAAACCGTACTACGCACTGGTCAATCCCGGGAAAAACCACCCTGTCGGCTGGGTGGCACGCGAGGAGTGTAAGCCCGGCCACGTCCCCGACGGAGAATCTGTGCTGGTGGTCCAGCCGGGCGAGGAGTGGTCTAAGGCGCACTACGACGACCCAGACGAGGCTAACGAGGCCACACTCGCGGAAATGACCGCGACACTGTTCGACGACGAGCGGTTAGCCGACCCCGACTGGACGGATGGACAGGGATGGATGTACGCATTACCAGAGGGAGAGGCCCAGCGAGGGCCGCTGCGGGCCGCCGAAAAAGAGGGACTCTACTGTACAGGCGATTGGATCACCGGCGAAGCTCGGCTTCACGCAGCGATGCGTAACGGCTTCGACGCCGGTGAACGGATCAGTTACTCCCTCTGAGAGCCGGTCACTCCCGTTCAGTGACGGATTGAGACGGGTTTGTCACCGATCTTGCCGACGACTGCTGGTGGTTACGATTCGACACAACCTGCCCTGCCAAATCCAACGGATACTGGCCCAACCAGT
The DNA here is from genome assembly GCA_000496235.1 of uncultured archaeon A07HR60. Classification (GTDB taxonomy): domain Archaea; phylum Halobacteriota; class Halobacteria; order Halobacteriales; family Haloferacaceae; genus J07HR59. The sequence continues at coordinate 232,012 of KI543231.1, forward strand.
ATACCCAAGCCACCGGGAGACGACACGGCGAGAGTGTACGAAAATATACTCATCCCGACGGATGGCATTGACGGCTCTGTCGAGGTCGTTGAACACGCAGTGGCACTAGCCCGGGCACATGATGCAGTATTACGGGATGTCACGTAGTGGATACGCAGCTATACCGGGCTGCGTCACCGGACACTCAAGACGAGATTTTGACACGTCTCCGGGACACGGGCGAGACCGCACTGGAGCAGCTGCGGAAGGAAGCGGACGAGGATGGGTTCGATGTCGAGACGACGATCCTTGAGGGACGGCCGGACGACGAAATTGCCGCACACGCTGATGAAGCAGATATCGACGTGATTGTGATGGGAACGCACGGGCGGACTGGCCGCGATCGGCTCGCGAAACTCGGAAGTGTCGCCGAGCGCCTATTAACTGCGACCGATGTTCCAATGTTCCGGTGTTCGTCGTGAAACTGACCGAGTGATCTGGCGTATAGCCGGGCGACCGCTCACGCTCTCGCGCTAGTCACGACTATGATACAATAGCACGCGAATTCGTCTCACGGAGAGCGTGGCAGCGGCCCACGCCGGCGGAGCTAACAGTCATAGTCTTCATGTGGCCGCCACAAGTATCGAGAGACATGGAAGAGACGCCAGACGGAACACCCGTCGGCGTGGACGATCCCTACGAGATTGCGGGGGTCTGTGACCACTTGACTGACGATGGCCGTTGTCGGTTCGCGCTCGCACAATCGGGAACTGATCCTGAATTTGCTGCCGCCCGTCAGGCGGACGGCTACGCCTGTCACGTCGGGGAAGCTGGTGACTGGAATGCGTGCCCGAAGTATCGTTACACCACCGACGGACGAGAGTGTGTGCGGTGTGGACTCGAAGAGATCAGACTCGCGCACGAAGACACGCGCCCACTCCTGGAAGAACACCACCTGTCGTACGGCGGCGATTCTGCTTCCCATCCCGCTACCGGCACTACCCACGGGTCGGGTACACAGTCGGCCGGTCAGCCCGGCGGCCACGGGAAGCCACCAATAGAGGGAGTATCGGATTCGGCCGGAAGCCCGGACTCTGAGGAGTCTTCTCGCGCCGATCCAGAGGCAACTGGCCCGGCGGGGGCGACGTCTCACGAGATCACCGTCTCACTGTGTCGCTGGTGTCACGCCAAGATCCACAACTCGATCGCCCGGGTCAATGACGATGTGAATCCGGACCCGGAGGCGTTAGCCGCCCGTGAAGGACGTCGAAGCAAGGAACAGGCTGAACTGGAGTTTTCTACGGCGACAGAACTCGATGACCCCTGACGAGTCAGTTACCACTCCAGCTGGTCGGCTCCAAACGAGCCTCATCCGGATCGGTAGTATGTTACTTATCGCGCCAGAGTAATATTTTCTGTGCGTTCTCGCTGGATTCTTCGTCTGAAGCGTCTGAGTGGCTACACACTCTTGAAATCTGCTCTTCGACAATCTCGCCCCTCTAGCCTGGACCCTGACTCCGCGATAGCTGCTTCGAGGCGGGCTATCCTCACGATAGTATTGTACTAGCTATCCAAAACCAGTATCGTCGTTGGCCCGTATTTGGAGTCGATGAACGATGAATATTTGACTACTGGTGTGCTATAATGGACAACGTGAACATTTCTCGGATTGCGCTTTTATCAGTCGTACTGCTGATTGGCACAGCAGGGATGACCGCCGCAGTCACAGCCGTTCCCGACGCGCGAATAACGGTGAGTGACGTGACAGTCTCTCCTGACGCGGCTCACGCGAACGAACGCGTGACCGTCGAAGCAACAATAACGAATTCGGCTGGCAGTCCCAACCCGGTTTCGCTCAACTCTGTCGAGCTGCTTGCTCGTGGGCCTGGCATCGACAGCCGACCGTTCGCTTCCTTGACGGATACGGAAGTCCGAGATGAACTGACTGGCCTCGGGGCGCTTTCCCCGGGCGACAGTGTTACGATTTCACTGACAACTCAGATGGAGTCGCCCGGCGAATATCAGTTCCTCGTCCGGGCACATGGGCAAGGCCCTGAGGAAGATGTCGACGTGGAGGTAGAAAACGAGTCCACTGGAGAAAACGAGACGGTCACACGGACTATTGAGGAAGACGTGACAGCCCAACAGCGGACGACAGTCACCCTGCTACCGGCCACTGTCGATCTCGACGTTCGAGCATTACCGCTCGAGGAGGCCATCGCGACTGGCAGCGGGTCACAGGAAGACGGTGAGGACGGTGGCGGGGCCGGTGCCGCAGGCGCTCTCGGTGGCGGCAACATTCAGGACATCATCGGACAAAACGTGGCTAACGTCCAGAACACCGAAGAGTCACCCCCACCAGCAGAATCGCCGGTGCTGGTGACGCTGTCTAACGCCGGCACTGTCGAAGCAGAACGGATCGTTGTCACGCCGGTTATCGCCGGTGAGGAAGGGACATCGTTCGTGACACAGAATGTCCCGGCGGGCGAACAGACTCAAGTTATGATCGATCTCGGTACTGTCGACAGCCGGAATGAGGTGACTCTCCGCGTAGATTATGACACTGCTGTCGGCGTGAAACAGACCACGACCCAACTTACCTATCCCCCACGAGGCGGGGATATCCGTGTGACTGACGCCAACCTGGAGGTCGTCGGGCCCGCTGAAGGGGGGTCACGCGTCCGGATCACCGCCAACATCGGTAACGCCGGGAGTGGTGAACTCGGCGGGACGATTGCGTCGGTGGAAGCCGCCGAGGGAGTGAGGCCGGTGTATCCGGCTCGCAGCTTCTTCATTGGAACCGTCGGTTCCGACGACTTCGTGGCGACGGAACTCACCGCCGTCGTGAACGCGTCAACTGCCACAGAAATCCCCGTCCAGGTGACGTACATCGACCGGGGCGTCGAGTATACCGAAACTATCACACTGCCATACAACCCCGCCGAAGCAGAGTCTGAGGACGGAACTTCAGGCATCTCGCTGCTCACTCCTGGGATTGCCTTGTTGACTCTCACTGTTCTCGGTGTCGGGGGCGTTCTTCGGCGACGTTATGTCTGAGCCAGATAGCCTCTCCGAACCGGACGTGAGCAAAGGTACCCCAGACGTCGGCCAGAGAAATCAGCCGGACGAGAACTCGGATGTCGAGCCAGACTCGGATTTGGACCCGGATTCAGGCCATACCCTCGATGCGAATCAAAACGAGACTACGGATGCAGACGCTGAATCTGCTCTCCAGCCACCGAGTGAGGGGGGACCCGGTACGGATGTCACTCCCAGCCTCGAGCTCCGGACCGCCCGGAAGGTGTACGACGGTGATGGCGGACGGGTCGTTGCGCTGGATGATGTCGCATTTGCGGCATTTCCAGGAGAGTTCGTCGCCGTCGTCGGCCCGAGCGGCTCCGGAAAGAGCACTCTGTTGAACGTGTTAGGACTACTTGACGATCCCACGGCCGGGGATCGGTTCCTCGAGGGCACGGAAGTGACGAAGCTAGATGAGGCTCAACGGACCGCGGCCCGCAAGCGGTCGATTGGATTCGTGTTTCAAGACTTCCATCTGCTTCCGACCCTCACCGCGCTGGAAAACGTCGCTCTCCCGACCGCGTTTGACGACGGCGACGCGTCTGCACGAGCGGCCGATCTGCTTGGCCGGTTTGGTCTTGCTGATCGCACCAGTCACACTCCGAACGAACTGTCAGGCGGGCAAAAACAGCGGGTCGCGATTGCTCGGGGACTCATCAACGAACCCGCAGTGTTACTGGCTGACGAGCCGACCGGCAATCTTGATACCGACACTGGAATGGAGATTCTCGCCGAGTTCAACCGAATCTGTGAGGACGGTGTTGCCGTCATCGCTGTCACTCACGACCCACTTGTCGAGGAATACGCCGACCGAGTAATCGAATTGACCGACGGTGTGGTCTCGGACAACTCGCATCCGTTCATGGACACTGAGTCAGACTCACAGTCAGCGTCGGCAGCTGACACTGACTCTTCTCCTGACTCGACGGCTGTGTCTCAGGGCAACTCCGAGTCCGCTAGCGACGGCGAGTCAGGAGCCGCGGCGAACACTGACTCGATACCGGCCGATTCCGGGGCGGCCGACAGCCCCGCGGATGAGTCAAGTCAACCTGACGAAGAGTCGTCTCAGCCAGACGATAGCAGAGACTCCAGAAGCGACCCGAATTCACCCGAAACCACTCCCAGAGAGTCGCCGGCTGACGGGGAACACACATGAGTGCGACCGACCGCACTCCAGCCATGTCGCTGGCCGTGCGCAATCTTCGCCGAAACAAACTGCAGACGATTCTCGCCGTCTTGGGCGTCTGTATCGGTGTGTTCGCTATCGCCTCTCTCGGAATCTTCGGGAACGTCCTCGCCATTGGAGCGGACAACGCCATCGGGGACCTTGGCGCCGAAGCGGTCGTTTCCCCGAATACCGACCAGGGGCTCCAGCAGCTCACCGACGCAGATGTCACCGCGATGAAGCGGGCCGTGGGCGACGAAGCCACGGTTATTCCGATTCGGTCGGGTGGGACAGTCGTCGAATCCAACAACGACCAGTCGTTCGCTACGATCTATGGAATCAATCGCCCTGGCGCGGCCTATACCGCCGCGGAGGGGCGACTCCCCGACCGGCTCCGACAGGGCGCCGTTGTGGGGGCTGGACTCGCCTCCTCGCTGGATATTAGTGTGGGCCAGACTGTCGAAATCGAAGGCGAGCAGATCCGTGTGATCGCCATTCTGGAATCACAGGAAACCTTCTCACCAGTGGCGCCAGACTCGGCGGTGATTCTTCCAGAGTCTGCGTTCCAGAGTGACGGCTACGACCAGGTGCTCCTCCGAGCCGGAACTGGCGAAGAGGCCCAATTGGCTGCCGATAACGTGCGCGAGACGTTGAACTCACGTCAACAGCGGGTCGAAATCTTCGAGTTGGCGGAAATCACCAACGAGATTCAGGAGTTTTTCGACCTGCTGGGTTCGTTCCTCCTCGGGCTAGGCGGGATCTCGCTGGTCGTGGCTGGGGTCTCGATTTTCAACGTCATGCTGATGAGTACCGTCGAACGCCGAGGCGAAATCGGGGTGATGCGAGCTGTCGGGATCGAAAAACGTGATGTGATGCGGATGTTGCTCAGCGAAGCCGGGCTCATCGGTGCCGCCGGTGGGGTCACTGGCGTCATCCTCACCGCACTGGTAGTCGTCGGTCTCGTCACTGCCACGCCAGCTGAACGGTCGATGGTGCTGGTCACACAGAACGTCTGGTACCTGTTGTTGGCACTGGGATTCGGAATCACCGTCGGAATCGTTAGCGGCCTGTACCCCGCCTGGAAGGCCGCCAACGAACGGCCCGTGACGGCACTCCGAGAGTAGTTGGCCTGCTCTGACTCAGCGTGGCCTCAGCTGGCCTTCCTCTTTTGCCTCATGGGATGTGTCCCCGCTCGGAACTGACACACACTCACTCCGAGAGAGTCACTTTCGACTGTAACTCTGAGCGCTCGTTATCGACGTCAAAAGAAGATAGCGGGAAGTGGATTTGAACCACCGATCTCCGGGTTATGAGCCCGGCGGAATCTCCTGACTATCCCATCCCGCTGTCTAGACGAAGCAGTGACTAGTGGTTAAGATTTGTGATTCGAACCTAGACGCCCTCACCCGATTCCTGCCACTGTTCTGGCGACAATCTGCTGTCACCGCAGGTCACTGGGAGCGGGGGTGCCCGGATTGGTCGCCCCCCGCATTACTTTCCGGTGTGTGCTCGCCAGGTGAACAAACTCTCTGCGAAATAATTCAGAAGGACCGCACACCCGATCGCGATGGCGAGGGTCAGGAACGTCCAAATATCTCTCCCCCCGACCATGACGGAAACGTCCCACCTCGTCAGCCCCCGCACGACGGCGAACTGGACGAGCAGTCCCGCCGAGCGGACCAGATTCGACTTGGCGAGTCGGCGGAGTTTGGACCGTCTCCCTGACCCGCCGTGATCAGCGAACGTCCACCAGTCGTTGACGAGGAACATCAGCACAATCGCACACTCGGCACCGCCGAGTTTCGCCCACTCCGGGGACACTACACCGGTGATCGTCAGGGTGGAGCTGACAGTAAGATCGATCACAGCCCCGCCGGCACCGACAGTGAGGAACCGGCCAAACCGGGGCACAGACGTAAGAGCGTCGGTTATACCCACGTTCAGGACTCCTCCGTACCAGCCTGGTCGACAATCGCTGGCGGCCGCCGCCGGCGGTTCGCCAGAAGCCGGTGAACCGTCGTGCCAGCTTTCACCTCCGCGCGGTGGTGAGCCACCACCAGCCCACGCAGCATCTGGACGCCATCACGAACTGGGGCCACTGTAGATCCCGGCTGATCTTCCCACTCGACCGGCACCTCGGTAATCCGACGCCCCGCCGCCGCCACCAGTGCTATCAGCTCGATATCCCACGCGAAACCCGGTTCGCGAAGCTGTTCTCGCACACTCTTCCATGTGTCCCGGGCGAGCGCTTTCGCCCCACACTGGTAATCGTACAATTGTGCATCTACGAGTTGGCGGGCGAGCCAGGCGAACACATCACCCAGACGGCGACGCCCGAACGTCTGGTGCCCGCGGACCTTCGCGTCGGGGTGTCGCCGGGAGCCGACGCTCAGGTCTCCCTCCCCAGCCCTGACCGGCTCGATTATTCGCTCAAGCGATCCCGGTGTGGTGGACCCGTCGGCATCCGCGAACGCGACCACATCGGTATCTAGCCGTTCGAACCCCTGTGTGATTGCCCTTCCTTTGCCGCGGCGATGCGCGACGACATTCACTTCTGCTGGGAGGTCGGTCAGTTGGTCGACCGTCTTGGGCAACGGCTCGTCGACTTCGATCTGGATCGTCACCGGCGAAAGGTGGTCTCTGAGCGCTCTCACGTACGCAGAAAGTTGCTCAATATCTGGGCGGAACGCAGGAATGACGATGCCCAAACTCATTACAAGTATACACTCAGCGTTAGGTGGAAAAAGTTATACGATATAAATCTTCCAGACACAGTTGCCTCACGAAATACCACCGACAGCCGATCGGGTTGAGAGGAAAGCGACCGTCCTGTCGCGAAGTAGCGCCGACTGCTGACCGGCTCGCAAGAAGTGAGGCTCCGCCCGACGACTGCCGGTTGATGAGCAGTGGCCCGCGGGTCGGCGTCTATAGCAGGCAACTAGGGTTGGGGGCTGGTGACCAGCGAGGTGATATCTCCCTGGCGGTAGCCGGAAAGAGTATCCTCGTTCAGCCGTCAGTCATCAGCAATGGAAATCGGGCTCGTCGTCTGGTGGCTTCTTTTATTCGGGCTCCTTTCGCTGCTGGGATACCCGCTGGCGGCGCGACTGTTCCGAGGGTTTCCCGGCCGGGGAGCCGGATTCGCCCCAGCTATCTCTTTGGGGGTGGTGACTGTGATAGCCTACTGGGTCGGACAGATACGCTTTGGACAGTGGGTGGTGTGGCTTGCGTTTGCCGCTCTGTGTGTGTTGGCGGTGGTGACGGGACTGAATCTGACGCACGTTCGCGACAGAACCGTCACGATGAGGTCCGCCTCGGTGCCGATCAATCGTCGAGTCGCGGCCGAAAGTGCCGCTGTGTTTGTTGGCGGATTCGCCCTCATTGTGGCGATCCGGACGGCTGATCCAGCGATTAGCCCCCTCGCAGGTGAGAAATTTCTCGATTATGGGCTTGTGCGCACCATATTGCGCGCGGAGTCGTTGCCGCCTCAGGACTTCTGGTTCGCGGGTGAGTCGGTGAGATACTACTACGGCGGTCACCTAATGACAGCACTACTGACCTGGCTCAGTGGGACCGACCCGGCGTTTGCGTACAATCTTGCCCTCGCGGGATATTATGCAACACTGATAACGGCAGTGCACGCTCTGGCTGGGGCGGTGGGGTCACACCTCGGTGGGTCGCGTCGGGGGGCAGCACTTCTGGGTGTGATACTCGTGGGACTGTCGAGCAATCTCATGACTGCCATCCAGACTGTCGTTGGTGTCTTGCCAGGGGCGGTCGATCGCTGGCTGGCGAGCCGAGTCGCTATGGGGACATCCTACACCACGGCTGAACTGTCTGTGGGACTGTCCGAGTTTAGCTACTGGAGTCCCAGCCGGGTCCTTCCGGGGACGGTCAACGAGTTCCCACTGTTCGCCTGGCTCAACGGTGATCTTCATGCGCACATGATGGCGGCGCCGTTCCTCGTGGTGGCGGTGGCCGTGGCGTTCGCGTACTGGCAGACGCCTCCCGAGGCTCTCCGCCGTCGCCGCATGCTGATATTCGGTGTGATACCGCTGCTAGGCGGACTCCAAGCAATCATGCATACGTGGGATCTGCCGACGATCTTCGGTGTCGTCGGGATTGCGCTGGTGTTTGCCCCCGGACGCCCATCCGAACTGCTTCCGTGGGGCAGTCGTGTGAGGATCGGGCTTCGAGACCACCTCAGCGATGGACCACTCGCTGAGGAACTCCGCCGACTCGGTGGCGGGGCAGTGGTAACTGGCCTGGCTGCCGGGGGAGCAGTGCTGTTCGCAAGTCCGTTCCTCATAGGGGTGAGCTCTGGACGGCAAATCGGTCTGTTAGCAGCCGCTGATCGGAGCCACCTCTCCGGGCTGCTCATCGTTCACGGCGCCTTTCTCGGGGCCTTCGGTGCGTATCTGGGCTCCAGGCTGACCGAGAACACTACTCAGTCCGCAGCACTCCCCCTGATTGGTGGCGTGGGATTTGTCTCCGTGACGGCGTTCCTAGTGGAACTTCCGGCCCTGGCTGTCGTGGTGCCACTCTTGATAGGTGGGTGGGTGGCGCTCCGACGGGAAGCGGCCGGCTTCGAGACGGCTCTAGTGATCGGCGGTGCCGGGCTCGTCGGACTCGTCGAACTGGTGTATGTCGTCGAGTTGGCCGGGCCCGGCCGATTCAACACCGTCTTCAAAGTGTACTCGCAGGTGTGGCTGCTGTGGGGAATCGCCGCGAGTGCGATCATGAGCTATCTCTGGGGGCAAACGCCGACGATACCTGCGCTGTCGCGTATCGTCCCAGCTAGCCGAACGCGACGCTCACTGGCTCGGTTCGCGATCGCCCTTGTCGTGATCTCGACCCTTCCGTATGCTGCACTGGCCGGCGGCGGACACTTCCAGGCTAATGATGCAGGGACGCTCCACGGGACTGCCTACGCCGACACACGACACCCTGCGGACGCAGCGGCAATCCGGTGGCTCGACGCGAACGCGGACGGCGACGACACACTGCTCGAGGCACCCGGGGTGAGTGTCTCCCCAGAGGGGAACGCCCAGAACCCGGAGGTTCCCGGCCTATACACCTGGGGAGCGAATCCAGCGTCTAGTCTGACGGGGATTCCAACGGTGGCTGGCTGGGCTCATGAGATTGGGTACCGCGGGTTTGAGCCGTATTACGAGCGCGTCGCGGCAGTAGACCGCGCTTACGCCGGTTCTGATGCTGAACGAGTCGCTGCCATCACAGCCTACAACGTGACTCATATCTACGTCGGGGCGGCCGAACAGCGACGATACGGCGACGTCCAGTTCGGCCAACTTGAGGGGGTCAGGCTCGTGTTCGAACGGGACGATGTTCAGATCTACGCGGTCGATCAGGAGCGACTCGGATCCTGACCGATCTTCCACAACTGAACAAGCCAACCCAAGCCGAGCGTCTCGGGGCCTGAGTTCAAGCCACTCCACAACTGACCCGTGCCCGATATCAATCTAGCTGTCGTCACCGGTATCGAGTCAGGCCGGATGCCCCGTCTCGGGAGCCGAGACTCCGAACGCTTCATTCACCCGGGGCTGTACCCTGGCGTATGGGCACGCCGCTTGAGACACGCGATGCACAGACAGCAGAAGTTATTGACCGGCTCTACGAGGAACATCCTGACACTACAATCTCGCTGAACTTCTCCAGCAGGCTGGAACTACTGATTGCTGTGATTCTTTCCGCACAGTGCACGGACCAACGAGTCAACGGCACTACCGCAGAGCTGTTTGACAAGTACGATGGCGCCACAGCGTACGCGAACGCCGATCAAGAGGAACTCGCGTCTGATCTGGACTCGATCACCTACTATAATAACAAAGCCAGTTACATTCGGTCGGCATCTCAGGATATCATCGAGCAACACGACGGTGACGTTCCCGACACGATGGACGAGCTCACCGAGCTCGCGGGGGTCGGCCGGAAGACGGCCAACGTCGTCCTCCAGCATGGGCACGACATCGTAGAGGGAATTGTCGTGGACACACACGTCCAGCGGCTTTCCCGGCGACTCGGGTTGGTAGACGCCAAACGACCCGAGGCGATCGAATCCGAACTTGTCGAGATCGTTCCTGAATCTGAGTGGCAGGAACTCACTCACCTGTTCATTAGTCACGGCCGGGCTACCTGCACGGCTATCAATCCCGACTGCGACGAATGCACCCTCAGCGGATTATGTCCATCCTCGAAACTCGACTCTGATGTCGACCTCGCCGACGGCGAGGAGTGGTGAGTGGGGTTGACCTCCTTCTCTCGCTGCTGAAAACTCAGGATTTCTCTGTGGGTAAAAGCGCAGCCGAGGATGGCGGGTATTCAGACACGGCTGGGACTGTGCTGTCGAATTGTAGCGCCAGGGGGTGTCATCACGCATCGCCAATCTGCGGAGCCTGACTTGCTCGCGATAACTTGAGGCCATGACCCCTCTCGGCCGCTGATAGATTCGGTCGGACGAATATCGTCGGATCGGCTCCCACGAGCTCGTTCAGATCGAGTCGAGTCCGGCCGAGTCGGACCAGATCAGGTCAGACCAGACCAGACCGGATCAGATGCCTGTGGCTTCGGGCCACAGACACTAATTTCGAGTCGGGCCTCCAGGCGGAGTCTACAGACTTGACGTATGCTATGTCGGCCTACGCTGTCTGGTCCTGACGTAGAGTGAACCAGACACCGTAGGCTCGCTCACAGGTGCAATTGCGTGTAGCGGTACAGCCCAATGACCCAGGCACAAAACCACAGGAAGGTGTACCCAAACACGCCAACACGGAGACGGGACCGCCAGTGACTCATGTTTTCATGCAGGTCATTGAGCGCGATATCCTGATCGGGATTCTGGTAGAGGTTGGCTTGCCGTTTCGCTTGGAAAATGCGGAAAATCCCTGTCAGTGCAAACGCCAATAATGCGTACGCTTGAATCCCAAAGAAGGCATGTATAATCGCTGCACCGGACAGTTGATCGAGAAGCCGTGGCAGCATCCAGGTCACCAACGGGATTGTCGTCAATGCGAGCCCGGTAGCGACGAATTTGAGATGATACGTCAGCACTCCCCAGGTGACGGTTTCGGTGTCGATCATGATCCACGCCCCATAGAGAAAGAACGGAAGACTCGCTGAAACGGAGACGGCGGCGAGTGTCCCAGCGACCTGCGGATCCATACTCAGGGTAGGTCATCCATCTGAGTAAAGTGTCTTGATTCGGAAAGCCGAGAGCTCGGTTCGAAAACGATTATCTATGGGAAGTTCTATGCTCGGGTAATGAACGATGCTTCGCGCTCGGAGGCTGAATCCGACCGCGACCCCGATTCTGAGCCGGAGGGGAGCCCAGGTGAGGCCTCCCAGGGCGGTGCCGGTGCGGACGACGACAGTGCTGGTCCCGGGGATGCCGGTGGCTCCGTCTCTGGGTCTGCCAGCGATACCAGTGCCGACGATAATGCCACAGCACAGTCGGCCCCGTCCGATAGAGACGGGAACCCCGAGACTGAGGCTGATATCGTGTCTGCTGGCGATCAGACTGAGGAGAATCTCGAGACGCTCCGG
>KI543231.1:243810-312776 GCA_000496235.1 uncultured archaeon A07HR60
AGAATGGGAGCTCTCGTTCGACCCAGACACGTGGGTGACCGGGCCAGAGCTGCTCGCTCGCGTCGAAGACGAGTTGAAATCGCGCATCTCCCGTCGAGAGGTATTCGCCGTGTTCGAGCGGCTCGGTGACGGCCGGATCCTGGCGTACTCTGACGAGGGCTTTGTGATCGTGCATCCCGATGGGCGGATCGAAGGCCAGGGCACGGTGCTCGAGGACGTCAAACCGACGGTTGCGTTGTGCTCGATGCCCGAGTACGAACCACCATCGCCTCCCGAGGACTACGAACTTCCCGACGCCGACGCCGTGCCAGAGGGGACCGGCGAATTCGGAAACTGGATGATCCAGGCGATGGCGTTCACGCAGTTACTCGCGGGAGTCGTCTTACTGGGTGCCTGGCTGCTTTTATCGAGCCTTTCAACGCTAATCGCGCCAGCCATGGGACTGTTTTTCCTCGGCGCGTCTCTGTTCCTGTTTGCTACTGTCGCGAACGCACGCCTTTCTGACCGATTCCGCTCTGAAGAGTATCGTGCCCGCCTGCGCAGCGTACAGGTCGAGAAACCCCCCGATTTCGTCCCTGTTGAGGCCAGAAACGGTGCCGAAGGGCAGCCGACCGAATCCATCACTGACTCTCAACCGACTCAGCCGTCTGCGGGCAACCCCTCCGACAGCTCCTCAGCCGATGGGGTCAATCCCAGTGTACGGGCCGCTTCTACGCGTCCCGATCTGGACCCCGTGGACGAGCCACCTGCCAGCGATGTGGACAACTGACGCGAATCAATTGTATTGAATCGAATCGGTTCAGATCAGTGACGGTCCACCTACCAGCGATGCGGACACATCGCCCGGTGGTGGATCCGACTGGTCGCTCCTCGGCAGCCCGATCTCGAAGTATCGGTTCGACACGACCTGATCCGACGTGACCTATCTGTCGTTGATGAGTCCGGTCCCGACCCTGTTGGTCACAGCCTCGTCTGTCTGCACCAACTCAGACGGTTTGGAACAGAAACTCGTTGTTCCGACACTGGGCACTACAAAAGCCCCACAATTGCGGCGTACTCCGGAGGATTTATACTCACCTCAAAAGCTAATATATGGGTATGAACCGGCGTGACTTTATACGGGGTGCGGGCGGGGCGACAGCAGCCGTCGCGGCTGGGTCTGCAGCCTCTGCGCCGGCCACTGCACAGGAGGAGGCGCGCCCTGACTTCTCGGGGTGGCTCGACAGCGTCGACGGCGGCTACAAGGACCACCGCGGTGAAGACGAGGTGCGTGTCAGTGTCGGTGCAAGCGGGAACGGCGGGAATTTCGCGTTTAGCCCAGCTGGAATTTGGATCGACGAGGGGACGACCGTCATCTGGGAGTGGACTGGCGAAGCCGGTGCACATAACGTCAAAACGTACGGCGAGGCCCCACTCGACAACGTCCACGAGCTCGATAGTGGATCATCGGCCGCCGGTTCGGACATCACGTATCAACATACTTTCGACGGCGGCGGGCTGACGGGGTATTTCTGTAAACCTCATGAGGGGCTGAGCATGTTCGGTGCCGTGGCAGTCGGCGAAGATATTGCCGTAATCGAGCCAAGTCCGAACACGGGTTGGCCGGAAGATATTGCCCACTCTGGCGTGGAACTGCACCCGCACTGGCACGGCATGATTGCCGGACTGGGGATCGTCGCGTCGTTCGTATTCACATTCTATGTGGTGAAATACGGCGCCTCGGCCCACACCGGTACCGGGAGGGATAGCTAATGTCGTCTAGTGGCTCCTCGTACGGCGACATTCACCGCTACGAGCCGGCCCGTGAGAGCACGGCCGCCGCGATCGCGATTGTTCTGTTGACCGTGATCGAGGTGCTGTTCGTCTTCTTGTTCGTGTACGGGCTGATGTCGGGGTGGGGGACGACCGAGGTTGGGAACATGTTCTTGGGCGCGGTGCTGGGGACCATCTTCATCGACCTGGCGTTCGTGCTCGCACTGTACCGCAAGGAGTTCCTCCCGGATGTGATGATCGTTAAAAAGCGTCGACGCAAGTGGGAAGATCTGTACCTCACTGAAGACGACGCTGAAGGTAACCAACTGGGGGGTGACGCCTGGGAGACGGTCAAACGGGCGATTTACCCGTATTACAAGCGCTGATAATGAGCCTCGAAAAGAAAGACGACTACGACCACGATGCCTGGCTGAAGGAGAAAGATCTCACGCCGATCGAGTCGGTGTTTCTCACCGCACTGGTGTGGATGGACAAACGATTGCGGATCGTCGATTACCTGGAGTTGCTCGAGACGCTTTACTACCGAGCGAATCTCCAGATGCCGAAAAGCCACACCGAACAGTACGACCTGGACAACAAATTCTGGTACTGGTACCCGCTGTATTCGCTGGGCTTTCTGTCGGTGATTGCGTATCTAGTCGCGTCTATTTCCGGCGCGCTGCTTGGATTTTACTACTCACCATCGACAGCGGGTGCGGTCGCAGCAGGTGATGCGACGGCAGCGTACGACTCTGTCGTATTGATTCTTCAGGATCTCCAGTTCGGGTACATGCTGCGGTCGATCCACCGCTGGTCAGCACAGTTCATGGTCGCGGCCGTGTTCCTGCACATGCTTCGCGTGTACTTCACGGGCGCGTACAAAGAGCCTCGTGAGGTCAACTGGATTCTCGGCGTCGTCCTGATCAGTCTGACACTGTTGTTCGGGTTCTCCGGGTACGTGCTCCCGTGGAAGCAGTTGTCATTCTGGGCAGCCCAGATTGGCGTGGAAATGGCGCTGGCTACTCCGCTGGTCGGCGAATGGGCGGCACAACTGCTGTTTGGTGGATTCACTCTGGGACAAGCAACGCTCGTTCGAATGTACATCCTGCACGTGTTCGTACTCCCATTCGTGGTGACGGCGCTGATTGCACTCCACGTCGGGATTGTGTGGGTGCAGGGAATCGCGGAACCACACTGATAATAATTCAATGACTGATACTTACACCGACACACCCGATGCGGACCAGCCCGACGGTGATGCGGAGCCGGCCGTCAGAACTGACGGCGGCACTGCTGATTCCGATACCGATTCGAAGTCTGGGTCAGGCCCGACTGCGGCGGACGCTCGGACCGACGGCGGTCCACCAGCAAACGTCCCGCCAGACGACGAAACGCCAACCTGGCGCCAACGGAAAGAACGAAGCCAAGGCCTCTCGCAGCTCACATACGAGTACTTCGAGCGGGCTCGCCGCGAAGACCAGGACTTGAGACAGGAGTCCGATTACGTAGAGCGGGATGTACTCGGGTTCCCGACGTGGCCTCACGAGACGATCCGTAATCTCGCGTTGACGAGCTTCTTCGTCGGGATTATGATTCTCGTGTCGGCGCTGTTGCCACCGCACTTTGGGGCACCGGCGAACCCGAGTAGTACGCCGGCGATCATCCTGCCCGACTGGTATCTCTACTGGTCGTTCGGTCTCCTCAAGTTGAACCCGATCAACCCCGAACTGGCCGTGCTCGGCGGAGAGAAACTGCTCTCCGACGAGTTTTACGGCATCATCGCGCACGGCGCAATCTTCGGGTTCATCTCGATCGTCCCGTTCCTCAACAAAGGGAACGCTCGACGCCCAGTTGAGCAACCCTTCTGGTCGGCGGTGGGCGTGTCCGGCGTGATCTTCTCGCTCACGCTAGCAGCACTCGCTATCCAGAACTTCATGCCGTTCGAACTGAATCTGCTGCTGAATCTCGTGTTCCTGCTGCCGCTGGTCGGCGGCGTCATCACGTATGCACTGCTCAAGACGATGCGTGAAGGGTACATGTACGATCTCAACAAGCGGTACTTCAGGCTACGCCCGCCTCGCTGACCGAAGCCTCCGTCACTCCGTTTCCTCGTGTGCTGTTCTTGATCGACCGCTTGTCACGACAGTCGTCAGTCCCCTTTTGTGCCCGAATCCTCAGCGCGACGTGTCACGGCTGTATGACTCTCCCGAGGGTGTGCTGAATCCCTGATACTCACGCTCAGGTGTGACAATTTTTCTCAAGCTGCTACTGGACCGATACACTCACACTCCCTGCAGTCGCAGTATGACATGTTCACATGCCTGACGACCGGAACGAGTCACCGTCTACCGTGGCTGGGTCCAGCGACGATCAACCCGCGGCTGGCAGTGAGTCTGGGACCACGGCACGGTCGTCGAGTGTATCGGGTGAGTCTGGCGGAGCCTCAGAGCCGACCGGTGTTCACGAAAGTCCGAGTGGACGGGAGGTGGTGGTCCCGCTGTCGGTTTACAAGGTCATCACGGTGTTTTCCACGCTGGCAGCTATTGTGACGTTTTTCCTGGGGTTTCTGCTCTTGGACGCTGCCACGCTGCAGGCGAGTATTCTGCGCGAACTGATCGTGTTGGCTCTCGGGATTATCGGTGTTTCATTCGCCGACTCCACACTTACGGCGCTACTGTCGATCGGCGGACTGACGAGTATCGTCACTGGTGCGGCGGTGTATGTCCTCGGCACACGATTCCGCGCACAAGGGATGGGAAAGCCTCAAGATGACGCCCCGGGAAGCGATATCGATGGCTGATGAGTTCATGAAGGGGCTGGCGCTCCTCACGGTTGGGGCAATGGGCTGGTTCACCTTTGCTGGCTGGTACCGCGTCCCGGCCTACGATCAGGTTGCCCAGCTCACGGTGCCGGCCACAGAAGCGAACACCGTCTACGACACAATCGCTATCCTCGCGGGCGACGTATTCGCGTTTCTAGGTATTTTCGGTGCCCTGGCGTTTTGGGTGCTGATCCCCGTTGCTCGTGAATTGCTCGATAGTCGTGACGGACGCACCAACTGACCACCGCTCACGCGGTCTCACTGCATTCTGCCGAGTCTGCTGACCCGACTCAGTTTCGCGTTGTGGCACCCGACTGTCGCCGCGCCTGAACGTGGTTTCTGACGGATATCGTTCCGAACTGATGTCGCTCACAGATGCTGTCCTGACTT
Source organism: uncultured archaeon A07HR60 (assembly GCA_000496235.1). Taxonomy (GTDB): domain Archaea; phylum Halobacteriota; class Halobacteria; order Halobacteriales; family Haloferacaceae; genus J07HR59. The sequence goes on from KI543231.1 coordinate 248,774, forward strand.
CCGCGGTGTACCGTCCCATCCAGCCTGTCGTGTCTGGCGTGATTTGGGTCATACTGTGTCGGCGCAGTGGCAGCTTTGAGTTCCGCTCCACGCTCACATGTGCGGCTCCTGGCTCTTGCCCAATGTGGGTGTTTCCAGCCTCTGTTGTCTCTCGGAGTCTGTGCCGGGACGAGAGGATCTGTCCTGGCCGTTCAGAGCAGCGGTATGCTACGAAAGAGTCCAGACCCGCCCTTATCAAACGCAAGAGCCTTGCAATGACGGTGTGCACTGGGAGACATGTCCGGGAAGTCGACGTGGATCAAACTCCCGCGGAATGTGGTCGTCGGGCACGGTGCACTTGAAAACCTCGGTGAGGCGGTCGACCAACTGTATCTGTCCGGTCGGCCACTCGTCGTGACGAGTCCCACACCTGATGATATTGCGGGTGAGAGCGTCCGGCAGCAACTCCCCGATGCAGCCACAGTTACCATCGAAACGGCGAGTTTCGAGGCTGTCGAAGAGACCATCGCCGTCGCCGAGGAGGTCGAGGCAGGCTATCTGGTCGCGTTGGGTGGTGGGAAACCGATTGACGCGGCGAAGATGGCTGCCGACTCTCTCGGAGTCGGGTTCGTGGCAGTGCCAACCGTGGCGAGTCACGATGGAATCGTCTCGGGGCGGTCGTCGATTCCCCAGGGAAACACCAGACACTCGGTGGCGGCAGACCCACCGCTCGCGGTTGTAGCCGACACTGGAGTCATCGCGGACGCGCCGTGGGCGCTGACCACAGCGGGATGTGCTGACATCATTTCTAATTACACAGCCGTGCAAGACTGGCAACTGGCCCGCCGGCTGAAGGACGCTCGATACAGTGAGTACGCCGGTGCACTGTCGGAGATGACTGCCGAAATGCTCGTTGGCAATGCGGATTCGATCAAGCCAGGACTCGAAGAATCTGCGTGGGTCGTGGTGAAGGCACTCGTCTCCTCGGGTGTCGCGATGTCCATCGCAGGATCCTCACGCCCCGCGTCGGGCGCGGAACATCTTATCTCTCACCAACTCGATCGCATCACGCCCGAGACGGCTCATCACGGTCATCAAGTTGGCGTCGGATCGATTGTGACGGAGTATCTCCACAGTGGCGAAGATGGCCGCTGGTCCACAATCCGGGACGCACTCCAGAGTATCGACGCCCCCACGACTGCCAAGGGACTCGGCGTCTCCGGTGACGACATGCTAAACGCGCTCACCTCGGCTCACAAAATTCGCGATCGATACACGATACTTGGTGACGGCATGGACGTAGACGCAGCCGAGGAGGCGCTCACGTACACTAACGTCGTTTGATCTGCCGTTGAAGAATGGCTAGTGAGTGCTGTCCTAGTCTACATTGACCTAGTCTGCCCTCGTCTGGGCCCCGTCTCTACAGGCGGAGCAGGCCGAGTGCCTTGGGGTCAAGCCCCGAGGCGGTTCACAGATGCCGGCGGCCGAGGATTCACTGCCGTCTCATCCGTCGTTGACCCACCGATAGCTATCTTCGGGAGCCGTCAAGAACTGTCAGCAGAGCGCTCGCGCGAACTGTTGCTCGGTACTTCCGCCACCGGCCGTCTTTCCGTTTCTCGACCAGTCCTGCCTCTACCAGCCTCGAAAACGCATGACTGACGGCGCTATCGCTGACATCGACTAACGGCGTGACCTCGCAAACGCATAGTTCGTCGTCCGCCTCAACGAGTAACCTGACCAGCCGATAGCGGGTTTCGTTTCCCAGCGCCGCCAGCGTCTCCACATCGCCACCGACTTGCTCGTCGTCTAACACCCCACCAAGTCTGTCAAGTTCCTGCAACCGATTCTGGAGATCCTCGTTCCGGCACTCGCCAAGATCGTCTTCGAGATACCGCTGCAGGCGGTCGGCCGATTCTGACATATAGCTTTTCTCGGCTGGATCAAATAAAAAAGCGAGTATCTCCCCCGATGGCACGTTTCGGTGGAGGTCGCGTTCAAACAGAGTCGGCTCGACGTCACTCGGAGAGCGAACGGGTTCTGCCGTGAGCGAGTCTAGCGGTGGTTCTGTCGTCTCATGCTGTGACGTACATTGGAGTCAGGCCCCGAGCCACTCGCCCTGCTTAGTCTTCAGAGGTCTGTGGTTCCGCGAGGGAAGTCAATCACTGGAACTGTGTCTACTGTGTGGCATCGTGAGGCCACGATCGGTAACAAATGAGGCGGGCCCTCTCACCACGTTGGACTGTGATTGGCGTTTTTATTCCAGAGTAAGCCATGCTGATTTGTTAAGGCAGGCTGGTCCGCTGAGCGCGATGTTCGGCCATCCGCCGGATAAACGCGTTCCCGCTCGAATAGGCCTCACTGCCCAACGTGAGTTCACTGTGCCATAATGTCGCTTCTCGAACAGCAGAAAAAACTGGCCGACCGGCTGGGAACCGACGGTAGTCGCACTGATATTTGGAGTGTCCTGTCGGCTGTTCTCCCAGTCGATACGTATCTTAATCTGGGTTATTCTCGGCGTGGCTGGCCACACGTTTTCGGGTCACCACAACGGCGGCTGGTCGACCGCGTGGCAAAGCCGATTCTGTCGACGCTTCGGCCCGGCAGTGGCCAGCAACTCCTCGATTTGGGGGCTGGTCGCGGCGGACCAGCAGCCAGACTTGAGACAGCACATAGATTCGATGTCACTGGTATCGAGTTGCTCCCATCCAACGCAGCCGCTGCTGCTCACTCTGAGATGATCCCCGCTGCAGCCCAGCCCGAATTCGTCGCAGCTGATATGACCCGTCTCCCCGTCGCTGCCAGTCGGTTCGCGGCCGCAACTGCTATCGACTCGCTGGTTTATGTCCCAGACAAAGCGGCGGCGCTTCAGGAACTGGACCGAGTATTGAAACCTGAGGGTGTCTGTGTCGTGACCGATCTCGTCCGGTCGTCCATCGCGGGCCGACCGGAGTCCGTGTTCGCAGATTTCACCGAGGCCTGGGGAATGCCGTCGCTGGTGACCACAGACGAGTACCGCACGACGATTCGCGGCGCCGGTTTTCGAGTCGTCGAATCAACGGATATCAGCCCACACAGCCTCGACAAATTGTCGAAGTGGGCCCGTCTGTATCTGGCGGTGATCGATCGTCAAATCGGGCGCCCTCTCAAGCGAGGGCTCAACCGGGCCGGACTCGATCCGGCGGTTATCTCCAGCCAGATCCGGGCAGCCTACCGCGCTCTTCCCGGTCTCAAGCACGTGCTCATGAGGATACGGCCGGCGAGTTCGGTCGAGTGAATCACCTCAAGCTCAGACCCCGTGGTAGTCGCTCCGCCCGACTGTGATCCCCACTCCGTAGTGGCGGCGTCGAGACCGAGAGGCAGCTGGAGCGGTCCTACGGTGATATGTTCCGTGGATATGGACCATTTGCCCGGCCGCTTTGCTTCACTCGGGCGCTTGCGGAGACCGCGAAGTTCTGGATGCATCGTGTTAGACTCGGATGTCCCCGAGTTAATAGTAGCGCGCTGGAACCGGACTATCCTGGGCCAGCTGTCAGACGACTTCCCGGAACAAAACAGAACCTCCATACTCTCTGAACAATTCGGTGAGAGTATGGCCGTTTCAGACGTCAGAGGGCGGGTGAAACGCCGCCCACGGGCAGCCACAGCCGCGCTGTCTTTGATCGGATACGTGGCAGTAGTGGGCGTATTCGTGAGCCCGACAATTTCGGGGCTGTTCCCAGAGTTGACGCTGTCACAGGTGAGTCTCCTTTCGGATGCGATCGCCGTGGTCAATTCGGTGACAATCGTGACGATCCTAGTAGGGTGGTACTACATTCGCCGCGGTGAGGTGCGGAGACACGCGGCTGCCATGGCGACCTCGTTCAGCTTGATTCTGCTGTTTCTCGGCATGTATCTGCCAAAGGTGGCCGGCGGCGGCACCAAACAGTTCGTAGGGCCAGATCTTGTCACGATCGGCTATCTCCTTATGCTCGCGATTCACATTATGCTGTCTATCCTCGCGGTTCCGGTGGTTTTGCACGCGATTATCCTCGCAACGACACACTCGCCTCGCGAACTCCGTCAAGAGACCCCTCACGCGCTCGTGGGGCGGATCGCTGCCGGAACGTGGTTGCTCTCGCTGTCGCTGGGCGTCGTCACGTATCTGCTTCTCAATCATGTCTACGACTGGACGTACGAGGCAGCTGTCGTTGCCGTTCCTCTCTAGGCTGCTTTTCAGGCCCGTGAGTGGTGTCGTGGCGGGCCAAATCGAGTCGCGCGACCGTCCTGCCCGTTTCGGTGACCGTTCGAAGCGACGGCTAATTGGCGTGACGGATGAGAAAGCTTCTAATAAATCCTGCACACAGTCCCGATAATGTATCTCTTGCAGTTCCTCATCCCGCTGGGATGGATTGAGGTAATCGGGCCAATCCTCCCATTTGCAGTACTCACTCTCGGGGTCGCGAACCTGATCACCCGGCTTCTCGCGCACCGAGGGCACGTCAGACAGGCTGAAACTGCCGACGAGCTCAAGCGTTACCCTCCACACTCCGTGACGACAATCGGGCTCGTACTGGTGTCGTTTCTCTTGATCCCGTATCAGCCGTCTGGCGGGACGATCTTGGCTGTGTTGACGGTCACAATGCTGATTGCGGACCTCTTCGAGTTCGAGGCCCGCAATGTCGAGGCCAGAAACCAGCTGCCAGTCGAACGCCCGAAGAGTGCCCTGTTCGCATCCGCGTTGGTGCTGCTCTACGCCGGATACTACAGTCTATTCTTCGTGGTGCGGCCATTCTGGGAACTCATCGTCTGACACGGCCTCACCGGTGATTCTTCTCCCGTCATGCCAGAGTGACAAGGCCGAAGACCTGCCACACTCGTGCCCGACCCGCCCGTCTCGACTCTATCACGACTAGCGTCGTAACAGCCGACGCCAGTGGGCGGACCGTTCCCAACAGTGTGTGAACCCGTCTGATATCTCGACAGATGTTTCACACGAGCGTATTGACGGCGTCGAAGAGAAAGAATACGCCAAAGCCAGCCAGTACGACCGCCGATCCCGCTGCAACGACCGGAGCCAGCGTCTCTGTGCGGCGCTCTCCGGCGACGAGGGCTGCCGGAAAGCCCGTAATCCAGAGGCCGATCCCAAGAAAAAACGAGACTAACAGTGCTGGAGACCCTGTCGCAACGAGAAACTGACCGGCAAGCCGATCGCCCACGACCGGCAGCGCCGCGAGGACATCCAATTGGCCGGGCTGGAGCAGGCCGACACCGACTGTGAGCCAGAAAAGCACCTGATACGGATTGGTCAATGCCAGTGCGAATGCCTTCCGAAACCCACGACTGTCGGAAGCAGCCGTCTCAGCATCCGGCCGGAACGACTCTTGCGCGCCCTTCGCGGCACCGTAAGCGAAATACAGCATCAGGAATCCTCCAATTCCAACCATCACCCCTCGCAGAGTAGGGATCTGCTCTACGACGGTGACAACACCAGCCACCGCAAGCAAGAAAACACCACGTCCGCGGTGGCCGCCCCGAGGCCGGCGGCGAATCCCGACGTCCAGCCCCGGAGCACGGACTCCTCGGCGATGATGGCATTCATCGGTCCCGGGGGCGCAGCCAGCGCAAGCCCGAAACACAGCCCTGCGAAGACAGTAGTCACGACTGACACGCTCAACACCATCAGTAGCAGGCAGAAAAATCCGACGCGACCGATTGCCGCGCCGGTACTCGCGATTCACCGTCGCTCCGTGTCACGCCTGCTCGGGGTGGAGATCATCTTCTACGGGACGAACCCGGATGGATCGTGCCACACTCTCGGGAAGACTCTGCTCGCCGACACCGGCCTGGACCGTCACCATCCCGAACGGGGCGACACCGGTCACCTCGATGACGGTTCCCGGTGTGATCCCCGCGTCGGCGAGGTATTCGAGTTCTGTCTCCTCGCGGTCGGACACACGGGCTATTTCCACCCGGTCGCCGGGTTGGCGTGTGTCGAGTCGGTGCCCTTCGCCCTCGTCAATCGGCTCAAGATCTGCTCCGGGTATCGGGTCGCCGTGCGGGTCCACTGTCGGGTCGTCGAGTATCTCTGCCACTCGCCGTTCGAGTGCCTCCGAGATGTGGTGTTCGAGCCGGTCTGCCTCGTCGTGCACTTCACTCCAGGCGAAATCGAGATGTTCGCTCAGATACGACTCCAACAGCCGGTGATGTCTGACCACTTCGAGCGCGACCGTCTCGCCCTCTTGTGTGAGTTCGACACCCTGGTACGGTTCCCGGTCGAGTAACCCCTGTTCCTCCAGTTTGCCGATCATGTCTGTGACGGTCGGAGGCGTCTTTCCTAGATATTCCGCGATGTCTGAGGTGGCAACCGGTGGCTCCCCCTCGGCCTGAAGGATATACACCGCTTTCAGATAATCCTCCATTACATCGCTCAACATGCATCAAATCTACCAACTTGCGGTGGAAATATTTACCGCCTCGCGGAGTTGTGAGCGCTCGATTCCAGCCACCACCCGTGGTAAGTATCCGTATCAGTCCTCGAAACGGGATTTCTCCGACACGTGACACACATGCCACGGAGACCAGTGTGGCCGTCTCAGACCAGCGACCGACCGTCGAACTCGGCGGCGTCCTGCTCGATGTCGAGGAACTCAAGAATCGTGGGTGCGATATCGAGCAGATCGGCGTCGCCGATTGTCGCTTCGTCACTGTCGATGAACAGCGAGGTGTTCTCGAACGAGTGCATCCCGTTACGCGGGCCCGTGCTGAAGACGTCGTCTTTCTCAGAAAAGCCAGATTTGAGATCGTAACCGTTCTCGGGGATAATCACCAGATCAGGCGCGATTTCTGCGTGGTCGCCGTCGAAAGCGACCTCACCGTCGACTACCCGCCGCGCGACCGGCTGGCCGTCAGGTGCTTCCATCTCCTCCAGATCCGCCCGCAACTCGTCTCGGACTGACTCGTAGTCGGCTTCCGGGACGACCCCGTTTGGCTCGCGACCTTCAAGATTCAGGTAAAATCGGCCCGGAATCAGCGAGTACGCCCGGGCGTCGGCGGCGATATCTTCGAGCCCTTCGGGATCGCTCTGATAATCGAGCCAGTCGTGTCGGCGGAGCCACTCGTTACAGTTCACTTCATATTCCAGTGTTGTGAACCCGTGGTCGGAAGCGACCATCAGTGTGACATCGTCGGGGATCGTCTCTCGAATCTCCCCGATATAGCCGTCCAGAGTTTCATAGAAGTCTAAGAATTCCTCGCGATATTCGCCGTCTTTCTCATAATGCTCAAACAGGAAGTGATTCACCCGGTCGGTCGTCATGAACACGCCGAAAAACAGATCCCAATCGTCGGCAGTGAGATAGTTCATGAACGCAGACTGGCGCCGCTCGAGCGTTCGATTAGCGTTTTCGATGAACTCTGTTTTGTCGTCATCGTGACCCAGCCGGGCGTTCGCGTCGATCAAGTAGCCGTCATCCTCAAGATACTGTCTGAACTCTTCGGGAGCAGCTGCCTTGTCGATGCCCGGCGAGAGGAATCCCGATACCATTCGCTGGACGTTTCGCTGCGGCGGGAACGTGACAGGCACGTTCATGACGCTGGCTTGCATGCCCGCGTCAGTCACCCTGTCCCAGAGCCGCGTTGCCTGGACATCCCGTCCCATCGGGACGTACGTGTCGTACGAGCCGATCTCGCGGTCCTGGAAGCCGTAGACACCGGTCGAACCGGGGTTGACGCCCGTAGTGAGCGCCGGCCAACAGGCGCTCGACTCCGGTGGAACGATACTGTCAATAGCACTGCCCGCCCCGTCGGATGCGATGGCGGTCAGATTAGGGAACCTCTCTGGATTATCTTCGATTAGTGAGAACGGAACGCCATCGATCCCAATGAACGCGACTCGTGGGTTATCGCTGGCCCGTAACCGGTCGAACAGACCCATACCGGAGCTAGCGGAGCGACACACTAGTACGTTTTCAGTTAGTCACGCCGCGAAATCGGGCCTGGATTGGGCCGTGACCGACCCCCGAATTTTTGCGAGCGGGGGGTGTTCGTCAGCGTATGCAACAGCGACGTGCCCTGCTCGTTGACGCGTTCACGGAGACTCCGCTCCGGGGAAACGCTGCCGGGGTGGTTCCCGACGCGAATGGCCTCAGCGACCGGCAGTTGCAGGCTATCGCGACCGAATTAGGTGCGAGCGAGACTGCATTCATCACCTCGTCGGCGACGGCAGACCGCCAGATCCGGTATTTCACGCCCACACAGGAGGTCGACCTCTGTGGGCACGCCACCATCGCGTCCCACGCGGCTCTGCATGAAGACGGCCACATCGAGAGTGGCACCCATAGTCTGGAGACGAACGTTGGCCAACTCGATATAGAGATTGGCACAGACGACACTGTCTGGATGACCCAGCAAGACCCCGATGTGACGAGTCTAGAGGCGGATCTGGACCGGCTCGCGGCGGCACTGGGGATCGAGACAGCGACACTGGCCGACGTGGGCGCTGATATCCCGGTTGCCCGCGCGAACACTGGCCTTCCGTGGCTGATGGTCCCGGTGAATTTCTTAGAACACGTCGGCAGTATCGACCCTGACATGAACGCAATCGAGCGACTCTCCGACGAGCATGATACTGTCGGGGTGTACGCATTCAGTTTCGACGCGCTGGAGGCAGACTCGACTCTCCACGCCCGCGCGTTCGCGCCATCTGCCGGTGTGCCCGAAGACCCTGTTACGGGCACAGCTAGCGGCGCTTGTGGCGCGTATCTCCGGGATGTCGAGGCCTTCGACGATGAATTCCCCGAGGAGATGCGCTTCGAACAGGGCCACTTTCTCGAGCGTGACGGCTTCGTGAGAGTTCAGGTCGGCGACTCGATTCGCGTTGGCGGTGCCGCCACAGTCAGTCTGGACGGGTCGGTCAAAATCCCGACCACTGAGTCTGACGACATCATCGAGGCCTGAGTCTGCGCACGCTAAAGTGGCGGATCTGTCGCTCGCCGGATTCTGAACGAAACTCTGGCGGCTGTCGATTGTCGCCTCCACCCGTTGCTCACCGCCGAGAGGTGATCCTGCACTCGATACCAGTTCACCCCGCTCACACCGGTCACTCGAGAGCCAGCCTGCTCGCAACTGCTTGGACGAGTCCTGTCGCAACGGGGAGTGAGACGGCTCGAACACACGCTATCGGCTATCAGGTGAGACGCGGTGAGAACTGTGTTTATGCGGTTCGCTCGGAATGTTTTAAACGGACTACGGCTTACGCTGGTCGTATGAACGACGGGCCTGAGTTGATCATCACCGAGAAGAACAACGCTGCCCGGCGGATCGCGGAGATCCTCAGCGGCGACAGCCACAAAAGTGACCGTGTCAACGACACCAATGTCTACACCTGGGGCGGGACGCAGTGTATTGGATTATCCGGCCACGTGGTGGAAGTGGACTTTCCTGACGAGTACAACGACTGGCGAGATGTCGAACCTGTCGAGTTGATTGAGGCACCGGTGATCACAGAACCCAGCCAGGAGGGTATTGTCGCGGCTGTGCGCAAGCTCGCGAGCGAGGCCTCCCAGGTGATTATCGCGACTGACTACGACCGCGAGGGAGAACTCATCGGCAAGGAAGCGCATGAACTGGTCCGCGAGGTGAACGAAACGGTATCGATCGACCGGGTGCGTTTTTCTTCGATTACCGACAAAGAGGTGACTGAGGCGTTTCAGAATCCCGACGATCTGGACTTCCAACTGGCGGCCGCCGGCAAGGCTCGCCAGACGATCGATCTCATGTGGGGAGCGACGCTCACGCGATTCCTCTCGTTATCGGCGAAACAGCGCGGCGAGGACTTCATTTCTGTCGGCCGTGTGCAAAGCCCGACTTTGCGTCTATTGGTGGAGCGCGAACAGGAGATCCGGGCGTTTGACCCTGAATCCTACTGGGAACTGACCGGTGTGGTGAGCAATTCCGCGGCGGATTCATTCCAGATGCAGTTTTTCTATCAGAATCCAGACGGCACCGAGGCCGAGCGGGTCTGGGACGAGTCTGTATCGATGATTCTCCTGGACGCGCTGGAATCGACCGACGAAGTGGTCGTCAAAGACGTCTCGCGCCGAACGCAGACGGACGAGCCGCCAGCACCGTTCGACACTACGCAGTTCATCAGTGCCGCCGGGTCGCTGGGCTACTCCGCCCAGCGAGGAATGAGTCTGGCTGAGGAACTCTACACCGCGGGATACATCACGTATCCCCGGACCGACAATACAGTCTATCCAGACGACCTCGAGCCGCGTGAGTTGGTTGAGTCGTTCCAGGGCACGCAGTTTGCCGACGCTGCCGAGACACTGCTGGACAGCGATGATCTCACCCCGACGGAAGGCGACGAGGAAACGACTGATCACCCCCCAATCCATCCGACTGGGGAACTCCCGTCTCGTGGTGACCTCTCAGCAGATGAGTGGGACGTGTACGAACTAGTGGTGCGGCGCTTCTTCGCGACCGTGGCGTCTCCAGCCGAGTGGGAGCGGCTCCGTGTGGTCGCGAGGGCCGACGGAGAGGCTAGTCGACTCGCCGCCAACGCCAATCCCGTTGCAGCCCTTCGAGACGAAGACACGGCCAGTGACGCCCCGAATGAGGCCGCCAGAGATAGCGTTGAAGCGCCGTCACTGGTCGCCGACGATGGACTTCGTCTGAAGGCAAACGGGAAGCGGCTAGTCACACCGGGGTATCACGCCGTCTATCCGTACGTATCCTCCAGCGAAACGATCGTCCCCGACGTTGAGCCCGGGGACGCACTTTCGATTGGCGAGACAGAGTTGGACGGCAAAGAAACCCAGCCACCGCGGCGCTTCGGCCAGTCCCGGCTCATCGAGACGATGTCAGATCTGGGGATCGGGACGAAATCGACCAGACACAACACTATCGAGAAACTGTACGACCGGGGCTATGTCGAGTCGAACCCACCACGGCCAACGCGACTCGCGGAGGCAGTCGTCGACGCCGCCGAAGAGTTTGCCGACCGGATCGTCAGCGAGGAGATGACCGCGCAACTAGAGGCTGATATGTCGGCCATCGCCGAGGGTGTCAAAGATTACGAGGAGGTGACGGCCGAGTCGCGATCGCTACTGAGACAGGTGTTCGACTCGCTAATAAACTCGCGTGACGATATCGCCGACCACCTCCAGCAGTCTCTGAAAGCCGACAAGACACTCGGACCCTGTCCGGACTGTGGGTCGAAGCTGCTGGTCCGACAGGCCCAGGGCGGCTCGTACTTCGTCGGCTGTGACGGGTACCCCGACTGTGAGTATACGCTTCCGCTGCCCTCGACCGGGAGACCAATCCTGCTCGACGCGGAGTGTGATGACCACGATCTCAGCCACGTCAAGATGCTGGCCGGCCAGAAGACGTTTGTCCACGGCTGTGCACGGTGCAAGGCTGACCAGGCGGACGACCAGGAGGACCACCCGATTGGCGACTGTCCGGAGTGTGGCCAGCAGGCCGGCGGTGAACTCGCGATCAAGCAACTCCGGTCTGGCTCCCGGCTCGCTGGCTGCACCCGATACCCTGACTGTGAGTACTCACTCCCGCTGCCCCGTCGTGGTGAAATCGAGATTACAGACAACCGGTGTGCAGAACACGACCTTCCCGAACTCCACATCCACAACGATGACGACGAGCCGTGGGAGATTGGCTGTCCGGTGTGTAATTATCGGGAGTATCAGGCCCGCGAAAACGGCTCAGAACTCCAGGCGATCGACGGAATCGGCGAGAAAACAGCCGAGAAACTCGAGGCTGCCGGGGTCGACGATGTGCCGGCGCTGAAGCAGATCGATGCCGAAAAATTGGCCGAGCAAGTCTCCGGAGTCGGCACTCAAACTGTTCAAGAGTGGCAAAACAAAGCTACATGAATCGCCTCTGGATCACGCCCCGTGGGATCCGCCTCACACCGGCTGTGAACTCGTCTGTGTTACCGCGGGCGAGAGTGGGATCTTCGGTACTCAGCTCTCGTGTCGAGCGTTGAGGTTCAGTTGTCGGCGTCGTACGCGTGCTGTTCGAGCGTCTCTAATTCCACCGTCGACAGTGCCGATTCGTTCGTCGCTGCCAGGACGACAGGCGGGGCTTTGCCGGCATCGACTGTCTCTGCCCAGCGGGACACACAGAGACACCAGCGGTCACCCGGCTCTAGCCCGGGGAATCCGTACTCCGGGCGTGGAGTGATGAGATCGTTACCCTGCTGGCGGCTCTGTGTCAGAAATTCTTCCGTCACGACGGCACAGATCTCGTGACAGCCGCGGTCTTGTGGGTGCGTTCGACAGTAGCCGTCCCGTGCGAATCCCGTCTCTGGGTCAGTCCCGCACGGCTGGAGCGGTTCCCCGTGAACGTTTTTCTCATCGGGAGTGTCACTATCGTCGGTAGTTGCCATTGTTCAGGCTTGGCGACAGCGATGAATAATCGTTGGGTAGTGTGGGGCCTCACACGCCTCGCACGGATCCCGTAGCCAGCAGTCTCACCGACACGATCCCCGAAACCACTCTCAGTGTCCGCCATGGTGTGTAGTCGCGTCAGCTTACTGATACGCCAGAACAAACCACCATCTCTCGGCCAACCGAGCGGCGAGTGATCAACCCCACACCTGGGCGTCCGGGTGGGTTGTCTGTTCGGAAACGGTATCAGAGGACGTGTGACGGCGGGGGCGCCTCATACGGAGCATATCGCAGGCGCTCGGGATGACCCGACGTGAGACCCGCTGAGAGCGACCGACAGTTCCGCACCGTTTAAGCCCTCCCCACGTGCAGAAATGGATAATGAACCGACCGTGGTCGGAGTGGGATCACGTCCTGAAAATCGACCCCGACAAAGGTCTTCTCGGCACCGAGACGTTTGCCGACGTTGCACAAACGGGGACGGACGCGATTGAGATTGGTGGGACCCTTGACGTGACGGCCGACAAGATGTCTCGAGTGGTGAGCGCGTGCGCCGAGTACGATATTCCCCTATATCAGGAGCCTTCGAACCCAGGTGTTGTAATCGACTCAGACGCACTGGATGGGTATCTCATTCCAGTGGTGTTTAATGCTGGTGACCAGTTTTGGATTACTGGCGCCCACAAAGAGTGGGTCCGGATTGCCGAGTCGATTGACTGGGCGCGGACCGACACCGAGGCGTATATTGTGTTGAACCCCGATGCCTCGGTCGCTGAACTGACCGAAGCCGAGTGTGACCAGTCTCCCGAAGATGTGGCTTCGTACGCGACTGTCGCAGAGCGATTCTTCGGACACGATATCGTCTATGTCGAGTACTCCGGCACATTCGGCGACCCGCGAGCCGTCGGCGCGGCCGCGAACGCGCTTGAAGAGGCGACGCTATTCTACGGTGGTGGTATTCACGACTACGACAGTGCCAATCAAATGGGTGAACACGCGGATGTCGTCGTTGTGGGCGATTTGCTCCATGAAGAGGGCTGTGAGGCCGTCCGCGAAACCGTCGCCGGCGTGAAAGATGCTCACTCCTGACGGCAGCCACCTGAACACGTCAGCCCGCTTCCGAACGGTTATTATTGGCTCCCCCTGAATCGGGATATATGCAACATTTGATCGTCCACGGAGACCCAGGAATCCGTAAGGACGCCGTTATCGAACACGAGGGCGAACAGAAGGTCTGCTTTTCGGTGAAACGTCAGGGCGACTTTCACGGCCCAGACGAGCCCCAACTGTGGTGTCTCATCGGTGACGCGGACGAACGAGACGACTTCGAAAAGCAAAATTTCGTGTCACACTGGCTCACGGTGGAATCCGTCGACGCCGGAGGGGTAACGGTGATCGATAGTCAGGGCGACCTCGCCATCTGAGGCCGTCTCGACGGTGGCCACGATGAGTCTGGGCAGTCCCGCTCACTGGCCAGGAACCGCAGGGTTGCGGGTTGGCCCGGTCGATAGACTCAACAACGGCTCCCCACAATCAAGGTTATGACACTGCAAGAAATCTGTCGCCAAGACACCGAAGATCCGACACAGCTCCGTCAGGCATACGCGGAGACGCTTGGCGAGACAATATCCCAGGTAGGCGCAGATACCGTCGAAAAGGAAACGAGCGTGAGCGTCGATCACGCTTCGAGAATCACTGACGGTGACGTCGGGGAGCTTCGTTTCCAACAGGCAGCAGAGATCATGGCCCTGAACGGTCCCGTGGAGGCTGATACCATTATCGACGAAATTCGTGACGATCTCTTGATGGGAATGGCAACGGCTGTGTTGGACGTAGACACAATCGCGGCGAGTACGGACCTCGATCTCACCGGCCAGGAAGTCCAGCAAGCGCTGGAAGGTCGGGCTCGGATGACGATGGCAGAGTTAGCGATTATCCAGGCATTCATCGCGTCACGGAAATGAGGACCGTCATCGTCGGATGCGGATACATCGGGATCGAACTGGGAAGACAACTCCAGTCAACGGGTTCTGAGGTCACCTCCGGTGAGATACCCGCGGTGACTGGAGTCCGACGGTCCGACGCCGGTCTGGAAACGGTCGCAGAGGCTGGCCTCACGCCGATGCGGGCAGACGCGACTGATCCCGACTCACTCACCAAACTCCCGGACGCAGATGTGGTCGTTTTCGCTGCGAGTTCGGGCGGCCGTGGTGCGCAGGCTGCCGAGGAGATCTACGTGGACGGACTGTCGAACGTTATCGAAGAGTATGCCGCTCGTGATGACCCTCCCGACCGACTCGTCTACACCTCTAGTACTGGCGTGTACGGTGACCACGATGGCGGCTGGGTCGACGAATGACCCCCATAGACCCGACCACAGAGAAGACGCGCGTCCTCGCCGGCGCAGAACAGCTCGCACTGAACTCCTGTTCTCACGGGATCGACGGAACCGTGGTTCGGTTTGCAGGTCTGTACGGACCCGACCGATATCGTCTGTCGCGATACCTCGAGGGGCCGGTGACTGAGGGGTATCTCAATATGGTGCACCGGGCCGACGCCGCGGGTTCGATCCGCTATCTCCTCAGAGAGTCACTCGGTCATGACGAAGTCGTGCTCGTCTGTGATGACGAACCTGCCGACAAGTGGCGGTTCGCCGACTGGCTCGCCGAACAGTGCGACCGTGAGCCTCCCGAGAAACAGACAAAAGCCGAGCGGCTGGCTGGGGCCGACCTCTCGGAGCCAGCTCGGCGGCGTATCCACACGAGCAAACGCTGTGATAACGACCGTCTTCGGCAAATGGGCTATAACTTCGATTACCCTACCTACCGAGACGGCTATCAAGACGCTGTCGAGTCTTATCGGGAGACTACCCCCGCCGGCAGATCTGATGGATCCGATGACCGATAGTCCCGGATAGATTTCGGCGTTTATCAACCCTCCACAAAGAACCCTCGTCTTACCGCCCGTCACGACAACTGCCATCTTTTGATTTCATCTCCCGACACCGGCTCACCTGCAGCCTACCGACCTGCTTCGTTTGTCCGCAGGGATGCTGTCCCAATAGCGCCGTTGTTTTTCAATCTCGACGAACTGTGTTGGCCGGCCTTTCCGTCGGGAATCAGTGGTTGTGGCCCCGTTCGAGCCCGGTCTGCACAGGATCTCGACACCTACCAGCTCGACCACCGTGCATCCGATGGGCTGTGATCCGGGCAAGTGGATCGCTCACGGGCCTGGAAAGCCGATGAGAAGTGCGATGAGGCTAGCTGGCGACGTCATACAGCCTCTGGAGACAGACTCCTGGGTAGGGCTTCAGTACCATCCTGCTGGCTGTTCGTGCTACAGGACAATACGATTGTGTCAGATACCCGCGTGTGAAATAGCGAGCTAAGGCGCTGTCCCCGCTGTAAACAGCCTTCCTGTGATGAGTATCACCGTTTTCCGCCAACCCGGAGCGCTGCAAAATGGGGAAACTACTTATGCAGTCAGCATCTCTCATGCTTATGAGAACGCCCGGAGCGTTCGCTGTCACTCTCGCCCGGATAGAGGCAATTCTCGCCGAGAATCCGGAGGCTGTCGTCGCGGCCGTGGCTGCGACGCTGGTCATTGCAGGTGGAGTATACACGTTCCTGCGGCTTCGCCGACCCGACGGAGAACTCTTCAGACGACTTCTCGCGGACCGAGACGAGATCGCTATCCTCCTTCACCCAAATCCCGACCCGGACGCGATGGCATCCGGACTGGGAGTCGCGTCGCTAGCTGAGCAACTCGGTGTGAACACGACCATCCTGTATCCAGGACAAATCCGGCATCAAGAAAACCGCGCCTTTCGGACGGTTCTGAATCTCGAACTCACTCGGCTTGAACATGTGTCCGATATTACTGCTGAGGATGTTATTCTGGTCGACCACAACGAACCACGCGGATTCACGGGCGCTGACGGCGTACTCCCAACAGCGGTGGTTGATCATCACCCGGGCGATGGCGCGGGTCAAGAATTCACCGACGTCCGGACGAATTACGGGGCTACAGCGTCGATTGTTACAGAGTACTTCGAAGATGTTCGGGCCAAGCCCGTGCCGCCGGACGCGCACGCGGTCGAAGTCGGAGCCGGGTATACACTGTCTACGCAGGCGGCTACGGGCTTGCTGTACGGTATCCTCTCGGATACGAACGATCTCACTGTCGGTGCCGACGGCAGCGACTTCGATGCGGCCGGATTTCTGTATCCTGGTGTCGACCAGAATCTCCTCGACCGCATCGCGAACCCCTCTGTCGGCGCTGAGGTGCTGGAGGTTAAGGCCAAAGCGATTGCCGGTCGTCAGGTAGAAGGTTCGTTCGCTGTCAGTGACGTGGGTGCGATCAATTCGCCTGATTCTGTCCCTCAAGCTGCAGACGAATTGATTCAACTGGAGGGGGTCACAGCCGTCATCGTGATCGGAAAACGGGATGACACTGGCACGGTCCACCTGTCAGGGCGGTCCCGAGACGACCGCGTCCACATGGGACGGACACTACAGGGCGCCCTCGCGGAAGTGCCTCACGCAGGAGCAGGCGGTCACGCTCGGATGGGTGGTGCCCAAATCGATCCCAAACCGGTGCCCACACAGCGAGTCGCCGACGGCGGCGTCGACCGCGGACTCGACCGCCAAGAACTCACGAGGCAGATGTTCAGTGCGATGCAAGGAGACCTCTGAGAGCCACCCCCCGATCCAGTCATCTGTCTGGCCTCGCTGACATGTAGGCCACACGGCATGGTCGCGTCGCTTTTTACGCGTCATCACACCTGTAAGGTATGGCCACGAGTGCTGGCACGTGGGACTATCGGGACCGACACGGAGACGCCTTCGGGCGGACTTATTTTCGACGGTTCGATCCGGGAGTCATCTCCAGTGTCGGCATCGGGACGTACCTGGGCGAGCCCACGGACCGCGTTGACAGCCGCTACCAGCGAGCAATCCGGATGGCGCTGGACAATGGAGTGAACGTAGTCGATACGGCCGTCAATTACCGCTGTGGACGGAGTGAGGCGGTCGTCGGACGCGCACTCCGTGAAGCGGCTGTCGATCGAGAGGCGGTGACAGTCGCCACGAAAGGTGGATTCGTCCCGTTTGACGGTTCCCGACCCGCCGACCCGGGAGCGTACGTGCGCGACCAGTTCGTGGCGCCTGGGTTAGTCAACGCCGAGGATCTTGCCCAGGGGAGTCACTGTATCTCGCCCGCATTCATCGACACCATGGTGGACCGCTCGCTGGACCGACTGGGCCTTGATAAAATCGACCTGTACTATGTCCACAATCCTGAAACGCAGCTGTCGACCCGCTCGCGTGATCAAACCTACGACCTACTAGAGGCCACTTTTCGACGACTCGAGCGGCGCCGACTCACGGGTGCGATTGGGCGCTACGGCGTCGCAACATGGGACGGGTTCCGGGTGCCCGCCGGAGCTGGGGCGTATCTTTCGTTACCGGAGGTGATCCGTCGAAGCGAGTCTGCCGCCGACACCGTCGGTACCAGTACTCCCGGACTTGCAGCAGTCCAACTCCCGTTTAATATCGCGATGGCTGACGCGTTCACGACCGCTAACCACTCCAGTCCTGCAGGAGAAGAGAACCCGGACGAACCAGCTACACAGTCGACACTCGCGTGCGCCCGGGAAGCGGGGGTGTCGGTGTTCGCGAGTGCCATCCTGGGACAAGGGGAGCTCCTGAATGGGATCCCGCCCGAAATCGACGCCCGTCTCGCAGGTGAAACGTCTGCTCAGCGGGCGATCAACTTCGCCCGAAGCGCACCGGGAGTTACGTGTGCACTGGTAGGGGCGAGCAACCCTGCTCACGTCCGCGAAAATATCGCCGCCGGCACCTTCGACCCTCTGGGAGCGAACGCATTCGACGCTATCTTCGAGTGACTCGGGGCTCCCCCGAGTTCAGCTTCTGCTGGAATCCTCGGTCACGGGCCGTGTCTGACCTGGTCCAATGGAATTTGGCTGCGCCGGTCTCGATTTGTCTCATCGTCTGGATTCGGTTGAGCGGTCAGAAATCGGCCAACCGCAACAGGATTTGACCGGTCACGCTCGGAAGTGACACACAGGGGACTGAGATAGCGCGTCCAAGGGGTGACGAATCAGTGAGCGAGTTCGGGCTCACCCGGCGATAGTCGAGATAGTCAGCGTAGCTCTTTCCACCGGCGATCGCAGTCGGGGCAGATCCGAATGGAGTATACCTCCTCTGGGTCGTTTTCCTTTTTGAGGACTGCTTCGCAGGCCGAGCAATTCAATCGCTCGTACGTGTCTTTGGCTAAGCCTCCGTCACGGAGGCCCTTGCGAGTCGATTTCATAATCCAATTTTGGCACCCAGCGACTTATAAACCCTAGTCGATCCGATAGGTGGGACACGTCAACGGAGCTCCCCGCGCAGTCACACCAGCCATTCTGTCGACAATGCTGGTACGGTGAGCAGACGAGAGATCTGGAATTCGCAGCGGCTCAACTCTGCCAATGAGCGCGTGACACTACGCCACCGCATATCCGCGCGCTTTTGACTCACCCGACCGGCCAACAGACAATGGATTACGCTCAAGAGCGCGTGACGACACTCCACGCGCTGCAAGATCACACGCCAGCGGCACCGACCGACCAGGCGGCGGTCGTGGTTCCTATGGCGGAGCGAGAGTACGGATCGCTGGCGACAGAGCAGATACTCTCGGAGTTGGAAACGGTCGACCCTGCCCGAGTGGTCGTCCCGCTCCGTGCGTCCGGGGATCGTGTCGAGCCGTTTTGTGAGTGGCTCGACGGGTATGATCTTACCCTCGAGGTCGTATGGTGTGACGGCGCTCGGCTAGCAGACCTGCTTGCGGCAAACGGTCTCGACGGTCGGCGCGGCAAGGGGCGCGATGTCTGGCTCGCGATGGGGCGGGCACTCCAGGAGAAATACGTCGTTCTTCACGACGCCGACACGGCTAGTTACTCACGCCAGTACGTTCCCCGCCTGTTGTTTCCGCTCGCCAACGGAAACGCGTTTTCGAAGGGTTACTACGCTCGGGTGGAAGACGACAAGCTCTACGGCCGATTATTCCGTCTGTTTTATACCCCGTTCGTCCGGGCACTCGAGACCGTCTATGACGCGCCAGTCGTCGAGTATCTGGCCGCGTTCCGATACGCGTTGGCGGGGGAATTCGCCGCCACCTCGGAATTAGCGGCTCATATCCGCTTCCAGCGGAGATGGGGTCTCGAGGTGGGCACACTCGGGGAGGCGTACCGCAATGTGGGAGCGACGGGCTCTGCACAGGTCGCGCTTGGCCAGTACGAGCACGACCACCGGTCGGTGTCGGGACCAACGGGACTCTCCGAGATGAGCGAGTCAGTCGGCAGCGCCCTCCTCCGCGTGCTGATAGACCACGGAATCGAACCGCGTTCGGACGCGCTTCGCGAGCGATATCGTGACGCGGCCGAACCGCTGGTGGACAGTTACCGGCTTGACGCCCGCTACAACGGGCTCGATACCGACGCCGAAAACGAACGTCAGCAGGTGTCGACGTACGCAAATGCAATCGGCAATCCAGGTCCCGACGACCGTCTTCCTGCTTGGGCTGACGCGCCCATCTCCCCTGCTGACGTGGCCGAGGCCGTCCAGACTGACCTGCAGACACTCGAAGAGCATTCGCCGTCGACACGTCACCGGAGCCGCTAAGAATCTGCCGTCTCCACCGCTGTCTGAAGCCTGTCAAACGTCTCCCTACGGAAAGGTTAGATGTGCCCCGGTCGTTGAGCGTAGCTATGGATGACCGCTCAGGAATCGTCTCTGGAGACGAACTAGCCGGTGTTGTCGACCTCTTTGGAGCTCTCACACCCGACGAATTGACCACCGCCGTGGACGAACTCGCGTTCAAACGGGGACAGGAGGCCACCGACGAGGCAGTTATGACTGCCATCGAGACAGCGACCGCGAGGTTCGTTCTGGTCGAGATTGGTGGGAAAGCCGTCCACTCTGTGAATTCTGACTCACCAACGTCACATCCTGACTCGACATCCGGGTCTGCAGACGACGGGACAACTTCGGTGGCCAAGGGTGGCAATCGCCCCGAGACGGGTGCAGATGTCGGGCGTGATTCCGCTGAGATCGGCAGTGCCGAGTCCGCAGCCGACACTGACTGCTCTCACGGCACGGAACCTGGATCCAAATTCAGCGTTAGAGACTGCCGGCGTCGATCACACGGATACAGACACCCAGGGGGAGACGTATCTTGCGGTCGGGCCCGCGGCTTTCCCCGTGTTTCCAGACGGGGCTGCCGACCTTCCACACATTCTCTCGGTGCCGGCGCGAGAAGTGAACCGTGACCACGCCGCTGTGACGGTGGAATCACGACTGACGACCGCCGCTGACGTCGCAATTGCGTCCGACGACGACGTCCGGGTCGAGACGCTCCTGAACGTGTGCTTCGATCTCGAAACGTGGGCGGATGTCGACGTGACAGGGATTCGAGACCAACTCGAAGACGAGTCACTAGACTACTCGGACGGCGACCATTGAGTAGGGTCCGGTGACTACGGCGCCGCTCGACATTTCAGTGTGAATTGCTGGCTGCGAGATGCTGTTGTGAAGCCACTGATTGGGTGGCGCTGTTCTGGATCTTTCCACTACAGGACACTCTCTGCGAGAGCCTCGTCTTGAGACGTGACCCACGATTTGCAGCCACTCAGACGATCACGCCAGCCCGCAGGAGAGCAATTAGGCCGGTGAGAGCGGGGATACCGAGAAGCGTCGTCACGAGCACGGCTGTCGAGACGAACTCGGGCACAGAGACGCCGTCGAGTTGTTCGTCGCCGGCGAATTCGACGACCAGAATGACCGGTGTCACGGCCGCAGGCATCGCCGTCTCGAGAATGAACACTCGGGCGACGGTCGGATTCTCGAAGCCGACCACCAGTGCGACCCCCACCCCAATAATCGGCGCGACTCCGAGTTTCAGTGCTGTGCCAGCCCACGACTTTGCCACCGCGGCATCGGTGTCGGTCCGCGCGAGTTGAATACCCAGAATCAGGAGCATCACCGGAATAGCCGCGTCACCGACAAGTTGGAGCGCTTCCATGGGGCCCGAGTCCGCTGGCGGCACCACATTCACGCTGCGTGCCAGCAGTGCCGCGATGACAGCATACACCAGCGGGAGAAACATGACTCGTTTCACCCCAGCGAGACCGGCCGACCCTCCGCTGCGTGAGGCAACGTACACCCCATGAGTGTACATGAGCACGGCCTGGACTGATAGAAAGAGGACAGCAGTTTGGCGGCCAACGGGGCCGAACGCGAAGTCTGACACCGGGACACCGAGATTCCCGGTATTGCCAAAACTCGCTACCAATACGAGCGCACTGAGAAACGGTTCTCGGTGGCCGGTGATGCGACCCGTAATTTCCGCGACTAGCCACATCCCGCCAGTGAACAAGACTACCCCAGCGGCCACCCGGGCGAGCGTATCGGCCGCGAGCTCACTCACGGCGAGACTGTGAAACACCAGCGCTGGGGCGAGTACGTACACGACCGCAGTGTTCAGGGGATCAGGATCGACCTTTTTGATCGTCGCCAAAACGTATCCGGCGGCCGCAATTGCGACGATGGGTCCGACGGCGGAAGTAAAGATCCCGACCAGTCCAACCATTAATTACTGTCACTGTCCCGCGCGGCTTTGTAACGGTCCCGAATCTCGTCGAACAGCGCGTGTCCGAGCTCGGTCCGGAGTCGTGGTTTGGCCGTCGCAAAGAACTCGTCGAGGGCGTCGTACTCGTGGAAGGCATCGGGATCTCCCGCCGCAGGGTCGTAGCGACCCGCCGACTCGTACGCCAGCGCCTGCAGACACAACTCGATCAGGTCCATCTCCTTGGCGAAGATTGACTCCGGTGACTGCCGGGATTCGTATTCGTCCCAGTCGTGGCGGAGGCGGGCTGGGAGCGGGCCAGTCAACTCCGCTATCGCCTGCTGTTCGGCAGCGTCAGTCTCTGCGGGATCGGGTGTGTCGGCCGTCGAGTCTGCTCGGGTGGGAATGTCGCCTGTCTCCGCCTCTGCCAGGTCGTGAACGATGGCCAATCGTACTGCCCGATTAGGGTCCAACTCTCGCTCATCCGCCGCAAACTCCGCTTCCATGCGGTCGCCAAACACCAGACACAGATACGCGACCCCCCAGGAGTGTGCGGCCACGGACTCGGGATCTGAGACACCACGAAGCTGCCAGCCAGTCCGGGGACGATCTTTCAGCTGCACCGCGTCGACGAGGGCGCTAATTTCAGACGACGTTGTCGGCCGCTCGTCTGGGTTGGCGTCTGGATCCGGGCCCGAACTGGGGTCGGTCATGTCGGCACCGTCACTCTGCGAGCCGCCAGGCGTCGCCGCTGGTTGGCTCGATCGTGTGACGTCGCTCCATCTCAGTCAGCACCTCGTCGAGACGGTTCGGCTGGGCAATCTCCATTTCGATTCGGTCTATCTCGTGGAAGGAAGCCAGATACCGCCGAATCGCTTCCGTATCGAACGCGTCGTCGTCGGCTTTCCGCATCACTCCCTCGACTAACTCCGCCATATCTTCGATGAAGTTCCACGGATACACCACCCACGTCCACGCCTCCAGCCGTTCACCAGTAAAGTCGGGCTCGAACTGTGACGAGTCCAGCAACTGAAGTGTCGCGGTCCTGACCTCGCCGGGATTCCGACCGGTTACGTACTCGTTGGCCCGCTGAATTGAGCCGCCGGTGTCGGCGATATCGTCGATAATTAATACGTCTTTGCCCGTGACGCTTCCCTCCGGCATCGGATACCGAATCTGCGGTTCCTCGGCCTTCTGAGCCGTGCCGACGTAGTGTTCCATCTTCAGACTCGTCAGATCGTCCAACCCGAGGAAGTCGCAGATACACCGGCCTCCGAACCAGCCCCCGCGTGCCAACGCGACAATCATCTCAGGTTCGAACTGAGCCGCCTTCACCTGCTCTGAGACGCTCCGACAGAGGCCGTAGATGTACTCCCAATCAGTCACCGTGCAGTCGAAATCCTCTGGGAGGTCGCTCATACGGCTGAAAAGGTAGCGGAGAATAAAAAACGTTCATTGGCGTGGTCAATTGGTCCGGGAGCGTGATTCGTGGCCACACGACCGGCGATATCGGTCTCAGCCAGACGACGGTGACGAAAGCCGACAGGCTATCAGGTGTCTTGATATCCTGGATTCACTGCAACTGCAGTTCCATCGAGCTAGGGTTTCACCTGTCGTTATCGAATACGGATAGCTCAGAATGACCCAGAGGCACTTGCCTCCCGAGCCCGTCGGTCAAGTATGGACTTCGATGAGTTCGACCACGAGACACACATGCAACGGGCACTCGAACTGGCACGGGAGGCAGCCGATCGAGGAGACCGACCGTACGGGTCTGTGCTAGTGCGGGATAATGAGATTGTCGCCGAGGAGTCCAATCGTGTCGTCACAGAAGACGATATTCGGCGCCATCCGGAACTTCACCTGGCGTACCGGGCCCGTCGAGAGTTCGACGCTGACCAGCGCCAGCGGACGGTCATGTACACTAGTACAGAGCCGTGCCCGATGTGTGCTGGGGGACTCCGTGGGGCATCGCTCGGCCGAGTCACCTACAGTGTCGCCGGTGACGAACTCACCGAGTTCACCGGAACTCAGGCGCCGACCCGTTCGGCCCAGATTCTAGACGCCACCGAAGTGACTGGTCCCGTTCTCAACGATGCTGGTCGCCAGATCCACCAGGACTTCTACTGACGCAGCAGGACAAATGGCTCGGAGCTTGACCCCGAAGTACTTCAGTGACGGAGTCGGCCGACTGAGTCCGACCGCTTCGAGTTCAGTCCACCGTGTGGACGGCTGATATCTTGACCTGTCTACCACACCCCGAGACGGCTGCCGTGTACAGGCCGGACGCGGCGACTGCCCCGGGGCGTGACTCCAGTGATATGTACACCGGCCGAAATCCACGTTCGTGTATACTGACGCGATAATCCAGGCCAAAATCGACAGGTATCTGCCGGTATTTCCCGGTGATTTTTATCGGCCGCCGTAGTAATCTGTGTATGACGCGGATCCTCGTGGTCGACAATCACGGGCAGTTCACCCATCTCGAACATCGTGCACTACGCGACATGGGTGTCGAGACTGAGACAATCGACAACGATACGCCAGTGGCGACAGTCGAACAGGAGGCCGACGGTCTCGTCTTATCGGGTGGCCCAGATATAGACCGAATCGGCCGCTGCCCCGAGTATCTGGAACTTGACTTGCCGGTGTTAGGCATCTGTCTGGGGATGCAACTCATTGCCAGCGAACTCGACGGGAAAGTCGGGACCGGTGAGTACGGAGGATACGCCGACGTGGACGTAGATATCCTCAGCGATAAGGATCCACTCGTCGGTTCGCTCGGGCCACAGACTCGTGTCTGGGCCAGCCACGCTGACGAAGTTGTGCAACTCCCAGAGGGGTTCGACCAGACCGCCAGTTCTGATGTCTGTACGATTGAGGCGTTCGCCAACACTGACCGGAGTCTGTACGGTGTTCAGTGGCATCCTGAAGTCGCACACACCGAGGAGGGAGATCAAGTATTTGAAAACTTCCTGAAAATCTGTGAGGAGGCGGCCGACAAGGCCGAACCAGCAGCAGAGTGACATAACGTGAGGCTCCGCGAGCGTCGGTGAACAGTTAGCACCGATTCTGTCTTTCAATTAAATCTAACTCGAACACTGCCGCGGTGGATACTGAGGGGTGGACTGGCGCGGTCAAGTCACAGTACTCGGCTTAACCTGGGGCTGTCAAACGCACACATTAGCCGAGCATGGCAGGGTCCACACGACTCGTTCGGTGTCTGCTCTGGTCGTCCGGAATCAGATAGTACAGAAATTCGAGGCGAAACCCTTGTGTGTCATCGCGAAGACAACTTCAATCTGTTTCAAAAAGCGAATCGACCGCGTCTGTCGCAGCCGTTACTGCGTCATCGACGACGACATCGGGATCGTGGTCGGACTCCTCGGGTGGATTGAGATAGACATCCACTTCGAGGGTTCCACCTTCGAAGCTGACGGTCACGTCGAGGTCTTGCACGGCAGACTGCTTGTACTGGCTCAGTACCACTCCCTCGGCGGCCTCTGAAGCCGTTTGCACTACTTCTTCGTCCGTGGGCGAGGGCGATACTGATGAGTCGTCGCTCATCGCCGTTATGCGCCGCCGGCGCCCGGACCGCCGGGACCGCCCATCGGGCCGCCGCCGCCACCGCCTGCTCCCTGCAGCATTTGCTGGAGTTCCTGCTGAAGACTTTCGAACTGCTCTTGGACTCGCTCTTCCTGTTTGCCCAGTTGTTCGACCCGCACCTCGAGTGATTCGACTTTTTCCTCAAGATCCTCGTTGGCCTCCTCGTATTCGGCTTCGACGAGAATTTCGCCGATCTGCCGGTACATCGTGGCGTCTTCGTCGATATCATCGAGAGCGTTGAGTGCAGTCTCAGACTCGTTGAGCGCAGCCTCCGCCTGACCCTTCTGTTCGGCGACCTGTTGCGCGGTTTCCTGAAGATCTTGGAGTTCCTCAATCTTCTCTTGGGCCTCCGGCGGCAGGTTTCCTTGCATACCTCTCAAGTGGCGGGCCGAAGGGAAAAACCCCCGACTTCCCGAGCGACCGGCCACTCTACGCCCCTGCGACGCGACGCCCGTGGCTGCCAGCCAACGAGGTCCTGCGGGCCACGGTGCGCTCAATTCAAGAGATACACACCAACATCACCACACCACGCCCGCGCCGGCGGTGCCGACCCGCTGGGCCCGGTGGTACCCACCACCTGAGTCCGTCTCACCCGGTCATCATAGCCACGGATGCGGGCGATACAGCATGATTACCCCGGAGCAGGTCCACACAGAGGTCAGCCGCTATTTGTAGGAACCGTATAGAACCGTCGATCAAAACCAGCTACGTAGCGCATAGATGATAATCTTGCTCAGGCGAGTCATCGTCTGTCGGGTTGACGCGCCACCCACCATCAACCTGGATTAAACTGGCGTCAGTGACCGGTAGGAGTGTTTTCTGCGGTGTCAATCAGCCGTGTCCAGGAGTTGATCCCCGCTCTGAGAGCGTGAAGGTCTGCAGCCTGAATTTCGACCATCACCATCGGTCCCTGCCGGGTTACCGAGGCCGTGGCGCGGCTGTCTTCGACTTCGTTCACTTCGACTCGAACAGCAGCGCCCACCGTCTCGGCACGCTCGGTGGTAGAAAACTCGAAGCCTAACTCGACAGAATGTGGCCCAGACTCGGCGACCACGGGGTTACTCGACGTTTGTCTTCTTGATGACGGCGCTGCGCTCTTTCAGCAGCACACGATGGCCACAGTAGGGACACCGGACGCCACCGTACTCGTCGAGTTGCACGTCACGCTTGCAGCGGGAGCATTTGTAACTCATTCGTCGTCGCCAAGTGCCGCCCGAATCGATCGGTCCACCTGGATTCCGCCGGGGGTTTTCGCTCGATAGGCCCCGCCGGTGAACTTCTCGCCCGTGTTCTCGTTCACCCAGATCCCGGTGGCGATTCGCGTGACAGAGTCGCCATCAATCTCGGCGTTGTTCATGTCGGCCTCGATTTCTTTGACTCGCTGACGGGCGACCCGTCCGTACCGCGCGCCAAATCGGCCCGCGCTGCCGACCGTACTCGAGTTATTAGCCATAGTATGTCTGTGTATACCAGGAGCGGACTAAAAGGCTGCGAGTCGGAGTTCACGTAGTGGTTGTCGGACTATCGGAACATCTCTTCCAATTCAGGCTCACGACTCCCCCGAGGCGTCGATTCATCACCTGCGCTAAATCATAGTTTTTTGTCACTCTCCGGGCTATCCAATTCCACTGGTGGCCCACGGTGTCGGTCTCATGTAATCACAGCAGTCTCACAGGGTGGTCTCGCCGCCCGACTCAAATTGGGATGGGATGGCCTGGCCAGACCAGACCAGACCAGACCAGGGTCCACGCCGCTGAGGTTCTGTGTTAGCGCGACTCCTGCAGTTCTGCGGCCTCGAGTGCGTCGTTAAGATCGTCACGGACGCGTTCGCCCGTTTCACGGTCCATCGCCGTGGTCACGAGCCGATTCTCTTGGACACTGGAGCCGTCGCGTAACAGGAGCCTGACGTTTCCCGTTTCGTCCGCCCGGGTCACTTTAGCGCGGAGTCCGCTCTGAGACCCAATTCCCCCGGCGTCGATCGGCCCCGGAATGATCTTTTTCACGTGTGGGTGGTCGGCGACGGTACTGATCGCGCGTCGGCCTTCTCGATCTCCAATCAGCGTTGAGTGTGTCCCACCTAACTTCTCCCGCGGGGGTGTCTCCACCACCTCTAGCGTACGGTCGCCACGTCTGTCGAGCACCCACTCAACGGCGTCCTCGTCGGGAACTCTGTAGAATTCGTGGTGGAGTTGCGCCCGAGTTTCACGCAGTGGGTCTCTGACGCCAGCCGCGTACACCGTTTCCGGGCGTTTCCGTCTGACTTCGTCGGCTACTCGACCGGCGAAGTTCCGCAGATGGACGCTTCCGTAATCGCTGTCAGTCTCGGGGACTGTCGCGACAGTTGTCTCTCCGCGAACCTCCTCGTCACTGAGCATCGTCAGCGTGGCGCGGTCCTGACCGAACTCGAGAACGACAGCATCGGTATTGGCGGTGTGACAGGTGAGACAGTAGTCTCCTGGCTTCTGGAGTGGAGTTCCACACCGCCGACAGTTCATATGTAATCGAGTGCCGCCGATGGTAAAACAGTTACCAGCCACCGTCTTGAGCGCCGCACTTTGGAGTCACTCCGCTGGCGAGGAAGCCACCGAACGATCAAATCCGGACAGCAAATACCAGTACAGCCGACCGGATAGTACTCTATCGCGGCAGTCGTGACTCAGAAGCCGCTCAAAACCCGATACGGCCGCCCGAAGATAGGTCGTCTGGATCTCGTTCCACACCACCGGTGTCAACGAATTCGTAGTCAGTATCTGTCAGTCGCACCTCCCCCTCTTCGACGGCGGTGTCGATACTGACGAGTGTCGAGCCTTCACACGGCCCGAAATCACAGTCTCCCGATTCAAGCTGAAATGTGGCGCCGTGTTTTCTGCAGATGACCTGGCCCTCGCGGATTGCCGCGCCGGACCCACGGTCTAGTTGGACATCAGTCCAGTGTTGACACTGGTTTTTGAACGCCACAATGGTATCGTCGCTAAGTCGAGTGAGGATTGCCTCAAGTGTTTCATCCGTTCGTTTCTCTCGAAGTGTCACCAACAGTGTACTGTCGGCCGGCACCTCAGACAAGTTGGCCATCCGCGAGCCGTCAGTCATACAATATATTACGGAGATTTGCCTAAACACCTGTCGGCGAACGGATGTTCGGCAGCGTATACGAGTGAATTCTCCCACGTGCACGAGGCTTGCATCTGTTGAATTGACATTTGTAGACCCGCCCCAGCCCTGCTGGGGTCACACCCGACTCGCGGTGGATTCCCCCGAGCTGCTCTCGGGGTACCACCGGCTTTCTCACAGCTTTGAGACTAGTCTCATGGTAAGCGTGTTCGCCAGTCTGCTCCGGTCTCGGACTCTCATCTCGCCCGATGACGAGCGGTCGAGTATGATCACTCGTGTCAGGGTGTGTTGATTCGAGAGGTCAGTCCGAATCTCGGTAGTGACGCTCATCGATCCGCTGGTCGAACAAGTGACTGAGAAGCCGGGTCATTGGACCTGGCCCTCCATTGCCGATTGTTTTCCCGTCGACAGAGGCGACAGGTCTGACCTCCCAGGTGGAGTTGGTGAGGAACACCTCGTCGGCCTCTCGGAGCCGGGCCGGCTCGTACTGGCTTTGCTCAACGGGGATCCTCTCCTCTTCGGCAATGGCTAGCACTGTCTCTCGTGTAATGCCCGGCAGAATCGAGCCGTCCAGGCGGGGTGTCCGTAGCCCGTCGTCGTCCACAAAGAAGATATTGCACGTCGCACCCTCAGCAATATTCCCGTCGAGATCCAGCATCAGTGCCTCATCAGCGTCTGTCTCTCGAAGTTCTAATCTGGCGAGAATCTCGTTCAGATAATTATGGGTCTTTGCCTGGGCCGGCAGCGCCTCGTCTGGAATTCGCTGTGTGCTCACGGTCTGCAGTCTCGCAGGACCGTCCCAGACCGACTCACCGCCAGTCCCGCCCTCGGCCAGCGGTGAAACGTACACCACGACTGTCGGATCGCTGTTGGGCGCTGGGTCGAGTTTCCCGGGCTGTCTCCCGCGGGTAATCGAGAGTTTCACGTACGCCTCCTGGAACTCGTTAGCAGCCAGGGTCTCGTCGATCCGTTCACGAAGCGTCGCCGAATCCAAGCCATGGTCGATTTCTAATGCGTCACACGACTGTCTGAGTCGTTCGGCGTGAGCCCCCCACCGGAACACACTGCCACCGTAGGCTCGCAGTGTTTCGAAGGCGCCATCGCCGTACATGAACCCGCGGTCTTCAACATTGACCGTGGCTTGGTCGGCTGGCAGTAACTTGCCGTTCACGTTGTATAGTTTACTCATTCAGAATGGATTTGCTGTCCCGAGCCGACACAGACGAGATTGTGGTCGCTCAACCGTCGCTCGGGCTGGCCCTTGACACTGCAATGGCTAGTTTAGGCGCTGTCTTGTTCGGTGGCGCGAGACACCCAGGTGGCCGCTCGGCTCTCGCCGACCGATGTTTCTTCGCCGATTTCTTCTGGGTCCGCCGCTGCTAACTGTGTGACCGTTTCGACCCCGATATTTGCTAATTGCTCTGCGTACGCAGGACCGATTCCTTTCACCTCTTCGACCGGTTGCTCTGCGGAATCGTCTGTGTCTGACGGAGACTCTGTCTCGCTCTCTGCGGTCTCTCCGCTTGGAGCGGTCTCCTCAGTGTGGACAGTCTCCCCACTGCTGGCGGGTTCGCTGTCAGTCTTGGTGACGGAGTCATCCACACTTCCGTCTTCGTCGTCGTGTTGCTCTCTGGACTCGATGGAAGCCCCCGTCGTGGTTGTCTCGCCTGGGTCGTGTTCGACAGCCACGGTGGTTCCACTGTCTTCGTCTTCTCTCGTCGAATTCTCAATCCCGAGTATCTGCTTGATCACATTGAGCACCATTTGTGGCCGTTACGATGTCTGGGTATTTAACTCTAGGAGGCTAAATCACCTTTCTCAAGCGGACGCTCTTGGCCGGGAAGGACAGCACACAGCCGCTGTACGACCGTAGTAGATGCCATTCCATTCGATCGTTGTTCATCATTGGATCGACTGCTTCCCGTTGGATCATCTGAGAGAGCACGGAAGCTCTAGCCGTGGGAAGCCGCGTTCGCAGCTGAGCAAATCGGGAGCGTTCTGCATCAGCAGATCGTCAACTAATCGGCCCGCTCAACCCGCCGGAAAATTCAGAAACCAGCGAGAGTCTGGGAGCCCCCGCTCTTGAAGAGTGCCAGTTCGGCAGATTCGGTGAGGTGCACATGCGGGCCGTCGAATTCTCCTTTGACTGCTGGGTTTCTCACCCAGCAGAGGGTATGGTCCTGACCGGAGTGACTATACACCACTAACCATGTCACGCTACGGCGATGTTTGTAACTGTGTCCGCAGGGCCTCATTCATCACGTCGATGGGGGCATCCGTTTCGGTCCACTGCTCAAAGGCTTCTACCCCTTGAAACAGTAGCATCCAGGCTCCATCAACGGTGGTAGCGCCAGCGGCGGCCGCATCACGAAGGAGGCGTGTCTCAACCGGTGTATACACCGCGTCGAGTACTGTCAGATCCGGGTGCAGAAGCTCCGCTGGGACCGGTGTGTCGGCAGTTTCCATGCCGACACTCGTGGCATTCACCAGTAAGTCGGCTGCCGGTACACGGTCGGTCAGTGACTCTAACCCAGCAGCCGTCGCGCCTGGGACGTCAGCAGCCAGTTCCGTCGCTCGCTCGACTGTCCGATTCGCGATGTGAACCGCGGCACCGGCATCAGCTAGCCCGAACGCAGCCGCCCGCCCAGCCCCGCCGGCACCGACCACCACAGCGTCCTGGCCATCTAACATAACATCGTGTTGCTGTAACGCTCGGACGACGCCGATTGCGTCAGTATTGTACCCTTGAGGGCCATCTTCTCCGAACGCGATTGTGTTGACCGCCCCGATTCGTGTCGCCAACGGCGCCGAGTCGACCAGCTCCAGTACCTCTTGTTTGAACGGAATAGTGACGTTCAACCCGGAAATCCCGAGTGCGTCTGCTCCCCGGACTGCGGATTCGAGTTCCGTGCGCGCTGGCTCGAACGTCACATAACGAGCATCAAGCCCCAGCGCGTCGTATCCCGCCTCGTGCATCGGCGGGGAGAGCGAGTGTTCGACAGGATTCCCGAGCAGACCGTACACGTTCATACTTGTCCCGGGCCCGGCAGCGGGAAAAGCGCCTCGGGGCGATACAGTGGCCACACATCCGATAATGACGGAATCTAATGGCTGACCTGGTGGCCGCTCAGAAAGGAGAGATAGCTGGTACCGCCCGGCCATCGAAAGCGGTGGTGTTTATGTTTGGTCTGGCTCACCTAGTGATGTGATCGCTGAATCGACTCTCGTCCAGGCTGGCTTACTGGTAGCGGGTGTCGTGTTACTGTACGTCGGCGCGGAGATGCTGGTAAAGGGTGCCTCCGAAGTGGCGCTGGGGTTCGGACTGAAACCAGTGACGGTCGGTGTGACCGTCATTGCGTTTGCGACGACAGCCCCAGAGCTGTTCGTAGCAATTGTCGGGGCCGTCACCGTCTCGACTGATATCGGGTTGGGTGCTATCATCGGGTCGAATATCGCCAATATTGGGCTAGTTTTGGGTATCGCGGCCATGATCCGCCCTGTCGACGTCTCCGCGTCGGTTCTTCGGTATCAGGTGTCTTTTATGCTGTTAGCCGCACTGCTGCTGGTTGGTCTTGGCTGGGACGGACAGATAGCCTGGCCTGGTGGAACGGTCTTACTGGCGGTGCTGGTCGGATTCACGGCAGTCATCGGCCGACAGATCAGAGACAATCAGGCGGCTGTGACTGACGCAGATCTCGCTGATGCGCCCGATCCAGGGATTACTGAGGCTGCACTCTTGATCGGGGGACTCGGCGCACTAGTCTTTGGATCGCGATGGCTGATTAGCGGCGGCCGCGGTGTACTAGCTGCCGCGGGGGTGTCAGACCTGGTGATCGGACTCACGGTGCTCGCAATTGGAACCTCGCTCCCAGAGCTGGCCGCTTCCGTCGTGAGCGCGGTCCGGGGAGAAGCGAGTTTCAGTGTCGGTAATGTCGTCGGATCCAACATTTACAATATCGTTGCGGTGATCGGTATTCTGGCGGTTCTGGAGCCAATTTCTGTCGCGCCCGGCATCAAAACGTTCGAATTCCCTGTCTTGATCGGATTCACTGTGGTCGTCATCGGGCTCATGTGGCGAGGAAAACGAATTACCCGGCTCAATGGCGCGCTTCTCACGCTCGGATACGCCGGATTTCTCACCGCTCTCGCACTCTGAAATCGACCGGATCAAACCTGGCCTGGCCTGGCCTGGCCTAGCCCGACCCAGCCCGGTCTGGTCTGGACTGGAACGTTGTTGCTGAAGACGAGCCCGTGACCCGGTCACGAACCGACGACTATTCCACGCTTCACCCTCGATTCTGGGTTGTGATTGCGATCGTCGTGAGTCGTGCTGACCGCGCATCCCAACACATCGGTGATCAGCTTATCAAGTTAGGCGACTGGACCGAGCGTGATGACGACTCTCGACCGGACGCCGCTGGGGGTGGGACTGTTTACGAGATGGATGGGTGTGAACTCCGGGAGTTCGAGCAGCTGCACATACACATGGACGACCCTGTTCCGGCGTTTTCACGGCCTGAGATCATCTCGGCTGTCGTCTTTGTCTCGCGCCACTCAGGCGACACTGGCCCGTTACTCACCGCTCACTTCACTGGGAATTTCGGTGTCGCAGAGTACGGCGGAAGTCCGAAATCGGTCGCCCCGGCGGCTCCGACCATCCACTCCCGACTGGTCGATCGGTTCACAGCACACGCTCCCTCTGACTACGAGGTTGGGATCGAGTGCACTCATCATGGCCCGACCGACCTGTCGGTGCCGAGTCTGTTTGCCGAACTCGGCAGTGATGACCCGCAGTGGGACGATCCAGCGGGTGCGGCTGCCGTCGCGCAGGCTGTTCTTGACGTGGTGTCGACGGCCGAACTCTCTGAGACCGACGCACCCGCTGAATCCGGCGAGACCGGAGAACCCGGCTCGCAGCGCCATCTTGTTGGGTTTGGTGGCGGCCACTACGTTCCACGATTCACGCGAATCCTCGAGGAGACATCCTGGGCGATTGGCCACATCGCGTCGGACTGGCAACTTGACGCCCTCGGTGCACCCGAGAGCGGCCGCGACGTGATTCAACAGGCGTTCACAGCCAGTCGTGCAGACTACGCCATCATCGAGGGGACACACCCGGCGCTGCGGGCTGTTATCGAAGATCTGGGATACCGAGTGGTGAGTGAGACCTGGGTAAATGTCGTTGCAGATCGCCCACTCACCGTCGTCGATGCAGTCGAGAGCAGTCTCTCGTCGGTGACTGATGGGCTCCGATTCGGCAC
The DNA here is from genome assembly GCA_000496235.1 of uncultured archaeon A07HR60. GTDB lineage: Archaea > Halobacteriota > Halobacteria > Halobacteriales > Haloferacaceae > J07HR59. The sequence continues at coordinate 282,744 of KI543231.1, forward strand.
GGAACGCCCACCGGCTCCTGCCGACGGCTGGAAGAGCGCCGACCCAGAGGTGGTTGCCGACGACCTCGTCATTCACGCGCTGCCAGACGCACTGATATCGCGGGCGCAGGGTGTCGACCTGGACCGCACACGGGAGATAATCGCGCAACATACTGTCGCATTCGAAACCGAAGAGGGCGGCTCTCGGGTAGGAGGACGGGCAGCAACCGTCTCTGTGACCGCCTACGAGGCGATTATCACGGGCTTAGTGACCGTGCTCCGTGACCACTACGACTCTGTCGAGCGCGAGCCGGGTGCCGTCGTTGCTCGAGAAGACACATTCGACCCCGATCTCGCGAAAACGCGGGGCGTCCCCGAGGGGCCGGCCTTCGGCAAACTCGCGGCCGGAACGCCCGTCGATATCAACGGTGATCGGGTAACCCCCGCCCAAGTGAGCCGCGTCATCGAAGACCGATTCCCTGTCGACACGCCTAATCGTCGTTGACTCATGACCTGACCGAGCGCACGGCACTGTCGCTACAAACTCGTGTCACTGTGCCGTGTCGACCGAGCTGACTGACCTCGGGTTGTCAGAGTGACTTTCAGATATCACCGGACAGACCGAGAGGTCGCGTCAGCTATGATATTGACGAGTATGGACATATCCGCGTCAGACGCCTGTCAGACAGAGGGAAAGCTAAATATGGGTGGTCCGCAACAGCATTTTCATATCAATGGACTCCATAGTGGATGATGCGATCGACGAGGCCGAACGAGAGGATGCTGATCCGGGGGAGTTCGACAGCAGCTCTGGAGGAGCCGCTCCTTCGGGGACGATGACCAACGACGAACTTGAGGATGTTCTCCAAGATCTTCAGACCAATATCACAGTCGTCGGGTGCGGCGGTGCAGGCGGTAACACCGTCGACCGAATGGAAGAGGAAGGAATCCACGGTGCGAAGTTGGTCGCAGCCAATACTGACGTTCAGCACCTGGTGAATCTGGGGGCTGATACGAAGATCCTGATGGGACGGCAGAAAACCCAGGGTCGCGGCGCCGGGTCCCTCCCGCAGGTGGGTGAAGAGGCAGCGCTGGAGTCACAAGAGGAGATCTCCGATGCGATTCAAGGGTCGGATATGGTGTTCGTAACCGCGGGCCTCGGTGGCGGCACCGGCACCGGCTCGGCGCCCGTCGTCGCCAAGGCGGCTCGTGAGGCTGGCGCTCTGACGATTTCGATCGTCACCACGCCGTTCACTGCTGAGGGCGAGGTGCGCCGGACGAACGCCGAAGCCGGACTCGAGCGGCTCCGCGATGTCTCTGATACGGTGATCGTGGTCCCGAACGACCGGCTCTTGGACGCGGTCGGCAAACTCCCCGTCAGACAAGCGTTCAAAGTCTCTGATGAGGTGCTCATGCGGTCGGTCAAGGGAATCACCGAGCTGATTACGATGCCCGGGCTCGTCAATCTCGACTTCGCTGACGTTCGCACTGTCATGGAGAAAGGTGGCGTCGCAATGATTGGGCTCGGGGAGTCTGACTCGGGATCGAAAGCCACCGATTCCGTGAAATCCGCGCTCCGGTCGCCGCTGTTGGATGTCGATATTTCGGGCGCGAACTCCGCGTTGGTGAATGTCACCGGCGGCACGGATATGTCGATCGAAGAAGCTGAAGGTGTCGTGGAGGAAATTTACGACCGGATCGACCCCGGCGCGCGCATCATCTGGGGGACATCGGTCGACGACGATCTCGACGGGGAGATGCGGACGATGATTGTGGTAACGGGCGTGGATTCACCACAAATCTATGGGCGCAACGGAGACGCACAAGAGGCTGCAGAAAACCAGCTCGAAGATATCGATTACGTCGAGTGAACTGCCCGGGGTCCTCATCCCGGAACTCCTGGCCGGTATCTGGTAGTGAGTCTTACAACGCAAGTGGTCGGTCACGCGAGGTGAGTTAGTTTCTATTCGGAATCCGACAGGTGAGGCTCTCTGTGAATCATTCCACTCAGCGGACAATATCGATCGAGACCGAACAACGGGCAGTATCCTGGAATCGAACACCGAGCTAAGAGGACTCAGTCGACCGGAGGGGGGTGAAATCACAAGTTAGAAAACCTCCGGTCTGAAAGAAAATGTAAGAATGGACGTTCCGTACGATCTCAACAGCTACGTTCGGGTACTGAAGCTGGCCAGCACCCCATCTCGGGGGGAATTCCTCCAGGTGTCGAAGATCGCCGGTGCAGGGATCCTTCTCGTCGGATTTCTCGGGTTCCTCATCTTTGCGCTCATGAGTGTCATCCCCGGGGTCGGTATTTAATGCCGATTTTCGCCGTCAAGACCACGGCCAGTCAGGAGCGAACGGTCGCGGATATGATTGCGAACAAAGAACAATCAGAAATTCAGGCAGTGGTCGCGCCAGACCAACTCACGAGTTACGTGATGATCGAGGCACAAGACTCGGCCGTTCTCGAGCGGATCATGGACGAAATCCCTCACGCACGCTCGATAATTCAGGGCACCTCCTCGATGACGGAAGTCGAGCACTTCCTCTCGCCGACTCCAGATGTCGAGGGGATCGCGGAAGGCGATATCGTCGAACTCGTCGCTGGCCCGTTCAAGGGTGAAAAAGCGCAAGTCCAGCGGATTGACGAGGGGAAAGACCAGGTGACAGTCGAACTATACGAAGCGACGGTGCCGATTCCGGTGACGGTCCGTGGCGACCAGATCCGGGTGCTCGACTCAGACGAGCGCTGATCATCTGCGGTACAAGCGAGAATCCTTCGGCCGACGGTCACTCACTGTTTGAGCCGATCTGCTGGATAACCCGATCAAGATCTGCTTCTGCTTCGACTTTCTCTTTGATCGCTTCACGCTCCCGGACGGCCGTCGTCCCAGTGTCGTACGCGCGGATGTATTCGGTTCGACTGTGCTCGGTGAACGCGTGACGAATGGCCAAGTATCCATCAGGAACGATCGTGCCGCAGATCTTACATTCGTGACGGCGGTGCTGGGTAGTCTGATGAACGATTGCGGATTCGACGGTTTCGAACACCTCCTCACAGCCGCCGATTCCACACTCCCAGTTACTCACGACTCAAATCACCCGCGCAACTGAGATAAGAGTTCTGTGTTCCTGAGTGCTACCCCAGATTACTCATCAAGAGAACGGAACGCATTTGCGGGCCCTTGTCAAATCGGTGCGCGTGACACGTAACGGGACACGGGTCGACACGCACGTCAAAGTGCTGAACCGCCAGGTGGTCGAGACGGCCAAAGCACGGGCAGTTGATATACTCGTGTATGCGCCACACTTCGTCCGGCTTCCGGAGATTCGGAAGCGCGCGCTCCGGTTTTCCGACGACGAACTCCTGGTCGTCCCCGGTCGTGAGTTGTTCAGTGGAGACTGGCGGACACGCCGTCACTTACTCGCTCTGGGGCTTGAAGAGCCCGTCCCGGACTTCATCACCTACGAGGCGACGATGGCAGAACTCGAGCGACAAGGAGCGGCCGTGCTCGTCCCCCATCCCCGATTCGCGAATATCTCGCTGACTCGGGCGGAACTCACCGCCCACGCAGACCGGCTTCACGCTGCCGAGACGTACAACGCCAAACTCTGGGGCCGACACAACCGGCGGTCACGGACCGCTGTCGAGGACCTGGATATCCCAGCGTTCGGTTCGTCGTACGCGCACTTAGCCGGAACCGTCGGGGGGGCCTGGACACAGTTCGACGCTCACATCGATAGCGAGGCCGCACTGGTCGAGGCGTTCAAGCGTGGTCTCGCCCGGCGCGTCGAGTGCCGGCCCGGGCTCAGCCGCGGGATACGGAAGGTACTCGAGTTTTCACATCTGGCCTACGAGAACACGTGGCAGAAAATCGACCGCATTCTACTGTCGGCGATGGAACCGACTCACCCACGACAGGTCGCATACGACAGCCGATTCAACGAGGTCGCAGTCTACTGACGCCGGGTTGTGGTGGCCTCTGTTCACAGCGCTCCGCTCCGCTCCACCAGCGGTGTTTCGGCAGTGCCCGCGGTTGGTGAGACGAGACGAGACGAGACGAGACGAGACGAGACGAGACGAGACGAGACGATGCGAGGTGAATGGACCCGAGACGAGCGCCACGCACCTGTTCTTCTGGACAAACGTGGTCGAGAATAGACGAGCGAGGATTTTCAGGAGCCTCTGTCGGTGATCCTCGCTAGGGTGTGGAGTGGGTCAGAGCCCGAACGCCTGTGTTCCTTTGAGGAAGTCGAGTTCCAGTGCGAACAGGTAGGTATCGACCGCCCAGAACAGCACCAGCTCGACTGCGGTGATCAGAACCGTGACGAGGTCGGCGTAGTCGCTGCTGGTCGTCACGCCGATTGGGAGCCCGAACTCGCGCTCAAGCGGGTAAAACAGCGCAATACCGCGCTTACTCCCCACGACGTCGAGGATGTAGTGAGAGAGCACACCAATCCAGACGTACTGGAGATTCCCGAACACGAGCGGGTACGCGAACACGACCGCCAGGACCGGCAGATTGTGCAGTGTCTTCCGGTGTCGCCCGAACGCCGTGTCGACATCGGGAAGTAATGCCCCAAGCACGATCGGGACAGAAATCTCAACGATCGCCCGGCCGGTGTCAACCGTCACCGCTGGCTCTAAGACGAACCCCACCCCCACTGCCAGCAACAGCCCGTTCAATACGTGGCCACGCTTATTCATTATCTGACTAGTAACGGGCGGTGACTCAAGAGTGTGTTCGGTCTCCGAGTGATGGATAGCGAGCGGAAGCTCGGCCGTTCACGGCGGAGAGGATGTCAGGGCCGCCCGGCGAAACAATCAGGTAGCGACCCCGACACACGAGGAGTGTGAGCTATCAGGAGCCGCAGTTTTTCCACGTCATGCAGTACGCGGCCTCGGCAAAAGGAGACGTGATCGACATGGTGAGTGGGAATCCGGACTGGGATCCACCAACAGCGCTCCGGGAGGGATTGCGAGAGTACAGTGACCGCGACTCGGAGGCGTTTCAGTACCCACCCAGCGCCGGGTTGAACGAGTTGCGCGAAGAGATCGCACTCCGTCGCAACGTTGACCCCGACCAGGTGGTGATCACGAACGGAACTGGCGAGGCGAATTACCTGGCGATGGCCCGGGCGCTCGACCGGGGCGCAGGCGATGAAGCCATTTTCCCAGACCCTGTGTATCCGTATTACCCCGGTAGAGTAAGTCTACTCGGCGGACAGAACCGGCTCGTTCCGACTCGTGAAAACGGCGGGCTGGATGTCGACGCACTCACGGCCGCAATGTCGGACGACACCGCGCTGGTCGTCCTCAACACCCCGAATAACCCGACGGGGGCTGTGTACGATCTTGACCGGATCCGGGAGATAATCCGACTCGCTGAAGACTACAACGCCCTCGTGGTGGTCGACGAGGTGTACGACAAATTCGACCTGTCGGGCTCGTTCGAAAGCGCCGTGACGATCGACTCGAGTCACCGGATCGTCACGAGTGGGTTTTCGAAGTCGTTAGCTATCACGGGGTTCCGGGTAGGATACGCCATTCTTCCCGACGACCACGTCTCAGCGGCGAAAACCCGACATATGCTCGTCAACGTGAGCGGAGCGCGTCCCTCACAATTCGCCGTTCATCGGGCACTCCGGTCGACAGAGCCCGCCTACTACGAGGCGACCCGGGAACTGCTGCGCGACCGGATCGACGCGTTCACAGCGGCGCTGGACGCGAGTGGGGCTGAGTACACCCGCCCGCAGGGCGCGTTCTACGTGTTGGCTCGATTCGATGGGTTTCCGGGGACGATGGCGAACACGAAGCAACTCATCGATGAGGCCGGGGTAGCAGGAATGCCAGGGTCGACGTTCGGGAACGCTCGCGACGACTGGATCAGATTTGCGTTAGTCACGCCTCGCGCAGAAACGGCAGCCACACGACTTGCAGATTACTTTGTGTGAGCTCTCACGGCTTGGCCCCAGTGTCTCAACAGACTCGCGGTGGCGTTACTCTTTAGCGGACCCGTGCGCTATTGACCGGCAATGAGCGCGCAGACTGCCGATAGCAATCTTGCGGTCGTGATCGGTCTTGAGGTGCACGTCCAGCTTGAGACCGACACCAAGGTCTTCTGTGGCTGTTCGACGGAGCCAGTGGCGGGCGAAGACCCCAACACCCGGACGTGTCCCGTTTGTCTGGGGTTACCCGGTGCGTTGCCAGTGTTGAACGAAGGGGCCGTGGAGGCAGCCGTCAAGATCGGGAAGGCGCTGGACGCCAAGGTTCCCGACCGGACGACCTTTCACCGGAAAAACTACTATTACCCCGATCTGCCGAAGAATTTCCAGCTCACACAGTACGACGCCCCGATCTGTGAACACGGCAGTATCGCCGTGAGTGTGGAAGGAAATCGTCGCGAAATCGCCATCAGGCGAGCGCATCTTGAAGAAGACCCCGGAAGTCTACAGCACGTCGGTGGGTCGATCGACTCAGCCGAGTCTACACTCGTCGATTACAACCGTGCCGGGACGCCGCTGGTCGAGATCGTTACCGAGCCCGACTTCCGGTCACCAGCAGAAGCGCGTGCGTTTCTCGCCAAGCTCGAAGAGGTGTTGGAGTATCTGGATGTGTTCGACTCGGGCCGTGACGGGTCTCTGCGAGTCGACGCGAATATCTCGATTGCCGAGGCGACCGATCAGAGTGACGGACCCGGACCCGGACCCGGAAGTGGAGATGGAGCGGGAGCCGGTGACGAGGTCGTGGTCGAGGAGGCGGCACTCGAGCAGGCCAACCGGACGGAAGTCAAGAACATCTCTAGTCACAAGGGCGCCGAGCAGGCGCTCGCATACGAGGTGACGCGCCAGAAAAACGCTATCCGTCGAGGCCGCGAGGTCGCACAAGAGACCCGTCACTGGGACGAGTCCCGCGGTATCACCGTTTCGATGCGGTCGAAAGAAGCCGAGAAAGACTACCGATACTTCAGAGAGGCCGACCTACCGCCGCTGGAAGTGGCCGATTGGAAGCGCCGACTCGACATTCCCGAACTCCCGGACGCCCGCCGCGAGCGGTTCCGCGAGGAGTACGGACTGGACGCAGAGTCGGCAGCCAAGCTCACCTCTCGAAAGGCAGTCGCGGACTTCTACGAGGCCGTCGCCGAGACATTCGACCCGGGACTGGCTGCCACATGGGTCGCCGACAACCTGCTGGGAGAGCTCAACTACCGCGATATGGTGATCGCGGACGTACAGGACCGACTCGATGAGTTCGAACAGCTGATCGGACTGGTCGATACCGGAGACGTGACCCGGAAAAACGCCACAGAGGTGATTCTCCGGGAGATGTTGGACACGGGAGAGACGCCAGACAGGATCATCGATCGCGAAGGCCTCGGGGTCGCCGAAGACGATGCGGTGGCGACAGCAGTGTCTGACGCAATCGAGACGAACCCTGACGCCGTCGACGACTACCACAGCGGCGATCAAGGGGCCATCAACTTCCTCGTCGGCCAAGTCATGCAGACGACGGGCGGGTCGGCGGACCCCGGCGAAGTGAATCAGCTGCTTCGTGAGAGACTCGACGGATAACACCGAACCTCCAAGTTCGAGCCGGCCCCCAGTGTGAACATGTCGGCTCGTACACCCGTTGATAACGCAATCGACGACCGGATCCCGAGTTATCGCGACGCGCTGTTCGAACTGTTGTCACAACCCAGCGTGTCGACGACTGGAGAAGGATTCGAGACGGCCCCCGACACCGTCGCAAACGTGCTTGCCCGGTTCGGGCTGGATGTAGAGTGTATCGAGACGGACAGACATCCGCTCGTGTACGGCGAGCGGTCCGCCCGGGGCGCGGATACCGACTCGCCGACCATCCTGTTTTACGGTCACTACGACGTGCAGCCGCCCGGTGACCCCGACGACTGGCGTACTCCGGCCTTTGAGCCCACCGTTAGGAACGGCAGTGTGCACGCTCGTGGCGCGGGTGACAACAAAGGCCAGTTCCTGGCACACGCTCTTGCGGTCGACGCTCTGGTTAGAGCAGACGCGTTCCCCGAAGTGACGGTCAAACTCTTGATTGAGGGTGGTGAAGAAAGCGGGAGTGAGGGCCTCCGCGAGTATCTCGCCGGTGACGCAACTCACGTCGCGGACGCGGATGTTGTCTTCGTCGCAGACGGGCCGCGACATGCGGTGGCGACGGCCGAGTCCGAGCGAGAGGGCCGCCCCACCATCGCGTACGGCAACCGTGGAATCCTCTACTTCCGTGTCGAACACCGGACGGCCAACGCCGATCTCCATTCGGGGAATTTCGGCGGCCCGATGCCGGCGGCCACGAACGAACTTGTTGAGGCCCTGGCGTCGATGCGTGATGGCGATGAAATCACTGTCGACGGATTCTACGACGGCGCGGCTGCATCAGACGCTGACCGGGAGTTGGTAGCCGCGATCCCTGACGACGGTGCCGCCATCGCCGAGCAACTCGACGCATCGCACCTGGCGACGGACCGACCGTTCTACGAGCGACTGCTCTTGGAGCCGAGTCTGACGATTAACGGGCTCGAAGGTGGCTCACAGGGTAAAAGTATGAAGACGATACTCCCGCACGAAGCAGCTGCCAAACTGGACTGCCGACTCGTTCCTGGACAAGACCCCGACGCGGTGTTTGAGGCGATCCAGAACCATCTCCTGTCGGTCAATCCCGATCTTGAGGTGATCAAAGAGAGTACATTCGCGCCGATGAAAACGCCGGTCGATGACCCCGCTGCGAAGGCGGTCCGGCAGGCACTGACAGCTACCTGGGGGTCCGAGCTCGTCGAGTTGCCCGTTCTCGGTGGGAGTCTCCCGGCAGCGTCGTTTCGGAATGTCGACGCATTAGCCGACGTCCCGGTGTTTGTGGTCCCGTACGCGAACCACAATCAGAGTAACCACTCGCCCGACGAACACCTCACTCTGGAGTGTTTCGAGAACGGTATTCGGACGAGTGCAGCATTTATCCAGGCGATCAGCGAGTGATTACCCGGTTCAGGGCCGACTCCTCACAACAAACTGGAGAGACATCTCCAAGAGATGGCTTTCGTGTTGACGCGACCAACGACCAATCGCCCGTGCCGTCTCTGAACCCGTCACGTCGGGTCATATCGTCATGTCCGGGTGGAATGTGACGAGCCGAGCCGAGCCGAGGCCGAGTCGAATCACGTCGAGTTGAGCCGCGCCGAGTCTGTTGGATTGAGTCTCGTCCGATGGGAGGGAACGACCGCCGCGTCCCCGAACGAGAGCCAGGCTCACATCGGCGGGGAGTTGCTCGGTCTAGCTGACGTGATCGCCAGCGCACCAGTCTCCGTGTGTTTCGGGTGACTGGTTTGGCTCGACTGAACCAGCGGGGTTAAATTGGGTTCAGAATTAATCGACTGTATGGACGGGCTGGAAAATCGAACCTACGCTGAGGAAGCCGAGCCGGAAACGGACGTAACCGTCGCGGGGTGGGTTCACGAGGTGCGTGATCTTGGTGGTATCGCCTTCGTGATTGTTCGTGACACGACCGGCAAGATCCAGGTAAAATTCGAGAAGGACAGTACAGACGACGAACTGGTAGAGACGGGATTAGACGCCGCTCGAGAGTCTGTGGTCCGGGTTGAGGGTGAGGTGAAAGAGGAGCCTCGCGCACCGACTGGCGTCGAGATCGTCCCGACAGCAGTCGAAATCGTTTCGCAGGCAGATACGGATCTCCCGCTTGATCCATCCGGCAAAGTCGGCGCCGAACTGCCAACGCGGCTGGACAACCGAACACTCGATCTGCGTCGAGAAGAGTCACAGGCGATTTTCGAGGTTCGAGCGGAGATCCTCCGAGCGGTCCGTGAGGCCTTCCGCGAGGCGGACGCGACGGAGATCAACACCCCGAAAATTGTCGCGACTGGGACTGAAGGTGGCACCGAGTTGTTCCCGATCACATACTTTGGTGAGGAGGCATTTATGAACCAGAGTCCGCAGTTGTTCAAGCAACTAATCGCGGGCTCCAACATCGAACGCGTGTTCGAGATTGGCCCGATCTTCCGGGCGGAAGAGCACAACACCCCTCGACACCTCAACGAGGCGACGTCGATCGACTTCGAGGGCTCGTTTTGTGACCACCGGGACGCAATGGAGATTTGCGAACAGGTGATTCTGGCCGCCGCGGAAGCCGTCGACGCCTGCGAGTCTCAACGTGAGGTGTTAGGACTCGACGACTTCACCGTCCCAGACGCGCCGTTCCCGCGCATAAGTTACGAGGAGGCTATCCAGCGCATCAACGCGACCGGCGCGCTCGACGAGCAGCTCGTCTGGGGTGACGACCTCCCCACCGAGGGGGAACACGCTCTCGGTCAGGATGTCGGCCAACACTACTTCATCACCGACTGGCCGTCCGATATCAAGCCATTCTACATCAAAGACCACGACGACGACCCCGACCTGTCGACGGGATTCGACCTAATGCATCCCCGGATGGAGTTGGTCTCGGGCGGGCAGCGTGAACACCGCTACGAACAACTCATTGAGGGCTTCCAACAGCAGGGTCTCGACCCCGATGCGTTCAGCTACTACACGGAGATGTTCCGCTACGGTGTCCCGCCCCACGCTGGCTGGGGGCTTGGTGGTGAGCGGCTCGTCATGACGATGCTGGGTCTCGACAACATCCGCGAGGCAGTGTTGTTCCCCCGAGATCGTCAGCGTCTCTCCCCCTGACCGGAGCCGACGGACCGTTCTCGCCCCCGCGTTCTGGCTGATCGTGCCTAATGATGTCAGTCCGCATAATCCAGGCCTTGATCGAGCCAGTTTGTGTCCCGTCGTTATTCAACGACTCATCGACGAGTTGCTATCGCGGCCGTGCTGCCGTCCTGTCGCCGTGTGTGCGATAATCCACCGGTAGCGATTTTATGTGTTTCTCTCAGAGCGACGCCCTCTCTGTGCTCTGGCTTCTTATTCTGAACTGTTCCGTCTGCACGGGAGGTTTCTCCCAGACTTTCACCGATAGGAAGTGTTAATCAATTCGCCCGGCGAGCACGGTTCGATGACGACCGAGCACCGAGCGCGCGCGTTTGTCCCGGGACATCTATCGGGCTTTTTCAGCACGCACCGGACCGACGACCCAGCCACGACTGGCTCGACTGGAGCCGGAGTCGCCCTGGCTGAAGGTGTGGACGTGTTCGTCGAGCCAGGCGATGGAGTCTCCCTCAACGGTGAGGCCACGACGGTCGGTGCAGTCAGCCGGGTTCTCGACGCGCTCGGTGTCGACGGTGCGGTCCGTATCGAAACGGCACTCCCGGTGGGGGCAGGGTTCGGCGTCTCGGGAGCTGCGGCCCTCGGGACGGCCTTGGCGGGAAATCGAGCCTTCGACTGCCGGCAGACGGTCAACGAACTTGTCACGGTAGCTCACTCTGCAGATGTCAACGCAGAAACCGGGCTTGGGGATGTGGTCGCTCAGGCGCGGGGTGGAGCGTCGATCAGCATCCACCCGGGGGCTCCACCACACGGCCGTGCAGACGCGATTCCCGCTACCGGCCGGATCGAGTATCTCAGCCGTGGCACGCTATCCACACGAGATGTGCTGTCAGGGGATACCCAGACTCTGTCAGCCGTAGGAGACGCGGCACTGGATCGGCTGGTCGATGATCCGCGGATGGAGACACTGATGAGTGTCTCTAGAACCTTCGCTCACGAGTCGGGTCTCATTACGCCGGAGGTGCAGGAACTCGTCGACGAGGTCACTGCCGCCGGCGGGACGGCAGCGATGGTGATGCTGGGCCAGACGGTCTTCGCCACCGGGACCGGACTCACCGATGCCGGCTACGACCCGGCTGTGACCCAGATCCACCACGGCGGCGCCCATCTCGGGGCCGAGTAAGCCGGGAGACCCACATCTGAACCGGCATACCGGTAGGGTCGGCGCTCAGTTCTATCCGGGTTTGTGATGGTGTTGATCTGAGAGAAATCATACACCAGGACTTTCGCGCGGTTTTTGTCTCGGTACACAGTTGAAGCCGGTATGGACGAAGAGATCCCGGCAGACCACCCCCGATACGAGTCGCTTCTCACCCGACACCAGATCGAAGCTGGCGTTGACGCGGGGCTTACCTCCCAACAGGGGCTCATCGCCGAGGGTCGCGGCGAAGCGTTCGATTACCTCCTCGGCGAGTGCACACTCCCGTCGGCCGACCGCGCGGCGAGAGCAGCCGCCGCCCAGTTGCTGCTGGCCGACCACCCCGTGCTGTCCGTGAACGGCAACGCCGCCGCGCTGGTTGCCGAGGAGATGGTCACTCTCGCGGGGGTGGTGGACGCGGATCTCGCTGTGAATCTGTTCAACCGGACCGAAGAGCGTGCCACCCGAATCGCCGAGCACCTCCGCGAACACGGCGCAGAAGAGGTGAAAGGGTTACACGGTGACGCCCGAGTTCCGGGCCTCTCGAGCGAGCGAGCCAAAGTCGACGCCGACGGGATCGCCGCCGCAGATGTCGTCTTGGTCCCGCTGGAAGATGGCGATCGCGCCGAGGCACTGACGGCCGCGGGCAAAGTCGAGATTGTTATCGACCTCAACCCGGGATCTCGGTCTGCACTGGCAGCCGCGGTGCCCATCGTAGACAACATCATCCGGGCCGTTCCGACTATTACTGAGCATGCTCGGGACCTGGAGTCTGCCAAGCCGGCCCGGCTGCGCGAAATTGTGGACTCATTCGACGCCGACACAGCTCTCGAGGACGCCGAACGGGCGATTCGCGACGGCTCCTTCAGCGATGAGACCGACACAAAAGACTCCTGACAGGTACTCCGAAAGCGAAGGCCACCTTACAGGTCCCAGCAGCGTCACGCGATTTTTGCAGGAATTGTATTATCTACCCGCGAGAATGACTCTCTTTCGCTATCTCAGTCGAAACCACTGACCAGCGTCACTACCCACTGCTCAGGGTCACCACGGGCACGCACCTCGATCCGGTCGACCCACTTCACCCACTGGAAGCCACGCCGCCCTGGAGCGACGAGTCTGGCAGGAGCGCCGTGGCCGTGGGTGAGAGGCTCACCCGCGACATCGGTAGCGAGTAACGCCTCGCGTGCCTCTGCGAGCGGGAGTGACCACCGATACCCTGTGACCGATACGAACCGGACGTAGGCAGCGTCCTCGGCGGTGCCGGCGGCCTCAAGGAGGTCACCGACTCTGACGCCCTCCCACTGTTGAACCGTATACCAACCGCTTGTGCAGTCCAGCAGCGCCCGCTCCGCGTCTCCTTTGATCGCGCCGGCAGGAGCCTCAGGCTGTACCTCATCGTACCCGAGTGATAGCGGCTCCTCGACCAGACCAGTGACTGTGACCGACCAGGCGTCGCGGTCGATTGGCTCGGGATTGTCGGCTACCCACGCCGTTACGGGAAAGGACCCGGTTCCAGCCGCGGATGCTGATTCGCTATCTGAGGGTTCCGCTCCGCCGGTATCGACCGGTTTCGACCCGGTGAACCGCCGGACCGATCCGACTGTGTCGGACGCTCTCGCGAGGGCGTTCTGGCCGCGGGCCACGAGGCCTCCTGCCGCCAGCAGGCCCGCGTACTTGAGCGCGGTGCGCCGCTCCTGGAAATCCCGCCGTCGTGGAAGCCGGAATCGGGTCGTCATATGGGCGATCGTGAGGGGGATCAATACCAGTCCGAGACCAACGTGGAGCGAGAGAACTGTCCAATAGACGACCCACTCGAGCCCGATCCACCCCCACGCAATCCCCGTCGCCAGCGTCGTAAGTGCGACCACTCCCAGGAGTACCGAGAGTGCGGTCGACGGCTGCCAGGCCGCGGTATTTGTCACTCGTCGGCGTACCCGCGCGAATTTGAACGCCAGTAAGCCGATCAGCATGGTCCCGGCGACCCGGTGGCTCCAGACCACGTACCACCCGCTCGGACGGCCGACGGTGAACGACACCAACCCACTGATTACCCCGAATAAGATGATCCCGAGGATAGACCAGTCCACAAGTCGGGCTGGAGGCGCCAGTCGACGGAGCGTCTGTTCAAGCCCGCTCACGGTCAATCCACGACTCGCTGACAGATGAATCGTCCGGGTCGCTACAGAAAGACACGGAGAGAGCCCACGGCTTCAGCCGTGGGGTGAATCCGACACTTGTGGACCACCGGACGATCACAATCGGACTGGATATTCAGTCTGTTTCGCTGTCTAGCCCGGACTCCAGTATTTGTCTGTACGCCTCTGTGAGCGCCAGATCGTTCGCTTCTGCGTAGTCTTTGAGCCGACCGTGCAACCCGTGTGAAATGTCGATTGCTGGTCTCATTGAATCTGTCCGTATGTGTCGGAGGTGTTGTCGGCGTGGGATGGGTGTTCATCCTCGCAGTCGGGACAGACGAACAGATAACTCTGTGATTCCTCTCCATGCTTCTGTTTGAACCGTTCACGGGCTGCCTCTGACCTCAAAGAGTCCAATCATGTCCACGATCATCCAATCATCCGTCTCACCGCAAGCATAGCAGGTGAGTGGCGTTTCAGTCGTCATGTTGCACAAGACTTATTTGACGATAAGACGTAATAAGATTGTGGGATGAAGCGCACTAACACGTTCGTGGTACGCCCGCTCACTGACGCTGATGAGCAGGTGCTGCGTGAGTTGTTAGACGCTTCTGCCGCGCTCTGGAACGAGATTAATTATCAGCGTCTCATGCGGTATAACGACGAAGACGGCTTCGAGGGTGACGTGTGGGACGCCGATACAGGCCAACTCGAAGGGAAATACAAAGGCATCCTCGGCACCTCCACCGCTCAACAAGTGATTGGGAAAAATTCTGAAGCGTGGCGCAGCTACTTCAGAATCAAAGAAAAATATCACGACCCGAGCGAGAAACAGGTCACGGAACATCCAGAACCGCCGGGATTCCGCGGCAACAAAGATGACGGGCGTGTTCTCAAGGGGGTCGTCCGAAAGGACGCATACACTGTTGAGTGGGGTGATCGCTCGCGACTAGAGATTGTCGTTGGGAAACAACTCCGACAGAGACACAACAGCCCGAAAACCCGTCTCCGGTTGGAAGTTGGTGGGAACCCAAATTGGCCTGAGTACGACGAACAGGGTCGTCTGGAGCTGTGGTATGACGAGACTGACAGCAGATTCAGAGCTTCGCAACCTGTAAGTATGTCTGCGGATGCACAGGCGTCTCCATTGGCCTCCGAACAGGCCGCTCTGGACATTGGTGCCAACAATCTCGTCGCCTGTACCACCACGACCGGTGAGCAGTATCTGTACGGAGGCCGTGAACTGTTCACCGACTTCCACGAGACAACCGAGGAAATCGCCCGTTTACAGTCGAAACTGTGCGAAGGGCAGTATAGCAGTCACCGGATTCAACGGTTATACCGGAAGCGAACCCGTCGCCGCGATCACGCCCAAGAAGCACTGTGTCGTGATCTTATCCAACGGCTGTACGCCGAGGGTGTGGATATGGTCTATATCGGGGGCTTGACCGACGTATTGGACACGCACTGGTCGGCGAGAACGAACGCCAAGACACACAATTTCTGGGCGTTCAAGAAGTTTACCAAGCGACTGGCGACGACTGCCGAGGAATACGGGATCTCAATCGAGGTGCGGTCAGAAGCGTGGACAACTCAAGAGTGCCCCCAGTGTGGCTCGATAGACCGAACCACTCGTCATCAAGACACACTGACATGTCCCTGTGGATTTGAAGGACACGCCGACCTCACGGCATCCGAGACAGTCTTACAGCGACACACCGAGCAGGCAGTCAGGCCGATGGCACGGCCCGTGCGATTTGAGTGGGACAGTCACGAATGGCTGGAGCCATCACACTCTCATCGTCCCAAAGAACAGCGCACAAACCGGAGTACCCGTGAAGGGAAACTTGCCTCCGTGGGTCGATAGCGAATATCCCCACAGAGGAATCCCACGGCTTCAGCCGTGGGAGGATGTCAAGTCTGAACAGCGTGCAGGGAGCCGACGATTACTACCCCCGGCCAGTTCACCCGAGCGGTGGCCCGGGCTTTCACCGAGTTAGCGTCCAGATATGAGTCGATTCCTGTCATGATACCAGGTTTTCTCTTCTGTCGGGGTGCCATCAGGTAGCCACACCCCTGAGGGCCTCTGTCAGCCCACCAGGTGGTCACTCGTATCGAGTGTCTGGATCGGCAGCGACCCCACAACCGGCCTCGACCGTGCAGAGAGGACCCACAATTGCGAAGTAGTCGGGTCGTCTTGCTCGGAGTATGCCATCGGCTGTCATCACCGGATCGTCGCGTGGACTCGGAGCGGCAATCGCGGCGCGATTCGGTATGGACGGGTACGACGTGGCGATTAACTATCACACGAGCCCGGAGGCGGCCGAGAGAGTCGCCGAGAGGGTTCGCGAGTACGGTCGCGAGGCGACAGTTATCGGCGCAGATGTCGCTGACGCTGAGGCTGCGACCCGATTAGTCGAGACGGCGGCAGACGCGTTCGGCGGGGTCGATGCCGTCGTCAACAATGCCGGAATCGACCAGCACGTCTACACCGAGAATCTCGACCCAGCAGATTTCGATCGCATCATGGATGTCAACGTCAACTCCGCGTTCAACGTGACGAAAGCTGCGCTTCCCCATCTCAAAGCGTCCGACGTGGACCCCTCGGTGATCAACATCTCCTCGATTCTGGCGTGGACCGGAGCACCGGTGGAGTGCCACTATGCTGCTTCGAAGGGGGCACTGGTGTCATTGACACGAAGCCACGCTCGTGATTTCGCTCCCGACGTTCGAGTCAACGCGATTGCACCTGGCCACATCGAGACCGATATGACGGCCGACCGGTCGGATGCTGAAAAACAGGCCGAAATCGCACAGATCCCCGTCGGCCAGTTCGGTCAGCCAGAAGATATCGCCCAGGCTGCCGCCTACTTGAGAGACGCCCCATTCGTGACCGGTGAGACTCTCAACGTGAACGGCGGCGAAGATATGCGGTGAATGTCGCTCACAGCTGGACTGAACCGCTCAACAAGGGCCGATGACCCTGGAGACGGACGATACAGACACTCACAGTCCACGATTCGCCAGCCTGTATGCATGCCGGCTCAGACAACACCGACGGATTCTGTGCCGTCTCACGGAGAGTCCGAGCCGATTCGCGGACTGTTGGTCGCGATAAATCCCACCTGACAAATGGAGATCGAGGGTTCGCTGCTCCGAAGAGTCCGGCGGCTGGATGGTCGCAATTGATCTGTCTGGTACTCGAAACAGTGTGTTGAGTTCCCTCGCGAAATACCCGCCTGACATCCACTCGGCCTGAAGCGCGGGGCTACCGCTTGCTATCCGTCAGTCGTCTGCGGGGGTTGCGGATGCATCAGTCATCCCGGCGCGTTCGTGAGGTGTTTCCAGATCTGGGTTTGGTCCTGTGGCGACGATCCCAGTTGGAGTGACGCTCGGGTGCGTGGTGTAGTAGTGTTCTTTGATCTGATCCATGTTCACCGTCTCGGCGACTGAGCCCGTCTGGTAGATGTCGCGAAGGTACGGCCAGAGGTTGTCGTACTGGTGAATGAACTGCTGGTTACACATGAAGTGTGTGTGATACACCGCATCGAACCGGACCAGTGTCGTGAACATGCAGATATCCGCTTCGGTGAGCTGATCACCTGCGAGGAATCGCTGGTCGGCTAGTACTTCGTTCCAGTGGTCGAGCGCGTCGAAGAGCTCCTCGACAGCCTGATCGTAGGCCGTCTGTGATGTCGCGAAGCCAGCCCGATAGACGCCGTTGTTGATCGGCTCGTAGATATCCGTAATCAGCTGGTCGACCTCACGGATATCCGCCGGACTCTCGGGGAGAAGCCGACTATCCGGGTCAGCGTACTCGTCGAAGGCCGTATCTAGCATACGAATGATCTCGCGCGACTCGTTGTTGACGATCGTTTCGTGTTTCGTATCCCACAACACAGGGACAGTCACACGTCCGTTCGCCTCTGGGTCAGCGTGGATGTACAACTCTCGGAGGTACTCACTGTCGCGAGCTTTGTCTCTGGTGCACCCCTCCTTGTCCGGGGAGAACTGCCAGCCATCGGCCCCGCGCCAGGGATCGACCACCGACACTTCGATCGTCTCCTCGAGTCCGCGGAGGGTTCGCGTGGCCAGCGCGCGATGCGCCCACGGGCACGCCAGCGAGACGTAGAGGTGATATCGGCCCGCTTCCGGCTGGAACCGACTACTTGGTTCGGTGTCGTCGGCTACGCTCTCGACGTGAGTCGGCACGTCTGACCCGGCGATCCAGTCGCGAAACCGTGTGGTCGAGCGCTGGAAGCGCCCATCGTCATCGGTTGTCTCGTTGAGATCTGTTCGCCACTCTCCGTCGACTAACCTGTTCATATGCTCGAAACGTGGCCGAGCGGATTAACTCTTACAGAACACACCCAATCGCGTGAGACCCGGTAACCCGAACGACCGACGAATGGTCATATGCGTGATTTGTTCGTGCCGGAGATCAGTACAGGCTACCGGTCTCAGGACGGGTTCGTGACTTAGATTAGCAGATAGCTCCCGTCAGTGGGCGTCGCGTCCCTGACGGGTCCTCTCGGCACCACCGACGAGCATACACGACCGGTGAACTGTCTTGAGATCAAGCCCCGTGGCATTCACCTCGGATTGCCGGTAAATATAATACCACTCAGTTATATCACTTGGTTGTATGAGCACATTTGACGAGTTCAGCGATGTCGGTGAGGCAGAGGTCACGCGCGCAATCGGGCAAGAGTGGAGCCAGGAGTTCATGGACTTCACAGAATCGGACGTAATCATCGTCGGTGGCGGGCCGTCCGGACTGATGGCTGCGAAGGAACTCTCGGAGCGCGGGGTCAAAACGATGGTCGTCGAGAAGAACAACTATCTTGGCGGCGGGTTCTGGCTCGGCGGATTCCTGATGAACAAGGTGACAGTTCGCGACCCCGCACAGGAGGTTCTGACGAATTTGGACGTGGATTTCAAGCCCGCACAGGACACTGACGACCTGTACGTGGCGAACGGTCCAGAGGCGTGTTCGGGGCTGATCAAGGCAGCCTGTGATGCTGGCGCCAAAATGCAGAATATGACGGAATTCACCGATATCGTGATCCGTGAAAATCACCGCGTCGGCGGAATTGTCATGAACTGGACGCCAGTTCACGCGCTCCCCCGAGAGATCACGTGTGTCGACCCTATTGCCGTCGAGGCGGATCTGGTGATCGACGCGACTGGTCACGATGCCGTCGCCGTATCCAAACTCGAAGAACGAGGCGTACTGGACGCGCCCGGAATCGAACACGCCAGCGAGAACAACACCGGGATGGACGATACCGACCACGACCAATACGGCGCTCCCGGCCACGATTCACCGGGCCACGACTCCATGTGGGTCGGCGAAGCCGAGGACGCTGTCGTCGAACACACTGGTGTGGCTCACGAGGGCCTCATCGTCTCCGGGATGGCCACCGCGACAACGTACGGGCTCCCACGAATGGGCCCGACTTTCGGTGCCATGCTGGTGTCCGGCAAGCGTGCCGCCCAGGCCGCGCTGGACGAACTGGAAGTCGACGCTACGCCCGTGGGTATGACCCGCCAGGCACCTGCTGACGACTAACTCTGCAGAAGAGCCTATCGCAGACGCTTGCGGCTCCAGCCGTGAGAGCAGTCCCATCCAATCCGGCGTATCTGCGACCGGACACCAAACACTCGAACGCTCACGACAATCACTCGCGATTTCATTCAATGGCTTAGCTTCCTCAAGTGACGACCCAGCGGCTGTGATCCGTTCCGGTGTGTCACCACATCCCTTCTCTGCTCACTACAACTCATCTCGCCTCATCTCACGACTCTGACTGAGGACTGGCCTGGACAGTTCCGGCCGAGATCCGCACGAACCCAGCGAGATATCGGTCCGTCGCCGCGCCCGGGCACTGCTGGTGAAGTTCTTGATGTGCGTTGAGAACTCGCTGGTCGAGCATGGCGGTCACGCCAGATGCTGTCCGAGTTCCCGGCGGCGAACTCGCCCGAACTCCCACTCGAAAGAGCGGATTGAGCAGCCGCCCGGGGACAGTCGTACTTCGGGCCAAATCCATCACCGCTATTCGACCACCCTCACCGAGGATATCTGCCCAGCGGGCGAGACCGCTCTCTGGGTCCGCGAGCATCCCCGAGACGAACGAGGCGGCGATACAGTCCACTTCGCCGGCACCAGGCGGGAGATGTCCCGATACTTGCGGATGGGAGACAGAGACGGCGGTGGATCTGGAATCGGAGTCACTCTCAGGATTAGATACTGATACGGGTTCGGTCACGTTCGAGGGCCCCGTGACGGGTGGACGAGTGGCATCTGCACGGACCACGTGGACATTCTCCCAGCCTGCTCGGTCAATTCGTGACTGCGCTCGCTCTAACACCCCGGCCGATACGTCCACCCCGATCACTGCGCCCCCGTTGCCGACGGCCTCCCGAAAGTACTGGAGATTTGCGCCAGTTCCACAACCCATCTCGACGACAACATCGCCGGTTGTGAGAGCGAGTGCACCGACGAACGCGTCTCGCAGTCGCGCTACTAGTGGGGCATCCGTCGCGAGCCGGTCGTACAGGCCTGCCCACCGAGAGTAAAACTCACCAGCTCGTGCCGTCCCGTCGCTCATATACAGAGTGTGGGTGGAGTGAAGTAATAAAAATCAAGGAGAATACCCGCGCCTTCAGGCGAGAGATGAATCCGACAATCCATTCTATCATTAGCCGGTTACACCCTCGACAGATATCCCTAGTACTCGAAAATTAGCCGTATGGCTGCAGCTCAGCGCCCTGAGGCGTATGATACAGCACGGGACGGTTACGTTTGCCTGTGCAGCCATATGACAACGACCGTCGGAACCCCGTCACATCAGACCAAGTCTCGGACGATACGGACGGCCTCGGGCGCATCGCTGGCTACCACGTAAACAATCGGTTCCACGCCAACGGCCCCGGTCTGATACAGCGCGAGCGGTGGTTCGACATCTCGGTCAGTGAGTGCTGCGACAACGCTGTCGGCAGCAGTACTGTCTGCGGCGAATTCGACGGTCGTGCACGGCTCCTTGAGACGGTCAATCAGTTGCTCGTCGTATCGGAGATTGACCGCGCCCTGGAGAGTGGCGTCGGCCGTGCGGGCTGCCAGCAACACCGAGGCCACGTATTGAGACGCACCAAACTCCGGCTCGCTCGGGACCATCGTCTGCCCTTTAACATCGACAAGCCGACCCGGAATCGCGGCGATATCGTCGATGGTCGTCGCGTTGGGAAGCGACTCGACGATGTTGCTCCCTACGTCGGGGATCAATCCCGCAAAGCCCGACGAGGTCGTCACCATCCGAATCCCTCGCCGGACCGACGCCAACGTCCGTTCCTGCTGGCGAAGGTCACTGTCGGGGTCATGCACAGTGAAGTCAACGTCGGCGTCTGCCAGCGCCGGCATTGCCTCTTCGTGTAACTCTGCCAGGGCATCGCCGTTTTCGAGCTGCCGAATCAAAACCTCGATCTCGACAAGCCCAGCCACCTGACTCAGGTCTCCTGACGCGAACCCGTCTGCGACCGTCTGGACGACCTCCTGGACGCGCCCGTCGGACGCGATTCGCTCGTTGTGCGCTACTGCCCCGTGTGCGTATTTCGAAACAGCAGACTGAGACACGCCGAGTGCGTCGGCAATCTCCAGTTGGGTGTAGCCTTGCTCCTGTAGTTCGCTCGCCAGCATCGACCGGACCGTCGGCAAAAACTCTTCGACGACGATCTCTTCGATGAATTTCACCCGAGATCCGCCCCCATGTCACCGTCCCCGTTCCCGGGATCGCCGGCACTGCCGTCGCCACCACTGCCGTTGCTGCTGTCTTCAGCCGGCGGGCTGTCCCCGGTCGAGTCATCGAACTCCGGGTCGGCACCGATCCGTGACGCCTGTGGGCCGTCCTGATTTTGGTACTTCGAGCCGCGGTCAGCACCGTAGGGCCGATCTGCGGGACTCGACAGTTCGGTGAACGTCAGCTGGGACACCCGCATTCCGGGCGAGAGTGCGACCGGTGCTGTCCCGAGATTCGACAGTTCGAGCGTGATTTGGCCTCGATATCCCGGGTCACAGAGACCGGCCGTGTTCGAGAGAAAGACCCCACCGCTGCCTCCGAGAAAGTTCTCTATGGCCTGGCCTCCGGGCTGGACTTCGAGGTCGTAGGTTGGCTCCACCCGGTCGGTCGCGGTGACGGACGTCACCTGCTCGAACCGGACATCACCCTCAAGAAGCTGTGTGAGTCGGCCCGTGGACGCCCCTGCCTCCGCATAACAGTCGCGGAGACGCTGAAGCCGGGCGTGTGACACGGTCGATTGGTTCCCGTCTTCGAGTGCGATGACGGCCGATTCGTCGATCCCGCTCTTCTCTGCCACGGTTTCGACCGTCAGCCCGGCTTCTTGGCGGTTACGACCTAACAGCGCCTGGGGAACCGGAAGGAATCTGCTGGCAGAATCCGGCTCAGGCTCTGTTTTGAGATTGTCTTGTGTGCCTTCTGCGGGACCCTCACACGTCTCCAAACCTGGGGGGTCGCCGGCCGAGCGTGACTGCTGGACACGGTCAAGAAGGTACGACACTCTCGCAACCGGGCCTGCTGGCCGGGCTGACGCGTCACGAGAGTTTGAGACGGGCCCCGGGCGAGGTCCTGAGAGTGAGGCTGTATGGTCCGGTTCGGTAGGTACTCCCGCTGCCGTGAGCCCTTCCAGCAGCCCTCGTAGGGCTGTCTCTGGCCAGTCCCACACTTCGTCGGGGATACTCAGGGTGCCGGTCTCGTCGGTGCCGGCGTCGAGCGCTCGCAGTCGGTGGGCCCAGACGGGCGCCTGGACGACTACACAAGAGTCGTCCGCACCAGGGGCGACCCGCTCGACATCGGCCCCGGCCTCCCTGAACCACGCTGCCACGCGATCTAGTAGGGCAGGGTCAGCCGGGCCCACATGAACGTCGCCGTTGTCGGTGGTTCCCGCCCCCAGGTACGCCCCAGCAATCACCCCGAACTCGGTCGTGAGTGGGACATCTCCCGGCGCGACGGACGACGACCGACCGTCTACCCCGGTTTCAGCTGTTGTCGGGACTGATTCCGTGTCGGTGGGCAGCTGTATCCTGCCAGCAGCTGACCCGCCCCCGTCGCTGGCGAGGGCGGTCGTCTCGTCTCCTGTGACTGGCTCGCCAAGCACCCGACGCTCGGTCGGAGATCCTGGCAGGTTCTCCGGGATCATCACGAGTGTGCCTTCGGCGTCCTCGCTGGCAACCCGGGTCACACCGCCGTGAGCGTCGAGAGTGAAGAGGTTGTGATCCCGAGTCACCCGGACGGTCCGCCCCGATTCCAGGCTGACCCGATAGATCTGCTTTGTTGGGTTCGTGATGTGGTCAGTCACTCGGTGGGTGCTGACTGCCATCGTCTGTGGGTCGAACGATACCGCCCTCGCGACGCGTTCCTGTTCGACGATCTCTCCAATCTCGTAGAATCCGAGGCCTCCCTCTGGTGTCCAGAGAAACACCTTCTCGTCGTACGGCAAGGATGCATGCACCACAATTGCCAGTCGCCCCAGCGATGATCGGCCTTCCACGTGCGCGACGAGGTCGTCGGGGATGTCGACCCGTTCTCGCGTCGTCCCAAGAACGAAATCACCTGGATGGAGAATGAAGTCTTCCCCGTTTGGGACGACCGTCTCTTCGACGTAGCCTTCGGCGTCAGCCTCGCTGTCGGGATGAATATACGGAATATTAGTCCGCTGAAACTCGAGGAACTCCTCGCCGAGCCGAAGGTCGACGCTGGCAGGCTGCAACTGCATGTCGAGATCCTCAATTGGCGAGATATCGAGGTCGCCGGACTCGAGCCTGTCGAGAATGTCCAAATCAGAGAGTATCATGGCCGGGATGGCGTGGCGCCGCCGGTAAAATCTCCCGGTCGCGTCTGACCACTGGGTGTCCCGTTGTCGGGGTTCGAGTCACCGCATGCGACTGAGACCCGTCTCCACTGCCAGATTCGGAGAGAGTATCTCCGGGAGCTGGGCGGGTGAGCTGTCGGCTCTGAGGGGCGGATGGTCAGGCATATGCGCGCAGGGCCGGATAATGAAGTATGAAACAGGCGATCGTTGCGCGGGCCGACCTCGGGATGGGTGAGGGGAAACTCGCGGCTCAAGTCGCCCATGCTTCTCTGTCGGCCTACGAAGACACCAGCGGAACTACCCGGACGAAGTGGAAGGGGAGCGGACAAAAGAAGATCGTCCTCCAGGCAAACGGGGAAGACGAGCTGTTCGGGCTGGCCGACAAGGCCGAACGAGAAGGGATCCCACACGCGATTATCCGGGATGCAGGCCACACACAGCTAGATCCTGGAACCGTCACCGCTCTCGCAGTGGGGCCAGCCTCTGAGTCCGTAATCGACCGCGTGACTGGCGATCTTAGGCTGTACTGATGCGGGACGCTCACCAGCTGGAACAGGCCGTCGGGATCGACCACTACGTCAGCACCCCCGACGGGATTGGAGGCCAACTCCGGGATGAGCCGGCGGACTTTCGGGTTCGAGAACTCGAAACCGTCGAGCCAGCACCCGTCGACGCGGACCCGGGGTCGTATCCGGCCCTACTGTGCCGGGTCGAACTCACCGGCTGGGACACCAACGATTTCGCTGCCCGCCTGTCGGATGGTCTCGGCATCAGCCGTGAACGCGTCTCCTGGGCTGGCACCAAAGACAAACACGCGGTGACGACCCAGTTGTTTACCATTCGAGATATCGAGCCCGACCAACTGCCCGATATTCGCGACGCGGAGGTATCGGTAATCGGGCGGCTCGGCCGGTCGCTCAGGTTCGGCGACCTGGCCGGGAACGCCTTCCAGATCCGGATCCGTGAGGCCGACACTGACGCTCGGTCCCAGATCCAGGCTATCACGGCAGATCTTCGAGCGTTCGCCGAGGCAGACGATGCGGCCGAGGCTCAACCCACCGGTACGGCCTATTCTGATGACCCAGTCGACGGTGACGACGGGATTCAGATCGATACTGACACTCCCGTCGAGTTCGAGCATGTGGGCCGGGTTGGCGTCCCGAATTACTTCGGGCAACAACGATTCGGCAGCTATCGGCCTGTCACACACGAAGTGGGTCTAGCGGCTCTCAGGAGCGACTGGCGGGGGGCGGTCAAAGCCTACGTCGCCAATCCCTCGAGTGCGGAACCGGAGGCGAGTCGAGACGCGCGAGCGTTCGTAGCTGCGCAGTTCGAGGCTGACACGCCTGACTGGGACGCCTGTCTTTCTGAAGTCCCTCGTCGGCTCGGCTTCGAACGATCGATGCTCAACGAACTCGCAGCAGCCGACACTCCAGCGACACCAGACTGGCGGGCCGCGCTCGAGACGGTCCCCGAGAATCTCCAGCGGCTGTTTGTCAACGCCGCTCAGTCGTTTTTGTTCAACGAGATTCTCAGCCGCCGTCTCGATCAGGGACTCCCGTTTGCCCGGCCGGTCAAGGGGGATCGAGTCTGTTTTGCCGACGACGATTCCCCGACCAGTCTCTCTGTTCCCGATGTCGGTCGCACGCAATCGGTGACCGCCGACAGGGTGAGTATACTTGAGCGACACTGCCAGCGAGGGCGAGCCTTCGTCACCGCCCCGTTAATCGGGACCGACACCGAACTGGCAGACGGGGCCCCCGGTGAAATCGAACGAACCGTCCTCGAGGAGGCTGACCTTTCCCCCGAGAGTTTCGACCTCCCCGACACGTGGGCGTCTTCTGGGACGCGACGCGCAATCTTACTTGAGACAGACCTCTCGGTCGGCCCTGGACCGAGAGTGCGGTTCGCGCTTCCCAGCGGCAGTTACGCCACCGTCTTACTCCGTGAGTTTCTCAAAGTCGAGCCGCTCGACCTCTGAAGCCGGTGCTAGAACCCGCTGTCTTGGTCTTCCGGTCTTGCGGTCCCCGGCTAGCCCGTAGTCAGTGTGTGTCTCGGCAGCCTTGGGCTCAGGTTGTACTCGGCGATGGCTGTGTTTTCCCGTGGGAGAACTGCTCGGTCGGACCCGTTCAGAAGGTACTTACACCAGCCGACGCCAGCGAGACGTAATGGACGGGTCCGGTACTGCCGACGTGTCGGTCGTGCTCCCTGCTTACGACGAGGAGGACACCATCGAGACGACGGTTCGGACCACGATTGAGACCCTCGAAGAGTTTCTGCGGCCGGACACGTTCGAAGTGCTGATCGCCGAGGATGGCTGTACCGACCAGACACCAGCGATTGCCGACCAGCTAGCACAGGCGGATTCCCGGGTGCAGCACTTCCACAGCGACGAGCGACTCGGACGTGGCGGCGCGCTGGAGCGAGCTTTCGAGGCCGCGACCGGCGGAACGCTCGCGTATCTCGACACGGACTTGGCAACAGATATGCAACATTTGGAGCGACTCATCACGACAGTCCAGTCTGGCCAGGCTGATGTCGCCACGGGCTCCCGCTGGATCCCGGGTCAACGGGCCGAGCGCCCACGCAAACGAGGGATTCCTTCGCGAGGGTTCAACCTGCTCGTCCGTGGTGTTCTGGGCTCGAATCTTCTAGATCACCAGTGTGGCTTCAAAGCTGTCTCCCGGGGTTGTTTTGACGCGGTGAAAGCCGATATTCACGACCAACACTGGTTTTGGGACACCGAGTTACTGGTTCGCGCTCAGCGGGCTGGGTTCCAGGTCGATGAGTTCCCCGTCAGCTGGGAGCCCCACGCCGACACGAAAGTCGACCTCGTCCGGGATGTCCTGGGAATGGGCTCACAAATCGTCCGTCTGTGGTGGCAGGTGTCTGTCCAGCCGCGGCTCGGCCCGCGAACCAGTTTCGTCGCCGGATTGTTGCTGGTGACGCTGGCGGCGGCGCTGATGACTCAGTATCTCGACGCAAGCGCCGTCGCCGGGTCGATTAGCCAGGCTGATCCGCTACTGATCGCCGGCGCCACACTGCTGTATGCCCTCTCGTGGCCGCTCCGCGGCTTCCGGTACCGTGACATCCTCGCAAAGTTGGGCTTCCGGGAGCGAGTCGGCTTTCTCACCGGGGCCGTGTTTATCAGCCAGACGGGAAATCTCGTGTTTCCCGCCCGCGGTGGCGACGCCGTCCGAGCCTACATCGTCAAGATGCGCCGAACGATTCCATACCCGTCCGGGCTAGCCTCGCTAGCAGCCGAACGGATTTTCGATCTGCTCACGATCACCACACTCGCAGGGACTGTTCTCCTCGGGTATGCCGCCTCGGGTGAGTTGGGAGCGGTCACGGCGGCTCTCACCGGTGCTGATGAGGCTGGCCGGGTGGCCGCATTGACCGCGAGTGCCGTCGGGTTCGTGGCTGTGACGACAACACTCGTCGTGATTCTGTCGGCGCGGTCCGAGCGGAACCGGGTCCGGAGCGTCCTTGCGGCTCTCAGTTCTGACTCTTATACCCAGTATGTCGCTGGCGTGATTGAGCGCTTCGTCGGCGATCTCCAGCAGATCGCGAGTTCTCGGTCAGCATTCGCTCGCGTAGGCGCGACCAGTCTGGTCATTTGGCTTCTGGACGTGCTCGTCGCTGGGATCGTGCTCGTGGCGCTTGGCGTGTCAGTACCGCCGGTGACGCTGGCTGCAGTCTGTGTCTTCGCCGTCAGTGTCGGGAATCTCGCGAAAGTGCTCCCGCTCTCACCGGGCGGGATTGGACTGTACGAAGGCGCGTTCAGCGTGCTCGTAGTCGGGCTGACTCCCCTGGGAGCCCCCGTCGCGCTCGGCGCCGCTATCCTCGATCATGCACTGAAAAACATCGTGACACTCGTTGGCGGGATCGTCTCCATGCTCGCGCTCAACGTCTCCCTGACGACTGCTGTCGAAGAATCCAGTGATATCGACGGGGAGGCGGCCGAACTGCCCGACGCTGATCTTGACCCAGTCCGCGACTGACACACCGGTCAATCGAGCACGCCACTAAAACGGACGCAACTGTCGTGGCTGAATTGTGTCGAGACTGTATTCGAATCGGGTGACCGCAGACGCTGTTCCTCCCGGCTCTAAATCGAGTGGAGACCGTCCCTGGATGGGTCCAGACAGGTCTCCCCGCGTTGGTCTTGGCTGGCAGGTCATTTCAGAGCCGCCGGACACGACTCAGTTGCCGTACAGCCCTGAGACGAACGGGGCGAGCGCTCCAGCGACGGCGGTAGCGAGTGCAGTCTCTCTGTCGATCTGGCCGCCAGTCAACTCCCCCGCCGCTCCTCGCCCCCGTGCGACGTCGGATTCGTCGAGCAAGTCGTCCATCACTGGGCCGAGTTCGGCGCCGTCACGGAGCCGCGTTGCCACACGTGCGGGCAACCGGATCTGAGGCCCTGCTGCCCGCCCAGTGACCTCGCCGTCGACGACGGCCGCCCACATGATCAAAAACAGCCCGTCGGCGGCGTCACTTTCGGCGACACCTCCCTCGATCCCAATGCCGAGATCGTAGCCTTCTGTGAACACGTTCACAGCCCGAGTTTCTGCCCCGCTGACCGTCTCCGTGACCCCCCACGGCTGTTCGTCTACGCCCGATTCGACAGAGACTGACTCTACCTGCGGTTCGCTGTCAAACGGGGCTGTCTCCCCGGTCACGACCGATTCGACCGCGTGTCGCTTGACCGGATTCCCACTGCCGACACCGATTCGCATGCATATCACTGTCTCATTGGACGACAAAACTGCGACGGAACGCAAATCAGAGCTGGGTTCCTTTCGCGAGTATTGTGACGCCGCCTCTGCTCGGCGGTCAATCGTCGCCTGGGGAACGACTCGGCTGTGCGGCGGTTAATCCGTGTGAATAACTTCTGCAAGTCGCTCGATCCCGTCGATAAGGCGCGGACTCGGTTGATTGAGAAGGCTGTCGTCGAGAACGTGAACGGGCGCATCCAGGTCCCAGCCCCGCTCACGAACTGTCGCGGCATCGGCGGTATCACCGTGGCCACAGACATGAAGTACCACCTGATCCGGGTCCGCAGCGACCACCTCTGACGCCTCAATCTCTCGAGACCGGTCGCCGGGACCGGCGAACGGATATTGGCCCCCTGCAGCCTGAACCGCCTCGGGAACCCAATTGCCCGCCACCATTGGCGGGTCAGACCACTCTTCGCAGTACACCACTGGTTGGTCCCGGTGTGCCACACGGTCTGAGACTGCGTGCAATCGGTTGCGGGACGTGGCCGCGAGTGAGATTCCCGCTTTTGATTGTCCAATCGCGTCGCCGAGCAGGGCGAACCCGTCGACGACTGCCTCCAGCCCTTCAGGTTCGTGGTGGAAGGTGTCGATATCACGGTCACGTAGCTGTCTTGTGATGTCGCTCTGTAATTCGTCGCTGGTGACCGCCAGGTCTGGCTCGAGTTCCTCCACCCGCTCGAGGTCCGGATTGAGCCAGCCGCCAATCGGCTCGCGGTCCAATTCGCAGTGGTGGGTCACACCGACGACCCGGTCTGCCGCTCCGAGGGCCGTGAGTGTGGCCGTCCCGCTCGGCGCCAGAGATACGATTCGCTCGGGCATTTGTATGCGAAATGACAGCCGGATCACAACGAAAAGCTGTCGCCCCCGGCAGGACGGGCGGACTGACTGCGCGGAAATTTCCGACCGAACTGGTGAGCAGTCGGGTTGAATCTCCGGACACCTGTCATACGAACAACCGACACCGGACCACTTATGAAGCCACTGCGTGACTTTCGCATAAGAACCGCATCCGGCACGGTGATTAGCCGGGGAGTTCAGTAACCAATGAGCGAGAAGACACGGATCTCCGAAGAGAAGACTTCACAACGAGAATCGTCGCGAGAACAACTAGAGTGCCCGGAGTGTCAAGGTAACGTGATTACCGACGAGGGCCACGGTGAAACCGTCTGTGCCGACTGTGGGCTCGTCGTCGACTCGGACAACGTCGACCGCGGACCGGAGTGGCGCGCATTCGACGCGAAAGAAAAGACAACAAGAGCAGAGTCGGCGCCCCGACGACAAACACGATGCACGACAAGGGGCTCTCGACGAATATCGACTGGCGAGATCAGGACGCCTACGGGCGGTCGCTCTCGTCTCGACAGCGCCA
>KI543231.1:312796-321233 GCA_000496235.1 uncultured archaeon A07HR60
TCTCGTCTCGACAGCGCCAGAAAATGCAGCGGCTCCGTAAGTGGAACGAGCGATTCCGCACTCGTGACTCCAAAGACAGAAATCTCAAGCAGGCACTCGGCGAGGTAGACCGGATGGCCTCGGCACAGGGGCTTCCCGATAACGTCCGCGAGACCGCGTCTGTCATTTACCGCCGGGCGCTGGAAGAAGACCTACTTCCCGGCCGCTCGATCGAGGGCGTTTCCACAGCGTGTGTGTACGCGGCCGCCCGGATGGCCGGCGTCCCCCGGAGTCTCGACGAGATCGCTGAAGTGTCGCGCGTCGAAAAAAGCGAGATCGCCCGTACCTACCGCTACGTCGTCCGCGAGCTTTCACTCGAGGTCAAACCCGCAGACCCGGAACAGTACGTCCCCCGGTTCGCCTCCTCGCTGGATCTCTCCGACGAGGCCGAAATGCGCGCCAAAGACCTGCTCGAGAACGCGAAAGAGAAAGGGGTCCACTCCGGAAAGTCTCCTGTCGGACTAGCGGCTGCAGCTGTGTACGCGGCTTCGTTACTCACTAACGAAAAGACCACGCAGGCGGCCGTGAGCGGAGTGGCTGACATCAGCGAAGTGACAATCCGGAACCGATATCACGAACTACTCGAAGCCGAAGAATCGATCGGCGCCTGACGCGACTGCTCTTTTTCGGTGACTCCGGGCGATGCAGCCCACTGTTGTGATCGGTCTATCGCTGGCATACAGTTGTGCTAGAGACGCACGACCCGTACAGGCCTCAGGGGATGACTCCCCGCGACTCGACCCATGGTGGGGTTCCAGACGGACCAGACGGCTAATGCAGGAATTCACGGCTCAAGGTGATTCACTGCTAATTCGCGGATAGGAGCCACCCAGCTACAGACGGTCCAGACCCGGCCCGCGTCTCCACTTCATAGTCACCACTTGCCAATCGGCAATCGAAGACGATACGCCGACCATCGCCACTCGGCAATCCCCCACACAAGCAGTGTTCCCGGCATCAGGAGAGACAGGAAGCCGCCCACCACAGAGAGTCGTAACCCCGAAAGGACGAACGAAAATCCATTAATCACTTTATCAGGGAAAACCTGTTTCAGTGTGACGAGTAGTGGGTTTTGCCCACTCTCACCTGTAATAGACTGGAGGCCCGCCCGCTCGGCTGATGGCCCGCTGTCGCTTTCGGATCCAGATCCGAGCCGCTCGGTCTCGTACGGGAGAGGGACACTGGCCTGCCAGACGATTTGGCCCGTCGAATCGACCTCGACAACCTGGTTGTCACGTGAGTCGGCGACCAACGTGTTCCCGTTCGGCAGTCTGTCGGCGTCGCGAGGCCAGTTCAGCCCTCGGTCGTACTCCCAGGACTGCTCCCAGCCTGACTCGGTCCGCTGGAACTCGACGACACGGTTGTGTTCGCTATCCGCGACGAGAACCGACGGACCACCGGTGGCGGGTGGGATGTAATCTGGATTGTGTTGCTCGTAGAGCGTTTTATTCTCCGCTGCTGGGTCGTGATCCTGACCGAGCGTGAGGGAGTCGTTAATTCCGGTGGCAGGGTCCAGAAAGACCACTTGATCTTGATTCCGAATAGACACCATTAGTCGGCCATCTGACAGCACCTCGACATCGTTAAGATGGGTCCAATCTTCCGCTGTTTGACTGCCGCTGGATGTGTTGTACGCCTGGTGTGCCTGCCACTGCCAGGTAATCAAGCCGGTCGAGGTGTTGGCGATGAAGACGCGGTCGCGGGCGATATCTGCCACAACAATCCGGTTCGTCCCGAGATAGTCCGCGTCGTGCCACCGGTCAGAGGTGGTTCTTTTCGCCGTCATAGAGAACAAGATCTGCTTCTCACCGGTAGTCAGATTGTACAACACAACACGATTTTCGGTACAGAACGTAGAAAACCCGCAGTCGGTGATAGTGATGTCGTTTGCTGCCGTGTACAGTATCGTGTGTGTCCCGGCTTCTGGAACCCGGTCCGCGTCAAAGTACGCATCCTCGTCGGCCAATCGCGCTACTTGTGAGCCGTCTTCCGACAGAAAAAACAGTCCGTCCGACTGCGACGTGACCATCGTCATGCCGTCGAGCGACGACCGATCCAAGATCCCATCACTCGTCACAGGAGTCTCGTCCGCCGGGATGGTGGCGTCGACACCGACTGATAGAGCCGAAAATAAGACAATCGCGAGAAAACACAACCGGACCGAACGTTTGCGGTTCATTGAAGCCGTGATTCGAGTATGAACAGACACATGTTAAATACGTTGCATATAACACTGATAAGAGGTGGCCGACCCGTGTCCATAATCAGTCCCGGATAGCGGTGTTGTCCTGCGGTATGTGTGCCAGGTGCCACTGGCCGAGCACCGATACCAGTCGCATTCTCGATGGAGGGACAGAACCGCATCCACGAGTGAGTATCTCTGTGTTCCAGTTTTGCTCGTTCAATTCACCGCTGTTTTTTCACTGATCGCTGGGTGGTCACTCGGTGATTGAGATTGGGCGACAGCAGTCTCAGTACTTATAACTCCCCCGGGATTTGACGGCGAGTATGTTCGATGAGTTCGTCCTGGCTGCGAGTACGGCCGACCTCTCAGTCGCAGATCAGGCAGCCAGCCACGCGGACGCCATCGAGTTCCGGATGGACCTCGCAGAGGATCCGCGCGCGCAACTCGGTGAATACGATGGCGCGTTGCCCGTCATTGCGACGAATAGAGCCGATTGGGAAGGTGGTCAGGCGGACTCTCTGGCGCGATACGACGAACTTGCGACCGCAGTCTCTCATAACGCGGTCACAGCAGTCGATATCGAACTGGCAGCCCTACAGGGGACCGCACCACCCCCGGAGGCTGAACGTGCCCGCTCACTGCGTGATGCTGCTCAGAAAGCCGATGTGTCGGTCATTGCGTCCGTTCACGACTTCGAATCCACGCCGGCAGTAGTCGAGTTGACCGAGCTATTGGCGGATGCGGCTAATGCAGGTGATATCGCGAAGTTGGCCACGACAGCCACCTCTCGGGATGACGCGCTGGCCATTCTTCAGGCGACCCACACTGCTAGCCTCGCCGGCCACTCTGTCGCCACCATGGGAATGGGGGAGGCGGGCCGTCACACCAGAGCGATCGCGCCCCTATACGGCTCGCGAATCGGCTATGCGCCGGTCGACCCCGAATCGGCGACGGCGCCAGGCCAGTATCCTCTCCGAGAGTTGGCAGCGCTTGTCGACTCCCTTGAGAGCGACTCGCAACCGGTTTCAGAAGATTAAGATGGGCGGGTGTGTACACACGCTGTATGAACGACCGCTACCATCCCTGGCTGGCCGCGGTGCTGGCTCTTGTGGTCGCGGGACTGGGACACGCGTATCTCCGCAAGTGGGGCCGGGCCGCGTTGTGGTTCGGGATGATCCTCGGGGGTGGGGTGGTACTGACGATGCTGTACGGGGAGAGCGGAGGCCAGGCTCCAATGAATCTCCCCCGGCGCGTGGTCTATCCCGTGGTGATTCTGTTCGGGCTGAGCGCTGTCGACGCGTTCCTGCTTGGTCGCGGGCAACTGGAACAGACTCGTGAACCCGCGGACCAGACAACCCCGCCGACCGCGACCAGTCAGGGCGAGACTGTGTCCGGCTCTGAATCCGAATCTGTGCCCCTCGCCGAACCTGGGGACGGCTCTATCGAGCCCCCCGCTAGCGAGGCCGGACCTGAGACAGAGACGGCAGAGTCCATTGAGTGCCCGAACTGTGGAAAAGAAACTGATGTCGATATCGACTTCTGCAAGTGGTGTACCGAGCCACTCCCGTGGGCTGACGAGCGGTGACCGGCGCTGGTCTGTTGATTGGTGAGCCCAGCTAATCTCCGTTGTGGCTATTACTAGACTCACGCATGACTTTCGGACGCTCGTGCGGAGCGACACGAACTGACGCAAAAAGGAGTGACCCCACAAGAACAACTGAGTATTTCATCGAGATACTGGCGAGGGTCGAGCGACAATTCAAGATTGAAGACGACTTCAGGGCGAGGAAACGCTTGTACAGGCGGTCAGACTGCTGTCGTCACGCGGCGTAGCCAGCATACGCGATCACAGCGCCGGTCCCGAACAGCGGCACCGAGACCAGCCCGAACGACTGTGGGCCGTAGGTCACGAGCGGGGGGATGCCGGCGAAGATGAGGAGTAACCCAGCCACGAGGGGGCGGAGTTCGGTCATAGAATGTGTCTATCCGACCCGGAGACTAACACCTATCGGTTCGCGAGGATTCACGGGCTATCGAAGCGGATGCCGCTGGAAATGAGCCACAAACGGTCGATGTCACAATCGCTCCGCACGGTCTCGCGTTCGGTTCCGAAAAGTGCGCATTGTGGCGACTCGTGGCCGTATACACTCTATTCGGTCGTCTGCGACCGACCGCGTGTTCAGCGGGTAGGTCAGATTGCACTGCAGAGGCAAACCGATTTACTTCTGAAGCCGCAATTCAACGTAATGGCAACGTGCGACAAGTGTGGCGAGTACGACAATCTCCCGTATCAGTGTGACCGCTGTGGGCAGTCGTTCTGTGCTGACCATCGGTTACCGGAAAGCCACGACTGTCCCGGGCTCAACCAGTGGAACGACCCGTCGGGAGTGTTCGCGAGCGACTTCGACGACTCCGTCACAACCAGCGGTGGGACGACTACTATCGGCGACCAGCGCGAGAGTCAGGGGCCAGTCAAGCAGCTTCGCCGCCGGATCGACCGCGCAACGGGGACCGGTGGGATCGGTGGCTATCTCCGGCAGAACACGACGTTTCTGTTTCTCGGGCTCATGTGGGTCACGTTTTTGCTCCAGACGCTGACACAGGCACTACTGGGCCCAGAAGTGATGCAATCGCTGTTTGTACTCCGGCCCACACACCCAGAATACGTGTGGACCTGGGTGACATCGGTGTTCGCCCACGGTGGATTCGGCCACATCGCGCTGAATTCGATTGTGCTATACTTTTTCGGCTCTGCAGTCGAGCGCAAACTCGGCACCCGCCGATTCGTCGGTCTGTTCCTCGCGGCCGGCGCGATCGCGGGACTTG
Source organism: uncultured archaeon A07HR60 (assembly GCA_000496235.1). Taxonomy (GTDB): domain Archaea; phylum Halobacteriota; class Halobacteria; order Halobacteriales; family Haloferacaceae; genus J07HR59. The sequence continues at coordinate 317,847 of KI543231.1, forward strand.
CCCAACTGGGCGCTGGCGCTCTGATGGGGAGCCTGGGGCCGGGCATCGTTGGCGCCAGTGGTGCCATCATGGCTGTGATGGGTGTTCTCACAGTGCTCAACCCGCAACTGCGAGTGTACCTGTACTTCATCATCCCGATGCCACTGTGGCTCCTCACAATCGGGTTCGCGGGCGTGAGCATCTTTGCCGGACTGGGTGGCGCACTCGGCGGGATCGCACACTGGGCCCACCTCGCGGGTCTGGGGATCGGTCTGTTGTACGGCAAACGAATCGAGGATGAAGTGAGTGCACCCTCCCAGCTCAATCTCGGTGGCGGAGGTGGAGGTCGTGGCCCCGGCGGTCCAGGTGGTCCGGGCGGGCCAGGTGGGCCAGGCGGTCCTGGCGGGCGGTTCTAGCCCGCATGGGTGGGCAGCTGCCATCGGTCGCACATCCTGAATTCGTCCCAAATCCCGAACTCACTCGGGATGAGATGAGAACGCTTCAGCGCGAGATTGCCGATATGGCCGTGTACACAGACTCCGGAGACGCTTCTGGCGGGCGACGTTCCGACCGACGTCTCACCCCTCCCGAACCAGCCGCCGTCAGTCTGGACGAGGCGGCCGATCTCTCGGATGGAGTGCCCGAGCCGAGCAACACCGTCTCGGACACGGATCATCAAGAGCCGGTCGTAGTCGGGATTGATCAGGCGTTTCTCGCAGAACGAGTCATCAGCGCCGCGGTCGCGCTGTGTGGCAACGAGGTCGTCGAGCGGGCGAGTGCAGTCACCCCTCTCAAGATTCCGTATATTCCCGGGTTATTAGCATTTCGGGAGGGGGGTCCGGTTCTGGCAGCACTGGATCAGCTCCAGATTAGCCCTGACGTACTCATTCTGGACGGGTCCGGCCGGATCCACTATCGCCAGGCTGGCCTCGCGACTCACATCGGAGTGACCACCGAGACTCCCGCGGTCGGTGTCGCCAAGTCACTACTCTGTGGTGTTCCCGACGACTCTGTCGACGGCCGTCCGGCAGAGTGGTCAACGCCGATTCGCGCCGATAGCCAGGTTGAATCCGCGGACGAGACCGTTATCGGGCACGCGTATCAGTCCCGCCAGTATCAAAACTCTCCCCGGATCAATCCATTATACATCAGCCCCGGTCACGGGCTCGGGGCAGTCCGCGCTCGTGATCTTGTCGCTGCACTCTGTGGCGGCTATAAACTACCAGAGCCTACCCGGCTGGCTGACGCGTTTGCAGACGAACTCAAACGCGAATTCGACTCGCAGTGACCTGCAATCCCGAACTTTGCCGTCTCGACAGATCAGGTATTCAAATCGGTGAGATTACCCTATGAACTTCTCCGAGAGTTGGCCTGTAAGAATTTAAACTAATGGAGCCGGTAGTAGCGGTAAATGAGTGAGGCGGCCGATCTCGAATTCGAGTGTCCCAGCTGTCGTGAGTCGCTGGATGTCAACGACTCCATGAGAGACGCTTTGATCGCGAATGGATGTGTTATCTGTGGGGCAGCCGTCACCAAGACCGCGTTCTCGGTTCCGACAGCTCCCTCGGCGTCTGGGACGACATCGACACACGCGGCCGACGCGTCGCCACAACCAGGTGATGAAGTCGCGCGAGACGAAAGGTCGACATCGACAGAGGAGTCGGATTCGCAGCCCTCTGACGGGGAGTCTGAGTCGTAGCCTGTCTCTGAGTCTACGCCAGCGTCTGAGTCCGGGCTTGAGTCTCGGTCGGATTCGGGGTCACTCTCGCAGAACTGACCGAAACCAGATCCAAATCTTGAGTGGGCCGAACGTAACTCGCTGATGAACACCTTTTCGACGCACAAGGACGTAACGTGGTTACCTGAAACGATGAGTCTAGACCAACAGGCAGAGATGACACAGTCGGAAGTTGATCGGGTTCTGACCAGCCGGGAGACGGCGGTACTATCGCTCGCACGAGATAACAAACCGTACGCGATTCCAATCTCTTACGGGTACGATACCGACACACGGAGATTCGCATTCCGGCTGGTTTCGACGCCGGACAGCGAGAAACGGCAGTATCTTGGATCACAGCCAAGCGGCCGTCTCGTCGTTTACACCGAAGACAGCCCGAAATACGAGAGCGTCGTGGCCTCTGGAGCAATCGAAGAGATCCCCCGTGAGGAACTCACACCAGCGCGTGTCAAACAGTACGGTGGCGCGAAACGGCCGCTCTTCGAGATGTGGGCAGCCGACCCAGACGCACTCAATATCGGACTGTACGAATTGGACCCGACCGAACTGACCGGCCGCCAGATCCGGATCAACGAGGAGTAACGACGGTGGTGCCCGTGAGTCCGTCAGATGCCGTTCTCCGCTCGCCGCTGGAATCACTGCATACCAGTGAAGTCACCGCCCACAGTGGGACGCAACTGTGACCGACGGGATTCGCGCGACAGTTGCGTTCGACTCAGATGTCTGTCCAGTGTCGGAAACCGTCGCACGAGCAGACGCCAGGGTCGACCGGGTCGCGACCAGCGTGGCCGCTGACGGAACCACCCCTGTGACTGAGTTTCGAGTGGATGCAGACCAGGACGCAAGTCAGATCGAGCTTGATACAGTGTTCGAACAGGGAGGTGCTCGTGTGTACCGGGTGGATCACGCCGGCGGCGGGTGTCCATGTGAACTCCTCGGTCAGTTGGGCTGTCCAGTCGACCGGTTTCTAGCCGACGAGCACACTCTCACACTCGTCTTCCACGCGCCCGGGTACGATGTGTTGCGAGACTCAATCGACGAAATTCGCTCAGCGTTCCCACAAGCAGATGTCCGGCAGCTAATTCAATCGAGCGGGGGTGACGCGCCCGCAAACACCGTCCTTGTGGACCGCGACCGTCTCACTGACCGGCAACTCGAGGCGGTCCGGACTGCCTACGAAATGGGATATTTTGACCGACCACGGGGGGCCACCGCCGGAGAAATTGCCACAGAGTTGGATATCAGCCCATCAACGCTCACAGAACATCTGGCGACGGGCCAGCGGAAACTGTTCGGCGACTTTCTCGGGGAAACACCTCAGTGAGGGGCCCCCTGGTCGCTCCGCACCCTCTCCAGGTGGACTGAGCTGAGCGACTCGGAATCAAACCTGGAGGCAGATCACCAGCTGCTGTCCCGCCAGAATAGACCGAGCAACACGATAACACTCCCGTGGACTCTGTGACGCTGGGGAGTCCAATCACGGGTCAGAGTTGACTGGCTCTGAATTGGCGAGACGAGACCAGACCAGACTGGGCTTGACTGGATTAAGCGGGTCGGGTTGGACCGGGCTCGGCTGAACCGGACACCGACCTGCGGAGGACTCTTCGCGAGAATTATACCCTCAGAGAGTAACCACCGGCCCATGCAAGAAACCGTCCTCATCACGGGTT
>KI543231.1:321283-322399 GCA_000496235.1 uncultured archaeon A07HR60
TGGCTGTCACAGATACTCGCCGAGCAACGGTTCGACTCGCTTGCGGGTCTCCGCAGATATCGCGTCGCGCGAGGTGTTGATTGTCCCCTCGAGCGCACTGTGTGCAGCGCACGTGTGATCGACGGGGAGTGTCCGGATGGCCTCCTCGACGGTGGCTTTGATCGTCGCCTGATTCTTCTCAGCGTTGTTCATCACCTCCTGTAGCGTGACCTCGCTGTCCTGTTTCCAGACGTCGAAATCTGTGACACCGCAGATAGTTGCGTATGCTATCTCAGCCTCCCGGGCGAGTTTCGCCTCCGGGATGGTGGTCATCCCTACGAGATCCCACCCCTGTGATCGGTAGAACTCGCTTTCGGCTTTCGACGAATACTGTGGTCCTTCGATACAAACGTACGTTCCGCCGTTGTGAACATCAACTTCGGTTGTCGCACGGGCGGCATCGGTCAGATGTGACACTAACTCTGGGCTGTACGGCTCCGCGAACGGCTGGTGGACCACGACACCGTCGCCGTAAAACGATAGGTCGCGATGTTTGGTTCGATCGTAGATCTGATCTGGGATCACAAGCGACTGCGGTGGAAGTCCCTCTCGGAGACTTCCTACAGCGTTGGACGCGAACAGGTGGGTGACACCAACTTGCTTGAGAGCGTACATATTCGCCCGATACGGGAGATCTGTGGGCGACTTACCGTGGTTGGGTCCGTGTCGCGGCAGGAACGCTACCTCTCGGTCAGTGTCGCCGAACTGGCCGATTGTCACCGGTGCCGACGGCGAACCGTACGGCGTCTCGTAGTCTTGTCTCCGGACATCCGAAAGCGGGAGCGCGTCGTAAATCCCGCTACCGCCGATAAACCCGATCATGTCTGTGGGTCGTCCCGAAATAATTAGAGACTTTGGCTCGCGTCCGTGCTTCCGTTCCACCTGCTCGTCGCTACTGTCAGTCGACCCATCTGGTAGCGGTGGCTACGGCCAGTCGTCACATGCAGATTACGTCCGCTCTAGACGAGAGAACTCGCGGCGTTGCCACCCCGGTAGCCGCGGCGTGGCTCCCGTTTCATGCGACGGGGTGTGGTGTTTCTTCCATCTCGTATCTAATAACCCAGTCATATGAGGGTC
>KI543231.1:322449-339919 GCA_000496235.1 uncultured archaeon A07HR60
CACCGTGGTCAACGTCTCCAGCGTGGTCGGGCGAGTGGCACTGCCCGGTGCCGGCGCGTATTCGGCCTCGAAGTTCGCCCTGGAGGCGATGAGTGATGCGGCCAGAAACGAGGTGGAAGCTTTCGGGATCGATATCACCCTCATCGAGCCAGGGCCAGTCCAGACCGGGTTCGCCGAGCGGGTCACGACCGAAATCGAGGGGATCGACCGCGAGGGGCCCTACGAGAAGCTGTATTCGATCATCGACAGCGCGACCGCAGTCGCGAGTGACGGTCCGGGGTCGATCCCACCGGCCCGGGTCGCAGAAGATATCCTCAACGCCGCGAGTGCGACGAAACCGGCCGCCCGCTATCCCACTGGAACACCCGGTCGGATCGGCGTCCTCGCCAGATTCGTCCCGACACGGCTGCGAGATGCGCTGTATAACGCTGTCGAGAGCCTCGGTGGGTAGATCGGGCCTATGGATTGCCTCGGCGTGAGGCGGTGTCAGCGTCCCATACGAGCGGCCCACAATTGGACAGAACTGACGGGTCGGGACACGACAGAACGGGACACAGGGCGACCCGAGACCCAAGACGAACTGAATGAGGAAGAACGGGAGATATGCTGTCGAGCAGACTGGTCGGTCCCGAAAGAATGATTCTGCATCCAAGCGTGTAGGCGCCGTGACCGAATCACAGTCTGTGCAGTTGAGGAACTCCTGATAGGCTCTGAGTACATAGCAGCTTCTTCACTCTATCGTCAGTACCTCCGTCAGACCAAGGCTCGTTGTGCGGGTCGGATTGAATACGACTTCTCAACCGACACTCACTACTCAAGACAGGCAGCGACCACTTGGAGTGCCTCTTGGCCGCGCACTTCTTCGGCGAGCAGCGGTACCCGCTCAACTCGCCGGCTCCGGAAGAGATCCGTGGCACGTGAGAGTGCGCGCTGCTGGACGTCCCAGCGCCGCTGACAGAACTCACAGTCGTCGAGATCCGGCGACACCACCCATTGAGAGTCGATATCTACGACATCGGCCAGATCCTCCATCACCCGGTTGACGACGACCGTCTCCACTGGGATCCCGAATTCGCCGAGACGGTCGATTAGCCGCTCGGACTCGACGACGCTCATCTCTTCGGGCACCATCACGACGCGAAAGTCGGTTCGTTCGGGGTCCTGAAGAACATCTCGAAGCCGTTCGATCCGCTCCTGTAGTTCGTCCAGATCTGGACTCGCGGCTGGATCCTCCTCATTACCACCGAACATTCCCTTGATTCCGTCCATCATTCCCTGGAACTGCTGGCGGATCTTCATGACTCGACCCACCATCGATTCCATTATTTCTGGCAACTGGAGCAGCCGCAGCGTGTGTCCGGTCGGCGCCGTATCCACGACGACGCGGTCGAATCGCGGGTCGTCCAGGTACTCGAGCAACTGTCGCATGGCGGCAGCCTCGTCGGCCCCAGGCATCGTACCACCAAGAAACTCTTCGGGGTCATCACCGAGCATCTCACCCATTGGGCCCATCTCCTCTGCCATCCCGCTCATCCCTCCGAGTGGATTACCCTCGCCCCCAAACATACCGCCTTCCTCGGTGGCCGCATCGGGATCGATTTCTGCCGCGTACAGCGGGATGTCGTCGCGGAGTTGTGCGGGGCGGGGCGGGATTTCGGCGTTCAACGTATCAGACAGCGAATGCGCAGGATCAGTCGACACGACCAGTGTCGGGACACCCGCAGCTGCAGACGACAGCGCTGTCGAGGCTGCCATCGTCGTCTTGCCAACGCCGCCTTTGCCCCCGTAGAGGACATACTCGGGCGCGTCGACACCTACGGGGAGATCTGTCTCTGTCGAGGCGACGGCGAGCCCGGGTTCATCTCCCGGGGTGACGGCTTCCTCCTCGCCTGCATCCTCGACTGGTTCAACGTCGATTTCGTCCATGCACTCATAAAGCGGCGCGGGCCCCTGAGACTGACGGTCGACTGCGGGGGATCCGACTGCGGCACTCTGTGTCAAGAGATCATGGCCGATACTCACGAAGCCGGGGGATGGGGAGCCGTGCGTACTGTGAGATTTATGCTCGGTCGCATGAACAGTCACGTATGGATGACGACGTGTACGATGGATTCGGTGACCGGCCCATCGGCGAGTTTGCGGTTGCGTCGCCACTGGCGTCCGGCACGCAACGCGAACTGAGTAGGTTCCTCCGCCGTGTGCTCAGGCAGGACCCGATCCCCGGTCTGAGTGTCGCCGTCGTGCGGCCGGACGGAGAGGCATACACTGACGCGGTCGGCTCTCGTGATCTGGCTGGAAATCGGGCAGTCTCGCCGGACACGCTGTATCCAATCGGGTCTGTCAGCAAGTCGATAACGGCGACGGCTGTATTACAACTCGCTGACGCCGGGATGCTTTCGCTGGACGATCCTCTTACGGATCACCTGGATTTCGATATCAAGCCGGGAGCCAGCGACGGCCCCCAGCGGGGTGAGACCGGGTCTGGCGAAGAGCCGGTGCGGATCCACCACTTACTCACCCATACGTCGGGATATCCCTCGCTCGGTGTGAGTGAGGCGTTGATCGCACGGCGGACCCGACGAGGCGAACCCGGCATTCCGCTGGGCGACCGTGAAGACTTCCACGCACACGTCGCTGATGCGTGGCCCGAGCGGACAGCCCCACCTGGAGACGAGTGGCAATACTGCAACACGGGATACTGTCTGTTAGGCGAGATTGTCGAGGGACACACCGGAGTCGCGTTCTCAGAGTACGTCGATGACCACGTGTTCACGCCACTTGGCATGCAACGAGCGACATTCGATGACGGTGAGTTCGCTCGTGACGCAGACGCCGCCACGCCGTATCTAATCGACGAAGGCGAACTGACGCCTGCAAGTCTGCCGACGCGGGAGGTGAGCTACCCTGCTGGGGGTGTGTTGACGTCCGTCCGCGAGGTGGGCACGTATCTGCGCTGCCAACTCCAGCGCGGGAGTCTCGACGGGACCCAGCTGTTGCCCACCAGCCGAAGCGATCAGCTGCACGAGGGCCGGGTCGATACGCCCGCAGGCTCGTACGGATACGGATGGCGGACACGAGAGGTGTGCGGTCAAACGGTGGTCGGGCACTCGGGCTCGGTTGCGGTATCGTCTGCGTACGCCGGATTCGCCCCCGAGGCGGATCTGGCGGTCGCCGTCGCGGCGAATTCGTCGCCAGAGTACCCTCTCCGAGCGATCGGCGAAGCGGTGCTGGCGATCGCGCTCGGAGAACGCCCGGTAGTGGCGGTTCCCTTCTGGCAGCGACGCCGACTGTTCGCCCGGCTGACCGGCCGGTACGTCTCCTATCGTGGGGTGAAACCGGCAGCAGTCTTTCGTGACGGTGGCACACTTCGCGTTGAGTACGGTGGCCCACTCGGCGGCGGGAGTGTCCCACTCCGGCCAGACGGAACTGGCTCGGAGTCTGAGACGAAAGCCAGCTCCGAGTCTGACTCCGAACCTGGACCTCAAACCGGGACTGGGACTGGGTCTGAGACGCTCAACTGCGGTGACCCCACGGCGCTGTCAGATGGTGACGTTGTGACGTTCACCACACTTCCGCCCGACGGCACAGAAGGGACAGCCGAGTTCAGGTTCTCAGCGGACGGAATCGACCTTCTAGTCGACCGCTGGCACCTGCACAAAGTCCGGGACGACCCACTACAACTGGACGCCGACCGAGACCGGTCTGTCACTTCTCGGGACCGATAACGCGTGAGCGTTCATCCCCGTCTTCAGGCGGGCGAAGAGGAGGCCAACCGCCGAAGAAGGAAAGTGAACTGGGTTCCAACTCGCGGTAGTGAAAGAGTACCAGCGCAAGCAGTTGCTGGAGCGGATCAACCGGGAGGCGGCCACGGTCGGCGTCGATATCCCCGATCTGATCGAAGTGCAAGGTGAAGAGATCGAACTTCAGACGTTTGTCTTCGAGATCAAGCGTCGGGAGACGATCCCGTCTGGTGAGCGAGACCGGGTGGACCGTGCCAAACGGAATCTTCGCCGGGAACGAATCGCGCGGACTGAGCAAATTGAGGAAAACCGCGTGAGCCACGCCGAAGGAGAGCAACTGGCCGACAGTATCATTGGGATTGACCGCGCGCTGAACGCACTAGAACAGTTGCGGCCGGTGGATCTCGACGCGGAGGCGGAGCGGCAGGAGACTGCAGACCGAAAACGGTGGATGAGCTTCCTCAAAAAGGCACTTGGCAAGCAAGACTCCGGGAGTAACACTCGTGGCCCGATCTGACAGCAGCCAGCCACAGTGACGTACCGAACCAAACGTGGCGCCAGCCTGGCCTGCCCCGTTCATTGACGGTCAAGACGGGCCGCCTCTCGCTTGATCCCGATTGCTAGTTCCTGTCATAGGGTGACCGCTTGAATTCTGATCGCATCTGTCCCTGCTGATTAAGTCACAGCCGGACGAATAATGCGCAATGAGCCGAAACGACGAGGTAGCCACTCTCTTCGAGGAGTTTGCGGATCTGGAGGAAGCTCGCGGAACCGATTACAAACCCAGTGTCTACCGGCGTGCAGCCGAAAATATTAGAGACCACACGGCACCCATTGAGAATCTCGCAGGCGAGGGTGAAGACGCACTCGCCGAGATCGACGGCGTTGGCGACGCCATCGCGTCCAAAGTCGCCGAATACTTTGAGACCGGCGAGATCGCGGAACTTGGACAACTCCGCTCGGAACTCCCGGTGGATATCCAGACGCTGACTGCTATCGAAGGGGTTGGCCCCCGGACCGTGGGCACGCTGTACGAGTCGCTCGGAATAACGGGTCTCGAAGAACTGGAGACGGCCGCAGAGGACGGCCAGATCCAGGAGGTGAAAGGATTTGGGCCGAAGACAGAGGCGAATATTCGCGAGAATATCGAGTTCGCCCGTGAGGCTCAACAGCGGGAGCGTCTCGGTGACGCTCGACCGGTGGCTGACGATATCCTCGGTTTACTCGCAGACGCAGATACCGTCGATGCGGTGGAGACAGCCGGGTCGATGCGGCGGTGGCGTCCAACGGTGGGCGATATCGATATTCTTGCGGGCGCAACAGACGGCGCCGCAGCAGTCGACGCCTTTCTCTCCTGGTCGGCCATCGACGCCGAGATCGAGGCCGGCGAGACGAAAGCAAGCGTCCGCGCCGACGGATTCCGAGTCGACCTCCGGGTCGTCGATTCCAGCGAATTCGGCGCCGCACTCCAGTATTTCACCGGGAGCAAGGCCCACAATGTGACCGTCCGGAACCGCGCGCTGGCGCGCGATCTCAAAGTGAATGAGTACGGCGTGTTCGACACTGAGGCCGTCGATGACCCCGATGCTGGACAACGGGTCGGCACGCGAGTCGCGGGTCAAACAGAGCCGGACATGTATGGTGCCGTCGGTCTGTCGTGGATTCCACCGGAACTGCGCGAGGACAACGGCGAGATCCAGGCCGCTGCGGAGGGGGCTCTGCCGGACCTGATCGAAGAGGGCGCAATCGCGGGTGATCTCCACACGCACACCAACTGGTCTGACGGTGGCTTCACGATCGAGCAGATGGTACGGGCTGCTATCGACCGTGGCTACGAGTATCACGCCGTCACTGACCACGCCGAAGGCCCGGGCATTTTCGGCGATACAGGCCTGTCCGAAGCGGACCTCACCGAGCAGGCAGCCGCGATTCAAGACGCAGTTGACGGGCTCGCGATCGAGGTGTTCCACGGCGTCGAGGCAAATATCGCCGCCGACGGGGAGGTAACCACCGCCGATGAGGCGCTCGCGGACCTGGATCTGGTGGTGGCCTCACCCCACAGCGCGCTGGATCAAGGCCGCCAGGATGCGACCGACCGGCTCGTGCGGGCTATCGAACACCCCGAGGTAGATATCCTCGGCCACCCCACCGGCCGACTCATCAACAGCCGCTCCGGGCTCGAAGTGGACATTCACGAACTGGCCGCCGCGGCCGCCAAACACGACGTCGCGATCGAGGTGAACAGCAACCCGGCGCGACTCGACGCTGACGGCACGATGGTCCGAGCAGCCGTCGAAGCCGGCGCACCGATCGTGATCGACACCGACGCGCACGGTCCCCGCCAGTTCGATCATGTCCGATACGGGATTCACACGGCCAGACGTGGTTGGGCTGAGTCTGCCGATGTGATTAACACGCGTTCGCCAGAACAACTGCGGTCGTTCCTGGAATCGTGACCGACTCCCCGCGAGCCCGCACTCAGTCCTCGCCACAAGCCAGACTCGACAGTGGTGACTCAACCGGCGATGTGGCTCCCGAAGACGATGGCTCCCCGACGAGACCCGGGCGTGAAGACGACGACCCCTCAGCCAGGTCCGGGAATGAGGACGACAGCTCGGAGGAGATATCTGAGAGTGAAGCTGATAGTCTGCCCGAGACGGCCGAGAGTGCAGACCGTGGCACGGACAGTGATCGCCGACTCCTCCTGGACGCGATGCTGGGGAAACTGGCTCGATATCTTCGCATGTGTGGATATGACGCTGCCTACGCCTTGGACCGTGGTGTGGAGGCTGATGCGCAGCTTCTCCAACTCGCGCGTCAAGAAGCCCGGGTGTTGGTCACGCGGAACCGCCGGCTCGCAGAACGCGCAGATCGGTCGATCCTGGTGGAGTCGAAACAGATTCTCGATCAACTCCGTGAACTCCGCGAGACGAGCCTCACGATCGAGCTTTCTGACCAGGGTGCACACTGTGGCAGTTGCAACGGCAACTTGGAGACTCTCCCGGAGACGGTTGACCGCCCAGACCACGCCCCCGCAGAGGGTCCTGTCTGGCGGTGTGTCGACTGTGACCAACTCTTCTGGAAGGGAAGCCACTGGGAATCAGTCCGTGAACGGCTGGCCGATCTGTGAGCCATCGACCGTCACAACGGCATCAATCTCTCAGCTAAATCCTCGCCAACCCTCACGGCGTCAGCCGGTCAGTGGATGAGTCTCTGTTGATAGTTTCCACACTGGCATATCGGCAGTCGCCGTTCGGTCTCTCGTCGTTGTTGTGAACTCTTCGAGACGTGACTTGGGCGGGGCGAGTGTGTGAATCGTCTCGGAGGCGAGGCGCAAAGAACACTCACCATACTCGCGTGTAGAGATGTCTCAGCGGGCACTCCACTCTTCACACGCGTCCATCGAGTCCATCCGCTCTTCGTGGAGTCCGCAGTATGGTTCCAATCCGTCTTGTGACTGCTCGTATCTGAAGTGCTGACAGGTTCCACAGTAATCGTCTGCGGCCGACGACTGGCTATTGTTTCTCGCCGATTCCGCCTGCGGTGTATTGGCACTGGCCCGCTCACTCGACTGACCGGGCTGACCAGTCCCTACAGACGTGGACGCAGACATAGACGTCACACTCGACTCCCGCCGGCTATTGTCTTCTCGGCTCTGGGGTGTGTGAGACTCGTCCAGAGACTGTGAGCCAGCCCCTGAGTCAAGCACCTCGGCGTCGTCAGTTCCACCACCCGGTGATCGGACAGTTTCCGTCGGAGTGCCGCCGTCACTCGTCGTGTCCGGAGTATTCGTCTGTGTCTGCACGGGATCTGACGGTGTTGCGCCCAGAAACCCCACACTTCCAAGTCCTGACAACCGCGAGCGATCGACCTCTACAACCCGAGTCTCTCCTTCGAGATTGACCGTTATCTCCGCAGTCCCACCAGGGTCATTTCGCGTTTTGAAGTTCGCGACACTGACGAACAGCGCCCACAGCGACGTCGCTGCGCCGAGAAAGTAGATACCCGCGGTGGGAAAGGTCATGTCCGTGAGACCTGCCCCGCAAGTCGCCCCAATCCAGTGGCAGGGGTACGCGTAATAAAACAGCGCGACTCCAAGTACCATCAGCGACGACCCGACGACAGCTGTGGCTCGTCCCGTTCGACTGGACGGTAGCACCGTGAACACACCGAGCATCGCAGCGGGGACACCAATCCCACCCAAGATCCCGCCCCACAGCCGGATTTCGCCGAGTGAGTAGCCTAGTGAGGTGACAAGGTTCGTCCCAGCCGTGATGATCCCCCCTAGAAGCAGGAGAACCCCGCCCAGGAATAACCCCACACCGACGTAGAGCCGCCGCAGACCCGGCCCTCGCTTATTACTGTACACCTTCGAAAGGCTGTTCATAGACAGGATTCGGTACACGGACTGAAAACACTGTGTCAGACGGGCGTGTGACGCTGACTGGCTCAGTCACCCACGATACAATCCTTCTGATGGACCTGATGAACCGCGACGGTCACCACACGAGCGTCGACTGAGTCCAGGCATGGGTCGCTAATATCGGGTGGCGACACGTCGGTATCTTCTCTTCTCTTCTCTTCTCTGTTCGCTGTGTGAGGCTGGACAGACAGTTTGTGTGAGTTAACCGACTGTACCCCTCGCTGGCGTCTGCCAGATCTGTGAGCCGTCGTTCCGGCCAGCTAACGGCAGTATCTCGTGTTTGACGGTTAGTCGGTCGTACCAAACGCCCTATTGAAGCGTCTCCTATTAACCTAAATATGAGTACGACTACCGATCCCGCAGCCTCCACCTCCACAGACGCGCTGTCCGACAAGCAACACCGAATTCTGCAGTATCTTCACCAGCACGCTAGTGAGAAGACGTACTTCAAGTCGCGACACATCGCGAACGATCTAGACCTCTCGGCGAAAGAGGTCGGAACTAACATGCCAGCGGTGACTGACGCAACCACCGACCTGTCGATCGAGAAGTGGGGCTACTCGTCAGGAACTACGTGGATGGTGACGGTCTGACTCCGGTCTCTCATTCACGTCTGTATAAAATCACAAGGCGACTACCCCGGGGCTTGATTGTAACACGATTCACAGTATCGGGAGCGATCACCAGCCGTGAGAAGTGATCGTGACGAAGTGGTGGTAATGAGTCGAACAGGAATACGAGAGCTTCTGACTTCAGCCGCACTACGTCACCAGGTGGGTATATAGGCGGTCTCTCTGTGCCACAGCCGGAGATTGAACTGGCAAGACCCGAACGAGATTTGAGACGATCGCCTCTAGTTTTCCTGTAACGCGACACATTCGCGCGTCTGTCACCACAACCAGGCGACACCTGTCAAGAATCAAGATTTCGGGTCATACTGGAGGATCGTGTCTGCCTCAGCCGCGAATTCGACTGTGTCCTCGTCGAACGACCCCGCAAAGCGAACCAGCAGTAGTGTCAGCGTTTCTGGCCGTTCCAGACTGTAGCCAGACTCACGTGTCAACAGCCCGCCCGCCTCCAGTGACGCTGCGGCACCGCTAATGGACGCTGGGGACACGCCAGCTGTGGCAGCAATCTCACTTGCACTCGTGGCAGGATCTCGAAGGAGCGCAATCACGACACGCCGGGGTGTTCGCCGCCGGAGGTATCCCAGTGCCCGCTGTTCGAACGCAGAGAATCGACCCGTGAGGTAGAATCGCCGGTAGTCGCCGTTCTTTCGCGTCTTGATGACACCATCATCTACCAGCGTGTCGAGGTGATACTGGGTCTCACCAGTCCCCAACTGGAGGTCGTCCCGAAGTTTCGAGAAGTGAGCGCCGGGCGTAGTGGCAAGATATCCTCGGATGGCTTCGCGGGTCTCGTTATCGTCGGGGTCGTCACCGGCGGCCGTGCCGACAAATGGTGTTGCGGCACCGACGGCTGCGAACCGCCTGAGTGTCGCCCGTTTCTCCTCGTCGACAGGACCCGTCACTACCTGATACTGGTATGAAGTGGATAAAAACCTTCGCAGGCGGGGGTATCCTCCATCTTATCTGGCAAATTTCCGACGCTGCGCTCGAGGCTATGATGTTTTACAGAAATACCACGGCGAATGCCACGGGGTCGTTCGGAAGACGCACTCTTCCGTGATGACGAGAGACGCAGTCTCTCGAACCACGTGACCCCGTGGATGAAGCCGACACTGTCTCTCCAAGCCACACTCTGTAATTCCAAGCAGCCACTCTGTGATAATATGATGGTTGCTTGGTCTGGCTTCAAGTCCACAAACACGGGCGGTCAGACCCTCGACCCGTCTATCTCACTCGGAGTGGGAGCCTCCACAGACACGCCTGTGGAGACTGGAACCGATGTGGGACTGATTCAGCCGAGAATGCGTCTTGCAAGTTCCGTCGGTGACGCAGGAAGCCTCGGGGCGTGACCCCGAGGCACTTCACAGGGGCGAAACGCCGACAAGGCACTGGGCGGTATCGAAGGTGACATCAGGAGGATACAATCCATCACGTTAGGTGCGCGTGGTCGACTGGAGTCTAGTGTAGACTGAGGTGGTAGCTGTCGTCTCAGTCTGTTTCGTACTCTTCCATCAGCTCTTCTGCTTCCGCCACGTCGCCTGCTTCCTCGATAACTTCGTCGGCAGATCTGATCTCGGCCTCGCCAGCTTTGACAGCCTCTGCTTCCTGTTCGAGTTCTTCAACGTTCATTTCAGCGGCCTGGTCGATTTCTCCGAGAATCCCCTCGATATCATCGAGACCGAGCAACTCCCGAGTCGAGTCGTCGAATTCTTTCCCTTCGAGACCCTCGGACTGTTGCACGTCAGAGCCACTGAGTTGCTTACCGTACCGGCCAACCAGCGAGGTGAGCTCCTGCGGGAGGACGAACGTCGTAGACTCGCCCTGACCAATCTCTTCGAGCGTTTCCATCCCTCGCTCGATAATGGCTCGCTCACCCATCGATTCGGCGGATTTCGCCCGCAAGACCGTCGAGATGGCGTCACCCTGGGCTTCGAGAATCTGTGACTGTTTCTCTCCCTGCGCGCGGATGATGTTGGACTGCTTGTCTCCCTCGGCCGTTTCGACTGCAGACCGGCGTTCTCCCTGCGCCTCCAGAATCATTGCTCGGCGACGCCGCTCGGCAGACGTCTGTTGCTCCATCGCCTGCTGGACGTCTTTCGACGGGTTGACTTCCCGCACCTCGACGCTTTCCACACGGATCCCCCACTCGTCGGTGGGTTCGTCCAGTTCTGTCCTGATCTTCGCGTTAATTTCTTGTCGCTTGTTCAGCGTGTCGTCCAGTTCCATGTCCCCGAGGACAGCTCGGAGAGTAGTCTGGGCCAGATTCGAGACGGCTTTTTTGTAGTCATCGACCTCGAGAAATGCTTTTTTTGCGTCCATGACTTTGATGTAAACGACAGCGTCGGCAGTGACAGGGGAGTTGTCACGAGTGATTGCTTCCTGGCGGGGGACATCGAGTGTCTGTGTTCGCATATCGAACGGATACGTGCGCGAGACGAACGGCGGAATGATGTTGATCCCGGGCTCCAGCAGTTGACGGTACTCACCAAAGACGGTCAGAGTCTTCTTCTCGTAGGCGTCGACAATCTCCACGGACTGCCAGACCGCAGAGACCATCAGTAACAAGAACAGGAGACCGATGCTCAAGGCACTGAAGCCGAGCTGCAGAGCGACTGGTTCCATACGAAAGCTAGCCGAGTGAGACGCATAAGCATTCGGACGCTCATCGCACGCACCGTAGCGCGGCTAGTGTTGTTGTCTCGACAGCGGCCCACATACGGGTGCAACTCGTCTGATCTGGCTCGCTGATTTCACTCCTACGTCCCGTCTGGATGACCTGTTCGAGGGGATTAGTTCCGTTCCTCGTCGAACTCTCGGCTCTCGACATCTCTGTCGTCTCGATTGGTGGTTTCGCTCTGCAGGTCCTCTATACTCTCGATATCGTCGAGTCGGGCCGGCTGATCCTGCTCTGAAGACCCTGACGACCGTCGGTCGTTGCGACCCCGAGCGAGTTCCCGGTCGATTGCGTCTTCCCCGATTCCGGTCGACTCCACGGTAACCACGTTACCGCCGCCAGGATCCAGAACCATCACCTCGGTCCCCTCCGGAATTTCTGTGTTCTGACTACGGGCCGAATAGTAGGGATTGAATCCCCCGCTCTTGAGTTTCACCTCGCCTCCGGTCGGGGTGACACGTTCGGTCACACGGCCGGTTTCTCCTTTCAGGGTCTGAGAGTCACGCGTCTGTGCTTGGCCTTTCCCACCGTAAATATCGAGCTCCTGGTAGCCGTAGAATGTGATCCCCCCGAACGCTAACACGAGTAGTCCGAGTACGAATGGTGTGGCTAACGCGCCCAATGACAGCCCGACCAGTCCCGCACCCAAGAGCGCGATACCGACGACAATAAAATTCGCTCCAGGAGCGATGGCCTCCAAGATCGACAACACGAGTCCCGCCGTCAACAGGAGCAGTGGGAGCGTGTCAGCCCCGAACAGATTAGCCTGTATGAGGACCTCCATGTGATGTGTATGTGACCCACGGGATTAAACAGTGGGAAGCAATGGCTGGTGGCGACAGTCACCGTGGGTGGGCCTGCAAAGCGACAGCGGTCTTCTGGACTGACGAATAGCGAACGAATCTCCTGTGATTCAGACCGGGACGGATGGCAACTGTGAGCGGCTGACTCGCCGCTTGGCGTCTCGTCACCGATTACCCACAGACGAGATCAGACGGCTGTCAGGATGAGTCCAATCGCGAGGATAACCCCCACGATAACGACTGCTGCGTGCTCGAAGACGACTTCTTCGGGCTCGATCGACGGCTGAGCTAACTCTGAACCGGGCCCAGTATTCGACCCGTCCGCGCTGGTTTCAGGATCAGCAGACGATGTTGGCGACTCTTGATCGCCGGATTCCTCCGGACCGACATCGTCGATTCCGAAGCGCCATTGGTCGGGAGACTCGTCTCCGGTGTCGGTGTTTGATGGCCCGTTCGACCGGTGTCTGTCGGCCGAGTCAGGCTCACTCTGTTGGGTGTCGGCGCGGTCCCCCTCTGAGGTGTGTTGATCTGTATCGTCGCTCATTGTTGTTTGTACCAGTGTTGGACACGGTTATCGTTGGCGCGCTCGGTCTGACGAGGCCGTTCCGGCCCCGGTAGCAGGTTGAGGGGCTTCCAAATAACACCCAGAAAGGTGACCAGGGGAACTGCTTGGAGCCGGTCGTCACACGTCAGCGAACTCGTTCGCCCGGCTTGGCGTCCTCGTGAGTCGTCAGGAGGTCGGCCTGGTCGCCAGCTGCAAGCACCATGCCATTTGACTTGTAGCCGAACAGTTCGGTCTGCTCCAGATTCGCGACTACCACAATCTTCTGGCCCTCGACGGCGTCGAGATCGTGTAACTGCTTGATCCCGGCGACAATCTGGCGCGTCTCAACGCCGATGTCCACCTCAAGTCTGGCCAGGTCGTCGGCGTCGTCGATACCTTCGGCCGTTTCTACCCGACCGACCCGAAGGTCCATCTCTTGGAAGTCGCCGAAACTGAGCCGGTCGGTTGTTACCGGCTCAACCGCGTTGTCGGTGGACTCGTCGGCCGATACAGACTCTCCCGAGTCACTGTCAGATTCAGTCTCTTCGCTGCCCCCGTCCGCAGCCGCGTCTGCAACCCGCTCGTCGAGTTTCTCGTTGAGCTGTTCGACTCGCTCTTCAGGAATCTTCTCAAACAGTTCGGAAGGCTCGTCGAACCGACCAGGGCGGCGCCTCCAGAGCCTCCCCGACAGTCGCGTCGTGTACAGACCCAGATTCCGCGAGTTGGTCCCAGAGTTGAGCCGCCTTTTCGGGCGTGATAGGCTCGAACAGGACAGCCAGTGCTTTGGCAATCTGGACGCAGTCGCGGATCACACGAGCCGCCTGATCAGGGTCTTCATCGACGAGATTCCAGGGCTCGTTCCGCTGAATGTACTCGTTGCCGAACCCTGCCAGTGACACGGCTGCCTCGCCAACATCGCGCACAGAGTAGCCGTTGACGCCGTCTTCGAACTCGTCGATAGCCGTCTTGATCCGGTCGGTTACCTCCTCGGAGACAGCGGCCTCGGGGGTCCCCTCGAAGTTGCGATGTGCGAACAGTAGCGAGCGGTACAGGAAGTTGCCTACAATCCCGACGAGTTCATTGTTGACACGCTCGCGGAACCGGTCCCAGGAAAAGTCGACGTCACCCTGGAAGGCGCCGTTGGTGGCCAGATAATACCGGAGCGGCCCGGGGTGGAAGCCCTCATCGAGATACTCGTCGGCCCAGACGGCTCGATTCCGGCTCGTCGAGAAGCCTTTGCCGCCGAGCGTGACGAACCCAGAGGCCATCACTGCTCGCGGTTCCACGTAGTCTGCCACCCGCAACATCGCTGGCCAGAAAATCGTGTGATGCTGAATGATATCACGCCCGATCACGTGAATGATTTCGCCGTCATCCTGCCAGGCCTGCTCCCAGTCGAAACTGTCACGCCCGACCCGGTCGGTGTACTGGCGCGTAGAGGCGACGTACTCGATCGGGGCGTCGACCCACACGTACAACACGAGGTCGTCTCTGTCCCCGCCGGGGTAGTCGATTCCCCAGTCCATATCTCGCGTGATACACCAGTCTTGCAGGCCAGCTTCCAGCCACTCTCGCGGTTGGTTCTGTGCGTTCGAGGTCCCCTCCAACCGGTCGAGAAACCCCGAGAGATACTCCGCCAGTTCCGACACCTCGAAGAACTTGTGCTGGCGAGAGCGATACTCTGCGGGATTACCGCTGATTGTCGAGACTGGATCCTCGATCTCACCGGGCTCTAGATGTCGCTGACAGCCCTCGTCACACTCGTCACCCCGCGCATCTGCCCCACAGTACGGACACGTCCCCTGGACGTAGCGGTCAGGGAGGTATTGATCGTCGACCGGGTCGTAGGCGATCATTACCTCCTTTTCATACACGTATCCTTCATCGATGAGCGTCTCCATGACAGCCTGCGTCTGGTCGGTATTCGCCTTGTCGTGGGTGTGACCGTAATTGTCGAATTCGATGTTGAATTTCGGAAACGTCTCTGCGTACTGGTCGTGCCACTCAAGAGCGAACTCTTCGGGACCGACACCCTCCTGCTCGGCGTTCACTGCCACGGGTGTCCCGTGCATGTCAGACCCAGAGACGAAGGCAGTGTCTTGTCCCAACCGCTGTAACGCACGGGCGTACACGTCGCCACCGACGTACGTGCGGAGATGGCCGATGTGGAGATCACCGTTTGCGTACGGCAACCCACAAGTCACCACGGCAGGCCCGTCAGTCGGGAGACTCTCGTGACTCATAGTGTATATCTGTGTTTTCGGGGATGCCGAACTAAATACCGCCGGTTTCTGGGCTCCGAGTTAGTGTACCAGCTGGGGGGCCCGGAACTGTCAGCTGGCCACTACTCACCTCGCCTCGGTATCCTGCCGGGAGGGCTGCCGTGGCCCTATGCCGGCTGACGGGTAGCGAACGGGAGCCACGCGCTTCAAGAACGGGAGGATGCCAACGATTGTCGGAAGGTTCATAATCCGTCTGACGATTGATTTCGTATATACAATGCCTGTACTCTCGCTGAATGATATCAGCGCCGACGACATCGACATAGTCGGTGGTAAGGGGGCGTCACTCGGCGAACTCACGGCGGCCGGTTTACCGGTTCCACCGGGGTTCGTGGTGACAGCAGGAACATATCGGACGTTCATTGAGGAGGCTGGAATCGACGAGGAACTGTTCGAGGCCGTCGATATCGACCCGGAAGACTCCAGTGCGTTACGGGCGGCGGCCGACCGGGCCCACGAGTTGATCACAGGAACGGAGCTCACGACGGGTGTGCGCCAGGAGATTCTCTCGTCGTACCGCGACATGGGAAGTCACGAGGAGCCGTTTGTCGCGGTGCGGTCCTCGGCCACCGCAGAGGACCTCCCAGATGCGTCATTCGCCGGCCAACAGGAGACGTTTCTCAACGTGCGTGAACAGCAACTTCTCGACCGGGTGCGAGAGTGTTGGGCCTCGCTGTTCACGCAACGGGCAATCTACTACCGACAGCGCCAGGGATTCCCTCACGACGCTGTCGACATCGCCGTCGTTGTCCAGCAAATGGTCGATGCTGACAAGTCAGGTGTCATGTTCACCAGTCACCCCTCGACCGGGGATCCGCAGATGGTGATTGAGGCAGCCTGGGGGCTCGGTGAGGCAGTCGTCTCTGGGTCTGTCTCCCCGGATAACTACGTGTACGACCGCGATGCCGGTGAATTGTCGGAATTCACCGTGGCCGATAAGAAGATGAAGATGATCAAAGACCCCGAGAAGGGTGAGACAGTCGAACTCGATGTCGACCCCGCCCGTCGTGAAAAGCGGGTGTTGTCAGAGGACACTCTGGAGGAGTTGGTCGAACTCGGTGAGCAGGTCGAGACTCACTACGACACCCCGCAGGACGTCGAATGGGCCACTGTCGAGGGGGAGGTGTATATGCTGCAGTCGCGCCCCATCACGACGATTGCCGACGCGGGGTCGTCACCCAGCGGTGCGACCGACACTCAGACGGACGGCCAGAGTGGCACTGCGACTGATGCAGAGACCGCTGTGGCGGCCACGGATGGCGAAGGCGCCACACTCGAGCGGGAATCCACGAGTGCCTCCGGAGCAGACGGTGACGATAGCACCGAGACGGGCAGTGAACCCGACGACGAGATCCTGTTGGACGGACTCGGAGCGAGTCCGGGGATCGTCAGCGGGCAGGTCAAAATTGTCACAGAATTAGACCATCTCGAACGGGTGGCCGACGGCGATATCATCGTTACACAAATGACGATGCCGGATATGGTGCCTGCGATGAAGCGGGCTGTCGGGATCCTCACCGACGAGGGCGGGATGACGAGCCACGCCGCGATTGTCTCCCGAGAACTTGGCGTTCCGGCCGTCGTCGGCTCCGAGTCAGCCACCCAGGAACTCTCTGATGGCCAACTCGTCACTATGGACGGAGACAAAGGGACCGTTCGTCAGGGCGAACAGTCAGAAGCCGATGACCCGGCCGCCAGCGACCCGGTTGAGGAAACTCGCCCCCAGACACCAGTCAAACCTATGACTGCTACCGAGGTGAAGGTGAACGTCTCCATCCCGGAAGCAGCCAAACGGGCCGCCGCGACGGGCGCCGATGGGGTGGGTCTCCTCCGGATGGAGCATATGGTACTTTCGTTGGGTAAAACCCCTGAGAAGTACATTGCCGACCACGGCGAGGAGGCATACGTGGACGAGTTGGTCGACGGAATCCGCGGGGTCGCCGAGGAGTTTTACCCCCGCCCAGTCCGGGCTCGGACGCTGGATGCCCCGACCGACGAGTTCCGCGAATTGGACGGCGGCGCAAGCGAACCCAACGAGCACAATCCCATGCTGGGGTGGCGTGGAATCCGACGGAGTCTGGACAAACCCGAGATATTCAAACACGAACTCGAGGCGTTCGTCCGGCTCCACGACATGGGGTATGATAACGTCGAGGTGATGCTTCCCCTGGTCAACGATGCCGAGGACCTACGCGGGGCGAAACGACAGATGGAGGCAGTTGGATTCGATCCTGACGAACACCGCTGGGGTGTGATGATCGAAACGCCCTCCAGCGCGCTGTTGATCGAGGACCTGATTGCGGAGGGAATCGACTTTGCCTCGTTTGGGACGAACGACCTCACCCAGTACGCGCTGGCCGTTGACCGGAACAACA
>KI543231.1:340378-353513 GCA_000496235.1 uncultured archaeon A07HR60
GAGCAACGGTGACTCACAGGTCTGGCACAGACCAAACGGATTATACCCGCTCATACCGAACTGCTGACCAAGGCCGATATCTATGGAAATGCCACGCCGATTCAATACGTATTGTCCTCACTGTGACGCCCATAACGAACATGAAGTGGAGAAGGTTCGCTCGGGGCGATCGACGGGGATGAAAAAGGTACAGGACCGTCAGAGCGCCCGCCAGACAAGCCGCATCGGGAATTCGGGCAAGTTCTCGAAGGTGCCTGGTGGAGACAAGCCGACGAAGAAAACAAACCTCACCTACCGCTGTTCTGACTGTGGACAGGCTCACATTCGGGAGGGATGGCGCGCAGGGCGCCTGGAGTTCCAGGAGTAACCATGACGGGTGATTTCCTCCAGGTGACCTGTCAGGACTGCGAGAACGAACAGATCCTCTTCGAAAAAGCCTCGACAGAAGTCGCCTGCGCGGTCTGTGGGACGACGCTGGCAGTCCCGACCGGTGGGTACGCACAAATCGAGGGCGAGGTTACTGATGTCGTTGAGGCGCGGTAAGATCACTTTCATCCAATGAAATACAGCGGCTACCCCGAACCGAGCGAGTTGGTCGTAGGAAAAGTCGACGAAATCACCGATTTCGGCGTGTTCGTCGATCTGGAAGAATACGAAGACAAACGCGGGCTCACTCACGTGAGTGAGGTCGCCTCCGGCTGGATCAAAAACGTACGCGATCACGTCGGCGAGGGACAGACAGTGGTCGCGAAGGTGCTCGAGATTGATGAGTCGTCTCAACAGATCGATCTCTCGCTGAAAGACGTCAACGAACACCAGCGAAAAGACAAAATCCAAGACTGGAAAAACGAGCAGAAAGCCGACAACTGGATGACCATCGCGTTCGGCGACTCCGTCAGCGACGAGCAGTACTCCGGAGTCGTGAACGCCCTGCTCGCGGAGTTCGACTCGCTGTACGATGCCTTCGAACAGGCGGCAATCCACGGAGCTGACGCACTCGAAGAGACGGATCTCGACGAGACGGAACGTGATGCCATCGTGTCTACGGCTCGAGACAACGTCTCGGTTCCGTACGTGAACGTGACCGGCTACGTCGATCTTGAGTGTCCGGCCTCGGACGGTGTTGACCGTATCCGCGAGGCGCTGAAGGCAGCCTCGGGGAACGGTGAGGTCGCCGACGGGATCGATCTCGACATTTCGTACGTCGGGTCTCCTGAATACCGGATCGAGGTCCAGGCTCCCGACTACAAGTCAGCCGAGCGAGAACTCGAAGCCGCTGCTGGCCGCGCCGACGCAGCAATCGCCGGCCACGGCGGCACTGGCGAGTATCACCGCGATCGTCGCGAGGATGACGAGTAACATCTCCTCTTTTCAGTCCGAATCAGCCAGATGAAATCCGATATCCAGGTCTGTGAAAACTGGCGCTCCACGCACAACCGGCCGGTTTACACACTCGATGACTCGTGTCCGGAGTGTGGGGCCGATGCGGTCAACACAGCCCCTGCACCCTTCAGCCCGGCAGACCCATACGGTCAGTACCGTCGTCGTGCCCGTCGCTCCGAGTGAGGAGGCAGGCTGTCTGAGCGAGGCGTCAATCACTGAACTTGTCGGATCGACACTCACGAATCCCGGTAGCGAGTCAAGTGACGATACCTACTCGCTAGACAGGCGTAGTCTCACTGTTCACCGCCACGATCCGACCGAGCCACCCTATCTCGTCTCACGGTGGGTCGTTTCTCAGTTCCGACTTCTCGTGTTACTCTCCACTTTTCGAACTTCATGGCTCTCGTCGTGCGCCATGGCTCCTCGCGGTTTCTCATCACTGATTCGGAGTTGGCCCGATTGACCTCTTTCCTACCCTGAAGGGCGGGGCTTTCTCCTCGATTCTCAGTAAGGCCAGATGGCTGCGGGCTGAGAAAATCGCCACCCACTCCCGACCGACGCCCTCTTAACTTGTCTAGCCGGTACACATGGCATGGATGATATCGAGATAGAGCGGGTTGCAGACGTCAATCTGGAAGATCCCACTCTCATCGAGGGGCTTCCAGGTGTCGGCCATGTCGGGAAACTCGCCGCCGAACACCTTCTTGACGAGTACGACGGCGAACTGGTCCGTCGGGTGTACACCACGGAGTTTCCGCCGCAGGTGAGCGTCAACGACGACGGAGTCACGGAATTGACCTGTGCTGAGTTTCACGCCGTCGAAACTGAGGATGCAGATCTGCTGGTGTTGACCGGCGACCACCAGGCGGCCTCTAACGACGGCCATTACCGGGTTACAGAGGCATTTTTGGACGTCGCCGAGACGTTCGGGGCAACCCGAGCGTTCGCGCTGGGGGGTGTCCCGACAGGCGAACTCGTTGAGGAATATACTGTCCTCGGGGCAGTCTCTGACACCACACTCAAATCAGATCTTGAAGCAGCCGACGTGGAATTCCGCCCAGACGAACCCGCCGGCGGAATCGTCGGTGTCTCCGGGCTGTTGGTGGGACTCGGGGATCGTCGAGGCTTCGACGCAGGCTGTCTGATGGGTGAAACCAGTGGCTATCTCGTCGATCCAAAAAGCGCCAGAGCCGTGTTAGAAGTGCTCGGCGAGGTGCTCGGGTTCAACGTCAATTTCGAGTCT
Organism: uncultured archaeon A07HR60; assembly: GCA_000496235.1. Classification (GTDB taxonomy): domain Archaea; phylum Halobacteriota; class Halobacteria; order Halobacteriales; family Haloferacaceae; genus J07HR59. The sequence continues at coordinate 343,005 of KI543231.1, forward strand.
CTCGAAGACCGCGCCGAGGAAATGGAAGAAGTGGTGGGTAAAATCCAGGAGATGCAAGAAGGTGGCCCTGCGATGCCAGACGACGAACTCCGATACATCGGCTGAACCTGTCTTCTGAGGATTTTCTGCACGGGTGTCACCTACCCGGAGCCGCAGGGACTCAGCTAGAGTCACCTGTGGGTTGATGTCGCAACGGCTTTCCACGATGCCGGAATTCGCCCGATATCGCAGACGGCTGTGTGGACACCTCTTGGTGGCCCGAAATCTGGTGACTTTCAGAGTCGCTTGAATTCAAGTTGGTGTGTGGATGTGGCGTCCAGTACAGTGCGTGCGCGGTAGTCTGGGTTTCCGGTAGGCATATATTATGTCGACAATCATCGATAACACATGACACGGGCCTCCGTTGCAGGAGTCGGACTCACACGATTTGGGAGTCATCCGGACCGTCCCGGTCGGGATCTGTTCGCCGAAGCGGCTGAGGCCGCACTTGCGGATGCCGGAGTCCCGCGTGCGGACGTAGACACGCTCAAATACGGCAATTTCATGGGGGCGATCGCCGAGCGACAGAGTCACCAGGCCCCGCTCATGGCAGAGGCGGCCGGACTCACCTGTCCGGCGACTCGATACGAAGACGCGTGTGCCTCCGCGGGGGTGGCTCTTCGGGAGGCAGTCCAGGCCGTCAGCAGTGGCCGAGCGGACGTAATCGTCGCCGGGGGAATGGAGCACATGAGCAGTCTGGACACGCCGGCGGTGACCGAAGGGCTAGCGATGGCAGCAGACGAGTTACACGAGATCCGCGCCGGCATGACGTTCCCTGGAGCGTACGCGCTGATGGCTCGCGCCTACTTCGAAACTCACGGCGGTGAGCGGAGAGACCTGGCCGCAATCGCGTCGAAAAACCACGAAAACGCCCTCGACAATGAGTACGCACAGTTCCACCGGCGGGTATCGGTCGACGAAGCACTGGAGGCGCCGCCGATTGCTGAGCCACTCCACCTGTATGATGCCTGTCCGATTACCGACGGCGCGAGTGCTGTCGTCTTTGTCTCGGAGTCATATGCTGAGTCTCACGATGTCACCGCCCCGGTTGTCGTGTCGGGCAGCGGCCAGGGCGGCGACCGGATGGCCCTGGCGGATCGAGAGTATCTCGCCAGAACCCCCGCTGCAGACGCTGCCGCGGCAGAGGCGTACGCAGACGCCGATATCTCGGCTGCTGCCGTCGACGTAGCGGAGGTTCACGACTGCTTCACGATTGCCGAGGTGCTGGCAACGGAGTCGCTCGGCCTGTTCGACCCAGGTGAGGGGATTGATGCTGCCCGCCGGGGAGTCACGACGGCCGACGGCCAAATGCCGGTGAACCTCTCGGGCGGACTGAAAGCCAAAGGACACCCGGTAGGAGCAACTGGCGGGTCACAGGTGGTTGAGATGACCCGACTCCTCCGAGGGGATCACCCACACAGCGACGCCGTCTCCGACGCTACTGTCGGCGTGACTCACAACGCTGGCGGGTCGGTCGCCAGTGCTGTCGTTCATGTTCTGGAGGTGGCACAGTGAGTTCCACGGTCACTCACGATGACTGGGTTGAGGCACTGGCTGATGGGGAGGGATTCTATCTCCAGTGCCCGGACGGTCACGGTTCGCTCCCGCCGCGTCGAGTCTGTCCGACGTGCGGTGCCTCTCTGTCGAAGACCCCACTTCCCCAGACCGGAACCGTCGAAACGTACACAACTGTCCACGTGGCTTCGCCTGAATTTGCAGAAGATACCCCGTATCTGACAGTGATTGCTACGTTTGATTCTGTCAGGCTAACGGGTGTGATGCTCGAGACAGCTCCCGAAGCCGTCTCGTCAGGGTGTGATGTCGAGCCGCTGGTCGTGCAGACAGACACCACCGGCGACCGAACAATCGGATTCGAACTTCGGTAAGTCGCTGTGCGGGGCGACGAGTGAGCTGCCCGTCAATATCCGTCTAAGCGACCACTTCGGAGACCACCCGTTCGTCGACTTCGTCGAGGAACTGCTCGGGGAACTCAACGTGTGGCAGCAGTTTTGCGTTGTCAAACACGACGAGCCGGCAGTCCGCCACTGCAGCCATCTCTCGGCCCATCGACAGCGGGGTGATTTCGGCTTCGCGACCCCAGATTATCGTTGTCGGAATATCGAGTTTCGCGAGTTCCTGGCCAACACTGAGCTGGGAGTTAAGATGTCCCGCAATGAACGAGGCTGGCGCGAATCGGGCGTTCTCTGAGTGTGCCGTCTGCCACTCGTACTCGAGCCACTCGTCTGACAGTCTACTCGCATTGTAGTAGCCATGGTCAGCGTTGAAGTACCGAATCGAGGGTTTCGAGGCGAGAAGCCGAAAGAGACCTTTTCCGAGAATCGGGCTCCGGAGCAGCTCGCGAAGCCAGTTTTTCGGCGGGTTCGGGCCCGCCACCGGTGTTGGGCAAATAAACAGGAGTTCCGACACGTCGACGGTATCTCCGTCGACGCCCTCTCGAACGGCTGCAGTGGCGAATGCGGCCGTCAGACCGGACGCAAACACGCGAGGGGTGTCGAACTCCGCGGTGAATTCTGCGACGAAGTCCTCGTACAGAGGTGCCGAGTAGCGCAGTGGTGGTCGGTCAGAACAGCCGAATCCCGGCAGATCTGGGGCAATCACGTGATACTGCTGACTGAGCTGTTCGAAAACGGTTCGCCACTCGCCAGACGAGCCTGCTGCGTTGATCCCGTGATACAGGAGAAGATCCTGATCTTCTGGGTCGCCTGCCTCGGTGTAAGCGATATCCATCCCGCGCCACCGGTAGCTTCCCCGATCCCCTTCGAGTGGCCGCTCGAGTTCGTCGTCGTATCCAAGTACTCTGTTCAAACCGTACACTGCTCCCACACCCGCGGCCGCGTATCCGGCGATTTTCTTCAGATTCATGCCTCGGATTACGCATGCCCGCCGCATAAATTAACCGAGCGACACCGCAGATGAGTCTCCTCTAGCGGCGTTGGTCTGGACTCTGTGGGTGTGTGGAGTGTCTGTGGAGACTGTGTCAGGATATCTGCGCTAGAAAGGACGTGAGACGATTGACCTCCTCCCCGCTCTGAAGGGCGGGACTGGGCTTTCTGCTCGATTCACAGTAAACCACTGGCTTCAGCGCGAGAGGGAAGCCACGTTCAGACTGAGTCAGGGTCGAGGTCCGGATCCGGGTCAGAATTGGTATCGCCGTGGTCTCGCTGCTCGAGATACCCTTCCAATGGGGCGAGCAACTGGTCGGCCGCCGTATACGGGTCTGTTTCGCGATTGGCCACCTGCTCGGCAAGCGCGTCGACTCCGCCGTGGCGCTCGAGTTCGTCCTCTAAGAGATTCCCAACATCGTCTTGAAGGAGCCGACGGATCTCCTCCGCGTGACGGCGCCGCCGTTTCTGCTGGAGTGTCCCAGATGCTTCGAGATACGCGCGGTGACCGTCGGCAGCGTCGAGAAGCTCTTCCACGCCAGTTCCGTCAATCGCAACTGTCTCCACGACTGCAGGTGTCCAGCTTTCTGTCGCCGCCGCCTCATCGGTGGCACTGTCGTCATCGGCTGCACCGGCCTCGCCACCGTCATGGTCACCGTCGCCGTCGCCAGAACTCGGCTGAGTGGCGTGTGCGGTCGTCCCACTTCCGTGATGGCCAGTCGTGAGTTGAGCCGACGAGTTGTCGTCTAAGTGGATCATTTCCTCCAGTTGTGTGGTTGTTCGGTTTGCGCCGTCCATGTCGGCTTTGTTGACGATGAAAAGGTCGCCAATCTCCAGAATCCCGGCTTTGAGCGTCTGTACGTCATCACCCGATCCCGGCTGGACCAGCACGGCCACCGTATCAGCCGCCCGAACAACGTCAATTTCGTTTTGGCCAGCTCCGACTGTCTCAATGATGATCCGGTCTTTCCCGAATGCATCCAGCGCACGGATAGCGTCGGCCGTGGCGGTCGCGAGCCCCCCTAATTGCCCACGAGCGCTCATTGAGCGGAAAAACACGTCCATATCCCCGACGTTCGATCCCATTCGAATCCTGTCGCCCAGGACTGCGCCGCCGGTGTACGGCGAGGAGGGATCGACAGCGATCACGCCAACCGTCTCTCCGCGGTCACGATATGTGGCTGCCAACTTGTCAACGAGTGTTGACTTACCCGCCCCCGGTGAACCCGTCACTCCGATAGTGGTGGCGGTCCCGGTGTACTCGTACAGGCGAGACACCAGGTCTCGATAGCCTGGTTCTCGGTCTTCAATCTTCGAGATTGCGCGCGCCAGTGCTCGGTGCTGGCCGTCGAGCAGCGCCGTGACCAGTTCTGCGATCTCGGTGTCTGATTCTACAGCCCCTGTGTCCGTCATCTTTACTCGGCCTTTCCGGCGTTGTCTCGCACGAACGTGACGGTCTCTTCCATCGGCGTACCGGGACCGAATACCTCTGCGACGCCCATCTGCTTGAGCTCCGCCTCGTCGTCGTCAGGGATGATCCCTCCGAGGATGATCAGCGTGTCTTCGAGGGCATTGTACCCCTCGAGTCCGTCGACTACCTTCGGGATCAGTGTATTGTGTGCCCCCGAGAGAATCGAGATCCCGAGAACGTCCACGTCTTCTTGCACGGCCGCCTGGACAATCTCGTCGGGCGACCGGTGGAGCCCCGAGTAAATCACCTCGAATCCGGCGTCCCGGAATGCGCGCGCAATGACCTGTGCACCTCGGTCGTGGCCGTCTAATCCGACCTTGGCCACGAGACACCGGATCGTGCGCTGTTCCTGATCTGCACTCATACCGGCTTATTATGAGGGTATCCGTTTGACTCTGACGGCCACCTGACAACGGACCCTCACGAGTGGCGTCAGTTGTGGCTCGTGACCCGTCTTGGGGTCACGCCCTGAACTACTCGCCATTTCCCATCACTGGACGATAGCCTATCGTCGCCAGCCACCGGCCGGCAGACGACACTGCACACCTGCCGATCGGCAACGCGTTCGTGACCGCAAAACGCCAGCCCACTCACATCTCTCGCGACCGATCAGACGTGCGTATCGAGGAACTCGACGATCTCGCTGTAAGCTTCGATCTGATTGTCTCGCTTGGAGAAGCCGTGGCCTTCGTCGTCGAAGATTAGCTTCCGGACTGGAACGCCTTGTTCGCCTGCCTCCTCGGCGATCTGTCTGGCCTCGTCAACAGGCACCCGTGGGTCGTTTGCCCCGTGGAGAACAAACAGCGGCGCCTGGATGGATTCGACGTTGTTGATCGGCGAGATCTCTTCGAGAAACGCACGGTCGTCTTCCAGAGACCCGTACTCTCGTTCTCTGAGCGAGCGGCGCCAGTCGCCGGTATTCTCCAGGAACGTGACGAAGTTGGCGATCCCGACAATATCGATACCAGCAGCCCACAGTTCCGGATACTCGGTGAGTGCGGACAACACCATGAACCCGCCGTAGGATCCGCCTTTCACCGCAACCCGGTCGGGATCCACTTCCGGATAGTCGCTTAGCCATTCGACCGCCGACTTAATATCGGCTACCGAGTCCAACCGGTTTTCGACATCGTCTAACTCCGAGTAGGTGCGTCCGTATCCCGAGGACCCGCGCACATTCGGTTCGAACACCGCGTATCCGTGATTGAGGAAATACTGGCGCACGCTCGAAAACGAGGGCCGCCGCTGTGACTCGGGCCCGCCGTGAATGTCGACAATTGTTGGATACCCCGCAGCTGGGGGCTCTGTCTCTGGCATCGAAAAGAACCCCGGGATCTTGCGATCGTCGAAACTGGGATACTCGATCAGTTCTGGCGCGACAAAGCCGTCTTCAGGGATTCCTGCCGTCGAGGCGAACGTCCACTGTTCGGTTTCACCAGTCTCGATATCCACGACATGGGCGTTCCCGTTGGCGGTTCGGCCGCTGGCAGATACAGCGATGCGGTCACCAGCCGGGTCGAATGCGACCCCACCGGCAACTCCGTCGGGAAGGGCTGGCGTCGGGAACTCGGCGATTGTCTCCGGCCCGTCGAACTCTCCAACGGTGAGTTGCGTGTATCCGTCGACGTTGCGCGTGTACACCACTCGTCCCGTCTCCTGATGGATCGACACGCCGTCTACGTTCCAGCCGTCTCCGTCGACGACGACAGATCGCTCCTGACTTGCACAGTCGATTCGCTCGAGACGGAGCGTATCTGCGTCGTGATCGGTCACGCAGTACACCGAGTCGCCGTCGGGGCCCCACTCGGGACGCCCGAATCTGGCTTCCCCCTCATGTGGTGTCAGATGGGTTCGATCCCCCGTTCCGACATCGACAGCATACAGGTCCTGATCGAAACTCGAGTGAGCCTTCGAGAGGAGAAGTTGCTCGTCGTCCGGGTGCCAGCCCGCTAACGACAACCAGCCGTCACCTTCCGAGACGAGCTCGGCGTCGTCACCAGCTCCCTCGCGATCTTGGATGTAAACGTCGAAGACTGCCTGGTCGCGGCGGTTTGAAGTGAACGCGAACTGTGAGCCGTCGGAACACCATCCACCCCACCGGTGTTTCGCGTCTGGATGTCGTGTGAGATTCGTCACTGTTCCCGTGGTGAGGTCCAACCGGTACAGTTGTGCCCGCTCGTTGCCCCCCTCGTCCATACCGAACGCGAGTTCGGCCCGCTCTGGTGAAAACTCCGCGAACGTCACCCGCTCGTCAAAGAAGGTCCGCTGCTCCGGCCAGTCACCCGGCCCCGTCAGCGTCCACAACTGCGAGGTGCCAGTGGCGTCGTATCTGAAAGCCAATCGCCCGTCGACGCCGAAGTCCGATACCCCTGCGCTGCGTATATTCAGGTATCGCTCGATGTCGTACTCTTCCATACACCCACTGACCTCTTCCGCAGCCTAACCGTTTCTGGTCGGTGACACACCACTACCTCGAGCCAGCCACGCGTGCTGAACCCGTCAAAACGACGTGAGACTGGAGGTGTCACCCGCACTTGAGCAGGACTTCCCGCCATCTTCCTGACTCGGTCACCCACACGGTGGCCGACTGTCGCGAACGGGCGCGTTCCGCCTCCGTCCTTCTATTCTTCTGTCCCCCCAGCTGGCATCACGGTTCACTGGCTGCACGAATCGATACTCCGTGCAGCTTGGACTACTGCACTCTGGACGGGCAGGACATAGAACACGGGAACGGCCCATGCCCGGCCGAGATCTGATCATGTGTCAAGCCACGGCTTGGTCTGAGCCGCGAGTCAGTCTGGGGTTGGTCCTCGCCGACCGTTCAGTTCCCGTATTTCATGAACACGAATGCCAGGCCGAGAGTCCCGCACATCGCGATAAACGACGCGATACTGAGCGCCATCGCGTCGTCTGGGACGAACACTGCCGAGGAACTCACGGCTTCCTCGGCGGTCGGCACATCATCGCCGACCGCGATTCCGCCGAACATGCCGATACTTTTGTGCGGGTTACACTGGTAGGCAGTGATGCCGGCTTCCGCCTCGGTAAACTCGTATTCGTAGGTGTGTCCTTCCTCGGATGCTAGATCAGCTTCCATCTGGCTAGGCCCCTCAATCGTTTCCACATTGTGACTCCCCCCCTGGCCGGCCCACTCGAACGTCACTGTGGTTCCGGGGTCGATCCACAGTTTCGTCGGGCTGAACGCGAGTCCCTGCTCGCCAGCCCCGACTATTACCGTCACCTCATCTTGGCCACGGGCGTCCTCTTCGCTGCCGAGATTGCCGCTCGTGACCTGGGAAGGCCACTCGACGGATTGCGCGGCCGCACCGCGGGCGCCCGCAGCTGTCACTCCCACCGCTGCGGCAGTCCCCCCAGTCGCACGGAGGAAATTCCGCCGGGATGCGTCTGATTTCATGAGGGTCGGTTAGATAGGGGGTGATGTGAATACTCCGATTTTCAGATATCCCTCGCACCGATGCACCCGGTGACTGGACGGTTGTCTATCCGCTCTCGGCGCGAGTAGCTGGTCAGAAAAACTGCCACCGCGATTGCTGCTCGAAGTCATGTCCAGCCGCTCCTGTGAGCAGTGACACTCGCTGCGCCTTGTGCACGGTCACAGAGTCACCGGTGAGTGGCTCGACATCGCACGGCACAGACATCTGTTTCAGTCGTAATCAGCTGACAACCACAGACCCTGACAATGCGTATTAAACCGCTCAGAGCGTGTAATCGTGGCTCTCGGATTCAGTCTCTAGAAATGCTGTCAGTAATTCGACTGTCGCGTCGATATCTCCCTGATCGGCGGTTTCGGTGACGGTGTGGAGATACCGTGTGGGAATCGAGACTGCACCGACCGGCTTCGCTCCGTTTGTGTTCTGGAAGCCAGCTGTGTCGGTGCCGCCAGCAGGAAGCACTTCGAGTTGGTGAGGAATGTCCCGCTCAGTCGCCACCTCGCGGAGGCGCTGATGCACTTTCGGGCTGGTGATGACACTTGAGTCTTTGAGTTTCACTGCTGTCCCCGCCCCGAGTTCTGTCACACGGTCGGCCGCGTCTGGAATGGCTGGCACGTCGTTGGCGACGGTCACATCGAGCGCAATCGCGAGGTCAGGGTCGATGTCGACGCCTAGCGCTTGTGCGCCCCGCAGGCCGACCTCTTCTTGCACTGTGGCGGCGAAGTGAATGTCACAGGGTGGGGTCTCGAGACGGGCGGCCGCTTCTAACATTGCGAATACACAGACACGGTCATCCAGTGCCTTGCCCGTGATTCGCTCACCGATCTGCTCGGTGGTCTGCTCCATCGTGACGATATCACCCACCGACACGAGTTCGTCGACCGTCTCTGCGTCTCGTCCCAAATCGATATGTACGTCCTCGACAGCGTCGTCTTGCTGACGTTGGTCCTCGTCGAGTGTGTGAGGTGGGACAGACCCGATCACTCCAGTGAGGTCGCCATCTTGTGCGTGGACTCGTACCCGCTGAGCACGGAGGACTCGGGGGTCCCACCCGCCCAACGAATCGATCTTGAGGAACCCCCTATCGGTAACGTGACGAATCATGAACCCAATTTCGTCCATGTGAGCCGCAACCGCCACCGACCGATCACTCTCGCCCTCCAGTGTTCCGACAACGTTTCCCATCGCGTCGGTGCGAACGTAGTCGACTGTATCCTCGAACACGTCGCGGACGATTGCTCGAACGCGGTCCTCGTAGCCTGGGGCGCCGCTGGTCTCTGTGAGTTCCTGTAACAGCTCAAAATCTGTTTCCATATTAGTCGATGGCTCGGTCAGCATTTAAGCGTCCGGAGACGGTAAGAGGGCTGGCAGTGACGATGCCGAATCGGCCCCTCGATAGATTGCTCTAGTTTGTCTAGCGATTCACAGCCTGCCGAGGTCACGCAGACGAGCCGCGTGGCTTGTTTGCCGACTCACTCAGCAGCCAGTTCACGGCCTACGACTGGTATTTGCCGGAGGTTTCACAACATTTTTGCGACGGCTGTTAGGAATAGAACTATGGTTGATGTCGAAGCCGAACTCCGCGAGCAGTTTACTGATGCCTTTGAGGGCGCAGACTATCCTATCAGCAGTCAGATGGATCTCGTTCCAGCGTTGCCCAACGGGCCGGGGACGAAATTCGAGGCCGGTGACGTGAGTTTCACTGCCATGGAGTTAGCTTCGAAACTCGGTAGTGAACAGGAGTTCCCGTACCCCGATGTCGAGACAATCGTCGACGACGTCATTGAGGAGTTGAAGAACCGCGGAGATATCTGAGCGATACCGGGTCCACCACTCAACTTGACATCCTCCCACGGCTGAAGCCGAGGGATTCCCGACCGCCGTTGGGATATTGTGGTCTCCGGAACGACCTGTTCTTGTGGGGCGATTCTCCCCGTCGATTTGTCGAACAGGCGTACCGATGGCTGTGCCAAACAGCCGTTACTCCTATCCGTTGCAGGACTCGGAGTTACCGTCGTTCTCATGTTTTCCGCCGCGTTCAGGTCACTATTGGCGACCAGTTCACAGGTTTCACAGACGTACAATCCACGCTCAACACGGTTTGAGTCGGCTTCTGTCCCGCACTCGCAACAGGTTTTCGAGGTTTTCAGCTTGGCTTCAGGAGTGCGGTCTACGTCGATACCGCGTTCCTCAGCCTTGTACTCGATGTGGCTCAGAAGTGTCTCAAAGGCCCAATCGTGCAACCGTTTGTTGCCGTGGCGTCCCCAATCGGAGTCATCACGAATGTTCTTCGGGTGGCCCACAGCTATCGTGCCAACATCACGCCTTGCACACTGTTCGACAATGTCTTTCGACAAAGCGTGCAGGAAGTGATGTTGTCGCCGTGATTTCTTCTGTCGTGCCCACTCTGCGTGGGCGCTTGGGCCGTTCTCGCCTTCCGTCTCGTATTCTTCCTGCCGGAAGTAGTGAGCGTCTTCGTTCAGCGCATTGCCCGGATACAGCAGTGTCTCGTCGCCGACAGAGACAGCCGCAGTGTTGCAGATACCAAGGTCGATGCCTGCCGTTTTCTCACTGAGTGATACGGGCTGGTCAATCTGCATCTCGCAGACGAAGTGCAGTTCCCACTGGTCGCCCGTCCAGACTG
>KI543231.1:353533-380953 GCA_000496235.1 uncultured archaeon A07HR60
ACCCATGCGAATCGAGGTCGTCAGACACTTGCGAGTGATTGCGAAGACTCGCTGTGAGTGTCCGAGTGACGACCTGATTCGACACATAAACCTAGTGATTCAGGCTACATACTTGTTCGGACTACTACTCTGCGTTGAATATCCAGACGCGGCTACGTACCCGTATTGGCTCAGAGTTGTCGGATTCATCCCACCGGTTTAGCGGTGGGCATTCTCCTCGCTATTCTGTAATTCGACTCGCCCGCCATCCACTTGACACGCTCTGCTCTGCTCTCTTCTCCACGACAGGCCGATGTGGTTCACGCTGTATCGAGGCGGATGCCACGGGCGATAGCCCCGAGCACACTGCTGTCTCTAATCCGGCTCGACTTGCGTCGTGACTGAACGCCGGGAATTCCCGTATGGTAATCTGGCCAGCCGAACACCACAGCTGTGAACTGGTGGGCTCGTCGACACTGACTGCCGCACCGTGTGAGTGAGTCTCACCGGTGAAAGATACTACAGACGAGACGCTACCGGGGTGAATCAGAAGCCGACTTTCTCTCTCCACTTCCGACGGAATCGCGAGTGATTTTCGGGGGATGTCTGTCTGTGATATAAGCCTGACATTATTATCGGTCCCGGGAGATTCATATCACCTGACTCTGAAAACCTGACGTGGCAGCGGAGTCTATCACGTTGATTCCCGAGTGGCTAATCAGGGGGGTCATCCTTGGCGGAGTCGCCACTGTGGCCGTGGCAGCTATTTTCTTGATCGGAGAGCGATATCTGAGTTCTCCCGCTGACCCCGGGACCAGTGTCAACGGCGGGACCCGCCGACACGCGGAAATTCAAAAATACCTGCGCCGTATCCAGGAGCCGTTTACTGAAGATACGGCGGTAGCGGGACAGCAGGTGGAATTTCTCCTCACCGACCGAAACGTAGCAATCACTTTTGACCCGCAAGTGTATCTCAGCCTGGAATCAACCAGCGTATACACTATTCTCTGTGAACACGAGATGCCGGTGGGACAACTCGGCCGACGGCTCCCGTTCGAGGTTTCCGAGCATGGCACTGTCGTCAGTCCGCCGACAGACGAACCGGTTGCTGAAGCATTCGCCGAACTCGGGCTTCCACGGTCGGCCGACGAAGCGGCGGTGAAAGAGGCCTATCGCACCCGTGTCAAAAATGTCCATCCTGACCAGGGCGGAGACACCGACCAATTCCGGCAGTTACAGCAAGCCTACGCCACGGCACGCGATTACTGTCGCCGCCGCAGCACAGCCTGAAATGCCAGTCTCCACGACCGGAATGCCAGCCGCCGTGGGCTAAATCCGGTCACGACCGCCGGAATAACACACGACGCAGTTCTGACACCCTGATACTGAGCGCTGACGACAAATAACCTGAACAGCCCAAATCAACGCAGAGTACCTTGGGTCACGCCTCGAGATACTCGCCTTGCTCATGTGTCGGGTGGACCCGATCGAAGAGTCTCGGTGCAGCCGGAACGGACCAGGCGAGATCGGTCGGCCCGAACGAGCCGTAGTGGTCCACACTGGATGAGGCCAGGTCAATTCGCATCTGAGCGCAGGGATGAAACCATATTCTACGTCGGCCCGTGAGGACCGTTATCGGGTGGCCGGTCCGGAGCGGCCCCGACAACTGTTTGTATCCGGTCTCGAACACAGATACGTGGAAGGCGTCACATTCAGAGGTCGGGCAGCGTACGTCGAGGCTGCCGAGACAGTGGTGATCGCTGACATTCACCTGGGCCGGGGAGAGGCATCGGACGTGGAGTTTCCACTGGGAGAGGAGAGCGATCTATGCGGGCGACTGGCAGACCTGTGTACGGCGTTAGACCCAGAGACGGTCGTTGTCGGCGGCGACGTATTGCACACGTTCGGGTGGACGACCGATGCTGCCGCCGACTCGCTCCGCTCGCTCACGAGGGTTTGCCGGGATGCTGGGGCACGGCCCGTGTTGGTGGCCGGCAACCACGACACTGTTCTCGCGGAGGCTTTCGCTGGCGACGTGCATGACCACTACTGGGTTGACGAGGACACTCTCGTGTGTCACGGACACGACGAGCCTGATCCGACTGCCCAGCGATATATTGTCGGTCACGATCACCCAGCGATCGAGATTGAGGGCGTCCGACACCCCTGTTTCCTGTATGGAGACGGCGCCTACGACGGGCAGGACCTCCTGATCTTGCCGGCATTCAGTCGGCTGGCTGCTGGCGTCGAGGTGAATCGAATGTACGCTGCCGACTTTCAGTCACCTCTCGTCACCGATTCGGACCCGCTGCAGCCGATCGTGTGGGACGGTGACCGAGGTGAAACTCTTCGATTCCCGCGGCTGAGTCAGTTCCGGCAAATGCTGTGACCACTCACTGGGGTCGCAACTGGCCGCTCGGACGTGAACACCTGAGCAACCGCTCGGACCATCGGATGCACGCGTGAGTGCCCGTGTCGCGAACAGTGGCCTTTCGTTGGATACTAGACAATCATCGAACACGGACCCGCAGCAGCGTCGATTACTCCCGTCTCTCAGCGGGGAATGTCTGCACTCGGAGAACCGGCTCGGCGAGACCGGTTCTGTGCTTATCGGTAACGGCAGCAGCCGCGTGGCGACCGCTCTCAAGTGCCCCCTGAATTGCGGACCACTCTGTGAATTCTCCGGCCAAAAACACCGGTCCGGCCGGCGCATCGACCGCCGGGAGCCCGTCGAACACACCCGGTGGCTGGGAAAATTGAGCGTCGGGAATACGGTCGGTCGCGAGTAATTCGAGCCCGTCGAACGAGCGCTCTGGATACCAGCTGGACAGTGCCTCTCGGGTATCGCTCAATAGTGCCTCCGGCTCACGGGTTTGCGATTCAGCCCCGAGAAACGTCGCGTTCAGGAGCGTTCGCGCCTCGGGGCTGTACTCCGGAGCGACCTCTGAGGCGGGCACCACAGAGTTTGGGCGGCTGGACGCGGCGTTTAACAGAATCTGTTTGCCAGTCTCGAATTTGATGCCCTCAGGGAGCGTATACCATTGTGTCACGCAGCCGGCAGTGTCCGTTGGGATCGATTCGACACCCGACAGACGTCGCGCCTCGGGAGCCGGTGTCGCGATAATGGCCGCGTCGCCCTGGTATGTCGTCTCTGCGGTGGCGACGGTAACGCCCTCAGATTCGGCGGTCACTGACTCCACGTGTGTCTCAGTCTCGACGGTGACACCAGACTCTCGCGCCCGCCGTGCTAATTGCTGAGGGATCGCTTCGATGCCGGCGGCGGGCACGACTGTCTGGCCCGTGGAAAGGCACCTGAAGGTGTACTCGAAGACGTGTTTCGACGTCGATAGTGATCGGTCAAGTGTGATTCCACCGTAAAACGGCGCCACGAAGTTGTCGACGTATGCCGGCGAAAACCCTCGCTCGCTGAGGTACTCTCTAATCGGGATATCAGGCCCGTTGAAAAACGACTCACTGTCCTTCTGGGTGAGACCGAATCGCAACAGCAGCGTGCGGAGTTTGTCGGTGAACGTCACCTCGGTGTTAAACGCGGATTCGAGCGCAGCCCCGGGCGCTCGAAGTGGGTCCGCTAACACTGCTCGCGAGTTCGGCCGGCAGATTGTCGCTCCTGGCGCGAACGAGCGTAAATCGAGGGCGTCCAGGTCCAACTCGCGCTGGGCAGCCGGATACGAAGTAAATAGCACCTGAAATCCGCGGTCCAGCGTGAATCCGTCGACAGTGTGGGTCTGAACGCGACCACCAACCTGGGCCTCCCGCTCGAAGAGTGTCACGTCCGCACCGTCTGTTGCCAGACGTCTGGCGGCGACAAGACCCGCCAATCCGCCGCCGACGATATGCACCTCAGTGTCCATAATCGGAGTTACTGCTGCCAGTGCATAAGCCTCGCCGACCGGTCTCGGTCACGACATGCGCGGCTCCCCACCGAGTAACTACTTTTCGGCGGGTGGTGATTATCGACGGGCGGCTGTTCCTCGAGATGCCCCGCAGGCCACCAGTCGGTTCTGCTGATTGCCGTGCAAGATTGCATCGACGGCGTCCGGTGGGAGAGCTGGCGAGCGCACGGGAAGGGATTAGTCGGATGCGCTCACACGAGAACTATGGAAACTACGGAGGCGTTCCGCGGTCTGGAGTGTGTCGATTGCGGAGCAGTCCACGAGGCGACGGTTGCGACGGTCTGCCCGGACTGTGGGAGTTCGCTCGACCCAGTCTACGAGTATACGTCGATTTCGGCCGAATCAATCCGTAACGAGGGGGACCCAGACAGTGGACAGACTACCCCCGGAATCCGGGCACGTGCTCGTGAGGCCTTTGCCGCGTTGCTCCCGCTGGCGCCCGAAACTTCCTTAACAGCCGGCGAGGGGGATACCCCGCTGGTGGCGGCCCCGCGGCTTGCAGACGAGTTAGATGTCGCCGAGGTGATGATCAAAGACGAGGGCAGCAATCCGACCGGGTCGGCGCTGGACCGGGGGATATGTCTAGCAGTGTCGGCCGCAGCCGAGTTGGCTCACGAGCAGTCGGTTGAGCCACTTGCAGTTGCGAGCCCGGGCAACGCTGGCCAGTCGGCGGCTGCATATGCCGGTCGTGCGGATCTCCGTTCATACGCGTTCGTCCCGTCTCGCTGTGCCTTCCCAAACAAGGCGATGATCAATGTCCATGGCGGTGAGATGCAAGTTGCCGGCGGTCGACTGGGGGATGCCGTCGCGGCACTCGATGACCGTCTGGCGGCCGATTATCACGATCTCGGCGCGTTTGTGACGCCGTACCGCCACGAGGGGGCGAAACTGATCGCGTTCGAGATTGCACAGGAGCGTGAGTGGGATGCCCCTGATGTCGTGGTGGTTCCGGCCACGACGGGTGAGCTCGTGACGGGAGTCGCCAAGGGCTTTCATGAGTTAGAGACACTCGGTCTCGTCGGAGCGACCCCAGCAGTGGTCGCCGCACAGGCGGACGGGTGCGCCCCGATCGCCAAAGCTCTGGACGAAGGCAACGACCAGGCCGACCCGTGGGAACTGCCAGATACAATTGCGGGTGAACTCGAGGTGCCGAATCCGGCCGGCGCTGCCGAGGCGATTTCGGCAGTGCGCGACACCGACGGGACAGCCGTCACAGCGGCCGACGACGAAATCCTCGAGAGTGCAGTCGCCGTCGCGGCCAACGAGGTGCTTGAAATGGGCGCTGCAGGCGGTGTCGCGCCCGCCGGAGCGTGGAAGCTGGCGAGTGAGGACTGGTTTGATCCTGACGACAGCGTCGTATTGGTCAACACTGGGTCCGGCCTGAAAACGCCGGATGTCCTTCGGAGCCATCTGATGGGTCGCGGCGTGTGAATCAGTTGAGGTGGCTGTTCGCGTGAATACCCGTAGCCGGCCAGGCGAACTCTCATTTGCCTCTCCACCCCCCGCGTGCCAGCGATAGAATATCCAATCTAACTATCAGCGGTGGCTTGTCCGACAGAATGGCGGATTCATCCTGCGCTTGAAAACAGAGGTATTCTCTTTAGACTCAATAATCACCCTTTTGACGGATTCAGGCCAGGACTGTGGAGAGAACGGGGACAAGAGGGTGAAAGGAGCGATGAGAGGAGTGAGAGAATGGTAAACACGAGAGGACAGAGTGCTACGCGACTGGTCGCAACGGATGGATTGGTTTGCTACTGTTAGCACTTTCAGACTTTGATATGAAAAAGAAACCCGAGTACAGACGAGGGTGGTTTTCAGAAAGTTGCTCAGGCGAACGCGACCGAGTCGCCAGCGCTGGTGTCTTCCTCACCACGGATCTTCTCGTAGGCCTCGCTGAAGTCGTTCATCATGATTTCTGTGCGGTCGTCACGAATCGCGAACATCCCGGCTTCCGTGCAGATGGCCTTGATATCCGCGCCCGACGCATCGTCGGCCATCGTCGCCAGTTGGCCGAAGTCGACACCGTCGGCGACGTTCATATCACGGGTGTGAATCTCGAAGATGATTTCTCGGCCCTCGAAGTCCGGCCGTGGGACCTCGATGAGACGGTCGAACCGGCCTGGCCGAAGAATCGCCTCGTCGAGCATGTCGAACCGGTTGGTCGCGGCGATGATCCGCACTTCGCCACGTTCGTTGAACCCGTCCATCTCGGAGAGCAGCTGCATCATCGTCCGCTGAACTTCTGCGTCACCGGAGGTTTTCGAATCGGTCCGTTTCGAGGCGATAGCGTCGATCTCGTCGATGAAGATGACGGCAGGCTCGTGCTCGCGAGCCACCTCGAACAGGTCACGAACCAGCTTCGCGCCCTCGCCGATGAACTTGTGCACCAACTCTGAGCCAGCCATCTTGATGAAGGTAGCGTCGGTCTGGTTGGCGACTGCCTTCGCGAGCATTGTCTTACCCGTGCCCGGCGGGCCGTACATTAACACACCACTCGGCGGTGAGATTCCCACGTCTTCGAACATGTCGGGACTCTTCAGTGGCATTTCGACCGTCTCTCGGACTTCCTGCATCTGGTCGTCGATGCCGCCGATATCGCCGTAGGCGATGTCCGGCGAGTGGTCCACCTGCATCACCCGGGCTCGGACGTCGGTTTCCTGATCCAGAGTCCGGACGATCGATAGTGAGTTGTTGACTGCGACGCGGTCGTCCGGCTCGATTTTCTCGCGCATCTCCTCGGTCACCTCCGTCAGTGCCTCTTGGTTGTTGCCGTGCTGTTTGATCACGACGCCCTCGTCGGTCATCTCCTGGATGGTCGCGACGAACAGCGGCGACTGCTTGAGTTTCTTGTTTTCGTGGGTGAGCCGCTCGAGTTTCTGCTGGTACTTGTTGTTCTCCGCGTTTGCGTCCAACAGATCATCCCGCATTTCTTCGTTTTGTGATTCCAGCACATCCAGGCGATCCTGTAAGGCATCGATTTTCTCCGTGCGCGACGCCGACTCGTCGTCGTACGGGAGTTCAGCGTCGTCAACTGTGTCACTCATTGTCCTGATTAGGAGAGTGGGCGATAAGAGGTTTCGGGTGGCTCCCTTTTTGCCCTCATTCCTGGCCCTCTTGTGTCCTCCTGTGACCCTCTGCTAAATGCCCATGAGTAATAGAATGGGATAGTAAATATTATCACCCAGCATGACAGAGACTGAGTTGATGAGCACGTCAGAGGCCGTCAGAGCGGACGAAGAGGGGAATCGGTGGGAGTCAATCCGCGACCTCCCGCCAAGCGCGAAGCTCGTCGCGAAGGTGCTAGATTACGAGGAGACACTCTCACAGAGTGAACTTGCCGAGGAGACTCTGTTGCCGCCGCGAACGGTCCGGTATGCTCTCTCTCGGCTGGAAGACGAGGGTGTGGTTGAATCCCGGTTTTCCTTCACTGACGCGCGCAAGCGACTGTACACACTCGTAATCTAACTCTAACTTTGAGCTCACACTCGTGATCCGACTCTAGACTCACCCGCTCTGGTGCCACCCGTAGCTGGTGCCAGCGAAAATGAATCAGCGACCGAGGGCTCAGCTCTCGAGAACTCGAAGTGAAGCGCCTCGGGGTCACGCCCCGAGGCTTCCTGCTTCGACGACGGAACTTGCAAGACGGATTCTCGGCTGAATCGGTCCCACAGCGGTTCTGTTCTCGTCTCTACAGGCGTGACTGTGGAGGCTCCCTCTCCTCATTAGGTATGACGGGTTGAGGGTCTGACCGCTCTTGCTTGTGGACTCTCAGTCAGACCAAACAACCACCATATTTCAACGAGATAGCTGTTTGGAATTACAGAGTGTGGGTTGGAGAAACAGTGTCGACTTCATCCACGGGGTCACCTGGTTCGAGAGACTGCGTCTCTCGTCATCACGGAAGACTGCGTCTTCCGAACGACCCCGTGGCATTCGCCTCGTACAGTTGTAAACCACAGAACTCGAGACTCAAGACCCAATACCTGGAGTTCGGGTAGTGAGGGCCTGAAGCCACTTCGAGATTAACTCCTGGGATAGTCGACTTGTGCTGGCTGTACACACGCATACCTACAGACCAGACGCTATCGTGGACGAGTGAACTCCACTTTCACTCTGGTCGCGGAACCACTTTACAGGGAGCGCATCAATAGAGTCGGTATGGCGAGGGTTATTCACACTGCAGACACCCATATCGGGTATCGACAGTACCACTCCTCACAGCGTCGTGAGGATTTTGTCGCGGCGTTCGAGGCCGTCGTCCACGACGCCGTCGAGTCGAACGTAGATGCAGTGTTGCACGCAGGCGATCTCTTCCACGACCGGCGCCCGGATTTAGGTGATCTCCTGGCGACACTCTCACATCTTCGAACACTTGAGGAGGCAGAGATACCGTTTCTTGCGGTCGTCGGAAATCACGAATCTACCCGGAGCGGCCAGTGGCTCGATCTGTTTGAGCGGCTCGGACTCGCGGTCCGTCTCGACGACGAGCCCACGGTGATCGAAGATGTCGCTTTTTACGGTCTCGACCACGTGCCCGAGTCGATGCGTCCCGATCTCGAGTATGAGTTCACCTCTCACGACGCGGCCCACGCAGCGCTGGTTGCGCACGGTCTCTTCGAGCCGTTTGCCCACGCTGACTGGGACACTGCCAATCTACTGTCTGAATCCACCGTTGCGTTCGACGCTCTCCTCGCGGGTGACAATCACAAGCCAGACCGAGCCGAGGTGAACGACACGTGGGTCACGTATCCCGGCTCCACGGAGCGTGCCAGTGCGGCCGAACGAGAACCACGAGGTTACAATCTCATAACGTTCGGTGAAGAGGGCTCGACCGGTGGAGTCGATATCCGCCGCCGAGCGCTGGAAACCCGCTCGTTCGTCTATATCGAATCGACCTAGCGGCTGGAGAGGGCAGCGACCGTGTCAGTGACCGGCTTCGCGAACACGACCTTCAAGACGCAGTAGTTATCGTGGACATCGAAGGTGATGGCGACCCGGTGACACCGGCGACCGTCGAGGAGGTGGCTGACCAACAGGGCGCTTTGATTGCTCGGGTGAACGACCGCCGGGAACGAGACGACACGGCTGATTTGGATGTCTCGTTTGCCGATCCCGACGCCGCTGTCCGAGACCGTATCGACGAGATGGGGCTATCACCGGCGGCTCTAGACATCGACGAAACTGTCCGCGCCAGCAAACTCGCGGACAGTAATGTGCGTGAACAGGTGCGGTCTCGCGTCGGAGACCAACTCGATGACCCGAGTGCCTTCGAACCTGCTGGTGACACGCAGGACACGACCGATCCAGCAGCCGATGGCGGTGGAGACGACTCCAATTCGGCGGATTCGGCACCGGACACTGATGTAGTGGATGCGGGGTCGTCCGGCGGAGTGTCTCGCGGTGATGGACCACAGACCGAAACCCGCTCTGCCGAGACGGCTTCTGGCTCGCCAAATAGACAGAAATCTGCCGATGAGGACGGGCCTACCGAAGCGCCAGCAGGTGAGTCCATGTCGGATCACAAGCCGGCATCCGACGGAGCCGATCGGTCCGTCGAGTCTCCCGTGGACAGCAACCCAGGCGCAGACAGTAATGCTCGGTCGGACTTCGCATCGAACTCGAACACGGAGACGGACAAGGGCACAGACACGGATTCTGAGAGTGATTCAGTCGGAGATAGCGACGCAGATGCAGATTCGGATGCGGAAGCAGAAGACGCTACGGACGATTCAGATTCGGAGTCGGCAGCTCAGTCTGATGAGGACCAAGTTTCGATGGAGGACTACCTGTGAGGTTCGACCGTCTCGAGTTACGCAATTTTAAGCCGTACGGTGACGCCTCGCTTGAGCTTCCAGACGGGGTGACTGTCATCCACGGGCTCAACGGGAGTGGGAAGTCGTCGCTATTGCAGGCTTGCTTTTTCGCGTTGTATGGCGCGCGGGCCCTCGATGGAACGTTGGATGATGTCATTACGAATGGTGAGGAGGAAAGCGATATTGACCTGTGGTTCACACACGCCGGCACACAGTATCATATCTCCCGGCAGTTGCGCGAATACGACAATCGCACCGACCACGACTGCACACTGGAAGGCCCCGACACCACTCGTGACGGCGTGAGAGACACGCGACAGTTCGTGACCGACCTGCTGCGGATGGATGCCAATGCGTTCGTCAATTGTGCGTACGTTAGACAGGGGGAAGTGAACAAGCTCATCAACGCCACAGCGACCGAGCGGCAGGCGATGATCGACGAGTTACTGCAACTGGGGAAACTCGAAGAGTATCGCGAACGGGCTGGGCAGGCCCGGCTCGGTGTTGACGACATCCTCGAGAATCGCCGTGGCGCTCTGGAAACGTTAGAAGAACAAATCGACGCCAAAGAGCAGCGCGGGCTGTACGACCGTCTTAACGAGCTTCAAAGCCAGCTTTCCACTGTTAGTGATGATATCGCCAATTACGAACAACAACGCGAAGCGGCCGTGGAAACGCGGGAGGAGGCCGACGAAATCCTTGAGACCTATCGGGAGAAACGTGCGGAACTAGACGACTTGACGACCGAAATCCAGGACGCAGAGACGACGATCCGGGAGGTGGAAGCTGAACGAGAGTCGCTGGCCGAGCAGATCGAGACGGCACGTGACTCCGTCGCCACGTTGACCGACGAGATGAGAGACAGACTCGACCCGGCAGGCTTGGAATCGGCCGACGAGTCAGCAGTCGATGCCCGACGGTCGGAGTTAGATACCAGAGAAGAACAGCTGCGAGAAGAGGTGAGTGAACTCCGGGTCGATTTGGAAGGATACCGGAATCAGGCGGAAAACCTGACTGACAGGGCAGACGACTTTGCCAGTCAAGCCGAGCAGGCGGCCGAACAGGCAACCGAATTTACCGCGGAAGCCGACACTGCTGCCGCCGAGGTGGAAGAACACGTCGAGTCCCGGGAGCAACTCGAAGACGAGGCCGACCAGCTTGGCCAATTGTTCGGAGACACTGCCGAGGGCGTACCTGTGAGTCGCGGCGAGGCGACCCCCCGCAAAGAAGAGCTTCGTCAGACTCGCTCTGAGATTCGAGAGGAGATCGCTGGGATCGAATCAGACCTCGAGAACGCCCGTCAGCGTGTCACTGAGGCAGAGCGACTGCTCGAAATAGGGAAATGTCCCGAGTGTGGCCAAGATGTCGAGGAGTCACCCCACACCGATCAGCTCGAGGAGGACCGCGCTCGGGTCGACAGTCTCGAAACGGCTCTCGAGGAGAGCCGCTCGGAGCGAGAAGAGGTGACCGCCCAGCTCGAGGCTATCGAAGACCTCGTTGAGGCCGAAGACCGGCTCGCAGAGATTGATGACGCCCGCGAACTTCTGGATGAGCGTATTTCCGACGGGGAAACGACGGCTCAGCAGGCGCGTGAACGAGCAGCGGAACTCCAAGAGCGGGTGACGGAGCTCCGCGAGCAGGAAACCGAGGCCCGCGAGGCAGCAGCAGCGAAACGTGAGGAAGCCGAAGAATCTGCGGGCCGTGTCGAGAGCTTGGAAGACGATCTCGCTGCCGTGGAAACGGCTCGCGAGCGTGTCGACGCGGTGGCCGAGCGTCTCGAACGGGTCGCCGAGCTGGAAGACACAATCGAGCGGCTTCGAGACAACCGTGAGAGTCTCGCAGAGCAGAACGACCTTCGGAAAGAGCAACTCGCGGAGAAACGAGAGACTCGCGACGATCTCCGGGCTGCGGTCGACGACGACCAAATCGAGAAGGCACGCTCAAGTCGTAAACAGGCGGTGTCGTACATCGAAGATGTCGATGATGAACTCGAGAAACTCGGCTCCCGCCGCGACGAGCTTCAAAGCGCAGTGGGTGGGGTCGAACAGGATATCGACGCGCTCGAACAGCTCCAGGACGACCGGGAGTCACTCTTCGAACGGGTGTCGGCGTTAGAATCACTCAAACAAGAGGCCTCACAACTGGAGACTACCTACAGCAACCTCCGGACGGAACTCCGCCGTCAAAACGTCAGTAGTCTCGAACGGACGCTCAACGAGGTGTTCGAGTTGATCTACGTGAACGACGCCTACTCTCACATCGAACTCGACAATCAATACGAACTCACCGTCTATCAGAAAGACGGCCAACCCCTTGATCCAGAGCAGCTGTCGGGCGGTGAACGAGCCCTGTTCAACCTCTCGCTGCGGTGTGGGATTTATCGGCTTCTCGCAGAGGGAATCGAGGGAGCAGCTCCCACGCCACCGCTGATACTCGACGAGCCGACGGTGTTTTTGGATTCTGGCCACGTGGCGCGGCTAGTCACCCTCGTCGAGGAGATGCGCGGGTTCGGTGTCGGGCAAGTGATTATCGTCAGCCATGATGAAGAACTCGTTTCTGCAGCGGATGGGCTACTCTCCGTCGAGAAGAATCCGACGACGAACCGCTCGACAGTAACGAAATCACAGACACCGACGGTCGCTGACGTGATGAGCGACGACTGAGACACTGATGGAACTGTATCTCCGTTGTGCGTCGTTTGATGCCGGCTCGGCAATCGTCTCGACATTCGTCCTGCTGTTCGCCTCGCACTGACGGTTGCTCGCGGGGCAGCTGTCGCTCTCGAGTGCCATCTTACCGTCTGTCTTGCTCGCTAGCCCGAACTAGGGCCCCAATGATGCTGTTGGCTCTGTTCTGGCTCCCATTTATTCCAGCTTCACGGGCTGAGTGGTTACGACTTCTTTACCCCAACGCGGGGTTGCTACAGTTCCTGTTCCTGCTCGCGCTGCTCGTCGCTACCCGTCGCGGTCGAGGGCTGGACAGCAGACTCGTGCTGCATCTCGGCTATTGCCTCACGAGCCAGTGATGTGGCGTCATAGCCCCGGCGACCGTGAACGTGGGCCTCTTCGAGCAAGCCAGCAGCGCGAAACTCTCCGACGAGCCCGTGTAGCTCGGATTCACAGAGATCGTACGCGTTGAGCAGATCGATAACAGAGAGTGGCCCCCTGTCGACAATCTCGATTAATAATCCTAGCGACCGGGTGTCTCGAACAGCCATCATCACCCGCTGGGTAGCAGATGGAACGCTCGCGGCTGCAGTCTCTAATTGAGCGCTTCCGCCGACGCTCGTGAGCCGGTCGTTAGGGAGATACTGTTCAGTGCCAGTTTCGGGGTCTCGGACCCGACTCGACTCGCCCGATCGTTTCACGAGAAGGTATTCGGTGCCCTCCTCGTCACGTACGGTTTGCATAATCATATAGATGGAAGCGACCGGAATGAGCGTTGCGACACTGTCGCGCTGCCCCTTAGCCGGTGGAACCGGTTGTCTCTTGCTCGCGGCTGTCACTCCACTTGCGATACCGTCGATACGAGCGAACTCCCGCAATCACACCGACGACCAGCAGACCTATCGCCAGTCGATTCCAGGTCCGACCAACTCCGATCAGCAGACCCGCTGAGATACCGAACACTGCAACATTCGTGAGAGCCACGCAGGCGAGAAATGCCGACTGCGTGTCGGAGTCCATATTCTCCATGTTTTCTTCAAGATCCGGCAGGCTATCCTCCAACTTGTCACTCGGGTCCGTAATTGCCAACTTGTCACTCGGGTCCGTCACCTCAGGCGTTTGTGGACCCAACTCCTGCTCGGCCGGTGCTCCTGCTCCAAGAACAGACCCCCCCTCGTCACCTCCGGATGGATTCTCCTGCGCCCCTGACTCAGCTTCATCTTCGCCGGACACGTGCGGAATTCTGTCAGCAGTCGACAAAGATGGTTCGGTCCTCCGAGGGCCGCCCGCCAGTGAACGCGGACATGCCATCCTCACCATCCTAGCGGACCCGCTGGTATCGATCTGACTGGCGGTGTTGAGACAGCTCGTTGCTCACGTCGCAGATGTCAAGCGTTGGGTTCTTTGCTCCGGTCACACCGTGCCGGAGGTCGGGCGTGATGCCGGTCATATTGGCAGCCAGAGACTCACCCGGCTTGGTTAGTGTCACACGACGAGTTCCAAACGCTACTGGTCGGGCCACCGCTCGATATAGACCGTCTCGTCGGTATAAAACCGGACAACACTCTCGCTTTGCGCGTGGAGATCTCCAAAGAAGGAGTCTTTTCGGCCACCAAACTGGAAAAAGGCCATCGGCGCAGCGGTGCCGACGTTAACGCCGATATTGCCAACCTCCGCTCGATTGCGGAACTCGCGAGCCTCTCGGCCACGAGCCGTGAAGAGACTCGCTGCGTTTCCGAAATCGGTGCCGTTCAGTTTCTCGACGGCATCATCGAACGTCTCTGCGCGAGCGATTCCGAGCACCGGCCCGAAGATCTCTTCTTGCCCGATCCGAGAGTCTGTGTCGACATCACCAAACACTGTTGGCCCGAGAAAGGTCCCTTCCTCGTAGCCGTCGACGGACGTGTCCCGCCCGTCACGGAGCAACTCATTTTCTTCCGCGATTCCGGATTCGATCAGGTCGACCACCCTGGCGGCGTGGTCTGGTGTGATCATCGCCCCGATATCAGTCTTGGAGTCGAGACCGTCACCGACGACCTGATTATCGACGAGATCGAGGACCTCCTCAACGAACGGCTCGTAGGCGTCACCGACGACAACAGCAATATCATTGGCCAGACAGCGCTCCCCGCCGCAGGCAAACGACGAGGAGACGGTCTTTTCGGCGGCGTAACGAAGATCAGCCGAGTCTGACACGACGACGTAATTTTTTGCCCCGCCCTGAGCCTGGACTCGCATCCCGGTTGTGGCGGCGGTCTCGTACACGTGCTTTGCGACTGGTGTGCTTCCGACAAACGACGCGCCGGCGAGTGCATCGTTCTCCAAGAGCGCGTTCACCGTGTCCGGCCCGCCGTGGACCAGGTTGACCACACCGTCCGGAAATCCGGCCTGATCGATCAGGTGAAACAGGTACTGTGCGGTCAGGGGGTCTTGCTCGCTGGGCTTCAGAATGAACGCATTCCCGGTCGCGACTGCATATGGGAGAAACCACAGCGGAATCATTCCCGGGAAATTGAACGGCGTGATAGCGGTGAACGTTCCGAGCGGACGTCGCACGGCCATCTCGTCGATATCAGGGGCAGCGTTCTCGAGGAACCCGTCCTGCAGGAGTCGGGGGGCCCCACAGGCGACTTCCACGTTCTCGATACCCCGCCGGAGTTCGCCGGCGGCCTCGTCGCGGTTCTTGCCGTGCTCTTGCACGAGTACCCGCGCCATTGCATCCTGATGCTCTTCGAGCAGTTGTTTCAACCGGAATACGGGCTGGATGCGCTCTTCGACTGCGCAGTTTCGCCAGTCCTCGTAGGCGTCGTTTGCCGTCTCAACGACACCGTCGACATCGTCAGGCTCGGTGAACGGGACGTGAGCCAGGGTCTCATTCGTTGCTGGATTTACGATGTCTTTGCCGTCGGACCCGCTGACAGGCGCCCACTCGCCGTTGACATAATTCCGAAGGGTACCGTCGGTGAGTTCGTTGATTTTCATCGGTCGATAACCGAGACGTAATGCTGGAATGTAGTTCCTGGGGGTGTCATCACCTCAGCGTTGAATCCTGTGACATCTCTTTCGATAATACGTGAGGCGATCTGGACTCAGTACGGTCTCTCGTGTTCGACGTGTCTTGCCCTGATGTGGCAAGCCACTCGTTTGACATCCTCCCACGGCTTCAGCCGTGGGATTCCTCCGGTAGGGATGTTCGCTATCGGCCCACGGAGGCAACGTTCCCCGTGCGGGTACTCCGGGTTATGCGCTCCTCGGTGGGACTGGCCCTCTCAGGAGAGTCTGGGAGCTCCGACCAGTTGTGGTCGTCCCACTTGAGGCGCACAGGCCGTGCCATCGACCCGACTGCACTGCACTCTTGCCAGCCTGTTGTTCGAGGAACGTGCGAGACGCACAGAGGTCTGCGTGAGCTTCGTGACCGCAGGGACACCGAAACGTCTCACCGTCGCGGTCGGTTCCCTTTTGCTCGCCACACACCGGGCAGGTCCGGGTTGTGTCGGCTTCTGATTTCACCGTGACCGTGATACCGTATTCTTCAGCGGTGTACGAGAGACGGCCGATGAACGCTCGAAACGCCCAGAACTGGTGAGTCTGTGCGTTCACTTCTGGGTGCCAGTGTGTTGAGAGTACGTCGGTGAGATCACCCACGTATACCGTAGCGACCCCTTCGGCGTACAGTCGTTGTATGAGGTCCCGCACCTCCAGACGAGTCGTAGCGCGTGGTCTGTGAAGATGTGTTGTCGCTCGGACCCACCCCACCCCTGAAGGGGTGAGCTTCCGCTTGTTACGTGTCAGCCGCGAGTCGCTCGAATCTCAAGAATGCAGAGGGTGACCGTACCCATCAGGCCATGACTCCGGCCTTATTCTCCCCGACCAGGTCACGAGCAGATCCCGCTCTCACATCTCCCGCAGTTAGAACTCGATGACTCAGCACCTATCAGACGCCACTCAGGCCGATGACCGTCTCTTGAGGATCGATCGATGGGGTGAGAGAGTCAGACCGGGTGTTCGTGGCATAGTTCGTTTTCACCGATTGCCGAGGCTTGTGCCGACACACTCTCGAGTAACTGATCGACACCGAACACATGACACCCAGCACTCTCGCTGCGAGGGTCGAACGTACGTCAGCAATCGCTGCAATCACGCCTGGCAGTTTCGATCTGACCGATGCTTCGGGGCATCCTATCACGAGAAAAAATAGCCGATCCGTCGAGATTCCCGCTATCGGTTCAGGCTACGTCGTCGAGCGAGACCGTCTGTGCTGCCTCGACCCAGGCGAGTGGGTTGGCAGATTCGAACAAAATCATACTTCCCTCATCCTCGTAGGCTTCAACTTCCGGGCCGAATGCTTCGTCTCGCGAGGGTGGTTCTGGTGGCGTCTTCCCTGCCCCCGCCTCGTATTCGTGGGCACTTGACATTCTAATCCATGGTACTCGATAGCACAGTATATAGTTTTCTGTCACACTGATATCTGCACGTCCTTCCAGACGGTTCCGTCAATTAAACTCTGCACCTGAGTCTCAGACACACCTCCGCAGGCGTCCGGCTCACACCGTCACTAGAACCCGAAGAATCGGTACCCGAGCTAAGCGCCGGGTAGCCGTTCGCGACATCGTAGTCAAATCGGCTAGAGCCGCTGTGTATCGGGGTCGCTGACTCTTTTGTGCCCCCTCTCCCTGATACCAGTCACATCCATTCAGTTCCAGCGGCCAGGTCGTGGTCGGCGGGCTTTTCACCCGGGAAGGCAGAATTATTAGTATGGATCAGACGGGGCTCACGGAGTTTTCGTCCCCGGTGGACGAAGGGGGTGCCGACCCCGAGGAAGGAACCGCCGCGCGATCAGACGAGATTGCAGCCGCAGAAGCACACGCGGTGGCCGGTAGCACGGGCGGCGCCGTCGACGACGTGGTCGATATCGACGAAGCACAGTTCCCAGATGCGAACGGGACCGTCGAGATGATGATCACACAGGTGGATTACACCGTCGAGGGCCGCGGGAGCGACGAATATCCCGTCATTCACGTGTTCGGTCGCAGTCCGTCCGAAGACGGGCACGACGAGTCGGTTCACGTGCGGGTGCTGGGCGTGGAGCCGTACTTTTATGTCCCGACTGAAAGTCTGGATTTCGACCCTGTCGAGGAGTTCGACGCGGTAATCGGCGTTTCAGAGACGAACAGCGCGGGAGACGTGTACGAAAGTATTCGGGGCAAGCAAGTCACCCGAATTGTCACCCGGACGCCCCGTGACGTGGGGCAAGTCCGTGACGAGTTCAGCGAGACGTACGAGGCCGACGTGCTGTTTCCCAACCGGTTTCTCGTCGACAACGGCCTCTCGGCGGGAATGCGGGTCGAACAGCGCTCTCTCGCGGACGGCAGACTCCAGGTAGGCGAAGACCATCTCGAGCCCGCGGACGTGACAGCCGATATCCGGGTGAACACCTTCGATATCGAGGTGGAAGACCGGTCCGGCTTTCCGGAAGACGGCGAAGAGCCCATCGTTTGTCTCACCAGTCACGACTCGTACACCGACGAGTACACGCTGTATCTGTACGAGGCCCCGAATGGTGACGGCGAGTCTCCCGCCGAACTGTCGAATTACGAGCCATTCACCGGGGACATCGATGTCTCCGTCCGAACATTCCAGGATGAAGCCGCCATGATCGACGCGTTCGTCTCGTATCTCGACGAGACATCTCCGGACCTGACAACCGGTTGGAATTTCGAGGACTTCGATATGCCATACCTGCTGGATCGGATGGAGGTGCTGAATTCCGGGGTTAGCCAGGACCTCTCAGCCGGCCGGCTCTCGCAGATCAGCGAAGTGTGGCGGTCTGGATGGGGCGGTCCGGACGTCAAAGGGCGAGTTGTATTCGACTTATTGTACGCCTACAAGCGGACCATGTTCACCGAGCTGGAGTCGTATCGACTGGACGCGGTCGGCGAGCGGGAACTGGACGCCGGGAAAGAGCGGTACCCCGGAGACGTGGGCGACCTCTGGGAGGACGATCCGGAGCGACTCCTCGAATACAACCTCCGTGACGTGGAGCTGTGCGTCGAAATCGATCGCAAGCAGAGCGTCGTCGAGTTCTGGAACGAGGCCCGCAAGATCGTCGGCTGCCGTATCCAGGACGCTCCAACCCCTGGTGACGCCGTCGACATGTACGTGCTCCACCAGGCGTATGGCGACTTCGTCCTGCCGACGAAGGGGCAACGAGCCGGCGAGGATTTCGAGGGCGGGGCTGTGTTCGAGCCAATCACCGGTGTGCGCGAGATGGTGAGCGTACTCGACCTGAAATCGCTGTACCCCATGTCGATGGTGACGATCAACGCCTCTCCAGAGACGATTGTCGACGATCCTGAGGCGTACGACGGGGAGATGTACCGCGCTCCCGATGACACCCGATTCCGGAAGGAACCCGACGGGATGATGCGAGAGATGGTCGACGAGTTGCTGGTTGAGCGAGAGGAGCTGAAAGGCCGGCGTAACCAGCACGAGCCAGATTCTGAGACCTACGAGAAGTACGACCGACAACAGGCGTCGGTGAAGGTCATCATGAACTGTTTCACACCCGATACCGAAGTGATGACACCCGATGGTATCCGGTCGATCACGGATCTGGGAGTCGATGACGACGTCTACTCACTGGACCCAGATACGATGGAAATGGCGGTGAAGCCGGTCGAGGAGACTCACGAGTACCCCGAGTACCGTGAGACGGTGCTCGACATCGAGACAGATACGACCGACCTCCGAGTCACGCCGAACCACCGGATGCTGGTCCGGAAGACGGCAGGGGAAGACGGTGGCTGGGACGACTACCGATTCGTCGAAGCCGGACAGTTGGACGAGACCGCAACCTATCAGCTCCCGCATGACTGGGACGGTCCGGAGGGCGAACGGCTCGAGACTATTCGTCTCACGGACTTTCTTGATAATGAGTATCAGGTCTGGGTCGGGACCGACGAACGGGACCCTGACCACGGTCATACACCCGACCGCGACCACGGCCCCAGGCTTGAAACTCGTCTCTCGCAGGGTTCTGAGGCTTCCAACTCCACAGAAACAATCGCGGCTGCAGACGGAGACAGAACTGGCCGCGTGTATTCTGCAGCGGCGTTAGCGGAATACGACGGCTCGCTCGCAGAGATTCGTTCTCAGGTCCGTATTCGGAGTGACTCGAACTCGAACTCGAACTCGGATTCAGATTCGAATCCGGATTCAAACACGAACCAGGACCAGAGTGGGGACTGGATCCCTGTCGCGTACGACGGTGATGACTTTCTCGAACTCCTCGCGTGGTACATCGGAGACGGCCCCGTTTCTGTGCCCGAGACGAGCGACTCCGACAGACAGAACGTGTCGGCCACCACAGAGCAACTCCCACAGGACAGTTCGGCGACGCCAGACGGTGGTATCGTGGCCGCGAGTGGGGCGTCAGATCGTGAGCGTATCGGCACTCTTCTCGACGGTATGGGACTGGAATACAGCGTCGACGAGTCAGGGTATCAGCTTACGTCTCGATTCCTGGGTGAGACTCTTCGAGAACTGTGTACGTCTGAGGCTGACGACGCGGACGGCGGCTTAACACGGATTCCGGAACTCGTCTTCGAGGCGAGCCGTCGCCAGAAGCGTGCGTTCTTCGAAATACTGTTCGACGCCACCGGGCCTGGCTTCGACACCAATAGAACAGATGGAGACGACACTGCCTGGCAGTACAGGGCAGCCAGCGAGCGTCTCCGGGACGACGCCCTCCGGTTGTGTGCTCACCTGGGGCTGACTGCCGGCTACACCCAGGGTGAGACCGACGAATACCGCATCTCTGCGTCCGAAACCAGTCTGAACACACTGCAGATGGACCGTGATGCTGCAACGTCGACCGCCGACGACGGCGTCTACTGTGTCACCGTCGCCGACAATCATACCCTACTGGCCGGACGGAATGGGAAATTCGGGTTCGTCGGTCAGTCGCTGTACGGTGTATCGGGCTGGGAGCAGTTCCGGCTCTATGATAAAGACAATGCCGCGGCAATCACGTCGATGGGTCGCCGTGTAATCGAGTTCACCGAAGAGGCTGCCAGCGAGATCGACTACGATGTCACATACGGGGACAGTGTCACGGGCGAGCGACCGTTAGTCGTCCGAGATGGGGATGGCCGTGTGCGAATCCTCCCAGCAGCAGAGCTGTTCGAACGGGCCGAAGCGAACGATCATATTGCCATTGCTGCCGACGGTGGACCGGCTGGGAGCCACGGACTTGGGAAAGGCCGGGCGTCACTGCCAGGCTGGGAAGCATTGTCGCTCGCAAGCGACGGAACTGCAGAGTGGCAGCCCATCGAGGAGGTCATTCGTCACGACACCGACGGTACGGTGGTACATCTCCAACATCAGCTTGGTGAGTCGACGACAACACGGGACCACTCGTACGTCGTCGAAGAGGACGGCGAGTACCTCGAGCGGGCGCCGGAAGACGTGACAGACCCACTGCGGATTCCAGACGTGCCGTCAGTCGATACCGTCGACAGTATCGACGTGCACGAAATTCTGGACGGATACACTGGTGAACACGCCGACCGGACAACGCCACGCGGAGAGACCGGTTCTCAGAAGCGTCCGCGTGTCCACACAGACGGGGAATCCGTGTGGGTTGGACACTCGCGAGAGGGCGAGTCGGAGAATACGACTAAAGTACAACGGGAGATCGATCTTACTGGACCGACGGGGCGATCTCTGGTCAGACTGCTGGCTGCGTACATCAGAGATGGAAGTACGACGACAGCAGAGACCGCAGACAGTACAGTCGGTGTAAGTATCAGTGAGTCGCGTCCCGAGTGGTTAGAGGCCATCGCGACGGATTCTGAACGACTGTTTGAGAACGCTCAGGTGAGTGTGAACGCGGGTGGCACCAATGACGAGCAGACGCTCGTGTCCGAGACACGGACTGACGAGACAGTGTCGTCGAACGGAGGTGGTACGGGCGAGCTCCGGATGATGGACGAACTCTGTGCCGTCTTTTTCACCGAGTTCGTCGGCCACACAGCCCCTGAGAAACATATTCCGTCGTTCGTCTATCATCTCAACGACGAGCTTCAGCGGGTGTTTACCGAGACACTGGTCGCGGTCGATGATTTAGCTGAGCTCGCCTCGCACACGGAAGCGCACGCCCAGCGACAGATGAACTTTGAGGCAACGAGCCGGGAGTTGGCCGCTGGAGTCTCCATGCTTCTGACCCAGCAGGACCGAACCCACTCGCTGCATTACCGCGATGAGACAAACAGGTACACGATCACACCGGACGAATCCGACCAGTCAGCACGCGACCCAGTGGTGACGGAACAGGAACACGACGGCTACGTCTACGATCTCAGTGTTGCCGAAAACGAGAATTTCGTTGACGCAGTCGGCGGGATCGTCCTCCACAACACGGACTCTATCATGCTGTCTCTCTCAGACGCTCAAGCGAATGATACTGACGTCCCCGAGGAAGTCCTAGAAGCCCACCCAGAGATGTCGACCGCGGAGCTCGAGAATACGCAGGCAGCTATCGAGGCTAGTGAGGAGATTGAGTCGTTCATCAACAGCCGGTACGATGACTTTGCTAGCGAGGAACTGGACGCCGACGAACACCGCTTCCAGATCGAGTTCGAAAAGCTGTATCGGCGGTTCTTCCAGGCAGGCAAAAAGAAGCGCTACGCGGGCAACATCGTCTGGAAAGAAGGCAAACACGTCGACGACGTGGACATCACTGGCTTCGAGTACCAGCGTTCGGATATCGCAGGCATCACCAAACGTGTCCAACGAGAAGTGATCGACCGGATTGTCACGGGAGAGGACCTGGAAGCAGACCTCGAGGGTGTGGAGTCGTACCTCAGCGACGAAATCGATGCGTTCCTCGAGGGGAACATGGACATCGAATCGGTCGGTATTCCTGGCGGGATTGGCAAGCGGCTCGACTCTTACAAAACCGATACCGCGCAGGTTCGGGGTGCCAAGTACGCAAATCTCCTCTTCGGGACGAACTTCGCCCGGGGGTCCAAGCCCAAACGACTCTACTTGGACTCCGTACATCCCGACTTTTGGCGCCGGGTCGAAGACGAACGGAACCTCGACCCACAGTCGGACCCGTTGTACGGTGAGTTCAAGCGAGAAGTGGAGAACGGTGACGGGGTGATCTGCTTTGAGTACGCCGACCAGCTCCCTGAGGAATTCCAGGTCGACTGGGAGAAGATGCTTGAGAAGACTCTCAAAGGTCCTATCTCCCGGGTAATCGAAGCCGTCGGAACTTCCTGGGAGGAGGTCAAGACGGGCCAGAAACAGAGCGGCCTCGAACAGTACTTCTGAATAACCCCCGCTCGAGTCACGTCGTGGCGGCTCTGGTGTGACGACTACAGACACCCTCCCTGTCAGGCTTCTGGGCGCCGTTTGGCGGCGGTTTCTATCGGCGCGTCAGCACTGACGAAATTCACCCCGAAACCCCGCAGATTTGGCAGAAAGTAAAGAAAAGATTGCTTCAAGAGAATCTCGTTTATGTCATAAACCCTCCTGGTGGGGTGATCCCGAAACCATTATGCCTCTATCAATCAACTTCAACATACGAGGAATCAAATACAAATGGCAACGTTAGAAATCGAAAACCTACAGGCGGCAGTGGCCGAAGAGGATGGTGAGCAGATTCTCGAAGGGGTCGACCTGGAGGTACACTCCGACGAAATTCACGCACTGATGGGGCCGAACGGGTCTGGCAAGTCCACGCTCGCGAAAGTCATCGCGGGCCATCCGGCCTACGAAGTGAACGGTGGGAGCATCTCGCTGCATCTCGACGATCGAGATGTGGCCGATATCGCAGACGATATCGAACTCGAAGATGCCGACTATCACTGGGAACTGTTGGAGTTGGAGCCCAACGAGCGGGCGGCGTTGGGGATCTTCCTGGGCTTCCAGTACCCCAAAGAAATCGAGGGTGTAACGGTGACGAACTTCCTCCGACAGGCGCTCAACGCTAAAGCCGACGAGCGTGAAGAACTGTTCGAAGACGAAGAGGAAGCGGAAGAAGAAGACGCCGAGGCCGACGACGAGGGATACGAGAACTCTCCGATGGAGGGTCCAGCCGACGACGGCGAAATAAGCGTCGCCGAGTTCCAGCAGAGTCTTCAGGAGAAGATGGAACTGCTGGACATGGACGCCAAATACGCCCAACGATACCTCAATGCAGGCTTTTCGGGCGGCGAGAAAAAGCAGAACGAAGTCCTGCAGGCGGCAGTACTTGAGCCGGTCGTGGCAGTGCTCGATGAGATCGACTCCGGGCTAGATATCGACCGACTTCAGGATGTCTCTGAAGGAATCAACGCACTCCGTGATGAGCAGGGAACCGGCGTGTTGCAGATTACCCACTATCAACGCATCCTCGAGTACGTCGAACCCGACCACGTGCACGTCATGATCGACGGAGAGATCGCGAAGAGTGGCGGCGCGGAGCTGGCGCACAGACTGGAAGACGACGGCTACGATTGGGTCCGTGAGGAAGTCTACGGAACCGCGTGAAAGCGCCCGTCACCACAGCATACATACCAACGCAGACCTTAGATACAATACATGAGTTCAGAAGATCTCGAACAGACTGATACAGAAGCTCGCTTCGAATTCAAGAAGGAAGAGAATTCGGCGTTCCAAAGCGAGAAAGGACTGACTGAGGAGACAATTCGGGTAATCTCTGAGGACAAAGACGAACCAGAGTGGATGCTTCAGCGGCGTCTCCGTGCGCTTCGTGCGTTCCAGGAAATGCCGATGCCGACCGACTGGCCCGGCCAGCCGGACCTTTCTGAAGTGGACGTCGACGAGATCGTCCCGTACATCCGCCCCGAT
This sequence comes from uncultured archaeon A07HR60, assembly GCA_000496235.1. GTDB lineage: Archaea > Halobacteriota > Halobacteria > Halobacteriales > Haloferacaceae > J07HR59. The sequence continues at coordinate 377,765 of KI543231.1, forward strand.
ATCGAGGCCCGCGGCGGCGCAGAAAACTGGGAAGACCTCCCGGACGAGATTCAGGACACCTTCGACAAACTGGGAATCCCGGAAGCAGAGAAGAACGCGCTCTCAGGCGTCGGTGCTCAGTACGAGTCCGAGATTGTCTACCAGAATATGCAAGAACAGTGGGAAGAGAAAGGTGTCATCTTCTGTGACATGGACGAAGCCGTCCAAGAGCACGAAGAGATCGTTCGCGAACACTTCATGACCAAGGCCGTCCCACCGACGGACAACAAGTTCGCGGCACTTCACGGTGCTATCTGGTCAGGCGGCTCGTTCGTCTACATCCCAGAAGGCGTGACCGTCAACATGCCTGTGCAGGCGTACTTCCGAATGAACTCCGAGGGGATGGGTCAGTTCGAACACACGCTCATCATCGCTGAAGAGGGTGCAGAAGTGCACTACATCGAAGGCTGTTCTGCTCCGAAGTACTCCGAGTTCAACCTCCACTCGGGTGGCGTGGAAGTGTTCGTCGGCGAAGACGCCCACGTTCAGTACTCCACGGTGCAGAACTGGTCGAAGAACACCTACAATCTGAACACCAAGCGCGCCATCGCAGAAGAAGGCGGCCGCATGGAGTGGGTGTCCGGTTCGATGGGGTCGAAGGCGACGATGCTGTACCCGTCGACTATCCTCAAGGGTCGTGGGTCATCTGACAATCACATTACGATCGCCTTTGCAGGCGACGGGCAAGATATCGACACGGGCGCAAAGGTGTACCACAACGCCCCCGAGACGAAGTCGACTATTGAGTCCAAGTCGGTTGCCAAAGACGGCGGTCGAACGAACTACCGCGGACTGGTCCACATGGCTGACGGGGCTCACGACTCCTCGACGGCAGTGGAATGTGACGCGCTGATGTTCGACAACGACTCCACGTCAGATACCATGCCGTACATGGAGATCAACGAGTCAAGCGTTGACGTTGCCCACGAGGCGACAGTCGGTAAGATTGGTGACGAGGACGTGTTCTACCTGCAGTCGCGTGGACTCGATGACGACGACGCCAAGCAGATGATCGTCTCCGGGTTCATCGAGCCGATCACGGAAGAACTGCCCATCGAGTACGCCGTCGAGCTTAACCGGCTCGTCGAGCTGGAGATGGAAGGGTCGCTCGGGTAATGAGCACCCAGATTCCCGCGTCTATCTCGGAAGAGACCGTCGACCACATTGCCGACGAGCGTGACGAGCCAGACTGGCTCCGCGAGACGCGCCACGAGGCGCTCCAGGCGCTCGAAGAGCTGCCGCTCCCGGACGTCATCCAGACGCCCGGTCGCAAGTGGACCGACTTGGAGGCGCTGGACTTCGAAGAGCTGGTGGATCCGCTCAATCAGGCCGACGAAACCTCGCGTCAGGACGACGGCGACGTCAAAGTGTTGACTTTCGCAGAGGCGGTGCAGGAACACAGCGACCTCGTTGAAGAGAACTTCGGCTCCATACTGGACCCGCAAGAAAACTACCTGACCGCGCTCTCAGTGGCGCTGTTCACGACTGGAACCGTCGTAATCGTCCCCGAGGGAGTGGCTGCCGAGGACGTCACCATCCGCGCAGAGATGAACTCACGGTCGCTGTTCAGCCAGACGCTCGTCATCGCTGAAGAGTCCGCTTCGGTGACCATCCTCGAATCAATCACGTCCGGCGAGTCAGCTGATGAGGACCGGTACTTCAGCAATCTGGTCGAGATCGTCACCGGCAAGAACAGTTACATCCAGTTTGGCTCGCTCCAAACGCTCGATGACGACAGCTACACCTATACCCTCAAGCGGGCTGACGTGGGCCGCGACGCAACGGTCAATTGGATTGAGGGGAATATCGGGTCGAAACTGACTCGATCGGATATCGAGAGCGAACTCAACGGTGAGGCCTCGGAAACGCAGATCGTCGGGGCGTTCTTCGGTAACGAGGAACAGCATCTCGACATCAACGCCCGAGTGTGGCACCAGGCGGAACACACGACCGCTGACCTCGTCACCAGAGGCGTTCTCGATAACGAGGCGCGCTCGGTGTACGAGGGTGTTCAAGACGTTGGTCGCGGCGCCTGGAGTACGAACTCCTATCAGCGAGAGAACACGCTGATGTTGTCGGATGATGCAGAGGCCGACGCGTCGCCGAAGCTGATCATCCACAACCACGACACGGAGGCGTCTCACTCCGCAACGGTCGGTCAAGTGGACCAGGAAGATCTGTTCTACATGGTCTCCCGGTCGATCCCGCCGAGGCAGGCCCGTGACACGCTGGTCGAGGGCTTTTTTGTCCCGGTGCTGGAAGAAATCGCGGTCGACGAGTTCCGCGAGGACCTCTCCCAGCAGATCCGTAATCGGCTGGACTGACCCGCTTTCCCGACGACTGCTGTTTGAAGCGAGACGACAATTTTCCAAACACCCTGTCCAGTGAGTGATGAGTATGCCGAGTCGGGTGAGTGGAGTATTCTCACGGCCGAGTCGAGACAGACTTGAGTGACGTGCAGATGGTCGAGACGAACCACCTACTCCGAGGCCTCCCCGGGTGGTGATTCACTGGCGATGTGATTCCACTGTCGTCGGGCACACGATAATCTAAGGGGAATCTGTATAAGTCACCGGACCTCATTACAGCAACATGAATTGTGTCCACCCGGCCGGAGGCGCTGGATGAGTGTCGGCCAGCAGGTCTCGTCTGACCACCAGTTGGCCCGACTTCTCCAGATCGGGATCGTCCTCGAGGAGGTTGTCGAGGCGCGGTCCGTGACTCACCTGGAAGAATTGGACAGCGAGCCCGACGCGGCAGTAGCGAGTCTGCTCCAGGAGGCGGCTGACGAGTCTCAGCGGCACCGCCGCCAATTGGAGTCGCTGATCCAGAATCTGGATGTCGAGACTGTTCCGTTCGAGGAGGTAGAATCACTCGTCGGCGCCAGATACGGTCGGACACGGCCGGCCGACTTCGACGGTGTCCTGTACGATCAGTTGTGCAACGAAGAGACGGCATACAAATTCTACGACGACCTGATTGGGGCGGTCGAAGACTCTGAGGCGAGCATCTCCGTCAATCGCGTTGAGTTGGTCGCGGTACTCAGAGAGATCCGCGCCGAGGAAGCAGAAGGTGTCGAAGAAGTCGCACGCGTCATGGAGGCACGATGAACGAACCCACACTCACACGAACAGTAGCGCTGCGCGGCAC
>KI543231.1:380973-388896 GCA_000496235.1 uncultured archaeon A07HR60
GCACGAGCCTCAGTCAGCAGGCTCTCTAGTCAGGAAGCCGGTCACTGACAAGCGACGTACAGTCCAACCCTACATACAAGACAGCCGAGAGTGAATGATTCGTGGGTTCATGGCTCGCAGGACGGGTGTCACCCACAGTACCACTTGCTCGCCGGGCTCACACAATCTCATCTCGTCTCGTCTCGTCTCGTCTCGTCTCGTCTCGTCTCGTCTCGTCTCGTCTCGTCTCGTCTCGTCTCGTCTCGTCTCGTCTCGTCTCGTCTCGTCTCGTGAACGAGTGCGGGGAAGCCCACGAGTTTACTCGTGGGTCAGCTGACCGCGAGAAGTGTGAACCGAGTGAGATTGTATATTGCCAATGGACCCAGTTACTCGCCTGGCGAAGGGGCCACGAACTGGCCGTTATCAAACTCAATCGGGTCCGGTTCGGCGACGACCGCGAGGTCTTCTCGATTTTGCGCCTCCTCGACGAGCGCGGGGGAAGCGTACACCCGACCCAGACGCATTGTGTCCCGCACCCGGAGCACGCGAAGGTCCTGAGTGTCCACGACTCCGATACCCGATAGTGCGGCAACGAGGCCCGCGCGGTCTGTCTCGACAACTGGTGGCAGCCTGACACCACGTGTCGTGCTCGCTGTGATGGCGTTAATTAGCGTTGAGGAGGCGTCTAGTTCACTCAGAAGGTTAGCGTGGGCAAAATCGGCAGATCCCATTCCCATCGCGTTGCCGTGGCTGGTCTCAGTCACACCTCGTGTGTAGATCCGCTTGATATCGGGTGAGTCAGGTTCAGGCTCTTGAATCGCAAACGGTCGCCGGCCAATCACGTTCGTGTCCATTCCTTGTCCACTGATGTCCTTGCCCTGTTCGTCCACGACTAGCACATCAATCTCGTCAAACGGGAGCGTCGGCATGATGTCGTAGGCAATTTCGAGCAACTCTGCCTCGCGGTCTAAAAAGCCAGCCTGAGGGACGCCCTCGATGATGGCGGTGTCGTCATGTTGGTCTTCGACGATAGCGACACCCCCCACAATTGGCAACGAATCGAGAAGTTGGCCGGTGATCTCCGGAATCATATTCCGCAGGCTCCAATCGACGGCCCACTCGTGCGCGATGCGCGCGCCTCGCTGTTTGCCCATCCCGATCACGATCATTTTCGAGAGGCCGCTCTCAACGGTGCCGTCGTAGTCCGTGTGTGGCTTCACGCGATTGATCGGAATGATGGCGTCGGCTGCGGCGGCATGACTATCAGCCACGACTGGAACGCCACGGTCAGGCGTCTCACCGACCTCGACGACATTCATACTTGACCGGATCTCACAGCCGATAGATTCCTCAGTAACACCGAGCGAGGCGAGCATCTCTCGTTGACCGTCGGCGGTCGCGCCGCCATGGCTCCCCATCGCCGGGAAGACGAACGGTTCATAACCCAACTCTGAGACTGACTCAACGACCCCGCGGACAATTGTAGCTAGATTGGCAATGCCTCGACTTCCGGCGCCGATGGCAACCTCGCCGCCGTCAGGGACGTCAGCGAACTCGAGTGCGTTGACCGCATCGGCGGTCCGAGACGGGAGGTTCTCCTGGAGAATCGGGTCAGTTTCCCAGACCTGCTCGATGACACCAAAGTCTGGGAGTTCACGCTCCCCAGACGCCTCCATGACAGCTGCTTCCGGGACTACCAATTGCTCGGGCGAATTCATGGTTATATCGCACATTCGCTAGCCATTAAATGGGTTCTATATGTGAGTGGGCTATCATTTCACTCTACAGCAAACGGTGTGTGATCGATGACGCGGCCCCACCGAGCGTCTCGAGCACTGTCACGGCCGTAGCCAGGGGACCCACCAGCGACATACAGTCGGCTTTGAGATTCCGTGGATAAAAACTCGGGTGGCCCTCTCTTCGGCTGAAGATAAAAAATCCAGCCAGAGGATTCTCACTGGAGACTGTGTGCAGACGATACCGCAAAGAGAACCCTTCCAGACAGAGAAGATACAGTAGTGTCGAACGTAGTCGCGACGATAGCGAGCAGATTTCGGTCGACGGCGCAGAGTCTGTGGGCTGGCGGGACGGGCTGGATTCTGATAGCGGTCGGTGCGGGGTGGGCGTTCTCGATTGGGGTCCGGTTCATCTACCCGACGCTTGTTCCCTCAATACGGGCGGACTTTGGTATTGGACTCTCTACGACGGGTCTGTTGCTCACGCTGCTGTGGGCCTCATATGCCATTGGGCACGTTCCCGGTGGTATTCTTGGTGATTATCTCGGCCCGGGCAAGATTCTCACGCTGAGCGCGACGGTCTCGACAGCGGCGGTTCTGCTGGTCGCCACGGCAGTCAATACGGGTGTTCTCTTCGTCGCGACGGTGAGTTTCGGCCTTGCGACGGCGCTGTACGGGCCAACGCGGTTCACGGTCTTGACCGATATCTACCCCGACCAGTCGGGATCTGCCATCGGATTGAGTATGGCTGCGGGAAACGTCGGCAACGCAGTATTTCCTGTCGTCGCGGCGGCTGTCGCCGGCCTGATCGGCTGGCGGGCTGGGTTCGGTGTCTTCGTCCCCTTATTCGCGCTCGTCGCGGTCGGCCTCTGGGTACTCGTGCCTGCGCGGACCTCTGAGCCGACCGCTAGCGCCAGTGCTACCGCTACCGACAGCTCGTCGGCAGGGATGATTCGCCGGCTGTGGGAAGCGATCGACTCCGGCAAGATCCTCGCGGTCGTCGCGATTCAAGTGAGTATTAGTTTCATTATACAGGGATTCGCATCGTTTTATCCGGTGTATCTGATCGAGGCGAAAGGGGTCGCCCCTGCTACAGCGGCAACGCTGTTCGGCGGGTTCTTCGCGTTAGGGGTAGTGATTCAGCCCGCCTCTGGCTCACTCATGGACCGGCTCGGGATGCGAACAACACTCATCGGGTTCCTGAGTGGGTGTGTGCTGGCACTTTGGCTCCTTCCGCTCGCGAGTGGGCTACTGCCGCTTGTCGGTGTCACAGCGTTGTTTGCTGCCTGGAATGGAACGGCCGTCGTCACACAGACGTATATCGCGGAGACGCTGCCGGCAGATATGCAGGGAACAGGCCTCGGAACGCTCAAAGCTGGATGGATGCTGTTGGGGGCGACAGCACCGCTATTGGTCGGGTTCCTTGCCGACACGGGCCTGTTTGATCAGGCGTTTTTCGTGCTAGCCGGTGTGGGAAGCATCGGGGTCACGCTCGCAGTGACGACGTTACCGGGCAGAAGTCAGGTGACGATGCCGTCTCCAACCCAAGACTGACAGATTCGCCGTGTCATCAACGTGACCACGCATCTGCTCACGTCCTGGTTTTGTGGCGGCTCGGAGCGGCGGCGTAACACGACCATCTCTATCGGAACAATATGCGCGCGGTTCCGTCGGTTCGTTCACGCACTATCCTGGAGAGCAAAATATGAGCGTCAGAACGGTTTTATTGATTGTTGGCGCGATTCGACCGTCATCGTATCCCGGTGACAGATAGCGGGTGAACGCCCTGCCCTTCAGGATAGGGAGGTGGTGAACTACCCCACCCTATTCAGCCGCTGGCGCGGCTTTCTTGAGGGTGGGGCTTCTTGCTTCTCTGACAGCACGTGCAGAGACAGAAGCTGTTCTCCTGGCTTCACAGCGGTGCCAGTCTCCACGAGCGTGAATGCGGAGTGTCCCACTCCTCCTTGATAGTGACACACCGGAAATGAGGAGTGACCGCCTTTCTTGTCGGGCTCGAAGCCACTCTCATGAACAGTCCGTGTCACAATGAGATATGTTCCGTAGCTAATGAAAGATGTTCGGTGCATGTCGAGCGATTCATCCCCTCCCTACTCGCTCGGCCGTCGGCCTCGCTCCCTGAGGAAGGGGGATTCTCTTTCGGCCTGCTAAACACACGTCCTACACAGCGCGACAAAGCGCAGTCAGGTGGGACAGTGAGCCAGCAGATTAGTCTCCCGTTGCATCCCGCTGAATCTCACTGACAATCTCGGGATTGCGGAGCGTACTCGTGTCCCCGAGGTCGTCGCCGTCGGCGATATTCTCGAGTAGACGGCGCATAATCTTACCAGAGCGTGTCTTCGGCAGGTCCGGACTGAAGACAACCCGTTCTGGTCGGGCAATCGGGCCGATCGCCTCTTCGACACCCGTCTCGATCCGGTCACGGAGGCTCTCACTGGGTTCGTGTCCGTCTTCGGTGATAGCATACGCGTACACGGCTTCGCCCTTCAGTTCGTGATTGCCGCCGACGACTGCTGCCTCTGCGACGCCATTGACGCCGACGATGGCGGATTCGATCTCCATAGTGCCGAGCCGGTGGCCTGATACGTTGATCACGTCGTCGACCCGGCCCAATACTGTCACGTAGCCGTCTTCGTCGACCTTAGCGCCGTCCTCGGGGAAGTACACCCAGTCAGCGGGGTCGTCGCTGTCGGTGTCAGAGTACTCCGCCCAGTACTCTTCGATGAACCGCTCGTCGTTTCGATATAACGTCCGTAACATCCCCGGCCACGGCTTCTCCACGGTGAGATACCCTGCTTCACCGGCTTCGACGGGCTCACCGTCGCCGTCGACGACCATCGCGTCGACCCCCGGAAGTGGGGGCCCGGCTGACCCGGGTTTCATGTCTTTGATTCCCGGCAGCGTCGTCACCATCATCCCGCCGGTCTCCGTCTGCCACCACGTATCGATGATTGGACAGTCTTCGTTACCGATATGCTGGTAGTACCACTGCCAGGCGCGGGGGTTGATGGGCTCTCCGACGGTCCCCAATAGCCGCAGCGAGGAGAGGTCATGCGCGTCAGGATATTCGCTGCCCCACTTCATGAACGCGCGAATCGCCGTCGGCGCTGTGTACAGCTGATTCGCCTCGTACGTTTCGACGATCTCCCACAAGCGATCACGCTCGGGATAATCGGGCGTTCCTTCGTACATCATGGTGGTCGTTCCCAGCGCGAGCGGGCCATACACGATGTACGAGTGGCCCGTGATCCACCCGATATCGGCTGTGCAGAAGTAGGTGTCATCTGGCTCGACATCGAGCACGGAGCGTGTACTCCAGGCAGTCCACGCGAGATACCCACCGGTGGTGTGCTTGACCCCTTTCGGCTGGCCGGTGGTGCCCGAGGTGTACATCAAGAACAGCATATCCTCGGCATCACGCTCGACAGGCACTACGACTGCACCACGGTGGTCGGCAACGACAGCGTCGTAATCGTGCTGATTGTCGGCCAATTCGTGTCCGAAGTCATCATCGTTCGGGCCGAGCCGGTCGACGACTATCGTTCCGGCTACGTCGTGCTCGACACCAGCGAGTCCCTCATTGACTTTCGCGAGATGGTCTAGCGGCTCACCACGACGGTAGTACCCATCCGCCACGACGAGGTACTCTGAGTCGGCAGCATTCATGCGGGTTGCGAGAGCATCGGCTGAAAAGCCCGCGAATACAACGCTGTGTGGAGCCCCGATCCGGGCACACGCCAGCATCGCAATCGGCAACTCCGGTACCATCGGCATGTACATCGTCACTACGTCGTCTTCCTCGACCCCCATCTCCCGGAGACCGGCGGCAAACTCGTTCACCTCGCGGTGCAGCTGTTCGTAACTGTACGTCCGGTTGTCTTCATCGACCGGCTCGCCCACCCACTCGATGGCCGCCTCGTCGCCGCGGTCACTCAGGTGGCGATCGAGACAGTTGGCAGAGGCATTCAGCGAGCCGCCTGTGAACCACTCATAAAACGGCGGATTCGAGTCGTCCAGTACCTGCTCGTAATCTGTGTCCCACTCGAGTAGGTCGGCTGCCTGGTCCCAGCAGCCGGGCCAGTCGTCGTCGAAATCCTGGTAAATGCTGGGATCGGAGACGTTAGCCTGCTCCACGAACGAGTCGGCCGGTTCGAACGCATCCTCCTCGGCCAGTCGTGCCTCGAGTTCCGTGTCTTCTTCGGACATGACGGCTATACACATGCATCCGTGTCGTAAGAATATGTGGGAAGGTAGCTCACGTGCGCTTCACTGTGATTCTCGCAGTGTGTTTGGCGACGATATCCACCAGAGCAGCCGAAATCAGTCTTGTGGCGTGTCGGGCTGTTCGGCAGGGGTGCCCTCGGGAGCGTGCATCTCCGTCGCTGGTGGGAGGGACCCGTCCTCGCGAGAGCTGAATTCCCGCTGCGGGTACGGGATAGTGATCCCGGCCTCGTCGAAGCGGCTCTTGACGGCTCGGATCACCATCTGGCTCGTCTGCCACCGTTTCCTGGCACTGGGGTTCCGGATCCAGTAGCGCAATTCTAACACGACTGCGGAGTCTCCGAAGCCGGTCGGAATCGCGTGTGGCTTCGGGGCCGTCGCCACATCGTCGACGGATTCGATCGCCTCCATCGCCAGCGTTTCGGCCCGCTCGATGTCCGCATCGTAGTCGATGCCAACTTCCGTGCGGATCCGCAATTGCCCGCGTTTGGTTCGGTTCGTGACAGTCGTATCCGACACTTGGTCGTTCGGCATCACCACTTCTTCACCGTCGAACTGCGGAGCGAGTGTTGATGATCGTATGTCTGTGACGATCCCCTCCTCGTCACCAATGACCACCCAATCGCCAATCTTGAACGGCCGCGAGAGCATGAGGACGAACCCCGCGAGCATCGCTCCCAGCGTTTGCCGGGCTGCCATCCCGACAACGATCCCGAGAAAGCCAGCCCCGACCAGGAGCCCGCCGAGGTTGATATTCCAGAGCGAGAGGGCTGCCAGACCGACGCTCGTGAAAATCGTCAACTGGAGTACGCGGTAGATGACCCCCTCTTGATGCTGGTTGAGTGTGTTCGATGCCTCAGTGTAGTCTCGCAGCCAGTCTCGTACGACACGCGTCCCGACAATCCCGGCCACGAGCAAGCCGACCGAAAACGTCACCCGCGTGACCGCCGGGAAGAATCCAACCAGCGTCGAGGTGATTCTACTCGCGACCGATACGTAGCCCCACACCAACAGCAGCGCAACCCCGACTGACACCGCGGTGGCAACCTGTCCGACCCGGACGACCAACTGGCTCGGGAACGAGATATCGGCTGACTCGTTCACCGTCACCAGTGTGTTGCTATCCTCTGCATCCGCGAGCCACCGCTCTGCGAGCGACACAGCCCGCTGCACGCCTCGTGGTAACAGTACCGCGGTCAACCCGACCCAGACTCCAATCAGCACGACTGTGACGACCAGACGCGCCTCTGTCGAGACGACACTCTCGAAGGCTTGCTGTGCCGTTCCGAGCCAGTCGTCTTGCATGACCATTATTCGTAATCCGATTGCTGTGGACAGCCTGGACCCTGTGATGAGTCCGTTCCAAATCACAGTATAAATCTCGGCGTGAATAACCTTTGCGCGCTCACGACAACCGGTGAGCCCTGGTAATGACTGTCACGACGGCTGGGAAGCCCCGTCGTTTCGCTGGCAGCCTCAAAGGGTGGTCGTCAGGGTCACGGCGGGCCTGATATTTGCTCACCGGGGTCACACGTACTTTCTACAGACCGTACTGACCTACCAATGAGTCGTCACCGATGCGTGACTCGGCGTCACAGTCGGAACCTGATTCGGGAACGGGTCAGCCAAAGTTTTCGATCTTCGCGGCATCTGGATCGCCACCGACGGTTTCTATCGCGGCGCGTGCCTCGTCGACGAAGTCCTCGAACCCGTACGCAAAGATCTGCTCGCCGGAGTCGCCAGTGTAGAGCCTGTCGAGATGGCTGGCGATTGGGTCGGCGGTGACTTCGACCGTGACGCCGTCGGCGCGCAGTTCGTCCAGACGGTCTGCATGGACCGGCGTATCGGAACGATACAGCACTGCAGCCTCGTTGCCGTCCGCCACGGCTCGCTCGGCAATCGCAACAGCCGGCCCGACTCCCGGGCCGCTCGCGAGGAGGAGGACACGCCGTTCGTTCTCGTAGAAGTC
>KI543231.1:388916-390725 GCA_000496235.1 uncultured archaeon A07HR60
ATCGTCGACAGATTCGATTGCTTCTGTCGCCAGTGTCTCGGCCCGCTCGATATCTGTGTCATAGTCGATGCCAACTTCAGTGCGGATCCGCAACTGCCCGCGCTTGGTGCGGTTTGTGACAGTCGTGTCCGACACTTGGTCGTTCGGCATCACTACCTCTTCGCCGTCGAAACTGCGGAGACGAGTGTTGATGATTGTGATGTCCGTGACGATCCCCTCCTCGTCACCGATGACCACCCAATCGCCAATCTTGAACGGCCGTGAGAGCATGAGGACGAACCCCGCGAGCATCGCTCCCAGCGTTTGCCGGGCTGCCATCCCGACAACGATCCCGAGAAAGCCCGCCCCGACCAGGAGCCCACCGAGATTGATATTCCACAGCGAGAGGGCTGCCAGACCGACGCTGGTGAAAATCGTCAACTGGAGCACGCGATAGATGACGCCCTCCTGATGCTGGTTGAGCGTGTTCGATGCCTCGGTGTAGTCTCGCAACCAGTCGTGCACGACACGAGTCCCGACAACCCCGCCCACGAGCAAGCCGATGGAAAGCGTCACGCGCGTGACCACCGGAAAGAACCCAATGAGTGTCGTGGTGACTCTGCTCGCGACCGATACGTAGCCCCATACTAACAGCAGCGCAATTCCGACTGTCACCGCGGTGACAACCTGTCCCACCCGGACGACTAATTGGCTCGGGAACGAGACATCAGCTGACTCGTTTACCGTTGCCAGTGTGTTGCCATCTTCTGCATCCGCGAGCCACCGCTCTGCGAGCGACACAGCCTGCCGGACACCCCGTGGCAGCAGTAATGTGATGATACTGACCCCGGCTGCCACCAGCCCGACTGTGACCGCCAGACGCGCCTCTGTCGAGACGATACTCTCGAAAGCTTGCTGTGCCGTTCCGAGCCAGTCGTCTTGCATGTCAATTATGAGGGACCCGATTCCTGTGTATGGCTTCGAATCCGCGACGAGTCCGTTCCAAGTTGTAGTACAGAACTCACTGTGAATAACGTTTGTGCGCTCTCGACAACCGGTGAGTCCTGTTGATGATCACGGCAACTCGAGAACTCATTGCCTCGCTAATACTATTGAAGATTGGCCGCCAGCGTCACAGCGGGCCTGATATTCATCCACCAGACTTACACGCTCCTTTCACGGGCAGTGGGGGCTGCCGGTAAATGGCCCCCGAGAGGTGGGTCCAGACACAGTCAGAACCCGGTCCGCGAGCGGGTCAGCCGAAGTTTTCGATCTTCGCGGCATCAGGGTCGCCACCGACGGTCTCTATCGCAGCGCGCGCCTCATCGACGAAATCCTCGAATCCGTACGCAAAGATCTGTTCGCCAGCGTCGCCAGTGTGGAGCCCGTCGAGATTGCTGGCGATCGGGTCGGCGGTGACTTCGACCGTGACGCCGCTGTCGCGCAACTCATCGAGGCGGTCTGCGTGGACCGGCGAGTCGGAGCGATACAGCACCGCGGCCTCGTTGCCGTCTGCTAAGGCCCGCTCGGCAATCGCGACAGCCGGCCCGACTCCCGGACCACTCGCAAGGAGAAGAACACGCTGTTCGTTCTCGTAGAAGTCGGCCCCGAATGGCCCGTCCATTCGAACCGTCTCGCCGGGCTCAAGACTGACAAGATGGGACGCAAATGGCCCGCTCTCACCTGGGTCGGCCTCGACTGTCGTCTCGAATTCGGACTGTACATCCGGCGACGAAAGTGTGTAAAATCGATCGTACTCCTCGCCGTCGACGGTACCGCCCAGTTTGACGAACTGCCCCGGCCGCGCCTCGAAATCGTCGGGCGCCTCGA
>KI543231.1:390745-467134 GCA_000496235.1 uncultured archaeon A07HR60
CACTTCTCGGTGGTGCACTTCTGTACATGGGTCTCGGAATCGACGAATACGTTGACACGCTCCCGGAACGGGGCCGAGAGGCGCTGTACGCCGGGCAATTGTCTGTGGTCACGTACGTGGTAGCAGGGGGGCTGACACTGGTCGGACTGTTTTTCGGAGCGCTGGGCGTCTCTGAGCTCTCGAACAGCAGTTCGGCCGTTGCTGGCGTGACACAGTTCGTCTACACGGCCAGTCCCTGGGCTGCGGGGGGTGCTCTCACAGCCAGTTGCGGCCGGCTCATTGACGAACTAATTCGTGAAGACCGGACCCGGCGTCCGTATCTCAATTTACCGTTTCTCGTGGTCGCTGTCGGGCTTGTGGTTCGCGGCTTCGCGGGGTACTTTCTCGCACAGGAGGGGGCGATTGATCTGGTGACTATCTCCGGAATCTCAATTTCACCTGCCCAGCGACTCGCGGCATTCATTCTGATGGGGCTGTTGGTGAGCCTGAGTGGTGTCCTGATCGCGGCCGATATCCGGGGAGAGCCCGTCGGCGAACCTCTCAATCCCGAAGAAGAAGACACCCGTCGGTGATCGCTCACTCTCGGTCGTCACAGAAATCCACTGTGAGCCTCTGCCAGGGTCTGACTTCGACCGCAATCACAGAGTCCCGACCGTGTTATCACCCCGGTATCACGCCTTCGGCCGGATGACGTTCGCCAGTGAGACCAGAATTCCCAGAAACCAGCCGAGTGTGAACGAGATACCCAACCACATGAGGACGTACCCGAGCCCTCGGAACCCGAAGGCGGCACCAAACTCGGTGAGGCTGAAATTCTCTCGGAGGACACTCTCAATACCGCCGACGTAGAGGACGTTGTCCAGAATCACCACGGCCAAATCGTAACTCGGCGGGAGAATGATCGATTCGAGCGGCGGATACGACAGTGCCGCCACCAGTGGTGGGAGAAACAGAGCCGTGAGTCCAAACGGATACGCTAGGAAGATACTCGTCAGGGTGCCTCTGACACGGGAAAACAAGACCGCTAGCACCACCGATACAGTGGCGACGATGCTGGCACCACCGACGGTACTAAATGCTGTCTGACTCAGTTGCACGCGCGTGATAGCGGTGAGCCCACCCCAGCCAAGTGCTACGATCGCCACAGCACCGAGGAGGCCTACTCTGGAGACGGTCGAACTGAGTCTCGCCACCTGGTATCGTGTCGCAAAGCCGATCAACAATAATGGGTATCCTAGTGCGACGAGGGGCGCACCCAGTGCCCCCCACAGATAATACCCGATTTTCTGCACCAGAGTGTCGGGACGCCATTTTCCTAACACCGAACTGGGATCGAGCTGTCGTGGAAAAAGCAGCTCCATCCACGTGTCGTGTAGACGGAAAGCATCCATCCGCATTGCCTCGAGTAACCCCGGTGAGCGACGTTCCATTATCTAACTCTCTGACCGAGATTACCTGAATTTTGCGCCTTTGATTGACGGATATAACCTGTTTCGCCTGCGAGACCAGCGATTGGTCGTGCGCATGCCCAGCCACAGACTCACATCCAAAATCAGCCCCCAGCCGACCACAACGCATTCACGTCACGGTCTCGCTAGCACACGAGTCGGGTCGACGAGACCGTTTCCAGCTTCGGTCTGGAGGCTGATGGCAGCTGGACTGTCCAACTAATTCCTGCGAGGCGCAGCACTCTTGACATCCTCCCCGGCCTGAAGCACGGGGTTTTCTCCTCGGTTCTTCATAACTCCGGTCGCGAGTCAGAACGCGCCGTCAGCGAGTCGTGATCTGCCGAACTGGGCGAGCATCGGCAAGTCGCCCGGGTGAAGCAGTTTTGCCATCGCCAGTTTGGACCCATCATTAGCTTCTCGAAGCGTATTGTTATCGAGCCGATTGAGATCCTGCATCAGCGTGTCGTACCGGTCGTTCGGGGCAAAGTAGAGCAACTCCGTCATCAACAGCCGGCTGTCCATTCCAGGGGCGACCTCCGAGTGCCAGAGGTCGTCGTAGATGGCCATCTCTTCGGCGGACGTGTCGGGTTCCGCGAGGGTGAGACAGTGATCGATCGTTTTAGCAGCCGCGCGTGCGGACTTCATCCCTTTGTGAATCCCCTCACCCCACACCGGGTCCACGGTTGGCACCGTATCTCCGATGGCGACAAAGTTCTCTCTGCTCAGTCCGTCTGGTTTTTGAATGTGTGCTGACCCGCGGTGAGTCTTCCCTTCGATCCGGCTGGCATCTTGGAGTCGAGGGTCAGTGTCGAGCCAGTAGTCCAGATAGCCGTCGATTGTCATTCCCTCTTTGACACGCTCGTTGTGGCGCTCGTTTTGGATGTAACACACACCGACCTTGGCCGTATCCGCGCCCGTGTGGAAAATCCACGAATAGCCGCCGGGTGCGAGGTCGTGGTCGAGCCGGAGCATCATCGTGTCCCGCAGGTCTGCCCAGCCGTCTGCGTCCAGATTGACACCCTCAAACTCGTGTTCGATGCCGATCGCCTGGCGACCGCGCTTCAACTCGACGACCCCGAGTTTTTTCGCCAGCGGGGCAGCCGGTCCTGTCGCATCGACGATCACTTCCCCATACACCTCCCGGTCACCGTCGTACCGGACGCCAACGGGTGTTTCGCCGTCGGTGATTGGCTTGGAGACGCGCGCGTCGAACCGAAGTTCTGCTCCTTTGCGCTCTGCGTCGTCCACGAGGAACTGTTTGAATTGCGCGAACTCTAATACAGCGCCAGGCTGTGAGCGGACGAAGTACTCGTTCGGCGACTCGAGGACGACCTCGTCGGTGTACCGCATCACCACGTCGTCTGGAATGCCGAACGCCGACAGCATCGACGGGAACGAACCCCCGGTCGATTTATTACTTTGACGCGGGAAATCCGCCTCCTCCTCGGCTTCCAGCAGTAATACATCGTAATCACGCGCGGCGAGATCGCGAGCGCACTGTGCCCCCGCAGGCCCTGCGCCAGCGATTACCACGTCGAATTGTTCGTTCATGGTTACGTGTGGCTCTATTCACTAATCAACATTGTTGTCCACAGCGAGTATTCGGTTCTTACAAACTCACTCATAGCCGAGTGAATGAATTAGTCTCACTGTTTCCTACCCTCGTCGGCCGGCTGTGTGCTGTGAGCAATTGTGAGTACATCTGACCGTGTGAGGTCTAGAAGTCTGACTCAGTCGCTTAAACGCCGCCGAATAGGCGGCGTGGCGCACAGTGAAGCTGGTTGGGACCCGACTACGCTGTACGCCACTAATCGACTGTGCTTCCTACGGTTTATGACTTTGTGATATACTGAGTTACAGTTCAAAGCGGGTTTGATCGCAGTGATTTGTTCATTTTCTGACGGGAACCGGCGCTGTCGGTGCCAATCCCTTTGATGTTGTGGCTGCTAGATAAAGCGACCGGCCGCCGGTTGGGACCCATGTCAGACGTTCAAAACAAAACCCGAGCTGTACAACTTCTTCAGCAGCTCGGTCTCAACGAGTACGAGGCGAAGTGTTTCGTTGCCCTTACACCAGTGCGGAAGGCGACGGCCAGAGAAATCAGCAGCCAATCAGATGTTCCGCGAACGCGCGTGTATGACGCGACGCGGGTGTTGGAAAACCGGGGCCTTGTCGAGGTTCAACACTCCAGTCCACAGCAATTCAGGGCGGTCCCGATCACCGAGGCGATCGGGACCTTAGAAAAGACCTACAATTCCCGCGTTGATGAACTGCAACAGCAGTTGGAATCTGTGGCAGAACGGGCCGAGTACCAACCCGAACCCGTCAACGAGGTCTGGGCGCTTTCCGGCCAGCAGGCAATCACGAGTCGGAGCCGACGGTTGATTCGGGAGGCAGCCAACGAACTCATTTTCGTGGTAGGTCGCGGCGAGGTCGAAGGAGAGATTCTCTCAGATCTGCAAACCAGTCAGATCGACCGCCGAGTTCTCATTGGTGTCCCGACCGAGGCTCGCAAAGAGAAGTTACAGACCAGGCTTCCCGATGTCACCGTCTTTCTGTCAGACTACGAGTGGTTGAATGCCAACACTACGAGCGAAGACAGCGCAGCCATCAACCGGATGCTCCTCGCTGATCGCAGTTCGTTTCTAATCGGGTCAAGTACGGTCGACACCGACTCCACAGACGAGCAGGCGGTGTTCGGGCGTGGATTCAATAACGGGTTGGTGGTGATTGCTCGGTGGCTTCTCTTGTCAGGATTGGCGCCTAACAAGAGTGGCTGACCGGGCACCATCTCTCGCCCACGGCCAGCAAATAACGTAGAGACTGGCGTGTCGTGTGCGATCCGCTCTGGGCTGTCGGTCGGAGAAGTCATCGAGCTGGTGTGCTGGACACCAGGCTGCTCACGCCGACGCTGACCGTTCTGCTGGTAGCGTTGTAGTGTTCTCTCCGGCAGCAGTAAGACTCACACAGGCAGTCTGAACTATCGGTGAACACAAGCCCATCAGCAGCGCGCTGATAGCTCAGTAGAATTCTCGAACGAGATCCGTCGCGTCCTCGGGAGCACCGTCGGGAATATCGGACATATCCGTGTCGATACCGTGGCGCTGGCTGTACGGGACCGAGTTCTCGTCTTGATACACAATCCCCTGGAACTCTTTATCCGAGTTGAGAATAACCTCTTTGGCGGCATCGCGGTCATTCGTGTCGTGGCCTTGGTCTTTGAGATCCACCAGATTTTCTCGGAAGTACCCGTACGTATCGACGTCATTGAACGTCACGCACGGCGAATAGACGTTGACGAAGCCAAACCCGTCGTGTTCGACGGCTGCTTTCACGATCTCGGTGTGCCGTTGAGCATCCGAGGAGAACGACTGGGCGATGAACGTCGCCCCCGAGGCGAGCGCCAAGGCGTGGGGGTTAACCGGCGGCTGCTTGGGCCCTTCGGGTGTGGTGGCCGTCTCGAAGTCGTCACGTGACGTCGGCGAGGCTTGGCCTTTGGTGAGCCCGTAAATCCGGTTGTCCATGACGACGTACGACATGTCGACGTTCCGGCGCACAGCGTGGACGAAGTGACCGGCCCCGATCGAGTAGCCATCTCCGTCCCCGCCGGCCACCATCACCTCGACGTCCGGTCGCGAGAGTTTCACACCCGTACCGACGGGTAACGCGCGGCCGTGGACGCCGTGGAGCGCGTAACTCCGCATGTAGGTCCCGATCTTGCCCGAACAGCCGATCCCAGCCACGACGAACGTCTCGTCGGGGCTGTTGCCCGTCTCTGCCAGTGCCTTCATCATCCCGTTCATCACGCCGAAGTCGCCACAGCCAGGACACCAGGTTGGTTGCTTGTCAGATTTGAAATCAGTAAATCGAACGTCTGAACTCATTGGTTTGCCTCCAGTGGGTCCGCGTCGAGCGTCCGGCCGATCTCTTCGGCCAATTCGCCGGCCTTGAACCGGACACCATCGTATTTGTTAATTCGCTCTACACGTGTGAGGGTGTCGTGCTCCACCAGGTCCGCGAACTGGCCTGTCGCGTTACACTCCACCACGATTACCTGCTCGGCAGCCGCCACCTCGTCACTAATATCTGGCCGCGGATAGACGTACGGTGTCGAGATAACGCGGACATCGATGCCGTCCGTCTCGAGATACTCTAGCGCCTCGACGAGCGCGCCCTCGTTGGACCCCCAGGTGATGACCAACGTCTCTGCGTCGGGATTGCCGAACTCGCGATACTCGAGTGACTCCTGTTCGCGGGCAGACACCACCTTCTGAGATCGCTTATCCACCTGCTTGACACGCATTCCACGCTCTTCTGTCCGTCGGCCGAGTTCATCGTGTTCTAGTCCCGTCGACATGTGGGCACCGCCACCGGTGCCTGGGAGCGCTCGTGGTGACACACCGTCCTCGGTGACCTCGTGGGGTTTGAATTGGTCTTTGTCGGTCTGGTGAGACCCGATGGATTCCTCGTCCACCAGCTTCCCACGGTCCACCTCGACGGCGTCCATGTCGAACGCCTCGGGCTCGAACGTCTGTTCTGTCACTGCCATCGACAAATCGGCGGTGAGAAACACCGGTGTCTGGTATTTTTCTGCGAGATTGAACGCCTCCACGGTTTTCCAGAAACACTCGTCGATTGTGGTCGGCGCCAACACGAACCGGGGCACCTCGCCGTGGCCACCGTGCACCATCGCGTTAAGATCTCCCTGTTCCTGTTTGGTCGGCATCCCCGTAGACGGACCCGACCGCATCACGTTACAGACGACCAGCGGTGTCTCGGAGGTGGCCACCAGTCCTAACGTCTCGGCCATGAGGTCGATTCCAGGGCCGGAGGTCGCTGTCATCGCTCGGGCGCCGCCACGAGCAGCGCCGAGGGCCATGTTGATGGCGGATAACTCGTCTTCAGACTGCAAAACGTGTCCACCGTAGCGGTCGATCCGGCCGGTGAGATACTCCATCACCTCGGTCGCTGGCGTGATGGGGTAGCCGGAGTAAAACCGGCACCCGGCCGCAATCGCGCCCATCCCGATCGCCTGGTCGCCGTTCAACAGAACGTAATCGGCGTCGGTAGTTTCCAGTTCATACGCGCTTTCGGAGCCGTACTCCTTGGCGACGTACGCCTGCCCCTCTCTGGCGGCCTCCTTGTTGTTCGAGACGAGTTTCTGGCCCTTATCAGCAAACCGCTTTTCCAGCGCCGAATCAAGATTCTCGATTGGAAAGCCGGTCACCGCACAGGCGGCCCCCAGTGCAACCACGTTTCGCATGATCGCCCCGCCAGCCTCCTCGGCAATTCGTTTGAGCGGGACGTCCAGCCCGATCATCTCGTCGGGAATCTCCACGTCCGCCATCGTCGTTCGTTCACCGTCGTAGACGACTACCGACCCTTCGTGAAGTTCGTCAAGATTCTCATCGATCGTCCGCGGCGTGAGCGCGATGAGCACATCGAGTCTGTCGACCACGCTCTGGACTTTCTCTGTGGATGTTCTGACTTTGTACGCCGTGTAGCCGCCGCGAATACGTGACGCGAAGTCTTTGGAAGTGAAGACGTGTCGTCCCGCCCGAGAGAGCGCCTGCGCGAAGATCTTCCCCGTGGAGTTGATCCCATCGCCGGCTTCGCCGCCGATTGCCCAGTTGAAATCCTCTGGCATTCCTTCTCTGTATTTTCTGTCGGATCGATAAAAAGACTTCTGAATAGTGGACACGACAACTTTCCCTCATGTGATATATCGTCGGATTTATCCGAATAATACCTGATAAAACATCGCTCAATCCATCTGAAAGCGCACGGACGTCAAGAAATCCACCACTTGAAGCCGTGCGCCGCAACTGATTCGTATCGGCAGGTGTCGAACCCACCATCGGTAGCAGGGGTTTCCACGAGAAACACTGGCTCCGGAGTCCATGAGTCCACACTCGCAGGAATACGCAGGCTTCGTGGCTGACGTGGCTCCCTCTGACGTAACTGTTCGTTCGTGTCGTCGGCGTTTCGCGAATGAGAATTCGACCATTGTCGAATCTCGCCGGCGGTTAAGTGGGATCCGCCGCGAATGATCGGTCTTCGGCGGCAATCAGCGGAACCGAAACTGATCGGACACGAGTGCGTTCGTAATGCCGGCTCCGATGGCCGTAGCAACTTGCCGGACACCGGCGTTAAGTCGGTCACTGAGCCCGCGGTCTGGCTGGAACTCCCGGATTTCGGGCGTTTCGTCTAGCTGGTCGGCGAGGTACTCCTCGAGATCATCGCGCGTCCCGACACGGTCGATGAGGCCCCTGTCTTTCGCCTCCTCGCCCAGAAACACACGGGCTTCTGTCCCCCGCAGCAGTTGTGGGTCCATGTCACGGCTCTCACTCACCTGTGTGATGAATTGCTCGTAGTAGTCGTCGACCAGCCCCTGGAGATACTCGCGATCAGAGTCGGATACCTCTTTTAGCGGTGTGCCGGCGTCTTTGAACTGGCCCGCCGTGAACTGTTCGTACTCGATTCCTAGCCGGTCGGCCAGCTCTGAGGCGTTCGGCCGCGACCCGACGACACCGATCGACCCGATGACGCTTGCTTTCCGGGCCCACAATTCATCACAGCCCGCAGCGATCCAGTAGCCGCCGGAGGCACAGGTGTCGGTCGCGTACGCGATGGTCGGGCCGTCGAATCGTTCGACGGCGGCTCGAATATCCTCGCTGGGAAGCACCTCGCCGCCCGGCGTGTTCAACTGAACCACCAGTGCGTCAGCACTCACACTCGCAGTGGCGCGTTCGATCTGCTCGACAATTTCGTCGGCGCGTGTCCCGCCGCCCGCTGACAGCGGCGAGGGACTCCCCCCATCGCGACTAATCGGCCCCTCGACGCTCACCTGGGCCACGTTAAATTCGTCCAGATAATTCCCGATCACACCTCCGACGGCTCTCGCGGCCGCTATCGCCAGCACGAGTGTCAATACCACCCCGAGAAGATCGGCTGTCGAATTGGGAATCACGACGAACAGTAATCCTCCGATGACGAGCGCGATCCCGACCGCCAAAATCAGTCCTCCAGTCGCTAACAATCGCTCTATCGTACCCATATCTGTTGTTGTGCGGCGATACAATTAAACTGCAGAAATGATCGGTCGCGTGACGCAGCGACAAGTCGTCACGCAGGCAAACACGTTCCTGCGAGAACATGTTCGCGCAGCCAGCAACGCGGGGAGTGGCGCGTCGCCTACAGCAGCCCCGTCTTCTGGAGCTTCATCAGGTCCTCGGTGTCGAGGGTTTCGCCGTCTTTGAATTTCTGGTAGATCTCTTCTGCTTCTTCTTTCTCCGCTTCGCGCTTCTGTTCGCGCTCGTCTTTGCGCTCTTCTTCTTCCTCTTTGTCCAACTCACGAAGCCGCTTTTGCACCCGGACGAAGTCTTCGTGATGCTGGTCGGCCGTCTCCTGAGCCTCGACAAAGAGATCGTGCATCTCGTCGGCTTCGTCACGAATCTCGTCGGCCTCTCGGTACGCCTCGATCATCTGATTGTGGTGTTCTTGAGCCTCGTCTGCGAGCTCCGTCACCTCTTGATGATGATGAGACGCTTCCGAGCGGACTTCCTCGGCTTCCTCGATCATCCCCTCGAGTTCGTCGGCATCGCCGACCTTCTCTTTTTTCTCCTGCAGCGTCTCGCGTTTACCCTCGATCTTCTCGATTAACTCTCGCTCTTCTTCTGTCGAGAGCACCTCCGTCTGCTGGCGGAACTCGAGATCCTCGATCTCGTCTTGCAGCTCTTCGATCGTATCTTCGCCGCCGAGTTCCAACTCCTGTTTTTTCTCGTCGACTTTGTCGAACAGCTCGTTTGCCTCCGCGTTGAGCTCGTTTCGGCTCTCCTTGTGTTCTTGCACCTGCTCGTTGAGCTCGTCGCGCTGCTCACGGTGGTTTTGAGCTTCGTCGACCTTTTCGCGGGTTTTCGCGTTCAGATCGTCGCGCTCGGAGGCGCGCTCGGAGGCCATCTGATTCAGATCGTTCCGACGGTCTCGAAGTTGCCCAGCTCGTTTGATGAGCTGGCCCTTCGAGCCGTTCTCTAAGTCGTCCTCAGAAAGGTCAATATTGTCTGATTCGCGTAGCGGTTCAATCTCGTACTTCTCGATGACTTCGTCTGTCGTTACCATATTCCAAACCTCGATACCATTATCGCTCCGGACAGGGCTTCTGCTCGCTGTGACGCGACCGACCGTGGACAAGAACTCCCGATCATTTTTCGTGCGATACACCAGCGCCGGAGGCGTTCTGGTAATCTCAACTAGCCCCGGACATAACATAAAAACTTCGGTAGAAGATTGTGTCAAAACCCTCCACATATCGGCTCTATCCGCGGGTTTCACGCGTCGCATGCATGATCGCAACAGTATAAATACGTTTCAGCAAACCGAACTCTTCCACCACTCAAACTCACAAAACGTCGATCATGAGACCTACAAACCCGCGCGAATATCACGGGACTCAACATCGAGACGGGGCACACAACGATACCGTCCGTCTTGATCTCAAGGGTATCTGATGACACACCGACACCACTCTGGCGTGTCTCTCACGCCGGATTACTATTCAGCCACCGTGGTCCTCTCGGATTCCACATCACTATAATTTCGCTCTGCTAGCAGTTCACTTATCGCTCGTTCGGAAGCGGGATTTCACCGACCCCGGGAATCGACAGTGTCGGGAGCAACAAGTGTGTATACACTGACAGAGAGGTGAACGGCCTGCCTGATCTCTGCCTGAACGCGGTAGCCATGTTCGTTCAATGCGAGAAGGGATGCTGGTTCCGGACGAAGCTGAAGCCCCCGGCCTCCGGTCGGCAGTATTCATGAGGAGGCTCATAAGACTCTGCGTCCCGTCACGCATTTGACGCCGTCACACGAAGAATGTCTGATGGAACTGAGTCAGACGATTCGAGTGTCTGGTCACGAACACGTTCAGGCGAGCCACGAGAGCACGCTAGAGGTCACGAGTGATGACTGGCTCACTCCTGCTGGTGACTGTATACTTGCCGTGGAAGCAGATACAGTCCCTCAAGAGTTCGACCTGGAGTACAAACGCGCCTGTCAGGATGCGACGGCGACCGTCCGGGCGAACATACGGGTACTGACCGAGGATGGATCGTTCGAGACAACTATCGAGGGGCGAGGAGACCCGGAGTTGACGTTCGATAACGACCGTAGCGCTGTGATCCGAACCAGTGAGTTTGTTGATGATCGCACCGTGATGATTGATGCCGACGCCGCTGCGACCGATATCGGTCGTGACCTGGTATCTGCACTTTCGGAGGGCGCCGCTGCGACCCTCGTCCTCTCAGTCGAGCAGTGAACGATTGTTGATTGTCTGTGTCTGTCAAAGCCAAGATTCCTCGACCGATTGGCCTCCTAAGTCTGAGTGAGCACGACACGCGTTCGGTACTGTTTATAGATGCTCGTGACACGGGTAATATCAAACCCCCTTGCACTACGGGAATCGCTTAGCCACAAGCGGGTCTGTATTAGTTATACGGTTGGACGCGCTCCGGGGCCCAACGGGCTCGGAGGTCTGATCGAACTTCCAATGAGCATAAACACGATTCAGGATACGCGGGTGCTTGACGCGCTAGGTGACGATACTGCTCGCGAGATGCTGTCCCGACTTGAACAGCCCCATACAGCCGACGACCTCGCTGAGGCATGTAGTGTCTCTACATCGACTGCATATCGCAAGCTGGAGTTGCTCTCAGAAGCCGGACTCGTTGACGGAACAGTTCGTGTCCGAGCTGACCGATGTCAAGAGACGCTCTACCGGCGAGTGTTTGATGGACTCAAAGTAGTCCCGGATGGTGACGGATTCGCTGTCCGTGCCGATCGAACTGACGATGTGACGCGCCCGGTTGGCTTCTCTGATTGAAGATTTGCGCGGTCAAAACCTCCAAACGGGCGCTCTCCGGGAGGTCGCCGATGGTGACCTCAGCGCCTGTTTGTCGACTACTATCGGATTGTTCTAGTGCAAGTTGCTCTCTTCGACGGAGAGACTCCGTCTTCAGCCTCAGAACAGTAGATGATCTGTGCAGAGTTTAATCACCACCACCTCGCTTTGAGTGCGTCTGCAAGACCATTCTGTGCAACAGCCTGAAAAATTGCTATTCTGACGTTTCGATTCAGTCTCGATTAGTTGTCACTCAGTGACGAAACGATCCCGACCCGCTGTTGCAGCGTGCATGGACATTACTCTTCAAAGACCTCCTCTAGGAGTGTCGACTGGGCAGCCGCCAGGTGTTCCGCGAAAGTGGACGTGCCGATATCTAGCGAGGCCGCCACTTCTTCAGCAGATGCTTCCCGGGGGTAAGCAAAATACCCCAGTCGGTAGGCCTTCCGGAGCACCTCTCGCTGGCGGCTGGTGAGACGATCTCGGTCCACGACGGTTGCGTCCGTGCCTTCAGCCTGAGCGTCGCGAACCAGATATCGTAATCGGACCGTTCCTCCTAACTCCTCTAGTTCCTCGACAACAGCCGACAGCGGATCTGTCGATGGCAAGTGGAGCGTCAGCGAGAGACTGTTTTTCTCGACACGAACGTCCGCGATTGGACAGCCAAGTGCGCCGACTGCTTCACAGTGGCACGGACCATCGCCATTGCGGCTGATCCGCTGAACCACGTTTTCCCCGGCGTCGAAGACTGTCGTCGCATCCACGGCCGACGTGGCGCGAAACTCCTCGACAACAGTCCCGTCTTCGTAACCCGTCCAGCTGATGTCGCGAATCTGTGCGTCATCCTCGGCGGCTAGTTGGGTCACGGGGCAGTTTGGAGGCTCTTCGACAGTCAGTCGGGCACGGATGCCGGCCATACCGTCTTTATCCCCCGGACTCACATATCTTCAATTCCGGTCTCGTGGGGTACTTTAAGTCCCGTAACGCTCCGGGCTTCGGTTTCGGTCGGAAAGACTTAAGAGGTGATGATGGCAGACAGCTCTCGGACTGGACGAGGAGACGGTGTATCGGCCCCCGACCCAGGGGCGCTGGATGGCGAGCAGGTAGCGGTCGTTGGCGCGGGATTCGGCGGGCTCTCCGCGGCTACTCACCTTGCAGCTGCGGGCGCAGACGTGACCGTATACGAACGTCATGCAGAAGTTGGCGGTGTCGCCGGCCGGATCGAGCGAGACGGGTTCCGGATCGATACGGGTCCTTCGTGGTATCTGATGCCAGAGGTGTTCGAGCGGTTCTTCGGGCGATTCGGCCACTCTCCAGATGACTTCTACGAGACGACTCATCTCGACCCACATTACCGGGTTTTCTGGAAAGACGGTGATCAAGTGGACGTGCCACCGGGGGCCGAAGCGGCGAAACAACTGTTCGAAGCCCGGGAAGACGGAGCTGGAGAAGCGCTAGACCAGTACCTGGACGAAGCCGAGGAGGCATACCGAATTGGGATGAACCGATTTGTCTATCAAGACCGCTCGCGCTTTCGCGACATGATCGACACGGACGTGATGCGGTCTGCCCGGGGAATCTCGCTTCTGGGCACGATGGACGACCACGTCGCCAGCTATTTTGACAATCCGAAACTCCGCCAGCTCGTCCAGTACTCGCTAGTGTTTCTCGGAGGGTCACCTCACAACACCCCAGCGCTGTACAATCTCATGAGTCACGTCGACTACAATCTCGGCGTCTTCTACCCGACAGGCGGGATTGCCGCGGTCGTAGACGCCGTCGAAGCGGTGGCTCGTGAGCAGGGAGTCACAATCCAGACAGATGCGGAAGTGACACAGATTGCAGCGACCGAGAACGGTCACGAACTCACGGTAGACGGTCACTCGGTCGCGGCCGACCGTGTCGTCTCTAACGCGCCGCCCTCGTACGTCGAATCGGAACTTCTTCCCGCGGGGGCAGTTCGACGTCGTCCGGGCTACTGGGACACCCGCACTTACGCCCCTTCGGCGTTTCTACTGTACATGGGAGTGGAAGGAACGCTCGACCAGCTGGAACACCACACGCTGGTGTTACCCGAAGACTGGAACCCTCACTTCGAGTCGATTTTCGATGACCCAGCCTGGCCTGACGACCCCGCTTATTATGTCAGTGTGCCGTCGCGCACTGACGACGAGGTTGCCCCCGATGGCCACGAGACGGTCGTCGTCCTCGTCCCAATCGCTCCGGGCTTAGACGATAGCCCCCAGCGGCGCGACCAGTTCCGCCAACAGGTGCTTGACGACATCGCCAAATACACCGGCGCAGACCTTCGCGACCGGATTGTGCTTGAGGAAACAGCCTGTGTCTCGGAGTTTTCCGAGCGGTACCACGCTCCGGAAGGGACCGCCCTTGGAATGGCTCACACACTGTTCCAGACCGGGCCACTCCGTCCGAGTCACCGCGCACCAGGAGTCGACGATCTCTATTATGTCGGCTCCTACACTAACCCAGGCATCGGCGTTCCAATGACGCTGATCGGGGGGCGCCACGTCTCCGAAGCCGTGGTCAACGACTGCCGGCCCCGTAACGGGGTCAAACGGCTCCTCAACGTGCCCACGGGGATTCCAACTCCGTTCAGCTGGTAACTCTCCGCTAGACACACGTCGATGCCGTCTGGTGTGTCGTGGCTTCTATCACACACTCTCTACAGTTGTCCCACCGGCGGCTCTCAAAGCAGACGAAAAGAGTCTCACTGTCACAGGACAGAGTTAGCTGGCTGCTTTGTCATCGGAACCGGAATGTCTCCAGATTCCGGGGAGCAAACGTGCGCATGTTGTAGTCGTGGTACAACGCCGAAGAGAGGTCCTGCACCGAACTCTCGTCGCCGTGGACACAGAGTACCTTCTCGGGGCGGGGATTCATCGTCTTCACGAAGTTTTCCAGCCCCTGGCGGTCAGCGTGGCCAGAAAATCCATCGACGGTCACGACGTTCATATTGAGAGCCAGTGTGTCACCGCGGCCCCCACCCCGATTATTGATCGGAATCTCGTCCCAGCCGTTCTGGATCCGCCGGCCAAGTGTTCCCTGGGCCTGGTAGCCGACGAAGGTGAGTGTCGATTCGCGTTCCCTGCCGAGATGGCGAAGCCAGGACATGATCGGCCCGCCCTCGACCATGCCGGACGTGGACAGGATGATACTGGGCCCCTCGTCAGTGATCTCCTGACGCTCTTCCTCGCCGCCGTCGACGTGGTTGAACTGCTCCATCAGGAAGGGGTTTTTCTCCTCGTGAAAAATGCGGTCTTGCAACTCGTCACGGAGATACTCCGGGTATGTGGTGTGAATTGCCGTGGCCTCCCAAATCATCCCATCCAGGTGAACCGGCACGGTGGGAATCTTGTCGTTGCGCATCGCCTCTTCTAATACCAACATGATCTCCTGTGACCGACCCACCGCGAACGCAGGGATCAGCACCTTCCCGTCGTTCTCGATGGTCTCGTTGATGCTGTCGAGGAGCTTGCGTTCGGAGTCTTCCTGATCCGTCTGATAGTCGTTTCGGCCGCCGTACGTCGATTCTAACACGAGCGTTTCCACGCGCGGAAAGTCATTGACGGCACCGTTGAACAGACGAGTGTCGTCGTAGTGAATATCACCCGAAAAGGCGACGTTGTACAGTCCATCTCCGATGTGGAAGTGTGATACAGCCGATCCCAGGATGTGGCCCGCGTTGTGGAAGGTCAGTTTGACGTCGGGGGCGATATCGGTGACATCACCAAACTCAATGGAAATACAGTGTTTAATCGCCTTCCGGACCATTTCCGACTCGTATGGGGGCGCGCGGCCCTCTTTGGCGGCTACATCCAGATAATCCAGTGTCAGAAGCCCCATCAAGTCACGAGTCGGCTCAGTGCAGTAAATCGGCCCGTCGTACCCGTACTTGAACAGCAGTGGGACCAGTGCCGAGTGATCCAGGTGAGCGTGCGTGAGTATCACCGCATCCAAGTTCTGAGCGCCGGCACCGAGCGCCTCCGGCACTTGCAGATACGGGACTTCGCCCTCGGCTCCAGGCTTGTCGCCACAGTCGATGAGAACCCGTGTCTCGGCTGTCGACAGGATGAACGCCGCCCGCCCGACCTCTCGACAGCAGCCGAGTGTGGTGATGCGGACCCACTGGTCGTCGGCCATCTCCTCCCGGTGGATCTGTCGACCAACCCGCTCGAGCGTGTCACGCCGTTCTTCCCGCTCCTGTTTTAGAAAGTCTCGCACGTTGCGCACAGTCGACGACTCGATTGGCGGCGTCCGCACCACTTCTGGCGTCCACCCCACTTCCTGAGTGATCTCGCGCAGTGTCGAGCCGTGACGACCGATCACCATCCCCGGTTTTTGAGCCTCGATCACCACCTCACCGGTGTCTTCGTGAAAGTCCAGATCAGTCACCCCCGCGTCTTCTGGGACCACGTCGACCACGCGCTCTCTCGCTTGCCCGGGACTCGATAGCACTTCTGGGTCGGGCCGCACGCTGATACGTTTGCGCAATTTCGAAGCGAGCCGGCGAATCAGGTCTCCGTCGGCGGCGAATTCTTTAGGATCACGGGTGTACACCACCAGCTCTGGGCCCTCGTATTTAACATCGGTAACAGAGATGCTACCGGGTATCTCCTGCTCGATCTCCGATTGTATGTCTTCAAGTTGCGTGTCGACGGAACTCATAATCAAATATTCCCCGTAAGACGGGTGATACTCCGTCGCTGCGAGAGCGCTCGCAGTGACGTTCCGGGCCTTCTTTCTCCACGAGTGCGGTCTGTCTCGCTTCACCGCACCACACTGGCCGACAGTACCTGCCGATCTGGTGGCGCATTCTCCCCTCAGCGCCGAGTGGAGGCTCTCCGATTGTGACACCTGAATACTCGGTTCCGAGCATGTCTATCATATTCAGAGTATGATGAAACTCGACCACTTCTAACGGGAGGAGACGACAAAGACCCGCTTATCTACTACATTTAGATGTGGGTTATAAAACCCTTCGCAAACCACGGGTACGGACGCCTGTGGTCGGTCTCGGTCTGAACGCTCATGCTAGCAGATGCGTTACCCAATGATCAGACAGCGACCACCTCAGAGTGCAAAGTGGGTGGCTGTGAGGTGGACTGAAGACCAGACAGGGGAGCGGGAGTTCACGTGCTGTCTGGTACCCACCTCACTGACCGCCCTCACAACGTTTCCATGACACCGAGCACCCGTTCTTCGGCGGCTCTGCCCGGGTCGTGGTCCGAGCCATCTCGGTCAGACTCCAGATGCTCGGTGACCGTCCGTCTCATGGCCTCCGGCACCGGCGTCGACTCCCACCCCAACGCGGCGAGTTTGCTGGTATCCAGCACATGTGGGTACTCCCGATGGAGAATGAAGTCATCCGGCTGGAGAGACGCACTTGCCAACGCGTCCGCGCCTGCAGTAACCACTTCACACTCCGTTTCCAGCGCCTCTGCGATAGTCTCAACCATCTCGGCGAGCGTGACCAGCTGCCGGTCTCCCACATTATACGCCTCTCCAGGTTCGCCCTCTTCGGCAACGACTCGGAGCGCTGAGGCAACGTCGCCGACGAACGCTCGATGCCAGAGGTTCTGCCCGTCTCCCGGCACTACCACCTGGTCGTGGCTGGCGACCCGGTCGATCCAGTAGTCTAACCGTTCGGTGTAATCGTGCGGGCCATACACGATACACGGCCGGACCGACATGGCGTTCACACCGTCGGCGGCCGCCCGGAAGACAGCCCGGTCTCCCTGTGCCTTCCGATTGCCGTACGTTGCACCCGACTGATCGGTCGCCTGGTCGGCTGTACATCCTTTGATTGGGGTCTCGGATTCGCGCTTAGGGATCTCTTCACGGTCGTAGGCCGCGCCAGACGAGATGTACACGTACGCATCAACGTCCGCAAAGATATCTGTCGCCGTTTCTACGTCGGCAGGCTGATAGGCGACACAGTCGATGACGACATCCGGGTCGACTGACAACTGTGCCGCTTGGAGAGCAGTGTCATCGGCGCGGTCCCCCTGAATGTGTGTTACGTCCTCGCCGAAGGGATTGTCGTGATTCCCCCGATTCAACAGTGTCACATCGTACCCGTGATCGTGAAACTCTTCGACAGTGTGTCGACCGATGAACCGCGTACCGCCGATCATCAGGACGTTCTCGGTCATGTCTGCCGCTAACACAGCCGTGTTGAAAGCTTGGCCGATTCGGTCCCTGAATCATTTCCGGGGACAGAATATCTTGCATCTGTCGTTCACGCCGCTGCTCGTCTCCATAGGCATATCTATCCGAATCAGCAATTGTGTCGGGCCGCCCCGACCACCAAGCGATTCTCGGCTAGTATCTGCCGTGTCTCGATTGCTAAGACTCTGCTCGCCGCTGGCGCGACCGATGGGCGGAGGCTTTTCTATACTGGTGGCCCTACTCAATCGTAATGTACGATACAGTGGTTTCGACCTGGGGATTCCATCTAGCGTTTCTCCTGCTGTTGGTCGGGACGCAGGCGTTGTTCACCGGACTCGCTGCACTCAACGTCCGTCACGCCCGGAGAAAGGTAGGTGAACGAGCCGAGTGGCTCACACAAACGTTGACAATCGAAGATACCGGTGATCTACTCGGGTACCACCGCCTCACGACGGCACTGTCGCAGTTCGGCGACTGGGTGAGCCTGGCCGGACTCTTAGTGGTTCTGTATCTCGGTGGACTAACCAGTGCGGTAAGCGGGCTCGAATCGCTGGGACTCGGTCCGGTGGTGTCCGGGGTTGTCTTTTTCGCAGGAGTGGCGCTCGTGGCGTCTCTCGCCCGGCTACCAGGCGATATCGTCTCGACGTTCGGTGTTGAGGAGGCGTTCGACTTCAATCAGACAACCCCAGGGCTATGGCTTCGCGATACACTGATCCAGACTGTTATCGCGGTCGGTGTCATCGGGGCCGTGTCGGCAGTGGTATTGTGGCTTGTGACGGCGCTGCCGGTCTGGTGGTGGGCTGTCAGTTGGGGATTCGTGGTTGCCTTGCTGCTCGTGATGCAGGTGGTGTACCCCCGCGTGATCGCACCGCTGTTCAACGACTTCGAACCCGTCACCGCGGGCGAACTTCGGGATGCCGTTGAGGAGACGTTCGACCGCGCTGGCTTCTCCACGTCCGACGTCTACGAGATGGACGCCAGTCGACGGTCTTCACGGGTGAACGCGTACTTCGTCGGATTCGGCGAGGCCAAACGTGTGGTGCTGTTCGACACGCTGGCAGACCGGCTGTCGATTCCGCAGATCCAGGCTGTTCTTGCACACGAGTTGGCTCACTGGAAGGAAGGCCACATCTGGCGCGGACTTCTTGCCAGCGCGGCCAGATTGTTCGTTGCCTTTGCGGCGCTGGGATATCTCGCGGAGGCAGCGTGGCTGTACCAGATGTTTGCCCTACCGACGGATGCGACGTACGCGGGGCTGCTCGTGTCGCTACTGTGGGTGTCTCCGCTCTTAGAGGTGACCAGCCCACTGGTGAACCGGCTATCTTTGTCGCACGAACGGGAGGCTGACGACTTTGCAGCCGCTACTATCGGTGCCGACCCGATGATCGGCGCGCTCGCGGGTCTCGCCGAAGAGAATCTCGCCAACCCGTTCCCACACCCACTCTACGCGACGTTCCACTACTCACATCCGCCGATTCCAGAACGAATCGAACGGCTTCGTGCTGAAAATTCTGGCACCGTCTCTGATGAGACCGGCCCCGACCGAACGGCGTCTCCTGGCGACGACTGAATCAACGTTGCGTGACGGCGCAGTCCGGCTCGTTTTTCATAACGTACAATCCGTGTAAGCCTCGAAGAGTCGACTATCAGGATGGCTGAGTCACGCCACATGAGTGTCCCCCTTGCGCGCTCCTTCTCTTCAAGAACGCACCGACACGAGGTCGCCGAGCAAGAGACCACGAGACGACGGCAAAACTTGGACTCTGGATGGCGACTCCTGCCGCACAAAACGGGAAGAGACGCGTTAAGATACCACGGAGTTCCGACAGGGCCGACGAGTCGAACCGAATCCAGTGAACCACCACAGGCCACCGCACCCGTGGTACTTGCGCTGCTGGTTTTGGAGAACCGCACGACCCCGATCAGATGTCGTTGAAACCAGCGGTAATACTCTTGTATGCGAGGAGAACCGACATCACCATCACATGGTGTCTGGACAGCCGGGACCGAACTGCGCCGCATCTGACCGGCTCTGACAGCCTATCAGAGTAGAGTAGAGTAGAATAGAATCTCATCCCAGTATCAGAGTCTCTCGGCTGGAGTCGGAGGAAGCCGTTCAGTCGTCGCCGACTGCTCCGCTCGCGTTGGCGCCGGAATTCACGAGAGACTCTGTGGCAGCAGCCGGCGGACTATCGCGGACATCTGCACGGTCCTGTTCGTCGATCACTTTGGCGTAGGCGTCGGGGAACACGCGGGTGAACGCGTCGAGTGTTATCTCCCACTCGGCCAGTAGCTCGGCCGCGCGGTCACTGTCGGTGTACTCAAGATGGTTTTCGACCATCCGTCGGAGTATCTCCTCATCTCGCGGCTCGAGATCGTCCGATATTGTCACCATCTCGGTGTTAGCTCGCTCGCGGAGTTCGTTTTCGGGGTCGTGTACGTACGCGACGCCACCGGACATCCCGGCGGCGAAGTTACGACCGAACTCGCCGAGCACTGCGACCACACCGCCAGTCATATACTCACAGCCGTGGTCGCCAATCCCCTCGACGACCGCCTTCGCACCGGAGTTTCGAACACCGAACCGCTCGCCGGCAAGTCCATTAATGTACGCCTCACCGTCGGTGGCACCGTACAGGGAGACGTTGCCTGCGAGGACGTTGTCCGCGGCCTTGTAGTTGGCCTGGTCGGGTGTGTTGATCACCAGTTTACCGCCCGAGAGCCCCTTTCCGACGTAGTCGTTGGCTGCTCCCGTCAGTTCCATGGTTACTCCCTGGGCGAGAAACGCCCCGAAACTCTGCCCGGCGTACCCGTCGAACTCGCAGTGAATCGTGTCGTCGGGCACCGACAGCCCTTGTGATTTCACAACTTGCGAAGACAGCGTGGCCCCGACGGCTCGGTCTCTGTTGGACAGCTCTTCGACGATGTGAACGGATTGACGATCGGTAAGTGCGGGCTGAGCCTTCTCGATCAGATCCCAATCCAACTGCTCGTCGATAGCTGTATGACTCTGCTCGCGGGTTTTGTAGCGGTCGTCGTCGTTCGGCTCCGCGATGACGGCCGACAGATCCAGGTGCTTCGCCTTAGGGTGGTCAGAGTCCCGCTGGGCGAGCGCGCTCGGCCGCCCGATCATCTCTTTGAGCGACCGGAAGCCCAGTTCGGCCATGATCTCTCGCAGTTCGTGTGCGATGAACGTCATGTAATTGACCACGTGGTCTGGTTGGCCCGGGAATCGGTTTCGGAGGTCTTCTCTCTGCGAGGCAACTCCCACCGGACAGGTGTTTTCGTGGCACTGCCGGGCCATCACGCAGCCGGACGTGACGAGCGAGGCTGTCCCGAACACGTACTCTTCAGCGCCCAGGAGGGCGGCCACGGCCACGTCACGGCCCGTCTTGAGTCCGCCGTCAGTAGACACGCGAATCCGGTCGCGCAGACCGGTCGCTCGCAGCATCTGGTTAGCTTCTGCAACCCCAAGCTCCCAGGGCACACCGGCGTTTTTCATCGAGGTACGCGGTGACGCGCCCGTCCCGCCCGAGTGACCTGCGATGTGGACCGTATCGGCGTTTGCTTTGGCCACCCCGGCCGCGATGATGCCGACACCGTCCTCGGAAACGAGCTTGACGTTGATATCAGCGTCAGTGTTGGCCGCCTTGAGATCGTGGATCAACTGCTTGAGATCTTCGATCGAGTAGATATCGTGCTGTGGCGGCGGCGAGATCAGCCCCACTCCTGGCGTGGAGTAGCGCACGTGAGCGATCATCTCGTTGACCTTCTCGCCGGGGAGATGGCCACCCTCACCGGGCTTGGCTCCTTGTGCCATCTTGATCTGGACTTCCTCGGCGTTAGCCAGATACTCTGCGGTCACCCCGAACCGGCCGGAAGCGACCTGCTTCACGGAACTCCGCTTGTTGGTGCCGAACCGCTCGGGTGGTTCCCCTCCTTCACCGGTATTTGACTTGGCGCCGATCCGGTTCATCGCGACGGCGTTGTTCTCGTGAGCCTCGGGCGACAGCGAGCCAAGCGACATCGCGGCCGTCGAGAAGTTCTGCACGATTTCGTCGGCCGGCTGCACCTCCTCGAGCGGGACCGAATCTCGGTCAGAGTCAAATTCTAACAGCCCGCGCAGCGTCTGTAGCTGCTCGCTCTGGTCGTTGACCAACCCGGCGAATTCGCGGTACTGCTCGTAATCGCCCTGCCGGACAGCCTTCTGAAGCGCCCCGACGGTCTCAGGATTCCACCCGTGATACAGCCCTCCTGTACGATTCTCGTATTCTCCTTGCGTCTCGAGGTCAGGGTCTGCGCCGAACGCCGCTGTGTGTCGGGTGCGGAGATCGGATTCGACCTCGCCAAGAGAAATCCCGCCGGTCCGAATCTGCGTGCCCTGGAAGTACTCCGCGATCAGGTCGGAACTCAGGCCCACTGCCTCGAAGATCTGTGCGCCCTGATAACTCTCGACGGTGGAGATGCCCATCTTCGCCATCGTCTTCAACAGTCCGTCATCGAGTGCGTGCCGATACGCATCGATAGCAGTCTCCTCTTGGGCACCGTCCGGGCCCGCCACCATGTCTGCGATAGTCTCGTACGCCAGATACGGGTTGACCGCACCGGCACCGTATCCCACCAGCGTGGCGAGATGGTGTACCTCACGAGGATCACCCGACTCCACGACGAGTCCAATGTGATTTCGAAGCCCATTGCGGACGAGGTGATGGTGAACGCCACCCGTCGCCAGGAGACTCGGGATCGACAGCTGGTCTGGACCCATCTCTCGGTCCGACAAGACGACGATATCAGCGCCGTCTTCGATCGCTTCAACGGCCGCCGTCCGAAGCTCCGCAACTGCCGTCTCCAGATCTTTGCTCGGCTCGAAGGTGATGTCCAGCGTCGCCGAGTCGAGTGAGTCTGCATCCGAGTCGGCGCCAGTATCGAGGTTCTTGATCGCCTGCGTTTCAGCGTCGGTCAACACCGGGGAGTCACAGACCAACTGTCGGGCGTGATCAGGTGTCTCCTCGAGTAAGTTACGCTGAGCGCCGAGTCGGGACTCGAGTGAGGTGACCAACTCTTCGCGAATGTAGTCGATTGGTGGGTTGGACACCTGGGCGAACAGCTGCTTGAAGTAGGTGAACAGCGGCCGATTGAACTCGCTCAGTACTGAAAGTGGGGTGTCGTCACCCATCGACCCGACGGGGTCTTTCCCTTTGCGGGCCATCGGCTCGATCATCTTTTCCACTTGATCGGTGGTGTAGCCAAATGCCGCCTGTCGAGCCCGAAGCGCGTCACCGTCGGACGCAGGCGTGGATTGTCGGGTGGCGATTTCGTCGAGTGTCACCTGCTGGTCAGCGACCCACTCGCCGTATTTCTCGTCGACAAGGTCATCGAACACCTCGTCATCAGGAATCACGCGCCCTTCTTCGGGGTCGGCGACGAAAATCTCGCCCGGCTGCAGTCGACCTCGTTGTTCGACCTCTGCGGGGTCGGTCGGAATGGCACCCACTTCTGACCCGAGAATCGCGCGATTGTCGGTGGTTACTTCGTATCGGCAGGGCCGTAGCCCGTTCCGGTCAAGCACGCCTGCCACTTTCTCTCCGTCGAAGCCGATCACCAGGGCTGGGCCGTCCCATGGCTCGACCAGTGAGGCGTGATAATCGTACCAGTCCTGTCGTTGCTGGTCCATCAGGTCGTCGCCACGGAACGCCTCCGGAATCAACATACGCATCGCGTGGGGGAGGTCTCGTCCTGACTGCAACAACAGTTCCATCGCGTTGTCAACGGAAGCCGTGTCAGACTGGTCGGGGTCGTCGATAATCGGCTTGATCGTCTCGATATCCTCACCGAAGTCTGGGTGCTCGATATCCGTCTGGCGCGCCCGCATCCAGTTGATGTTACCCTCGATGGTGTTGAACTCGCCATTGTGGACGATATTCCGGTACGGGTGAGCCAGATGCCAGGCCCCGAGTGTGTTCGTTGAGAATCGCGCGTGCACGAGGCCAACACCACTCTTCAATCGCTCGTCGGCCAGATCAGGGTAATACTCTCTGACTTGGCTCCCCCGCAACAGGCCTTTGTATACGACCCGTTGGCGGTCCAGCGATACCATGTAGAAACGCTGGGCGCCGTCAGTCTCGTCTGCGCGGCCTTCGATAGCCGAGCGGGCCAGGTACAGCGTCCGGTCGAACGAATCCATCGACTCCAGCATGTCACTGTCGCTCGGAGTGACGAACAGCTGCTGGACGTCTGGCTCCGACTCTCGGGCAGTTCGACCTAGCCCTGAATTGTCGGTGGGGACTTCACGCCATGCGTGTACTTCGAGATCGTAATCGGCCAGTGTCTCTGCGATTATTTCGCGCAGTCGCTCACGAACGTCTTCCTCACGTGGCATGAACACCACTCCGACCGCGTACTCGTCGGGAAGACCGTCAATCTCCTGTTCGAAAAACCCGTCAGGCCGCTCGATCATAATCCCGGCGCCGTCACCGGTGTTGTCTTCGGCTCCCGTAGTCCCGCGATGCTCGAGGTTCTCCAGCAGGTCTAATGAGTCAGAGATAGTTGCGTGGCTGGCCTCACCGTCCAGATCTACGACGCCACCGATCCCGCAGTTGGATCGCTGGTCACTCGGGTCTATCAACTGAGAATCATAATCTGCCGCAGCACCGTCTTGATTTGTCGCTGCAGATGACTGACGATCTTCCTCACTCCAGCCTGAGGACTCATCGTCATGGCTACCACTCATACAATTATCAAAGAGTGTCGGCCATTTAGGGGTGACCCTCATACCTATTTGAAGGTACTGATGTATATTAGGTCATATAATGTCATTGTCTATTATCAGTCTGTCTCGCACAGCTGACTACAGTCGATAGTCGCTCCAGTGTGACGGGACTGACGCGGCCGAGTTCTCGGGGGGTCTGCGCTGTGAGCCTTCGACGGTGTGGCGTGGTTGGGGCGGCGTCAGTCAGTACGTCTTCGCGAAGTAAGCAGTCGATTCTGCGGTAGTCTCACAGAGCGCACACTCGGCGTCGTCGGTTGCGTCAATTGGGTCGTCCTCGTTGAACGGGACCATCACAATCTCGGCAGCGATGGCGTCTTTGATTGGTTCCTCGCAGGCCTCATCTCCGCACCACGGCGCTTTCACGTATCCACCGTGGCGACCCAGCGTCCCCAGAATCTCTTCTCGGGAGTCGGCGTCCCGCACCCCTTCGGCGAGTGTTTGCTCGGCGCTCGCGTACAATTTGGCGTACACCTGGTCAAAGTGATCGTACACCGTCTCGGTGGCTCCTTCGCGGTTGACGACCTGAGACTCACCGTCCGGCCGGTGGACCAGCGTCAACTCGTTGTCCGCCACCTCGTTCGGCCCAATCTCCACCCGGAGCGGGACGCCTTTGAGCTCCCACTCGTTGAATTTGAAGCCAGGATTGCGACCATCGCGGTCGTCAAGTTCTACCCGGATCCCTGCGGTATCGAGTTCACTCGCCAGCTCACTCGCGTATTCGAGAACCTCGGCTTTCGTATCTGACTGCCAGATCGGCACGATCACCACCTGCTCGGGGGCGACTGTCGGCGGTAACACCAGCCCTTGGTCGTCCGAGTGAGTCATGATAAGCGCGCCTAGCGAGCGCCACGACAAGCCCCACGACGTGGTGTGGGCGAGCTGTTCAGCCTCATCTTCGTCGGCAAATGTGATGTCGAATGCCTCCGCGAACGATTGCCCGAGATGGTGTGAGGTGGCCCCCTGCACGGACTTTCCATCGGGCATCAGTGCCTCGACAGTCGTTGTGGTATCGGCGCCGGGGAACTTGTCGTGTTCTGGTTTACATCCCCGGAGAACCGGCATCGCGAGAAGATCTTCGTAGGTGGCCTCGTACTGGTCAAGTCGGGTGAGCGTCTCTTCCCAGGCAGCGTCGTCTGAGGCGTGGGCCGTGTGACCCTCCTGCCAGAGGAACTCTTTGGTCCGGAAGAATGGCTTCGTCTCGGTGGCTTCCCACCGGACAACCCCACACCACTGGTTGACCCGCATGGGGAGGTCGCGGTGACTACGGATCCATTGACTCAGATACGGGTTGATAATCGACTCAGAGGTGGGTCGGACCGCCAGTCGCTCGTCAAGTTCGTCGAATCCACCTTCCGTCACCCAGGCCACCTCCGGGTCGAACCCTTCGACGATTTCTTTCTCGCGCTCAAGATATGATTCGGGGATGAATACTGGAAAATACGTGTTCTGTACGCCGGTATCTTTGAACCGCGAGTCGAGAAACGACTCAATCCGCTCCCAGAGGCTGTATCCCCGTGGCCGGGTGATGATGAAGCCGCTCATTCCATCCGGCCCGTAACTGGCGAGATTCGCCTTCCGAACTACCTCTGCGTACCAATCGCCGGTACTGTGTTCTTTCGACTCGGTGATCCCGAGGTCCTGACTATCACTCATTGGTTGCACGTGTCGTGTCGCCGGCTTAAATCGTGCGAAGGACTGGAGATGACCCCGCAAATACTCCGGTGAGAGCCGCCGAACCGTCTCCTCAGCAGGCTAGACGGAACTGGCTGGGAGGTCACAAATCAAGATGGTCTCGGGCAGCCCTGACTCGGCACAACTTACGGACCGTTCCTGTTTCTCGGCGATGAGCAAGAAAGGTTACCCGGTGTGGCGGCGACTAAGAGATTTCAGAAACGCCGTCACGCGTCATTTCAGCGACTTCTTCTTCGAGCCAATCGCGAAACCATCGCACGCGTTTGAGCCGTTGATGGGCAATACTCTCGGCAGCGTCAGACTCGACTCTGGCGGCGTGTTTCTCGCCCCGCTCCAGCACCCGTGTCACCATCTTAGCAGTGTCCATGTGGCTGCGAGATTCGTAGCCCATCCGGAGTATCATCAGCGCGGTTCCGTTGGCACCGATCTTGTCCAGGAGGTCGGCTTCCATGAGACAGCGCGTCTCCAGAGAAACGTCGGTCAACGACTCTTGATACGAGTGGCGTTTCACTCCGCGACAGATCTCGTCGATGAAACTATCCGGATAGTTACCCCGTGTTTGGAGGTACTGGCGGGCCACACGTGCACCGGCTTCCGCGTGTACATCCTGTTCGGCCTCCAGTTTGGCCACGTCGTGAAACAGTGCTGCCACCCGAACCACGTCCCGGTCGGCCTCTTCTTCGCGTGCAATCGTATCAGCGATTGCGACGACATTCTGAATGTGATTGAATCGGTACTCCGCTGAATGCCAGGGGTACCACCGCATCCGACCGCCGTCTGTTTCCTTTTCAACGCTGGCAGCCAGATAATCCTCGACGAACTCCTCCATATCGGCGAAATCCGTCTCTGATACCTCGGTTTCCTTGATCTCAACGCCCACGGTTACCACCTCCGTTGTGCGTGTAATTTCCTTTCATTAGCAAATGGTAAGTTAGTTCGGCTCTTAGACGTTACGACACTCAAACGCCAAAGATTCCGGTTCTCAACCGCCAAACCTGTCTCCTCGCGATAGCCACAGGCCGGTCCGTCGTATCCGCGGTTGCAGTGTAGACTGAAATCAGATTTAACGCACCCTGCACCAGTTCGGGGCCTTCTCTCGCTGATCGCAGTTCAGTCTTCACTGTCGGAGTCTGTCCGTGTTGTCAGAGGGACCACGTGTCCTCTCACCGAGATTCAGGCGTGCGGTTCAAGACCGGCTCGGATGTCAATATCCACGATATATATTCCGCCCGCCCCATTGAATCGAGTATGGCCCAGCAATTGTATCTTGAGGAGAGCGGACTCCAGCAGTTTGAGACCACAGTCGAGCGCCGACTCGATTCACGCGTGGCATTGGAGGCTACCGCGTTTTACCCGACCGGTGGTGGCCAACCACACGACACTGGAACGATCGAGGTGGGAGACGACCAGTGGGATGTCGTCGATGTTGAAAAGAAAGACACAATCTACCACCGGCTTGACCCGATAGGTGAGGCCGACACCGCCCCTCCCGAAGGAGCCACCGTTCGCGCCACGCTCAACTGGGATCGACGTCGCGCACACATGCGATACCACACAGCCCAACACCTGTTATCGGCACTGTTATTGAACGAGTACGCCGCTTCCACGACCGGCAATCAGCTGTACGATGATCACGCCCATCTCGACTGTGAGTACGACCGATTCGACGAGGCCGATCTCGAGGCAATCGAAACGGGCATGAACGAGTTGATCACTGCCGACCGGGCCGTCGAGTGGTACACACTGGACCGGGAGCGAGCAGAAGCCGAACTCGACACAGACCGGACTCGAATTGACCTGCTGCCCGATTCGATTCGCCAGCTCAGGATCGTCGAAATCGCTGGTGCCGACGGTGATGAGGCTCCGTTCGACCGGACAGCATGTGCCGGGACTCACGTCTCGAGCACTGGCGCGATCGGCGAGGTAATCGTGACCGGGCGGGAAACGAAAGGCAGCGAGGAGGAACGCATTGAATTCATATTCACCGATCACCGATGAATGCGAGACGTAACTCAAGAACGCGAGTTCACGGCTCAGAGACGGGCCGGCGAGATAGCACGCCCGAGCCGTCACGTCTGCCCGTGAGGTGCTAGATGACGACCGACGAGCCACCCAGACGTATCATTGACCCAGATGCCATCCCCAGCATCGACAACCCAGTGTTTGCCCCTACGTACGACGGGACTCCAGAAGACCAGATGATTGTCGTCGATCCGAATCGACTACCCGGGTTTCCCTCGCGACCCCCACGAGCCTATCCGGTCGCATATCTGGATTTCCACGAGATAGTCAACGACACATTCGCTGATATTCCGGTTGCCGTCACGTGGTGTCCACTCTGCGGTTCGGCCGCCGTCTACGACCGCCGGGAGGCGGTCGACGGGGAGCCACTCGCGCTCGAATTCGGTGTTTCGGGGAAACTCGCAGCCGATAATCTGGTACTGTACGATCGAGAGACCGATTCAGAGTGGAAACAGACGACTGGCGAGTGCCTCTCGGGGCCGCTCCAGGGGCACTCACTGGCGAGACTTTCCGGGTCGGTTATGTCGTTCGATGCGTTCGAGACCGTCTATCCGGACGGAGTAATACTCCAGCCACCGGGCGGCCGCAGTGAGGCTGCCGGCGTCGGAGACGAACCTGAACCGATCGACTACAGCACTGAACCGTACGGCGACTACGCTGAGACGGACGGGTTCGGACTGTCAGCCCACCGTGGGACTGGGACCCGGGAGTGGCGAATCGAATCGGTTGCGCCGAAAGACCCCGTCTTTGGAATCGAGGTGGCCGGTATCCCCGTGGGCTTTCCGGTCGCCGCGGTCGCGCGGCAGGGCGGAGTCGTCACTACGACAGTTGGCGACCAGTCTGTGGTCGTTTTCGAAACAGACACTGGTGTTCGTGCGTTCGACAACCCCGGATTTCAGTGGCGGAAAACAGCAGCAGGATTTCGGGCCGAGTCGGTCGACGATGGGTCAGCCGACGACCAGACCCCGTCCGCGGCCCTGTACGACGGGGCTACCGGTGAACCGGTCGACGCGCCAGCAGCGCACACGGGTGAGGCCGGTGGGGCCGCAGCCGAGCCACTCGAGCCAATCCCCGGGGTCCATTCGTTCGCGTTCGCCTGGATAGACGATCACGGGCGTGACTCCATCTACGAGACGACCTGATCCGATTATCGCCGTTTAGGCGTGAGCGGTTGATCAGCTGAACCCCCAGACTTCAGAGCTGTGGGCGGGTGATGTCACAGTCCGCGCGATTTTGCTGGGCTCGGCTCTACGCAAACGCCCTTGCGATTAGGGAGATAATGACCTCCGGACGCGGTGATGCTCAATAGAGCCCTCAGAGCGACCTTGTCAGAGGTAGGCTGCGTCCCACCGGGCGGGTTTCCGACGGTTACCACAGTTGGTACACTGCACTTCGTCCATTGTTCCGATTGCGGCGTCGAAACTACGGCAGCCACCACAGAAGAAGCCATACCGGTCGGTGTGGCTCCTGTCGGTGTATGTCGCGTAAAATGGCGCCTCGGAACCCCGACTCGATTCGTCGTAAGCAACGTACACCCGGGTCCCATCGTCATCAGTGTGGGCTTCAACGAGGATCTGCTCGCCGTAATTCGCCTGTTTGATGAAGAGCAGTTCGGCAAATTCCTGTTCACCGATAGAAATGCCTCGCTCTCCGGCTTGCTCGTAGCCGGACTGCTCATAAAAGGCGGTTCCTGACTCGTTTGTTTTGAGCACCTGTCCCTCGATCCGGGTGACCTCTGCGTCCCGGACCATCGACTCCACACGCGTGAGCAGGGCGGTCCCGAATCCTTGCCCCCGATAGTCGGGGTGGACGTGAAGCCAGTCAATCTCGCCAACCCGTTCACGCCGGTCCACCACGTAACTTTCCGCGAACGCCACGACCTCTTCACCCTCGAGCGCGACCGGCAAGAACGTGGAGTCGTCTGTTATTTTCTCCGCCAATGCATCTTCGCCGTACCACATATCGACAGCATCGAGTAAGACGTCCTCTGTAACGACGTCCCCGTAGGAGGCGTCCAGTGACTCTCTCGCTACACGACGGATATCGTCGACATCATCTGGCTCTGCATCTCGCAAATTCATGCTTCATACTTGACCCGACAGGTTAAAAAATAGTTCACTCCCGTGCGAGATACCGGCACCCGAACTTGCGAGCGCTGTATCGAGCTATTTCGCGTTGCGTCTATGGTAGTGACCAGTCCCTCCGAGTCGACCCCGCACACGCGAGACATCTCAGTGGAAATCACCGTCATCGTCCCGATCGAGGGCGGTATCACGACATCAAATTCTCCAAGATGCGGGTCGGTTCTACTGTCGTGGGTTTTGTTCACGAGTTCAGCGGCTACGGAGCGAGCATACCATGGTAGTTGCGAATTCTCGGGATCCCGAGCCGATTCTCGTGGCCGACTCGGAGGTTGCTCACGTGATGGAGAATGACGCGGCCGCCATCAGGAGAATCACGAGCGCGACGCTCATCAACATCAAGTTGGTCAGTGATCGCGGTTCCCACCGGAGATGCTGGAAGTACGCGACGATCAGCGTCGTTTTCAATACGGCTGTCGTCATCGTCGCGCCCATTGCTTCCCAGTAGCCCCACCACGTGATTTCCGCAAAAAAGACGAGTTCGTTCAGGTGAAAGAAAATGTATTTTGACGCGGCAAGCCCGACTAGCGCCAGGTAAACCAACGTATATAATCTGATCCTGTCAGACGCCATTGACAGATGCAAGTCTAC
This sequence comes from uncultured archaeon A07HR60, assembly GCA_000496235.1. Taxonomy (GTDB): domain Archaea; phylum Halobacteriota; class Halobacteria; order Halobacteriales; family Haloferacaceae; genus J07HR59. The sequence continues at coordinate 421,493 of KI543231.1, forward strand.
AGTGGGGGGTTAAATCCGTTGCGAAGCACCGGCCAGAATCCGGGTGACCACCCAGCAGTCGCCTGGGAATCGGTCTTAGATTACGGAACTACAAAGCGAAAGCCTCGCCATTGAGGGCGGGGATGAAGCCGACAACAGGACCGCTATTCAGACAGAGTAAATAGCTTAATAATCTATTATTCACACGCACATCAGGCGACACGTGGAGTTGGATTGGGGTCTCCGTCATCACAAAGCGACCCTACGTCAGATAGCCACTCACCCAGTGTGGGTGAGTCGGGTCGATGGCATGGCACGGCCCGGCCTGTGAGGTGGCAGCGGATATCCACGCATTCCACACCCTTCATCGGGTCCGACGCACGAGTCACGACCCACAGCCGAGACCCCGGTGGTTTCGGTCAGGGTGCCTCCGAGGACGCAGGAACGACCTGTTGTCCCACGACGGAATCCTCGCCGACGCGCGGGGAGGAGTCAAACCCCCGATGGTCGTTGATGACGAACTGACGGGTAGTGATTGTTGGAGCACTCAGGCTTAATTTCCGAATCATGGCTGAACGAGGCGGAAACCCACCCCTTCAGGGGTGGGAGGAAGCCGACACGAGAGAGAACCTAACCGCAGGACACCGACAGGCTGACTCCCAAATTGGATGAACACATAGACGTACATGTGAGAGATGGAACTGCGCCGGACTGTCCCTGTCACAGTTGAGGTGGACAGTCAAGATGCTGCACTTCTGGAAGACACCGTTGACCAATTTCTCTGGGCAGCACAGTACGTCACTGACCACGCTTTCCACGGTGAATACGTCACCCCGAGCAAGACCACACTCAACGACGAAACCTACGCAGACGTTCGGGAGGCTAGGCTACTGACCTCCACTCGAATCACGTCCAATCGGCCCGCAACGAGGCTACCGAAGCGTGTAAAGGCGTTGTCAAACGCTGGAAGCAAGCAAAGAAAGCGTCCAAACCACACTTCAGGAGTCCACATCTCGTGTACGAGTCTCGAACAGCCACGTTCCACGACGAGTACGTGAGCCTTGCTACAGTGGACGGGCGAATCGAGGCCAACCACGAACTGCCTGAGAACCCGGCCAGAACGCCACACCAGCAGTACCTGTTCAACGACGACTCCGACATCACCAGCGCAGAACTTCACCGGCAACACGGTGAGTGGCAACTTCACATCTGTTGCACAGCAGATGTGGAGAGTGACACGCCGGCACGGGCAGCCACCGAGAACGGAACGGTTCTCGGGGTTGACCTCGGCGTGACCCAGCTTGCCGTCACTTCGACGGGCACGTTCTGGAGCGGTGACGAGTGCGACCACTGGCGTCGTGAGTACGAGAAGCGTCGTGGCGACTTGCAAGAACACGGGACTCGGTGGGCACACGAGAACATCCAATCAGTCGGACGCGAAGAGGAGGGTCGATTCACACAGACCCTCCATCGTATCAGTAACGAACTGGTCACAAAGGCTCGTGAAAACGGCTGTACGGTAATCGCGTTCGAGAATCTGACCGGTATCCGAGAGCGGACCGGGGCGTCGTGGGGTCACAAGTGGGCGTTCAACCGCCTGTACGCGTACGTCGAATACAAAGCCGAAGCACACGGTCTCACAGTTGAGCAGGTGAACCCGGAGAACACGTCACGACGGTGTTCTGAATGTGGGTTCACTCACCCGGAGAACCGGGACGGAACACACTTCGAGTGTCTGAACTGTGAGTACCAAAACGACGCGGACTACAACGCAGCAAAGAACATCGGATTGCGGTATCTCCGTCAGAACTAAACTGGGGCTGATGGAGGCGCACCCGTCGGCGTGCGCTTGAACAGCGGGACACTGAACGTGAATGGGGAGTACTCGCCTGCCGAAGATTCGGTCAGAACGGGAGTCCACGCTGAAAGCCCACCCCTTTAGGGGTGGGTTAGCTTACCTGTAGAAGTCCTCGGAGTCACCCGTAGATAGCCGCTTCACCGACCGTTCAGTGAGCCTCGAAACGCTTCAGTCTCCGCGATAGTATCTCCAGACGAAAAACCCGATCACGGGGCCCGCAATCCAGAAGCCAACACCGACGGCGGCCCAGAATGCCCCGCGAAACACCTCCCCCTGAATACCAGGGACGGCGGCAGCTGCCTCCAGCATACGTCGACTCAATTGGCGACGGATTTAGCCGTTTCGAGCCGTCTCCACCGTACAGCATGCTTCCAGTGACGACCGATGCCGGCCCGCGGTGTCTGAAGCCCCCACCAGCACGGTCACTCTAGAGCCACGGGGTCCGATCTGAGTGTCTCTGGTCGAGCCATGAAATCGACTACCACGGGACAGACACTGGAGTGACGCTGTCGGTGGCGTCACACTCACCGGTCATCACTCAGCGTGATGCTACTACCGCGGAGTGAATCCGCTTCCCGAGGCGATCACCGATCGATCCGATACAACACGGTAAGGAGGACGACCAGTGTTGATTCGAGGAGCTTCGAGATCAGGAGAAGTCGGTCTATCCGGAGATGTTCGTACATGACGACCAGGGAAGCACCGCCATGGCCCTGGGGTTCGATATACGGCCAGAAGGCGCCGTGATCTAACACAGTATGCCAGACGGCAAATCCGCCCAGAAATCCGAGACAAATGGCGATTCCTCCCAGATAGACCGTCTGGCGGTATATGCTGAAGTAGCCGACACCGACGCCCGACAGAATCAGGAATCCGGCGGTCACAAACAGTAGCGGCCGCGGGTCGCCAATGAACCCGATCTCAAGCCACTGGACGAGTCCGGGAACACCGTGGCTGGGGTGGAGGAGGTGAACGCCAGCGACAGATAATGCGACGATGCCGGCGACGACCCTGAGGCCACGTACGCTGACTCCGTGCATGTATTCTCCTGCGCGAAAGCCAAGCAAGATTCCATCGGTTCGGCGCTTCCCAGTCGAAATGAGTGATACCCACCCAGAGCGAGTGTCTTGTTCTCACCGTCTCCCACAGACAGGCTCAGAGGATCTGCGACCGGGTGAATTGACAGTTGTGCCGCGGATCTCGTGTTTGGCCATGTTGGGTGATTATGTGACACTGGACAGCGTCTCGATTTTGAGTCACTCTCACTAACTCGCTCGGAGTAAGAACGGTAGCCCAACTGGGTGACCCTGGCTCCGGGTCCGGGTCCCGGGTCGCGGGTCGCGGGTCGCGAGTTGTCAAGGGTGGATCGCGAGTTGCGATCCACGGGCCCTGATCACATCAGATAGAAGATGGGGAACAGGAAGACCCACACAATATCGACGAAGTGCCAGTAGAGCCCGAAGTACTCCACGGGGCGGTCATCATCGAGGAACTTGCCCTGGTAGGCGCGGACGAACAGGAATGCCCCTGCGATCAGCCCGATTATTACGTGCACCGCGTGGAGTCCGGTTGTCACGTAGTAGGTCGTTGCCTGGACAGCGGTGTACGGGAGTTCTTCGGGGACGTAGCCCAGAGTGATCCCCTCGTGGACGACCTTCTCGTACCACTCGTAGCCTTTGATACCCAGGAACGTCGTCCCGAGCAGAAGTGTTGCGCCCAGTGAAGCAAGCAGACCCTCGCGGTTCTGCTGTCGGGCCATCTCCAGTGCCAGGATCACGGCGAACGAGGACGTGAGGATAACGAACGTATTGAGCAAGCCGAACGAGGCCTTCGGCAGCGGGTGCCAGGACATCCAGCCGGCGTTGACACGGATGAAGATCCCGGCGCTGATGATGGCGCCGAACACCATAATATCGGACGCGATGAAAAACCACATTCCGAGCTTGGTCTTTTCGATGCCCTTGAACGGCCATCGCTCGGCGAATTTCATCGGTGGTGCATAGAAGTCTTCCAACGCGAACTTGAGACCACTGTACACGAGCGACACCAGCCCGATGACGATCAGCGCGCCGTAGGCAGGGTGAGTCACACTGAACGACTGGGTGCCCGACAGTCCGATGAACAGCAGGAGCACAGAGAAGCTGACCGCGAACGGCCAAATACTGGCGTGACTGGGGTGGTCTTCGTCTAGCGGGTATGCCGCGCCGTCCGCGTGGCCGGCGTGCCCGCCGTCGGTGGCTGGTTGGTTTCGGGAGCCGCCGTCTCCGTCGGCGATGGCGCCCTTGACGAACTCGAGTTTACCAGACGCGTAACTGGGTCGACCGGGCCAGTTTTCAAGCGGCGGTGGTGACGGCACTGTCCACTCGGCAGTCCGTGAGTAGTCCCACGGATTTTCAGGCGCATCCGGGCCCGCCACATAACTTTTCGCGAAGTTGTAGAACATGATAAAGAACGACAGCCCCAGAACCATCGCTCCGATAGTGCCGATCTGGTGCAAGCCAGTGAATGCCGGATCGTACTCGAAGACGCGCCGCGGCGTCTCCCAGGCAGTGAACATCGAGAAGTACACCGCGTTGAACCCAATAAAGAAGGCGACAAAGTGGACTTTCCCGAGGAATTCGTCGTACATTTTCCCGGTCATCTTGGGGAACCAGTAGTACAGCCCCCCGAAGAGCGCGGTTGCGCCGCCGAACATCACGTAGTGGAAGTGTGCGACCACCCAGTATGTGCCCCGGAACTCGTAATCAAGAACGATCGCACCGAGGAACACCCCAGTGATGCCGCCGAGGATGAACAATAAGAGCGCTCCGAACGCGAACAGGAACGGTGTGGTGAGTTGAATCCGGCCCTTGATGAGCGTGTAAATGAGCGCGAACACCAGCAGGTCGAACGGCAGCGAAATCCCAATCGTGGTGGCCATCATGAGCGTCTTAATTTCGAGATTAATCGTCGTCAGGAACATGTGGTGCATCCACACGAGGAACGACTGGATCGAGATCAGACACATCGCAATGATCACCCACTTCCGGCCAACCAGACGCTTCCCGGCGAACGTCTGGAACAGCTCCAACATCACCCCCAGTGCGGGGAAGAAGACAATATACACCTCGGGGTGGCCGAAGAACCAGAACAGGTGGCCCCACAGTAGCGAGCCCCCTTCGGTCGCTGATAGAAAGACACTCCCGAAGATGCGGTCAGATGCCAGGATCAGTGTCGTCGCAAGCAGCGACGCGAACGCGAACAGCATCATCCAGGTCGTCAGCAGGATTGACCACGTGAACATCGGCATATCCATCAGCCCCATGCCTTCGGCGCGGGAGTGGTGGATCGTCACGAGGAAGTTGACAGTCGAGGCTGTGACCCCGATTGTGAACATCGATAATCCGAGTACGGCCCCTGTCGCACCAATCGTCGGCGTATAGGCGGGCACGTTCAGTGGGGCGTATAGCGTCCAGCCAGCGTTCATTGTGCCGCCCTGGAAGAACGATAGCGCTAGCATTGCGCCCGACAGCACGTACAACCAGTATGATAACGCGTTGAGCCGGGGGAAGGCCAGATCGTCAGCCCCGATCTGGAGGGGAATGAAGTAATTCGCGAATCCGAACGCGAACGGCGAGAGGAACCAAAACACCATCACCAGTCCGTGAGCGGTGACGGCCTCGTTGTAGGCGGATCCCGAGAGAACCTGTGCGCCCGGCTCCCACAGCTGGAATCGGATCAACAGCGCGAGTGCACCCCCGAAAATCAGGAAGAACAGCGCCGTTAGCGTGTACAAAATCCCGACATCCTTGTGATTCGTCGTAAGGAACCACCGCCGGACGGATGTCGTCGGTGGAAGCTCGCTCATGCGACTGTCACCCCTGGACCGCGCCGAGCGATGTTCGCAGGCGCATCATTCCGGTCGTCTTCTTGTTCGTCCACGGACTGTTCGACCGAGCTGAACTCTTCGGCATGCCAACTGCGGTACTCATTTTCTTCCATAACTGTCAGTGTTCCTTTCATATTCGAGTGACCGGCACCACACAGCTCGTAGCAATTAATGAGATACTCACCGGGTTCTTTCACTGCAAACCACGTGTGAGAGTACTCCCCAGGGATTGCGTCGGATTTGATCCGCAGATCCGGGGCGCCAAAGTTGTGCCACACGTCGTTCGAAGTCACTTTCAACTCCACGCGCGTGTCCGCAGGCACCACCAGTTCGTCGCTCGTGGACTCCCCGTTTGGATAAATGAACTCCCAGAAGTACTGATGGCCGACCACCTCGACTTCCATTTCAGTTTCCACCTCTTCCGTGGGGCCCTGCTCCACGTACAACAACAGTCCGTACGAGTACACGACGAGACTGATCACGACGACTGCGCTCAGCCCAAACGACAGGAACAATTTCTTTCCTTTGCCACTTTGTTGGCCTGTCGGGAGTTCACCTAGACTAGGCGCGTCGAACGTGGAATCGTCTGGGCGGTCCCCGGTGTCGCGATACTTCCACACGTTGTATAGTGTGTAGCTGACTACCACCACTCCGACGAGTGTCCCCAGCGTGAGGAATACAAAAAAGATCTGCTCAAAGACCTCCGACTGGGCCGACCAGTCGTTGCTGGTGACCTGCATGAGAGACAGTAGCGCACTGTATAGCATCGATGCTTGCACGTTGTCAGAAGGTGGGAAAGAGGTTCACTTATCTCTTTTGTAGTCTCTGTGTCAGTGAGAATCTGGATTGCTACCGTCGCCTCAGATGAGTCAGCACAATCTCGTGTGACTCGGGTGACCCAGCGGGACAGCTCGACACACGTTACGGCTTCAGTCGGGAGAGTGAGAGCCTGTCGACCTCCTGGACCTGTTGGCTCTCGTTCATCGTGCATTGCCGGGTTGCCGGCAGCACAATAGTTCGTCTCGTCAGGCCAACGAAGAGTATTAGTGCGCGGATAGGCGAGAACGAGTCACTACACATGGCCACTCTCACTCTCTTGAGTACCCTTCTGATGGGGACGGCCGTCGTGGCGGTATTTGTCGCGGTTACGCGTATCGGGGCGACTCGCGCCGTCCCCCGGTCGACGCCCGAGCCAGTCGAAGAAGACCTCTACGACGTCACTGTGACGCGGATCGTCGCCGTGCTCCAGTCACCGGCAGTCTGGACGGCCGGATTCATCTTGCTCGCACTTGGGGTTGGTTTCGGGGCCCTGGTTGCCGTCGGGAGTTTCGGCGTTCCAGAGGCGGTCACCGGGCCGTTGTTCACTGTCGTCTCGGCGGTGATTCCAGTTCTGTTGGCCGGATTCGTCTTCGTCGGCAGTTATACCGCGATCCGCCAGCGTGGCCTGGGGCACGCTCATGGGATCATCGCGGGTGTGATTGCACTGGGCGCGGTGCTGGTGTTATCGGTCGCACTCCAGCTCGTCGTGGGTATCGTCTGATCGGTCTTGTCGCCGGCTTGGCCAGCACCGTCAGTGATACCGAATACTATCGAATGCTCAGCGATGCAGAGAAGTCACCGTCGTCAACGTTCATTTCTCGATGACGCTCTCGTCGACAGACTCCCCGAAGTGGCGGGCGATATCTTCGTAATAGACGAGCACCTCATCACCCACGTTCAGATCCGTCACTGCGGTCCGGCCGTTTCGTGTGGCGACTTTGATCGTTTCGGCGTTCTGTAACAGCGTTTCCACGCGATCTTCACCGTCGTCAGTTTCGACGGTGGCCTGCACCCGGAACATTGGCCGTTTTTCGATTTTGACGCGACCCACAATCGTCTCTCGGGTGGCCCCGTCGGTATTAGTCACCTGCACCCGGTCGCCGCTGGTCAATTCGGCGAGGTACTTAGTTCCGTCTGGAGTCTGGACGTACGCGTGGACGGCTCCGGCGTTGACACGGAACGGACGGGCGGCTACGTACGGCGACTCCGCGGTCTCGGCGTGGACGAAAAACTGGCCACGCGACATCGATCCGATAAGCATCCCTTCGTCGTCGTCCATGAGCGAGCCGGTGTCGACACAGACACGGTCCGCTCGGCCGGTCTGCTCGATGGCCGTCACCTCACCGTATCTCATCGAGAGTGACTCCTGGTCTGCAGCGTCTCTGATGTCGACGGTCTGGCGAATCTCGTCAGGGTCGTCTGTGTCTAGCAACACACCGTCGGCGCCAATCTCGAGTGTCTCGTAGGCTGTCTCGGCTTCTGCAGCTGTCGTGACACCGGCGATGAGGTGTGTCTCTTCGCCGACACGCGAGATGAGATTCTCCAGCGGAATGATCGTCCAGTCGTCACCGATGACAAATGTATACTCAGACTCTGTGGCGGCCGCGTCGGCAAACTCTTCGTATCGCTCGCCAAGAATCCGAACGTAGGCCGCCGCTGCGCGTTCGTCACTCCGCCGTAGCGTCGAAAGATCCGCGCTGCCGGAAAGATCGTTCGGCAGGTCCACGGTACCGTCACCTTCGCCGTCTTTCCCGACTACGACCAGGTCTGGTTCGGCGGTATCAGGCTTTGCCTCTGCCTCGTCGACCACGTCGGCATCGGCCCTGAAAACGGCAACATTGATCTGGCCGAGTTCCCGGACCCGCGCGAGGTCGTGTTCGTCGACGACGACCCAATCAGCACCGGCTTCGATCCCTGCGATAATCCGTCGTTTTCGCTTTTCCCATCCACCGACGGAGTCGTCAGCCTTGATCCAGACCGTACGTGTCATTACCCGGGAGTCGGGTGGCTGGGGCTTGAAGACTGTGTTTCTCGTCACGGATCGTGCGATGTCGTGTCGATTCGGGCTACCGTGATCACTGGGTGGGATCGCAATTCACAATTTTGCGCTCCACATCAAAGGTCGGCCTCGTCAGCCGTCGGGAGCTGTATCCACTGTATCGGGCGCCGCGGGCGTCAATAACGGTCACATCTCAGCCAATCCAGCTACTCCGAGTGCCTCTTCGACACTGCAGTCGTCGTTGACGACCGCGGAGACAGCCCGCGTGATCGCTTCAGGATCGTCGTGCTGGAAAATCGACCGGCCCATGGAGACACCCGCGGCGCCGCCGTCAATGGCGCCACGGACCATCCGCACCGTCTCAGTATCACTGCCTTTCGACCCGCCGGCGATTACTACGGGGAGCCGCGTAGATTCGGTGACGTGTTCGAAGCTATCCCCATCCCCGGAGTAGCCCGTCTTAACCACGTCTGCACCCAATTCCTCTGCGAGTCGCACGGCCTTCCCCAGAGCTGCGGGGTCGTCACCTGCCACACCCGGGCCTCGAGCGTACGCCATCGCGAGTACCGGCATTCCGTAGTCGGCCGCCTCAGACGTGAGTGTCGCGAGATTTTCGATCTGGTCTGGTTCGTACGAAGAGCCAACGTTGATATGGAGTGAGACTGCGTCCGCGCCCGCTCGAATCGCATCCCGGACGCTGGCGGTCAGCCGTTTGTCCTGCTCATCAGGCCCGATCTGCGTCGACCCGTTCACGTGGACGATATATCCGGCATCGTTTTTGTTGTCATGGACCCGCGGAGCGATTCCACGCTGGGTGAGGACGGCGGTGGCCCCGCCGCGCGTCACGCTATCGATCGTTTCCTCGATCTCTTTGAGCCCAGCTACCGCCCCCATTGTGAGCCCGTGATCCATCGGGACCACCAGATAGCGGCTGTCTGAAGAGATTCGGTCGAGCCGCGCGTCGCATCCTGTTGTCATTGTTCGTCTATCTCCCACGAGTTACTGGCTTGTACGTGACTGTTCATCCCCTAATTCGCTTCGGGTTCAGGCGCCCGTTGCGTGTACCCGCGCGCGGCGCCCTCGACTAACTCTGTGGACAGCGCTTCCAACTGGTCGGCTACCTCGTCTGTCGGGTGACCTTCCTCGGCCCCACGAGCGACTAATTCGACGAGCGCCGACCCAACAATAATCCCATCTGCTCCGGCTCCGACGATGCGTTCTGAGTGGGCCCCCTCAGAAATGCCGAACCCGACCGCCTTCGGCACCGACCACTCGGATAGTCGCTCGAGACTCTCGTCGGTTTGGTCTGACACGTCAGTCCGTGCACCGGTCGTCCCGAGCCGGGCCTGGACGTACACGTATCCGGACACCTGTTCCATGATCCGGCGAAGTCGGTCTCCCTCCGTAGTCGGTGCGACGATGAACACCAGATCGAGGCCGAATTCGTCGCAGGCGGCCCGTAGCGGCGACGCTTCTTCGGCGGGCAGATCCGGGACGACGAGCCCCTCAATTCCCGCGGTGGCCGCCCGCTCGACGAATGCCCGGGGTTGCTGCTGGTCACTGGTGCCGTACTGGTAGATGAGATTGTAGTAGGTCATACACACCAGTGGCACCTCGACGTCAACCTCTTCGACGAAGCAGAAGTACGCTTCCGGCGTGATCCCCGCCTCCAGCGCGCGGACGATTGCACCCTGGATCGTGGGGCCTTCCGCAATCGGCTCCGAAAAGGGTAATCCGAGTTCGATCACGTCGGCTCCGCCCCGCTCCAGCGCTTCGACGTACGCCATCGAGGCCTCGTAGTCGGGGTCACCCACGGCCAGATACGGGACAAATGCCGGACCGTCCGCGAAGGCGGCGGCGATTGCCTCACTGTTGCCCGTGGTGGCCATTACAGGCCACCCTCGAACATGGACATGTCGGGGGCTGACTCAATATCGCGTTTTTCGGTCTCCTCGATCACCGTCTGCAGGTCTTTGTCACCGCGGCCCGAGACGTTGAGCAAGATCACCTCACCCAACTCGTCGTGGTATTCTTCGAGATAGCCGAACGCGTGAGCCGTCTCCAGAGCTGGGATGACCCCCTCGGCGGTGGAGAGCCGGTGGAATCCCTCGAGAGCGGCGTCGTCGTCGACGTTCACTGGCTCCACTCGACCGGTGTCGACGAGATGTGCCAATTCCGGGCCGACGCCAGCGTAATCGAGGCCCGCCGACACCGAATGTGACTCCATGATCTGGCCGTCACTGTCCTGGAGTAGTTTCGTCCGAGCGCCGTGAAGGACCCCTTCGTCACCCGTCGACAGTGACGCCGAATTTGGCGCCACACCCGTCTGTTCGTTCACCTGGAGCGAAGATCCCCCCGCTTCGACGGCCCGGAGTGTCACGTCGGGGTCGTCGATGAACGCGTCGAACATGCCCATCGTGTTCGAGCCGCCGCCGGCACAGGCGATCACCTCGTCTGGCAACGCGCCCGTCTTCTCCAAACACTGCCGACGGGCCTCGTCGGCGATCACCGAGTGGAAGTCCCGCACCATCGTCGGGAACGGGTGTGGGCCGACAATCGACCCAATAACGTAGTGGGTGTTCTCGACTGATTCTGCCCAGTCACGCATCGTCTGGGAGATGGCCTCTTTCAGTGTGCCTCGACCGGCCGTGACGGGGGTGATCTCGGCACCGTTCGTCTTCATGCGGAAGACGTTGGGCCGCTGCCGATTGATATCCGTCTCGCCCATGTAAATCTCGCAAGGCATGTCCAGATGCGCCGCCGCCATCGCAGTGGCGGTCCCGTGTTGGCCGGCGCCCGTCTCCGCGATGATCCGTTCTTTGCCCATGTACTTCGCCAACAGCACCTGCCCGAGGGCGTTGTTCAGCTTGTGAGCGCCTCCGTGGAGGAGGTCTTCTCGCTTGAGATACACCTCACGGTCGTACCGGTCAGACAGGTGATCCGCTCGCCCGAGCGGTGTGGGTCGGCCGCCGAAATCGCGGATCCGCTCCCGGAACTCGTCGAGAAAGCCGTCTTCGTTGTTTTTGACGTACCGTTGATACGCGTCGTCCAGCTCCTCGATTGCCGGCATGAGCGCCTCCGGCACGTACTGGCCGCCATACTCTCCGAATTTGCCGTCGTCTCGTGATTCCATCTTACTCATGATGTGTGCTCCGTGGTAACGAACTGTCGCGTATTTGCTTCAATGTCTCCATCCATGATAGCAGTCCCGATTAACAATGCGTCGGCGCCGGCCTCACGCAACTGACTCACGTCCCCCTGCGTGGAGACACCACTTTCCCCGATTAGCGTCACGTCGTCGGGAGCTGCTGGCGCCACCTCGCCAAACGTGTCCAAGTCAACTTCCAGGGCTGCGAGGTCACGATTGTTCACCCCGATAAAAGTGGTATCTGCTGCAACTGCGGCTTCCAGTTCGGCCCTGTCGTGGACTTCGACGAGCACCTGAAATCCGCGCGCCCGAGCCGCTGTTACTAACCCATCGAGGTCGTCCACAAAGCGAGCAATCAGCAAAACAACGTCGGCTGCGACGGTATCTAACTGCTCTTTGCGGAGAAGGAAGTCCTTGCGGAGTACCGGAACGTCGACGGCACGCCGAATTGCCGTCAGCGTCTCGACATCACCGCCGAAGTGGTCGGGTTCCGTTAGTACAGACAACGCCGCCGCGCCTCCGTCGACCATCTTGTGTGCCAAATCGACGGGGTCGTCATCCCGAACGCCCGTCGTCGTCGGACTCGTCGGCTTTATTTCTGCAATGACTGGCACGCGCCTGTCGGCCGCCGCCGCCTCAAATGCCGTGGCCAGCGACCGCGGATCCACGGCGACCCGCTCTCCGTCACCACGGAGCCCCCGCCCTCGGGCGGCTGACAGTATCGATTCTACCGCAGGCGCCACATCCTCCCGATTCCTCATTATTGTACAATAATGTACGCTTTTGTACATAAGGGTTGTGGGGACGGCCCACGCAGTCGGGGCCAGCTTTGAGTCACGCAAGCGGCTACAGGGCACCGACAGCGGTTAGTCTCCGGCGGCCACAGGCGATGCATGGATACGTTCGCAGGCGCGTCAGGGGTGTACGCGCGGCGCTTTGAGAGGCTTGACCGGGTCGTCGAACTGGGCTTTGCCAGTGGCCGCCTGATTGCGGTATCGTTCGTCGACGAGCCACCGAGTGACGCCGACGACGAACACCCTGTACTTGACCGTATCGGCGAGTACCTCGCCGGCCAACAAGAAGACTTCAGTGACGTTGAGGTGGCCTTCACTGTCGGCGCAGACGAGCGGTCCGCGCTTGAGTCACTCCGAGAGGTCCCGTACGGTGAGAGTGCGTCGGTGAGTCAGGTGGTGCGAATGGCAGCACGTGACCCGAACGATGCCGACGATATCACCTTGATCAAGCAGGGAATCGCCAAGAATCCGACTCCGTTGATCGTACCCGACCACCGGATCCAAAGGTCAGATGGCTCGACACCGCCCGCTATCCGAGAGATTCTTCGAGATATCGAGGGAATATAGTGATCAGTCTAAGTGCAGGTCTCTGCCCTGAGGCTTCAGTCCGAGACTCCGGGTTCTGAGTTCTGAATCCTGATACCTGAGCGGCTGTGCTGCACAGACGCCACAGACCGATCCGGAATCCTGGATGAGCACAGAGTCAAGATGACGTTCACCCACCGAGAGAAAGCGCTTCTAATGCTGAGCGTCTCTCACACCCTGGAACTGAGACGGCGGTCATTGAGAAGCTAACACTCTGGAGTGTGCGCGTGCCCGGTTGACGCTTTCTCGTGTATCAGCTCACTACACTGTCGACTACTGGATTATCACTCGATACCCTCGTGGACTCCAAATTCCAGGGCATTCACGACGTAGTGGGCTACGATTACGAGCATGAGGCTTTCAGAGACGACGAATACCGATCCCAGGACGAGTCCCAGCAGCCCGCTGACGAAGATACCGGCTCGACCCTGAGCCCCGTGTCCGAGCCCGAACACAAGCGACGAGGCCACGACGAGCACCCACGGAGAGACGCCGAACCCTGCTCCAAAAGCGCCAATCAGCACCCCACGAAAGAGGAATTCCTCGAACACGGCGATTAGCGGCAGAATCACGATCAGTAACACCGCCCATCCGCGGGCATCAGCGGGCGCTAGTGCCTCTCGAAGCTGTGTTGGGGCGTTCACTCCCAGTCTGGACGCGATTCTCCCAGCGAGTTCATTACCGGTATAAAGCGCGAGGCCGGCCCCCAGTCCAAACGCCAGCGTCTCCGGCGTCCGTGCGCTGGCCTCGAGTCCGACCGCTGTCGCTGGCACGTCGGCCCACCAGGTCAGAGCCACCACCAGCCCTAACAACAGCCCCTGTGACACCAGCACGTTCACCTGCAGTGCGCGGGTCGTCAGATACGGACCTGTGTCAGATTCAGCCTCGTGACCGACACCGCTCGACTCTGGACGGGCTGTTGCGTTCTCGGAGTCTGCCGCTGACTCGGAACTTAGAGTGGCTCCAGGGCGCTTGGTAGATTTTGTCTCTGTGCGTTGCTCAGCGGGCTGATCCACGGCCGGATCGTTTTCATAATCATTTAGCTGAGGTTCATCTCTGGAGACGCTGGAGCCGTTATTGTCAGCTTTTCTGGCAGAGCTATCCATAGATGGTTGCGAGTCTGGTCGTGACTCCTCGGGTGAGCCGATGGCTTCTGATGTCTGATTTTGTGAGAGTGACTCTGCATGTGATTGGATCGCGGCACGCTCGGAGATAATAGTCGCGCGGTCCAACATTCGACTCGACGACCGCGAGAAAATGAGTAACAGTGCAACGAGAATCCCGGTCAGGGCGGTAAATATCGCCCAGGCGGGCATTTACTGCGGGCTGGGACCGCCGGAAGAGGCACCAGCAACGCCGCTGCCTTGTTGACCCTCCGGCAGGGCCGACCCGGTGATCGACTTCAGCCGGTCGACCAGTGAGTCCTTTTCGGGTTCACCTTCCAGCGCGATTTCCAGCACCTCGCTGATGTGTGACACGGGGATGACTTCGATCATCTCCTCGAATTCGTCTTCGATCATCACGTCCTGTTCGTTCGCCGCGGGAATGATGACACGCTTGCAACCAGCTTTCGCGGCTGCCTCGATCTTGTGGGTCACTCCGCCGACCGGGAGGACGTCCCCACGGACGGACAGTGATCCGGTCATCGCCATCGTCTGGTCGACACCCACTCCTTCGAGTGCCGAAATGACGGCGGTAGCGACCGTGATCGATGCTGAGTCACCGTCCACACCCTGTTGTCCCGTCTGGACGAACTGGATGTGGATATCCTTCTCCGTGATGTTCTCGTCAGAGAACTTCTTGATGATGGCGGAGACGTTCTGCACCGACTCCTCGGCCATCTCTTTCAGCTGCCCGGTGGCGATCACCTGGCCGGGCCCCTGAGAGGGAGTGATCTCTGCCATGACTGGCAGCATGATCCCGGAGTCTTCTCCCATGACTGCAAGACCGTTGACGCGACCGACCACGTGTCCGTCGGACACTTGCAGTTCGTAGTCTTTCCGCCGCTCGATGTAGTCGTCGGCAAGTTGCTGTTCGATCGACCGTGACCGGCCCTTCGCTTGGAGCACGTGGTCGCGGTTGGTGTAGTCAGCGTCCTCGCCACGGGCGATGTCGCCCGCCACACGAACGAGCCCACCGAGTTCGCGGAACAGCAGTGTGAGCTGTCCTTTCCGTCCGGAGCGTCGCTTCGCTTCGAGGATGAGCTCCTCGATTGCTTCGGCGGTGAACTCCGGCAGGCGGCCATCGTTCGAGACCTCCTGTGCGACGAAACGTGCGTACTTGCGCCGCATTTCCGGGGTGTCATCGATGGTGTCGTCCATGTACACCTCGTACCCGTATCCTTTGATCCGGGATCGAAGTGCCGGGTGCATGTTCTCCATGGCATCCAGATTCCCGGCAGCGATCATCACGAAGTCTGTCGGAACCGCTTCCGTCTGGACCATCGCACCTGAAGACCGCTCTGACTGACCGGTAATAGAGAATTCACCCTCCTGAATCGCGGTCATCAGCTTCTGCTGTGACCGGATGTCCAGCGTGTTGATTTCGTCCACGTACAGCACGCCCTTGTTGGACTTGTGGATAGCACCGGCTTCAACACGGTCGTGAGACGGCGTCTCCATTCCGCCCGACTGGAATGGGTCGTGCCGAACGTCGCCCAGCAGTGCGCCGGCGTGGGCACCGGTCGCGTCTCTGAACGGCGCCGTCGTCGTGTCAGCGTTGTTCACCAGCAGGTTCGGCACCATCGCGTCCGAGCCACGTGAGGCGTACTTGAACGCGAGGTAGACGATCCCGGCTGCGAGGATACCGAGGAGGATCTGACCGGCGATGATCAGGGCGTATCCCAGCACCACCGCAATGATGATCCACATGAGGAACGACCGCATCTGATTTCGCTTGCGGGCTTCCTCTTTGTGTGCCTCGACGATTTGCTCGCCTTTCCCGGCTGGGACCGTCCGGCTTTTGGGTTTGTTTCCGTCGTCGGGATTGTGATAGATCAGGACGTCCTGTAGCTCCTCTTTGGGGAGCAACTCTGACATCGCTTTCGCCAGCATCGACTTCCCGGTTCCCGGGGAGCCAATCATCATCACGTGCCGACGCTGTTTGGCCGCCTTGATGATCACGTCACGGGCGTGTTCCTGCCCAATCACCTGATCGACAAGCCGGTCCGGAATCGAGATATCCTCGGTGGAATCGATCTGCAGCCCTCCGAGAAGGTCGTCCTCGTCGGGGTCGTCCGCGATATTTGCCCCGTGAACTTCGACCGTACTGCCGAGTTCTTCGATATCGCCGATCGAGCCGTCTTCACTGGAGCTGTCGGCATCGGCGCCGAGCCCAGCCTCGGGATCTGGCGTTTCCCCGTTGTCCGGGGTGATTTTGTCTTCCCAGATGTCGCCTGCATTCTCTGGGTATGGTTCCTCATCGGTGGATTCGGCCGCCTCGTCGTGTCCCTCGGGGCCATCCGCGTTGTCTGACGGCCCCTGAGCGTCAGCCTGCTCGACTGATCGCTCGTGATCAGGGGAACCGCTCGAGGGGGAATCCTCGTTAGACGCGTCGCTCCCACCGTCTGACGCTTGCTCGTGGGAACGCTCGCTGTTGTCCTTCTCGTTGCTCATAGAATCGAGTATCGCTAGGAACAGAGAGGGTTCCGCTACTGATATACTTTCTCCTGGGCCCGCGAGACCACCCCCTGCCTAATCCGGCGGATTCACCGCCTCTACCGTACGGAATCAACTCAGCGCGTATCTCGTCGGGTTTATAAATTGAGCAAGAGTAGTGAATTCACATGCGGGGTTTCTATATCGGCCGGTTCCAGCCATACCACAATGGGCATCATCATATGGTCGAGGAAATCGTCGATGAGGTCGACGAACTGGTGTTGGGGATAGGGAGTGCAGGCGATTCTCACACGACGCACAACCCGTTCACGGCCGGCGAACGGCTGATGATGGTCACCAAGTCCCTCCAGCAGTTCGACGTGACCAGTTATGTAGTCCCCATCGAAGATATCAATCGCAACTCTGTCTGGGTGTCTCACGTCGAGAGTATGTCCCCAGCATTCGACGTGGCATACTCCAATAATCCACTCGTCATCAGATTGTTCTCCGAGGCCGGCGTGGACGTGCGCCGATCCCCGATGTTCCGCCGGGAAGTCCTCGAAGGGACCGAACTCCGTGAGCGAATCATTCACGACCGCTCCTGGGAGCAACTCGTCCCCGAACCAGTGTCGGAAGTGATCACCGAGATTGATGGCGCCGAGCGGATCCGCCGGATTGCCGATACCGACGCCAACAGCGGCAGTGCTGAAGATATGGGGACTGACACCACAAGCGAGGGTGCGAGTGGGAGTATCCCGGAAACCCCTGGCAACGTGAGTAACAGAGAGTGAGGGAGTCGCCCGGCATCCTCCAAGACTGGCTTCAACTCCTCGCAGTGCAGACCACCGATGACGACACAGCTCCGGCTAGCCTTCTCGTCGGCTCCGTGCGACGGGGCTGCCCCAGAAACGCCGCGATACTTTTTGACTTACTGCGTTCATCATAGGTATGATCACGCTCGCCAGCGACTTCGGCACGCCCTATCCTGCCGCGATGCGCGGAGTGATTTTCCGACGCACGGAGGCGCAGATTGTTGATATCTCCCACGACCTACCCGCTCACGACCCTCGAGCGGCTGCCTTCTGGCTTCGATTCCTTCTCCCGGAATACCCCCCGGCAGTCCACTGTGCGATCGTGGACCCTGGTGTCGGGACCGACCGTGACGCGGTCGTGTTCCGAGCCGACGGACATGCGATTATTGCGCCTGACAACGGACTGGCGTATCCAACTGCCAGAGCGCTCGCACTTGGCGAACGGGCAAGCGCGAGTCACGTGGCCGATGACGGCCGAGAACGAGACACTCACGCCCTCGATGACATCGGTATCGAGGTGTTTCGGCTTAGCACTCTCGACCCGGCCTCGACGACGTTCCACGGTCGTGACGTGTTCGCGCCCCTGGCCGCGCAAGTTCACGAGACCGGGGTGGGCGTGTTAGAGACAATCGACCGACTCGAGCCGGCACCGGACCCGATTCGTATGACGCTCCCAGATGCGATCGTGAGCGACGACACTCTCGCGCGCGGACGAGTGATTACCACGGATGACTTCGGCAATGTCATTACCAATATCCTCGGGAAGGTGATCCCGGATGTGGATCACGTGACTGTGAACAGCGAGCGTGTCCCCTTTGGCGACACCTTCGCTGCAGTCCAGCCGGGTGACCAAGTCGTCGTCATCGGGAGTCATGGCTATCTCGAGTGTGACGTACGCGAGGGAGATGGGAGCGACGCGTTCGATCTCACACCGACCGACTCAGTCACTGTTCGGTTTTAATCGCCTTTCGACAAGTCGGCGACCTGATCACTGGGCCAGTGTCTCGGCGCGCCAGTCGCCAGCTCCTGGCGCGACTATGATGGCTAACACCGGACCCGACGATGACCGGTCAGAGCAGTGTCGAGGGTGACAATGCTGGATGGAGCAGTGAGGCGATGTTTGTGGATCTGGCTTACTCGGAGTGGGGACCGGGACTGCGAAGAACGTGCCGCTGACGCGTGGTGTTGCGTAGTCTCGCGTAAACCAACTCGGGGTCACGCTGGAAGTGCCGATCCTGCTCTGTCCGTGAACAGTATGTACCGATACGCCCATGTGGGCGTGGTGGGATCTCACGGTGAATGCTGGAACTGGAACACGGGTTCCGGGTGGTGGACGTTCACGCGCGGCTAAACCCCGATCAGGAAGCCGTGGAGACTCTGGGACGGGACATCACCCCCGAACTGCTGGAACGCGAAATGCACCAGGCCGGAATCGTTCGGTCAGCAGTTTCACCTGGGCCACAGCCAGCTGGCGAAAGTTACCTCCGAGAGAATAACGCCGTCGCCCGACTCAGCGTCGACCGTCCGTTTATCACTTTCGCCCGGGTCAATGGTCCACGCAGCCCCGGTAACGACCCGGTTTCCTGGCTCCGGAATTTCCGTGTCGAGCGCGATGATCACCACACACGTCCGGACGATATCGAGCAGTACTCCTACGACGACCGATTCCACGGATTCCTTCTCGTCCCAGAATACGACGGACTGCCCGATGAGGAGGTTGTGGCCGCGCTCGATCGGGCGGCCGCACCGCTGATAGTGCACGGCGGTCCCGAATTTCCCCCGCAAGCGGCTGCGGAAACCCTGCTAGGGTACGATTTCCCCGTGATCCTCGCCAGTTTCGGTGGCTCCGCCATATGCACGGAACTCATGGACGAGTCGCTCCGCTTACTCGACCAGTACGACCGTCTGTACCTCGACACCAGCTACGTCCGCTATCGTGACTACCTCGAACGCGGTCTTCTCGAACACCCTGATAGAGTGGTGTTCGGCAGTGGTGCACCAGACACCCACCCGAATGTCGGAGTGATGGAGATCCTCACGCTTGATGTCTCGGAAGATCTTCTACAACGCGTCTTCACGAAAAACGCTACCCGGCTGATCCCTGGCCTCGGTTCTGGTAACGCTTAACGGCTCCACGCCAGTGACTCCTGACATGACTTATCTGACGATCTGCCCTATGCTCGGATATCACGTCGATAGCACGATCAGCGGTGTCCGGCCACACTAGGTGGCCGTATCGTCACACTCGTGGACGCGCGAGTATGAATGATGATTGCCCGCATCCGAGTCAGAAGACCGTATTGAGTGCATCAGCGGCCTCTTTCAACTCGAATATCAGGCATTCGACGCGATATCGGGTTCGCGTCTCTCGCGCAAGTCGTAGCGCGCCACAGCCCGGTCTTCCCGTGTCGAGACCCCGTTGGGATTCCGGCAGGGGGTTCGGTCTCGAGCTCTGGCAACCAGGCCATCGGACATGCCAGTGCTGAACCCCGTCACAATATCTCGGCCGTTTCCGAACCACGTAGTCGGGGCTGCATCACCCGAAAGCACGTCTTTAGCGACTGACATCGCGTCTCCGGTGGCCTGTGACACGAGCCGTCGCAGAACCGTTGGCCGGAGACCGTGGCTCTTGACCGCTCGATACGCGAGGGCACGATACTTCCACCCCCAGTCGTTCGGGTCTTCCCCTGGCTCCTGCGTGACACACATCCCAGGTTCCCACGCCACGTCGATTCCCATTTGTGCCAGTCTGTGGGCTGCATCACGTGCCCCACCAGTGACGAGATACTCGTCGAAGCCGTCTAACTGCTCCAAGATATCTATCTGAAAGGCCACGTTCCCGCCGTTGAAATAATCCACCTCGTGGCCGGCGATCTGTTCGACCTCTTGGGTTTCTGTCGTGTGACCGCCCTTCACTTCACGATGGGCCGGCCCGGTGACTACGGGGGCACTTTCGAGTCCAGCTCGGAGACTTGCGAGCCAGTCACTGCTGACACGGTTGAAAAAATCCACAAAGGCGACAACCTCACCGCTCGCTAACTCCAGACCTGCGTTACGAGCGACGTTGACTGTCCGCTCAGAAATCTCAACCAGAATATCGACGTCGTTCCGCTCTCGCACCATCCCGGTCGTACCGTCTGCAGAAGGCCCATTTGCGACGATCACCTCCGCATCTGGAACGTGAGCGGCGAGAGCGTCAAGCCCCGCCGACAGCCGATCCCGACCGTTGAGCGTCGGGACCACTACCGAGATATTCATATATATAGACAAATCGCCGAGCAATTAAAACCTACCCACAAGACTCTCTCGTCTCCGTTCGGCATGCTTCGAACGACTATCACCCTGATGAGACATCGCGATAGTCATCTCCATGTGTCATTCTCACACACAACAGGCAGGCGTTTTAGTCTATATCTCTTTTTCACATATCTATAATGAAAGACGAGACCCGTCGCCGGCTTCTGACTGCGGCCGCCGGTGCGGGTGCCATCGCAACTGCCGGCTGTCTCGATACGACGGATGAGTCCACAGATCAATCCGACTCTTCCGGCGGGGCTGCAGACAAGGCCGAATCCACGGGTCAAAACGATGTCGAGAGTTCACCCAGCGAGACAGCCGCTCT
Organism: uncultured archaeon A07HR60; assembly: GCA_000496235.1. Taxonomy (GTDB): domain Archaea; phylum Halobacteriota; class Halobacteria; order Halobacteriales; family Haloferacaceae; genus J07HR59. Next base: position 442,573 of record KI543231.1, read on the forward strand.
GCAGGTGGATCTTGGTGTCCCCTGTGGAGACACCGAGGGTGAAATTGCTCTGTCGGGCGGCCGCCCACCCACCGAGCTGAACGGCGTCACCGGCGAATCTACGGCTACCTACGACGACGGTGAACTCCCACTGCGCACCGAGTCACTCCACGTAGGTCACAGCCTGTCGACGTTTTCTGCGGGTGATATTAGCGGCGGCGTCTCTCACGACGGGATCCCCTCGATTGACAAGCCATCTTTCTTACGTGCCGGGTCGGTCTCACTGCCGCCGTGTGAACGGATAATCGGCGTCGAAATCGACGGCGACGTGCGGGCGTATCCTCAGCGAGTCCTCGTCAGTCACGAGATTGTGAATGACGTCGTAGGCGGTGAACCGGTTGCGGTGACATACTGTCCGCTGACAGGCACGGCTCAGGGGTTCTACCGTGGCGGGACGGAATTCGGCGTGTCCGGGCAACTGGTCAACTCTAACCTGATCATGTGGGACCACGAGCGCGATGTCCGTTGGCCCCAGATCGGCGCAACCGCGACTGAGGTCGGTAATCAGCGCGACGCTGGACCCGACGCCAAAACGCTCGTTGGTGAGTCACTCCAGGAATTTGACGTCACGTGGACGACGTGGGGGCGGTGGGAACGCCGTCATCCCGACACGCTCGTGATGAGTACCGACACTGGTCGGGCAGCCAACTACAACAGAGACCCGTACGGCTCATACACGCCTGTCTCTGGTCACTACGCTGTGGGTGAACCGCGGGCTCCGTCTTTCCCCTTACTGGTCGAAGACGGAGTCGAGCAGGCCAAACGAGTGGTGATCGGTGCGCGGACGCCTGACGGCGCCGTAGCGTTTGACAAGCGCCGGCTCTTAGAAAGCTCCGTCCTCACCGGGTTCTCGGGTGACACCCGCCTCGTCGCTGTTGCAGACGACGGACTCGCGACGGGACACATCTACCGTGCCCCAAAGGGAACCACCGTCCAGGCCGTGGACGATGGCTATCAGGTAGACGGTGAGACGGCGTCTCCGGGCCAGCTGCCACTGGAGTCCGTCGTATCGATCGACGCCATGTGGTTTTCCTGGCTCGGATTCTACCCGGAAACTACTGTAATCGGACTGGAGTTATGAGCGCTGACCAACGGAGTGATGCAGGCCGAGTTCAGCCACGCTCTAGTTTCGCCGGCAAACTCCGGGGACTGCTGAATCGGACGATGGCCGCAATTCGTGGGGCCCTCGCCAGACGAGATGGATTATCGGTGTTTCTCGGTATCGCTATTTTGTATCTTCTCACCTATCTGTGGGGACTTCGCCAGCTCACCGCCTCTGGGCGAGGTGGGTTCGACTTGTTCCTCGTCGAGGCACCGCTCGCGACGATGGTCTCTCAACAGTCGACGTTCGTGTTCCAGCCAATCGCCAAGGTCGTGGCTGGACCGCTGCTAATCCTGGTGAGCCCAGTCAATGTGGCGCTCGGGATTGTGCTGGGGGTGTTGGTTGGCTCGAATCTGGCGGTTTCGCTGGTCGCCTGGCGGGGCCCCTCGGCCTGTCGGCTCGGTGCTGGAGCGGGCGTCACGGCCGGCGTTCCTGGCCTTTTGTCCGGGTTCGCCTGTTGTGGACCTCAAATCCTGGTCGTGACGGGCCTGCAAGCATCCGCTGGCGTAATCGCCGCGGCACAATGGCTAGTGCCTGTTGCCGTGATGCTGCTGATCGGCACACTACTGTGGGTGGGAAATCAAGTCCCACTTCGGTCGTCCTGACCAGGCCCATATGATGCCTTGCGCCAGACGAGCCCTTTCGGCTCAGACACAGACTATCAGGCTGGACGAGTCCAGGCCGTCGTTTGACTGGTCACCGGTCACGTCGGCCGAGTCTATGACCGGGTGAGTTTCACAAATCCGTTGTGAGCCCGGATCTCCGCGGACACGCAGGATTCAATCGCTCATCGTGAACTGTCGGTTGAATTCGGCTATGTCGGCGACTACAGAACAGCATAATTCGTCTCGGAACGAGTGATTTCGGGATCAGAAAGGAAACCCACGGCAATCACCACTACAACCTATTTATTGAGGAAATACACCTGTTTGCGGGCGTCTCTGAAACTGTATCGTGACTCGACGAGACTCGTTTCCTCAAGTCGGTTGAGTGCGTATCGAACTGTGCGGTCTGGAAGCAGACTCTCCTCGGCGAGTTCGCCCTGTGACAGCGGGTCATCGATTTCCAGCACTTTAGCGACTAACTTCGCGCTCGGGGGGAGGTCACGCAGACGGTCACGAAACTCTGTTTCTGACAGTGTGTTCTCGTTTGCTATGTCCGCAGGGCTCGTACTCATGTGTGATTCAAACCTGAATTGACTCTTAAACATTCGCTACATATGTGTCACATTTCCTGTAGGTATATTAGGGCCCTATTACGCGGATATATGACGGTAGTCGCATGGTTGAAATTCGGCTGTCGCAGGGGATGGACTACTTGATTCCCCCACCGACTTGTGAGTTAGGTGACAGCCGATTCGCGGATCGTCCCGGTCTCGGCTTCCGAATGCGGAGCCCCGTGTGGATCTTCGAGTGAGTGGTCAACTCACAGTGGTAATCGCATAAGAGCCCACGCTCTCAGAAGCAGGTTACTGACACAGGTCGTTGGCACACCCGCTCTGGGACCCGACCCCTGCGAGTGATATCCAGTACGGTTTTATTGGTCGGCTGTGGACCGTCAATTGTGTGAAAGGACAGGAATGGTACCAGGCCGAGGAGGTCGCCCAAGAGTACGATGACCTCCGATTTGCCGACGGGGGTCAGGTAATTGATCGCCGCGAGAAGGAGGCCGTTTTGTCGGCACTGGGTCCGGTCGAGGACCGTCGGGTCTTGGAAGTCGCCTGTGGGACGGGCCGATTCACGAACATGCTGGCCGACCAGGGGGCAGACATCACCGCGCTCGACATTTCCAGGGAGATGATGCAGCAGGGTCGCCAGAAGGCCCGCTCTGCCGGCCACGATTCGCAGGTAGCGTTCATGCGGGGGGATGCGTCGCGGCTTCCATTCCCCGACGACCACTTTGATGCCGTCCTCGCGATGCGGTTTTTCCATCTTCTCGATAACCCCGTCGAATACGTCCGCGAACTGGCCCGGGTGTCGGCAGAACAGGTGGTCTTCGATACGTTCAATCGCCGCTCTGCACGGCTCCTGTACACCTGGATTCTCCCGATGGGGTCGCGGTTGTACTCTCGGAGAGAAGTCTCACTGTTGTTTGATGCCGCTGGTCTCGAACTCGTCTCCGATGAGCACGACTTCGTGCTTCCATACGGATTCTATCGGAATCTCCCCAGCAATGTAGCCGACCCCTTCCGACGACTCGACGAGAAAATCAGTGACACAGCTTTCGGTGATTTCGTCGCGTCTGTCTCTTACTGGAGTGCACGAGTGTGACCGTGAGTGCGGTCTCTCACCAGCCTTGCGTCGTATTCAATTCGACAGACTCCACACAGATTGATCTGAAGTGGACTGACGGATGACCAGCGGGACCCTCATGTCTCAGCGCAACCCGAAAATGAGGCGCGGCTCTGGGAACGTGCCGACGGACGACGGTGTATCAATCAGAAAGTTTCAGCATATCATGATTCTCGAGAAGGATTCGGCACTCTTAGCGAGACCCTCGTTCGGCCAGCGGTCGGTGAGCAGCCGTATCGAGTTAGCCGTCGTCGCTTGACGACTTGCCGGGGCGTATCCACGGGACAAGTTGTGGAAGACAGTCGAGTGGTCGCTATCGTCCCTGTTCAAACCCCTTCTTCGACGACGTTGCCGACCGCGAAATTCGATTTCACGTCCGTAATCTCGATTTTCACCCGCTCACCGACATCGGATCCCGGAACGATTATAACGTATCCCCGCTCAACTCTCGCGATCCCGTCGCCTTGTTTTCCGAGATCCTCCACTTCGACGTACCGCATTTCCCCGGGTTCTACTGGCGGCTGTGGCTCGTCAGACCGCACTGCTGACGTACTCGGTGCTTCATCTTCGGAGCGATTGCTGATCAACGCTACCTGGTGAACACCATCTGGCTCTATTGACCCGGTCTCGACTTCTCGCCGAGGCACCTCAATCGTGTACCCGTCTTCCGTCTCCTGAATTTCCGCACTAAACAGACAGAGTAAGTCGTCCGATATTTTCAAATCTAAGTAACCTCCAAGTTGGCACACTTCATCGACGGTAATATGTGTACCGCCGGATGAAGCCGGGATTGAACGGCGGTTACGCGAACACACCCACATCAATAATTCCTCGTCTCACCTACACTCACACTCACGCCAGCTCCGAGGCCCTGGACCTGGTGGGTACCAGATGTGTGGTGGTGCAGTCAGTCGATCAGGCTCCCGTCGGGACGTTTGGCACCCTCAGAGTCGTGGACGACGACTCGCTCCCCGCTGACGGTGTCGTATTCGTCACGGACGCCGATTGCCTCCTGAAGCTCCCGTATTGCGCGCTCTTTGAGCGCCTCTGCGAGTCGTGTCGCTTCCGCGTGAGAAATATCGCGACCTAATCCCTCACACTCGTGGGCCCGGACCATCCCCGCCTCGTCGACGGCCTCACCCATCGGCTGGGACGTGCCACCCAATGCGACGCTAAACGGGTAGGTCTGACAGATGAGTGGCCGGTCATCGTGAACCGTGCACTCACCGTTTCCGTCAGTCTCCTCGTAGAACGCACAGTCCCCGCAGCCATCGACCGCGAGTGCCCACTCGAAGGTCTCACCCGTAGGCCCGTTTCCGTCGGCTCCCTCGGTGATGCCGTACGGCATGGGACGCGCCACATCGCGCCAGTCGTATTCGTACTCAGTCTCGATTTCCCGCACTTCGTCGGGGAAGACCGTCGCCGTGTGTGGTTCTCGTGTGGGAGATTCCTCAAGAGACTCGCTGTCGGCTGATCCAGCCGGGCTATCGGTACTGTCTGTCCCGTCGCTGACGCTCGGAGTAGCTGCGGTTTCACCTCTTGATCCGGATTCTGATTCCAGCTGAGATTCGATTGAGATTGAGATTGAGATCCTGATTCAAACTCGAACCCCGACTCCGCCACAGACTCAGATTCAGATTCGGATTCGGATTCGAGTTCTGAATCAGACACAGAATTGGACTCGCCGTCTGCCCGGCCAGTCGTGTCCCCATCAGCCGGGTCTTCTGGGTCGTAGCCCTTACAGCAGGCGCCACACCGGGTGCACTCGAACCCGATCGACTCGATGGCCTCGGCAAGTGCCGATACCTCCAGTTCACGGGCGCGAGCCAACTCGGTCTCCAGCGATTCCATACGTATCTTGTGAGATGACGGCTGAAAACGCCATCGCGATGCCAGTCTGAATCCGCTACGCCGACGGACTGTCCAAACGAGCAAGCCAGCCGCGATCGATCTGGTGGGCTCGTGCGAGCTTCGCCAGGTGGGCTGCTGCGGTCGCGCTGGCGAGGTCTTCGACACCACTGATATCCTTCTGATACGCGTGCTCGACGACCTGGTCGAGAGTACTCGCGCCGGCCTCAACGACGGCGTCTTGAACCGCGATCTCCCGGTGACGGCGGTGGCTGATCAGCCGCTCGATTGTCGCCTGGGGGTCCTCGACTGGCGGGCCGTGACCCGGCTTGAGCGACGCGAATCCGCGAGCCAGCACCTGACGAAGGCTGGTGAGATACGCCCGCATATCTCCCTCTGGATACCCGACCACAACACTTCCCTCTGCCATCGCAAGGTCGCCACAGAGGAGTCGCCGACCGGCCGTTCCCTCATCGGTAGGCCGATTGGATGTGGTAGAGTAGCCACGGTCCTCTGGGCTATCTGTGGGTTCAGGAGGCACCGCGAATCCGACGTGGTCGCGCGCATGACCTGGAGTTGTGACCGCATGTGCGGGGCCGACCCGATCACCGTCTTTGAACGTCCGGTCCGGTTCTAGACCTGTCGTCTCGGTGAAGCGGTCGATATGCCCGGTCTGGGCCCACACGGTGGCACCGGTCCGCTCAGCGTATACGGCGACTGCTCCGACGTGGTCGAGGTGAGTGTGTGTGACAGCAATGTGCTCGATTTGAGTCTCCGAGACGACGTCGTTCAGTGCATCACACTCTCCAGCCGGGTCGATCAGGAGGCCTCGATAGACGTACGCGTTCGTTTCACCGGTTGGTGAGCGTGCGTTCGACGGGACCGTGATCCGGCGCATCAATCGTCACCGGCGCCGGGTTCAGAGCCGTGTCCGGCCCCGAGACTGCCCTGGGCGTCAGTTCCGGCGCCCGACGCTCGGATCGTCACGAAAGAATCCAGATCGACAGAACCGTCCAATGCCTCATGAACGTGATTGTATGGCCGATTGACGATGATATCGCCGGCTCGACTTTGCCCCACTTTGGGCAGTGCCGCGAGTTCGTCCATAGAGGCGCTGTTCAAATCTAGCGGGTGCGGAACTCCCGTGACCGACCGATATCCGTGGCCGACGATGGCAACGTCGGTCGTCTGTCCCAACTCACGCTCACCTGGAATCGCCACCAGTAGCGCATACGTTCCCGGTTGGCGGCCGAACGTCCGCCCGTCCTGGTGGTATTCGAGGTGTACATCCGGGAGGATAGTCCCTGGCGGGGCCACTCGCTGCAGCATCGGATTGTCGATTTCTTCCCGGACCTCCGTTTTGTACGATTTGAACAGTTGTTTGTGATTATCGGCGAGATCAGCTCCAGTCTCTTCCATCTCGGTGCCCTCGAAGGCCATCACCTGGCGAATGTTGATACGGCGGACCATGAGCCCCTCGTCGTAGACACGCTGGAGGAACCGTTTGTTATGAGCGAACGTCTCCTCCCGTTCCCCGGTCAGTCCGTGGAGGAGATTGATCCCCGGAAGCAGTTTAGGGAGTCGAGTCGTTCCTGACGGTTTACTGGCCGGCGCGTCCGCCGCCGACTCGCCGGGCCGCCAGCCGGCCACCTCATTCAGCACTCGAACAGCTTCCAGACACTCTTCGGCGCTCACGAGCAGGTTATTCTCCTCTTGGACGTGGGGGTCTGCCGACTCGAGGCCGAACGCGGCCGTGTCACCAGCGGTGTTGTGCTCGGCAATCACACGAATCCCCTCACGAGACCGCTCGGGATACTCGGTGATCGTCACCGGGTTCATATTGTCCAGATGCAGCGTTCGGAGATTCGGGGCCACCTCACGGATACCGCCGTAGAGTCGGCGGAGTGCGTCGGGATTGGGTGCTTCACCGTCGCCGCCGAACGCCAGGATATCGGCCTGCCGGCCGATACGGAAATGCCGCATCCCGCGCTCGTACAGCCCTTTCACCTCCCGCACGACGGATGCTGCTGTCCGGAATGTGGGATCGCCGTACATGGGTTCTGTACAGAACGAACACCGATACGCACAGCCCCGAGACGTCTCCATTTCTGCAATCAGGTACTCAGGGTGGTTCGGGTGCTGTTCGACGATGAACGCGCCCATCGACGCCCATCGATCAAGTTCCTCAGCGCCGCGGTAGCGGTCGTTGAACCCTTCGAGCCCGCTGTCGACGAGATCGTACACTGCAGTCTCGATATCTGCCATCGCGAGAAAGTCAAAGTCCAGATTCTGCCGTTCAGTCTCGATCCCGCCTTCGTTGGCGTCTCCCACGCCGAATCGGACTGGCCCGCCCATGATCGAGGTGCCGTCGGCGGTCCAGGCGATCTCTCGCACCTCGTCAGGGTCAGCCGGCGTGCCGCCGACGTACTTTCCTGGGACAGTCATCCCTCCGATGTAAATTGCGAGATCGGCGTCGGCCACTGCGCCCCAGCGGCGCCGCTCCTCGCGGAGTTCGTCAATCGTGTAGTAGGTGATTTGGGTCTCGGGTACCCCCGCATCCACCAGCGCACCCGCGGTATATCGCGGATATGTCGAGATGTACGGCGGGACTCCAAAGTGAGCAGGCTCGTCCACGTATCCGTCGACGATCGTGACATCCAGACTGCTGGGATCCCGCGTCCCGCCGCTTCGACGCGTCGGGTCCGTCATTGTAATCTTAATATTAGACCGAACAATAAAACGGTGCGGAACTACTCTGACGGCCTCGGTAACCCCCGGTCCGGTGGGCAGCACTGGATGCCGACTGAACTGGGCGGAATGACACATCTTGGTAACTGGTCTACTGGGAACGCACCCAGCGATGACTGACATAGCCGGGGAGCAACGAGGTATGGACCCGCCTGACGAGAAGACACATACTCATTCTTGACTCGGGATCGTCTCAGACAGCGAGACACGAGCCGCCGACTGATGGCGACTACTGCTGTCAGGTCGCAACAACAGATTTACTCGAAGTCACGGCCCGTGTAAATCCACGCTTCCAACTTCGCGGCTGCGTCGTGATCGGAGAGACGCAGCCCGTCGCCCGAGCGGGTAGCCTCGTAGACGGCATTAGCGGCCGCCAGTGCGTCAAGCCCGTCGCCCCCAGTGTTCTGGAGAGCTCGTTCTTGCAGCTCTGCCGGGATAATAAGCGATCCCGCGCTGGCGAGCCCGTCAAGTATCTCTCGACGACGGGTTCGCTCCGTGTCACCGCCACCCTTGTACTTATCACGCGGGAGACCGACGGCGTCCAGATGCCCTGCTGGGTACGTCTCCAATACAAGTGTTGCCCGGTCACCGAGTCCCTGAACCGGGAGTACTCGGATTCCGGGATTGTCAACGAAGGCTGCGAGGACATCACGAACGCCATGATATGTAATCGTGTCGACGACGAACCCGTATGGCGATCGGGAATCGACCCGGCCGTCTGTTGCTCGTTTCAGGTATGTTCGATCCGGATCGACCGCGCGGGTGCGGTCGACACATGTGCTGGTGAATGCGTCCAAATCGGGGTATCGCTCGCCGAACCCCTCGACGAACCCCTCCCACGACTCCACTGTCGGGTCCATCACGACTTCCGGAATCGCAAACGGGAAATCCAGCCCGACCGCGGCCGCATCGCGGTCCGTGATGAACTCCACGAGAGCGGTATGAGTCGCCTCCCGATTCGGTTCACAATTGAATACCTCAGTGGCCGGTCCGAGGCTTGTGACGCGCGCTCGGTCTCCTTCTGCTCTGGCGACCGTCACCCAGGTGTTCAATCCTGCATTAGCGGCTGCGGCACTGAAGTCGACGCCGACGACCTGTGTCGGCGGCTCGAATCCGCCGTCTGCTGCGGCCATCTGCTCGATACTCGTATTATCCGTCTCCCGATCTGGCCGTGACGACTGGTCGCGAGACACTGTCGGAAAGATGGCTCAGCCAGAAATGAAGCCACCGGAGGCTCGACAAGGCTGGTCCAGATCGATTGCGGACCCGTCAGATCAGATGATCAGCGAGACTCCACGGCGAGGTCCGCTTCCCGACAGTGACCGGATTTTTGAGGTGGAGATTATGGATGCAGGTCCCGTGCGCTTATAGCCCACCCAGCCGAATTCAGAGTATGCCTAGCACGACGGAAGTCAAGTGTACGAGCCAGGATTGTGAACTCGACATGTTCGAGAATCACTACACGTACGATATCGCCGACGGGCACACAGTGGCAGACTTGACGTGTCCACTCTGCGGCGGGAGTGACTGCCTCCAAGAGATCGAGGTCTAACGATGGCAGGACTCGCCGACATCGGCCGGTCGGCGGTTCGTAACGCACTCGAGCGGGTCGGTCGCGGGGTGAGTCGCGTCCAAGAGCGGCGACCCCTCGCGCACGATTTCCTCGAGAGTGAGGACGCATACCTGGTCGTGTTCGACGCTCCCGGTGTCTCTCGTGAGGATGTCCAGGTCAAGTTCTCCAGCGGGACCGTCGAGGTTCGTGTCGACCGATTTCGCGACTTCTACGAAGGGTTCGAGATGCGGTTTCCCGGCCGGGGATTGACTCTCTCGGGATCTGCCACACTACCTCGTGAGGCGTCTGTGGCTCCACAAGAGGCCACCGCCACGATCACCCAGGCCGAACGCTTCGAGTCGAGATTCCAAAAGACGAAACCTCCCCGACGTCACTGTCGCAGACCGACGACGAGTGACCGGCCGAGCGCTTCACGAGCACTACGGCCACAGTCTACCACGGCTGATGACACGTAAGACCGCTCACCGCGTTCTTTCTAACCGAACCTTACTCAGACGATCGACACTTGCAGAATAAAAATCTCAGCCGATTACACAGTACACCCGCTCGGTCCGGATTATGATTCTGGGATTATTAATACGTCCGAATTCGATCTCGACTACGACACGACACGACTTCGACTTCGGCGCCACTCTTGACCTGATATCATTTTCAGACAGTGTCAGCCGTGGAGACCGATACAAAAGCCGAACAGCGACAGAGAGGTTATTTTCGCTGAGGGAACTTTCATGATTGACACTGACAGGAGCCATCCGCGCCAGCGTGTGTTACTCATCCAGGCAGGTCGTCTTCGCTGTCGATAGTGCGATCGACTTCTGTGGAAGGCTGCCAATCTGTCGTCAACTCCAGGAGCTGAACGAGCATTCGGCCGGTCGCCCCCCAGACAGTGTACCCGTCGACGCGAAAGAAGTGAAGTCTGTATTGGGCCTGCTCTGATCGCTCGTAGAAGGCTGCCTCGTAGTTGTCGGCGTCAGTCAATGCCGAGACCTGAAGCACAGAAATCTCGGCGACTTCGGTATCGTCCGGGACGTAATCCCGGTCAGGAATTGACGCGACGAAAGGCCGCACTGCATAATCTGTGACAGTATCGATATCGTCTAGACAGCCGTGAACATCGGCTTCATGTGGACGAAGCCCGATTTCTTCGTTCGCCTCTCGAAGCGCGGTCTCTCGCAGTGAGGCGTCTTCCGGTTCACGCCCACCGCCGGGGAAACTCATCTGTCCAGGGTGTTCACCGAGGTGGTCGGCCCGCTTGGTGAACAGCAGCGCGAGCCCGTCTTCTCGAGAGACGACAGGGGCGATTACAGCCGCCTCCCGCCGCTGTGTGGTGACCTCGACCGGATTACGCCCTCGAACCCCGGTCAAATCCATACAATGCACATTGCCCGCCACCGTCTTATCTTGTGTGGATTCTCACAGTATCCTCAGCAGTCTGATCCACATAGACCGGCGACAGAACACCGACCTGTGAGTTGCACTCGTAGTCTCGGTCATGTTCCGCCCCAAACAGTTCACGGAGATGACCAACTCGACCACCCCTCGCGTCGACGGTCAGTGCCGAATCGACAGAGACGAGAATTCAGACCCGCTCGACGTGCTTGCGTACTTCGAACTGCGCGTCTCCACCCATCACAATCTCGAGAATAGCTATCAGGCTGATGTCACAGTTGGGACACCCAATATCCCAGGTGAGCCGGCCGTCGCCACACTCTGGGTCGGGGACTCGCTGGATTTGTTCCAGCAGTGCTTCACACGCCGGACACCGGAGTTTGTCTGTGCTCATATTCAGGTTATTCTGATGACGGACGGCGCTCCAACCCCGACCCTGTCGGATGATTACATGTGTATTTGGCTACAGTAATCAAAAACGTCTGCCGGCTGTGCGTTGATATCGCGATCAGATGGCCGTAGTCGGAGGGAAGTTCTAGGCGAAATTGACGCCGTGGCGGGCGAGAAAGTCTCCGGCAGCTTTGATCTCGATTGGACTGCCGATGATCCGGCACCCATCGTCGGCTTCGACCATCGTCACCGTGAATTCAGCCTCCAGTCCCTCCCGGTGTTCGTCTAAAACACCACAGGGGAGCACGATTTGGGTGCTATCTCGGAGGGTCGCCGGATCCGTCATTGTACGAATTTTTCCAAGCGAGTCGTTCTCTTAATCGTATCGAAGTGTTCGCTGCGGGAACGTGACCGGAGGCTGACTATCCACACTGACTCTCGCCACTACGTCGCCGTTCTGGATTGGATGTGTACACCATCAGCCGACGACCGCGATGGTCGGTGCCTGAGTGAATTCACTGCTGACATTCAGATTCGGGAGTTCAGCCTGGAGGTCCCGGTGACCGCGAGAGCGTAGTCGCTCAGATCTTTGCCTGGTAGTCACGCCGCGGTATGGTATGCGGACACGACCCGGATTCGCTCACCCGCGGCAGTGACGACCCCGGCACGGAAAGAACAGGTTTAACGACCTAACCGGCGGAAAGACGGACAATGGGTCTCGAGGAGGAGATCGAAGAGATCCGTGAGGAAATCGCTGAGACGCCGTACAACAAGTCCACCGAGGGCCATATCGGGCGGCTGAAGGCGAAGCTCGCGGAGAAAAAAGAAAAGCAGGAGCAGCAAAGCTCCGCGGGCGGCGGCCAGGGATATGCGGTGGAAAAACACGGGGATGCGACGGTCGCGCTGGTCGGGTTTCCCAGTGTAGGTAAGTCGACGTTGTTGAATTCGTTAACCAACGCCGAAAGTGAGACGGCCGATTACGAGTTCACGACATTAGATGTCAATCCGGGGATGCTCAAGCACAGAGGCGCAAATATCCAGATGCTTGACGTGCCGGGATTGATCGAGGGGGCAGCCGGCGGTCGCGGTGGTGGGAAAGAGGTGTTGTCGGTGGTTCGAACGGCCGATCTGGTGGTGTACTTGCTCTCAGTGTTCGAAATCGACCAGTACGAACGTCTCCGCCGGGAACTATACGAAAATAAGATTCGGCTCAACACCGAGCCACCGAACATCTCACTCAGGAAAACCCACAAGGACGGAATCCGGGTAACTACGGGAGACGACGTCGACTTAGATGAAGAAACTGTCACGACCGTGCTCCGGCAACAGGGCTACGTCAACGCCGACGTGACAATCCCTCACGATCTCACAATCGACGAACTAATTGATGGGGTAATGGACAACCGCGAGTATCTCCCTTCGATCGTCGCAGTCAACAAAGCCGACCTGATCGAACCGGATTATCTCGACACCGTTCACGAACAGCTCCGCGCCCATGATATCGATCCCGAAGCAGCCACGTTCATTTCTGCCGAGGAGAGTAAAGGGCTCGACGCGTTGAGCGACCGCATTTGGGAAGGTCTGGGGCTGATCCGGATTTATATGGACAAACCTGGGCGAGGAGTCGACTACGAGGAGCCGTTGATCCTCGAGCAAGACGCCACCGTGGACGACGCCTGTGCGAAACTCGGCGGGCCTTTCGAGACTCGATTCAAATTCGCGCGGGTTTCCGGTCCCAGCGCCAAACACGATGAGCAACAGGTCGGCACGAGTCACAAGTTGGCCGATGAAGATGTCCTCCGAATCGTCGCACGACGGTGATCAATACTATTGGGTCCAATAGCTACCTCACCCGCACAATTCAGTTAGTATCTCTCTCAGCCGGTCGTCTCAGCGACCGGCCGGAGCAGTGTCAGTCGTCCGATCGATCGTTGCCCGGTAAGCGACCGAAACAATACTCTCGTTCAGTCTGTATGGTAATCCCATGAGAGACGCCTCCAATGAGGGTTCGGAGCTGACCGAGAGATCAGTCCGGTCTTCGACTGGTGGTCCCGTCGAAGTCGTCGCTGCGGTGGGGCTCGTCTTCCTGCCGGTGACTGTCCTCCTCAACAGCGACCCGTCTCTCACGCTCGTGTTCCCGTGGTCGCTGATCAATGTGACTCCGAGTGACCCCGTTCAGACGCTTCACGTGTTCAGCATTGTCGAGTACCTCGGAACCGCGACGATGTCGTATGGCGGACTCCCTGCCTCTCTCCGGGCGTGGCCGGTGGCACTCGCGTTACACACGCTGGCAGTCGTCAGTGCCGCAATAGGGTGGGTCCTCGGGCGTGAAGACCGACGTGTCACGGCGGGGCTGCTGACACTCGCCGGTGGCGCGTCGCTGTGGGTGGCTATCGGTCTTGGGAATCGGATCGGAGCCACGGTGGGTGCGGATCCGGTTGTCACTCCTGTCGGCGCAGTCACCACGTGGGTGATCGTCGTTATACTGTACAGATGATCAGAACGCACTGACTTGAGATCTACAGAGAACGCAGGCAGAGTGCCTCGGGGTCGTTCGGAAGACGCAGTCTTCCGTGATGACGAGAGACGCAGTCTCTCGAACCACTTGACCCCGAGGGTGAATGCCGTCAAGAGACGACACAATTTCAACTAGTTCGAGGGATAACTGACAGATACCGGCCAGCAAACAACTCTCACAGTCTGGAATTGAAGAGCTCAATTCCGTCGCTGGTCGGTCGGGAGTGTGGAACTGTGGCCCCTCTCACAATCGTCCACTGGGCGTGCGACGGGGGTTTCAACGGGTCGTGGTCGTGGTGGAGCGACCGACCGCCACGGACACACAGTGTGTTCGGGTGTTCAGTCCAGCCACTCCGTCACAGGAACGCTCGGAGGGAATGACAGTCGCCTGCGGGTGTGGTGCAGTGCGGTGCGGCCCTACACGGTGACGTCGCCGGGCTTGACCCGGCGGTACTTCACAAACTGAGCAGGCTGTGTAGTTCAGGTCTTGAACGCGAGGTACTTCACAGAAACTACTCTCTGAGATGATGAGATTCTGAAGATATCTCGTCTCACGCGGCTTCGAACCAACTGCTCTCGAACCCCGAAACCCAGTCTGCGGGCTCGAGCCGTGTTGACTCTCTCGAGGAGACAGTGAGTTGATGATCAGAGGCGGATATTTAAATCGTCCCGCGACTTACATTCTGATAACTCCCGAATTCGCGGGGAAACACCCGGACACTATGACGACGACACACGGTGACATATCTGGCGAGGAGAACGACTGGACAGCCTATCAGCTGATCGGCCGGCGGTACGAAGAGTTGGTGCCAGGGCCGATCTACCCGACAGAAAGACTTGCCCGCGATGCGAAACAACTATCCGAAACAGATCACCCCTTCAGCGAATGCCGGATTGAGATTGTCGAAGTCGATCTGAGAGACCAGCCTGAACGGTTCGATCCAACGTTTTGATACTTTCTGGTCACTGCTATTTTATTCTCTCTCCAGCGGGTACTGAAACTCCGGCTGGCGTAGCGCCTGCTGCGGTTCTTCCAGAATCGATTTCCCACGATCGTGGGCGGGGCTTGGTCGTCGAGTGATTTCTTTGTCCTCATAGAGGAGACCGAACGCTACTGGCGATTGGGATGGTGGGTCCAGTCACGTGTTCTATAGAGTTTCTGACTATCTCATACCTCTTCGCGTGCTTTTTCAGAAGAGACGTGACAGACTGCACCGAGCTTCGTGCTACTGGGGGAAGTTTATTACACCCGACTCAAATACAGAGATAATGAAAATCACGGCAATCGGAGTTGGTGGCGCCGGCTGTCGTGTCGTAGACGCGTTGTGGCGCGACGACCAATCTCGGGACTCGTCATATTTGACTGCCACCCGGGCGCTGGATACCGACACAGGGAGTCTTGATCGTCTCGAAAGTGTGCCCAAGAGTGTGCGCGTGCCGTTCGGGGGTCTTGAGACCAAGGGAACAGGCACAGACGGTGACCGGGTGAGCGGGACCGCGGCAGTCAACGAAGACACGACGGCTCTCAGGCGGACAATCGACGATGCGATAACGAGTGCTGTCGAGGTGGTGGTGGTGGTGGCGAGCCTCGGTGGCGGAACTGGGTCGGGGGCAACACCGCACTTGATCCGGCGACTCGCCGACGCGTACGATCTCCCCGTGTACGCCGTGTCAATCCTCCCTGCCGAATCGGAAAACGCTGCGATTGAGACGAACGCAATCGACGGGCTCCGCTCACTCCGAGAAGTGGCGACTGGTCAGCTACTGTTCGACAACGAGGCGTGGAAGCCATCGGGGCAGAGTATGGCAGAGTCTAGAGACCGTCTGAACGCAACAGTCGCCGAGCGGCTGGGGGCGCTCTTTGCGGCTGGCGAGCCCAACAGTCCAGACACTGTTCCCGAAAGCGTCGTTGACGCAAGCGAGGTCATCAACACCCTCGCTGGTGGGCAGTTCTCGACGATCGGACACGGAAGTCAACAGGTTCGCGAAGTAGAATCCGGTCTGAGGTCTTGGGTTAAGAGCCTGTTTGACAGCAGCGCCGGTCGTGAAGATGTCGATACTGTCGAATCGATCAAAGCTGTGGATACGACGGTCCGGCGGGCGGCGCTTGGGAAACTCACACTCGAATGTGATCTTGAGACTGTTTCGCGCGGACTGCTCATCATTGCGGGGCCGCCTAACTGGCTCAATCGGCAGGCTATCGCGGATAGCCGCGGCTGGCTCTCCCGTGAAACAAACGCGATCCAGCTCCGGGGTGGCGACGTTCCGCGGCCCGATGCCACCCATGTTTCTGTCACCGTGCTGCTCTCTGGGGTGGCCTCCGACAGAATATCCGAGTTGACGCCTGACTGCGACTACTCCCCGTGATGGACGCCACCTCACATTATTGGCGTGGTCGCGCGTTTGAGACCACTCATTGCTTGCGGTGGCTCTGCACCGATTGTGTTTCCCCTGGGAGATTGTCTCTCGAATCTCCTGTGCCGTGACTGGCACCGGTAGAGGCCCGGCTCGTGTCTGGTGTCCCCGGTAGCGATCGGGCTCGGTAAGCGGTCAGTTCCGAACCAGACCGGAATCAGAGGTTCTGCCTTCTCGCTGGGGCAAAGACACGCTTTCCGTGGACGTTCAGCCGAGTTCAGCCCGCCCGTGTCGGGAAAGGTTATTACCCGGTGTCTGGAAAGGCCGATACATACACAATGAAGCTGGGAATGATCGGCGTCGGCCAAGCCGGGGGAAAAATTGTCGATGAGTTTGTTCGCTACGAGAAGCAGACATCCGCTGGAATCGTTCGGGCTGCTATGGCAGTCAACACGGCACGAACTGATCTCGAAGGACTCGACAACATTCCCGAGGACAATCGTATTCTGATCGGTCAGTCCCGCGTCAAAGGCCATGGAGTCGGGGCAGATAACGAACTGGCCTCTTCGATTTTCGAACAGGACATTGGTGAGATTCAACGGGCACTTGACCAGGTAGCTGCTCACCAAGTGGATGCGTTCCTTATTCATCGCGGGACTGGGCGGGGGAACCGGCTCGGGCGGAGCCCCAGTCGTTGCCAAATACCTGCAGCGAATCTACACTGAACCAGTATACGGGTTGGGGATCCTCCCTGGCTCAGACGAAGGCGGGATCTACACGCTGAACGCCGCTCGGTCGTTCAAAACGTTCGTCGACGAGGTAGACAATCTCCTCGTGTTCGACAATGATTCCTGGCGCCAGAGCGGCGAGTCTGTTGCTGAAGGCTACACGTCGCTTAACAGGGAGCTTGTCTCCCAGTTTGGGCTGCTGTTCCGGGCTGGCGAAATCGAGGCTAACGGCGATGTTGCAGAAAGCGTAGTGGATTCCTCGGAGATCATCAACACGCTGGCAAGTGGTGGTATTACCACTCTCGGGTACGCTGAAAGCCAGTTACAGGACTCTGAAGGCGGTGACGACGGTCTGCTCTCGAGTTTTTCACAGTCAGAACCAGAAGTCAACACCACAGAGTCGATCAATCGGGTGACGAGTCTCGTCCGGCAGGCCACGTTAGGGCGACTCACGTTGCCGTGTGAGGTGGGTTCCACCCAGCGAGCGCTGGTCGTGACCGGTGGGCCCCCAGCCCATCTCAGTCGAAAGGGCATTGAGCGCTCGCGAAAGTGGCTTGAAGAGGAAACCGACACGATGGAAGTACGAGGCGGCGACTATCCGTACTCCGACAGTGGCGTGGTGTCGGTCGCAGTCGTTCTTTCAGGCGTGACAAATATCCCCCGAATCAAAGAGCTCCAACAGGTAGCTGTCGAGGCACAGGATAATATCGAGGAAATCAAACAAGAACAACAGCTAGAAGACGATCTCATGAATAACGAAGAACTCGATTCACTGTTTTGAGCCCCAGCCCCGGCCCGGCAGAGGGGCCGGGTGACTGTATCGACGGCGCTCTCCCCGATTTGATGAACGTCGCTTTGCTTTTTGCACAACTCCGCTGTGATTGGCTGTTCCGGTCAAGAACGCGCGACACCTGGTGGACCGATACCGGTTCACTCTCCCCGTGATCGCTGATCAAGAAGTACCACTCAGTAATTCGTCGTCGCCTTCTCTGGCAGTGTGAATCGCTTACACCGGCGAGTTGATCGATCACGGATACCAGACCCGCGTCTTCACCCCGATCTCTGGAGTCGACTGTCTGAGATCAACTGGTGATCGATAATCGACAACTGTGATGAGGTGACGACTCAGCGACGAATAGTGACTGTGAGAAGGGAGATCCTCAAGTGGTCACACGATTACTTCCTCGATAACAGCGACGCCAGCATATCTCGTCTCACCTGGCGGGTTCAGTTCGAGAAACGCCGCTGCCGGCGAGTACCCCTCTAAATAGCCAGTCTCTGCAGCGGGGAAGGTGAACGCGACGGTGTTGTCTGCGCGAAATTCGGTGTCGATCGGGATAGCCGCTTCACCGTCGAACACCGCCTGTGGCGCGCCAAACCGGATGTCGCCGGTGGAGTTGTCGCCGTCAGTGAGCCAATCGGCCTGGTCGGCTCCATCGAATGGGTCGACGCTCACGGTGACCGTGTCGTCCCCCGTGCAATCAATCGTCTTAGATTCAACAGTGACACTAACACTCTCGTCGGCCCATGACTCCACCCCGGCCGCGTTGAGGACGGCACCGCGGACTTGGCCGCCGCTCTCGTTTTCAGCCCCGATTGCCAGGTGGAACTGATCATCGTAGCTTTCGACCCGCAGGCCGATCAAATGACGTGAATCGTCGCGATACACTACGTCTGCTTCCGTCCAGTCAGTCCCGCTCTGCCAGGGGTCTCCAAGCGAGCCGCCCCGACTGGCAACAGGCCCGCTGGAGTCGACGAGCCCATCGGTGTGGTAGGCGGTGAAATTGGTGATCTCGCTGGGCGTCTCGCCGGTAAGGTACTCGGTTCTGTCGGGCTCTTGTGCCGGACTCAATTTGACCCAGACGATCGTCGGGCCAGACTGAATCACACTCCCAATCTGACCGGCGATAGTTCCCGCCTGGATCAGCGGTGTTCGGTTGGCTGACTCCGGGTCGTAGTCGACGTGATAGTCTGCCCGGATCCCGACAGCAGGCTCACGAGTGCGGTCCCACCCGCCGTGTCGAATCGTGAAATCGTCTCCCGTGGCTAGTGTGGCCAGCTGTGGTGCGTCCTCCGCGCTGACGTGAACAGCTGGTGCGGGGCCCGCGGTTTGGTCTTGGTAAATGACGCTGTCATTGAGCAGGAGTTGGAAGCCGCCGCTGGTTTCTGACAGCCCCCCAAAGACGAGTTGCCCGGGTGGCTGGTCCGCGAGTGCTGTGTTCTGATGCACCAGTAACGGGGAGATGACCGTCCCGTACGTGTCTGAAACCACCTGCCCAAGCGGCTGCTGATTGAACAGGAAGCGAGACTGTTCTGATTCAGCTGCAACGAACTCACGGAGCCGCCGAGCGACCCAGGCCCCAAGGAATCCCCGAGTATCACGCCAGGATTCGGCGTAGGCGGCTCGCTGTGGCGTCCGCCACCAGGTCTGCTGATTCCGGTCCGAGCCGATCCCTTCGATCAGTGCGATTGATACAGATGTCGGGAACGTCTCTTGATCCGTTGGAAAGACGTGATTGGCCACCGTCAGCGACTGGCCGGAGAAGTCCCGGTAGTATTCAACCTCTTCGCGTGCGAGCGCGCTCGGCTTGACCGGAATTGTTTCTCCACCCTCCGGGACGGTCTTAGTCGGCTCGAATAGCGAATACGCTTCATCAACGTCCCAGGTGTGAGATCGGTCGTGACTCGGATAAAATTGCCATTCGGTCGTGGCGTGGGTCCTCTCTTCGGCCGTTAACGGCGTAAAGTGGGCAGTGAAAACGCTGACATCCCCAAAGAACAGCCGGGAAAAACTGAACCCGCCGTCCGCCTGGACGCCGTAGAGTCCAGCGCTGAACGACGCCTCGTCGAACGCCTCGTGTGTGGGCTTGTCGGTGATCTCCGAGGTATCGAGTCCCCGGGGAACGGCCGCGGTCTCGTCGAGATGCACCGTTGAGCCGCTGCCGGTCAGATCGAACCCGGAAACAACACTATAGACCGGCTCTCCGAACTGCTGGTCTCGACTCGCGTCTGCTGGAAGGAATCCTTCCGACCACACCGAGATTGTCTCTACTTCGCGGAACAACTTGGCTTTCCAGACCCCGTCAGTGTCGAAGGCGGCATAATCGGTAACTCTGACCTCACCGTCGTGTGACCAGAGGATACCGTAGTCTTCGGCAGCGCTGTTTCGGCGCTCGTGAACTGTCTTTTCGACGACCACCTCCAGCGCACGAGTGAATCCGACGATTGCGGTGTACGTGCGCCCGTCGGCCCGGATGATGAGATCGCCGGCATGGTGACCGAACAACTCTGTCACGTCGATGCTCACCGTAATGGCCCGTGTCTCACCAGCCCCGATTGTCACACTCCCCGGGTCGACAGACAGACGATCTGATAGATCGGTGTTGTCGGCCTCGTTGAATAATGTCCCCTCGACAGAGATCGTCCGTTCGGAGTCACTCACGTTCTCGATCTCGATATCGCCGGACACCGTTGACTCTCCACTGAGAGTACCGAATTCTAAGACTGCGTCGTGGACTCGTAACGGCGACTCCAAGGCAGCGACCACGTCCACGACTCCGCCACCCCGCTTGTAGACATCTTTGTCTGGATCGACGCGACCGGTCGCCACGAGACAGTTCTCAACACCACTCGGGGCAGGGTCGTCGTACTGCTGCAAGACGAGCGCGGCGAGTCCCGATACGTGTGGGGCTGACATTGATGTCCCCGACTTCTCCACATAGGGGTCTTCTCCCGCGTCACTGCTTCCCGCGGCCGTCACACCCGTCCCCGGAGCCGTCACTTCGGGCTTGATGAGCCCAGTGCGTGGGGCGGGACCCCGAGCGGAGGCGAAATACTCCAGTTGGTCGTCGTCACTGGCCCCGACAGCGATCGCACCGGCAGCTACTGCCGGTGAGGCCACCGACTGGAATTCCGCGGTGCCCGACTCGTTGCCCGCGGAGACGACGACTGTCACGCCCTGATCACGAGCCCAATTGACTGCCTCCACCATGGGGTCGTCTTCCTGCGGTGCCCCGCCAATACTCATGTTGATAATGTCGGCACCCTCCTCGACTGCCGTTTCGATGGCGTTCACGATATCTGAGAGATAACCGCGGCCGCCCGAGTCCAGCGCTTTCAGACTCATGAGCGTCGCTTTCGGGGCAATTCCCACGTATTCACCGTCATTGGTGCTACCGTCGCCAGCCGCAATTCCCGCGACGTGGGTTCCGTGCCCGAACTCGTCAGCTGTGCCCTCGCCAGTGAAGTCCTCGCTGTACTCTACTCGATCGCCGAAGTCGGCGTGGCTGGCGTCGATTCCGGTGTCGACCACAGCGATCCGAGTCCCTTCTCCGTCGACACTGAATTGCTTTCGGCCACTAGCGGCATTGATATCTGGCGCAGAGGTGTCCAGAGTCGCGTGAACACGCCGGTCCAGGTGTAACTGGTCGAATTCGGTTGTCCCAAGCCCCGATTCCACACCGGTCAACTCGGATTTGGAGACGGTCGTGGCGATAGCCTGTGTCGACTCAAACGTCTGTGACTGCGTCACCGAGTCGGCGAGTGAGCGGGGGACTCCGCGTGAACGTGCAAGAACTGGTACCGTGTCACGGCTGGCGTCGTCGTACCCATTGTCAACAAGATAGTCAACGTTGAAGAAGAACCGGTCCAACTTGTCGAGATCGGCCGTCTCGGGGATAATATGCGTGCCCTCGGGTTCTTCTGACACACGAAACCGCGCCTGAGGATCACCCTTGAGGGCATATGTACGTTCTACGGCCGTATCAGTTGCTTTCTCCTGGGGTGAACTGGAACCGTCGGAGCGGTGTGGCGTCTCTTCGTCGGTGACGACGATTGTGTGCCCGGTGATGAGTGTGACTGCTCGCTGACGCGTCGGATACCCACCGCCACCGTAGCCACCGGGACCGCCAGGACCGCCAGGACCGCCGCCCCCTGAACTCGTCTCCCGTCTCCCAGCTCGCGCACGTCCCTTTTCATTCTCACCACTGGCGACTCCTGAGGCACCACCGATGAGCCCCGTGCCTAACAGCGCCCCGAGGAACCGTCGCTTCGTGAGTCGTGTCAATGAAGAGTCGCCGTTCGATTCGTGTGAATGTGAATGATCTTTCGTCACAAAAAGTCTGAAGTCGGGTTTTCGATTAAATTTTAATATGAATCCTATGATGGGAGAATCAACCTTCTGCAATCGTCACGGAACCCGTCTCTCGAATCATCCCCACCGGTATTCCACACGTGGTTGCTTTGCTTACCCGGCCATCAACGAAATCTCAACAGTGGAATACGGGCCTGTCAGAGCTGTGGCGATGGTGACGCTCCTGGCGAGACCTGGTCGGCGGCCACTGCGAGGGCTCCTTTGAGCACGATTTCGTCGCCGAACTCTGTGACGCCGATGGCCGGCGGATCAACCATGACGTGGTCTGAGAGCCGCTCACGGAGCGGCGTCAGTACCCGGTCGCGATTGTGCAGGACGACACTCCCACCCAGCGCCACGTAGGAGGGGGCAAACGCGTGGACTACGTCGGCGAGACCGATGAGATTCCAGTGGTCAAACTGAGCGAGGGTCGCGGCCGCGAGTTCGTCGTCCGGGGCCGCTGCGAAGATATCCGCCGCCGATAGTGTTCCGTCGGTGGAAAGCGCCGTGCCGTGGTCACCGTGTTGAGACAGGTGTCTCGCGTATCGCGGCAGATTCACGCCGCTACAGTACGCTTCCCAGTGGCCAGCCCCGCCACAGCCGCACTCCATCGTCATCCCGGGGTCGACCGTCAGATGACCCACTTCTCCCGTGTTGCCCCCGAGCGGCCGACCATCGACGATAACCCCCGCACCGAGCCCTGTCGAGACTGTCAGGTACACCATATCGTCGGTCCCGCCCCCGGCAAACTCGTGTTCCGCGACCGCTCCACAGACTGCGTCGTTGAGCACCCGAACCTGGTCGGTGTCGACAGCAGCCCGCACCGCCCGTTCAATCGGCAGGTTATCGACGGGCAAATTCGGTGGGTTGAGAACGGCCTCGGGAGTCCGCTTGATCGGCCCGGCCGAACCGACGCCGACAGCCGAGATTGCTGCCGGCGTGAGACCTGCTTCCGAACACGCTCGTTCGACAAGGGTAGCGAGTTCTGCTGTGAACACGTCGGGATCGGCTACCGCTGGGGATCGCTTTACGACTGGGTCAGTGATGCGAAGATCATCTCCTGACACTGTGGCGCGGATCTTTGTCGCGCCGATATCGATTCCGAGAACTGTCTTCACGACCGCATCAACTCTTTGACTCCACTGGGAGACGCAACGCGACTCACTGGTTGAGTCTGCGGGACGACGACGCTATCACTCATCTCAGTGACGTGCAACAAGAATTCAGCGCTGTTCTGTATGAGGTGTTCTCTGGCCGCTGGTGCAGCCTCAACGGTCTGCTGTGGAACCCCTCGGTACTTGATTTCCGACCGTCTAGATCGAATACGATTGGCCCGGTGGTTCATGCTTATGCGAATATGGTATTCACGCCTCAGTATAGGCGTTTGTGTCTGACAATTCCTCACCGTGGGTCCTGCTTACTTCCAATTGACTCGTCGCTGCTGCGAGACAGGGATTACTCTTCAGTTGAAAACTACCAGTTTTTCATGCTCTCGGGAAAACCTCGACGTATGAAAAGCACCCGAGTACTCGTCACCGGTGGGGCGGGATTCATCGGCTCGAATATCGCCAACGAACTGGCGGCAGATAACGAAGTCCACGTGGTTGACGACGGCTACCTTGGCACAGCCGACAATCTCGATGAGGCTGTTGAGTATCACGAGCGGAGCGTGCTGGAAGAAGACCTCCCGACCGACGTGGACGTCGTGTTTCACCTCGCTGCACTGTCGTCGTACGCGATGCACGAGGACGACCCCACGCGAGGAGCCCGAGTTAACGTCGAAGGATTCGTCAACGTAGCCGAACAGGCTCGGCAAGACGGTTGCGATACCGTCGTATACGCGAGTACGTCCTCGATATACGGGACCCGGACCGAGCCCTCTCCCGAGTCGATGGATGTCTCGGTAAACACGGGGTACGAGGCGTCGAAGATGGCCCGTGAGAAGTACGCCGAGTACTTTTCCAACCACTATGATATGACGATGGCGGGACTACGGTACTTTTCTGTTTACCAGGGATACGGCGGGTCCGAGGCACACAAAGGTGAATACGCCAACGTAATCGCGCAGTTTGCCGACGATATTGCTCACGGTCGGGCACCGGAACTGTACGGTGACGGCGAACAGACCCGAGATTTCACCCACGTGTCCGATATTGTCCGGGCGACGACGATGGCGGCTGAGAGTCGTCTGAATGGAGTCTACAATGTTGGCACCGGGCATCGATACTCGTTCAACACCGTCGTCGACATGCTCAACGAGACGCTCGGAACGAATGTCGAGCCAACGTACGTGGACAATCCGATCCCTGAGGACATCTACGTGGGTGATACCAACGCAGACTGGTCGAAAGTGTCCGAGGCGACAGGCTGGGAGCCAGAGATTAACTTCGAAACGGGGATTGAACGCGTCTGTGAACCGTACAGATGATTCGTCTCGGCAGTCGACACGAT
>KI543231.1:467154-469653 GCA_000496235.1 uncultured archaeon A07HR60
TGGTGTGTTCTCGACAGTCGTCACGAGTGAGACATACCAGTCACCAGTTGTCTCCTTTTTCAAGATTACCTCGTCAATATCTTCTGCATCTGGGACCGTGCGTTCTGCACGGATTCTGGACCAGCCAATCTTACCGAGTCGGAGCCGGACAAATCGGTCGTCGCCCGTATTGTCATCCACGTTGAAGCGACTCGACTGATTGGACGACACTGAGCGGAACTCACCTGCACCTTTGCCACTTCAGACGCCCAACATTATAGCCTTCCTTGCGTTGTTCTTTCAGTGTTTCAAGATCGCTGTGAATCTGGCCGATAGTTTGTTGTGCGGCGTGTTGTGACGGGTCAGCAGATACCGTCCATCGGTTGTTCCAGTCTGTGAGTGTTTGATTCTGGTCATACTCGGATGGACGGTCGTTGTAGTCTGAGTTGTAGTAGTCTCGGACAGCATGGTTGCGAATCTGCCGAAGAATATCGGTGTGCCGCCACGCTTCGCTCGCCACGTCTTCAGACAGATAGGCGCGAAAGCGAAGCGTGTGTTTCCATTGGTGTTATTCCGACTGCTCTATCTTGCGTTGTTCTTGGATTGCCTTCTGCAAGAGTCCACTTGGGGAGAGGTGTGGCTGGTCGTCGAGCCATTCCCCGTATTCTTCTGGAACCGTCACAATATCTCGTTCTGACACATGCACAGAGACGTGTTGGAGCATAACAAACATTTTAATGATTTTGATTACGCTTCTGGAGCGTCGGCTTCAGCCTCGGGGTCAAGCCCCGAGGGAGTCGCCTTGACCGCCTATCTAAGGCTGAAATGGTCGAGATCGAGACAGATACGGTAAATCCATGGGGAACAAGCAGGCACTGTCCACGGTGTGGAGACCGCGGCAGAACAGTGAAACCACCAGATGACCACACGGGGTGTCGCCACGGTGGACATTTTCACTGCCCGAACTGTGAGTCCGAGTGTGACCGCGATGTGGTTGGAGCACTCAACGTTAGACGGAAGCATCTTTCACACAGCACGATGGAGGAGGCGACACCCGTCGCCTATACGGAGACGGGAAACCACGCCAGTTTTCCATCAGTTGCGAGAGATGCCCGTTTTACTGGCGTTCAGTCCACGGCCGATTCACAGGAGACGGCGAGCGGTCGTCAGACCCGACTGACCCAGTGCTGCTCCACTTGCAGTAGTGGTGGGTCAGGGGAGGGTGGACTGCGGCAAAATCATAGGAGTAACACGGACAGGCAGTTGTCTAGCGGGAGTGTCACAAAACACGTTCTCGCCAGTGCTCCCGATTCTGGGTAAACACTCTCAAATACGACTGAAAATCAAGACGGTTCTTGAACGGGTTCAGCGAACGACACGTTCGTCCGGACGGTACTAATCTCGACGAAAACCTCGTCACCGGGGCTCGTCCCAGGGACGATCACCACGTATCCACGCTCAATTTTGGCTATTCCGTCGCCTTGTTCTCCGAGTGCTTCGATTTCGACACGCCGGGTTTCCCCCTCTGTCACTGGTGGCTCCGGAGGCTCGTCCCGATCAAAATCGTTTGACCCGGTGTCTGTCTGGGATTTGTCCGACCGGTCTGTCGTGGCGCTGTTCACCTCTCCCTCTTCAGGGCTCGGGAGGATCGCCACCCGATAGGTTTCACCAGGAGAGAGCGAGCCTAGATCAACCTCGCGGCCAGGAATCTCGACTCTGTATGACTCGTCGTGATCTTCGACGGAGGCAGTAAACAGACACTGCAATGACTCCGATAATTCGACCATACTGACCAATGGGTACCCTGGGTAATAATTCTCAGTAGTCCGCTCTCGGGTTTCACAATCTACAGGCAGGGAGAGGCGAGTGTCTCGAGGCGTGACCCTGTGGGTGAACTCAACCGTTACACACAGTATCAAATTGATGATAACGACCAGAAATCGACCCTCAATGTATGACGTTGAAAAGTTCAACTTCGTTGGTGGTCGTTCGACAGAGTGGAACCGTGGCTCCTCTCAAAATCGCTCGTTGAGCGTGCGCCGAGAGTGTCACCGGGCCGCAGTGTAGCGACCGACTTCCACGGACATAACGAGTGTTCGGGTGTGAATTTTAGCCGACTCCTCTCGGGGAAGGTCGGAGGAAATGACAGTCACCTGCGGGCACGCTGCAGACCCAAGACGGTGAATCCTCAGTGTTTATCCCTGAGGTAGTTGACCGACCCGGAATGGTGTTCCAGTCACGTTTCACAGTGTGTCTTTCTGAAACCCACTCTGGTTCGTCACTGGTCGACACGAACGAGACAGTTCACCCGGAACCCGTGGCCATTCCATTGAGTCGTCTGAGGGTGTCTGAAAGAATAGTTGTCGTGCCCTTGCGGCAATCACGCTTCACGACTGCGGTGCATCGTAGTGGTTAGTCAGACCGTTTCAGCATGTTTTTTGCCAAGTCGACTATTGGTATCAGAGGTATGAGTAACGTTCTCGACCACGTCATGATGCGTGTATCGGACTTGAGTGCGAC
>KI543231.1:469673-471560 GCA_000496235.1 uncultured archaeon A07HR60
CGGGATGGTGTCGAAAAGTGTGAGACTCACTCGGTGCCGTCTTGAGCGTGAGCGAGCCTCCCCGTAGCAGCATATCGTCTGTATATTTACACGAGGACTGTATTTGCTCGAAGTTAATGGATACTGGAGAGTACGAGTACGACTCCGGTGATTGGCCGGGTTAGCGGATTCACTGCTTCGATAACCCACTGAGATTTCTCCTCGAGTTTTTCCATACATACGCGGCTGTCGAAAAATCAGCAGAAAGCAGCCATGTGAAGCAGTGTCAGCCTCTGGCTCTTACACAAAGTATTTATAAACAACGTTTCATCTCCTGAATGCACCCCTACCCATGGCAGCAGCAAGTAACATCGCACTCGTCCGGCTTCTCATGTGTAGACCAGCTGCGATTCGACTGGACATCCGCCGGGAAGTAAGCGAACACCACTGCTGCCAGACATAACAGATACAACATATACATGACAAACGACACAAACTATCGCACAAAGGGACGCGCGGTGTTCCTCGCAGCGATAATGGTCATTTCAATGGTAGGCGTCGGTTTTGCCGGCTTTGCCGGCTCGGCCGCCGCACAGGAACAGACAGTAAATGAGGCAGTTCACTTTGCATCTCCAGCAGACGGTCTTGTCGCCAGCGAGAGCGCAGGCGACGGGATAATTGAACTGTCATTCGACAATAATATAGATGACACTACCGGTACCATCACGGTTGAAAAGCCATCAGGTGACGTAAACTTCTCTGTCTCGGGAAGTGATGTCACCGTTAACGGCGCTCAAGTTGTGATCAATACTGGTGACGCATTCCCACGTGTAGATCAGGTGTCCTTTGATGGAGTCGTGGATGACAGCGGAAACAGTGTTACTGGCCCGAGTAACGTCATCTTCCTCGGCAGCGCCCTGAACGATGGCACCAGCTCGGCGAACATCTTCGAGGGAACGAGTGTTGCCATCGTGGCTGACACACTGGATTCCTCAGTGAGCATCGAAAGTGACAGCGAATTCGCCCAACGGTCCAGCGGAACCAACAGTCAGGTTGTGCGTTTTGACACGACAGACCGTTCGCTTGAGGTGTACGAAATCACCGACGATGTTACAGCTAACTTCACACTTCGTGATCTCAATCTAGATGCAAGTCTGGATAACGCCGAGGTCACCACAGAAGAGAATGTGACTGGCACTGCATCCGCCGACTCCGCCGGTCGCGCGACCACCGTCGCGCTACTCGACTCTGATGGCGACCAAGTCGCTGAATCGGATATCGATCCCGATAATCCGATTTCAGCCGACCTCGACACCAACGCAGAGCTTACCTTTGACTTCGGCACAGTAGCTACCGGCACTTACTCTGTTGAGGTGACTGACCTGTCGTCAGGCGTCACAACAACGACGGGTGACGTGACCGTCGTAGAAGCGGCGACAGGCGAATCAGATCTCGCTGATGACAGCAATATTGTCACCGTTGAGCAAGGTGATGTTGGCGAAATCACGGTTGAACTGACTGGCACAGAAACAGGGACGCTAGTCATCGGAAATGAAGATGATGTTGGTTACCAGGCCAACGTCTCTGTCACCGACGGCAGCGATGACGCCGATGATGATGAAGTCACTGTCGAGTTCAACACATACGCAGCAGGCAGCACCGGTAACGGAGATGTTGTAGCCGCCAGTGACGGTGGTGATACTGTCAATCTGGACGGCCAGACTGACATCACCAGTATTCTTGCACAGGGCGATTACGATATCGCGGTGAGCACGAGCGACGATCCGGCGGACACAATTGATGACCCCGACGCAGTCGGGACTGTTGTGGTCGGGGAGCGCTCGACGAACGGTCAGCTGCTCTGGACGGCTTCAGACAGTGTTCTCACCAGCATCGAAGATGCGAGCA
>KI543231.1:471580-489345 GCA_000496235.1 uncultured archaeon A07HR60
CTGGAACGATCAATGGAGCGAGCGATGGAGATGGCGTCATTGAACTGTCATTTGATAATAATATCGACAACAGCACCGGGGTTATTACGGTTGAAACGCCAGGAGCTAACCTAGACCGCGATATCAATGGCTCGGAGGTCACCGTTACCGACGGTCAAGTTGTGGTCAACACTGGTAGCATATTCCCACGCGTGGATCAAGTGTCCTTCACTGGAGTCGTTGATGTCAATGGTAACAGTGTCACTGGACCGACTGATGTCGACTTCCTCGGTAGCACTCTTGACGGTGTCGACGACCCGTCGAACGTCTTCGAGGGCACGGAGCTTGCTATCGTGGCTGACTCACTAGGTGCTGATGTGACCATCGAAAGTGACAACACGTTCACCCAACCGCAAACCGGAGCCAACAGTCAGGTTGCGCGCTTTGACTCAACAGATAGTGCGCTTGAGGATTATGAAGTCACCGGCGATGTTAGAGCTAACTTTACACTCCGTGATCTCAATCTAGATGTAAGTCTGGATAACACCGAAGTCACCACAGAGGAGAGTCTGACTGGGACTGCATCCGCCGACTCCGCCGGTCGCGACCTTACCGTGACACTATTCGACTCTGACGATGATCAAGTCAGTGCAGACGATATCGGCACCGACGAAAACCCACTCACACCCAACCTCGATAATAACGGAGACCTCGAGTTTAGCTTTGGGCAAGTAGACGTGACCGACACGTATACGGTTGAAGTGACCGATCTGTCGTCCGGTGTCACTGTGGAGACTGGTCAGGTGAGTGTTGTCGCCCCGCCAGAGGGTGATCTGAGTATTGGTGGCACCGGTGCCGTCACGGTGAATCGTGGCGATATCGGGGATGTCACACTCAACGTTGAAGGACGAGATGACGCCTTCTTCCGCATCGGTGACGAAGCTGAAGTTGGCTACGAACTCGACCTGAGGGTCGAGGACGGCGTCGATGATAGCGACGACGATGATGGTCAGGTTACCGTTCAGTTCAACACCTACACAGCCGGTAATGGTGATGAACTCGTCGCGACGGCAGCTGCGAGCGGTGACAATGTTGAAATTCTGAACGAGACCGATGTCAGTTCGATTCTGGACACTGGTGATTACGAAACCGTGATCGCTGGTTCAGAAAGCGGCCTCGATGATAACGAGGATGACATTGGAGTTGTCATTCTTGAATCGCGTTCGACGAACGCACTGGTCACACACACGGCACCGACCAGTGTCTTCGACGATGTTGAAGATGCAGGCGACATCGTTGATGCACTCGAAGCTGGCGACGTCACTCAGCGAGAGAGCGTTGCCTTCAGCAGCTCTGGAAGCGACGTCGTGATCCACCAACTGCAGGCGACTGGGCTGGAAGGTCTGCTTGCGGATCAAACCGGTGACACGACGACGGCACAATTCACCAACGCTCTGAATCTTGTCGATCGACTCAGTGGCGAGAGCGATGGACTCTTCCTCCGTATTCGCCAGAATCAGGACACTGCGGGTGTTAACGAGGAACGAAAGATCATCGATCTCGCGAATAGCGGTATCACCGTGTTCGAAGGTGATGGGCAGCTGTTCATCGCGTACGATCTCGATGACGTTGCATTCAGCCAGGGAAGTGGCAAGGAGGATGGAGATGTGTTTGATGCCGAATTCACCGTGACTGACGAGAGACTTCTCGACCTCAATGTTGAGGAAGACAGTATCGCAGATGTCCGTGAATCGGTATCTGGTCAGGTAGAGACAGTCGAAGCAACGGGATCGATCGAAGCAAGCCCGACGGTGGCGCCGGAAGATAACGTCACCATCGAAGGGGAGACGAATATCGCCCCAGGTAATGAGCTTCAGATCCGCGTGCGTTCGAGTGGTGAAACACGGCCTGGATTCACGAAGACTGCCACCGGCGTGACAGTCGCCGCAGATGGTACGTTCTCTGCACAGTTCGACTTCAGCGGACAGGAAGCCGGCGACACGTTCGACACAACAGTGCGTAACACTCTCTTCACGTCCGAAGAGGGAGGGACAGTCGGGAGCGTTGAACCCGCGTCCTTCGAGGTTAGCGGGTTGGACCCAGCAGATGTCGCAGTGGAAACCGGATCGGTAATCAGCGTGTCCGCAACCATTGAGAACACTGGTGGCTCAGAAGCGACCCAGACAGTGGAGTTCCGAGTCGGCGGCGATGCACTTGCCGATCAGGAGGTCACACTCGCAGCTGGAGAGTCTGAGTCCGTCACGTTCGACGGTATCGACACCAGTCCGCTAGAAGCTGGTGACTACGAACACGGCGTCTTCACTAACGACGATAGTCAGACGGCAACACTGACTATCGAAGCAGCAGGAGAAACGGAAACAGAAACAGAAACGGACACTCCGACGGAAACGGAGACAGAAACCGAAACTGAAACTGAGACGGAGACGGCAACTCCGACTCCGACTGAAGACGGCGTGCCTGGATTCGGCGCAATTGTTGCGCTGATCGCGCTGGTCGCGGCTGCAATGCTGGCGACTCGCCGCAAGGCTGAGTAACCGGTACGCGTACCCCGTGACGAGTGCGTGATGGCACCCGCTTCGCAGTGCGGATTCGCAACTACCGGCCGGCTGTTGGCCGGTTTTTTTATTTATTGGGGAGCGAAGCCGCCCGTGATTCTAATGTATGACACGAACACCCGCTGGTTCAGAATTCAGTGATGCCTCCAGTCTGACCCTGGACGACGAGATACAGTCAATTCAGTGCTCATCATTGCGATAGTTATCAGCGATAATCTGATCGGCCCGTACGAACCGCTGGGTTGAATTGAACGACTCGGTCCACTCGACATGAGGCGCTGTCACTGTGTCTGAATGGCTCATGACGAGATTACTGAGAGCCGAGGAGAGAGCCCCGCGCAGCCGCGGGGATGAATCCGCCAACTCGGAGCCAGTCAACCCATTTCTGCTTCGCTATCCGGTATGTTCAATTAAATACGGTTCGTTATACAAATAGACATGCGATGTGCTGCTGCGGGGAACTCACTCGTGCTCAAGACGGCGCCGAGTGAGTCTCAACTTCTCCTCACACACCACCGCAGCCCACCCAGCAGTAAACAATGTCGTCGCCAAGAACTCTCCACGAGTGGGTGCAACGGAGAGGAGAGCTGGGCTGATGGGCCAGCCCGCTGGTCGTCTGGCAGAACGCCCGTGAGTGCCACGCTCTGGGGTGGAGCGGACAACACCGAGCGGATACTCAACAATCCCACTCCCTCGTTCGAGGGCCGAAGTTACATCAGCGAACCCGCACGGTCACAGCCGCAGTCATCGGCAGTGCCAGATAACTGACAGAGGAGGTGTTGGATAACTGACGGAAGAACCCTCCCCGACGCGCGGGGAGGAGGTCAAACAGTGGTCACTTTAACTCGCTGTGACGGGCAGAATCCAATAGGCTGGTGATCATGCAGTGGTGTCGTTCTAGACGATAAGGGCTTTATTCTGTTGTGACAATTTTCCAGTAATGCCTCCTGTGCCAGTGACGCTGGGTGGACTATTCGAAGTCGGCCCGGTGACGGACACACTAGCGTGGGTTTCGATCACACTGTTCGTGGCGGCTGCAGGGGTCGAGTGGTACGGGCGCCAGACAGGGCCACCGACAAACTCTGACGTGAGAACACGATTTGCGACGCAGGCCCGATATATCGCCGCGGTTGCGTGGGCGGCGTTCGCGTTTTTCTGGCTGAACCTGATTCCTCACTTCGCGTTCGTCCAGCAGAGTTACGTTGAGGGGATTCTCACGGTCGTAGCCGTTCCAGCGTGTCTGTACGTGGGCTATCTCCTTCTCCAGGGGCGTGAGACACTGTTTATTCTTTCACGGGCAGTGGCGATGATGGGCGTCCTGTATTTGCCCTTCGAAACGATACCCGCCATCACACTCGGCGGGATCGCTGTTCCCGAACCCCGACGCGTGTTCATTGAACTAGTGGCAGTCCACACCGCGACGGTAATCGATTTACTCGGCCAGTCGCCAGAGTTGATCGAGAGTCACGAAGGCTACGAGGCAGCGTTCCTGTGGATTTACGGGGCCGAAGAGCAGCCCATCATCATCAACACGGTGTTGGCGTGTACCGGAATCGGGAGTATGGCTATTTTCGGCGGTCTCGTCGCAGCCGTCCGGGCTCCTCTCTCCCGGAAACTCAAAGCCCTAGCCGTCTCGCTTCCGGTCATCTACGTGCTCAACATCATTCGGACGACATTCATTAACGTCGTCTACGGGAATCAGTACATGCAGTGGGCGCCGGATGTGGTTCTGATGGCGTTTGGTGCGGAGAACGTCTACCGAGTCTCGTTTCTGCTGTCGGATCGCGTCTTTGCCCAGGTGTTCGCAGTGGTCGCCCTCGTCGGTATCACGTATCTCGTCAGCCGACAACTCCCAGAACTCGTCATCGTGTTAGAAGACGTTCTGTACGTGTTGACCGGAGAAGAACAGGACCTGCTCGAGACGCTCGATCTGCCGCGTGAGCCGACACCCCAGCCCGAGTCGCTTCGGGACCGGTAGCTGACGACTGTTACTCCCGGCTGCCAGGATCAGTGCTCGCTGCTGTCGCGTCAGTTTCCGCATCAGGAGCTGTCCGACCTCGGAGTCCACACTCCACGGCCGGAGACAGTGGCGTTCGTCTCTTGTTCAGACCAAATCAGACGGCGCGTCCGCGAGCGTCTGCAGTGCGTCTGCCTCGACGTGGTGAAGATCCGACGGGACGATGAGTAGATGTAGCGGGTCACCAAAATCACGGTCGGCGAGATGAGAGAGTCTATTGGCGGTGACCAGCGGCTGCCCAGCCCCGGCACGACAGACGGCCACTGCAAGCGTATCTTCCCAGGCCTCGCTGAGTAGGCCGGCTGCGGTGTCGGCCGTCATGTACTCTTCGTGGTCGGGGTCGGGACCGTCGGGACCACGGCCGATCTTGATATCGAGGTACACGAGTGTGTGGAGACCCTGCTGGCGGTTCGTCTCGAGGGCCTCGACGACGCTCGCGGGTACGGTTCCGCCACCATGTGCCCAGGGGAACGGCAACGTCACGGCCTTGCCGAACCGATAGTTCTGTAGTCCCGAGAGCCCGACTGCTGCGGTCCCGGCACTGACTCCGTTGATAACCTGCGTGTCGATACCCCGCTCCTCGGCGCTAACGCGGAGAGCCACGTGTGTCGTCGAAATCATCGTATCTCCAGCGGTCAGCACGACGGCGTCGCCCGACTCGGCGGCCGAGAAGATCGGTTCAGGATGTTGTTCGATACCCTCACGATCACGCCTGTCGATAGCGACCCCGTGATGAGCTCCCACTTCGTCGATTGTCGCGTCGATCAGCCGACTAGTGTACGTTTCTGCGAACACACTGTCGGCGTTCTGAATGGCCTCTTGACCGGCAACTGTCACCGACCGCTCGTCGTACAGCCCTAATCCCACAAAAGTGAGCATACTGGTACGAGCCAGTCTTTGGGGTAATCGTTGTTGATCCCCGCCAGTTGGTGGCTCTGTAGCCGCAAGTGCTGAACGCTATCGTTCACTCCCGTGGACTGTTCATTGTAGCCCTGATAGTAACGAATGGTGCGATTGAATGTGCAATCGTAGTTTCAGCCGGTTCATAACTACGTTAGATGCCCTCTATAATGTAGATACCACGGCAGGGACGACCCGACCGTGGTGATGCGACGAAGTGGTCTCAGGTAGGTGCCTGCTCCGTTGCGTGGGTCAGACGTTCCATTGCCCCAAAGCCTGACCCTAGCTGACCGTCGAGGCGGCACCTGGCCGTCCGACGGTGGCTCCTGTCGGCTCGTGTGGCCAGCATTTGGCCACCCCCCCTCCGGGCCGACAGTCGAGCCATTCGAAACAGCCCCGAAACGAATTCTCTGGCCAGTATAAATCGGATGATACGATACTGAATTACTATGACGAATCTAACAAGAGTAACTACCGACCGTCCCAGGGTCGGATACGATCGCGGGGCACTCGCAGAAACAGACTGGCCTCAGCGCGGATTGCGGCCGAGATAATCAGTTCACAAACGATCTGGCTCGGCAGTCAGAACCAGCCCGAATACAGGGTCAGTTGTCCACGCCAGGCCACTGTTTGTACGCAAGGTCGCGTTGGAGCGCGTTGGCGCCCTCGTACACGCTGGGGTACTTCGTATCACGATACACCTTGTTCACGCGGTTGCCTTCTTTCAGCCCTTCACCACCGTGGAGTTGCGAGGCTGTCTGTGCGATATCCTTTGCAGTGCGCGTGGCGAAACTCTTAGCGAGACTGGCCCAGAAGGCAGGGTCTTCGCCAGATGCCGTTTTCTCGCATGCTGTCCACGTGAGAGCGCGTGCGGCTTCGTGTGACTCGCGTGCTGCAACCAGCTTGTGACGCACAGTCTGGTGAGAGGCGACTGATTCTTCGTACAGTTCACGGTCGTGGGTGTACTCCCACGCCTCCTCAAGGGCCGCCGCTGACAGCCCCGTTGCGTGGCCGGCCACGGCGATCCGCCCGTAATTGAAGAATCCCGCCAGATTGTAGAATCCCTTACCCTCCTCACCGAGCAGATTCGCGGACGGGATTCGGACGTTATCGAGCTCAACGCGGGCCTGCTGGCTGGCCCGCAGGCCCATTTTGTCCTGAATCGGGTCAGCGTGATACCCGTCAGCGTCTGTTGGCACGACGAACAGTGAGTAGGAGCCGTGTCCTGTGTCGTCTCCCGTCCGTGCGTACACAACGATCCAATCAGCCGCTTTCCCGTTAGACGTCCAGTACTTCTCACCGTCGAGGACATACTCGTCGCCGGACTTTCGTGCCACCGTCTCCATCCTCGCGAGGTCGGAGCCACCGGACGGCTCCGTTGCTGCTAGACCAGTGATTTTCTCGCCAGCGGCCACCGGCGGGAGCCAGCGCTCTTTCTGGTCGGTGTTTCCACACATTGCGACGACTTTCGCCCCGAAATCGACCAACTGCATGGCGAGCCCGATCCCGCCGTCTCCACGGAAGAACTCCTCGACGACCGCAAGCCGGTGAGCCAGCGTCCAGTCGTCACCGCCGTATTCTGACGGTATGTATCGACCGGCGAGGCCGGCATCCTGCGCGGCCGCAATAATATCCGCGGGATACTCTCCGGTCTCGTCGTACATTGCTGCATCCGGAATGACGTGTTCGTCGACGAACTCACGAGCCTGGGACTTCACTCCGTGGGCCGCCTCTGGGACAGGATCAGGACCTAACACTTCCATACCACTCACATTGCTGGAGGTATTTCAACTATGGCCAATTTTCATGTGACATAAACTTACGCTGCTACCATGGACAATGCCGGTAATGCGCGCTCCGGTTGACCGATGTGGACCCCACGGTCGACTCAAAGCGGTGAGATAACGGTCTGGGCCAGGCTGAGCGAGACGTGATGGCACAAACAGAGTCGATTGCCGCACTCTCCAATTATATTCTAGCCTCGCCAGAGGCTCTAGCGGACGTGTGTCACCCGATTGCACCAGTTAGAGAGTATCCAGCTTGCGTTTGCGGCGCCTCATAGACTTAGTGTATTGCACGAATAGCACACTATAGCCGATCTTGTCGTCGTATGTGCTGTGTCGTATCACCGGGAGTTGTCGTGCGTAGGGGGCGAGATGTATGACGGACAGGGACGGTCGGTATGTGATTGAGAGTGCAGAGTCAGTAAGTGACTGAAATCGATGTCTCAGTGGATTATATTTTGACACCCGCCTCAATTCACCGTCTCTCAAGAGGTCGCCACCAACAGAACCTCGGACTCAGATGTGGCTCCCGACCGCCTGTTTGAGAGAGACACCTTGATCAACGATATCACGCCGATAATGCATATAGACAGCTCCGAGGGGCGGCTGAAGAACGTACGCCAGCGCAATCGGTAACACCGCTGTCTCGGGAATCGTCGGTGCTGCGACAACGACCGCGACAGCAATAGAGAGGTTCCGCATACTCGTCGCGTACACCAGCGCCACACCGGTTTGAGTGTCGAAGAGCGCGCGACCGACGCCAGCCCCGATTACCAGCAGGCCTGCGTAAAACAGGGCGATTGGCACGATGGTGACGGCCGAGGCTACCGGGTCTGCCAGGATACTCTCTGCCCGCATCGCCATCGCAATGAAGACGATTGACATGACGCCGACAGAACTCACGCCACCGAACGTCGGTTTGAGTGATTTGAATCCCTCAGCGCCGTACTGTCTGATCAAGACTCGGCGGGTAACGGTGCCGGCAATCATGGGCCCGACAATCACCAGCGCCAATTGTCTGTATAACGCCGTCGCGTCGAAACCCACACTCGCCGGGATTAACACGGTCAGATACACCGGCAAAATTGCCACTGCAAGGAGCAAATTCACCGCCATGGCGACCAGCGCAGACTCCAAATCTCCGTTTGCGAGCCCCGTCCAGGCGGCCGTCATCCCCGAGGTGGGAATTAACGCGATGAAATACAGCCCGATCGTATACCCCAGGTTCCCGCTGAAAAACACCTGCGCGAGTCCGACCGCCAGAAGCGGTGCAATACCGAAATTCAGCAGTAGACTCCCAACCACCACGCCAGCGTGTCGGCGCACGTTCACTACCTCTCTGAGATCGATATTGATCATCATCGGGTAAATCATGAGGAACAATACCGGCATGACCGCTGCCTGCAGGATCGGCCGATACGTGGCTCCCGTGAGTTGTCCGAACAAGAGACCAGCAACCAGTGAGCCGATGACGACGTAGATCAGATTGGATTTGATGCCGGTGAGGAACTGCTGTATCATTGTGCATAGAATTGTAACAAATATACAATAGTGTTGTGGTCCCGGACACGTACCGACTCGAGGATCTCGGTCTGTAACACAGGTCGCCTCCCCGGCAGTGGGTCGTCACGGCTCCGAGGTAGACAGAGTGACTCTCGTGGTGAATTCTCTTTGAGGCCTGACCGAATTGGTGAGGTGCGTTCTGTGCTTACCAATCAAATTTCCACCACAGTCAGTTACCGCTCGCCCGGCTGTCCACAGTGGAGTCGGAAAGCACTACACTTGCCCGTTGCCGACGCGAGGGTCACTTTGGGAAGACAGGGTGATACTAGCTAGAACTCGAGTGGTGGCGTTTCGAAGATACTGTCGGCGAGTCAGTCGAACGCGTCTAGACTGGATTGGCCTTCAGACTCTCCGGTGTTCGAGGCGGTCGCGTTCTCGTGGCGGCCGGTACCAGAGAGTTCAGCAGGGACGGCGCCGCGGTCGTCGCCGTCAGGTTCGCCCTCGCCTGGCGGGGAGAGGACGTCCGCGTCGCCTTCACCGTTCGACTGAAGCTCTGTCAGCCCGACCTGTGACCCGGACGTGCCGTCTCCATCGCCGCCGTGCTCGTCCGCGATAGCGTAGGCGGCCCCCCGCCCGCCCGAAAAGGACACGCGCTTGGCCAGTTCGGGATCTGCCAGCGCCGCGGCTGCCTCGGGAATTGCCGCCTGGTACTGATCCCAGAATTCCTCGCGTTGCACCTCATAGTCTACGACCGGCCGGGGATAATCCTGGCCAATGCGGATCTCACACTCGTCTTGCACGTGAAGCGGAGCCCGTTCGGGCCGGTCTAAGAACTCGACGGGGAGTGGGTCAAGCTCGGGGACGTACCGTCGGATGAACTCTCCGTCGGGGTCGTTATCGCGCACCTGTTTGCGGGGGTTGTACTGTCTGAGCGTCGGCTTCCCGACGACACCTGCCTGGGCTTGCCACTGTGTGTAGTTAATGCCGACGTCACTGTCGATCAAGTGGTGGTGATACCACTCGGCCCCAATCCACCAGGGCTGATGAAGAATGTGGGCGAAAAACGACGCACACATGGCTCGCATCCGGAAATTGAGCCAGCCTGTTTCCGCGAGACATCGCATCGAGGCATCGACCATCGGGTATCCGGTGGTCCCGCGTTTCCAGGCTGTCACGAGGTCCGGGTCGTGAGTGTCTTCGTTGAATCCGCGTAAGACGGGATTAACTGCCTTGTCGGTCCAGGCAGGCCAGTCGACCAGCTTCTGATTGTAGTGCATATTCCAGACCAGCCGGCTGGTGAACATATCCTGTCCCCGACTCTCCGGTGCGTGGTCTTGCACGTGCTGGTAGGCCTGTCTGATAGACAATACACCGAAATTGAGATACGGTGATAGGCCACTGGTTCCCTCGCGGGCGTCAACCGGTGCCGAGATCTGGCGCGGATACTCGTGAACGGTGTCCGTGAACTCTGTCAGTTGGCGGACTGCTGGACGCAATCCCCCCTCTGGGACGTTGGTTTTCGTCGGATTCAGATCGTACTGGTCTGCAATGCCGGCGGGACTCACACCTGTCGGGACTGAGTCGATACGCACACTGTCGGGGTCCCACGTGTGCTGTGACTCATCGAGCCATGTCGTGATCTGGTCTTGCCAATTCTTGCGTGACCACTCCTGATCGCGGACCAGCCCGTCTCCGGCGACGAACTGCACGTCACACTCCTCGGCGACCCGTCGGTCTCGTCGCTTCCCGTACCGGCTGGTGGGCGTTCGCATCGTGACAATCTCCCAGCCACGGTCGCGAAACCGGGAAAGAATCGTCACCGGGTCACCGAGGCCGAAGGTGAGCGAGCCACTCGTCCCGTCTGAATCGTCGGTGTGTGGTGAGCTGCCAGCACCTCCAGTGTCGTCTGTGGGGCTGCTGCTGCCGGTATCCCCGCTCATCATCGTGTCGCTGGCGTGTCCTGACTGTTTATCTCCGTCAGAGCTGGACGCACTGCCGGCGAGGGCGTCGTACTGTGTGTCGAGACTCTCCAGACACTCGTGGAGAAACTGGATTCGGCTATCGCAAGCGAGTCCTTCGCCCCCGTAAAATTCCGGGTCAAATACGAATAGTGGCAGGATCCGGTCCCCCTCGGCCGCCTCGGCGAGCGCTCGCTGGTCGTCTGTCCGCAGATGTTTCCGATGCCAGACCACCGTGGCGCGCTCGTCGGACACCTCCGGAATAGCGGCCGTCTGTGGGACGGTCCCGGATTCCTGCGACTGCACACTGATACTTGCGCCCACAGCGTCTTAACACCCCTGTGCGAATCAATTTCAGATGTGGCCGAGCCGCAGTCTCCGACTCGGGTGCTTGGATATCGACGAGCTAGAAGTGAGTCGGCGCGTGCGTCCCGAGTCAATCGTGTTCGGAAGTTGAGTCAGTCAGTTGTGGTAGCGTTCGCTTCTTGCTCGGCTATCTGGCTTCGAAGGAGCGACGCATCCTTGTTGCCGGTCCCAGTGTTGATGAGCACAACCGTGTCGTCGCTGTCGAGATCTCCTCGGTCGACGAATGTAAACGCCGTCGCGGCGGCGGCAGCACAGGTTGCTCCCATCTCGATGCCCTCCGTCTGTGCGACCTCGATCGCCGCGTCGGCGATGGCGTCGTCCGTAGCGGCGGCAGCCTCACCGCCGGATTCTTCCAGCGCATCCAGAATGAGTGGCGATGCGCTGGGGTCGGGCACTGCGATCCCACCAAACGCCGTCGATATCCCGTCCCAGGCCTCGTGGATCGCCTTGTTCTCGTTCCACGCCTCCACCACTGGCGCACACCCCGCTGATTGGGCAACGTACATGCCGGGGAGAGACTCTGTCATCCCCAATTTCACTAATTCTCTGGCAGCTTTCTGCATCCCGACGAGGCCGACGCCGCCACCGGTCGGGTAAATCACCGCGTCAGGAGCTTCCCAGTTGAGCTGCTCAATCGTCTCGTACAGCATCGTTTTCTTCGTCTCGTGACGGTACGGCGTCTCGAACGACTTCACCGAGTGCCACTCCGGATGATTTTCGATGGCGTCGGCGTAGGCTGCACCCGCATCGCTGAAATCGCCGTCGACCACTCGGACATCCCCGCCGTGAACCTCGGTCATGGCCCGCTGGATGAAGCCCGACCGGTCCGGGAGCCACACGTGCGCTTCCAATCCGCCGGCCGCCGCATACGCCGCCGCAGACTGGCCTGCGTTTCCAGCAGTATCGAGCGCAATCTCGTCTGCCCCATGCTGGACAGCTGCCGTCACTGCACCAGTCTGGCCCCGGTCTTTGAACGTTCCTGTTGGATTCCGGCCCTCGTCTTTGATGTACACCTCACCGACGCCTATGGAATCGGCCAGCGTCGGACACTCGACGAGTGGTGTCCCCCCTTCGTTCATCGTTACTGCCGTCTCTCGAGCAAATGGGAGGACTTCCTCGTACCGCCAGAGCGTGTCGAACCGGCGCGTGGCGAACGTCTCCGCGTCGATATCGAGCGCGTCATAATCATACGCTGGGTCAAGAATCCCACCACACTCCGGGCACCTGTGTGTTGTCTCACCGGCGTCGAACCGCTGGTCACAGTCCAGACAGTCCAACCCGACAAACGCAGTCGTCGTCTCCATACAATCGCGCACAGGACGACAGCAATGAATCTACTGAATTTTGTAATTCTCATCGTCTGTTCTCCCTGCAAACTCCCTCACGCCACGGTGGTGGCGCTCCTGAATTCAAAAATTACTGGCTATCGGCGACTGAGTCACCGGTGAAACTCGTGAAGTCGCCGAAGCTATCGAACAGGTTCTCAAGGAATGTCACAAACCCGTCTGGGAGAATCGAACCGAACTCCCCGAGTATCGTGACGTCCCCGCCGCTCGCAGCCGCAACACCAGTGAAAAGAAAAACAGCAACGCTGCACTCGTGACGACGCCCGCTCTAAGTGTATTGTTCATATCAACAGTAATGACATGACGCTGGTTAATTATCGGTTTTGAGTCTTGGAACACGGGAGATACGACTGGATCTCACCGCTCTAATCGGCTTTCTTCAGCCCATCCATTTCTCGATCCAGTCACTCATTTTTCCATTATGAGGACGGCATGAACAGGAGTAGTCTGGTCTAGTGGTCACGTAACCGGAGCTGTGTGATGATGGACCACACCCCGGCATAGATTGCGACGATGGTCAGTTCTTGATCGGGCTTGCAACGGTAGTTAGACACTGGGACCACCTTCCGTATGCGACCAGCTTTACTAATACACCGAGATGTTGAGCCTATGAATCGCGAAGAACTCGCTCGACAGGGAGAGATTGGCCTTCTGATCGGGGTTGGGGGAATGATTGGTGGTGTCGGTCGCCACGTTCTCGGCGCGGCGGCTGGTGGCGCACTGACGGTAACCCTGGTTATCAACGCGATGGGAAGTTTCGCGCTAGGTGTCGTTTTGTTTGATAACTGGGCTGACGGAATGCTTTCAACCCGGGTGCGACTCGGTCTCGGGACAGGCTTTCTCGCGTCGTTCACCACGTACAGCACGTTTGTCGCCGATATCGCACTATCGGCTCCTCCGCTGGCAGTCGGCTATCTGATCGGGAGCTACTTGTCCGGCTTCGCCGGTGTCGCTCTGAGTCGGGTGGTCGTGAA
This sequence comes from uncultured archaeon A07HR60, assembly GCA_000496235.1. Taxonomy (GTDB): domain Archaea; phylum Halobacteriota; class Halobacteria; order Halobacteriales; family Haloferacaceae; genus J07HR59. The sequence continues at coordinate 484,984 of KI543231.1, forward strand.
CGCGACGGCGACGGCGGCAGTCCAGTCGCCGGGTGATCGCTGATGGAGACAGCACTGGTCGGCCTCGGAGCCGCAGTCGGCGCCGTCACGCGTTACGCGGTGGGATCCCTTCTCGATTCGACGACGTTCCCCTGGGCGACACTCATCGTGAACGTTGCTGGTAGTTTCCTCCTCGGAATCACCCTGATGGCTGGACTCAACTCGCACATCCAGCTTGCGGTCGGCGTGGGATTTTGTGGCGCGTTCACGACGTTCTCGTCGTTCAGCTTCCAGACGGTCACTCTCTGGGAGCGGGGCGACCGGGTCGGCGCAGTGACGAGCGCAGCCGGGAATCTCGGATTCTCGCTACTCGGATTTGGCCTGGCGGGAGTGCTTGTGGCGTGAGCCGTGACTCAGAGCGATGAGTCTCTGGCGATAGTGATAGAGATAGACATGAGTTCAACGCTGGTTTCTGACACGAGTTGACTCACCCCGATGCGAGGCATTGGTGATCAAGAGATCATACCAGCCACGGTCACGGCAACTGGCGGGAGAGTTCAGGACCGACTGCGCGAGAGTCCATCGTCCAGCCCCCACTGTATCGCCTGCTCGAGACGAGTGGGTACGCCGTTGATGAGAATGTAACCAGCGAAAATAACGCCGAATCCGAGCAGTGTCGTCACTGAAAGCGTCTCGCCGAGGAGCGCCCATCCGCCCACAGCCGACACTACAGGGATGAAGTAGAAGATGAGATTCGCCCGTGTGGCGCCCGCCTCGTCGATAAGCCCGAAGTACGCGATGTACGCAATCGCTCCCGAGAACACACCGACGTACACCAAGGCGAGAATCGCTGCGGGTGGCACGCTCAGATCAGGAACCGATTCTCCAGCCACAAAGCTCAATCCGTGAGACAGAACCGCCGCCAGCGGGACCCCCCAGATCGTCCGGGCAGTGCTAGACAGCCGCGCTCTGGACCGGCGGATCACGACGGCCCCGAGCGCACTCGTCACGGCGCCACCGAACAGAATGGGGAATCCCCGGGCCGGCGCTCAGGAACGCAGTCGGGTCGGGACTCGCGATCAAGCCCACTCCGAGTAATCCTAACACCATGCCTGCGCTGGCACGCAATGACAACCGATCCTCCGAGAGAAGAATCGCGACGAACACCGGCGTGAGGATAGGATTCAGGCTAAACACGACGGCTGCGACACCGCTGGTAACGTACTGTTGGCCGACGAACAGAAGTGCGTTCGTCAGCCCGATCACGAGCCCGCCGGTCGCGAGAATCCCGAGAATATCGCCAGGTGTCCGTGGGCGAAGCTCTGCCCACGAGAAACGCGACACTGCATAGATCGCCAGAACAATCGCCCCGATATCAAACCGGACCGCGACGAACAGCAGAGGGGGCAAGTGTGCGAGACCAGCCTTCGCCGCTACGAAAGTCCCCCCGAACAGCACAACCGAGACCAGAAACAGTATGCTCCCACGCCGGGAACCCACGTTAGTCGGACACCTCGATATCTACCAGTTCAGCAGAAACCATAATCGCCAGATCGTCCGTCATTACGACATATAGCGTCTGTACCCATATAACGGAATCCAGAAAATGTTCCACGGTAAGAAACCTATCACTGCCGTGTCGATACTGCAGAGAGTGAAACGATTGCAGCCCGTGTGTGCGGATCCTTCGGTGACCCGGTGATAGGTTACCGGGACCGTTTCGGCCCGGCAGAAGAATTGAGTAACCCACGGGACGACCATCCCAAACGCCGGTGATTGACATCCTCCCCGCGCTAAAGCGCGAGGATTCCTCCGGTGGGGATGTTCGGCTATCCACTCACGGAGGCAACGTTCCCGTGCGGGTACTCCGGTTTGTGCGCTCCTCGTTGGGACTGGCCCTCTCGGGAGAGTGTGCTATCTCCGACCAGTTGTGGTCGTCCCACTTGAGGCGCACGGGCCGAGCCATCGACCCAACTTCGATTTCGCCAGCCTGCTGATTGAGGAACGTGCGAGACGCGCATAGGTCTGCGTGAGCTTCGTGGCCACACGGACACCGGAATACGTCGCCGTCTCGGTTGGTATCCTCCTGTTTGCCACACGCCGGACACGTTCGGGTTGTGTCGGCTTCTGACCGTACTTCGACAGTGATACCGTATTCCTCAGCGGTGTACGAGAGACGGTCGATAAACGACTGGAACGCCCAAAACTGGTGAGTCTTGGCGTTCACCTCGGCGTGCCAGTGAGTTGAGAGAACGTCCGTGAGGTCGCCCACGTACACCGTGGCGACACCTTCCGCGTACAGCCGTTCCATCAGATCCCGAACCAGTGCATCTTGCGCGTGGTCGCGCCGTCGCGTCCGTTTGCGATACAACCGCTGAATCCGCTGACTGCTGTCTCGGCCTTCGCGGAGTGTGGACTGTAGACGAGCGATTTCCTCGGTTGTCTCGCGGAAGCGGTCGAACAAGTCCCGGCCTTCGTAGAGAGACTGCTGGCCGGTCGTCGTGGTACAGGCGACGAGAGTGTTCGCGCCCACATCCAAGGCGGCTTCTTCCGAAGCCAGTGGTGAATCCTGTTGAGAATCAGGGACGCTAACAGGTTGAAAGGCCCTGAACGTGCCGGCTGTCTCGTCATACTGTATCTCCAAGCGGCCCTGTTCGCCGTTCCACTGCGGAGCGCCACACACTTCGAGTCGGAGTCGGTCGTGATAGCCAAGCCCATACTCGTCTTTGAGGGCTTGGCCGACTGGTATCTCTATCCGTGACCGCTCGCCGGTTTCCAGCGTGTACTGGTCGTTACGAATGAACGTGCGTAGCTCGCGGCCTTCGTCCTCGTTACCCCAGTAGCCCGGCGGGGCTGTATTCTCGCCGTTCTCACGGGCGGCGAAGAATGATTGCCACGCTGACTTGTTCTTCCGAATGACCTGCTGGGCAGTGGCAGAACCGAGCACGTCGACGTACTGTTTTCGGTAGTCGGCTGTGTCCCACACTGATTCGCCGTCGAAGAATTGCTGGCGGCGCTCGTAGTTCAACTCGTTCCACAGGCTTGCAGAGGCGTCCAACAGGCCCCGCAGTAGCTTCTCATCGTCGTCGGACAGCGGGCGTACTGCGAACGTGTTGGTTCGCCTCACGACAACAGGCATTAATACACGTATGTCTAAATGTCTTTTGGACACTAACAATGCGACCGAACATCGACGTATCACATACGCTGAACGGGCGAGTGAAAGATTACGCTAAACAACAGGACAGGGATCTCACAGAAGCCTATGGAGAAATTATTGAAGCGGGGTTGGAAGCGGTGGAACATCCAAACGAGTCATAGCGTGTTGGGTGTGGGGCTGCGCTGTCGCTTGAACCCCGCCCTGAAGGGCGAGGCTTCCGCTAGCTCCCCGTCAACATCGCGGTACACATGCGCCGAGGGGTCACTCGGCCGGCTGTGAAACGGGAAGAAGACGCGACGACAAACGGAGCACTGCTGAACAAAGACGGTTTATTACCAGGCGTACTGATAGGAATATGAAGGCGTCGCTGGAGCAAATCGAATTTCTCGCCCGCTCGAAAAACCGGGTGGAGTTGCTGCGGCTGCTGGCGGATGACACACACACTCGACGGAGCCTCGCTGCGGCAACAGGCGCGTCACAGGCGACACTGGGTCGTATCCTCGAGGATTTCACCGACCGGTCCTGGGTTGCTCAGGAGGGTAGCGATTACACTGCGACAGCCACCGGCGAGATGATTGCCGACGGCGTGAGCGATCTGATGTCGATCCTCGAAACCGAAGCCAAACTGCGCGACGTGGTCGTGCATCTTCCCACAGCGGAATTGGAGTTTGACCTGCGCTGTCTCGCCGATGCGACGATTACCGTCCCGAGCCGGACCCGTCCGAGTGCCCCGCTCCAGCAGGTTCTCGACGCGATGGAGGCGGCCACGACACTGCAGGCGTTTTCACACACACTCAACGAACAGAGTCTGGCTACGGTTCGCGACTGCGTGGTTGATGGCGGTCAAACGTTCGAGACAGTGCTGTCGGAAGGGGCCGTCCAGGCGCTGAAAACTGATGACCTCCTGTGGACAAAGTTGCTGACACTCTCGGCGAACCCTCGCGCCGACATCAAAGTCCTGACACAGGACATTCCGCTGGCAGTCGTCGTTGCTGACGAGACAGTGTATCTTCTTGTCCGCGACGACGAAGGCCTCCTTCGGGCGGCGCTCCACACCGACGACTCCGCGGTCCAGGACTGGGCTGCCACCAGATTCGACCACTACCACGCGACCGCAGAGCCGTTCGATCCAGCTTCCTTCGAGGCCTGACGACTCGCGTGGCGGTGAACAGCTGAGTGCGGTGTACGAGTCTATCGTGCCGTGGACTGACTGTGTCCCTAAT
>KI543231.1:489365-500395 GCA_000496235.1 uncultured archaeon A07HR60
CATGCTCACAGTGTTTATGTGCGAGTTTGCAGCGCCTGTGATTGCTGCGTCCGATCATATCACCAATCACGCCGAGTTGATTCAATCGTCTGTACGGGACGAGTTTCGGAGAGCCGACAGCTTGGGCCCGACCAGAGCGGCGATCTGATAGTGGTGTCGCGAGCGAGATGAGCCGAGGTTATCGGTCTTGAGCACGTACACAGACCAATGAGTGATCGTCCAGAGGTAATCGCTGGCGTCGATGACGTGGACTGCACCGGTCAGCAGGCGGTAGTGACTGGATCGACGAGCGGTATCGGCCGTGAGGCAGCGTTAGCGCTCGGCCGACTTGGTGCCGATGTGATTGTCCACGGTCGCGACGAGACGGCTGGGACCGCCGTTGTCGACCGGCTGACCGGGATGGGAGTCGAAGCCCAGTTCGTTCAAGCCGATTTTTCTGACGTGGATGCGGTCAAAGACCTGGCTGCGACCATCCGCGCGGACACTGACGGTCTCGATATCCTCATCAACAACGCTGGTGGTCTCTTCCGAAACGGAGCAGTGACTGACGCTGGTGTAGAGTATACGTTTCACGTCAATCACCTGTCGCCGTATCTGCTGACGGTCGAGTTGCTGGATCATCTCCGAGATAATGCCCGCGTCGTCACGACCGCTTCGTCTGCCCACCGCGGGTCGATGCTAGATCTTGACCGAGTTCGCGATGTCGAGAGTTACTCTGCAGCCGGCGCGTACGGTCACTCGAAACTGTCAAATATTCTGTTTGCGCGAGAACTGGCCAACCGGCTTGAAGAGACCAACCGGTCGGTTACATCGAACAGTATCCATCCGGGAGGGATCCCCGGCAGTGGGTTCACGCGCTTTCTCCCGGGGCCTCTTCCGTGGCTTGCAAAGCGTCTCGAAGCGGTGCCAGGAGTCACTAGTGTCGCCGACGGGGCGGCAGAACTGCTATTCGTCGCCGTTTCACCGCGGACGACAGACGTGACGGGCCGATATTTCACCGGCCTCGAATCGGCCACCCCGACGGATGCTGCTCGCGATCTTGATGCAGCAGATAGTCTCTGGACCGCGAGCGCAGAGTTACTCGGGATAGACGAGCCGCTGGCCGATGTCGGTCCCGATGCCGGCGCCGACAGCGACGACCCGGCCGAATCTGGGGACGGAGTCACTGCCGACGGGTGATCTCCGAACGAGGTCACTGTCGATATCCACATATCGGTGTGTAAGACTCGCGAGCACGTCCCTCCGCATTTAGTACCTCGACTGAGTTTTTGAGATTCCTGAAGATCACGACCAGCTGTGACGAGTCGTTCTGGCTTTGAACCCGCCCCTTCGAGAGTTGTCCCGCCGGAGGTGATTATTCACCCTGCGAATCGAGACCCGATTGCTTGGGGTCGTCTGTCACCCGCTTGTCGAACGGACCGGCCGCTGCTCGCGCCATCGCTCGCTCGATATCTGCGAGTGATGTCGTCTGGACGAACTCTCTGTTTCCGGGTCCTCTGAGCGTGTGCGTCACACTGAATCCCCAGCTGTCTTCGTCCACGTATTCGCTCTGATTGAGTTGGAAAACTGCCTGATCCTCGTGTACCGCAGACAACTCGTCGAAAGCCTCTCGCGCCGTCTTCGAGGGACCATCTTCTGGCACGACTAACTTGACGCGAAGCGTCTCCATCCGTGTAAGAATGCGTTTAGCGGCGGCATGAAGTTAGTGGAGGATCTGACCAAACAGCGGGTATACGTCTGTTATGACGCTCAGACAGAAGTGATTCCGAACCACCAGAACACCAGCCCCGATGTAGTCAACCTGACGCGACAGTTCACCGCTGCCTGTGGTTCATGTCCCACTCCTCGAAGATCCCGTATTCTGTCATCGTCGTCATGCCGGCGATGGCCGCGCGGAGGCTGATACCAATCAGTGGGATATCGGCCACGGTGACGATGACGTCGGCCTGAATAATCGCTCCGTCGCGCAACAACACGTCGATCAGCTCAACGATGGCGTGTGTGTCGTCTTTTGTAGGTTGCATGCTGTAAATTCACTCCAGATCCGGTGTGAACGTGTACGGCGGCCACGGGCCGGTGAATTGGACGCGTACTCCGTCACGCTCGACTAACTCGTCTAGTCGACTCCCGAGGGCACCTTCGTCTGTCTGGTCCGCGAGTACTGCTATGCGCGCGATTTGTTCGCCGTCCGTCGAGTCAGCCACCTCTGCCAGTGGCGATGTCGCGTCTTGTTCTTCGATGGTGTGTGCGGTCGGCTCTGCCGCCTGTTTGAGCGCGACCGTGAGCTCTCCCCGGCGTTGCCGTTTCAATTCGCGGAGCCGCTCGTCGTACTGCTTTTCCAGGAGGAATCCTTTACCAGTGTCTGCCTCGTCACGATCCTGTCGCAACTCCGCCAGCCGATCGTCTTCGGTTTCGGCCGTGGTTTCGAATTCCGTTGAGTCCCACAACAGGCTGATTCGGTACTCTCGTGTGCCGGCGAATGATTCCAACTGATCGCGTATCGTCTCGTACCGGTTCTGTATCCACCCGCTTACGCTCGCGTCACCGCCGTCGAAGACGGTATTGAACCGCAATGGGAGTGGTGTTCCGTATACCTCACTCGCCGCGTCGACGACTTGCTGGTGTTTGAGAACGCGTCGTTTGATCAGCTCCGGCTCGGGATTTTCTGTGTCGTAAGTCTGGTGACAGTCGTGGACGACGGCACCGACATCATCGTCTCGAACGATCCGGACCGAACTGTCGTCGACACCCACGGTCGCGATTGAGGGCTGAGACCCGTCTTGGAGAGCTACCAGACAGTAGAGATATCGGCCCTCCGTGACCGCGGGGTCAGTGCTAGTGGGTGTCGACTGTCCGGCGCTGGCGTTCGTCGAATGGTCACTCATCGAGCAGATCACCAACAGGCGAGCGGCCATCAGCGGCGCTGGCTGAATCAGATCCTGTGAACTGTTCGATAATGTCTCGAACAACCGTATCCAGATCGCCTTTGAAATCGTCTACCTCGTCATCGATTTCTTCTCGCTCTTTCATCTCCTCCAGTTCCTCTTCGAGTGTCTGCAGGCGGCGTCCGAGTCGCTCGATCTCCTCGTCAGAGAGAGACCCTGACTCCATCCGCCGGACAGCCTCCTGCTCGAGCGCCTCGATCAGTAACTCAACGACAGTCACGACCAGCGCCGTGAGCCCGCTCTGCAGGTCGTCACCGTTGTCTTCGAGTGAGACCTCCACGGTCACTCACTCCTGGCTTCAGACGAGTTGTCTTCAGCGGCGTCGGTGTCTGCCGCCGGTGTCTCTGCGGTGGTGGATTCGGCGCCGGAGTGGCTGTCCAGTTGCACCTCTAGATTCTCGGCATCCTCGGGGTCGACACCGGCGACCCTCTCGACACGCTCCATATCCGTGCCTCCAGGGAACTCAAGTCCGTATTTGGCGGCAGTTTCGAACGATGCGATTGCGGCGCGCACCTCGACCCCCAACAGTTCGGTGTCACCAACACTGACCGCAATGTCGGCATTGACGACCACACCCTTGTCCAACAGCATCTCCAATGTTTCCGCCAGGTCGCCCTGCGAGCGCGTCGGTTTGGGGTCACTCATCGTGTGACTCACCCTCTTCAAACTGAGCCTGAGGAGTCTCCGACTGTGCGGTATCAGTCGTCTCGTAGTGGAGTCGCAGCCCGTACAGCCGTCTGCGAGCCTCGACCGTCGAATATTTTGGTGTCTCTGGGACCGTCGAGTGAGAGTGTTGAGCCGCGTTTTGCGCGTTCGACCGTTGGGGTGGGGTCGTCGAGTGAGCCGAGGGGTTATGTTGACCTCCGCTCGATTCAGATTCATCACTCTCACACTGCGCTCGATTCTTGGCCCGGCGCCGGGCGAGTGCCCTCCGCTGTTGGAGGATCTTCTGTCGGGCCTGATCCCGATTCAGCTGTGCTTTCAGCTGTGCCTGTCGTGCTTTCTGTGCCTGTCGTCGGGATTGGTTACTGGTCATCGTGTTTGGTGTCGTCGGGATCATCCGGCTGTGTCAGCCGGATCTGGAGGATTTGATTGTTTTGCGTCACGTCACTGACTGTTACGTCGTGGGTATCTAGCGGGATGCGTCTGATACGGTCTCCGTCAACCCGCAGCTCCAATACACGCTGTTCGGAGTCGAGTCGCACGTCGAGTTCACCGTCGGCTGTCTGCGAGAGGTCGATGACGACGACACGGTCAGTGTCGCTGACGGCCCGAACCTCGAAGAGAGGTGACTCGCTGTCGTCGTCTGACTCACGTGGCGGTGCTGGCGACCGGTCGCCAGAGATACTGCCAATCGAGACCTCGTAGCTGTAATCGAGACCGATTTGTCCCCGTTCGAGATGGCCCGACTCGCGTCTGGTACCATCCTCGTTCGTATCAATCTCGTCGAGCGTCTCGAGAATCGCCCGCAGGCGGTCGAGAACGGGACTCGAATTGCCAGCACCTCCGGATCTGTCCGCCTCGTCGGTGCCGCCGGTGTCGTCGTGATCGGTAGTCATTAGCGTTTGATTTCCATTCGGTCTCGCATCTGTGAGCGGACCATCTGAGCCATCTCGAGTTCCGCTTCGAGCTTGCGCTTTCGCGTCTCGTATTCTGATTTGGGCCGCTCGCCAATCTCGTACAACAACTGGTTTTCCTTGATATCGTCACGAATCGACTCGACATCGTACATTTCGCCGAGTGCCATCGTCTGCAGAATGTCTAATACCGAGACGAACGGCTTTACCAGGATGTCGTCGAGGACGAACACGGCTCAGCGGCCTCCCTGTTGTTGGTCTGCCCCAATGTGAATATCGACGAAATTGTACGGCGGCCACGGCCCGGTGTATTGCACCGTGAGGCCGTCGTAATCGGCTTGGATCTCATCGATGATACTGTCGAACTCCGCGCGCCGTCCACGATCGACGAGATACGATTTGTTCACCAGGAGACGGTCACTGAACAGATCGTTGTCCGTCTCATTGATACTCTTGGCCGAAAGCCGGTCGATCACGTCCGCTCGAGCCGTCTCGTCCACACCGTCGTCCCCGGACGATGCGATCACTTTCACCCCGAGTTCGATCGTGCCGTCGATATCGCTGAGAGTGCTGCGAAGCGCCCGCTGGGCCCCCCGAAGGACGCCCTTCAGTGTGCGACCACTCTTGAACGCCATCCCGAAACTCATGGGGACCACCGTCCGGCCCTCGTCGTGTTCTAGCACCGACTGCAGGACGTCGTTGTGTGTTTTCACGGCCGCGTCGGTACGGTCTGGGTCAGTGGTGTCGATTTCAGACACAATCGCCGAGAGTGCCTTGTAATCGACCGTATACACTCGTTCTGCTCCGTCGACCCCGGTCACGTCGAGGTCCAGATCCTCCTGTTCGATCACGCCGTAAGTGTACAGATTTGAACTCATTCAGAGCCTCCGTGGCTGTGTGTATGTGCGCCGGCCGATTCCACCGTGAGTAGCTTCAATACGAGTGAAAACGTCAGCAATTGGTCCATCCCCTGAGCGACGTGCTCATCGATTTGCTCCGAATCGGCGATAGAATACACTTTCCGTCTCGTCAGTTCGTGCATGTCGAGCAATCCGTCCTCTCTCAGGTCGGTGAGACGTGGGTACACCGTGCCGGGGCTCAAGTCTGCGCCGAAGAGCCGTTGAAGATCCTGACAGAGCTCTTTCCCGGAGGCTTTGCCTCGGGTGGCGATCAACAACAGGATGATTTCGTCCAGTTGCGCGATCACGTGTTTGTTCTCGATTTGCTGGAGGTATTCATTGTCGAGCCATCCCCTGACGCTGTCGACTGCGTCGTCGGAGAGTTGTGTCTCGGTGTACCGGACCGACGAGCCTGTGGCGTCCGTCTCGGCGGATGAAGACACTTCCGAGCCAGCACTCGCCTCTTCCGGCGAGGCCGAAGACAGCTCGGGTTTCAGTTCTAATTCGTTACAGAGGGCGTCGAGGAGTTCAGATGGAATATGCTGTTCGTTCATGGATTAAACCATCTCCGTCAGCGTCACTTCTTGAATTGGCTGTGAGCGGTCGATGCCGATTCCGAGGAGCGGGGTCAGCGGATTTTCACCGTACAGAGCGATTGCACTGCCGGACCGCTCGAGTCGGAAGTGCATATCTGCGACACGGTCGGCTCGCTCCCTGAGTTCGGTCCCAGGCTTGGTGATGATGACCGCGAGGTCGTTGTGAATCGCAATGTAATTAGCGAGTTCGCCTAATCGGTCCTCGAAGGTTCGCCGGGCCGTGTCCATGCTGATCACATGTAACACTGGTCCCGTGCTCTGGTCGCGCAGCCGTTCGATTGACTCGATATACGAGCGGTATTCGAGCGCATCGCCGTCGCCGCGCTGGTCATGAACCCTGCTGGGCAGCGACTCGTCGGACCCTGTCTCGGCAGCTGGCTCGCCGCCGGAGGAACTGGTCTCGACGTCGTCTGCCATCTCCGAGCCTTGGGCAGTCTCTGTCACTGCGCCGGTGTAATTCCCAAAGACGTGACAGTGCGTTTCGAATCTGTGTGGGTCCAACACGGCGGTGAGGTCGTTGTGGAGAAGCCCAGGGCTGCCTTCTCGCGGGGGGACGACAGCGGCCCCCATCTTGTTGGCCAGGAAATTGCGAATCGTTGGTAGTGTCAGAACACTCCATGCGTCTCGCGAGAGATCGGCCCCGAGATCCAGGTGGACGACGCTCCCGCGATTGTATCCGTCTGCGATGATCGGGTCGAGATCATCAACCCCTGTGGAGAACTTCCGTCTCGTATTCGGCCGGGGATTCCACGTCGCGTCACCAGTCCCCGAGTGGACGGTCGACAGTTTGACCGGCCGAATCGCGCGAAACTGCCCATCCGCGAGCGTGAACGGCTGCAGCCGATTGCCGATCCGGACGCCGCGCAGTTTCTCCAGTTTGAGTTGGCGCCGGGTTCGTCCGCGATTGTCTTCTGACACCTGCAACGCGACCACGCCGTCGACGATGTACTCCAGCGGCGGCGAGGCAACATCCTCGGAAACCAGCAGTGTGCGGATTCCTTTCTCCCTGGCGAGCGCGACCAACTGTGTGGTCACCGTCTCGATATCTGGCGGGTCGTCATGACGGGCCGCCAGGTACTGGTAAACGAGATCCCAACTGTCGAACGCAACGGTGAGTTCGGTGTTGACCTCGCTCACCTGAGTGAGCCACTCTAGCAGCGAAGTGAGATCTAATCGTTCGAGCGGAACCTCGACATCGAGTGGCCGCTCGAACGCGTTCTGTGAGATGTCCAGGATATCCGTCTCGTCGAGTGAGGAGTGCTCTGCCAGATACATATCGTAGACTGTATCCTGGTCGACTCGTGTCGACACGTAAAGCACGTCACCGTGTTGCTCCAGGAGATCGAGCCCGCTGATGGTAAAGAGGGTCTTTCCCGTTCCTGGGGCGCCGTTGACCAGGAGTGTGTGCCCCCGGTTCCGGATGAAAAACCGGCTGATCTCGCGGGGGAACAACGCTGAAGTGGGCGTGTCTGCGCGTCGGTTGGAGCTGTTTGGGAGAGTCACGATTTGCTAGCGGGTGTCGCACTGGATACTGCTACACTGACACGGTTGGTGGGAGGGTTCGATACTGGTTCGCCGCGGCCGGGAGACGGTGATCGGGAAGGCTCGTCAATCGCTGGAGGATCCGCACGTTATACTTGATAACCCGTCTTATGCCGCGTGTAAGTGTACCGTATTACGGACATATATTGTTCACGGGTCATTACAGTTGCTGAAACGACGTCAACTCATTAATTACTCGCGCAACGACAATTAGTTGCAGCAATGGCACAACCCGACTCATCAAGTCTGGCAGAAGTCTTGGATCGTGTACTCGATAAAGGCGTCGTCGTCGATGCATTTGCTCGTATCTCACTCGTCGGGATTGAAATCCTGACCGTTGAGGCACGGGTTGTCGTGGCATCCGTCGATACCTTCCTCCATTACGCCGAAGAGATCGCGAAAATCGAACAGGCGGAACTCACTGCTGGTGCAGAACCCGCAGCCCCGGAAGCCTCACCGGCACCGGAGCCGTAATCACAGGTCTCACGGCGACATAACAGCGACGTATCGCACATCATTCTACCGACCCAATTTTTATCAAATACACATTCCCCACCCTACCACCCACAATACCGATGAGTGTCAGAGACAAGCGTGACGACATAATCGAGGCGCAACGTGAGTTCCGAGAACTACAAGAGGAATTCGAGACTGCCGCGGCGGAGTTCCAATCCGAGGTCGCGGCAAAAAAGGACGCGAGCCAACTACGTGAGAACGTCCAGTCGATGCGAGCAGACGTAGACACCGCCCGTGAGTCGTTTGACGCCTACGCCGAGACGTTTGAGGCCGACGTGGCTCGACTTACGACGGACATGGCACAGCGGCGCGATGCGATGGCAACCATGGGTTCGGCGTTCAATCAGTATGCGGACGGGTTTGGCCGTGATGCCGCGGCGAAACTGAACCCGGCGGATCTGTTGGACGCCGTCGATGCGTTCCGAGCAGATATCACGACGCTCGCGAACACCGTTGACGGATACAGCAGCGAATTCTCGGCTGATGTAGCTGCAAAACGGGACTCATCGAGCCTCGAAGACGCGATGGAATCGCTGCGCTCGGAATTCGTCGATGCCGACGCCGTCTTCGATGCATATACAACATCGTTCCAGGACGACGTCGCCGAGAAACGCGAATCCGTCACCAGCCAGCAGAACGCGTTCCAGGAGTACAGCGATGAGTTCCACAACGTCGGGGTGGAGGCGTTTCTCGAGGCTGTTGCGGACTCTCGTGACGACATGGACGACCGAGCGACTTTGAAACGACTCGCGACGCTTCGAGACGTCGCTGAGGGTTCCACAGAAGGGCAGATGTAGACGAACGCTCGGAGGAGACAGGTTCACAAGCGGAGGCCGCGTCCGCACCCGAAGACGCGACTCCGTCTGAGACTGACTCGGCTACAGATGAACCACCTGCTGAGGGAGTCGAAATCGACATCGAGTCCGACACTGCCGAAGCCGCCGAGAGCGCAGAAGCCGCCGAGACTTCTGCACCCACCGAGAGTGTAAAAGAAGCTGAGGCAAGCGCAGACGAGGCTGAAGCAAGCACGGAGGCGGCAGAGACGGACGTTGAGGCCGAAAGCGAGGCTGATGAGTTCGTTGAGACTGAATCCGACGAGGAGCCCGTTGAGGAGGAAACTCCGGACGATATGGTCCAGTGTAACGTCTGTGATGAATATTATCAGGCGATCACGCAGCCGCACCTCCAGACCCACGATATGACTATTCAGGATTACCGCGAGGAATACGGCGAAGATGTTCCACTCCGACCCGATGATACATGACTAACGACTCACGCGAACGGAAAGTTCGAGGCTCGCAGATTCGCTCCAGCCGAGAGGGGAAACAGCGGGAACGCCGTCAAAAGGACAAAGAAACTGATCGGCTTGAGAAACAACAGCGAATGTCTACATCTGGGTCATCGGACAACCTCGACGATCACTTCATTTCAAGCGACAGTCGTTCGTCGAAACGGAGGCGGTGACACAAGTCAAAGATCGAATTAGACGGTGGCTCGCTGTGGATCGACCCGTTCATCTGATCGGGCCGACCGGCTGTGGGAAGACCGCGATGGCGACACATCTCGCGCAAGAGCGCGAGCGTCCCGTCGTCTGGATCAACGGGGATGCTGACCTGACCACGAGCGATCTCGTCGGCGAATACGGCGAAACCGAGCAGATCACCGAACACGACAAATACATTCACAATGTGGTCAAGAGCAAGAATATCGTCCGCGACCGGTGGGTGGACAACCCACTGACGATCGCCGTCCGAGAGGGGGCAACACTGGTCTACAACGAGTTTTCCCGCACGAAACCTGTCGCGAACAACGTTCTTCTGTCGGTGTTCGAGGAAGGTGTCCTCGAGCTACCCGGCCAGCGTGGCGAGTCGCGATACGTCGATGTCCATCCTGAGTTCCGGGCAGTGCTGACATCGAATTCCGTCGAATACGCTGGTGTTCACGAGCCACAAGATGCCCTGCTGGACCGGCTAGTCGGGATCTACATGGATCATTACGACCACGAAACCGAAGCCGCGATCATCAGTTCCCACGTCAGCGACCCTGACGCCGAGCGAATCGAGCCGATTGTCGATCTGATGGGCGAGTTGCGCGACCGTCTCGATATCGAGGTTGGCACCCGGGCCGGTATCATGGCCGTCGAGGGACTTGAGTACGCTGACGACCCCGACAGAGCGACGCTCACGAACATTTGTGTCGACGTGCTGGCCTCGAAACTCGCCCACCACAGCGAAGTGCAGGCATTGCGCCAGGAAGTCGAAGCCGCCATCGACAAACTCGACACGACCGCCCCCTAATCATCACAGAACGATCATAGTCTATGTCCGACAACACGAACGACGGCGATGTCACGACCCAGACGGCCGAGACGGATAGTAACGAGACCGGCCAGACGAGTGAGTTAGCCGACGCCACCGACGAGATGTCAAACCAATCCGAGCAGACCGACGAGGAGTCGACTCAATCCACTATGGGACTCCTCGAGGCGCAGCGACGAGCCCGAGAGGTCACCGCCGAACTTCTCGACTACGAGTTCGACGGGGTTATCAAAGTCGAAATGACTGGCGACAACTGGCGGACCGTCGTCGAGGTTGTTGAGCGGAATGCGGTCCCCGATACACAGGATATTATTGGCCGGTACGAGATCACTCTCGATGCGACCGGGACGCTCAGCGGGTACGAACTTGTGGAGCGGTACCGACGCGGTGACATGAAAGAAGAACTCTGAATCGGTCGCACGGAGATTGAACTTCTGGCCAGATTCTGTCCTCACTGCGTATGCTCTCGGCGTTGGTCAAGTCACCCCAACTCGCTCCGACACGAAGCTCGAATCCGGCTTCGCTCGTCCTGTCCTGGTAACACTACTGTTGAATGGCTCGTGACACCGGCCGCTGTTCGAACATCGAACCCCCGCAAATAGAATATGGCTACGCCTAAGATCTCTTCTGGCTATCC
>KI543231.1:500415-505007 GCA_000496235.1 uncultured archaeon A07HR60
TGTACCATGAGTGAAAGGCGTCGGAAAGTTCTTGAAGAACTTTCTGACTGGATTGACTGTGCAGGTTGGTGTAGTTGACGTGACCTTTCAGGGACGATGTGAGTTCCTCGCTTTCGGGGATGTAGTCGATAGCATCCCAGACCCGCTGGATGGTCCAGCGCCCGACGTTCCAGAGTGTGGATGCAGCGTAGCCATGCGAATCAAGGTCGTCGTGGACTTGTGAGTGGTTCTGGATGGTGGCTTTCACCGTCCGTGTGACGACCTGATTCGGCATACGTAAGCGTCGTAAATTGATTTATATAATTGTTCTGGTTCGGTGACCCGTGGAATATCCAGACGAGCGTAGAAGCGTAGATCGTGTCAGCAGTGTCGGATTCATCCCACGAGTAAACTCGTGGGCATTCTCCTCGAACTTTTGTAATCGTGCAGCACGCATACGTAGTAGAACGCTGCCATGTGTACTAAAACCTACATTTCTCAGTGGCGACTGAGTCGGTGACACCAGTGCCGTCCCGGCGTCTGTTCTGGTTTTCAATGAGGTGAAATCACACTTGCTATTGACGGACACATACTTTCAGCTCCTGGCCCGCATTGACCGACGGTCTATCTCAACTCAGGAGGATCAAAGAGTGCGAGCTACGCCTGAGATCTCTTCCGGCTATCCCTATTTTCAGATGGCTATGCCCCCGACACTGAGAAGATCGTCAGGCTTCCGCGCATGATCGAATACGCTATGTGGAAGTCTACGATGGGTCACCGTCCTCCGCGTGGGCTGGTCTCGGTCGCGTGTTCACGAACCCCGCTGTTTCGATGTGGTGCCGGTGTCTCCGGATCTGCGAATATTGGGAATGAGTCATATCTTAAACAAATCCTTAGTGATTATAATCTGTGTGAGCAAGCCCGAGCAGTCCCCGGCCGTCGATCATACCTGTGACAACTGCGGAGACACGTTTGACACAATACCGATCGTTCCACCACCGGGTCACGTCCAGTTTTGTTCGGCCGAGTGTAGTCGGGAGTATGGTAACTCTGACTGGTGGCTCTGAGTACTCGTCCATCGTCAGAGAAGTTCTCAGGAATTGTTCACAGAAAACTCCAACCGCGATCCCCCGCCCAGTAACGCACAACTCTACTTTCCAACGCTCGGGGTTCTCCCGCGTGACCGCGGGGAGGGGGTCACACTCTAGATCGGCGGTTCGTGCACGAGCTGAGCAGGACGAGTGTTTCAGGGACTGGCGCCGGAGTGGTTCACGTAGTTCATACGGGCTCAGACCAGGACTGACAGTGGGATACGTAGGTTCTCGATTGCGAGTGAGTCTGGCGTTGCCCATGATCGTCCTCTATCGAGGAGTGGCCAATCAGTAGTCGATCCGGACGGCGAAACGGGCTGACAAATCGCACTGACCGAGCAAATTATACTCATTCGTAAAGACAGCCAGAATATGCTCGATATTGGTAATCTCGACAGCGACGTGTCTCTGGCGGCCAGTACCGCGCCCCAAATTTCCGAAGTCGGCGCGACAGACGGGTCGGTCCTCGTTGTTCCGGTCGGCAGTGTCGAACAGCACGGTAATCACCTTCCAGTCGCCACCGACTCACTGTTAGCCACTGCGGTTGCGACGGCCGGTGCAGAGGCGGTCGCAGACGAGATTCCAGTGTTAGTGGCGCCGCCCGTCTGGACCGGGTTCTCGCCGCACCATCTTTCGATTGGGGGGACCGTCACTGGCAGTTTCGACACACTTCACGACCTGCTCGAAGACGTGGCTGGGTCGCTCATGACGAACGACTTCGACACGCTCCTGTTTCTGAACGGCCACGGCGGCAACGGCGCGCTCATTGATGCTGCTGTTTCAACGGTGGGTCAATCGCACCCGGAGGCCGACGTGCTCGGACTCACGTATTTTCAACTCGCGACAGCGTTCGTCGAGGAAGTCCGAGAAAGCGACGTTGGAGGGATGGCACACGGTGGTGAGTTTGAGACTTCGCTCATGTTGCACCACTATCCCAATCTCGTCGAGGATGACAGACCGGCCACGTACTTCGACGAGCCCTACGATTACGGTGATAAAGATCTCCTTGAATCTGGCCCACTATCCGTGTATCGTCCCTTTGAAGAATACTCCGACAGCGGAGCTATCGGTGATACTGCCCTCGCGAGCGCTGATAAAGGCGCGACACTCCATGAAAAACTCGCAGACGAAGTGGCGTCTCTGCTAGTCGACGCCCACGAGTAAGACCCACATTTAGCCGTCTCCAGGCGCTAAACCCCCGTCCTCACGGAGCGATCACAGGGAGCGAGTAGGGCGGGGTGGCGATACAGCGCCGTCATCAGCTGGGTTGCACGGTCTGCTCCCAACCCACGGGCACACACACCCAATGTATCCCACTGAACGCCGAACGGCTGATCAAGATGGGCGTTCCGACCTGTTGGCTTCGACTCGCTCGTCGTTCCGAATGGAACGACACGCTCCCTGCGAAGTCGACGGACACGGGTAGCGTTCGAACGCGACAAGAAGCGTGCGCTGCCTGACGGACCGGTTCCGTCGAGCACCGAGACGAGGAGTAGGACACTCCGAATCACCGCCTGTGGAGACTGCACTCCCTGTGGAGATGTCTGTCTCTCCAAAGCGCGTCGTGGAAACTGGAAGCAGGAAGCCCAGCCTAGCCCCGCCCTCAGCGAGTGCGTCAGTGCGAGCAGGGCGGGGTAGTTCACTCTGAAAGGGAGCCATTCTACAGAGACAAGTCCAGTCTCCGGCGTCAAGCCGCGAGAAACTAGCCCTGATCAGCAAATGAATCTCCCCCTCGACGGCATGCAGTGTCACACTCCTTGCAGGCACAATCATTATATTTGTGTCACCGAACCAGGTAGTCGTGCGAATTGAGCGCCTTCTCGAGAATCGTGTGGAAAAGACGCCCACGAAGTCGTTCCTCACGTTTCCCGACAGACAGCTGACGTACGAAGCCGTACAGAACGCATCGAAACGGTATGCGGCTGCGCTCGCAGAATTCGGCGTGACGCAGCGTGATTCGGTAGGTATTTTTCTCCCGAACTGCCCCGAATTTCTGTTCGTCATGTTTGCGAACGCCACTCTCGATGCAGTCACGGCACCGTCGAATCCAGACTATACAGCTACGGAGCTGACTCACTCGCTGAGACTATCGGAACCAGATCTCTTGGTGACATCTCGTAATTTGTTAGATACAGCAAAGCAGGCAGCCGCCGAGACGAGTGTCGAGCAGATCGTCACGGTCGACGACGCTGAGGGATGCCAGAATCTTGTGACGGCTGCCTCGTCACAATCCCCAACATTATCGCCGAAATCGAGCGACTCAGCCGCCGTCGGACTCCACATGTACACGTCGGGAACGACCGGTCGTCCCAAGGCCGTCGAGTGCACTCACGAGAATTGGACAATCAGTGCTATCGACTTTCAAAAACGAATGGGGTTCACGAGTGAAGACACGCTCCTCACGGCGCTGCCACTGTTCCACGCGAACGCACAAATATACTCCACGCTCGGTGCGGCTGCGGCCGGGGCGGAAGTCGTTATCCGCGAGAAATTTTCCTCCTCGAACTGGTGGGACTGGTGCCGGGAGTACGGTATCACCGAGTTCAATGCGATGGGCAGTATGCTGAAAATGCTGGATAACGTCGACGAGACGGACGCTGACGGCGATAATCCGGTCGACCTCGTCTTTTCGGCCGGGACCCCGCCAGACCTGATCGAGTCATTTGAACGGCGATTTAATACTCGCGTTGTCGAGGGATATTCGCTAACTGAGGATCCACTGTTGATACTGAACCCAACTGACCCCCAGAAACGTCGTATCGGGAGTATCGGACTCCCACCGGCAGAAAAAACCGTCCAGGTCGTCGATGACACCGGGGAGCAACTCCCCGCTGGTGAAACCGGAGAACTCGTCATGCACTGTCCGGCGGTAATGAACGGCTATCACGACCAGCCGCAACAAACTACCGACGCCATCGTCGACGGCTGGTTTCACACAGGCGACTACGGGAAAATCGACGACGACGGCTTCGTTTACTTCATCGATAGGAAGAAAGACATCGTCCGGCGCGGCGGCGAAAACATCTCTTCGTACGAAGTTGAGGGAGTGATCAAAGCGCTGGACGCGGTCGCGGAAGTCGCTGTGATTCCCAGTCCGGACGAATTCTACAGTGAGGTCGTCAAGGCGGTGATCCGAATCGAACCCGGTCACGACCTCGCACCCGAAGACGTAATCGACCGGTGCAAGCCCCACCTCGCGGAATTCAAGATTCCCCGCTACATCGAGTTTGTCGAAGAATTCCCTTACACACCCACCGGGAAAGTACAGAAGGCACAACTCAGAGAGCAGCCAGCCTCGTCAGACCAGTGGGACCGAGAGACAGACGATTCCTGACGGCTGCTGGTGATCGGTGTCGTGGCTGCTCGCTACCTGTCCCAGTTTGGGGGACGGTACTCATGCCGATCAGATTCGACTCACTCGGCCCCGGAAAGCGAGTGTGTGATTGGGGCCCCTGTGCAGCCAGCGGATCTCTGGGAGCTGGCGAGAGACCCTGGATATCCTGTAAGTGGCCGCAGACAGTC
>KI543231.1:505027-506356 GCA_000496235.1 uncultured archaeon A07HR60
CTCTGATGGGCGAGCTGCGTAACCGCCTCGATATCGAGGTTGGCACCCGGGCCGGTATCATGGCCGTCGAGGGACTTGAGTACGCCGACGACCCCGACAGAGCGACGCTTACAAACATTTGTGTCGACGTGCTGGCCTCGAAACTCGCCCATCACAGCGAAGTGCAGGCATTGCGCCAGGAAGTCGAAGCCGCCATCGACACTCTCGACACGACCGCACCCTAATCATCACAGAACGATCACAGTCTATGTCCGACAACACGAACGACGGCGATGTCACGACCCAGACGGCCGAGATGGATAGTAACGAGACCGGCCAGGCAAGTGAGTCAGCCGACACCACTGACGAGATGTCGAACCAGTCTGAACAACCCGACGAAGAGTCGACCCAATCCACTATGGGACTCCTCGAGGCGCAGCGACGAGCCCGAGAGGTCACAGCTGAACTTCTCGACTACGAGTTCGACGGGGTGATCAAAGTCGAAATGACTGGTGACAACTGGCGGACCGTCGTCGAGGTTGTTGAGCGGAATGCGGTCCCTGATACACAGGATATTATTGGCCGGTACGAGATCACCCTCGATGCGACCGGGACGCTCAGCGGGTACGAACTTGTTGAGCGGTACCGACGCGGTGATATGAAAGAAGAACTCTGAATCGGTCGCACGGAGACTGGGCCTCTGGCTGGATTTTTGTGTTCACTGCGTATGCTTTCGGCGTTGATCAAGTCACCCCGACCCGCTCGGATACCACCCCCGAATCCGGCTCGGCTCGGCTCGGCTCCGCTCGTCTTGATCTACTACTCCCGCTGAATGGCTAGTCACATCGATTGGCATTCGGACACGAACCCATGCAAATGAAAGATGGACGGTGAATCGGCTCGGTCCGGGCGACCACGATATTCGAACTCCCGCCGAGTTAGGGCGTGATGACGGCGCGCCCGTCGATCTCCCGTTTTTCGAGTTTCTCGGCGACTGTGTTGACCTCTCCAAGGTCGTACCGACTCGTCTTTGACCTCCTCCCACGGCTAAAGCCGTGGGATTCCCACGGCACCGCACCGCTGGATTGGGATATTGTGGTTCACGGGACCACCTGTTCTTGTGGGGCTACTCTCCCCGTTGATTTGTCGAACAACTGTACCGATGGCTGGGCCAAACAGCCGTTACTCCTATCCTGTTCAGGACTCGGAGTTACCGTCGCACGCATATTCTCCGCCGCATTCACATCGCTATTCGCAACCAACCCACAGTCGTCACAGATATACAAGCCACGTTCAACCCGGTTGGACTTTGTTTTCGCGCCACACTCACAGCATGTTATCGATGTTGCC
>KI543231.1:506376-508681 GCA_000496235.1 uncultured archaeon A07HR60
AGGCATGCGCGCTGTACGCTACCACGAGGCCGGTGATCCAGATGTCCTGAGCGTCGAAGATATTGACCGACCGGACCCGGAGAAAGGCGAGGTTGTGGTGGAAGTCGAGGCAGCGAGTGTCAATCCTGTCGACGCGAAATTCAGGTTATGGGGCGTCACGTCGATGCCTAAGACAACCGGTTCGGACCTGGCGGGAACGGTTGTCGCTGCCGGTGCAGGCGTCGATCATACAGTGGGAGACCGGGTGTTTGCCACTGGCTTCCACACCGACCGGTTCGCCGGTGGTTCGTTCGCGGATTATGTCGCCGTCCCTGCTGATCTGCTAGCCGAACTGCCCGAGAGTGTGACGTTCGCGGAGGGTGCAGCGGTGGCGCTCGTCGGAGTGACGGCGTGGCGGGCCTTCGTCGACCACGCGGGACTCGAACCCGGTGCGAATGCGTTCGTTCACGGTGGAAACGGTGGTGTCGGTCACGTTGCGGTTCAACTCGCAGACATCCTCGGGGCCACACCGGTTGCGACGGCTCGGCCCGAGCATCACGACACAGTCACTGATCTGGGCGCGACGGCAGTCGTCGATTATCGCCGTGAGGACCTGGCTGCTGCCGGCCGCGAGGCAATGGACGGTGGGGCCGACGCCGTCCTCGATCACATGCCATCACGCTATTTCGGCACTGATGTGGAACTGGCTGCACAGGGGGGTGACGTGGCGGTCATCGCCGGCGGCGAGTCGACGCTGCCAGACCCCACCGCCGCGCGCTCGAAAGAGCTGTCTCTTCACATGATGAGTATGTCGAACCTGGCAACACACCCCGAAATGCCCGATATCGGCCCGATTCTAACTCGTCTCGGACGTCTGCTCGAGCAGGACCGGCTCGATGTGATTATCGACCGGACACACAGTCTAACGGAGGCTGCAGAGGCTCACCGGGCGGTGATGGAGGAGAGTATCGTCGGTAAGATCGTCGTCGAAACATAATCAAGTGTCCTCGGGACCGCTCGTTGTAATGACGACCCCACCCACCTGGCTGACCCCCTCGCGGGACCGAATTCGAGAACAGACTGATGAGTCCCGAGATTGGCGATTCGGTGAGAATACCCGGGTGCAGCGACTCGATTAAGCAATGAGTGAGTCAGGCCGCAAGACAATCGTGACTGCGTTGTGGCAGATGTCGCGTCCAGCCCAGATTGCGCTTATCATACTTGTATTCGCTCTGGGCGTCACGATGGCGGTCGCCAGGGGAGCGCCCGTTCAGCCGGAGCGTGTCGGTCTCGGGCTAGCCGCGCTCCTTCCGGTCGCCGCGAGCGTCCACTACGCGAACGAGTATGCCGACGTCGAAACCGACGCACTAGCTGAGCGAACCCCGTTTTCTGGAGGAAGCGGCGCACTCCCCGACACCGGTCTCCCAGCCCGGCTCGCGTCACGGGCTGCACTCGTGTCCGGAGCAGTCGGGCTGGTGGTGCTCGTCGTAGTCGTGAGTCCGCTTGTCAGCCGTCCAGTCGGTGTCATCCCGGCGGCACTTCTCGTCGGGATACTGCTGGTCGGTTGGCAGTACTCTGTCGGTCCGCTCCGGCTCGCATGGCACGGGTTTGGCGAGGTGACGAACGCGGCACTCGGTGGCGTCGCACTGCCGCTGTATGGGTTCGCAGTCGTCACGGGAGGGGTGACACTCCAAGCCATGCTCGCGACGGTTCCGTTCGCACTCGCAGTGTTCGTGAACCTGCTCGAAACCCAGTGGCCCGACCGCCGTGCGGACGCTACAGTGGGGAAACGCACGCTGGCGACACGGTGGTCGGCCGGCCGACTCCGGCTGGTTTATGGCCTCGCGAGTATCGCCGCAATCGGCACTGCAATTGCCCTCTCCGGCGGTGTTTTGCCGCGGCCTGTCGCTATCGGCACAGCAGTCCCAATGCTTGGATTTGGTCCCGGATACATCCGATTCACACGGCGTGAGAAGCCACTCCCAGCGGTGATGACGATGGTGACCGTCGCCGTGGGGTCGACCGCCGGGTGGAGTCTGGTCGTCGCGGGAGCACTGGTCGACATTACTCCATGACAATCTGGTATCGGTGTCACCTGAGTTCAGCGTTTGAACAGGCTTGCACTGGACATCGTGATCGAACGAGTGTGGTATCGAGCGGTGATGCCCACTGCAGTGATCACTTCCAATATACCAAGCGAAATATCGAGAGCTTCACCGATAGCCGAGAGTATCTTTTCTAGACAAACCGAGGAGCCGAGAGTTTTGCCAGATTAACCAACACAGACGGGGCCCTTCCTCAGAGTGTTGTTAAAATCTCTCTAATA
>KI543231.1:508701-522329 GCA_000496235.1 uncultured archaeon A07HR60
CCGGTGGAGGGATTTGAACCCTCGGCCTAATCCTTACGAAGGATTCGCTCTCCCAGCTGAGCTACACCGGCACTACCACGTTTTTCCTGATAACGGAAATAAGCATTCCGAATGCTTACTGCCGGACAGCGTCGTCACCGATGGACTTGGCCGTCGATGAGCTGATGGCTCTCACAGCCTGAATGTCTTACACCTCGCAGGCACTGGCCGACATGATCTCCCGGGAAACCTACCTGTGTCGTGTGTGGGCCACAACTCCGGGAGTCTTTGATGACCCCATCGAATCGGATTGCGGACAATCATCGTGAGTCACGTGTCACGCTGGAGTCGCGCGTCGATTCGGATGTTCTGCTGTCCAGGAGCGTACGATCGCACCATCCGCTGGTCGGTGAAAGAGACGGTGTACTCAGCTGCTGTTTCTTCGATAGCCGTCTCGCCAGGTGTGAACGGGGCCGCTGTGTCCGTGATATCGTAGTAGTGAATCGTACAGTCGTCTCCAGCAAGTCGAACGGCAGTTTCGAGAAACTCGTCTGCCGAGTGGGGGAGATTCATGACGATCCTGTCAGCCCATCCCGCCCACTCCGCACTAATGTCTCGGACATCGCCCTGCCTCGCCTCGACGCGGCCCGCGACGTCGTTTCGACGAGCATTCTCTTCGAGATAGGCGATAGCCCGTTCGTTCAGGTCACACGCGACCACGTCGGCCCCACGGTCTGCGGCCGGGATCGCGAACGGACCGACTCCGGCGAACATGTCGAACACGTGCTCTCCCTGTTGGACTCGCTCGGTGACGATTCGCCGTTCAGTCGCCAGTCGGGGGGAGAAAAACACATCTGCAACGTCGAGCACGTAGCCGTAGCCGTACTCTCGATGCACAGTTTCTGTCTCGCTACCCGCCAGGATATCCCATTCTCGAACTCGAAGTTCGCCCTCGATCGGCGAGGCACGATTTAACACCGTCTCACAGGGGAGATCTGAATCCATGACGGCCTGAGCGATTTTTCGTGCCTGGTCAAGGTCATCTTCGTCGAGAATCACGATATCGCCGAGTCGCTCGATCGACGGCTCTGTGTCGAGCAGGTCAGCCGGCGTCGTCTGTTGATTCCGGTGGGGCAATTCCCGCTCGGTGAGTGCGTCGTGAAGGCCTTCTGGCACGGCCGCTGGATCGACTGGAATGTAGATCGTTCCGTTTTCCACGTCGATTTCGTACGCCTCAGCGAGGGCGTCGGCTTCTATCAGCGACTGTCGAGCAGTCTCACCGCGCTCGCGGGGGACAGCCACGCAGGGCACCGCCATTACACAGAATCTGGCTGCCGTGGGCGTAAGCGTGCCGCTCGGCGGTCGCAAGTCTGCATATCGAGGAGCGCCCGCCCTGGTTGTGATGTCGGTCAGGGCCGTCGCAGTCGACGGCGCTCTAGGTCTGGGTAGAGCCCCCCTGTGTAGAGTCACCTGACCGTCTCGTTCGGTCTGCCGGGCGTCTGACAAACAATTATATAGCCGGGCTTTCGAGCCAACATAGAATGGTCAAACACACCGTCCGATTTCCAAAGGTGGTCGTGGACGAGATTTCGTCCACCGTGGAGGACGGCGTTTTCGAGAGTAAATCGGAGTTCCACCGCTTCGCCACCGATTATGTGCTCGACCAGACCGTCGACGGGTACGAGCCCGAGACGATCGATTACGAACAGATCAAAGAAGAGGTGCTCCCGCAGTCTGACGACGACACCGAATTCAGCGAGGAACTCCCGTTTTACGAGTCGGTCGTCATCGTTCGCAAGTACGCGCTCCGGGGGAAGGTCAGCGACGCAGAAGACTTCATTGATCACCACTACGGTCCTGGGCATCCACACGCGATGGTGCTCGAGGAGCTACTCAACGCGTACC
Organism: uncultured archaeon A07HR60; assembly: GCA_000496235.1. GTDB lineage: Archaea > Halobacteriota > Halobacteria > Halobacteriales > Haloferacaceae > J07HR59. The sequence goes on from KI543231.1 coordinate 510,586, forward strand.
GGACTCGCACTGAGGGCAAAGATCCGACGCCGTCACCGAAGACTGCCCCACCCGACCGAATGAACTGACCCGACTATCTGACTACCCCGCCGGTGGAGTGGAGTGGAGTGACCGCCGGTCCATGGCCGAAATCCAACCTTTGATTATTGCTAGTGCAGTCAGCGTTGCCTCTACTGCATATCAGCCACGGTCGAATGCAAAGCCCGACAGATGAAGTGACGTTTACAGACGTTTGGGGCGAATGCCACGGGGCTTGACTCCGAGACATTTCACGACTCGCTGACAGCTTCGGCTAATTTGTCGAGAGTCACGACACCTGGCTTCGCCCCATCGCCATGCACTGATTCCATGGAGGCTTCATCTCCGGCGACGTGGACGAGACGATTGGCCTGGTTGCCGACCTGTTCAATCCGACTGGCCACCGGCCCCGCGATTACGGCTGTGTCCGCATCGGCAGCGAACTCTCTGGCGCGATCACGTACTGTGGCCGCGAGTGATGAAAACGGTGGGGCAGTCACGGTTTGACAGTCGAGTTGCGCGGCCGTGCGGGCAGCAATATCTCCCTCCGGGACCGGGCCCACCGTCACTGTGTGCCCGGCTTCGACGAGGACTCCCACCGCTGACGCCGCCCGCTCGCCCCGTCCTATCACGTGGATTTGCTTCCCGCTCGCGCTGCGGTCGGGAAGTGGTGTCACGCGGGGGGCTCCCGTGACCGGGTCGTTCACCACGATCGATTCGGCATCGAACGTTTCGTGTAGCGTGTCTCGTGTCAAAACTGCGTCGGGCGTCCCACTCGCACGGACTCGCCCGTCCGCGACAAGCACCACTCGGTCACAGTACCGGGCTGCCAGGTTCAAATCGTGGATCGCCGCGAGTGCGGTCTTTCCGTCGTCGACCAGGTCTCGGACCATTTCTAGCGTACTGATGGCGTGGTTGATGTCGAGATCGGACGTGGGTTCGTCGAGCAACAGCACGGGAGTTTCCTGGGCGAGTGCTCGTGCAAGGAGTACCCGCTGTCGTTGGCCACCAGAGACGGTCTGGATCGAGCGGTCGGCGAACTGAGCGGTCTCGGTTCGCTCCATTGCCTCTGAGACGGCAGCACGATCTTCGGGGCCGCGGGCGCCGAATCGGGTGATATGAGGTGTACGGCCCATTTCGACCGTCTCTCGGACGGTGAAATCGAATGATAATGCTGTCGTCTGGGGCACACTCGCGACCAGTTGGGCCGCCCGCCGCGCGGACAGCTCACTGATCTGCTCGCCGGCCACGGTGATCGACCCGCTATCAGGGCTGAGTCCTGCCTGGAGTGCCCTGAGAAGCGTCGTCTTCCCCGCGCCGTTTGGTCCGACTATCCCCGTCACTGTCCCACGGAGGGCAGTCACGTCGAGATCGCTGAGGACAGAAACCCCACCCAGCGACACGTCGATGCCTTCCGCGACGACGACTGGATCATCACCGGTGTCTGCGTCGCTGGCCGTTTGCATGTCTCCGTCTGTGCCCGCACCAGACCGGGCAGTGGACGCGCGGGCTTGGGGTTCGAGGGACGTGGACTCATGAGAGCGGTCGCCTTTGCCGCTGGATTCCCGTGATGAGGGCTGCTGGGGCGGGTCACTCACAGTTCGTGCACCTCGCGTCTGCGGAGGAGATACAAGAAGAAGGGGGCGCCGACGGCAGCAGTGACGATCCCCACCGGCACCTCAGTGCTGCCGGCTCTGGCGAGCGTGTCTGCTATTACCAGAAACGACCCCCCAGCGAGTGCAGCTGTCGGGAGCAGGATTCGGTGGTCGGGACCCACGACTAGCCGGAGCATGTGTGGGACAATCAGCCCGACGAAGCCGATGATCCCAGCCACAGCCACGCCTGCGGCCGTGATCAGACTCGACACGGTCAGCAGAACACGCTTGGTCCGCTCGACGGGAATCCCCAGTCCCTGGGCTTCTCGTTCACCCAGCAGGAGCACATTCAGATCTCGCGTGTACGCGAGCAGGAACACGAACAGTGGCGGGACGAGGACACCAGTGAGGGCGACATCACTCCAGGTCGCGTTCGCGAGATGGCCCATGAGCCAAGCGATGATCGTGCGGAGTGACTCGCCGGCCTGGAGTTGGAGATACGAGATGACCGCTCCTAGAAACGTCTGGATTGCTACCCCGGCCAGCAGGAGCGTGGCCACCGGGGTTCGCCCGTTTCGTGTGGCGACCACGTACACCAGAAACGCGGCGCCGACAGCCCCAAGAAAGGCGGCCGATGTCAGGCCGAGCCCCGCCGGTAATGTGGCTGGAAAGACAATGAAGGCGACGGCGCCGACGGCAGCACCTGAGGATACCCCGATAATCGAGGGGTCAGCCATTGGATTTCTGAAAAAGCCCTGCATCACCGTGCCTGCAGCCGCCAGGCCGAAGCCGATGATAGCCGCGAGCAAGATCCGCGGCAATCGAATCTGCATGACAATCTGTGTGTGAAGAGCGTCTGTTTGGAACCCGAACGGTGACTGTGTGATCACCTCCAGCGCTGGCAGCGTCAGTGTGCCGCCGCCGCTCCGCGCGGTCGTCTCCACGCCCACCGGCACCGAAACGGCGTTCAACAGCACTTTCGCAACCTCGACGGGTGGGATCGAGACAGGCCCAATACCGGCGCTCGCAGTCACGACACCGACGAGAAGAGCGAGTAACCCGGCTGACCAGATGGTCGCACGCCGGATAATGTCCATAGCTAATTCAATTCGACTTGGAGTAGTTAAGTTTTTATTGAATAAACAGACAGTGACCGAACCGTGCAGAAATTATCGACGCTCTGTATTGTCGCGCTTGTACTGATATCGGCGGTCGCTGTGGCGCCGGTCGCCGCCGAAGAACACGACGCGACCTATCAGGAATGTGAATTTCCGGTGACGGTTGAAGACGCGACTGGCGAAGAGATCACACTCGAAGAGCCGCCAGACCGGGTGACGACCACATCTCCCTCGGCCGCACAGATAATGTGGGAACTGGACGCGCAAGACCAGGTTGTGGGCGTGACACGATTCGCAACGTATCTGGACGGCGCCAGTGAGCGGACCGATGTGTCTGCGCAGTTCGGTGTCAACATTGAGAAGGTAGCCAACACGACACCGGACCTCGTGCTGGCGCCCAACACGAGCGCAGGCAATGTCGAGGGCCTCCGCAGCGCCAATCTGACCGTCTACCACTACGCCGCGGCGACGGAGATTGATGACATTCGTGAGCAGACCCGGGTCACCGGACAGTTGACTGGCAACTGTGAGGCGGCTGCTGAAACCAATGCGTGGATGGACGCGAATGTAGATGCCATCTCGGAGGTCACCGCAGAAGTTGACAAACAGCCGGGTGTTATGTACTCACTCGGCGGCCAGGAGGGTCAAGATCCCTTCATCGTCGGTGGAAACACATTTGTCACGTCGATGCTGGAAGCTGCCGGCGCGAATAACGTCGCTGCTGACGAGGGCACCGGCTACCCGCAACTCAGCGCTGAAGTCATTCTAGAGCTGGATCCCGAGTTTCTGATCGTCACCGAGGGTGGCGAGTCGATTGTGGAGTCAGAGCCGTACGCGAGCACGACGGCTGGCCAAGAAGGTAACACCATCACCCTCCAGGTAAACTATCTGTCTCAGCCGGCGCCACGGAGCGTCGTCTTCACCACTCACAACGCCACAGAGCAACTACACCCCGAAGTGTACTCTCCGGATACCTACGTCCCCCGCTCGGACATCACGGTGATATCGGAATCTGAAGCCGAAGCCCAACAGGAGACTGCAACCCCGACACCGTCGGAAGCCCAACAGGAGACTCCAACTGAGACAGCCGACTCGGTGCCTGGCTTTGGCGCTATCGCCGCGCTGGTGGCCATGCTTGCTGCCGCCCTCGTCGCGACGCGCCGACGCTGAGGCTGCCGATACAACGGTGAGTAGCGAGACTCGCTCCCCACTGGCCGTCTGACGATCCGGCCGTCTGTTGTTTTGCAATGCTGGTAATCGTAGCTCGTCACCCGCCGTAACGAGGGCCGACCGACGTGGCAGTCGAAACGGGCTTACGCTCCGGGCTCCCGCCTCAGGTATGGTTGAGCGTATTATCTGGCCCGTGTATCTCGACGCGGATCGCAGTCGTTCCGAGGGACGTCGCGTGGCGTTAGACCAGTCGATTGAGGACCCCACTGTCGACGAGATTGCCGAGGCAATCGGGCAGGTTGGATACGATGCGACGATTGAGCGAGACGCAATCCACCCCCGTGAGTACGATTCTCGCGGTCGGGTGCTGGCTCACGGCGTAGACGACGCCACGAAACCCGATCTCGTACAGGCTGCGGCTGCGTACGTCAATCTCCTCCGGGACTCGTCGTGAAACGTCTTGGAGAGGCTGTCCGGACTGCCAGTGGACTTGTGATTGTCCAGACGGAGGGAACCCCGCGGATCGGGGCCGAGGCAGTCGACGAGTCACTCGACACAGTCGGGCGTGTTGTTGACGTGTTCGGGCCGGTCGAGTCACCGTACGCCGCCGTCACTCCGGCGGGGACCACCACCGTCTCACAGGTCGTCGGCCAGACGCTGTACACCGAGTGAGTGGCCACCGTCGTGGTGTGACTCAATCCACTAGCCACGACAAAGCTGGATTGATACCTGCTGTTCCGTGCGCACCGAGGCGGGTGCCACGAAGCTTGATTATGAGGCGATGTATCTTCCAAGTTACTAACTCGGAGAACCCGCGCGGCCTCTGGAGAGAAAACAAGACACTAAATGCGCGCTCTGCTGTATCACTTCCATGGATTCTCGCGCCGCCTGGGGCGTCGCTTTTGCAGTCAGTCTATTCGTAGTCGTGCAACTGGGGGCGCTGGCGCTGGTTCCCACGTTCTTCGAACAGGGGTATCAACCCGTGGATAATCCTCAAGATCCCACGTTGAGCATCGCGTACATCGGGGCGATCCTGGTCGCGACCGTCCTCATGCTCGCTGCGTTCAAATACAAGTTCGATCAGGCGGTTCGGTACGTCATCGTCGGCACGTCTGGTATGCTGTCGTGGTACGTGTTCGGGGCGCTGTTGCCGACACTGGTCGCAGTGCCGTTGGCAGCGAGCGTCTCTGTCGCGCTGCTGCTGTATCCCGAGTGGTACATTATCGACGCGGCAGGGGTGTTGATGGGTGCTGCTGCCGCGGGGCTGTTCGGTATCACGTTCGGCCTCCTGCCGGCACTGATCTTACTGACCGCTCTGGCGGTGTACGACGCCATCTCCGTGTACGGGACCGAACACATGCTGTCGCTCGCAGAGGGGGTGATGGATCTCAAAATCCCCGTCATCCTGGTGATCCCGCTGTCGCTCGGATACTCGCTTCTGAGTGACGACTTCTCGGGAGCCGCCGGCGTCCACGAAGACGAAGATGATACTGCGGAGGTGGACACAGACGATACCGACGCCGCTGATGTCGCTCCCGACGCCGACACCGCGCCCGACACCGACGGAGAGACTGACACCACAGCCGAGTCTCAGACAGAACGAGATGCGTTTTTCATCGGGCTGGGGGATGCTGTCATCCCGACGGTCTTAGTCGCCAGCGCGGCGTTTTTCTCGTCTGCACCGCTCCTCGGGTTGCCCGGAATCGCGGTCAATGGGCCCGCACTCGGCGCGATGGTCGGCTCGATCCTCGGACTGCTGGTCTTGCTCCGGTGGGTGCTCCGCGGCGAGGCTCACGCCGGGTTGCCGCTGTTGAACGGCGGTGCAATCGGCGGATATCTGACTGGGTCGGTGATTGCAGGGATCCCGCTAGCTGAAGCCGTTGGCTTGGCAGGCCTGTTGTGACCGACTGCCCGGTCGGCCGAACCTGATCTGTCGTCGGTGACCCCTGTTTCTGAATTGTTCGGGGGCATGGGGTCGTCACTGCGATTGCGACTGACTCGCGAGGAGACGTCAGTATCAATCCTATCGAGGGTGGCTCAACCGCAGACTCGCCGATCAATCGTCGACACCGGCTCGAATCTGCACGGCCATCTCCCGGTCGAAGTCGGTCATCGCGGCAGCGTCGGTCTCGGCTCGACCAACGCCCAACAGCGAGCCTTGCTTGTCGACAACCAGCGTCTCGTCTCCCGGGCGGATCGTGGGATCTGCCTGGCGAACGAACTTCGCGAACGCGTTATGCCCGTCACGGACGAACGGCACGCTCTCGTCGCCGACGACGACTCTGTAGGCCGGTGGGTCTAACCTAGCGACCAGCCGCTGGCCCCCGGCGGGCCCGAGTGTGAACCGGCCGTCGATCCCGTAAGAGACGAGCCGCTGCTCCGCGGGGCCATCTGCGGACGGTGAGGCCGGTGTCTGAGCGATTATCTGGCTGGGCCGCCCGTTTTTCGACCGCTGTATGCGCACCGTCCCAGAGTGAGGGAACAAAATCGACCCGGCACCCGCCCCGAACTGATAGTTGGCAACCTGCCGCATCGTCGGCAGTTCGACGACATCGCTCATCTGGCCGGACCCGCTGTTCGGATACTCGACGGCTGTGTGTCTCGTCGGGTCATTCGTCGAGCCTCGCGATCCAGCCCCGAAACCAGGCGAATCCCGCCGCCGTCACGACTCCGAGGACGACCCCCACTGGTGTGTTCACGAGTAGGCGGCCCACTGAGAGCCCGACCGCCATACCGATCACAGCCGACAGCGCGTACCGGCCCACGAGCGCGTCGAACTGATCGGCGTTCATACCGGCGAACGTCGTCCTGAGAACAAATGGCTGTCCTTCCGAGTCGAACAGGCCGTCAGTGTCGCCACTATACCGGGTGGCACAGCTGTGGTTTGAGTCGACGCTCAGTCCCGCCGGTCCGGGGCTGGCCGGAGAGCGACATGAAACGCCGCGTCGTCCGTGTGATGGGGGTTTCGTGTGAGTCACACCGATTCGTCGGGACGAGCAGTCACGGCCGACCAGTCGAGCCTCCCAGCTACAACAGGAACGTCTCTGTGCGCTCTTCGAGGTCGATGAATCTATCTGTGGCGGCGATGAGTTCTTCACTCGTCGAGGAGGCAAATCCCATCGTTTCGACCCGGACTCCTTCGTGTCGGAGGTGTCTGCAAAGGCGAGAAAAGTCTCCGTCCCCGGTGCAGAGGACGACCGTGTCGACGTGATTGGCGAGCGTGATCGCGTCGAGACTCATCCCGATATCCCAGTCTGCCTTTTTCGACCCGTCGCCGAACGTCTTGATCTCCTTGATCTTCGTCTCGAAGCCAATATCCTCCAGTGCCTCGAAAAACGTCTCCTCTTCCGGTGAGTCCGCCCGAATCACGTACGAGATTGCACGTGTGAGTTCCCGCATTCGGACCGCCTCCTCGAGCAGCGACGAGTAATCGATGTTTTGTGAATACAGACTTTGAGCGGAGTGATATAGATTCTGCGCGTCGACAAGTACCGCGACGCGCTGATGCTCGTGAATCTCGGCCATGTTTCAACGTCACGGGGGCGCGTTTTATCCGTTTCGAGGCGCCGAGACGCCCTGACCTCGTCTGTCTCGCGGGGGAGTGTGGGACCCGAGGGGACCGACCAGGCTGGCCGGGCGCGACTTGCGATTTTACCCGTTGACGGAGTCTCATGTTCGAATCTGCGACCCAGACAACACCACTGACCCCCCACGCGGATGGCCCTGGGCTCGTCGTAGTCTTCGCGTTTCCGCGGAATCTCGCTGATCAACCCGCAGGTGCCCCGCTCAAGCTAAGCCTATCAGCCCCCCGCTGGACGGCAGTGTCCGCCACTAGAGGGAACACTTGAAAGCGCAGAGTACTTACTTTAGCTGTGAAAGCGGTTGACGCGTCGACGCTTACCCTCGACAGCGGGTTTCGAGATCGCCTTGATGATGTGGCACACGAGCAGTACCTCGCGAACCAGGCGAGTGACCTGGCACGGGCCAGGGAGATCAGAAAATCGCTTTTGCCAGATGTCAGAGCGATCGGGGCCGGTGCGGGACGGATCGTCTACCCGCTGCCATCGAGTACCCACGACGGAGGGCGTTACGAGCGTTACGTGGTGAAATTCGCCAGACCGAACGACCGGTACGACTGGGACGGGCGTGACCAGAACAAACGCGAAACGAGGCTCTGGCGAAACAACAAACACACCTCGCTGATACCAGTCGTCTCGGCCGACCCGCGCGGCTACTGGATCGTCATGCCGCGGGGAGAGTCCGTCCGAGAAGAGGCAAACGAAATCACACGGTGGATCGAAGGGATATCCGAGGAGTTGGCCTCGAATCTTCTCGATACGGATCTCTCGCCGAAAAACGTCGTCAGACTCGACGGCCAACTCCGACTGTGTGATTACGGTGTCCCTACTCGGGGCCACTCATCTCCGGATTCACCCAGTTGACGGGACAGAGAGGGGAGTGCAATCGGACAGACCCGACAGCCACCCGGTAACGGTCCTCTTACACTTCGGGAGCCCAAGCGCCTCGTTCCTTTTCAACACGTGTCCGGCACGTCGGCTGTCGAGAGCCACTGCCGTCGCGTCAGAACTCTCCGTATCGGGTGATCGCTTCGAGTTCCTCGGTTTTCGGCTCGGAGAACGCCTCCCGAGCGATCGACCGCTTGTGAACTTCGTCTGCGCCATCGATGATGCGGAACTGGCGGACATTTTCATAAAAGTTGGCGAGCGGGAGGTCCCGTCCGATTCCGTTGCCACCGCAGTACTGGAGTGCGGAATCGATCGCGTCTTGGACGACGTTTGCGGTGTACGTCTTGGTCATGGCCACCTCGATCCGGGCTTCACTGCCCGCGTCGATCTGGGCGGCAGCGTGTCGGACCATGGTTCGGACGGCGTGGAGACTGGTGCGGTGGTCCGCAATATCGAAACGCGGGCCCTGCTTGTCGGCCATGGACTCGCCGAACCCGTCCCGCTCAGCTAGATACGCCGTTGCGATGTCGAGCGCCCGGTCTGCCATCCCCGCGAATCGCATACAGTGGGTGAGCCGGGCGGGTCCGAGTCGCTGCTGAACGAGTGTGAACCCCTCGTCTTCCTCGCCAAGTGTGTTTTCGACGGGGACTCGCACGTCGTTGAACCGGATTTCGGCGTGTTCTGTGCCTTCGAGTGTCTCACCCATGTGTGGGATTCCCCGAATCACCTCCACTCCGGGGGTGTCGGCAGGCACCAGAATCACGGAACAACCCTCGTACGGATGGGCATCGTGATCTGTGCGGGCGAACGTCAGGAGGACATCTGCGTCTACGCCGCCGGTCGTCCACCACTTGTGGCCGTTGATCACCCACTCGTCACCGTCTTTCTGGGCGGTGGTTTGGAGCATCTTCGGGTCTGACCCGGCTCCGTCAGACGGCTCGGTCATCGCGAATCCAGAACTGATTTCTCCACGTGCCAGTGCCGGCAGCCACCGGTCTTTCTGCTCTTCGGTTCCCGCGAGCTCGATGGTGTGCATATTACCCTCGTCTGGCGCCGCACACCGCAACGCTGCCGGCCCAAGCAGACTCCGACCAGCCTCTTCGAAGACAGGCAACATCTCACGGAAGCCCAGCCCCAGCCCGCCGTACTCCTCGGGCACCTGTGGCGCGTACAGGCCGCGCTCGCGTGCCTCTTCTCGAAGCGCTGCTATCTCGGCGTCTGGAACCGGTCCCGAGCCTAGATACTCCCGTTCGACGGGCAGCACCTCTGACTCGACGAACTCTTGGACCTCTCCCGCGACAGCTGGCCCTTGCCCAATGTCTTCATAATCCATGGTATATCATCTGCATGAGAGAGTATATATCTGTGGACGCCGCCTGTGACCGGCCACAATGCCTAATTCCAATGGCTGTGATAGAATGAACATGCCTAGTATGAGCGAGACTACTCACCCGACATGGCTCCTCCGCGTCCCGGGGTCAACAGGCGGTGCGGCATGACCAGCGATTATCTGGGACGGCTCGTCAACCGGGATGACCTCCGCGGGTTTCTGCAAGACAGATTTGGGCCGGCGTCGACGTATAGTATCGACCGCCACTCGGAGGGTCACTCTAACGAGACGCTGTTCGTCGTCTGGGGCGACCGGGAGCTGGTGATTCGACGGCCGCCACCCGGCGAGACAGCCGACACCGCTCACGATGTGACACGCGAAGCACGTGTCACGCGAGCCCTGGTGGAGACGCCGGTGCCAGCGCCGGATCCGCTGGCCGTGTGCGAGGATCACGCCATCATGGGGTCCGACTTCTACGTGATGGAGCGGCTCGACGGGGACGTGCTACGGGACGATGAACTCGCTCGGTTCGGGACGGCCGACACTCGGCGCGCGCTCGCTACAGAACTGGTCGACTCGCTGGTGGCTGTCCACGATGTCAATCCAGAAGCGGTCGGTCTCGACGAGTTCGGCCGCCCAGACGGATACACCCGCCGTCAGGTGACCCGCTGGACCAAACAGCTGGAATGGGCGTTCGATACGACTCACGCGGTCCGAGAGGTGCCGGCGTTGGTCGCAGTCGGCGACTGGTTAGAGGCGAATCTCCCCACCACTCACCCAGAAACGCTCGTCCACGGCGATTTCAAATTAGACAACGTGATGTTCGCGCCCGGAACGTCACCGGAAGCAATCGCGATTTTCGACTGGGAAATGTCGACACTCGGGGACCCGCTGACGGATCTGGGGTGGCTACTGTTGTTCTGGCAGGACGATGGCGACCCCGCAGTGGCGATCCCGGAGCTATTCCCCTCGTTTACCACTCGGGACGGGTATCCCTCTCGCCAGGAGCTGATTTCACACTATGAACGCCAAGCGGGTCGGGAGTTCACCAACGGCCGATTCTACCGGGTGTTGGCCGCCTACAAAATGGCCGCACTGGGGGAGATGTTTCTCGCTCGCCACCTGAACGACGACGCTGACGACCCCCTGTACCCCACCATGGAGACGGCAGTGCCCCGCCTCGCCGAACAGGCGTTAGCGTTCGCCCAGGGCGATACTGACGCACTGTGATAGGCTGCACCGGTTCTGCTGACGACATCTAGCTGGGACGGACGAGCGGGCCGGGAAAGAGTCGAGACCGGTCCGTACAGATTCCTGTGTGAATGTTCACGGCACTGTCCAGCATCGCAGAAGGTCCTGCCGAAGTGTGTGCCGTCTCAAACGGCCTGTCCGGAGGTGTCGCTCCGTCCCAGATACCACGCTCTCACGGGCTATCGAGACAGATGCTACGAGTTGCCATCGAGACAGTCGACCCCCGCGATACCATCACGTCTGGCCGCAGGTGTCCCGAGTCGATTCTTCGGTCTGCACTTCCAGTTTTGATTCACCTGGAAGCGCCCTAGCTCACCGTGCCGTCCAGCCCCCGTCGGCAGCGATGGTCTCGCCGGTGACGAACGTGGCCATATCGGACGCGAGAAACGCTACCGGTCCGGCTATCTCTGCAGGGCTGGCAAACCGATCCAGCGGTGTTCGGTCGAGAATCGATTGGTGAATCGAGTCGTTTTCGCGAACTGGTTCGGTCAGATCGGTGGCAACGTAGCCTGGCGCGACGGCATTGACCCGGATGTCGGGCGCCCAGTCCAGGGCCATACTCTTGGTAGCCCCGACTAGGCCGTGTTTCGAGGCGACGTACGGGTGTTGCCGTGGTAAGCCGACGACGCCCGCGACACTCGCGATATTGATCACGGCACCGTTGTCTGCCGCGGCTAACTGCGATCCGGCCGCACGAACCGTCCGAAAGGCACCGCGAAGGTTGACATCCAGCACTTGGTCGACGGCTGCCGACTCGATATCGTCGGGCCCACCGAGCGCGTCTGCTGGATTGATT
>KI543232.1:0-4875 GCA_000496235.1 uncultured archaeon A07HR60
AGTCGAAGTTGGCCTGAATGTGGGTCACTTCACGCGCCTGTGCTTCGGTGTGACTCGCTTGCAGCGCCGCCACATACGCGTCCATCGTGGCGTCGAAAAACGAGTTCAGGTGGTTGTGGCGCTCTTCACGCCGTTCTTCCGTAGCTTTGTTCAGGAAGATCGTCGTGTGCAAATCAACCAGTTTCGCGTTCGCGATGTCGCCGATAACGGGCGTCGTCAGCGCCTTCTTTGCCGCCCAATGCCGCATGTTCTGCCGGATCTTCATACGATACTCTTCCTGTGAGGTGGCTTGAACGTTTAGAAACGCCACTGGAGCGTCCCTCCCGCGGAGCCGGATAACTCAGACACGGCGAAAACTGGCCGGGAGTGACCTGTGTGAGTACGACTGGGGACCGAAGAGCAACCCAACCCAACCCGATCCAACCATCGCCCCGATTTCACCGGTGACTGTCGTGACATCACGCGCCGAGCCAGAAATCGAGTGCCGCCGGCTCTGGCGAATCGTCTAACGACGTTCCAGGTGCCGCATCCAGAACCCGACCACGGCTGTCGCCGGTCGATCATTCGGTGGGGAACAAGGGTCAGAAAGGCCAAACCCCGCGTAACACCTTCATTGAGGCCAATTCTGGACACGTCAGTGAGGGATGGTAATCAGGGCGTGTCTCGGAGTGGTGAATCTTGGCATTCGTTCGAGCTCCGTTTGGTGTGTGTTGGGTCGGGTACCTGTTCCGTCAGCCGAAAGATAGGAACCCACATTAACCCCCATTCCAATATCAAAATAATGGCTGATTCGTACGCGATTATCGGCGATGGGATTGCGGGCTCATCCGCCGCGGAGACGATCCGTGAGCAGGCGCCGGACGCGGATATCACCGTCCTCACCGACGAGGGCGAGGCTCTTTACAACCGCATCCTCATCAAAGAGTTCGCGAAGGGCAAGCTGCCAGAAGCGCCAATTTCGATTCACGACACAGACTGGTACGCGGACCGCGACATTGGGCTCCACCTGAACACGCTCGTGACGGATATTCGGACTGACGACCACGAAATCGAGACGCACTCCGGCGAGGTCTTCGAGTACGACTCGTTACTGCTGGCGATAGGAGGTACACCCCAGCAGTTGCCCGTGGAAAATGCAGACGCAGACGGTGTTCATCACTTCTGGACCTTTGAGGATGCTCGCGCGATCAAACAATCCGCCGAACAAGCAGATACTGGCGTGGTGGTTGGGGCCGGACTACTCGGAATCGACTTGGCGGCCATCTGCGGTGCTCAAGATGTCGAGGCCAAATACCTGATGCGTGGCGACGCCTGGTGGCGCTACGCACTTTCAGAGGAGGGCGCCGAAATCATGCATGATGCGCTGCGGGAGCGAGGCGTGACACCAGTGTTCGATTCTGGTGTCGACCACTTCGAGACGGATGCTGAAGGGGCCGTCACTGCAGCGGTGGACCCGGATGGAGTTCAGTATGACACCGACTTCGCAGGGGTGGCGATCGGGCTGGATTTCAACACCGAAATCGTCCAAGATACGCCGATCGAGACTGACCGGGGGATCGTCGTTGACGAGTATATGCAGACAAACCGTGACGACGTGTACGCCGCGGGCGATATCACACAGTTCCACGACGTTATTCTCGGGAAACGCGCACAAAACGGCGCCTGGGGATCGGCCAAAGAACAGGGAACCATCGCCGCGAAGAACATGGTTGGGAGCGAGGATGCCGAATTCAAGTGGGTCTCGTCGTACTCGATCACTCACTTCGACTTTCCGTTCCTGTCGTTCGGCCACCCGACACGAGGAAACGACACTGTCGAGCAAAAGTACACTGACGACGAGTGGCGCCGACTGGCGCTGGAAGACGGCAAAATCGTTGGCGGTGTGTTGATCGGTGATCTGGCCCCGCAGACGGCTTACAAACAACTGATGCGCGAAGGAAGGGTCGTCAGCGACCAGAAGGAAGCGCTGATGAATCGAGAGTTTTCCGTGGACGATCTGGCTCCCGTGCAAAAGCAGTGAATCGTCTCGGGGGTCCTTCCGTGGAATCTGGGTTGCACTGACCCTACAGGCGGTACAAGGCAACTGTCCTGGAGTGAATTCACGATCGCGTGCCGACGAGACTGACTGGGGCAGTTGAGTTCTGACGCGAACTCGGAGTTTGGGTCGCAGTGGGTCGGGTCTCAGAACGGGGTTCTCACGTCGTCTGAGTGAGCCACGGACCCATCGCGAACGTGGGGTCGCCGGAGAGCCGAAGCCGTTTTGCGCACTCCATCGAAATAGTTTGTATGGACACCGGCGGTTCAACCGATATGACGTTAGCGTTCGAACTGGCGGCACTCAAGTCGCTCTCGGACCCGAACGCCGTTTTCAACGACGCACGTGGCTGGACCGAGTACGTTGGCGTAGTCAGCGAGAAGCCGACGTATGTTGTGACGAATTTCACGCGGAAACATCGCATCAGACAAGACTTCTTCTCGGGGCCGCGTGGCGTCACCGAGAGTCTGGAGAATATCCAGGCCCAGTTCGACACGGGACGCCACGTGTTCGTTGGCTCCGGCGAGCAGGACAGCGCTGTCGCCGACGAGGCTGACTGGGAATTTCTCCCCGTCGAGAATGCCGCCGAGGCGGCCAACTGGACGATTGGCACGGACGACGACACCGAGTCTGACCCCTTCGAGGGCGACGACCGCGACGACTGGCCCTGAAACTACCATCGTGATGCTGACGGGGGAGACAACTAATCGTGAGATGAGGAGTCCTGCGCTCGTCTGAGATTGCGATAGAGTTTCGCAGGCTCAGGCGCTGTCTTCCGACGGTGAGCGGTCAGGAACGATGCCGTCGGCGATCAGTTTCTCGATAGTGTCGTCGTCGTATCCGAGTTCGTCGAGTACGTCTCGCGAGTCTTCTCCCAGCAGCGGTGGCCCCGTGTCGAAGCCAGCGTCGGCGTGCTCATAATTGAGCGGATGCTCCACGACGGGGACAGAGTCCAAGGCTCCGTGGTCGATCTCGTCGACAGTTCCGCGCGCCTGGACCTGCTCGTTGTCGAGCGCCGCTGGGACATCGTACACCGGCCCGACCGGAAGACCGTGCTCGCCGACCAGCAGCGACATCCACTCGTCGGTGGTGCGTGTCTCGAACTCGTCCGTCAGTTCCGCTTCGAGGTCGTCCATGTGTTCGACCCGGTCACCGTTGGTCTGGAAGCGGTCGTCCGTCTTGAGATCCTCCCGGTCAAGCGCCTCACACAGCCCTTCCCAGAGTCGCTGATTTCCGCAGGCGACGTTGAGGTGGCCGTCGGCCGTTTGAATAGTCTGGTACGGCGCAATCACGGGATCCTGACTCCCCATCCGGCTCGGGGTCTCGCCGACGAACGCTTTCCCGGCCTGTTTGGTCAGCCAGGGGAGTGTCGCGTCCAGCATACCCAGTTCCACGCGGTCACCCTCGCCGGTCTGTTCGCGCCGGTAGAGCGCGTTCACCACGCCAAAAGCTGCCCACATGGCAGTGATAAGGTCTGTCTCTGGCACCCCCACCTTGGCGGGAGGGTTATCCTGATGTCCGGTGACACTCATGAGCCCGCTCATCCCCTGCACCAGTAAGTCGTACCCCGGGCGATCGCTCCAGGGACCCGTCTCTCCGAACGCCGATATCGAGCAGTAGATAATGGAGTCGTTGTACTCGCGGATGGTCTCGTAGTCCACATCGAGTCGCTCTGCCGTCCCGGGCCGGTAGTTTTCTATGAATACGTCTGCTCGCTCGACAAGGTCATAAAGCGTCTGTTTTCCCTCGTCGGCTTTCAGGTCAATCTCTATGCTCCGTTTCCCGTAATTGATTGTCCAGAAATACGGTGATTCGCCTGCCTCTGCAGCCGCCTCTCCAGGCCCGTCGTGATCGTCGACAGAGACGAATGGTGGCCCCGAATGGCGGCTGTCGTCCCCGACGTTCGGGCGCTCGATTTTCACGACCTCCGCTCCCTGGTTGGCCAGCATCGTCGTGGCGAATCCGCCTGTCACGTACGTCGTCAGATCGACGACGGAAATCCCCTCAAGTATCCGTCCGGTATCTCCAGTCACACACACCGTGAGCGCCGGCGTCGCGTAAATCTGCTGATGGTGAGGACGGCAACACCCTTGGCTTGACGAGTTTCAGTTCCCCGAATGACAGGTGAAACCACCGACATGAGAGTTCCAAATCGCAAGCAAGCGGAGGGGTGGCGTCTGACTGTATATATCCGATTCCGAAAGCCATAATCAGACAGCGACGGTACCGGCTTTAATGAGCCATCAGCTTCCCGACGTGCAGGCGGGTCGGCCCGACGTTGCAGTCGGTCTGTCGCAGGTCGGGGTGACGGGGGTACAGAAATTAGTCGAACTGGCACGCGAGGACAAACGCCCGGTCGTGCTAGACGCCGAATTTGAAGTGTACGTCGACCTTCCAGGCGGGCGGAAAGGAATCGACATGTCGAGGAATATGGAGACGATCAACGAAATCCTCGATGAGATCACCCGCGAGGAGGCATACCGTGTCGAGGACGTGTGTGGAGACGCCGCCGAGCGGCTGCTGGAAAAACACGATTACACCACGACCGCAACCGTGGAGATGTCGGCTGATCTGATCACGAAAGACGAGACACCCGCGTCAGAGCGCACCACTCAGAACTCGGCAGAGATTGTCGCGTCCGCGACGGCCACCGACGAGGCGACTCGCGAGGAGATTGGCGCAGAAGTGACCGGGATGACTGTCTGTCCGTGTTCACAGGGGATGAGCGAGTCACGCGCCCGAGATGAGTTGACCGAGTTGGGCGTGGACACACACACGATAGATAGCTTTCTCGAAGAGGTGCCTCAGCCGGGCCACTCGCAGCGGGGTCACGCGACGCT
>KI543232.1:8105-12308 GCA_000496235.1 uncultured archaeon A07HR60
GAGACAGACAGTTGGGCAATCGATCACACGGGGATTTGTCTGTCAAAAGGGCTATGACGCGTCGCAGCCACTGTCTATACATGCGCCTGCGTTACGTCTTTCTGCTTCTCCTCCTCATCCCACTGGCGGATGCGCTGTTTCTGGTCGTCGTGGCCGATTATCTTGGCTGGCAGGCCACGGTCGCGCTGGTCGTGTTAACTGCAATCGTTGGTATGTTTCTCGTGCGGGCCGAAGGCCGTAGTGCCATCACCCGACTGCAGACCAAGGTTGCGAGAGGGGAATCACCGGCGAACGAACTGGTCGACGGGGGACTGCTGATCGCAGCAGGGGCGTTCCTCCTCACGCCGGGGCTGGTGACGGACACGATCGGGTTCCTGTTTGGATTCCCACTTTCGCGGGTTCCGATCCGTGCCGCGGTCAAACGGTTCGTCGTTGTGCCGGTGGTTGAGGACAAGACTGGCGGGTTCGCGTCGGGCAACGTGTATATCGGTGGGTTCCCCGGATCCGACGCCGCCGGTGGGTCAGACTCCAACGCCGGCTCGGGGAACGCTGGAATGGGTGGGCTCGGTGGTGTCTTCGGTGGCGACAACTTCCCTGGAGGCCAAGCCGGTGGCGCCAACTCTGGACCCTCGTCTGATAGAGCTGACCAGGAACAATCAGACGAGGACGTGGTAGATGTCGATTACACCGTCGAAGAATCCGATAGTTGACGTGTCGCGCCGCGCCAAGAATCGCCAGACGCAGGCGTACTGTAAAAAGGAAATCGTTAAACGTCGTCCGTATCAATTTCCGGGCGCAACGAGGGCCGATAGCTCAGTCAGGTTGAGCGCTCGGCTGATAACCGGGAGGTCCACGGTTCAAATCCGTGTCGGCCCATGCACTTTCTGAACGCTTCTTAACAGACACATACCACCGGTTTTGAGCCTCAAACCCGTCGATTTCGGCATTCGAAGGTTTCCGTGCCCCCGCGAATGACTGTGTTGTCTTAATCACTTTTTGACTGGGGGTCTCCGCCATCCCGCATTCTCCGTAGCCGAAACCCCGATCGTTAATAAATACTTAGTCACCTATCGTCTCATATTATCCCGTTTTGAACTGCCGGGAGTGGGATGACACTGAGCTTGAGACGCTGGCCACGATAGAATCACCAGGAGAGGTTCACTCAGCGGATTGGGTTTATCAGTGACTGGGTAATCTAATTCATCAGTGAGCCCGGACGAATCTGACACACATCTCCCGAGCCTTCCCCGGAAGTTGGCTGATCGTATCACTGACCGACCCGACGATTTGTACGACTCCGAGATGATTGTTGGAAACGGTGATATCGAACTCAGGAGTAACCATCCGGTTTGTTCTCTCAATCCATTCGCTATCCAGCTATTGATCCCGGACACTACGCCTCTGTTTGTAGATTGCATCAACTGTGCTCTTCGATAGCCCCCTCACAACGGCTGAGAGCGGCTTCATCCGCGAGATGCTGCAGACCGTAGCGTCGAACTGCTGTCGGAGACAGCCGTATTGTTACTCGTTAACGTGCTTTATCATTCGGTTCCAACAGCAGTCCATACTCGGTCTTGATTGAATCCTGGCGCAGACAGAACGGACAACTCACACATGCACAATCTGGTTAGTACTTAGTGCTCACCAGACAGTTCCAGAATCACACGATCATCAGTGCTCACATTGGACAACTCTCAGGAGAAATCAGTGCAGTGATCACGATGATCTGTTTCCGACTGTGAGTGTCAGATTACTGGATTCCTGAAGCTCTCTGTCATCAGCCTCTGAGCTGAGACAGATACTGAACAACGACAGGCACTGAGACAGGATCACCGCGTCTGTGTCATTGTCCCGAATCACTGCCTTCTCTCTGGAAACGGTGCATACACCATCGGCGGTGTATATGTTCCATTGTTCGGCGCTCGCTGAGGGTCCGCTGTGTCAGTGTGACTGATATCTGTGCCGTTGTGCGTCACAATTGGTAATCTCAGAGAGGATTGCAGAAAACGGTCATGCGGCAGGAGGCAGGGAAAACTCTGTCACGGAGACGGTGGAGTGGTGACGACACTCAGTCAATCCACATCTCTGCCCAATTGAGGACTGTCAGATCCCTGTGTGATTCCAGTGTGATGATCGGCTGATGAACAGTGAGACGCAAGAGTGGGTTGAGAGAGTAGTAGCCACGTCCTTTGAGACTCATTTGCTGAGAGTAATCTCTCGGCGTAACGGCCTGTACTTGCCTGTCATCATCGACACATAGCAGATCAGGCAAGATGCACATAAATGGGTAGTTGAGTCTTCGTTGTGGGTCATACCGGTGGCTGCCGGCAGAGTTCGATACCGATAGACAGCCGGATGAGCCGGATCTGACGGGCCAGACAATCTGAATGCCCGTCCACCGGTTGTCGCCCGCTCTCTCCCGACCCGGTGACACTGCCAAGTGCGCACTCAATGCAGCTTCCCCTCTGCTGGTGAGTTCTCATATCCGAGTATTTCGACCACACATTCTTTCGATTCACACGGCTTGACCTCGCATGGCAGACCAGGTCTCGCGGCGGCTGTTTCTCTCGACAGCAGCCCCACTCGGAGCGAGTTTCCTCGCTGGGTGTAGCCAGCTGACAGAGACCGATCAAGAGCAGACAGAAATCGGCGCGACACCGCACGCAGAGCCCCAGCCCGGTCGTCCCGCAGCGGGCTCTGACCCGGTCGTGGACGCCGATTTCTCACTCGCTGAGACGACTATCACCCACGGTGACGCCGTCGCTGTGAGCGTGGAGCTGGAACTCAGTGGTGGGCCAGAGCGCACACAGTCGCTCGCTCTGTCGGTTGATGACCAACACCTCGACACAGCGCGCGTGACACTCGCGGCTGGCGAGTCGGTGACGGCTGAACTCACGGGCACCCCTGAGGAGACAGGCACACAGACCGTCACAGTTGGTACCCATCGAGTCGGGACGGTCGTCGTCTGTGCAGCCAAGCCAGACGCCACTCGTGACGTGGGCGCCCACTACTATCCGTGGTACGGTTCGCCGCTGCAAGACTGGCGTGACGGCGAGTGGTGTCTCGAATCGCCATCCACGCCCGTGTTGGGCAGCTACGACTCCACCGATCCTGCCGTCATCGAACAACACATCGACTGGTGCCGACAGGCCGGGATCTCGTGGCTGAACGTCTCGTGGTGGGGGCCGAATAATAGCCACGACGATCGAGTGCAAGAAGATATTTTTGGACACCCCCGTGCGGACGAACTCTCGTGGTCGATTCTGTACGAGACCACGGGGCGACTTGGGAGCGATCCCGTGGCGCTTGATGATGACCCTGCACAGGACCGATTCACCGCTGATCTCCAGCATCTCGCTGAGGCGTTTTTTAGCCAGGACTCGTACAAACAGATCGACAATCGGCCGGTTCTGTACATCTGGGTTGCAGGCAAGCTCCGTGGCGATGTCGAGACTGCGTATCAAGCGGCTGTCGAGGCTGTGGGAGTGGAGCCGTATCTGATCGCCGACATCCCGATTGGGTCTGCACTGACGACTCATCCGGTAGTCAAGATTGCAGACGCCGTCACGAGCTACGGTC
Source organism: uncultured archaeon A07HR60 (assembly GCA_000496235.1). Lineage (GTDB taxonomy): Archaea > Halobacteriota > Halobacteria > Halobacteriales > Haloferacaceae > J07HR59. The sequence continues at coordinate 11,685 of KI543232.1, forward strand.
TGTACGACCCCGCCGAGGCGACGCGAGAGTCATTCCTCGAGACGGCACGGTCGACGTATCGGTCGTGGTATCGTGCAGCTCCCTCTCTCGGGGTTGAGCTCATCCCATCGATAGCGCCGGGCTTCGATGACACTGCAATCACACACGACCAGCGCGACAACGAGCCAGTGCCGTCGACATCTGACATCTACACAGACACGGGCAGATCCGCACGCCAGTATGCCGATGGGCCGGTTCTCGTGACATCGTTCAACGAGTGGTACGAGGACACCCAGATCGAGCCCAGTGAGCAACATGGGACGGCATATCTGGATGCGACAGCCAAGACCGTCGCCTGTGCGGAACGTGAGCCGCCGACGTTCGAAAATATCCCACTCAGACTGCGATTCGAGCGAACTGTTCCGGAATCAGAGTTGAATCCCGCCGTCGAGCACGACCGAGAATTAACAATTATGCTTCAGGAACTCTCGGTGAAACCAGAGTCTGGACCGGCTGTTCTCGACGCGGACATCGGCACGCGACCGGACGGAGTCGAGTTCATTCTCGGGCATCACGGCCCATCACAAGCCGACTCAAGCAGTTGGCGATGGCTCGGCGGCGGCTGCGACACTATCATCTGCGTGC
>KI543232.1:12328-13152 GCA_000496235.1 uncultured archaeon A07HR60
TGGACGACCGAAGTGCAGGACGCTGGACCAGACAAAGGGCTTGATGTTAGAGGAGTGCCACCCAACGGAGGTCCTCACACAGCGGTCCAATGCAAACGGTACGCTGAAGGAAACAAAATCTCTTCACCTTCGATTCAGCAGTATGCGGCTTTGCGCCAGCAAGAAGAACAAATAGAGGGAGTGACAGTCGTTACTACGAGTTCTTTCACGAGAAACGCAAAAGACCTTGCAGAGCGTCTTGATGTCAGATGTCTGGACGGGAGTGACTTGGTGAAGATAGTGGAGAGATACGACGCATATGACATTCTAGAGTGGTACAGGGATGGAAAGCCGAGGTAACTATAATTATGAGCAAGGATGACGATGATCTGAGATTCGGTGATGTTGATCACGAGAAAGACAATCAGGAGAGTGACTCTGGTGGAAGCATAAGTGCGGGGGGCTTCGACATCATACCTCCCGCTGTTGGAGGCGTTATCGCGGTTTATCTCCTGATAGTGCAACCCTTGAGCGGCAGCATAAGCGGCTTCTCAATGAACATCGTCTTCGGGTTAGCGATTGCCGCAGGAGGAGTAATTGCAGCCTTTGACGACTGATAACTGCTTGAGACACAGACATTGTTGACAGCTGTCACGCCATCCTGTCGTCTTCGGTGACCCCTCTCACGCGTCAAAGGCACGGCGATGATGATGCCCTCGCCCCGAGACGGGTCTCTTGCTGAGAACAGACCTACTTTTGACGGGGATACCCCTCCCGTCTACCAACACGGGCTGGCAAAGGAACCTATATTTCGTACCCGGAGGTGGTCGAGTTTGAGCATAGAA
>KI543232.1:17174-55649 GCA_000496235.1 uncultured archaeon A07HR60
TCGAGATTTCCCTCGATGAGTTTCTGAACGAGCAACGGGCGAGTACGACTACTCCCGCTGAGCCTTAATCTTCCAAAGGTTACCGAGGCTTCTGCATGAATATCGGTTTCGCCGGCCTCTTGAAACTCGTGTGAGATGGCGACCTGTTCGGTCCCGCCATCTCTGATCGAGACTGTGTCTGATCCTATTTTATTTCCATTACTGTAGAATGTGACTGTCATTTCGCTTTCAAAAAGGGTCGGTCTATCTGGCGCTGTTACGTTAGCAGAAATCCCGGTTGATTCATCTACTACTGTTTCCTCTGGAACGTCCAGAGAGATGTCAAGATCTTCTTGAGCTGCCCCCATCCCGACGCTAGTAAGAGCCAACACCGACAATATGAGTATGGCACACAGAGCCAGCATGGCATGATGGGGGTAGCTGTTCATAATGACTTATCTCACACAATTATATGGTATAAAATTTGTCGTGACCACTATATGAAAATGTTTGATCATAAAACTCTTCGCCGGAAACTAACCAGTTCGTAGGGTGAACCATGGCGATTCGTTAAGTCTGTTTACCAAGTAGGTTTAGCACTGTCGCGAGAGTCCAACTTCTTGACTCAAGACATTGTGACCGTCCACCCCTGTTGTCGTGTCAGGTTTGCCCGTTGTAGCTCCACACGGTTGCGTGGCATTCACTGGAGTCTAGACTATGAAAACTGTTGATGCGAGGGCATCGATGAGGTTATGTAGCGGTGGAGCAGTCCTCGTCAAAGTGAGTGCTTAACTGAAGCCTGTTGCATGCCGGATTGATTCCAGTGGTGTAATTGACTACCGCTTACTGAGACAGAATTATGGGTCGAAAGTATCGTCAGATTCTCCACGAGTCGCTGATCGACGGTGATCTCTTGACGGATCGGCTTGGACTCCCCAACCGCCAGCAGAATATACTATATTTGACGAGGCATGACTCATGAATCGGTGAGTTTTAATTGTGTCTGTGCCGGGGCGGGAAGAAAAACACTCATACAGGCAGAGACGGAACCGCCATCCGTGATAGACGACGAGACGGACCGAGACGATGACCGGTTCGATGGATTCGTGGGTGACGGACGCGAAAAGTACGTCACTGCACACACGAATGACGGCGAGTTGCTGGAATACGGCGAGACGTACGTGAAACACGCCGCAGATGCATACGTGATCTCGTCGGACCCGGACTTCCCGCCGGGAGAAACTGAGCGATTATCGAAAGCCGATCTCACGCGTGTCGAGATTGACCAGCACCACTCGACGTGTTTCATCACCACGGCCGCCGGGACCGAGCGTGATCTCGAGACATTACGTGGTTTCCGTGACGACGCGATGTCAGCCTCTCTGCTCTGGCCGTGTACTGCTGGCCGTGTACGAACGGCTCAGCCCGCCAATTGCGCGCACCCTTGCATCTCGGCCGACCGCAAAAACGACCCGGCTGGTTCGCTGGCTCGTGAGTCAGTGTGCATGGCTTGCACGACGGCGCGAAGCCACTGGAGTCGGCCAACCACTCGTGTCGTTACTTCTCGTAGTGTTGTATGTTCTCGGCGTGGTGTGTGCGGTGGCCGGTCACACGGCCATCCGCACCCGTCAGTTGAAGAAGCGATCGATGCTTTCGCGGAACTGATACCCGAGCCCCGAGGCGTCTTCGAAGGCGATGTCAGTCTGCGAGAGGTGTTTCTGAAGCTTCCCTCCAAGCGTCTCGATATCGCCCGTTTCACGATCGTGAAGCCGGTAGGCGTGGCTCGACCCAGTTGTCGGATACACGCCGATTCGGGGCCGACCAAACCGCCCACCGTCGTGGAGCGTCACTCGTTCGAGATTCTCGTATGTGTGCCAGATGACCGTGTCGCCCTGCAACAGCACTTCATCGATCCCGTGAACCTCGTACAGTCGCTCCATCGCGGCTGACTCACGCTGGTGTTTCTTCGCCCCGAGACCGAAAATCGGCGTGAGATACTCGTACTCGACGACGTAGAGGCCGTCCGCTGCAAAAAATAAGTCTGCGAGTTTGAGCGGGAACGAGCCGGTCATGCCGAATCCAACGCGAATCTCGACATCGATATCGGAACTCGGGAGATGCTCGAAATCCTCAGGGACCGGCGCGTCCACATCGTCACCGACCGGTTCCGTGTTGCTCGGGCTGCTCATGCAGGGTCACCGTCGGCGGCACGCGCAATAGCCATTCGTGCGAACGCTATTGCGCCCACGGCGAACAATCCACCGATCCACAATTGGCCTTGCAACACGAGATACCCACCCACGGCGATCCCACTTAGCGTGGCGGCGACCGAGAGTTGAGTGACTGTATCTGGCGTAGCCGTGGCCGTATCAGTGTCAGTCCCAGCGCTGGCACCACCACCGATGCGGCGTTCGCCGAGATACGTGCCGATCATCACGGCTAACACTCCGGCAACGATGGCCGTCCGAGCCTGCTGCGGGATGACGATACCCGACTCCTCGAGCGCCCGCGGGGCAGTAATCACGAGCAGGCCACCGACGTAGATGGCGTTTTGATGATCTACCAGCGTCCGAACGAGGCTCATACGCAGAGAGCCTCAGGCCAGTAGCCCCTCAGCCTCCTCCGCGCCCTCGACAGTCCCGCTCGCGTCGAGTTTGGCGCGTGTGGTTCGGTACATTGTCGTCACCTGCACGACCAGGGCGAATAGCCACAGCAGGTATCCACCCACGCCGCTTCCGATGACACCGATTTCAACGGCAAAGGACTGGAAGACGCCTCCCAGACCGATGCCCATTGCAGCGTCAGCGACGGGCCCTGCGAGCTGCCCGCCGATGAGCAGCACACTGAAGAAGCCGAAGAATGCCGTCGCCCACCACATGGCGACAACCCGTGCCCAGCCGGGCTGGGTGTGTTCGGGAAGTCGCTCGGTGTTCAGGATGATCGTCAGGGAGTTGTACGGCCACATCATCACACCGGCGATAGCCGCGCCGATGACCAGCAGAATCCACGGCTGGCTGATGACTGCGAGTGCGTTCGACAGCAGGATGATCGCGATCCCCCAGAGGGTGAAGATGGTCAGCGCACCGAGGAACAGCTGTGATTCGCCAATCCCACGGGACCGACCGTACACCTGATAGAGGATATCGACCGAATTGCGGACGAACGACTCCACAATGGCATACTGTGTCGAGAACAGCGCGATGAACAGCATCGCGTACAGTAGCGTCGACGAGAGCCCACCCAGTTGCGGGATGATCGTGTTCAGCCACATGTCGATTGCCCCGGTCGATGCGGCGATGCCAGAGGCGTACTCAACAGAGATGCTCATCGCGACCGTCGCCACAACCAGCAGCCCCACGACGAACGTGAGGAAGTGTTCTCGCTGAGTGACACTCCACCAGCCTCGCCATCGTTTGAGATTCTTTTCTGTCGGTTCGAACGCGAATCCGCCCTCAACTTCTTCGGGGTCGGCTCCGCGGAGCGGGTTCTTCAGGCGACCCTGGTAGGTGCCCATTCCGTACCCCTTCTCGCGGGCCCAGACGCCCTGGGCGAGATTAATGTATCCACCGGCGCCGGCATACGCCAGGCCACCGAGGAAAGTCGCAATGTCGAGTTCGTCACTTGGCGGGAGTGATCCAAAGCTGACCGCTCCTGCCGGCAAGTTTGCGAGTTGGCCGACCGATCCGACGAAAAGCGTCAACACCAATGCCGCCCCGATGGCGACGAACATCAGCACCAACTGTGCCCGCTCGATAATGTTGTACAATAACGGCCCCGCCTGGTAGGAGAGCCAGATGACTACCATCGACACGACGGCGATTATCCACCAGCTTTCGACGGCAACGACTCCCGTCCAGCCGGCGAATACTTTCGCGCCACCTGACGCCCAGCCGGGCCAGCCGAGGTGGAAGAATCCCGCGAGGAGGAAAAACCACGGCCAAAACCGGCCGATCCGGTCGTACCCGCGGAAGATACTCTCTCCGGTCGCCATCGTCCACCGCTGGATTTCAGTATTGATGAAGAACTGCGTGATCACACCGACCCAAAACGCCCAGTAGAGAGACCACCCGTACTGGGCAAGCAAGTTGGGCCAGAACATCGTCTCCCCGCTTCCCAGCGAGGCTCCGAGCATGATCGCGCTCGGCCCGACAATGTGGCTCACCTTCGGCACTTTCGGAAGCTCGGTGAGCTTGAACCCGTCTTGAGTGCCGCGACTCGGGTAGTCTTGCGTTGCCGGCGCTGACTCGAGGTTCTCGTAGTCCGTCTCTCGATAGACGGTGTCACGGTATTCTTTACCGTCCTCTACGGTGGAGAACACCTCATCGTCACTGACGACCCCCCCGTCAGTTTCGGCCTGTTCAGTGTTGTTATCTGACATAGTTTGGTTTAATGCCCTCCCATGTTTCGGGAGTTAAACATACAGAAGAGGGAACCCACTAAAAATTTGTCATTAAGATACGTTATACTTGTTAGCAGCCGAGCGAATTCTCGCTCTCACGGAGCGACCAGACGAGAGCGAGTAGTGAGAATGGAAGCGACTGACGCCGCTGAGTAGGCAGGAGCTGGTTCACTAGCCGTATTTTTCCCTATCGAGATGTAAGTAAGAGTATGGCAGTGTGGGCACACGCATTCTTACGGCTGTTGTTACTCGCGCCTGTTCTCCTGACGATTCATTACGCCGTCTCGGGAATCTACCCGCTCGCTATCATGTTCGCACTGACGCTTGTCGTGTACGGGTATCTCATGTACTTCGGAGATCGGCCGATTGAGCGCCGATTGTTCGGGCGGCCCGGGCCCCCGAAGCCACCAGAAGAGTGACGTCCGGGTCAGAGACTACCAAACTAGCGTGCCAGCGAGCGACTCACCACCATCTCACAGGACTCGCCTCTGGAAAAGCCCGTAAGCGAAACGGTCGGATCGCACCGTCACGACGGCCGGGACGGATCCCCCAGACGCATGTCGCGACGAGTTGACCTGCGCTATCTCTCCGGACAGAGTGGCTGAGTTCACGGGCCGAAATACCGACGCAATGGCTCTGAATCCGTGGATTCATTTTCAGTTTTATCGATCAGGTTGTCTGAACCCCAGAACGTGGTCCCGGCGTCAATGCAATGACGGGAGTATGCGATCGCGCTCACGGTCGTTGCCGGGGCAGACAAGACTGCCGGATCTGTCGAACGCTGGGGATCCGGACACGGCACGTGACTCACGGGACACGACGGGGCTCGGCACGCTTTGTGATATCACCCTCACAGTCGAGACGTGCGAACGTGACGAGATGAAGACCGCTTACGACCGGATACTCCTGAACGACGTACGGTTCCGAGCGGTCCGCGAATGATAACTTTACAAAAAAGTCGAGAGCAAAACCCCGGACGTTAGCGTGGGGAGGAGGTCAACCCCGAGGGAAGTCATTGATGACGGCGGCCGTGGACGCGAATTTCAGTATCCGTGCGCATTGAACGTCCAACTCTTGACTGCTCGGCCTCTCTGACGGCGTCTGTCGGGTAGCCGGTCGGGCTCCAATTCGCCCGATATTCTGGGAAAGTAAGCATATATTCACAGTAGATACAAGTCGTCAATGTTGGTGGTACGCAGTTATATGAAAGAAAGTAACTTAGATTCCCTGTCGAGCGTCCTGCGTGAGGTGGAATATGACTCTTACCACCGACAAGACGGTCCCTCGGACAAAACAGGCGTGTACATCATTATCGACGATCCAGCCTTCGAGACTCCACAGGTGAGTCACAGAGAAGTGGACAACTCTGTTGCGCAGGAACCTCTGGATACGTCGATGTCCAAACAGCTCATTCAGGGCGATCTGTGCAAAGCATTCACTGACTGGAGGTGGAACACAGAGCGTGAGTGAGTATCTTCCCACGCTGAAGCGCAAGGGTTTCTCCTTCCAATTTCGGAAACGTGACGGCCACTCACCGCCGTGAAAGTGAGCAAACAGACGGAACGTCCGGGCGGATTCACCTGGCTGGCGTGCACGAGACCCTCGGTCATCTCTACGGTGTTGTCACTGTCATCCACGATGCTTCCAGTCAGTTCCGCTGGCGAGTAAGGCTAACATCATCGTGACCAGTGTATCCTCACCCGGCGATAACATGTAATCAGACACTACAAATCGACTATTTGACTTAGTACGGCCCACATCTAGGGGACACTGCTGACAGATACTCGGTCCCTCTGAGTAGTATGGAATCAGGACGGGATTTCGACGCTGAAAAACGAGACGAACAGTCCCAACCTACCCTCGTGAGCCGACGCAGAGTGCTTGTTACGTCTGCCGGACTTGCCACTGCGATGTGTGGAACCCAGATGGGGGTCGGTATGTCGGAGGCGGACTCAGTAGTAAACTGGAGCGGGCGGATGGCTGCACATCGGGGACACAAGATTGTGACGGGACCTCAGTTGCACAGATCCGGCGTGACGGGTTGAACCGTGAAGTGCAGTTGAATCAGTCGATCGAGATGATATACTATGGGCAATCGGAGATGCCAGGCGAGGACAGCTACATGCACGAGTTCGCCGTTGAGGGGCTCGGGTCGACCCGATTCAACTGCGATGACGAGGAGTTTTGCCGCAGCTACAGAGCCGCACTGGCGGAAGCTGAATTCACCGTCAGTTCACGAGACGGCCACAATCTCAGTATTGTGGTCTGTGGTCGCGGTGTTCCCGACGAGGGGTCATACACCTCCAGTGACATCGTCATCGACGACGCAGAGGCGGTCTCTGACTTGCTGCTTGAACGGGCACCCCGGTCAGTCCAGCAACCCTGGGAGCCGGTCCAGGTCGCTGGCACCCTCCACGATGACAGCAGTCGGGTGGACAGTGAGGGGTCGAGTGTCTCCGGGCGGTGGACAATGGACTATTACGAGACCAACTTCGGCTACAACGGCCAGACAGTGACGGACATGACACAGTACGTCCGGTTGTTTGTGTTTCTGCCGAAGACGGAGGCAGAAAACGAGTTTACAGAGGACACGCTCGACATCGAGATGCGATTTACCGACGACAAGAGGCGTGAACACGGCGCGAAGATGAGCTACGATTTCAACAATCTACAGTGAGCAAAGAGAGAACCTGAAGTGTGAATTGATTGGACAATCACTCACTGCTAGCAAGTGACGACGACAGACGGAGCGTCATTTCAGGGTCATCTGTCTGGCAAAAGCGTGCAGAGAGGTTCGATGATCTGTGCAGATATTTTCACTGCGGTTCACGATTTGCTAATCAGTTATTTGATAGTTGAAAGTAATGATCGCTGCGACTCGGCTGTTTTCCATCAGCCGCATTAACGATATCTAACGTGCATGAACGTCGCACCAATGAGACCAGGTCGTCACCTCTAATCTGTCACGGGAGACCGGGCTTGTCATCGTGAGGCAAAACGCTATGCCGGACAAACTCGGGAGCGGCGGACCTGGCGGCGACGTGTCACGTAGAGCCGGTGAATTGATGAGAGATTATCTTCAATGCGTGAGTCCGTTCAATTGCGACACCACTAACCGTGGTGAAAGAGAATCTATCGCATACGATGACCGTTTCGAATGCGACAATTGGCTGGACTGTGGTGGCGCTCGTTCTGGTGGCGCTGGCGGTGCCGTGGTTCCTCTGGGGTGAGAGTGGCGTGGTGGCTGGGCTGCCGACGTGGGTATGGTGGCACATTGGTTGGCTCAGTCTGAGTGCGGGGGTCTTCGCGGTCTTCACCCGACGGGCATGGGGGGTCGGCATCGAAACACAGGGTGGTATCGATGGCTGAAACGACACTCCAACTCGGGATCGTGGCGGCGTACCTGCTGGTGGCGCTCGGAATCGGGCTGGTAGCTTACCGATTGTCAGAGCGGACTGCCGAAGATTACTTTCTCGCGAGTCGGACGCTCGGAACGGTGGTGTTGGTGTTCACCACGTTTGCGACGCTGTTGTCGGCATTCACCTTCTTCGGCGGCCCGAACCTCTCGTTCCAAGCGGGTCCCGAGTGGATTCTGGTGATGGGGCTGATGGACGGCCTCATTTTCGGGCTGTTATGGTACATCGTCGGATACAAACAGTGGCTGGTCGGTCAGGCCCACGGGTACGTGACACTCGGTGAGATGCTCGGCGAGCGGTTCGGCTCACGGTTGCTCCGGGTATTCGTCGCGGGGATCAGTCTCTTCTGGCTCGTGCCGTACATTATGCTCCAGCAACAGGGCGCGGGGACGGCACTCGTCGCGCTGACGGAAGGCACCGTCCCGTACTGGGTCGGCGCCGGCGGTATCACCCTGTTCATGATCGTGTACGTGACGATCTCGGGGATGCGCGGTGTGGCCTGGACCGACACGCTCCAGGGGCTGTTCATGCTCGGGATCGTCTGGCTGGCCGCGGCGTGGGTGCTCGCGTCTGTGGGCGGTCCCGGTGCTGCGACAGCGACACTAGCCGAGACGAACCCCGAATTCCTCTCGCTGGGCGGCGGACTCTACTCGCCCGCATTCATCCTCTCGTCGGCAATCTCGATCGCATTCGGAGTGACGATGTTTCCGCAGGTCAATCAGCGCTTTTTCGTCGCCAAGTCGGCTGCCGTCATCAAGCGAACGTTCACGCTGTGGCCGGTGCTGGTCCTGCTTTTGTTTGTCCCAGCGTTCATGCTCGGGGCGTGGGCACAGGGACTCGGCATCACGGCTGCAGCCGGCGAGAACGTCCTCCCACTGCTACTGAACGAGTACACGCCGGCGTGGTTCGCCGCACTTGTCGTAGCCGGGGCGATTGCCGCGATGATGTCTTCCAGTGACTCGATGCTGCTGTCTGGATCGTCGTACCTGGCCCGTGACGTGTACCGGCAAGTAGCTACGGATATCACCGACCGTCGAGAGGCGCTCGTGGGGCAGGCCGGTGTCGTCGTGCTGGCACTGATTTCGTTCGGACTGAGCCTGTTACAGCCAGGAACGATCATCGAAATCGGAGACACCGCTTTCGGCGGCTTCGCGCAACTCACGCTGCCCGTCATAATCGCGCTGTACTGGCAGGGAACGACCCGGAACGGAATGCTCGCCGGCGTGATCGGGAGTCAATTGTTCTATATCCCGAGTGTCATCGGCTCGATCCCGTTCGTCCCTTTCTACAGTAGACTCGCGGGCGTGTTCCCCGACGCCTACGTCCTCCCGTTTGCTCCCGGCCTGGGTGGCTTTTCACCGTCTCTCGCGGGGATGGCCCTGGGCGTCGTGCTGACTGTTGGCGTGTCACTGATTACGTCTCCCGAGACGACAGAAGACGCGAGTCTGTACGACACGCTCTCAGCAGACTGACGGCCGGTGTCACCACCCAACTTGCAATAGTTGTCTACGCAACTGAATCCCGACTGTCGGTTATCAATTATCGGCTGTCGGGTGCACCCTCACGTGTCGGTCACACTGTCCAGACCATACGGTCGGTACGGACGGCGCTCCGGGCGTGAGCTGGGTCGCGTCATATCTGCAATTGAGGCATTACCAGCTACCGGTCGCCGTCAGTCGGTGCTGGCCTCGAGTTGGACAGCGCGTCCTGTGGCGCCGACTGCGCCCGTACCAACGAGCAGTGAGATCACGGTGAGTATCGATCCAGTGGCCCACGCGCCGTGTTGGACCGTCATCAGTGCTCCTGCCGACAACACACCTGCGAGGCCACCACTCAGGTACGCGACCGCTCGAGTCGTTCGGATGCGCATGCATATGTTCAGGAGTCATCAATTAAATGATGAAGAGCTCATTCTCAGATACCGTTTCCCCAGTTCTACCCCACCGCGTCTCGGTAGCCGGCGACAGATGTTCGCCCGCAGGCGAACGGTCACGTCATGTTCGACAGCGAACGACCCGCGTCATTGGCCGTGGTGATCGACACTCAGGTTGTTCTCTCATGTCACTGTCAGTGTCCGGCTGTCAGAGTCGTGTCGGCGCTCTCTGTGGCGACGGTTTCGCGCGTGATCACACAGTCTCAGAGACCCGGTGCCAGCCAGTCGCGCCACCGGGACGCGGGTCGGTCTCATCGGCCGTCTGAACGGACCCGTCCTGGCGAATCGTCCGGCAGACGATTTCGAGTTCGGTCCCGGCTTCCACGTCAACGGGATGTTTCCAGCGACGGCGCATGTGCGGGCCGAGTTGTGACTCGAGTGTGGCCTGATTCCAGGAATCACCGCCGTCGATGCTCACCTCGACGGCTTGAATCTCCTCGAATTGTGTCTCGAGCCCGCCAAACGCGACGCCGCCAATTTGGACTGTCTGCCCGTCGCGCGTGACACTCTGGATGTATGATCCCGTGTTGAGAACCGCCTCCTCGTTCCAGCCTCGCTCGTGCCAGTATCCATCTCGGTCGGATTCCACGAGTTCGATTTCATCGATCCATTTTGTCATTTTCATCCCGTAACGCCCGGGGATCAGCAGGCGGGCGGGGAATCCGTTTTTATCGCGGAGTGTGCGGTCGCCCATCCCGTATGCCAGCAAGATATCCTCGCGGCGAATCTGCTCGATCGGGAACGTCTCGCTGTACCCATCGGCAGCGTGGGTGACGACATCGACAGTGCCGTCGGCAGGGGCAGCCGTCTCCACTAACTCAGATAGTGGGACCCCCGTCCAATGGGCAGTCCCGATGAGATCGCCACCGACCTCATTTGACACACACACCATCGTCATGGACTGTTGGACCGTCTTCTCGTGTCCCAGAAGGTCATCGTAGGCCAACTCGTACGGGTCGGACACAGCCCCACTAACGGTTAGTTGCCACTCACTCGCGTCAATTGATGGAGGTGAGACGTTCTTGTGGATCACGTAGTGGTCGGCTGGCGAGGTAATGGCGGGCGGCATTTCGCCGAATTCGAAGCCGGGATCGCCAGTGGGCGGAGAGACGGCCACGGGCAGCATGTCCGGTGTTCTGGAATCCCGTGACCCGGCGATCCTGTCGAGTGTCGCCCTGAACAGTCCGACAGACACGGTCGCCCCGCCGAGGATTGCCAAGCTCCGGCCCGCGAACGATCGGCGGCTTTGTAGAGATGTTGTGTCGGTGCTGCTGGATTTCAATATCCATCCGGCAAGGAAGGCCTGGAAGACGGCGATTAGCGCAGTAGTTATCATCGGAGCCGATAACGGGACACCGCCAAGTGCAAGCAGGCCACACGTGACCGCCACACCGGAGCTGACCCAGACGGAGCTACTAATACGATCATCCACCACCGACAGACGAGCGGCGACAACCCCGAGGCCACCCGCGAGAAGAGCCGCTCCAGCGACGAGACTGCCGAGGAGGAGTGGTTTCGCCCAGAATCCGAGCAGATCGATCATCGTCGCGGCGAACCATCCCGGCGAGGTCACGATAACGAAATCCGCGAGCGGGATCAGTCCGAATCCACCAGTCAATGGGCCAGCAGCGAACAGTCCACCAACCCACACCAGTCCAACGACTGCGCCGCGGAGTGCAGCAACCACATCTTCCTGGGTAACGTACTCTGCGAAACTCACCGTGAGTCGCCCCCGGCAGATGAGTTTGACATACGACAGCAATGTCTGGTAGACGAATAGTCCTGCCGAGTTAGGGACACGTAGACGGAGGCGACAATCTCAGAGGGTGTGTCTATCGTTGTCAGTTACTCTTCATCGAGCAAGCCGAGATCTCTGGCCGCGAGATCCGCCACCCGGCTGGCAATCGCTGGGTCAACGGTCGCGAGTTGCTCGCCATCGTGGAGTCGCTCGTTGTGTCGCGTGATCGCCCCTTCGACTTCTGACAGGGGGATTTTCGACTCGGTTTCACAGTCCGGACACACAATCGGGACGGTTGGCTGGTCGTCGCTCATTCGCGTGGAGACACGCTCGGTTATAATAAAACACGGCGGGTTAGGTGTCGACTTCTGGCGTGACGGGAGCATCATCATCGGATAGCCCGCCACTGGCAGGCGAGCTGGCACGTCACGCTGCCGACACCGGACCGCCTGCTCATCACTCCCGCTCACGAGGGTGCATTGCCGGTGGCGGGAAACGCAAGTTATTTGCGCGACTCGGGGAGAGTTGAGTCCAACAATGCTACTACAGCTCGTGGACAGCTTCTTGCTGGATTACCACGTCGGACACGTGCTGTTACTGCTGCTCGTGGTGACGACGCTCGGGGCGATTCCCCTGGGGTCACAGAAAGTCATCGCTGCGAATCTAATGACGTTCGGTCTGATCTTCACCGTGTCTCCCTTCGGGATTATGACACAGCTGTACATTCTGCTGGGAATCGCGCTGATTGTCATCGCACCCCTCCTCTGGACGACGGCCACCGAATGAGCCGGCCGTCAAGGAGGAATCGTGTGATTTCGCTGAATTGAGCCCCGCTAACAAAACTTTCCTGGACGTGGATTCTCTGGACACAGCTTTCCCTGGACGCGACCTCCCAGACGTGCCCGGAACGGGCTCGTGTCGTGTCACCCAGCGCTGGCGGAATCAAACTGAACCAGCCGCGCGGCAGTCGCGTCCGGAATCCTGAGCATGTTTCAACCGGCATGATCTCGGAACCGCTCCTCGTGACAGCGCTAATTACCGTTCGCTCTCGTGACCGCACATCGACGAGCGTCAGGACTGCGTCTCCTGAAGATAGCGTGACCGGCCCCTTTTTTATCTCGGATGTGGTGGTAGCCGTATGATTACGGTCCGGGCGCCGGCCACTAGCGCTAACCTGGGGAGCGGGTTCGACGTATTCGGGGCCGCGTTCGATCGCCCGGCCGATGTGGTACGAGTATCGAAAGCTGACGAGACCACAATCGACGTGACTGGCGTCGGGAGTCGCTACATTCCAGAAGACCCCGACGGGAACACTGTCGGCGCCGTAGCAGAAGCTCTCGACGCGCCAGCCCACATCGAGATCGACAAAGGCGTTCGGCCGGCATCTGGGATGGGTTCGTCGGCAGCGTCGGCGGCCGCGGCGGCAGTCGCGCTGAACGAACTGTACGGGCGCGGGTTACCGCGGAAAGAGTTGGTCGCGATCGCCGCGGAGGGAGAGGCGGTCGTTTCTGGCACGGCTCACGCCGACAACGTGGCGCCGTCGATTCTGGGCGGGTTCACCGTCGCTGCGGAGTCGGGCATCTCCACGGTTTCGGCGGAGGTCCCGCTGGTGGTCTGTCTGCCAGATATTGCAGTGTCGACCCGGGATGCCCGGCGGGTCGTCCCAGATCAAGCGACTATGGACCAAGTCGTCACGACGGTCGGGCGGGCGGCGTCGCTCGCGATCGGTATGTGCCGGTCGGACCCGGTGCTCGTCGGCCAGGGAATGCACGATACCGTGGTCACACCGGAGCGTGCCAGACTGATCACGGGTTATGAGACTGTCCGCGAGGCCGCCTTCGACGCCGGCGCGACTGGCGTCACCGTCAGCGGCGCCGGCCCGGCACTAGTGGCTGCCTGTCGAGAACACGACCGGCGCGGAATCGCCGCCGCGATGGTGGAAGCGTTCGACGCTGAAGACGTGGACTCACAGGCGTATCAGACACGGATCGGTCGGGGCGCCGAGATCATCTGATCTGATCTGATCTGATCCACCCCGTCACTGGTTACTCGTGGGGTATCTCTAAACTGTCAGCTGTCGACAGATCGTCCCCTCCGTGACGGGTCATGACTCTCACGGGTCGTCGTCCCCGCAAGTGAGCCAAATCTACTCACGGGAGTCGAACCGCTCGCACACAAGCTGAAAAAAGCGCGGAGTCAGATCGGGTGTAGCTTAGTCGTCAGAGACGCCGCGACTCTGGAGTTTCTCATCGTCGCCAAGGTCGCCGTTAGCTTGGCCGGACATACCTTGGCCCGGGTTCTCGGCGATTTCGGCCAGCACCTCTGGATTGTCCCAGTTGTTGACTGCCGCGACGATAGCCTCACCCATGGCCGGCGGGTTCTCCGCTCCGAATATTCCCGAGCCAACAAAGATGCCGTCACAGCCGTGGTGCATCATGAGCGCCGCGTCAGCCGGCGTCGCGATGCCGCCTGCTGCAAAGTTGACGACCGGAAGCCGTTCGAGCTCGGCCGTTTCGTGGACGAGATGACGGGGGGCACCGTGTTCACGGGCCCACTGCTCGCGTTCTTCGTAATTCAGTCCCGTCAGCTTGCGGATCTGGTTTTTGATCGTTCGCTGGTGTTTGACTGCCTGGTTCACGTCGCCAGTGCCAGCCTCACCTTTGGTTCGGATGAGTGCCGCGCCCTCGTTGATACGGCGAAGTCCCTCGGGAAGATTCCGGGCGCCACAGACGAACGGCGAAGTGAACTCCGTCTTATCGATGTGGTACTCGTCGTCGGCTGGTGTCAGCACCTCTGACTCGTCGATCATATCGACACCAAGAGCCTCCAAAATCTCAGATTCCTTGTGGTGACCGATTCTGGATTTGCCCATCGCCGGAATCGACACTTCGTCAATGATATTTTTCACGTTCGTCGGGTCTGGCATCCGCGCGACCCCACCGCGCTTGCGGATATCTGCCGGGACCGCTTCGAGTGCCATGACAGCGACTGCACCGGCGTCTTCTGCGATGCGTGCCTGTTCTCGGGTGACGACGTCCATAATGACGCCTCCCTTCTGCATTTGTGCGAATCCGCGTTTGATCAGATCAGTTCCGCGCTTCAGATCTTTAAGATCCGTTGGCTCGGCCATACAACAGATTAGAATGCAGGCCACTTAACGGGTCGGCTTGCGGGTGACATTTGCCACACAGGACCCGCTATTGTCACACACTGTACATGTGCAATTCCAAATTCTGGGTACTCGTTTCGGGTCGAGATGACAGAAACGACGACAGGAGTCGACGTCAAGTCGCATGATTCAGTCGTCGTGCCTGACAGTATCCGGGGTTCGAGCTGGTGTCTTTTTGTGCCGTAGTCACGCCTCTCGGCTCCGGAGTTTGCGCCGCTGAATTTTCGATGTGGTCGTCTGTGGGAGGTCGTCGACGAACTCGATTTCGCGGGGATACTCGTGTTTCGCGAGAGTGGTCCGCACGAGATCTTGGATCTCCTCACGCAGAGTTTCGGAGTCGGTCACCGGGTTGCGACGGGGCGCAACCGGCTGAACGAACGCCTTAATCACCTCATTGCGGAGGTCATCGTCGACGCCGATGACTCCCACCTGCTCGACGGCAGGATGCTCAAGAATCGCGCTCTCGACTTCACCCGGACCGACACGGTAGCCGGCCGTGATGATCACGTCGTCATCCCGAGACTTGAACCAGAGATAGCCGTCCGAGTCACGACTGGCCAGATCGCCGGTGAGGTGCCAGGTCCCCTCGCCCATGGCATCGACGGAGGCAGATGCTGTCTTGTCTGGCAGATTCCAGTACTGTTGAAACACGACCGGGTCACCCGAGCCGTCTGGGCCGTCACGTTTCACCGCGAGTTGGCCCACCTCGTCGTCCGGCTTTCGCTCGCCAGTCTCGGGATCGATTGGCGCGACCTCGTGACCAGGCACGGGTTTGCCCATGCTTGCCGGCTGCGCGTCAAACCACTGTTGACAATTCGTCGCCAGGAGATTTGCCTCTGTCTGTCCGTACAACTCGTTCACCGGCACCCCGCCGAGTTCCTCATCGACCCACTCCAGGATTTCGGGTGTCAACGGTTCACCCCCCGAACAGATCGCTTCCACCGACAGATCCCACTCGCTGGGGGTTTCGTTCATCATCATGCGGATGGCCGTCGGCGGGAGGAAGGTGTTCGTCACGTCGTACTGTTCCATGATGTCGTATGCCTGTTCAGTATCGAATCCACCCATCGGATAGCCGACCACCGGTTGGCCGTAGTGCCACGCCGGGAATAGCAGGTCGCCTAACGCGCCGATCCACGCCCAGTCTGCCGGAGTCCAGAACGTGCCAGCAACGTCGAGTTCGAAGTACATCTGAAAGGCGGCGCAGTGGCCGACCCAGACGCCGTGGCCTTGGAGAACCCCTTTCGGCGGCCCGGTCGACCCGCTGGTGTACATGATGATGGCTGGAGTGTCGGCTGTCGTCTCGACGCGGTCGAACGTCGGGGGCGCCTCGAGCAACGCCTCGAACGGCTCGGTCGCGTCGCTTTCGCCCGCCCCATCGCCGGCCTCGAAGTGATACTCGAGATTCGGGCACGCGCGGACGGCCTCAGTCGCAGCATCACGGATCTCGGTGGTAGTGACCACCGCGACCGCCTCGCTGTCGTGGAGCCGACTTTGCAGGCCATCCGTGCCGAACAGTACCGACAGCGGAAGCGACACCGCACCCAACTTCCAACAAGCCAGATGTGTCACCGGGTTCGCGACAGTCTGAGAGAGCACGACCCCGATCCGGTCACCTTCGGTGATCCCCCGGTCGGCGAGCGCGTTCGCGACACGGTCGGATAGCCGGTCCAAATCAGCAAACGAGTAATCGTCTGGCTGGTCGTCTGGATAGTGACGACGGAGTGCCAACGCGTCCGTGTCGTCGTGTTTTCGAAGCAGATCGTGAGCGAGATTGTAATCGTCCGGGAGCCCCCACTCGAACTGCTCGCGTGCAGTCTCGTACGTCTCGTATGCGACGTCCACGTGCCAAGTCATACCCCTAACCGGCATGTCGCGGCGACAAAAATCCAGCGCCAGCCGTCAGTATCTACCGACTCGCTCTCACGCGTCCGCGAGCACCGTCGCGACGCGAAACCGGGAAGATGAAAATGAAAATCAGGGGTCTGGAGGAAGTGCCCGATTTTCAGAGCACCTGTGGCGAGGTGCACAACGCGCGGTGAGAGTCAAACAGGATATGAAGCGACACAGAAGAGTCAGGTCAGGGCCGTCGTCGCAGTCTCTCAGACACTGCCGACGGAGAGGTACTTGTCGAGCATATCCTGGCGCTGGCTCAGTTCCTGAACGGTCCCGTCCCAGGCGTTGGATCCCTTGTCGATAATATAGGCTCGTTCGGCCAGATCCAGCGCGAAGTCAACGTTCTGTTCCGTGATGAGCACGGTCACGTCACGGTCGACTACCTCCGAAAGCACCTCGTAGAGGTCGTCGACGATGACTGGGGCGAGTCCTTCCGTCGGCTCGTCTAGCAACAGCAGGTCGGGGTTCTGGATAAGCGCGCGGGCGACGGACAGCATCTGCTGTTCGCCGCCAGAGAGGTTTTGTCCCTCGTTTTCACGAAGGTCGTCTAGCACCGGGAACACGTCGTACATCTCCTCGATATCACGCGGGTTACCGGCGGTCATGTCGCGGGCTACCTTCATATTCTCCGAGACAGAAAGTGTCGGGAACACACGGCGCGCCTCGGGAACGAGTTTGGTGCCACGGTTCGAGATAGCCTCGACCGACTCCGAAGAGATGTCTTCACCACGGTAGGTGATTGTTCCTTCCCGCTGTGGGACGGTGCCGGTGATCGTCCGGAGAGTCGTGGTCTTCCCGGCCCCGTTCCGGCCCAGCAGTGCGACCACTTCGTTTTGCTGGATTTCCATCTCCAGATCGAACAGAATGTGACTGTTCCCGTAGAAACTGTTCACGTCCTCGAGCGTGAGAACGCTCACGCGGTCTCACCCCCGTCGTCTGTCTCGGGTGGAGTGGCGTTGGAGCCACCAATATCCGCGTCCAGTTCTTCGTCCTCATCAAGACCGAGATACGCCTCGCGGACCCGCTCGTCCGACAACACGGCTTCGGGTGCACCGTCGGCGATCAGGTTCCCACTGTCCAGCACGAGAATGCGGTCCGAGATACCGATGACAACCTCCATATCGTGTTCTGTGAGAACGAACGTGGTGTCTGTTTCCCGGTCGAGCCGTCCGATCAACTCCACCATCCGATCGGTCTCGTTGGCGTTCATCCCGGCGGTCGGCTCGTCCAGTAACACCACCGACGGGTCGGTCCCTAACGCAAGACCGATCTCCACTTTTCGCTTGTCTCCGTGTGAAAGGTTCGCACAATCCGTCTTTGCCACGTCTTCCAGTTGCATAAGTTCGATAATGTCCCACGCGCCATCGGCGAGTTCGGCGTCGTCGGTCGTGACAGCGGTGAAATCAAGCGTCCGGTCGTCACGGCTGATCCGTGCAATCCGGATATTCTGGAGAACTGTCAGGCCCTCGAAGACGTTGTTGATCTGGAACCCGCGTGACAGGCCAAGGTTCGCAATGCGGTTGGGAGAGTCGTCTGTGATATCGACGAGACTCTCGTCGTCGCGGGTTTGCAGCTGGACCGTGCCGCTGGTCGGATCCAGCCGGCCGGTGAGCAGGTTGTAGAAGGTGGTCTTTCCAGCGCCGTTGGGACCGATGATACTCGTGATTTCGCCGTCATTGATCTCCAGACTGACGCCGTCGACAGCGACGAGTCGGCCGAACTCTCGGCGCAAATCGTCTGTTTTGAGGACGGTGTTCACGCCGCCTCACCTCCGAACAGCCCCTCGGGCTTCACTAACAGAACGGCGATCATCGCCAAAAACGGGATGAGTTGGCCTGCGCCAGCCACGATGAGACTACCCACGGCAATCGAAATGCCGACGAGGTACGCACCGATGAAGGCACCGCCGAACGACCCCAACCCGCCGATGACGGCGATAATGAACGCATTGAGGATGACCTGATTCCCAAGCGCGGGCGTGACCGACTGGGTCGGGACCGCCAACGCCCCGCCGAGCCCGGCGAGGGCTGCCCCAGCGAGGAACACCAGCGTGTACAGTCGGGGGACATTCACGCCCATCAACGCGGCCATATCTCGGTCTGATGAGGTGGCCCGGACGAGGCGTCCAATATTTGTCGTCCGGAGAACCAGGAATATGAGCCCCAACACGAGAATCGACACCAGAATGACGAATCCGCGGTACGTCGGCAACGTAAACCCAGCACCGAGACTGATATTCCCCTGCAGCAGTGCGGGCGGGGTCACGACGTTCGATCCCGACCCGAACGATGTTCGGACGATGTCGGTCAACATCAACACGAACGCGAAGGTCAACAACAGGTGATCAACTTCTTCGCCGTCGTAGACACGACGGAGAAAGCCCGTTTCGATGAACACGCCCACCAGCCCTGCACCAACGACGGCGACGACAAGCCCTGGCCAAAACCCGACATTGAGTGTGCCCACTAGTGGCAGCGAGACCACACCGAGCGCCCATAACGAACCGTAGGCGCCAATCATATACAACACCCCGTGTGCGAAGTTCAACACATCGAGCACCCCGAAGATGAGGCTCAACCCGACGGCGATGAGAAACAGCCGTCCGCCAATCGACAGTCCTGTTATCAGCTGGTTGAACACCAACTCTATCGATACCATACGTATACCGCTCATGAATAATCATTAAATCTTGCGCCGGCGGCTGGCGATACCAGTATCCATTTCTCTGATTATTATTTATGTAGTATGCCCTAACACGATGACCATGTCATCCGATGACACGGAAATGACAGACGAAGGCACCGTAGTTGGAGTCAACCGGCGTCTTGCGCCAGCGGCTGGCGATACCAGTATCCATTTCTCCGATTATTATTTATAGGATATGTCCTAATACGATGATTATGTCATCCGATGGCACGGAAAAGACAGACGAAGGCAACGTAGTTGGAGTCAACCGGCGAACATTTCTGGCGGCCGCGGGCTCTGGCGCGAGCGTGGCCGTAGCCGGGTGTTCCGGGGGTGGCGGCGGTGACGAGACTATCAAAGTGGGCGGTGTGTATCTGCTTTCAGGGATTGCACAGGCTCTCGGGACGGCATCGGCAAACGCGGCCCGGGTCGCTGTCAACGAGATCAACGAGAACGGCGGGATCATGGGCCAGGATGTCGAGATCGAGGTTCGTGACCACGGTGAGGACCCACAGGCGCAGATCCGGAGTGTCGCCCAAGAGTACGGAGCCGACGTGATGATCGGTCTCACGTCATCGGGAGTGACGCTCGCGTCCGCGCCGACAATCGAGTCGCTGGGTGTTCCGTTCACACTAACAGATATCGGGACGCCGTTCGCGACTGAACCTGATGCGGATACCTACGGCGATTACTTCGAGGAGGCCGATGGGAAGGCGGCGTTCACGCCCAATTTGTTCCGGGCCAATTCGAACACCTCACACATGACCTACGGCATTGCGAAGTTTATTGCCGACAATTACGGCGATAGTAAAATCGCCAATATCGGGCCAGATTACGCGTACGGTCAGCAGTGTTACGACTACTTCCAGGCGTACTCGGACGGGCTCGGCATGGACCACGAGTACGTGGCCTCGGAGTTCCCCTCGCTCGGGGCCAGCGATATGACTCCTCAGATCAACTCGGTCATCGACGCCGATCCAGATATCGTGTTCACGAGTTGGTGGGCAGGTGACGCGACGACGTTCATCTCGCAGGCGAGTGAGCAGGGTCTATTCGAACAAGTCGACGATGTCTTCGACACGATTGGCGCGGACCCGACTGTGTACGAGGCGCTTGGGGACACGACGCCCGAGGGGATCCACATGTCGGGCTGGTACTGGCCAACCGCTTACGATAATGACGTCAACCAGAACTTCCTGGACGCGTACCGGGCAGAGTACGAAGGCGACGATACGACGCCGAACATCCCGGGCTTCACCGGCGGGAGTACCTACGCTGCGATCTACATGTACAAGCAGGCGATCGAGGCGGCCGGCTCGACGAACTCTGAGGACATCGTCGCCGAACTCGAGGGCCTCACCATCGAAAACGATCCTCGCGGTCCGTCGACGATCGATCCGGACACCCACCAGGCGGACGCGCCATGTGTTATCGGCGAGACGAGTTTCGATGCGGACGTGCCCTACGATGGGGCTGGTCTCGTGAACACACAGACGTACGAGATTACCCGTAGTGAGTCGAAAGAACTGCTTGATGGGAGTGGACTGGGTCCTGGACTGTAGATGAGTTACGACGTTCGTAAACGGTTGTTCGCCGCGGACAACCGGATGCAGACCCTTGGACTCAGCGTGGCAGCCGCTCTGTTAGTTGTGGCGCCGTTTTTCTTGGGCGGGTTTCAGACCGACCTGTTGGCGACGACGCTCATCTTCGGGCTCTTCGCCACGGCGTTCAATTTGTTGTTCGGGTACACGGGGTATCTCTCGTTCGGGCACGCAATGTTCGTGGCGGCGTCTGGCTACACTGTCGCCAAAGTCGTTCAGGTGATCGCTCCGGCACTGGGATTCGAGTCGGTGTTCGGTGGGGCGACGCTGCTCGTGGTGTGGGTGTTGGCACTCGTCCTCGGGATGGTCATGGCGACCCTGTTAGCGGTAGTGATCGGCTACCTGTCGGTCCAACTTGACGAGATCTACTTCGCCATGATCACGCTCTCGTTCGGCATGGCGCTGTACGTCGTCGCGAATCAGGACATTATCGGGAGTGTGCTCCAGGGACTCGGCGTCGGTGGCGGCACGTTCACGAACGGCTCGGACGGGCTCACCTTCCGATTGGGCGAGGTGAATCTGTTCGGACTGGAGTTCCGGTTGGTCGATATTGCAGATCCGACGGCATTCTACTTCCTCACGCTCATCGTGGTCGCGCTGGGGATGTACGCCCTCTATCGGATCGTCAACTCGCCGTTCGGGACGACCTGTCAGGCGATTCGTGAAAACCCCGAGCGAGCGCGCGCACTCGGAATCGACACGCAGTTTCACTCCTGGATGACGTTCATCGTGTCGGGGGCGTTCTCGGGACTTGCCGGGGCGATGCTGGTGATGCTGCGAACTGGCATCCTCCCAGCAGACGCGTTTTGGACTGCCTCTGCGACGCCGGTCGTCATGACCGTCATCGGCGGTCCCTACTCGTTTTTCGGCCCGATAGTCGGGTCGTTCACGTACCAGTATCTGCGCTGGTTCATCCGGCAGTACCCGCTGCTGGAAGAGTTCTGGGAGTTCAGCTTCGGCTTCCTGCTGTTGATTGTCGTGCTGTATTTCGACAACGGCGTCTACGGCGGTGTCGACCGACTCCAGACGTGGTTGGGTACCGCGAGACAACAGTACACGGACGCCGGCGTCGCCGGTGTCGGGACGCTCATCCGGGAGACAGTCACTGGATGGGGCGCAGCCGTATCCACGGCTGCCCGCGGGCGAGTCAGTGCCGTGATGTCACGACTGGGAATCAACTGAACACCGCCGGTCTGTCGGAGGTTTTCCAACGGTCTTTTCCTATGAGACTGGCTGCCGATTGCAACCTCAAGAGCCAGATCACCCAACCCGTCTGGCACGGCGACGGCTGCATCGTGGCCCGCCTAATCGAGATAACAGGGGACACCCCGTGCTGGTGCGGCGGTGGTTCGGGGGTCGGCGAGCGATTTAGTCACGTGACCCGGATCATCTGGCACTGACCGGGCAAGCGTACCCCGGAGGTGATTAATCGCCTCGGGGTGACCGCCTCCCTGCCCGTCGGCGAGGCCTCCGCTAGTTGTCCGTCAACCACCGTGGCATCCAGGAGACACCCTAGAATTGTCTCGATATCGCCCCCGGATGTGAGCCTAATTCGAGTGGTGTACAGGCGACACGAGCGGACTCACTCGAAGAAAGACTGTGAACTACCCCACCCTACTCGCTCACGGCTTTCGCCGTTCGCTCCTTTGAGGACGGGGGCTTAGCGCCTACAAACCGCTAAACCGACTGACGATACTTTCTAAGAAGGCCAACACTCGCCAGCAACAGACTCCCAGTAAGAATCGCGCTCACGTATGCTACGACAGGAACAGACGACTCCACTAGCTCCCACCTACTCCAAATAGCCGCTCTGCGAATATATCACTAATTATATTCTATGTAAATATATACTCTTTCAATACTCGCAGGGAAGCGGAATTATTTTCTCGGCTTATTCAATTATGAGTGACATTTCGGAAGCTGTCGATAAGCGTGCAAAAGCGGAGTTTCAGCCATTCACGACAGTGAGTAAACACACGAGACGACACTCGAATTGAACGTTCATCAGATAAGAGGGTCGGTATCGTCAATATCGGAGCGAGCAAATGAAGCTCACGTGCAATGAGTGTTAGAGCGCGTTCCGAGAAGTGGGCGTATCAGTTGACACTCGTTTCGATCAGCTGGTCGGTGAGCCGAGCGGCCAGCACAGCAAGGCCGGATATTGTGTGCTGGTTTCCACGGGGTGAGTACGCCGGGCGATCGTCCCCGGGTGTCTGCTTAATCGCCGAACATCTGGCGCATCATGGGGTGCATCTCCATGAGCTGCTCTTCGGCGATTTCCTCGTAGAGTTTATAGGTGATTGACACTGCCAGTAAGAGGCCAGTGCCAGAGACGCCGCCGATTGTTCCGAGCATATTGGCCATCACTGCCAGGAACCCCACTAGCGCGCCCCCGAGGACGGTCACCTGTGGGATGTACCGTTCCATCACCTTCTCGACCACTTGCGGATTCCGCCGGAATCCCGGGATCTGCATCCCAGAGCCTTGGATCTGCTCGGCGGTCGACTCGGGGCCCATTCCGGTGGTTTCCACCCAGAAGATGGCGAAGATGGCGCCACCGATCACCATGAACGACAGGTCGATCGCCACGCGAGCGGCAATCATCCAGGGCTCACCGGTAGCGGTCCCACGGAACCACATCCACTGCTCTGGCGATTGGATCGGGCTTACGAAGTAAAACAGCGTCCCCGGCGCTGGTTGACCGCCTGTATATGCGGCCCAACTCGGCATGCTAATCTGGGAGTTGAGGATCTGTCCCAGGAACTGAACGTTCGCCTGGAGCGCCCGCACCAGGATCATCGGTAGCACAGACGCGTAGATGAGCTTGACCGGGAATCGCCCCCGTGCGCCCTTAACCCGGGCGTGCGACAGCGGGATCTCCACCCTGACGGATTCCGCATACACCACCAGGAAGAAAATGAAGAACGTGGTGAACAGCGCCAACATGTTCCCGGGGTCAAACAGGAGATTCCCCAGCCCGTCGGCGGTAAACACCGATCCAATCGTCTGGGAACCGAACAGGATACTGTACCAACTGGCGAAGAACCCGGCCGCGCCCAACCCCGACCAGCTGAAAAACCCGCCGATAATCTGCTGGCTCACGGCGGCGATGATGAACAAGCCGACACCGGAGCCGACGCCCCATTTGCTCACGACCTCGTCCATGAACAGGATGAGACAGCCGCCGATGAAGACCTGCACGAAGATGATCGATTCCACAACAGGGAGTGCCACACCGAGAGAGGACGCCACATTGGGGTCTGCGGGCAGGAAGTCACCGGTAAAGACCATCGGAGCGGCCGTCAGCGCGGTGACAATGAACACCAGCAGTTTCTGGAGCCCCTGATACAGCACCTGATCACGGGGGTCGTCAGTGTCGAGCCCCAACAGATTCGCGCCACCGAGCAGTTGCAGCACAATGGAGGCGGTGACGATCGGGCCAATCCCGACCTGCAGGAGTGACCCCTGCTCGCCGGCGAGCACCGAGCGGAACTGGCCGAAAAAGTCCGAGCCTTGCCCGGCCGCCAGTCCGAATGGGTTGATGTTGGTGAGGAAGAAATACACCATCAGAATCGCGCCCGTCCACAGCAGTTTCCGGCGGAACGCGACGTGCCCGTCTGGCCGCCCGATGACGGGGAGCCGCGAAAGCACCGGTTCTGCCGCCTCCTTCCAAGTCATTACTTATTCCTCGTCCGATTCCTCGTCGGATATTTCTTCTGCTTCCTCAGTTGATTCGTCTGGAGCTGGTTCCGCCCGGTCAGACAACACTGCGTCCCCGCCGGCGTCCGCGATCAGTTCGCGAGCGCCACCGGTGAATGCATCCGCAGTGATCGTCAGTTGCTGGCGCACCTGGCCGCCGCCCAGCACTTTCACCGCGTCAACATCGAAACCGTCGTCGACGACCTCGCGAGCGTCCAAGTGGTAGCCGCCGTTTGCCTGCTCGGCGAGCCCCTCGGCCGCATACAGTGCGGCGTCTTCGTCCAGCTTCTGGACGCGAATCTCGAGTACCTCGTCGGTCGCCGACTCGGGGCGGGTGAACCCGTGTTTCCCGATCGGGTCGTAGTTGTGATGTTCGTGTTTACTCCGACCGGCTCGGCCGCGGCCACCGCGGTGACCGGCGCCACGGCCGTTCTTGTGACTGCCGCCGCCGTGCGTTCGCGAGCCACGTTGGCGTTTTTTCTTGTTGGTCATCGCATTGCCTCCAGAAGCTCGTCAATTGCGTCCGGCGGATGCCGGCCGATCTGACCGCCCTCTTTGACGGCGTGTTTGATGCCGTCGTGACCGCCTCGCGGCGGGTGCAGTCGTAGCGTCGGGGACAATCCCTCGTCCGAGAGCGTTGTTTCCCCCTCCGCCAGCGCCGTCGCCAGCGCCGAGACCGACTCGTGGTCGGTGTTGTCGGTGATCCAAGCGTCGTCGATATCTGCGTCACCGTGGGTTGGCTCGGCGCGTCGCTCGAGTATCGTGGCGAGAGAGTCGGCGCTCGGCTCGCCGAAGGCAACGTAATCGTTGACCTTCGTGATCATACCGCGGTAAGTTGGCGTCTCGGGAACGAGCGTGGCGTGGTTGACGGCGCCGAGATTCAGCATCTCCAGCGTGTCGACCACGTCGCCGTCCATATTAATCGGACCGCGGATCTGGACGATCGCGTTCATTGGTCGTCCCCACGGCCGGTGTCGTAGTGCACCTCACGGGCGTGAGCCGGCGTTCGCGACTGTGAGGCGTTCTCCAGTGCGTTGAACGTCGCCTTGGCGAGATTCACCGTCGTTCGGGTGGTACCGGTGGATTTGGTCCAGGCGTCCTGGATGCCCGCCAGTTCCAGAATGTCACTGACGGTCTCGGCGGCGGCAAGCCCCAGCCCCTGCGGGGCAGGGATCACTTCCACGCCGACCGATCCAGCCTTCCCCTCGGCCGTCCGAGTGAGAGAGTTGGTTCCGCCGGGCTGGTCTTCCCACGAGCCCGAGCCGCGGTCCACGGAAATCATGTTCAGCTTGGCCACGTCGATGGCCTTCTGGATTGCGCCGCCGACCTGGTCGTCACGGCCCTGCGCGAAACCGAGATAGCCGTTGCGGTTGCCCACCGCCACGACTACACGAAACTTCACACGCCGCCCGGAGTCAGTCATCCGCTGGACCATGTTGATGTCCAGCACCTCGTCTTCCAGCCCCGGAAGCAGCTGATCGACCAGTTCGGCTTCCTTCAGCGGGAGTCCCGACATGAGTGCTGCGTCCATCGATGTTACTTCGCCGTCCTGTACTTGTCGGCCAAGCCGCGTCTGCGGCTCCCATCCTTGACTACTCATAATCTTCCTCTATGGTCTCCCGCGTGTCGTCGAAGTGCTCGGGGAGATCGGCCGCGTCGAAGTCCCCACTGTACAGTGGGTCGTCCAGTTGGGCCGCGTAATCGGCAATATGCTCGCCGCGCGTCCGTGACTCCTCCGCGAGGACGCTGTCGTTGTGCGGGATCTCCACACCAGCGTCGATTGCACCCTCCTGTACTGCAAACACTTTGTTACCGGGTGTCGCCGTGTTGAGCCCGATATCGAGGACCGCCTCCTCGACACCTGCCTCGATCGCCTCCAGCCCCGCGAGATACCCCGTCAGATACGCGCTGGGGAGATTGCTCGTTGGCGCCTCCCAGCCGTGTTCGGCGAGATCCTCGCTGGACGCGGCGGCGTGAGTCGTGTCACCGTCCGGCCCAGGTGAAACCAGCTGCGCCCTGACGTGGCGATTACTCGCCCGGGCGACCAGGCGAGGCTTGCCGGATTTCAGCAGGCGCAACCTCTGGTGGTAATCTGTCCGAACTTCGCGACGCCGACGCATCGGTACTGTGTATTGTGGTCCTGTTGCCATTAGTCGCTCACCTCGATTCCGTAATTGCTTCGAATGTACGCTTCCAGCCGGCGGACATCCTCGAATTCGCCACCGCTAGCCTTGTCGTACAGCTCGCGGTACTGCGAGCGGTTGAGTGGGCCGTCGTCTCGAAGTTCCTTCAGGCGGCTCCGCAGCGCGCGGATCCGCGTCATCCACTCGTCTTTGTCACTGCGACGAGCGCCGGCCGTCCCGCGACGGGAGCCCGCCCCGCTTTGGTGGCCGTACGAGCGTTTTTCCGCCCGCTCGCGAGCCTGACCGCGGGAGTTCCCTGACGTATCGCCCGTCTGGATCGTCCCTTGGTCGATCAACTCGCGAATGTCTTCCCGGGTGATCGCCTCCGCGATCTCTTCTTGCGCGTCCGGGTCGAACCAGACGCGGTTCTTCCCGACATCGAGTTCGTCGGCCGCGAGTCGTTTTTGTGCTCTCAGATTCGTCATTCCTCTACCTCCACTTCCACGTAGGTCGGATTAAGCACGCGGATCTCTTCTTCCTCGGCTTCTTCTTCGATCAACTCACGTTTCCGTCCGCCGACGGCCGAGGCGATTCGGACCGCCTGCGTGTCGCCATCGACACCGTCCAGATCGTCCGTGTTGTGGACGTACACTTCCTCGAAGCCACTGGGGTGCAGGTCGCGAGCCGCCGTCGGCGACCGGAACCCGGCCTCCACGGTCGCGCCTTTGCCCTTCTGGCCTTTCCGCTGTTTGGAGTGCTGGCCTCGCGGCTTCCGGTAGGACTTCGACACCCGCTTTTTCTTGTGGTGGTCCTGGCGATTGAACTTCGGCGTTCCTTCGCGGTGTTTTTGAGCCAGCGCAGCCGCCGTCTCGTCGGTCAACGTTGGCGTCTTGTCGGCAACCCCGCGAGCCTGTAGCTCGGTTGCTGCTTCCTCAGCGACTTCCTCCTCTTCTTCGTCCGTTTCGATCTCGGCATCGACGTCTTCCGTGACGGCCAACCCGCCGACGTCGGCTTTGATCCGGGCCGCGAGTGCGTTGCCGACTGACTCCACGTCAGCCAGCTCCGACTGTGAGGCCGCCTGGACGTCTTCGACCGACTCGTAGCCGGCCTCCTGCAACGCCTCGGCTTTCGCCTCGCCCACACCGCTGATCTCGTCGATTGCTTCGTAATCGACCTCGATGACATCCTCGGCTGCCTCGGCAGCGTCGTCTGCATCATCATCGGTGTCGACACTAGAATCAGACTCCGAGTCCGACTCTGCTTCTGCGTCTGACTCTGCATCAGCGTCGTCAGCGGCTTCTTCGGTCACTTCCGCGTCGGACTCGTCGTCCAACTCAAGACCACCGACTTCGGCTTTCACCCGGGCAGCCAGTGACTTGCCGAACGAATCTACCTCTGCGAGCTCGTCTTCATCGGCACCGCGGACGTCCTCGACAGACTCGTAGCCGGCGTCTCGGAGATCATCGGCCTTCGAGGGGCCGACACCACTGATGTCTTCCAGGTCTTCAAGATCGCTCACGTGGCACCACCAGCCTGTGGCTTCTGAATCACGTACACGCCGTCCTGGAACACACGTTCGTCCTTATTGGGGACTTTCGTCAGTTGCTCGATATCGGCGGCGGTCTGGCCGACGGCCTCCTTGTCGGGGCCCGTCAGCGTGATTTCTTCGCCGTCGATCTGTACCTCAGTGTCGCCGCGAATCGGCGTCGTGCGCGGGGCACGCTCGCCGAGGAAATTCTCGATGACGATCTCGTCGCCATCGGCGTCCACCTGCATCGGGAAGTGAGCGTAAAAGACCTCCATCTTGTACTCCCACCCCTCGGTGACGCCGTGCATCATATTCCCGATGTGACTCTCGAAGGTGCCCACGGTCGCGGTCGTGTCCGCGTCCTCGGCTGCCGTCTCGACGACGACCGTGTCGCCATCGACCGACACGTCGATGTCGGGATACAGCAGTCGTCGGGTGACGCTTCCGTTCGGCCCCTCGACGGTCAGTTCGAGTCGGTCCATCGTCGCGGTCACTTCGTCTGGAATTGTGATCGTTGTGCTGGTCATGATCAGTAGACGTATGCGATCACTTGGCCACCGATACCCTCCTGTCGGGCATCGTAGTGGCTCAACACACCGTGGCTCGTCGTCACGATGACGGACCCGTAATCACGGGCCGGGAGATATCGCTTCTCCCACTTTTCGTACTCGTCGGCCCCCACCGAATAGCGGGGCGTGACGATGCCACACTCGTTGATCGCGCCGTTCAATTCGACCTCGAACTTGCCGGCTTTCCCGTCATCGACGAACTCGAAGCCGCCGATGTATCCGCGCCCGTACAGCACTTCCAGCACGGAGCCGATCGTGTTCGAGGCGGGCTCTACAGTGTACGACAGGTGGCCAACGCTTTCGGCGTTATCTAACCCCGACAGTGCGTTCGCCAGTGGATCGTTGCCTACCATGATTAACTGTACTTCCTGAATCCCATCTCGCGGGCGACCTCGCGGAAGCACTGCCGGCACAGGTTGATATCGTACTTGCCGACTAGTCCCTGCTCGCGCTCGCAGCGCCGACAGACGTTCCGGTCGTCGGCCCCACGGGTGGCTTGCTCGCCCGTCTGTTCTGATTCACTCTCACTCATTCGTCAACCTCCACGTCGAATTCCGCCTCCAGGAACGTGATCGCGTCAGCCGGTGTCAGCCGGTGTGACGACGGGATCGATCGCGTTCGCTTGTCTCGCCGCGACACCCGGGCGCCCGGGCGCGTCATCGATATCGTCACGTCGAGCCCAAAGATCCCGATCTCGGGGTCGTACTCTTGATCCGGGAAGTCAGTATGCTCGTTCAGCCCGAAGCTGAGATTCCCGGTATTATCGAACTGTGACCGAGACAGATCGGCCAACTGCAGGGCCGTCTCGAGAACTGCTCGGCGTCCGCGTCGCGGAGGGTGACCTTCGTTCCGATCGGGTCTCCCTGCCGGATCCCGAACTCGCCGACCGTCCGGTCGGCAGAGGTTCGCACAGTCTGGTGGTCGGTGATCTCTTCGAGGATCCCCTCTGCGCTCGCGAGTGGCTCACCACCCTGGCCCACACCCATGTGGACTACCACCTTGTCGATCTGGGGGCGACGCATCTCGTGGAGTTCGTCGGCGTCCGACTCACTCATTCGTCGTCACCTCCGTCGGCTGCCTCGTCGCCAGCTTCCTCGTCGTCGGCTGACTCGGCCGCTGCGGTGTCGTCGTCATCGTCGGTGAAGTTCTCGTCAATGACGACCACGTAATCTTCGATCGTCTCGAAGGAGTTCTCGTCACCTTCGACGACGACTGAATTGTCGCCGGAGCCCAGAGTCACGTCGATCGAGGTGACCTCGCCGATCTGGCCGGCGTGTTGCCCGTCGACGGCCGTCACGAGCGCCCCCTCTTCGTATGGGAAGTGAGCGACGATCTCTTTGGACTCGTTATCGATCACCAGCGAGTCGTCAGGCGTGTAACTGCCATCCTCGACGTGGAGTGTCTCCCCATCGTGCAGTGTCAGCTGAGTCTGGCCGCCGGGCACCTGTGTCTTGCCGATCACTCTGCCCAGTCGGCTGGCCGCAGAGTCCTCGTCGATCTCGGTCAGCGCGAGTCGGCCACCCTCGTCGGGGAACACCCGGTAATACTCTTCGCGGGCGGGAAATGCCATGATGTCGAACATCCCGATCGGGCGACTCTCGTCACCGACCGCGACGCCGTTCACCAGAACGCCATCCTCGCCGAGTGCGTAGCGGGCTTCTTTCGTCGAGTCAACGTACCCCAGCACATCCCGCAGGATGATCAACAGGGGGACGCCCGATTCACCGTGTGGTCCTGCGTCGGCCTTGACGGTGAACGTCTCCGTCTTCCGCTCGACTGGCCACGACTTCGGGACCGACAGTCGCTTTTGATGCTGCGTCATGCGTTGTCCTCCTCAAGTCGCTGCTCGCGGCGCGGGTCTTCGAGATCGAGCTCCGTCACACGAAGGTTACTCGCGTCGAGCGGCCGGGGGACTTCTTCCCCGTCCGACTTCTCGACGGTCACGTCTTCGACGGTGATGGATTCACTGCGGAGGTCGACGTTGATGACTTCTGCTTCCTCACCAGCATCGTCTCCGCGGAGGATCTCCACGGTATCGCCCGCGTTGACGCGGACGTTCCGCTGGCCGTACTCGTCACGGAGGTCGTCCGTGAGAGTCGCGCGAACCTCGCGTTGCCGCTCGTGCAGCGCTGCGTTCCGACTCTGATTGCGTTGTTTGCGTGGTTGTTCAGTCATAATTAGACGATCATCGTCGCGGTCGAGGCAATACTGCCGAACCGCTCGGCTACCTCGCGGGCGATGGGCCCTTTGATCTCGGTTCCGCGGGGCTCTTCGAGGTCGTCGATGATGACGGCCGCATTATCCTCGAACTTCAGCCGGGTCCCGCTCGGGCGGCGGATCGATTTCCGCTGCCGAACGATCACCGCTTCCAGCACCTGCCGTCGCATCTCCGGGGTTCCCTTGGTGACCGAGACAGTCACTTTGTCGCCGATACCGCCGGCGGGGTGTCGGTTCACCGTCCCGGAGTAGCCCTGAACGCTGACCAACTTCAGCTCCCGAGCGCCCGTGTTGTCGGCACAGGTCATCAGCGAGCCCTTCTCCAGGCCTCGCGTCACGTCTGCTTTCAGCGCTTCCATCAGGCGTCACCCCCGGCTCCCGCTTCGTCGTACACCTGGACGACGACGTGGGATTTCGTCTTCGAAAGCGGTCGCGTCTCCGCGACCATCACTTCGTCACCCTCTTCGAGCGAGTCGAGCACGCCCGGCACGTGTGCCGGGATGCGCGAACGACGCTTCATGTACCGATCGTATTTCGGTACGAATACGTCGTATTCTCGCTCGACGATGACGGTCTTGTCCATATCCGTCGAGACGACCGTTCCCTCACGGGTCTGGCCGCGGACGGACAGGCGCCCGTAAAACGGGCACTTCTCGTAGTCGTATGCCTCCGGGTCGTCTGGTTCCGGAGGCGTTGGTACGTCGAGTCCTATCGCCATGTTGAGACACCTCGTTCGCTGCGTTCCGCTGGTCGCGAGACGAGTTCGCTTCCATCCACCGTCACGTAAGCCACATCCTCGCACTCGCCGGCGCTGTCGGTGACACCATCGGTGGCGTCACCGTCCCGGCTTGCCGCCGCCCCCGCGGTGAGGTCGGCAGACGGGCCAGACTGACGGGGGCGGACCCCCGCAGTTTCCGTCCCGAGTTTGGACGCAGTCCCCGACACCATCCGGGCGTCGGCGGCTTCATCTGTGGACGACGACTCCTCGCGACCGCTGTCGTCGCCATCATCGCGGCGCTGTACCGTCTCGCTTGCTCCAACTCCATTTCCATCTGCATCTGCACCTGCACTTGCACTTGCACCAGCACCTGCACCGTCGTCCGCACTCGATTCACCGGCAACGTCAGATTCGGGTTCGAGTTCGGGGTCTAGTTCAGGTTCTGGTTCAGACTCAGATTCGACTCGGTCTTCGCCGTCCGTCGGTGGCGACACACCGGACACCACCCCGGACCCTGTACCGTCAGCCGGGCCTCCGAAGAGGTCCGACACGGCGGGCCGGGCCGACAACCGGGCACCGATCGCAAATTCGAACACAGTACCCGCTTTGGGTACCTGACTATCCCCTGACTCGGTTCTGATCACCAGCGTCTGGGCCGTCTCCCGGAGGACACGCCCGGCGAGTCCCGTCTGGGTGCCCGAAGCGGCGGCTACCCGGACTGGCAGGCCCGCGAGTTCGTGTCTGGTGAGTGTGTCAGGGGTGAGCATCGTATCAGTCGTGTCCTGTCGTATCGTTGCGTTTCGTGTCCTGTCGGGTTACGCTTCGGATTCGAGGTCGCCTTCTTCACGCTGGATCGTCTTGACCCGCGCGATCGTCTTTTTCAGCTCGCTCACTCGCCCCGGGTCTTCCGGGGCGCCACCAGCCGCCTGGACGGCCTTGGTGTTGAGAAGCTCTGTCTCGATATCCTCGAGTTCCGCCTGCCGCTCTGCGGGCGTCATGTCACGCAGTTCTTCGGGATGGATGATCGCCATCGATCAGTCCTCCTCCTCGGCTTCTGCGTCGTCGTCGCCACCGACACCTTCCATCTCGTCGATGAGTTCGGCAGCTTCCTGTTCGACGCCTTCGTCCAGGTCGTCCAGTTCTGCGTCGACTTCCTCCTGTGTGGCGGCGTCGGAGTCGTCGACCTCCGGTTCGGCGGCTACACCGCCCGCCTCGTCGACCTCTCCGACCACTTCTTCGACGACCTCCTCGTCAATGATCTCTTCGGGGTCTTCGTCCGGGATAGTCACTTCTTCATCGTCGCCCTCGCCAACGTCGGGGATCTCGTCGGGATCCTCCTCGAGAAGCGACTCGACGCCTTCCGCGGCGGCAGCTTGCTCGACTTCCGGCACTTCTGCGTCGTCGGTGATTTCGAAGTCGTCGGGAAGCTGTGCACCCGGCGGGATCGTCTTCACCGTCACGCCGATAGTGCCCAACTTCATCACGGCTGTCGCCTGCCCATCATCAACCACGTTCTGGGCAGGTTCGCCGTTGTGCTTGATGTAGCCGCGGTTGAATTTCTCGACACGCGATCGCGCACCTGTGACCTTCCCCGAAAGGACGATCTCGGCACCGAGCGCACCCGAGTCCATGATCCGGTCGATCGTGGTGTGACCGGCTTTCCGGAAGTACCAACCCCGTTCCAGAGCGTTGGCCAGCCGGTCGGCGACGATCCGGGCGTTGAGATCCGGCTCGTCGACTTCCTGCACGTCGATCTGGGGGTCGTCCATGCCGAACTGCTCTTCGAGCGCGGTGGTGACCTTCCGGATGTTCTTCCCGCCTTTCCCGATCACCATGCCCGGTTTCTCGGCTTTCAACACGATCTGTGTGCCCATCGGGGTCTTGGCGATATCCATCCCGCCGTAGCCGGCTCGTCCAAGTTCCTCCGAGAAGAACTCAT
Organism: uncultured archaeon A07HR60; assembly: GCA_000496235.1. Lineage (GTDB taxonomy): Archaea > Halobacteriota > Halobacteria > Halobacteriales > Haloferacaceae > J07HR59. The sequence goes on from KI543232.1 coordinate 50,784, forward strand.
CTATCTGGGCTCGCTGCAGTCCGTTTTCGATAAACTGGAGTTCGTCCGCCATCAGTTATCTCCCTCCTCTAAAATGAGCTCCACATCACAGATGGGAGTATTCCACTCAGAGGCACGCCCGAACGCTCGGGGTTTCCGACCCTGTTGTTCGTCGATTTTGTGTGGGGCCAGATGATCGATCACCATCGACTCGGCGTCGAATCCTTGTTCGGTGGCGTTGTTTTTCGCGTTCGTCAGCAACTTCATGAACTCACGCGACGCTTGCACGGGGTATCGACCGGCGTCCCACCCGTCGATATCCGAGCGGTGACTGGCTCCCGTGTTGTGCTGTTTGAACGGCACTGACTGTTCTTTGGCCGCCACCGACGCGAGATACGATTCGGCGTCTGCGACGGTTTCTCCCCGAAGCTGTCGGGCGAGAGCTTTGCTTCGTTTCAGGCTGATCTGACGATCCCGCAGCATTGCCCGGGCGGTCGTGTCCGGATCGGCCTCGACGCTGTAGTTGATTCCCATGGATTATTTGAGCGGCACGAACTTTGACGACCGGGTCGCGCCAATACCGGCCTGACCGTGTTCCACACTCGTCCGGGTGAGCTGGAACTCGCCGAGATAGTGACCGATCATCTCGGGTTTCACTTGGACGCGCTCGAAGCTCTGGCCGGTGTAGACGGCAAACGTCAGATCCACGAACTCCGGCAGCACCGGCATGTCGCGCAGGTGCGTCCGGATCGGGTCGTCAGCCGTCGCGTCGGCGTCAGCCTCGCGCGCCTCGGTCAGCAGTTTCTCGTGTTCGGCACCGAGATTGCGCTGAATCGTGCGCCGCTGGCGGGCGGGCAGCAGTTCTGCAACCTCGTCTATATCCAGTGCCTGCAACTCCTCGAGCGTGTGGCCACGATAGGTGAAATCTCCCTCGCGGCCGGTTCTGTATTCTGAACTCATTCGTCTCCACCTCGTCCGGTTCGCTTCGACGCGATATCTCCCACCTTCCGACCTGGCGGGGCGTCCCGTGAAATCGACTTCGGCTTCCCGGGGTGCTGCCGGCCGCCACCACCGAATGGGTGGTCGACAGCGTTCATCGCGACCCCACGCACAGTCGGATACTTCGAGCCACGCGAGCGCATCTTGTGGTGTTTGTTGCCAGCCTTCACGAACGGCTTCTCCGTTCGCCCGCCGCCCGCCACGACACCGATCGTGGCGCGACACTGCGGCGACAGTTGCTTGATTGCCCCGCTGGGCAGTTCCACCACAGTCACCGTGCTGTCGTGTGAGACGAGTCGTGCGGACACGCCTGACGCGCGTGCGAACTTCCCGCCGTCACCTGTTTGACTCTCGACATTACAGATCGGCACGCCCTCGGGGATTTCTGCCAGCGGCAGCGTATTCCCGGGCTTGATCTCCGCGGACACGCCAAGCTGAATCTCCTCGCCCACTCGCACGCCCTCCGGCGCGAGAATGAGCCGACGGTCGCCGTCCTCGAACTCGACATCTGCCAGCGGTGCTGACCGGGCGGGGTCGTGTTCGATATCGACGATCTCGCCGGCGATCGTGTCGGTATCTTCGGTTTCTTTGTGTGACAGTTCTGCCTTGTATCGGTGTGATGGCGCCCGAAATGTGGACGAGCCGCGACCCCGTCGTTGGCCTTGAATCCGGCGTCCCATTATCAGAACACCCCGATTCTGGAGGCGATATCCGTCGCGTCGTCATCCGCACCCAATTCGACGGTCGCCTTCTTCTCGCCGTCTGCGGTCAGTTGTGTGTTCACGTCAATTACCTCTACGTCGTATCGATCGCTGACCGACTCCGCGATCGTGGATTTGTCGGCATCACGGGCCACGATGAAGATCAACTTGTTCTCAAAGTCCATCTCGTTCATCGCTTTCTCGGTCACGAGCGGATGCTGGATGACGAGACTCATCGGTCGGCCACCTCCTGCAGAGAACTCTCGGTCCACACCGTCAACCGGCCGGGGTGTGTCCCCGGGGCCAGGTCTTCGGCGTCAACATCGTGGGCGGTTGTGACGTCGGCTCCCGCGAGGTTGCGTGCGGCACGCGAGGGTTCCTCGCTGGTGACGAACAGCAGCGATTTGGGCGTTTTGTACTTGCGACCACGGGTGGTTCCGCGACCCGCCCGGATCGACTTGCCCTCCTCGGCGCGTTCGATATCGGTGTAGACGTCCAGCGATTCCAGTAGCGCGACGACCTCTTGGGTCTTCTGGAGGTCCTCGAAGGAGTCGTCGACAACGAGAGGAAGATCCAGATCGGAGTCGAACTCGTGGCCCCGGTCTGCGACGACCTCGTCGTCAGCGGTCGCGGCGATGGCCGACTGGATTGCCAGTTGCCGCTCCTTGTCGTTGACCTTCTTGCCCTGATCTTTCGCGGCTTTCGGGGGGTGAGCCTTCCGCCCACCTACCGTCTGTGGCACTCGTTGTGCCTGGCCGTTCTCGCGGGGCACGTGTGCCATCCCGCGGCCGGAGCCAAACGACTCGGCCGGGGTCCGCAGTCCCGCGTACTCGTCAGCACCGTACGCCTGCTTTCGGTTGGCCTGGGCTGCTGACACCGCTCGCTGGATCAGATCCGGGCGATACGGTGTCTCGAAGATTGCGGGCAGCTCGACACTCCCGGTTTCTCCGCCGTCCAGGTCGTGAATGTGTGTTTCCATATTTGATCACCCTTGATTGGAAGCCGTCGACACGTACCGAACCTCAGGGTCCAGTCGCGGCTGTTCGGTCGTGCGGACCGACGGTCGGAATCGCAGGAGCCGTTGGTCCGGGCCCGGTAACGAGCCCTTCACCAGCGTGTAGTGGCCGTCGACTTCGCCGTGATTGATGAAGCCACCATCGACGGAAGCAGTATCGTCTTCGCCAAAGTCGATGAGTCGTTTGTTCAGCTCCGTTCGCTGGTGGTACCCAGTTTGGCCCTGCTGGGGAACCGTCGAGCGCACACGCGACGGGTTCCACGGGCCGAGATTACCGATTCGGCGGCGGTACCCCTGACGTTTGTGCTTGCCTTTCCGCTTCTGGACGCCCCATCGTTTGACGGGTCCCTGCGTCCCTTTGCCCTTGGTGACGCCAGAAACGTCGAGATACTCGCCAGCACGGAACACGTCACTGACGCCGTGTTCACCGTTCTCGGCGAGCAGGTCCAGCGCGTACTCGGCGCGATCCGCCAGCGTTCCGCCGCCGACCCGCGTTTCCATCACGTCGGGTTCCTTCTTCGGCACGTTGTCGAGGGCAGATGGCACGGTATGCGTGATCAGTCGGAGGTCGTCGACGACCCCGTCTGCGATCAGCTCTTCCAGTGCCTCCCTGTCGGACTCGAAGGTATCTTCCGCCGGGACATCGAGAGCTCGGTCCAGCTCGTCGTGAAGCTGACCGGCCCACACCTCCGTCACCGGATTCGTTCCATACGCCGTCTGTTCGTAGGCTCGCAACGCGGCCGCCCGCATCGGCGGGGTCTCGACCACCGTCACGGGGACCGATTCCTCCATGCCCTCTCGGGGCGAGTTGCTGTGGTCGTTGACCATCACGACGTGGGTCATCCCGGCCTTGTAACCGGCGAACCCTTGGACTACCGCAGCACCATCGTCGTCGGGCCACGAGCGAATTCGCGGCACCTCGCTGGTCGCGCGCTTGCGGGGACTGAACCCCATCGAGCCTTTGCGTGGTCTGTTTGATTGTGGCATGTGTTCACTCCGTGAGCGAGAGAGACGCGAGTGTCGCGAACACCGCTTCCTCGGTGCGGACAACCTCGCTCCCCTGGTTCGGAATCGTGTTGAGCCAGCAGTCGAATTCTGGATCGGCTCCAGTGTCGACCGAGCGGCCGTCGGCGGCCGCCGACTGGGACTGGTCACGCCCGGCAGATGCCCGCTCACCGGTCACCTGCTCGGGGGCAACCCCCAACATCGCCGGAAGTCCTCGCTGAGGCGCGCCGAAGACGACAGCCGTCCCATCAGCCTCCGACACCGTCTGGACTACCTTGCCTAGCCGGGACACGGACAACTCCTGCCCGTGTCGTGAGGCGGCGATTGTTAGTCCAGCCTCGGCAATGACTTCCGTGAGCTCCGCGCCGGTCACCTGGAATCCAGCCTCGGGATAGCCGGTGATGCGGGCGCGAAGTGGATCTCGCGAAGATACCCTGAGTGTGACGCGCTCTCCCTCTCGGACCGACAGGCCGTCGGGCACGAGCAAGGAGATCGGGTGTTGCGCGAGGGCGCAATTGACCCGGACGCGATCATCAGATCCTACCTTGGTCACGATTCCCTGTGTTGACGACTCGGCTCCATCTGGAGTCGAGCCGGTCTGCGACGGGACGCGGAGTGGCGGGAGCACACCTACGTAGGCGAGCTCGTCACGTTTGCCCCACAGCTCCGAACGGAGCCGCGGTGGCGTGGACGCGTACGCCAGCACGGTGCGGACGAATTCGCCACCCAGTCGACTCTCGCCTTCCCGATCTGGGAAGACGACAAGCCGGCGTGCCCGGAATACCGTGGCCGCGCGGGCCACAGAGCCGATCTTACGAGTTGCCTCGCGTTCGTCTTCGGCCTCCCGGACAAGCGAGGACGGCACAGCGATTGTGAGACCGTCCATATTCGCCCAGTCGCTAGACTGTAACAAAAATCCGGAAGCACGATTGAAAAACATAGCGGTCCCCTTCTCCCTGTGACGAGGACACACGCTCCAAGCGCTGCGGTATCTGCGCTGAACATCACTATCACCAGACTCGTGCACGCGAACGCACACGTACCACAATTGGGTACAGTGAAATGTCGTAGCTTCGGGTAGTGGTGCCTACACATCATCACCGAGCGATGAGCGCCTCTGGTGGATGACCAACGGTCTGATCTGGACGAAATCCGGCTAACGGTCCT
>KI543232.1:56259-67593 GCA_000496235.1 uncultured archaeon A07HR60
CTCGATCTCTAGGCCAGCGCGAACATCGGCTTCTACTGATGTATCGCAGTCCCGGCTAGACTACTGTCCCGGTTGAATTCGCGAATTGATACGATATACCCGTAGCTAGCGCTGCCCCGAGGATCCAGGCCCAAATCGGGACAAGGATAGACATCTGCTGTTCCAAGATTCTCCCAATCGCTGCAACTGAAATTACTCCGAGTGTGCTGAAGACCGCGATCTTCGCTGGTTGAGCATCACCGGCGTGATACGAGTATGCACCAGCAGCAGATATCGTGAGCCCGTACAGCGTGACACCAGACTGCATCACCCAGATGACGAAGCTCAGTGGCCCGTCCAGTCCTGGTGACGGGGAATTCAATAGCACATATGTTACCACAGGCAGAGAGAGACCGATCAACACTGATAGACTGGTCCATCTGACAGGAACCACTGCAGGGTCATTTCGCGGCATATTACCGGCTCTTCATGTTCCTGACCAGCGGCTGTCTCGTGATTCGTCGACAATCTGATATCGAGTGCATGAAATATCCGTGGTCGCAGTTGGACTTTCTTTTGTTCCTGCTAACACCGGGCAAATAAGAGCCTAGTACATAATCAAACTCCGAGACTCCTTACTCTAGCGATACATTTTGCATCCGATACTCGGTGACTGGGTGAGGCTGCATCAGCGGTCCCGTTCAACGCCGTGATCGTCTAGATCCGACTGATGGCAACATACACCGGCAGTATGAGAGAAACTCAGAAATGAGTCATCGATAGCTGTCGGCGGACTCCTGAGCGGTTCGGAAGCCTTATGAAACTCAACAGGAGTAGATGTGATTGCACAAGCGTCGGTAGTGTAGTGGTATCACGTGACCTTGCCATGGTCACAACCCGGGTTCAAATCCCGGCCGACGCATACTCCGCTCCTGTATTTTCTGTTCGGCCACATGAGCAGACATATTCTTTCGTGGTGATGAGCCCGACCGGTGAGTTTGATGGATTACGCACGGCCGTAGAGCGGCCCATCTGAAGCTTCCTGACGCGTCTAGAGATGTTGGTCCTGGTCTTGGTCTCGATCTCAGTCTCATCTTTAATCTCGAAATTGGTCCTTGTTCCTCGTTGCGCTCCTTGAAAATAGTCTCCCCCTCAATACGGATCGCGGTCCTCGACAGTGGTGTTTCGAACCATCGGCCGAGGAGAAGTCGGCCACTACCACCCGCCTTTTAACGATGGACCGAATGATAAACTACAGATGACATCGGCTGAGAGGGAGGGATTCGACACCAACGAATTCGAGTTTGAACACTCCCCGGAGACGAACCAGTCGTTCGAAAACGCTCTGGCGAAGGCCCGTGACGGCACACGACTCACCGTCGATGACGGGATCGAGTTGATCACGACGGGTACAGCGACGCCGGGAATCGACCGGACCCGAAAAGAGGCAGTCCTCCACGCGGCAGACACACGTCGTCGAGAGGTCGTCGGCGAGGAGGTCAGTTTCGTCGCCAACCTCAACAACAACGTGACGACCGCCTGTAACACGGGCTGTTTGTTCTGCAATTTCAAAGACACCTCGGCCAACTTCGAGGTCGACAACGACAGATCTCACGCGGGGTTCACCAAGACTCCCGCCGAATCGCGGGCGACTGTGGAAGAAGCAGTCGAGATGGGGATTTACGAGGTGTGCTCGGTGTCGGGACTTCACCCCGCGCTGGCGCTGAACGACGAGCACAAAGAGATTCTGGCGGCTCACGAGTCGCCGGCTAAGTCGGTCAACTACAAGCCACCGAGCGCGTTCGATATCGATCCGGGGACGTATCTCGACCAGATGCGAGCAATGTCGGTCGACGACCTCCATCTTCACTCGATGACGCCCGAAGAGGCGTATCACGCGCGCCGAGGAACCGACTGGGACTACGAGACGGTGTACAGTCGCTTGGCAGACGCTGGGTTAGACTCGGCACCGGGGACGGCTGCCGAGATTCTCGTCGATGAAGTGCGTGACGTGATCTGTCCGGGCAAGATCCGCAGCGACGACTGGGTGGCAGCCATGGAAGGGGCCGTCGCGGCGGGCCTAGACGTGACCGCGACCATCATGTACGGCCACGTGGAAAACGCCGCTCACCGCATTCAACATCTCCAGACGGTGCGTGAGTTCCAGGACCGCACCGGCGGGATCACCGAGTTCGTCCCACTCTCGTTCGTCCACCAGAACACGCCGCTGTACGAGCGCGGGGTAGTCGATGGTGGGGCGACCGAAGCGGAAGACGAGTTGATGATCGCCGTCTCCCGGCTGTTCCTGGACAATATCGACCATATCCAGTCCTCGTGGGTGAAGTTCGGCAACACACAGGGACTCCGGATGCTCAACTGCGGCGCAGACGACTTCATGGGGACGGTCCTGTCGGAAGAAATCACCAAACGCGCAGGTGGCAAGTACGGAGAGGCCCGGTCAGTGGCGGAGTATGTCGACATGATCACGGCGATTGGTCGCGTTCCTGTGGAACGGTCGACCGACTACCGCAAACGGCGACGGATCGATCCCGACGACAGTCCGCTGGGGCCGACGCTCGGCCCGCACGCAGACGGCACACCACTCCTCCAACCGGAAGATCGCGTCGCCACGCCGGCTGACGATTGATCCGTGTAGGGTTTCGATTCCCCCTGGAAAGTTCTCGCTTGGTGACTGTTTTGTCACATAGCCCCAGCCCCAGCCCGGTGGCTATCTCTGGGCCCGACGGGCTCTTTGCGAGCATCCTGACACCAACGGCGCCGTGCAACGGCTACTCGATAGTACGCGCCCGGGCCGCTGTGTGCGGGTACGCTAGAGCGATACGCTCATGTAAACCCGGCATAGTGGTACTGGGTATGAACACGGGCGTATGATGTCACCAACACATGTGGTCGTCGGGCCGATTCTGGCGATTCCGGTACTACTGTTGTCACCGGAGTATGCAGTCACCGCCGCGGTAGCGGCAATCGCGGGTGGCGTCTTCCCCGATTTCGACCTGGTGATTGGGGAGCACCGCCGCACCCTCCACTTCCCTGCGGGATACTGGGCGCTGGCGTTACCCACAGTCGGGTGGGCTCTATTGGACCCCGGGGCTGCCAGTATCGCGGCCGCGCTGTTTCTCTCGGCCGCTGGGATCCACTCGCTGCAAGACTGGTTCGGGGCCGCTCCAGAGGCTCGACCATGGGAGTCGACATCGAACCGAGCGGTGTATCTACACGTCACAGGCGAGTGGCTGTCGCCGAAACGGTGGGTGAGATACGACGGGGCCCCCGAGGACCTCGCTCTCACGCTCGCGCTAGGCGTGCCAGGAATCATGTTGTATGAGTCGCCGGTACCGGCCGTGCTCACGGTAGCTCTCGTCGTCGGTGTCGTGTACGTCCTTGTCAGAAAGCGGCTGCCGCGGTACGTCGCTGGCTTTGTCGATTGATATTCTGTCGACTTCGTCGGAGCCCTCACCAAGGACCGTCGGCCCGAGAGCTGGTGGTGTCACTACCAGTCAACCAGGATGGCTGAGTCATCACTGTACAACTGACGCGGCCAGCGAGTCTCAGCCCGCGACGAGCCGACGGAGTTGTCGAGACACACCGGCGACAGCGACCAGTAGCACACTCAGGTTGACGCCAGCGCTGACAATCGGCTGGTAGGCTGGTGCAACCCACGTGTCGATTGCGGCCCCCATTTGCAGATAGAATTGAATCGCAGTGAGTAACGCCAGTCCAGAGAACGCGACGAGTAACGCCCGGTCGACCAACCAGCGGAGCCGGTCTGACCCCGTATCAGCGAACAGCCCACTGCCGTCCGGCGAGTCCGACGGCCGGCGCCCGCCGTCAGTCGGTGTCTGGCCGGTGTTACCGGCGTGAGCAGTGGTACTGTCTGCCTCGGAGCGACTGTCCGGATCGGCGTCCGGATCAGGGTCAAGGTCAAAGTGAGAGTCGGGATTAGCTTGTGGATCAGAGTCGTTCATCGGGTTCTCGGTGTTAGGGTCGGTCATCGTCGAATCCTCGCGACGAGGGTAATCACAACAAGAGCCACCGCCGCAGCGATGGCGCCGAAGCCGGGCGTGCCATCACTCACGGGCTCGTCTCTTGCTGACTCAGTCTCTTGGGCTATCTCAGTGGCTCCGTTTTCGAAATCGGCGACCTGGAACTGGACGTCTTCAACGGTCTGGTTGGCCTGAATCGTCTCCTGTGGATTCAGGTTGGCGACGTCGCCCGCTTCATCGACGATGATACCGTCGTTCTGGAGGATGGAATCGACGTAGTAATTGTAGCCAGCCGGGACAGTGACACTGGTTGATACGGTGTTCGTCCGCGCGGGGCGGATAGTGTCGACCTCTGCGGTCGCTTCGCCGGCGACGACGTTCGAGTCGGCCTGTCGGAGGAGAACGCCCAGTTCGACACCCGCAGCCGCGGTATCGCCGGTGTTCGTGATCGAAGCGGTGATTTGGAGTGTCGCTTGGTCGTCTGTCGTGTCGATAACGGAGACCGACAGCGTCGGCCAGACGCTGGTGTCGGCGAACTGGAGGCTCCGGTCGACATAGGCTGGTTCCAGCGCCGCGACACCTTGGACACTCGTCGAGGCGTCAGCAACGCGTTCATCACCGACAAACACCGTCGTGATTACGTCGTATCCACCCTCGCGAGGCAGTTGCACCTGTCCTTCCACCGACTGCTCGCCCGCAACGTCTATCGTCCCGACCTCGACACGGCGCTGATCAGTGAGGATCCCGCCACTGGCGTCGACCGCGCGATACCGGACGGTAACGTTCTCGACGGGACCACCTCGGTGACTGATATCCGTCACGACACGTAGATCGACCGACGAGCCCGACACGGACACTGGCTCGACTGCCTGTCCGACCACCGATAGATCACCCGCCGGATCATTACCCACCCGAGGGTCGTCGATACCGTCAGGAACCGCTGCCAATACGCCACCGACGACAACCACGACGATGGCGGCGAGCACTACGAGGGTGGTTTCGCGTCGCACGTTTTTGTCCCACCCTCACGTCAGTATATGTTTTCTGCTGTTAGAGAGCGGGACGTTCGCCCGCTATCCGTCATCACGGACCCATGATCGAGAAGGGCCGACCGGGCAAGCGCCCGTGACCCGGCCCTGTGCGAGTCCCCGAGAAGTTTTGCCCGGTGGCGTGCATCGTTGTGCATGGATCACGAGCGGATCGTCGTTCTCGCTCACGAGGATTTCCCGGAGCGTGCAAAAACAGCATTGGGGGTGATGCGGTACGGCGATCAGGAGGTTGTCGCCGTATTAGACCGCGATCACGCCGGTCAGCAAATCACAGATCACGTGCCGAATGTGACTGATGGACCGATTGTGTCGTCATTTTCAGCGGCCCGTGAACTCGTCGACCAGCCAATCGACGCGGTGTACATCGGGATCGCTCCGATCGGTGGTGGATTCGACGACTCCTGGCGGGCGGATATTCGGGCGGGTATCGAAGCTGGATGCGACATTGTCGCCGGGCTTCACTACTTTCTCGAAGATGACGATGAATTCGCGAGCCTCGCCGCAGACACCGGCGTCCAGTTGCGCGATATTCGCCGTCCAGAGGGCGACCTGACCGTGAGCCAGGGCGTCGCTGATGAGGTTGACGCCGAGATCGTGTTGACCGTCGGGACCGATTGTTCAGTCGGGAAGATGACCTCGACACTGGAAATTGTCGAGACGCTTCGAGACCGGGGCGCCGATGCTGCGATGATTCCAACCGGACAGACCGGGATCATGATCGAAGGGTGGGGGACAGCTGTCGATCGAGTTGTCGCAGATTTCACCGCCGGAGCCGTCGAAAAGATGATCCTCGACGTAGGCGACGAGTATGAGTATCTCGTCGTGGAAGGGCAAGGTTCGATCGTCCACCCAGCGTATTCGGCAGTTACCTGCGGGATTCTCCACGGCGCGATGCCGGATCATCTTGTGTTGTGTCACGCTGCGGGTCGAACCCAGATTCACGGGTACGAGTCGTTCGAGCTTCCCGCTATCGGACGGTACGTCGAACTGTACGAAGAACTCGCTGGCTCGGTGAGTGGCGCATCTGTCGTCGCCGGTTGTCTCAACACGTCCGGACTCGACGCGACAGCGAACCCGCAGCGTCAGGTCAAGAGTTTCAGTGAGCAAATCGACGCGCCCGCGACGGACCCTATTCGATTCGGCACAGAGGCTGTTGCGGACGCGCTGACGGAGGCAACAGGAGTCGACCCCGACCCACAGGCTGGCACGGCCGACGAGACAGGTGATGGGCAGTGACGATACGCACGTCGTATGAACGAGTCAGTTTGGACCTGGAAACCCCGTTCACAATCGCTCGCGGGACGACCAGCGAAACAGAGAATTTCATCGTGCGGCTGACAGACGAGGGCGGAACGACCGGGATCGGCGGCGCAGCGCCTGCCCCACGATATGGGGAGACACCAGCAACTGTCGCAGCCGTGCTCCCGGAGTTGCTGGAAATCGTCGAGGAGATCGACGACCCGCACGCACTTCACGCGTTAGAAACCCGAATGAAAGACCGTGTGTCCGGGAATCCAGCTGCGCGGTGTGGGGTCAGTATTGCTGCCCACGATCTCGCCGCCCGACGACTGGGAGTATCTCTGCACCGTATGTGGGGACTGACTCCGTCACATACACCGGTCACCTCGTTTACAATCGGGCTCGATACAGTCAAGAACATGCGAGAGAAGGCAACTGCCGCGGCAGCCGACCACTCTGTATTGAAGCTCAAGCTCGGGGGTGACCGCGATCGTGAGATCGTCAAGACCGTCCGCGAGGCAGCGCCGGATACTCGACTTCGAGTTGACGCGAACGAGGCGTGGACTCCCAAAGAGACGGTTCGGAAAAGCGCGTGGCTCGCCGATAGCAATGTCGAATTCATCGAGCAGCCGGTCTCGGCCGAAGATCCAGACGGGCTGAAATTCGTGTACGAGCACTCACCCCTCCCGATAGCAGTCGACGAGTCATGCGTGACACTGTCTGATATTCCCCGTATTGCTGATCGCGCCGACATCGCGACGATCAAACTTATGAAATGTGGTGGACTGCTGGAAGCCCGTCGCATGATAGCGACCGCACAGGCTCACGGACTCGAGATCATGCTCGGGTGCATGGTCGAGTCGAACGCCTCGATTGCTGCAGGCTGTCAGTTAGCACCGCTGCTGGACTATGCCGATCTCGACGGCTCACTGCTGTTAGCGAGCGACCCCATCGAAGGGGTCGACCTCTCAAGCGGGCAGATTCGGGTTGGACAGCGTGATATCGGCGGGACAGGCGCCCGAGAGTCATGACCCAGTGGAGCGCTGATGTGTCCTCTCACGGGTCAAATCTGCAGCGGTTGGCATCTTCCCGCTTTGAAACGCGAGGCTGCCGCTTGCTATCTATCACCGATTGCGATGGTCACCCCAGTGGTGGCTTTCTGGGTCTGTGACCGCACAAACTACAGTTTCGCAGGCTGGGAACAGTGAAGATGTGTTTATTCATCAACGAGGAGTGTCGAGATGTGAAACACAGTTGTTCGGACTGCGACGCGGAGTTCAGTTCTGCAGCAGGCATCAGTCAGCACGTCGCGTTGCATCATCGCGTATGTGCAGCGTGTGACCAGTCGTTCGATGCATTCGATACCCTCCGGGAACATATCCACTCAGCCCACTGAGCACTGGCGACCGGGGTCGATTCTATCCGGGACCCAAGCTTGTGACATCGGTCTCACGGTGTGGCAGGAGGACCCGCTGGACGCACGCCCACATCGGGTTTGTGAACTGCCTCGGGGTCAAGCCCCGAGGCTTCCCAATTCGTCGACACGCTTTGCATCGACAGCCTCTCGCTGAGGCGCCGACGTAGGGAGCGCAGTCTGCATGGGCGTTACTTCGGAGCGTCCCGCTCCTACCTGCTTCAGTCCTCGGGTGAGAATATTCTTTGCCGCATTGAGGTCGCGGTCTTGCGTGTGACCGCAGGCCGGACACGAGTGTTCTCGCACCCACAGCGGCTTATCCGTCGCCACACCACAACTGGCGCACTCTTTGGTTGTCCCAGCCGGGTCGACTTTCACAACGTGCGTCCCGTGCAGGTCGGCTTTGTACGCCAGTAACTCTACAAACCGTGACCACGCGGCGTCCTGTTTGTTCTTGGCGTTCTGGCTGGATTCGAGCATTGGTTTCACGTCCAAATCCTCGACAGCCACAAGGTCGTATTCTTGCACCAGCCACGTCGTGAGCTTGTGCTGGAAGTCTTTGACTTTCCGCTTAATTTTCCGGGTGACCTTCGCAACCTGCTTCCGCTGTCGGTCCCAGTTGTGTGAGCCGTGTTCTTTTCGAGCAAGGTTGCGTTGTTCGCGCCGTACCCGCTCGTATTCGGCGGCGAGATCAAGCGTTCCAACGGTGAGATTGTCTGACGTGTGGATGTAACTGGTAATACCGAGATCGACACCAACACAATCTTGTGGCTCTATCTCACTGAGTGCTGGTTTGTCGGGCGTCTCCTCTCGGTCAACAACCAGCGAGAGATACCACTCACCTGTGTTCTGTTTCTTCAGGATGGCTTCGCTGATCTCGTCGGCATCTGGGAGAGGCCGATTCGCCCGAATGTTGAACCAGCCAATCTTTTCGAGTCGGAATCGCACAAATCGGTCGCCGCCCGCGTTGTGATCCACGTTCCAGCGGCACGCTTGATTGTACGATACCGACCGAAACTCACCACAACCTTGCCAATGGAGCCGACCCACATCATAGCCGTTGTTTCGCTGTTCCTCTAGCCCTTCCAAGTCAGTATGGATTTGGCTAATCGCCTGTTGTGCAGCGTGTCGTGATGGTTCTGCGAAAGTCGGCCACTGGTCTGTCCAGTCGGTGAGTTTGTTATTCTGGTCAAACTCTGATGGCTGGTTGTTATAATCTGCGTTGTAATAATCTCTGACGGCGTGATTGCGGATTTGCCGGAGAATATCGATCTGTCGCCATGCTTCGCTAGCGACCGCATCGGAGAGATACGCTCGAAAGCGAAGCGTTGTCTGCATTCGTTAGTCTAGCTTTTCGACGGTGAGTTTCAGTTGATCGCCTGATTCAAGATCAAGGCCGTCACGGACATCTTCAGGGATTGTCACTTGACCCCGATCTCTGAGTCTTGGATAACATCTCATCGTACTCAATACGAAAATTCTCATTGAATCATCTTGAATGTAGTGGTTGTCGGCTTCAGCCTCGGGGTCAAGCCCCGAGGTAGTCGCCTCGACCGCCTATACAACCTCACTGTGTATCGCCGGGCGTAATGGCAAGTGCTGCAATCGTGATTCTCGCCGATACAGAAGGCCACGGTTCCCTTGGCCGCCTAGTGAACGGACTCGAAACCGCCAGAGAGTTCGTTGAAAACGATGGCGACGAAGCACAGGTGATCTTCGATGGCGCAGGGACACAGTGGATCCCCGAACTCGAGGATGAAGTCCACGACTATCACGACCTATACAACTCGATCAAAAGTGTCGCCTACGCGTGTGACTACTGTTCTGATGCGTTTGGTGTCAGTGACGCAGTGGCCGAGTCAGATGTTGTCGAACTCGACGACCACGACGGCCACCCGAGTATCCGGTCGCTCGTAGACGACGACTTCCAGGTCATCAACTACTGAACGGGCTGTTCAGTGTTTTCCGCCTGACAGTCACAGTCGGGATTCGAGTCGCCGGGTCTGTTGAACGCTCTCGCTACTGGGAGAGATGAGACGTTTCGCCGAATGCAGAGTGTGAGGTTATCAGACCGTCTGCGCAAACGTTTCCACCAATCGCCAAAATCCTATTGCTCAGAGCCTCAATTATTCCATCTTCAGATCTATCCACAAACCCTGTCACGACGTGTCCGTCCCTAATTGCGCTTGTTGGGTGTGCATCCGACGTGACAGTCTGGACACGAAGTCGTCGTGGTGCCGAGAAGGCCTGCGATTCGCTTAGTTGGTTGTTACTGTCTCTCAAGTCAACAAGATATCGGAATGGAGTGAGTCACGGATACACGCACCAGTCAGACTCAAATATTGGAAGAAATTGATACAAATATGAGCAGTCCTTCCGGTGTCGGCCAGTCAGAGTCAGAGTCAGAGTCACAGTCGGGTGACTCATCTGCAGCCGCTAATACGACTAGCGATCAATCCACATCTCAGGCCGCAACCGGGGAGTCGGAACTGCGAGCCGAGGAAGAGTCACCGGCATCAGAAGAAACACTCTACGCGAAACTCAACCCCTTCACTGACGGGCAACAGATCGATACTGAGGCTGATGTCGTTATCAAGGTGTACGTCGTCACCGGCAATCACGGTGGGATTCCGATTCCAGAACAGTTCTGCCGGGAGTGTCATCAGTTCACGCGCCGTGCTGATATGGCAGCTGAAGCGGCCGACGCGACCGTAGATGTCCGGGTGTACTCGTGGTGGACGCACGTGGTAGGCGCGCTCCGGCACGGTGGGTGGCATGCGCCTGTCATGGTCGTGGACGGCGAATTTCTCTGTCAGGGCTATGATGTCCCCACGTCAGACAGGGTCGGTGAGGCGATCCAGCAGGCACTCGAATGATAGAGTGAACCCCACTCTCGACCACAGACCGTGTTTAAATTCCTCACCGGACAGACGCGACGGTAGTGCCGCAACTCTCGGGGACAGTCGGGTCGGGTCGGGTCTGGTCTGGTCGAGTTGAGTTCGGCTCAACCCCACCGAGTCTCGTCGTACGACCGGAGGATCGACGTGTCGAATTGGCGGGCGAGTCGGCGCGTCAAATCGTCTCGGACGGCGTTGGATATCCGGGCAAGTGAGTCGGCTTTTCCAACCACGCCCGGCGGGCCACACTCAGTAGCCACACTGCGGAGGACTTGCAGTTGGATCCGTTCCCGGAGAACTGGGTCCTTACTCACACAGTAGGGGGCTTCTACCCGGTAGAGCAAGTCCATCCGTGGGTCATACAGCATGAAAAACGTCACTTCGTAATCGGACGGGGCCAGCCGCCGCTCCACCTCGAGATTAGCTCCCGGCGTAGTCATCGTTCCATCGGGTCCTGCGCGGAGTCGAAACCAATTGGAGAATGTGAGGATATCGGTGGGCTGGCGGCCGCGCTGTGGGTCTGGGGCCAGCAAGTCGGTGAAGAACCCAGCATCTGTCTGCCAGCCGCCGGTCACACCGGCGGCCTCGAGTGCGCGGACGATACGGCGTGACTCTGGGTTTTTGACAAATCCGACGACCGGGATTTTCCGTCGGGCCAACTGCTCGACGAGCCGGACCGCATCTCGGACTGCCTGTTTGGGCAGCCTGGTGGCCGGGGCAGAATCGCCAGAATTCGGGGACTCCCGCGGCAATAG
>KI543232.1:67613-99002 GCA_000496235.1 uncultured archaeon A07HR60
GCGCAGGGTCGGCCCGGCTGAACACGCCGGTCGTAAGATCGCGGGTCGCCGCACGGTCGGCCGCGATAGCAGTCCAATCCTGGGGGGCGAGTCGGTCGCGGAACTCATCGTCAGTCGCGAGTCGGGCCATGTAGTCACGGAGATACACCCAGCGCGCCTGCGAGACTGGCTCTGCGTCGTACTGTTCGTCCGTCGCAGACGCGTACGCGGCGACTGGGAGATTCACCCCTGCTGCGACGGGCATTCCAATCCACTTCCACGACCGGGTGTTGATGTCCAGGAGCAGGAACTCTTCACGCTCAGTATCGTAGACGAATTCAGCTTCACTGATCCCGTGATAGCGAGCTTCGGAGAGCACAGAAAGGGCCCGTTCACGGATGGCCGGGTTTTCGCTCTGCTCCACGAGACAGGATGTCCCGTAGGCCCGCGGGTGCCGGACGCGAGCGTTGCCCACCACGGATAGCGCATCAGCCGTCCCAGAGGGTGGCACGTACGAGGCGAGTGAGTGGTCGCGGCCGGCGGCCACGTCAACACGTTTCTGGGCCATGATCTCTACGTCGTGGTCTGCAGCAGTCGCAACGACCTCGGCGAACTCCTCGCGGTCGCTCACCTCGATGACGTTCGTGCCGACGGCTTCCTCGAACTCGCGTTTGAGCGCTGGTTTGACCACCAGCGGGAAACCAAGTCGGTCAGCGGCTGTCTCGGGGTCAACCTCGCTGAGTTGGTACGTCTCTGGGTGGGGCACACCGAGATCAGCGGCGGCGTCGTACAGCGATGTTTTGTCGAGGACCCGGTCGATGCCGGTCTTATCGGCGAATGGACAGACGACACCATCGGGTTCTGTGCGAACGTATGCGTGGACCCACTCATCCATGCACGGGAACGCGACGGCCTCGGTTCCGGCCGCTTCCACCACACGCTGGACATCCTCACGAAAGCTGGCCTCGTCATCGAGCGGGTACGTCACCGCGCCGGCATAATCCACCGCATTCGAGGGTGGAGCCACCCCCTGCCCGTTGCGATCCAACGCGATCACAGACACGTCAGCCCGCGTCAGCGCTCGGGCGACACCCAGACCCGTGATGTGTGCGTTACTCACCAATGCCGGCGGCCGGTCGAACGTCGCATCAGCCAGCGCGTCACAGAGCGCGGCCGTAGACCTGAAGACGTCTGCCATGAATACCACTCGTATCAGACGGGAGTGCAAAAATACACCACAATCGCGGCTGAAGATCGGTGTCGATATCAGCGAACACGACGCGTTTTTGCCAGTTCCGCGTCTCTGTTGGGGTATGACAGAGCTTCCCGACCGGGTCACGCGGGCCTTTAGCGATGACAGTACGTTCGAACAGGTCGAGCCGGGCAGATACAAGTCGACAACGACAGCGTTCGAAGGGAGTGTCGAGGCGACACCGGCCGAAGAAGGCCGGATTCGGTTCGACATTACGGTCCGGGTTCCTGGGCTGAACGCTGTGACCGAAGGCGAGGTCGCCCCGGTCGTGACGGACGATTGGTACCGGACGTTCCGGCTTCGCGTCGAAGACGTCGGCGGCATTGCGCGCGGAGACCACGACTGGCAGCCACACCTCTCACGCGACGACGACTCCGGCGAAATCCGTATCGAGACGGACCTGACCGAGATCGCCGAACGGCGCGGTGTGGCTGACGCTCGCGCGTTTATCGACTTCGTCGAGGGAACCTACGTCCAAGGGATCATTCCCGGGTACGAGTACACCGCGCCTGTGAGTGATATTCTCTCGAAAGCCCGACAGCAGGGTGGCTCGGACGGGATCTGACGCAGCGTCTCAGGTCGAAGCCGAATCCAAATCAGAATCAAGCCCAGAGCACAGATCCACGGGTAACCTCCACGGGAGCGCACACAGAATACTGCGTGTTCTGCTTCGCGATCGTATTCGGGTATGTGGACCTGACCCGGGATAGTGACCGTTACCAAGTTACTCGGCTCCCGTCAAAACGGTCTGCTCGCGACCGAGCAACTGTCGCACCTCGTCGAGCACGTCGAAATCAGCCAGCACGGCGATCCGGTCGCCAGCTTCCAGGGACTCACCCGACAGCGGGATATCCAGCGGATTGTCCTTTTTTCCGAACGCGAGCATCCGAGCTCTCCCTGGGAGTTCGACCTCGGAGAGGGTGTATCCCGTGAGTGGTGAATTCGAAGGGATCTCGATCAACAGGATCTGTAACTCTTGGGCGATATCTGCAATCGCCCGGATATTGCCCCCAACAAGGGCGTTTTTCGCTCCAACAGCGCCGAGGCGTTCTGGGTAGATGAGTTCGTCTACCTCGTCGGCGTAATCACGGTAAATCTCCTCACGGTAGTCCCGATCGACACGCATCACAGTCCGGCAGCCATGGTGTTTCGCGACCATACAAGCCGCAAAGTTGGCATTGAGATCACTCGATAACGCTCCAATCGCGTCTGTAGAGCCGATTTCTGCCGTCTCAAGGACCGCTTCGTTCGAGCCATCTCCCTCGATAGTGTCGAACCCAGCGGATCTGGCACGGGCGACCGCGTCTGTGTCCTGCTCCACGATCACCACCTCGTGGCCCTCCTGGGAGAGGACGCGGGCGGTCCGGAGCCCAACCGCACCCGCCCCAATGATAATGAATCTCATGATCGTCAATGAGTAACAACCCACAAGTACCTTTGCCCTCTATCTGCCCAGCGACCGTTGAGGCCGTCTACGGCCGGCTGTGCCGGTACTCGTCGGTCGAGTGCGGCGACTCTGATCAGACCGGGTCGATGGAAACAGGGTCGAATCACGCGGGGGGATGCAACTTGAGACCGCCTCCAGAATGCGAGGTGGAGACGGGGTTGTTCGGCCCCGGCGGGAGAACTCACACCGGCGGTCACTCCGGAGTCCGGCTGATCGAGAGTGCAGTGAACGGGACACTAGCTGGCTTGACGGTCGGTGGTGCGGTGACTCGTGGTTGCAAACGGGACCCACGGGGAGTCGACGAGACGCTCGGTCGTGTGTGTCGGCAGTGGTGGGGCGTCCAGTTGTCAACAAGTAAGTGGTGGGCACACGCAGGTGAGAGCGATGACCGATACAGAGACGCAGGAGTTGATCGGCGCCCTGAGGGCAGCCGATGCCGTTCGCTACGGCGAATTCGAGCTTTCACACGGCGGGACCAGCGACTACTATGTCGACAAGTACCGCTTCGAGACGGACCCACGAGCGCTGCGACTGATCGCGGAAGCGTTCGCCGGCCGCCTACGGGACACGGACGCGACTCTCGCCGGAGTGGCCCTCGGCGCGGTCCCGCTGACGGCCGCGACGGCGCTGGAGCTCGATCGGTCGTATGTCATCGCCCGGAAAGAGCAGAAAGGCTACGGGACCGGAAATCGCATCGAGGGGGCAGTCGCGTCGGGTGAGGAGGTGATTGTGCTGGAGGATATTGCGACGACAGGCCAGTCAGCTGTCGATGCAGTGCAAGCGCTCCGAGAGACAGATGCAACCGTCTCGCGGGTCTTCGTCGTGGTCGACCGTGAGGAGGGAGCCGAGGAACTCCTCGCCGAGCACGATATTGCGCTCGAGTCGCTCGTCACTGCCTCACAGTTGCTCGCCGAGGAGTGACGGGACGACGAGAGCGCTGACGGTAGCCGGGGTCCGAGCGTAGGTACCCGATCCGAGCTGGGGTGTCGCCGCCCTCTCAGGCAGGTTCTGGAGCCGTTGGCGAGCGGGATTCGGCGACAGCGAAGGTGAGTGTGCTCAACACGCCCACCAGCGTCCCGGCAGTGAGTGCGACCGCGAGGTCCGTCAGGGACAACGAGACGATCCCAGGACCGTCTGGGAGGAAAAACCCAGACAGCGCGAACAGCACAGTTGCGATAGCTGCGACATAAAACGGAGCGTTGAGGTAGCGCCACTGGAAGCGGCCTGCCAGGTACTCGTCAGTGATCTGGCCGAGACTCGAGGTGATCCCTGCAGCGGCTGCCCACTGAACGAAGCCGTGGGCAAAGCCGGCGACGGCGGCGCCAACTGGAACAGCCCCCGTCGCCATCTCCTGGAGGACACTTACCGTCTGGACGCCCTGCACACCGCCGACGATCACCAGCGCCAGCGCGACGACGTACGCTACGAGCGTGACACGACCAGCATACAGGCCACTGCGAACCTGCTCGACGCTGCGGTCGATCGTGTCTTCGAGTCCCAGACCACGAAACAGTGAGTACAATCCCAGTAACGCCGATATCAGCCCCAAGACCACTGCACCTCCCACGTTGAACTGTCCGGCAACGACCACCAGCGGATAGATCAACAGGAGGATTCCCAGCGGTACGAGGATTGTCCCCCGGGTCTCGGGGTCCGCCAGTACCTGTTTCATCGTGTAGTATATCGATTCCAGATCCTGGGCTTGACGGACGATCACCCGGCGAACACCGTCGACCGATATTCGAGAGCGGATCACGGGCAGTACCGATTCGTCCTGTGCACCGTCCGTGACGACGATTGCCCGGAGTTCTTCGCCAGTCACCAGTTCTGCCAGCACGCGGTCGATTTCCTCACCGACCGCTCGGTTCGCTTTCACGTCTGATCCGTCCACGCCCGCCACAGCAGCCACTTCCACGGATTCTCCCTCTTCCCGGAGTTGGTCTCGCAGATGGACTCCCTCAAACAGCACGTTCACGTCAGAGTCTTCTGGGTCTACCGTCGCGAGGTCGACGGCTGACTGCTCGACGGCGTCCCGACCGACGATTGGGGTTTTGCAATCGGTCTTGCGACCGATATCGTCGTCGAGATCAACACACAGGACGAGGAGCATCTGGCTCGGGCTATGCAATGACAGAGTAAATGTCTTTTCGGCCAAGTATCACCACTCGGCCACCAGAAAACACTAGTATGTCGTCTCACGGCGGTATTCTCGGCTCAGTACCTGGCGATGGTCATTCACCAGTCAGACGGTGATGACGGAATGTGGCTGACTCTGTTTGGCTGCGTTGACTGGATGATCAGGCCGGTGACGCACTCCGAGATTTCATTCCCGTCCTGATATGCGAGGACGTGGATGAATATCCGTCAGGTGCTGGAAGTCTCCCCCGTGACGCCCTCAAGCAGCATCGCAACAGCGTCTCCCTCGTCAATGACCCGTGGATAGGCGGCAAGGCAGACGACAAAGTCATCGCCGAGTGCGACGGGTTCTGTAATCTCTAATCGGATATCGATGGAAATCCCCAGGTCAGCAAGACGAGCATCTGCGTCGTATCGGCCGACAGCTGTGTCACGTCCGCCGACGGGAGTGGTGTATTCTGCCTGAGATGCGGGCGTCACGTTTGTGATCGTGTCGAACTGTTGGCCAAGCGTCTCTGCAAACTCACTCGGTGTCATCCGTCCCACAGGATTGAACGTCTGACCCAGAACACGCACCTTGGGCGTCGCGAGCACGAGAAAAACAGCCCCTGGAATCTCCGCTCCAAGGAGGTTGAGTGTGCGAGCGTATTCTGCAATCACGTTGACGACCGTCACGTCTCGACGCTGCCCAACTGCTTCGAACGTCCGCGTGACCTCCTGCTCGCGAACACGGGTCTCCTGGTATCCAGTGTCGTTCAGTGTCTTCTCCGAGACGATGACCGGGTCGGCAGCGAACCGTGCTTCACCGCGAACGAAATTCACGGCCGTACAGCCCGCGAGTGACGCTGCTGCTACCGCCGTGCCGGCCGTCACAAATCGCCGCCGTGTCGGGCTGGCGTCTCCCTGCGGATTTGGCATGTATGCAAAAACTCGGGGCGAGGTCAAGTACTCCAGGGTCACGGCGGACTCACGCTGTCACCGTGCCCGCCATTGTGATCGGCCGCGCCCACCGAGCCGAGAGAGGTGGGCCACAGAGTAATCGTCAACGACGCTAGGAATTCCGTGACGGGGGGGTCGGGCCGTCACACGCCAGTAACGCGCAGGACGGTTCGGACGGTTTTTGAGTCATGAGCCGCTATCGTGGATACTGAATGATTTCGAAGGGTTGTGAACAGTGCGCCAAGGGCGGGAAGATGGTCCTGTTTGTGTACGGCTATTGCGACCAGCGGGACTGTTTTTACTGCCCGCTCGGTGAAAACCGGAAAAACGTGACCGACGTGTACGCGAACGAGCGGCGCGTCGAATCAGACGAAGACGTTCTTACAGAGGCAAAACGTATGGATGCGTTGGGGTCATCAATCACCGGTGGCGAACCCCAGGAAGCGTTAGAGCGAACCTGCCACTACATCGAGTTGCTGAAAGACGAGTTTGGAAGCGATCACCATACCCACCTGTACACTGGGATTCCAGGGGGCCGAGAAAACATGCGGCGGCTCGCGGAGGCAGGTCTCGACGAGATTCGATTCCACCCGCCTCTCGAGCAGTGGGGAAATCTGCACGGGACCGAGTGGGAAGAAATCCTCTACACCGCCAAAGAGGAAGGTCTTACACCGGCTTTCGAGATCCCAGGGATTCGGGCCGAGCCAGAATTCATCGAGCTTATTGAAGACGGCCCCGCAGAGTTTTGTAATATCAACGAGTTCGAGATGAGCGACGGCAATTACCGACGAATGCAGGAGCGCGGTTTCGAACTGGAAGAAGGCCACATGTCGGCAGTTGAAGGGTCGAAAGACGAGGCTATTCTCGAAGAGATGGCCTCTCACGAGAAGGTGTACTTCTGTACGAGCGTCTTCAAAGACGCCGCTCAACACCGTAACCGCCTGAAGCGGATGGCACAGAATATCCGGCGGGAATTCGACGAAGTGACTGACGACGGCACGCTCGTGTTTGGGAAGGCATTCGCCGAACCCGAACGACTCGAGTCACTTGGGGTTCCAGAAGAGTTCTACACCGTCAAGAGCGATCACGTCGAAATCGCGTGGTGGCTGCTTGAGGAGATGGTCGAAGACGGCGATCTCGATCAAGGCGAGATCGTCGAGCAGTATCCAACCGTCGACCGAACGGTGGTCGAACGAACACCGCTGGCCTGAGCCGTTATTCGCAGCTGACGGCGATTCGGGCTGGGAGAGTGAGAAATTGGGGTTGTCCTAAACGGGTAGATAATCGAACCCAGAGATCCGGGGGTGACGTGAATCTGAGCTACTATTCTTGAGGGTAACAGACGAACGCTACTGGAAAGACGCGACGGAGTCGAGATGTCGTCTCAGGCGACGGGAGAGGACAGTTCGAGCCGAGTTTTAATATTTTCTAGCGTACTTCGCTGTTCCCGCTCGTTGTACCGGTGAACGAACGGCTCGGCAAGTTTCTCGATCACCTGGCCTGGAAGGTCGTAATCGGCAGCGTACGTGGCTTTCGTCGTCTCGTCGTCAATCTCCTCAAGAATGATCCTGATTTCTCCTTCCAATCGACCCCGCATGTCGAACTGGAGAACCTCCGGCGGGACGTGTTCAGTCTCTTCGAGTTCACCTTCGAACCCGAGCCCGCCGATCGTGTAGGTGAAGTCGAGTCGCTTGCCGCCATTGTCTAGCGGCTCGATGTTTTTCACATCCTCGAGACTCGGCGTGACTGCGGCGTGGTTGTGTGGGTCATCAAGAAACTCGAATACGTCCTCGCGCGGTGCGTCGATTGTCAGCGTATCTTCGACGGTAATCATATCTTGACTAGTCCCACCAGCCGCCTAAACGTGACGGCGGTTCTCAGAAACCCAGAGTGAGTCGCAACCGAGCAGATGCAATGACCAATCCGGCCTCAGCACTAGCGAGCATCGCGGGAAACACTTCGAATGTATGCGAGAGCAGAACGAATCGCGGATCAGGATGGTCGGACATATTGCCGGGAGTCCAGAGTTTCCGTCAAATAGCTGCGGATGGACTCGGATTTAATCCGAGCTTCGGGACAGTCGTCGTCAGCCGAACGGGCCGCCGCCACCGCCCATCATGTCACCGAGATCGCCGCCTTGGCCCTGCATTTTCTTCATCATCCGCTGCATATCGCCGTCGCCCATTCCCTGGAACTGCTTGATCGTGCGTTCCATCATCCGGTGTTGTTCGAGCAACTCTTGCACCGTTTCCTCGTCAGCGCCCGACCCACGAGAGATACGCTCCACGCGTGATCGGCCGACACTTCGGGGGTTTTCTAACTCGTTTTCTGTCATCGAATCCATGATGACGTCGAAGGTTCGCATCCGGTCTTGGGTGACATCCATCGCGTCGTCCGGGAGTTCGTCCATCATCCCGCCACCGAGCCCGGGAATCATGTCCATCACTTGATCGAGCGGGCCCATCCGGTTCATCGCCGCCATCTGTTTTTGCATGTCTTTGAGGGTGAATTCCCCCTGGAGCATGTCTTCGGGGTCCCAGTCGTCTTCTTCCTCGCGTGTCTCCTCCATGGCTCGTTCGACCCGCTCAGAGAGCTGTTTCAGATCGCCCATCCCCAGCAGTCGCGAGATGAACCCCGACGGTTCGAACCGCTCGATATCCTGAACCGTCTCACCGATGCCCAGGAATGCAATCGACGAACTGGTTTCGTTGACTGCCGTCAGCGCCCCACCACCTTTCGCGGTCCCGTCGAGTTTGGTGATCATCACCCCGTCGATACCAATAGCGTCCTCAAACTCGCGAGCCTGCTCTTTAGCCCCCTGACCGATTGCTGCATCTAACACGAGGAGCGACCGATCTGGCTCAACAACCTCGTCGATCTCTTCGATCTCGCTGATCAGGTCGTCTTCCAGCGCGTGACGTCCCGCCGTGTCGACGATGTGGACATCCGCCTGTGCAGTCGCGTCCAGCCCTCGACGGGCGATTCCGACAGGATCGTCAGCGTCCGGTTCCCCGTAGAAGTCGACTTCCGCCCGGCTGGCCATCTGTTCGGCCTGGTCGTAGGCGCCTGGCCGGAATGTGTCCGTCTGGATGACAGCTGGCTTGAGCCCTTTCTTCGCGAACCACCACGCCATCTTTGCGGAACTCGTGGTTTTGCCCGACCCCTGGAGACCCGCCAGTAGGAGAGTCTGGTTTTCGAGCGGGAGCTCCGTTGACTCACCAACCATATCCACGAGTTCTTCATAGACGATTTTCAGCACGTGATCGCGGGCGGTGGTGCCGGCAGGTGGCTCCTCGTCGAGAGAGCGCTGCTCAATACTGTCCGACAATTCCATGACGAGTGAGACGTCGACATCCGCAGAGAGTAAGGATCGCTGAATTTCTTTGACGATCTCTTCGACATCTTCCTCGTCGATCCGGGATTTCCCGCGGAGTTTGTCGAGACTGCCCCGAAGAGAACTGCCAAGATCGTCGAGTACCATTTCAACAGATTTCATCCCCCGTCGGCTAAAGGTTTTGTCTCCCTGGATCCAACGCGCCACTCGGAGGGCAACTCACAGACTGTGGGCGGAAACGACAACTGTAGTCCCGTCACGAGCTCATTCCCAATTACAATTATTAATAACGTAGACCACGAATATATATACATTGACATGACAGAAACTTTCAATTGATGTCGGACCACGATCACGAGTCGACGAGTGCGACAGAGTTCCCACGCGAGGAGGCGTGGGTCATCCACGCGGCCCTCTTGGCCCAGATTGAGGGGATGTCAGACGCCGACGTATCCGCTCCCGCGGAGTTGAAGCCGCTTCGCAGTCTTGAGGCGGACCAGCGTATCGAAGAAGACAGTCTCGAGGTAGTGCAGGACGCACTGGTGAATCACCTGCCAAACGCGCCATTTCGTGATGACCAGCCAGGAGAAACGGCACTTCGAGCCGTGACGGATGAACTGGACCAGGACGGTCCGTCGGTGCCCCTGTGAACGGCCCGTCAGCACGATGCTAAACCGCCGCGAGTCACGTGGTCACTCGCTTCGAACCCTCAGTGATGTAGCGTGAGTGATTATTATATTTCCAGTCACCGACATCTCCCGCTCGACACAGGTCGAGTTAGCTCAGTCCGGTTGGGCTGGATTCGAGTCGATTTGGTTCGGGTCAATTCAAGTCGGCTTGGCCTCACATAGGTCAGTTCGCAAAATTCGTGAGTGTCAGTCAGAGGGTTTTGTCTCACCGGCCGCCGGCGTGAGGGACTCGTCAAGCGGGAGATCCCCGGTGGCCTCGAGGAGGAGTTCCGACAGGTCCACGATATCGAGAGCGGCCTCGAAGCCACCGGTTTTGCGGCCGTGTTCAAACATACTCGTGCACTGTGGGCAGGCGACGACAAACTTCTCTGGAGGGTTCTCGGTGAGGTGATTCGTGGTATCGTGAGTGGCCTCGCGGAGGCGCTCCACGCTGGGAGCGGGATCGTCCGAGACGTCAAGCCACACCCCGCCGCCCCCGCCACCACAGCAGAAGGCGTCCGCGCGGTTGCGCGGCATCTCGACTAACTCCGCGCCAGTCGCCTCAATCAACCGGCGTGGCGGATCATAGATGTCGTTGTATCGACCGAGATGGCAGGGGTCGTGATACGTGACGGTATAGTCTAAGTCGGCGTCACTAAGATCGA
Source organism: uncultured archaeon A07HR60 (assembly GCA_000496235.1). Lineage (GTDB taxonomy): Archaea > Halobacteriota > Halobacteria > Halobacteriales > Haloferacaceae > J07HR59. The sequence goes on from KI543232.1 coordinate 78,034, forward strand.
GGCGACCGGACTCAACCAGGTCGGCGACAACCTCCGTCCAGTGGAAGATTTCGGTTGCGCCGTCTCGATTCCAGTGGTGGTCGTGCTCGAATGATAAGACGGGATCATCGGCGTACTCGCCAAAGTCGATCTCGGAATATTCATTCGCGAACGTGTTGTACGAGTGCGGGTCAGTACAGACGATTTTCTCGAAGTCACAGGCTGTGAACGAGTCGACGTGGTGGCCCGCCAATTCGAGAAACAGAAACTCTTCGCCGACCCTGCGAATATCGTTTCCATCGTATCGCTCGTCATCGTATAAGATTCCGAAATCGACCCCGGCGCGGGTGAACAGCATCGCGAGCGCCTGGGCCACGCGCGCGTTTCGGGGATCGAAACTGGGGTAGTCGCCGACGTACCACAGATACTCGACACTCGTCTCGCGGGCATCTGTAATCTCGAAAGGAAGGTCATCGGCCCAGTCGGCCCGCGTTCCCGCTGGCTCGCCGAAGCTGTTGCCCTCGCTTACGAGGTGCTGAAAGACGTCTTGCAGCGTTCCGTCGACGGCCCCTGTCTCGACTAGTTGGCGGGACAGCCGGGTGAGTGTCGTCGGATGTTCGACCCCGGCGGGACACGCTTCCACACAGGCCAGACACGACACACACGATGTCACCGCGTCCGCGTCGATAACCCCACCACCCGAGGAGACGATCGGGACCGTGCCGCCGTCAGACGCGGGTTCACGCTGGTCTGGTGACTGGTCATTGGGGAGCGACTCCCCGACGGTTCGGCGGTACGACTTCAAATCGAGTATAACGTCGCGAGGGTCGAGCGGGCGTCCGGCGGCGTGTGCAGGACAGACTGTCGTACAGTGCCCACAGTTGGTACACGCATCTTGTTCGAGGAGCTGTCGCCAGGTGAAGTCATCCATCGTTTCTGCGTGCGTATGATCTACGTCACCGGGCACGGTCGGCAGTCGTGACCCAGCCGCCGAATCGCGCGTCACCAGAGTCGCGAACGCCGAGAGCATGTGGAACGGCTTGGCGTGGGGAATCCACGCGATGAACAAGAAGGCCAACAGTGCGTGGCTCCACCACAGTGGCGTGTATATCTGCGCGGCCAATTCGGGAGTGAGACCCAGCGCCGCGAGTCCCGCCGCCACAGTGTAGCCCACGAAACTGACAGTCTCGGAACTCCGGCCCGGTTCTCCCACCATCGAGATGGCTTCCATGGCAAATCCGCCAATACCGAGACAGAACAGCGACCACACGAGTGCGTCGTCTGCAAGCGAGTTGTGTCTGCTCCACAGACGGCTCTCGCGAGTCCGGTACCGCCGGACCAGAGCCATCCCCAGCCCTACCACGAACAGCAGCCCGAACGCATCGACTGCGAACTGATAGACCAGATAGAACTCGCCGGTCCAGAATGACTCCCCGGTGATCGGGCGATACAGATCGATGTCGATCCCGAGTACAGTCGTGGCGATGAGCAGCGTCAGAAACCCCCAGACAGTGAGCGCGTGAACCGCGCCGGCATACAAGTCACGGTCGAACAGGTTTTTATTCGAAATGGCGGACCGTATTGCGTCGGACACACGTGTCGCTGGGTTGTCGAACCTGTCGAGTGACGCCTCACGAGCATCTTTGTAGCGCGCAACCCGTGCGGCCACACCGTACAGAAACGCCAGAATTGTCACGGCAGCTAGCGCGTGGAAGACGAGTTTGCCCGTCGATCCGATCGTCCAGAACGTCTCTCTGGTCGCCTGGAGTGCCGCCATACGTGACGGGTGTCAGCCGGCAGAATTAATCGTCGTTTCATCTACGGGAACTGGGAATCGAAGTGTTCGTACCATTGTCGCGCTCGGAGACTGAGCCGCGGCTCGTGTCCCTGTCCTGACCTGACCTGACCTGACCTGATCTAACCTGGATACTCTGAAAGTCAGTTACTGGTGAGTAGTCCGTTCAGGGCACATACACACCTACCGCCGCCACGGCGATCAACAGCCCGCCGACAGCGACCCCAAGCCCATCTGCACGGCCCATCTGGAGCGGGGGAGACGTGGGATTCCACGACAGACATCTCGCCTGAAGTGCCACCGCGAGCCGATCACTCCGGTGCATCGCCCGGGAGAGCCCGCCAGTCGCGACCGTCTGGATACGCTTACGCAGCGATCGCTCACCACCCAACCGGGCCTGAGAGGCGTCGCGAATCGCAAGGAGATCGCGTCGTAACAGCGGGAGAAACCGGAACACGAGTCCGATCCCGACACCGAGAAATTGGCCTGGCCGACCGGGGAGACTCTGCTGCACGGCCGCTCTGGACAGTCGCGGGGGTGTCGACCGAACGTATCCCGCGGCCACGAGGAGAATCAGCCCGACTCGAAGACTTGCTAGCCCTGTGGTGCGGGCGTCTGCAAGAACGAACCATGGCTCTCCCAGGGTCGCCCCTGCCACGAGTGGCGCAATCGCGAGTACCGGGAGCAACGCCCGGTAGGCTCGTACCACTCGGCGGAAACTCCCACCGGAGGCCCACAAGCACCCGATCGCGACGACACCTCAGGCCTGCTAGCCCACGGGGAGTGGTGTGAGCGTACGCGGCGGCTGCAAACGCTAATTGAACGAAGATCTTCGTCCGGGGATCGAGCCCGTGCGCGAAACTATCGTCCGGGTGATAGCTGAACACAGTACTCACTGCTCCTCTGGGACTCGGACGCCCAGTTCGGGCAACCGCGCGGCCGCAGCCTCGGGCGGGTCGTCGACCGCGACTGCTCCATGGGCAATCGCGACCACCCTATCGGCGGGCGCCAGGACATCTCGGAGGTCATGCGTGATGATCAAGATCCCAGTTCCAGCGGCTGATAGCGCTCCAGTCGGTCCAACACCGCGAACCGGGCTGACTCGTCGAGCCCGGCGAAGGGTTCGTCGAGAACGAGATGGTCGGGCTGCATGGCGAGGGCACCTGCAATCGCTACTCGCGCCCGCTCTCCGCCCGATAACGCATCAATACGGGCCGACTCCCGGCCGGTCATCTCGACGGCTGCCAGCGACTCACGGACCCTGTCCTGGATGCTCTCTCTGGACAGTCCCAAATTCGCCGGCCCGAAGGCGACATCACCCTCGACGGTGGGGGCGACGATCTGATCGCGAGGATGCTGAAATACCATGGCAACGGCAGTCCGGGCCGCTACGAGGTCCTCGGTCACCGGGGTCCCGTTGATGGCCACTTCGCCAGATTCGACAGAGACGAGCCCGTTGAACGTTCGCACAAGACTCGTTTTCCCGGAGCCGTTGGCGCCCGCTAGAATCACCCATTGACCGTCGGGAATCGTGAGTGAGACTCGGTCGACCGCTACGGTGTCGTCGTAGGTCACGAGCACGTCCCTCGCTTCGATCATCTGGGGTTATTGAGTCGTTAGCGCGTCAGATCTCACGATCCCGACTGCGGCAGCGATTTTCACTGCCTCCACGGGAATGAACGCCGCCGCTCCCTGGAGGAACGCTTCGACCACAGTTAAATTCAGAACGAGCATCAGACCAGCGATGCCCAGCGCGTAGATGACTGCCGTGCCAGCGACCATCGCCCCTACCATCGCGGGAAGGCCCAGTTCAGTCGGGCTGCGGACCGCCCGCCCACGATGGACGATAGCGCCGATGAGAGCCGCGGCGAGTGGGTACGAATACAGGTATCCTGCTGTGGCGCCAAGCAGGGGACCGAAACCCGCCGACCCTCCAGCGAATACCGGGGCCCCGAGCGCTCCTGCCAGCAAGTACAACACCATCGACGCACCCCCCCAGACGGGCCCGAGAAGGATCCCCGCCAGAAACACACCCAGCACCTGCAGTGTCACTGGGGCTGGAGAGATAGGGCTTGGAAACGTGACGTACGCAAACGCGCCCATCAGGGCGGCGAACAGCGCCGCCCGCGTGATGTTGACTGTCGTCGTGCTGTCAATCAACTCGACCGACTGTGACTGAGTTCCCATGGGCCGGCGATGTCGTAAACCTACAATAGTGTGATGGTTTACGAGAGATGACGGACAAAGTCTCGCGCTTCAGCGCGGGGAAGACTTCCCGACAGCTGGGATTGCTGCTCGTCACACGCTGTCACGAACTGATTGGTTCCGATGGCTCGGTACTGGCGCTCGACCTGTCGCTCCAGAGTTGGGTGCGTTCGCTGTGAAGGGGTGTGACTGACGGAGTCTTCGAGTGGCGCGGCAACCGTTTTATTCTCTCGGGCGGGAATACCCGTATGGACGAGAAAACCGAAGACCTCCGCGATATCTTCATCGACACCACTGGTGCCGAGGAGGTGACAGCGTCTCAAGAGGAGACACCGGGTAATTTGTTAGGTGGCGATGAAGACGCGGCTGCAGGCGAGCGGGTCGCGGCTCTGGTTGCGCTCGTCGATGAGCGATACGGCCTCGACACGCCGCTATCACCCGAGGAGTACGAGCGGGTCGTCTACGGCGTGTTTGACGGTGAGTCTGACGCGGAAATGGCAGAAGCGATTGGCGTCGAAGAGTCGGCAGTGTTCGGTGCGCGGATGGATCTCCATCTCGTGAGAGACGACGACCGCGAGGCGCCGTTTTCTCTGGACCGACTTCGAGAGTTGATGAGCCGTGACGTGGGGCTGCCAGAGCGCGTCGACACACTCGATACAGACGAGCCCACGGTTCGTCACTACTCGCGGGTCGCGGCAGCGGATCTGGAGTCTACGCGCGCCAACCACCGATTCCGTGACGAGTTTCGCGACCTGTTGACCGACGCCGACCTTGCGGAGTCACATGCCGAAGGGGGACGAGACGAGAGTCTCCTCGAAGCAGCCGAGGATATCGAATCAAACGTCTCATTCTGACGTGGCGACGATTCGGGGACTCAGGAATCGGTGTTCTGACATCGCGAGCGAGACAACGGCGACAGCAACTGTGAGTCAGACCTCGAACAGTCCCTCAGCCACGGCATACTGGTCGTATTTGTCCTCACCGGAGTCGAACTGGTAGACGGCGTACTCGGTGAGCATGTCGGCCTCGTGTTTGTCGACTTGAAGCGCGACCTGCTGGTGACCGGCCGTCTCCTCGCGAACGAGCCGGTCCAGAATACGCATCCCGGTGAGTCGTGCGTACGAGACATCGGGGTCGCCGTCGTTCTCGTTCTCGTCCTCGTCCTCGTCCTCGATCTCGACGAGTTCGAGAAGCTCCTCTGAGACTGCCCCCATCGGGTCTTCCTCGGCGTTCGGGTTCAACTCGGCGTACTCGTGGATTGTCTCGAGCGAATACTGTGTGACAACACGGTTGTCGGGAGCCACTCCATACGAGAGAAGTTGGGCGTCGACATTGTCGAGCACCTCCCGAAATGCATCCTCGTCCCGAGAGAGGAGGTGCACGGTCGAAGCGATTTGCATACCTCTGCCAATGACTGCACAAGATTAACTCTTGTAGAATGGCGGGACAGATACACTGGCCCCCAACCGTCCGCGGAACTGATGGCGCGGTCTCCAGGTCACGAAGTGAACAGCCCAAAACACGGTGGAGTACTCGCTTGAGCGTCTGTGGCTTGAAGTAGGAAAGCGCAGCAGAGCCGCCGTGCCAAGTTTCAGTGACCTCTCGGCGAAAGCGGCCTGTCTTGGAACGCTGTCTAACACTCGGGAGACGAACGAGCAGAAACACAGCTCTCCAGATGACTGCGAGCGCACGGTCGAACTCGCGTATCAGTACCAGGAACTCGTGGACACTGACGAGCAGACACTCGGTGCCCTCCCTATCGAGCGGTCACCAGAGGCGTACCGGGCAGCGCTACGCGGGCTCGAAGAGCGTGCCGACTGGGCAGGACTCGTAGCACCGGATAGCCGGCGAGTTCGTCTCGAGGGAGTCAATTGCCACGGCCTCGTTCACAAGATTCTGTGCAACGGCGATAATCCACCGAAACCATCGATCGTCTCGACGGAGTCACCCCCGGAAATCGGCGTCTGGCAGCCCGACGCAGTTCGTGCCGTCGCGGCGGCGAAAGCACTCGCTCACGAGCGGGACCGGACCGTCCCGTGGGCGATTGTGGAGTATCCGGCCGCGGGAGTCGTGCGAGATGTTAGACTCACCGCTCGCCGCAAGGTGACGTACAGACGCGTGCTCCGGGCGATTCAGGCGACAGAAACGGCTACGGGAAAACCTGATGAAGGTGAGTCAGGCGAATCCGACCGACAACCCGTGTCTCGGCCCCAAAGAGAGTAGCCGTGTGAGCCGAGCCAGGTGAACTGGTCTGCGTCTGACCGGCTCGGGTGGAGCCAGATTACGGCGTACGGACCTCGGGGTCGTCGAGCCAGGCTTCGATCTCGGCTGCATGTGCCCCCTGTCGGTGAATAATCTCCTCGATAGGATCGACCACGGTGCTCTCAGTTCCTGGTGCTTCGCCGGCATCGATAATGGCACCCACAGCAGCGCGGACGGAGTCACCGAGTTCGGACGGGTGTCGCACACTACCCTGTCCGCTCAGGTTCGCACTGGTGGCCGTGAGTGGGCCAGTTTCATCCAACAGAGCGGCCGTGACGGGGTGGTCCGGGACCCGAACCCCCACCCGATCACTGCCCGCCGTCAACACGTCGGGGACGACGTCGGCTTTCGGTACCACGACGGTCACCGGTCCGGGAAGAAACCGCCGCATGAACTCGGTCCCCCGTCTCCCAGGGTGGGTGTACTGGAGTGCAGCGTCCACGCTCGGAACCCCCAGCGAGAGCGGATTCGACCGATCTCGATCCTTGATGTCGAATGCGGCGACGACCGCCTCGGCGCTCAGCGCGTCAGCACCAAGTCCATACACTGTCTCCGTCGGATATACCACGGCTTCCCCGGCGGCGACGGCCTCGACCGCACGGGTTACTTGCTCGGCGAGAGTGGGGTCGAGCGAGTCCATATCTGCGACTAGAGGTGGAGTCGAAAAAGCATAGCGACAGTGGCTCTCTCGTCGCTTCCTGTGAGTGTATCGCTATCAGTCCGACGGAGAGTCACTCGATTCGAAGTCTCTTGGCAAACCCGAGGATCACCCCGAGATCGAGACGACGTGATCTGACGGCTTCTGTACTGTATATGCCGGCTGCTCGAGGCGAAAGTGTGCTCGTGTGTCCTCGAGCCCCTGGTCGTCGTCGCGACCATGGGGACTGATCGATCCAATACGATTCTGATATGTCCTCCTGACTTCAGTGGGGGGAGAATATCAGTCCGAGTTATTTTCTATCCTTTTGACCTCCTCCCACCCCTGAAGGGGTGGGATTCCTCCGTCAGTTATCCGTCACTGCTGATGACTGCGGCTGTGAACTTGCGGGTTCGCTGAGGCAACTTCGGCCCTCAAACGAGGGTGTGGCATTCTTGGGTATCCGCTCGCTGTTGCCCGCTCTCGCAGAGTGTGCGTGTGCGTGAGCGTGGCACTCACGGGCGTCCAGCCGCGTGAGCAGCAGGCTGGGCCATCAGCCCAACTCTCCGTTGCAGCCACTCGTGGAGAGTTCTGAGGAGTGACATGCCAACTACTGCTGGGTGGGCTGCGGTGGTGTGTGAGTAGCTGAGACCCACTCGTGGCCGTCTTGAGCGTGAGCGGGTTCCCCGCAGCAGCATGTCGCATGTCTATCCCAAAATAGGGACTCTTTGTATCTGAATGTATCGGACAACAGCGAACAGTGAGAGCGTGTGTGATTCTTCGGTGTCGGCTTCATCCCACGACTGAAGCCGTGGGCTTTCGCCTCGAACCACTGTAAGATGTCGGTATCATCGCGTCTTTCCCAGGATTGGTGTCCAGGTTTCGTGGTGACTCGTCAGCTTCACCCGTCCAACGACGAACGTATGAGAGGTTGTCCTCCTGTGCGTTTGCGAGAGCTACCTCTTGTTCTATTGACAAGAGGTTTACAATTTTTCGCTGTCTGTCTTCAGAGAGATTTTGAAGCCGATTATGAAACCGCACGATTGATGTGTCGTTATTCCAGTTAACATGCGTTGGATCATACTCACGGGAGGGCGAATTGTCTTCAACACCAACCGGAGTCTGTTTCCTGCCAGATTCGGGTGAGTCAGTTTCTGCAACTGCAGAGCCAGTGAACAGCCCGGCTCCGCCGATTGATGCACCAAGTTTCTGAAGCAGTGATCGTCGTCGCATCACAGTCCCGCGTAATTAGATGCAGAGCTTAATTCGTGTTAGTAGTTCCACAGATTGGAGATAGTGATTTTCAGTTATCATTTTGTGAAATCAGCGTCACCTTCTCAAGACACCTCCGAACGCGAGTGAACGAGATGCAGCCACGAGAGAGAAGAGGCGAGTACAGAGATGCCGTGGTGACCGTCTGTGATCGGCTCGAATCCAGGTGAGATCGGTGCGGTACCCCACCCCACCTTCGGTTCCGAAACTGCCGGAATCGGGTACAGCCAGCCTGAACGACGACGCTCGGGAGTGTGAGTTGTACTACTCTATGAGCTGGTCGATTGCCGCTTGGAGTTCGTCGTACGGGGGGAAGTCAGGTTGTTCCGCGGCGACCCAGGCATACTGGACAGTGCGGTCGGTGTCAAGGAGATACGCTGCGGTGCGGGGTTCGGTGATGCCGGACATGCCGTCGAGATCGTTGACAACCCCATACTCAGCAGCTACCTCGTTGCTCGGATCCGAGAACACTCGCGCGTCTACATCACGCTCAGCGAGGAGAGTCGTGTGCTCGTACGGAGAAGACGTCGACAGCCCGACGACCTCGAGGCCGTCTCGCGTGTCCCAGCCGTAATCAGCGACGTTGTTGTACAGATAGGTGCTCTGAAAGGTCCCGTCCATCGGGTGGAATAACAGCAGGACTGGTCCGTCATCTGTCAAGGCTGACAGCGACTGGTCAGACCAAAACTCCTCATCGACCAGTGGACGAGTGAACTCCGGCGCGGTATCGCCCTCGGTGATGGCGTCGGTCTCGGGGAGGGCTACCACTTCGAAATCAACCATCAGTCGTCTCCGCTGGCGGCACTCGTCGCTGGTTCTTCTGCACTTGCGTCACCGTATGTGTCGTCGAGATACTCGACGATATTCCCACTTTCCGACATGGTCACGCCAGTCTCGTCGTCGATAATCGCGGGAACGGTCCGACTCCCAGAGACCCGCTTCACAACGTTTCGCGCCGAGTGCATGGGTTCGACGAATCGAGACTCGTACTCCAGGCCGTACTCGTCCAGCCGATCGACGACCCGCTCACAGAATGGGCATCCTTGGAGCCGATACAGCGTGATTTGTGAGTCAGCGCTCATATCCTCAATTTGATGTGCTGGGATTAATGCCTTTGCACGTGGGTCAGGAACCACGCTCGTCTTCTCCGACCTCTCCGTCGCATCTCTGTTTCTCTTCGGCCTTCCTCCTCCCCTCACCTCAGGGGACTGGGGCGGCCCCGGGATCTAGAATCGACAGTGAGAGTCACGATCAGGTATGCCGGACGTGAACGAATCCCACCTCTCATCGAGGTTGTGGTCAATTCTGAGCGGTGGTGAGCGCGTCGGTCGGCGCTGGTAGATTTCAGATGATCTGGGGTTCAGGGGAACGGCAACCCACGGAGATGGCACGAACAGCCGCAAACACCTCAGCAGGGCGTTTTACCGGATTGTGATGCGAAATCACCGGCAGGTATTAATTCAGGCAGAAGATAATCACGAGTTGCACATGGGTTTGCTGTCTGTCGTGACACTCCCAAGAGATGTCATAACGTCAGCCGTGTCCGCTACCGCTAGGTCACCCTCTGAGACGGCGGTCCCGGATTTCATACACACTGACGGAGTGGCTGGGGTGACACTCCAGACTGCCGACCAGGTCCCGCTGTTGACGCTGCTCGGAGCCGGCGGGGTCGTCGTCTTATTAGTATTGTCGGCGTTTTTTTCCTCGTCTGAGATTGCGATGTTTTCACTGCCGACCCATCAGGTTGAGAGTATGGTGACTGAGGGGGTTCCAGGGGCCGACACGATCAAAGCGCTCAAGCAAAATCCCCACCGGCTTCTCGTGACGATCCTGGTCGGCAACAATATCGTCAACGTGGCGATGTCAGCGATCACAACGACGTTATTCGGGTTTTATCTGACGAACGGACAGGCAGTGGTGGCGACCACGTTCGGCGTCACGGCGCTGGTGTTGTTGTTCGGCGAGAGTGCGCCCAAATCCTACGCGGTGGAAAATACCGAATCGTGGGCCCAGCGGATCGCCAGACCGCTCAAATACGCCGAACTGGCGCTGTACCCGCTGGTAATCTTGTTTGACTATCTCACGCGAGCGGTCAATCGGGTCACCGGCGGACAGGGGACGATCGAGTCGCCATACGTCACCCGGGAAGAAATCCAAAATATCATCGAAACCGGCGAACGCGAGGGTGTTATCGAAGAGGACGAACGGGAGATGTTAGAGCGGATCTTCCAGTTTGACAATACCATCGTCAAAGAGGTGATGACGCCCAGACTCGACGTGACCGCGGTCGGAACGGACGCGACCGTACAGGAGGCCGTCGAGACGTGTGTGCAGTCAGACCACGAGCGAGTCCCCGTGTACGAGGGGACGCTCGATAACATCGTCGGCGTGGTGACGGTCCGAGACCTCGTCCGGGAGCGGCACTACTCCGAGGGAGAGCCCGATATCTCGCGGGTGATCAAACCGACGCTCCACGTCCCCGAGTCGAAAAATGTCGACGAGTTGCTGGAGGAGATGCAGGACAGCCGGATCCAGATGGTGATCGTAGTCGACGAATTCGGGACGACTGAAGGGATCACCACGCTGGAAGACATGGTCGAAGAGATTGTGGGAGAGATTCTGGAAGGTGACGAGGAACACCCACTCGAGCGTGTCGATGACGACGAGGGCCCAGTGGAAGCGATCGTGAGGGGTGACGTCAATATCGACGAGGTGAACGAAGCACTCGATATCGATCTGCCCGAGGGAGAAGAGTTCGAAACCCTCGCTGGGTTCGTGTTCAACCGGGCTGGCCGGTTGGTTGAAGAAGGTGAAATCATCGAGTACGACGGGATACAGATCCGGGTTGAACGGGTCGATAATACCCGGATTATGCGGGCTCGTATCCAGATTAGCGAAGACTACCACTCCAACGAATCCCACGCCCGGCCAGAAGCTGGCGTCGACGACTAATCGCTGCCACGGCCGCTAATGGCGAACATCCCGGCCGAACATTCTGCGTCTTAATTGCAAGAGTACGTCACCAGCAGCCGTGAATCGCTTATTTCAGGTCGGAAAGAGGGAGCACCGAAACCGGTGGATGTGTGACGAGCCCGAGGCACTGTCACGCGAGAATGTGGAGCAATCCGGTCCAGTCCAGTCCAGTCCAGACCAGGTTGCGGTAAACCGTGAGCGCGAACGAGTGAGCTACAGGAGGAGCCGGGCGACGGCAGCGTAGATTCCGTAACCCAGCCCCAGTGCTAGCAGAAGTGAGAGGATCCACGCGAGGACGGTATAGCCCATTTTACGGCGGGACACACCGGCGTTTCCTGCGGCATATCCGGAGCCGACAATCGAGGAGACGATGATTTCGTTAAACGAAACTGGGATACCGAATGCGACGGCTGTCTGCGCAATCGCGAACGACGGAATCAACGCGGCAATCGACCGTCGCGAACTCATGGATGCGTAATCTTGCGCGAGTGCCTTGATCATCCGTGGGGCACCAGTCCAGGATCCCAGTAACAGTCCGAATCCACCCCCTGCCAGGAGTGCTGGTACCGGGATCCCCTCACCACCGAGGAGTGGGACGAGCGGCCCAATCGCGAGCCCGACCTGACTCCCGCCCGCCGAGAAGGCGACAAGCCCACCTAGCACGATCAGAAAGTGCTGTTGTGCAGCGTCCGGCTCGCGCGAAAAGTCCCAGAGCAGACTTCCGGCGGCGAGTCCAGCAACCACGAGCGTCACGACGAGTGTTCCCAGCGGGAAGCCGGCGGCAGTCAGGCCCAACTGTGGGCCGTACGTCCCAGCAAGACTCGCTTGCTGACCTGGCGGACCTAACACGACGAATTCGATATTCGCGAGTAACGCCCCGACGAGCCCACACAACAGCACCGTTAGCGGCCGCTCAGGGAATCGCTCGCCACGGAGTGAAAGAGCTGTGAGGTACGCGGTTCCTCCACCAGCGATTGGCGTGAGAATCCACAGCGCCGTTATATCAGAGTATTTTCCCCAGGCAGGGTCACCCCCCATCGCCAATCCGACTCCCACGACCGCTCCGGTCACGGTGAACGCCGTGGCGATCGGATAGCCGGCGAACACTCCGACTGCGACGAGTGCAGCGGCAGTTACCAGTGCCACAATCGCGGCCGTCGCGGAGAGAGTCACCCCGCCAATCAACTGTCTTCCGACCGCCTCGGTGACGTTGGCTCCCTGGAGCACGGCTCCCAGAAAGCCCAACAGTCCCACGACCAGACCGGCCCGCAACACTGAGATTGCGTTTGCACCGACAGCAGGAGCGAACGGGGTCGACCCAGACGAGCCTGCCCCGATAGCCCACGCCATGAAGAGACTGGCCGCTCCGGCAGTCACGAACGTCAGAGCAGTTTGAACCATATCTATGTGCGACCGTCTTCGTACCCCTCGCGTAACCCGGTCAGTGTCCGTCGGACCAGGAGATACCCGAAAAAGAAGAGTCCGACCAACACGGCGAGTAACCCGACGAAGACGGGGTCAATCTGCTCCAATACCATTGGTACATCTATTCAAAGCGAAGGATTAGGTTTTTCGACATTCTTCTGAAAGACAGCGTCACCAACAGTGACGGGCTAGTGTGCCCGTGGACACAGACTGCTGGCTCGCTCAACTCATCAGGACGCATCTCTGTCTCTGTCACAGTGCAATCACGAGAGTTGCGTCAGTCGGCCCTAGGTAGGTGAAATACGCGTTTGATCAAAAGTTGAATTAAAGTGTCCTGACGACGAACAGATAATTGCGACGCCAATTACCCCCTGCGGTGTCGCGGCAGCGGTCGACCCCCTTTCGGACCCCCCTGGCCGCTGTCTCCCGACCCGACCCGACCCGACTGATTGCGTTTCAGCCCTCCGCTCCCTTTCATTTCCATATCTCCTTCTTTCTCTTCTCACCTTCTACCCAACACGCTACACACGAGACACGGGACGCGAACACGCAGTTCGTGAAGTACCTCGGGGACAAGCCCCGAGGCACTCGCCTTGACCGCCTGTAGATCATCGCATCACATCTCCATCGCGAACTCGATCTCGACCGTCGTTCAGTGTGCTTCTATCACGGGTGAGTCAACCGTCTTGCAGGCTTGTTCAATCTGATCTGACCCCGGTGAGTTCACCGCGGCGGGACAGACGCCGTTTGACCGGATTCAGACGGCGGTGTCAGTCGGACTGGATTGAAAACGAACGCAGTGTGTCCCCCTGTGGCGAGAGGAGTTGTCCGTCGAGACCATCATCGGCGACCTGGAGTTCTGCGTGAGCCAATCCATGCCCGCGAGATTGTGCGTGACTTCCAGGGTTGACCAGTGGGATTGGGCCATCCTCGTCTATCCCCGGTCTGTGGCTGTGGCCGTAGACGACAGCATCGGCGTTTTCTTGCCGGCCGAACAGCGACAACTCTTGACGCCCACCCCGTCGCGTGTGACAGACTGCTAGTCGGGTGTTGCCGTACTCGACGACACGGGATTCTGGCAGTCGGGACCGGATCACGTCCCCGTCGTTGTTTCCGTACACGCCCAGAAACGACTTTGACGCCTGCTCAAACGCCGTGAGGACAGCTGGTTCACAGAAGTCACCCGCGTGAACCACAACCTCGGCGTCGCGAACTGCCTGAAGCGTGCGGCCCTCGAGCCGATGAGTGTCGGAGCCATGTGTGTCCGAGATGAGAACGAGCATACGTAATCTACGACAGAGCCCCTCAAAAACCGGGTGGACATCGGAGCGACTGCTCGGCGGTTCCGCAGAGTGTCGAGGAGCGACCACCAGCTGGGCGACACAGTTCCATTTCCTCGCGACCGCCTAGCGTGCGCGACAATTGCCGCCCTCGAACACACTGTATCCTCGATTGTACTCGGAGTTGAGAGCACCTTATGTAAAATTTCGTTTGCCCAGACGCCTCGTATTTTACATAAGATTGGGCGATCCCGGAGGGAAGCAGCGTTCAGAGGCCAACTCGTACGAACGAGACGCGCAGCGGCGCCATAGAAGGATCTGCGATCTGGGTTGTCAATCAGTCGCTATCCAGCGCGAGCGAGGCCAGCAGTGCCTCGAGTTGGACCTGCTCGTTGGCCCCCTCGGAGATCCGGTAATCGGCCTCGCCGATGCGCTCCATGAGCCGGACCGTCTCGCGGTCCGAGAGCCCGAACTCCCAGACAGAACGGTGTAACTGGTCGATCACGTCACCACCAGCCATGCCCGTATCTAATAGAAGCGTTTCAAGCGTCGAACGCGACTTGGAGAAGTCGCCGGTCAGGGCATCTTGAACCATCTCTTCGATCTCTTCGGGCCGGGCGGTCGATGTGATCGCGTAGACGGCCTCTGCATCGACGACTTCGTCGGTGGTGGCGGCCGCCTGGAGAGAATTGATCCCGCGTCGCATGTCCCCGTTCGCAGCATACACCAGTGCGTCCAGCCCCTCGTCGGTCAATTCGATTCCCTCGTCGGTGGCAATCTCCTCGAGTTGCCCCGCGAGTGCTTCGTCAGAGAGTGGCGAGTAGCGAAACACGGCACACCGAGACTGGATCGGGTCGATGATTTTCGACGAGTAATTACACGACAGAATGAATCGCGTCGAGTCGGAAAACTGCTCCATCGTGCGCCGGAGCGCGGACTGAGCATCGTCCGTGTTGTGGGTCAAGATGCCGTTAGCCAGCATGAAATTAGGCGTTCCCTCCATGCTGATGTTGTACGCCGGGCCGCGGTGGCTGTAGTCGACACGGGTGACTGCTGCCGTGTCGACGGCCTGTAAGCCGCCATCAGAGCGGATAGCCTCGTCGGCGGTCAGCCTGGCAGTATCTGCCGGCGAGCTCTCAGCGCCCGCGGAGCCGGAGCCACAGCCACTCGAGCAGACGCGGCCCACTCCCCAGGCCCCGCAACGCTCGCAGCGTGACACACCAATGTCGCTACTGAAGTCTGCGATTTGGTCGCCGGGAGCCAGCTCTCGGAGTTCTCGCTCCACGAGACGCCCGGTTTCGTCTACAATAAAGAACGGGTGGGTGGGACTCGCAACGACGCTCCGGCCGTCATCCAGTTCCAGGGTCAGGAAGTCGGCGATACCGGACTCGACGCGGGAACCGACATCCGGCTGTATCTGGTTGGTCTCGAAGTCGACCGACGGGACAGCCTCACCGGCGGCACTCACCGCCTCGATCGGCTTGATCTCCGGATCTGAAGGGTCCCCTGTGATGACGTCTGTTCCCGGTGGGACACACAGCGAGTCGGCCTCGTCGAGGAAGATGACTGTGTGGTCGTGATTGGGGCTGTACGATTCGCGTGCGAAGCTCTTGATCCGGTCGCGCACCACGTCGATTCCACGCTGGTCGGATGCGTTCAACTCGAGAAAGTTGGTCTGCCAGTCGTCACCGTAGATCTCGCGGGCGATGGACACCGCCGAGGTGGTGTTGTGCATGACCGTCGGAACGCGGCCAGCCACGTAATTCCGACTCCCGGGGACCGTCAGGTCGTACACACGCCGGTTCTGAGACACTTCTTCGACGGACTCGACGGCATCGAAGTACAGCTCGGTGCCCGCGATCCGATCGAGAGCTTCCATCTGACGGATGGTCTCCGAGGAGAGCATGTCCGAAGCGACCGTCCGAAGTCGGGAAACGGCCGCCGCTGCGGTCGAGACGTCGACAGCAGTTGGCTCTTCGAAGAGATGCTCGGCCTCTCGGCGCGAGAGGGCATCACCGGCGGCCATCTGGGCTGGTGAGACGCCGATCGAAGACGCCAGTCGGTCGAGTGTCCGGCCGGCCGGTGGTTCGGTCACTGCCTCTGGCATGGCCTCAGCGGCCATTTCTACTGCCGTCGATCCCGCTGTCGTCGCCGGTTCCGCAGAGAGCCCGTGGGATTGGCCCCCTGTCGCCGGGGCGGCGTCTGTCGCGTTTCCGCCGCCCGTTAAAAGGCGGTCCAAGTCAGTGAGAACCGCTTGCGCTGCTTCTAGTCGCCCTGTCGCAGCGTCGAGAACGCGCTCGATTGCCTCACTGTGGGTGTCTCGGGAGACTGGACTCTGTTCGGCAGCGTCGAGTTCGAACTCGGTGTGGTCCAGATTGAGTCGCTGACACAGTGTCATCGCCGTAGTCTGTACTGGCACCGTATCAGCGCCCGCGGGAGTCACACGCTCTCGCCCGTCAGGGTGGTCAGGTGCGATGTCTGCGTCGATGTCTACTCCAACTCGCTCACGGAACTGCTCGATTGCCTGTCGTCCGTGAATGCGAATCACGCTGTCGTCGGGCCTGTCAGTGTCCTCAGTCGGGACACTCTCCCGGCGGCTAGGGATACCTATCGTCGCCAGCAAGTACGAGACGAGCGTAGTGAGATCGTCTTTGCCGGTCGCCATCTCGAGTGCGGCAGAGTCGGTCGTGGATCCGACGGCCTCGTAGATGGCACCGATGAAGCCAGCACGACTGGCCAGGTTCGCTCCGAGGATAGCAGCCCCGAATTGGTCCTCACTCGTCGCGGTACTCACCACGTCGAAGGCCGAGGTGAGAAACTCTGCAAGTTCCGGAGTGTGAATCGCGACGCGACGCGTGTCACTGCCAGATTGGACGGGCTCTCCGGCGTCACCGAACAATTCGGTCGCCAGCTGAGTAAACTGCCGGCGGATCGGGTCACTGTCGGTCTCGAACGTGACGACGGAGTCACAGACGCGGCCGGATGCCGCGAGCAATCCGCCGAACCGTGCCAGTTCTGTAGTCATCTCTGTCGGAGTGGCAATGTCGACACGGTCAGCCGCCTCTCCGAGTTGATCTTCTCCGACGGTGGCCACCGCGTCGGTCGACGGTGCCGAGGTTTCTGACGGACCCACCGCTGGAAGGCTCAGTGGACGGGCAATTCGGTCGCCATCCGTCAGCTCAGCTGCCGCCGTCCACTCGAGACCCGTCTCGGTCGCCACGAGAAGCTGATGTTCGGGGGTGGCAACGATCTCGTTTCCGTCTCGGGTGTGGATCTCGACCGTCTCCTCGGCCTGCTTGCCGAACAACTTCGACGGTGACTCTGGGCGAAATTCCGTTCCGTCAAGCGTGACAATCGCCAAGTCCTCATCGGGGTCGTCGAAGCCGTCTGTATCGCCCACAATCGAATTGATTCGCTCAAGACCCCGTGAAGTGAGGACGGGTGTATCGCCTGTGACGCACTTGCCGACGCCGGCCGGGCCAGCCATCAGAAGATGCGGGAGATCGCCCTCCTCAATGTACGACTGAAGCCGTTCGACAATGTCTGACTGCCCATGGATATCGTCCAGCCGTTCAGGGCGATATTTCTCGATCCAGATCTCCCTGCCAGGCTGGCTGTCGTCGGCTTCGCTCATGTTTCATATACGGGTTGGTCGCCACATAAACGCCCCGAGACCGAGTCGAAATGTGACGAGCACGTAGGAACGAGACGCAAGCCGGGTACAACTCCTCTCTCAGTGGCTAGAAGATACTGACATTCACTAACTGTTCCGCACCGCTTATACTACTGGCATACGCTATCTTGATTCGAAGTCAGTGGTCGGTACGTATCGCTGGCTACGGGCTGCAGTCGACAGGCCCCTGAGGTCAAGCGCATTGACCTGTGAACACGCCTCGCAGGTGGCGTGAAATCGGTCGGTAATAATCGCATGCGCCGTTGGTCCAGTGGTAGGACAGTGGCTTCCCAAGCCACTAGCCCGGGTTCGATTCCCGGACGGCGCAGTCTATCCGTCCGCCGTCTTGCGGTTGTGGTCTGTGATAACACCACTATGACGCCACACCGCGAAGCCACCGTGATCAGGACGAACTGCCGACCCCGACGCTGTCGGGCGATTCCGGCTATTGGACAGCCACCCGGATTCGAACGAACGACGCGGGTGCAGACGACTCACGAACAGCTCCGCCTCCCGCAGGAGGTGCCTCTGCGGTGAGCGACACTGATTCTGATATCGACGATATATCACTCGTGTTGTCGCCCACCGAGCGGTTCCTCAATCCCAGACAACAACAGGATTACCGCGCAGATCGAGACTCTTGTGTTCGCTGGTTACTCACGTCCGGGAAGGAGCCGGACAAGCACGACGGATACGCACTCAGTACGGTGAAGACACGGGCCCGCCGCATGGCTCAGTTTTACCGGTGGGTGTGGGACCACGAGCGTGGATACACCCTGAACGTGACGACCGACCACGCGGACGCGTGGATGACACATCTCGCACAGCAGGACTTGAGTGGAGCACACAAATCCAACTGTCAGAAAGCGATCCAGTCGCTGTTCAAGTGGCGCCATCACGAACGGGGAGCCGAACTTTGGGAGCCGTCGATCAGTTTCTCCGGAAGCACCGCGGCCCAGTCACGGGACTATCTGACCCGCGAGGAGCGCCCACAAATTCGCGAGGCAGCACTCGAATACGGCTGTATCCCATCCTACACGAATCTGAACCCCTCCGAGCGGGATCGGTGGCGATCGTATCTCGCACAGCGGTTCCAGAAGCCGAAAGACACCGTCGGACCTAGCGACTGGGACCGTGCGAACGGGTGGAAGATTCCCTCGCTAGTGTGGACGAGTTTAGATGCGGGTCTGCGCCCAGTCGAGATCGAACGGGCCCGTCCGTCGTGGGTCGATGCTGACAACTGCGTGTTACGGATCCCGATGGAAGACAGCGCGAAATCATATGAGAACTGGACAGTCGGACTCAAAGAGCGAACAGCGACGATGCTGGATCAGTGGCTTGCAGAGCGTGATGCATACTCGATGTACGATGAGAGTGAGTCACTGTGGCTCACGCGCGAGGGCAACACCTACGGATCGGGTGCGCTGAAACACGTGTTGATGCGTCTCTGTGACATCGCGGGGATCAACACCGAGCCCCGGAAGCTGAGCTGGTATGCGATCCGGCACTCGGTAGGGACCTACATGGTTCGTGAAGAGGATCTTGCGGCGGCACAATCACAGCTGCGTCACAAATCACCACGCACGACGATGCGTTACGACCAGACGCCAGTCGAAGATCGACAGGATGCCCTTGATCGGATGGGCTGAAGGTGACGAGTAACGCTCCGCTGTAGCCCAGGTGAGCCTGTCCACAATTTCGCTGTGACAGACGCACATCGATATTCAATCGGAGACGACACCGTCCGATTCGGGAACTGAACGAGCGGTCGACCCACTTCGTCGGGGCCGACGGCACTGTCAGTCGGATTCACTCCAGCTGTTGTCGGGAGTAATCACGAAACACGTGACCTGACGCGCTGCGTCTGTGAACTGTTTCGATTGCCCACCACCGAGGCGGATACTCTCTCCAATCACCGCGGTACTACAGAAATCGGCTTTTCATATTCGCCGCGTTGACATGTGGAGCCGGTTGGCTGGATTGTGAGTGCTCCGCCGTCTCTTCAGTTGGCTGGGTGTCGCTGATTCTGGCTGCAGATCTGTCCCGTATGTGTGCGAGTTCTTCGTCTGAGAACACCTCTGTGTTGAGCGTGTGTTTTCTGCCGTCTCGTGTCTTCGGGTTGGTGAAGAGATCGTGTCCCGAGGGCTGCTCGTTGAGAATCCGATTCACTGCACCGTCTTTCGGGTTCTCGTATGGAAGAGCGCGCTTGATCTGTTCAAACGACAGTGCCGACTCAATGAGAAGAGTCGCGATTTCGTACCCCAGTGGTCTGTTCAAGTGTTCAAACTTTCTCGATGACACAATCCAGAATTAACCCAGTTAGTTAAAAATCTCAGCCGCACAGAACTGTTATATAGTATTTTTGGCGTGTGAGTTGACTCACACGTCACTCCAGTTTCTTATCGGACGCTCCAAGGAGAGGTATGGCTGCGGACTCAGAAATTCAGTTCGAGTTTCTCTCGTCCGAGAGCGTTGCTCACCTCAACTACCAGCAGCAAGTCCTCTACTCGGACTTTCGGAGTGACCTCCTCAAGTACCTGCGGACGAAGGGGCAGTCTCCGTCCAGAATGATCGGCTACAAAGAGTCTGGAGTACGACCGCGGGTCCGTCGGATCCACCAAGTGTTCGAGTACGCCTGGGATCAGAGCCGGTTGGTGCTGGAGTTGACACCGGAGATCGCTGATGCGTTCGTCGATGGACTACGGAAAGACGATATCACGAGAAACGATGGTGGAGAGTACAGTCGTGGGTCGAAACGAAAGTTCGTCAACGCGCTCGGGACGTATTTCAGATTCACTGAGACCCAGTGGGAGCCGGAGATTCAGTTCCGTGATGACACGCCGGTTGAAGCGTCGGATCCACTGAATAAACGAGAGCGAGAGCGATTGATGAACGCGTCGTTCGAAGTTCGATCGCCACCGAATTACAGCAATGTCTCCCCAGAGGAGCGAGACCGGTGGAACGCGTATCTCGCACAGCTTCTCGAAAAACCGAAAGAGGATGTTTCCCCAGACGATTGGAAGGCACTGGAGACCAGTTGGAAGTTCCCGGCCTTGGTATCGACATCACTCGACGCGGGATGGCGAGCAGGAATGGTCGGGGCCCTGAAAACCGAGTTCGTCGATCTTGACAACGGTCAGATCGTCATTCCGGCAGAAGTCGCTCTCAAGAACGACCAACAGTGGCAAAATGAACTCTCATCGCGATCGACGAAGATGCTCCGTAAGTGGTTGGCGCAGCGGGCGAACAAAGCGAAGTACGATGACAGCGACAAAATCTGGCTCAACCGGAAGGGGAACCCGTACAACTCAGCGTCGCTGAATGACCTGCTGGACAGCCTAACTGACGAGGCCGGCATCGAACCGCACGGCCGAAAGATCACCTGGCATAGTATCCGGCATTCGACTGGTATGTATGTGTACGACAGCGAGCACGACGTTGCAATGGTCGCTGAGATTCTCCGACACG
>KI543232.1:100689-106358 GCA_000496235.1 uncultured archaeon A07HR60
CGAGAGACCACATTGTCGACGTAATCGAGTGGAGCGACTCGCCTGTGCCGAGGCTCGCCTTGGAGTACATGGATGGCGGGAGCCTGGCTGAGATGCTAGAAGACGGGCATCTCCCGCTAGACCAGGCACTGTGGATCGGCTACAGTATCTGTCGAGGACTCTTGCACGCACATCAGAACGGCGTCGTTCATCAGGATATCAAGCCGGGAAATATTCTATTTAGACAGACGAACGGGCGATGGCCGTTTCCCAAAGTCGGTGACTGGGGAAGTGCGAGGACATTGGTGGACACGATGGACCACCAGGATATGACAATTGCGTATGCGGCCCCAGAGCAATTAGATCCCGATAGTTTCGGGCAGCCAGACCAGGCGACTGACCTCTACCAGGTGGGGACACTCATGTACCGGTTGGTAACTGGCACGCTCCCATTCGACGGTGACGCTGCGACGATCAGACAGGACAAACTCACGACCGATCCTGTTCCACCGAGTCACCGTGCGGATGTCCCAGAAGCGTTCGATAAGGCTTTGATGCCGGCTCTCCAGCAGTCAAAGACTGCCCGATACGACACCATCGCGTATCTCCGCGACGAACTCGACGGATTGCGTGACGTGTACGGCCGAGACAGCGGGATCCCGTCAGACTCCTCCACAGCCCGACACAATCCCGGACTAAATGAGAATTCACGGACGGGTTCAGGGACGAGGTCGACGGCAACGGACACCAGCCAGCCCGACCAATCGAGTGATGAATCCACTGGTGACGGCGTCGATAGCGTCGGGTCGTGGGAGGAGACCCGCGAGCAACTTACCGAACGTGAAAATCGGAGAGCCTACGCTATTTGCCCGGATTTTCTACGGGGGCTATTCTTCGCCACGCTCGAGGCCGATATCGAGTCAGCCGAGTCTCGGCGCGACGACTGCAAATCTCAGTTCGACGAGTTGCGAACAGAGGCCCGCGAGCAGCGCCATCTCGTCGAGGAGGAGGCGTACGACGCCCAGTTGCTCGGTGAAGCGTTTGCCGACGACGCTAACGAGACTGCCCTGCGACTCGAACGGTTACAGGCCGACTTGAGCGGGCTGCTGGACGGGAACCGCGACCATCTCCGAGCGAGTGAGCAGCAGACTATCGAGACACTCTGCACAGATCTTCGCGAATACGAACAGTACCTGCGCTCGAAACACAAGCTCACTCGAGCAGTCGAGACAATCGGCCCGAGACTCGAGTCGGCCACAGAGCGTGTTGATACCGTTCTCTCGGAGGATCAGTTGCTTACCGTCGAACAAGAAGACGAGCTGATGTCGTCTCTCAACGCAGTGAGCCAGTCACTGCGAACCGTGCGACAGCAGTTGCGCACGGAATCACTCTCCGAGGCCGACCTCCGTCAGCTCGACACCATGGTAGAAACGGAAGCCTCGCTGCGTTCTCAGGTGACAGATACCAATCCAAATATTGCCCAATCTCGGGTGGCGGTGCTGATTGACGACATTGAGCCGGTCGTCAAGCGGGTAAACACTGATCTCAGGGATGCCCGACAGGAGGGTGGCTCACTGCCGGCTGACTTGGATGAGCTTGAGTCCGAAATTACCACGGGCCAGTCGCGTCTCACCGCATTCAAACAGACACGCGCACCCGAGTATCTCACCGACCCCCAGACAGACCAGATTGCCACGTTCGAGAATGAGTTGCGGGCAGCCGAGACGTTCATCGAAGCCAAATCAAGCTTCGAGAGCCTGTACGAACGACTGGAGACGGAGTTGAGAGAGTGTTCTGCGAGGATCGATGACACGTTAGACATGGACCACTACCTCACGGACGCCGAAGCGGGAGAGTGTCTGGAATCTGTCGAGACTGTCCGAGCCTCGATCACAGATGCATCGCCGCGACTGGAGTTGCTTGCAGAGGCCGACAAGACAGCGTATGATGAACTCGGATCCACTCTCGACGCGCTCGAATCGCGTGTTCACGAGTACAACGAGCAGTTTCTCGATCAGGAACTCGACCGGTTTGAGGACACGTTCTCTGAGCTGGGCGACGAGGAGCTCTCGCTCAACGACTCACAGAACGTGGCCGTGGCGACGAACGAGGCCCACAACCGGGTGATTGCCGGCCCGGGGACAGGCAAGACGTTTTCACTCGCCTGCCGGGCGAAGTACCTCGTGGATAAGGGGACACCACCAGACCGGATTTTGGCACTATCGTTCAATCGGGATGCCGCGGGCGAGATCTCATCGCGTATCAGTGATCTCTTTGGAATCACAAATATCGACGCTCGGACACTTCACTCGATGGGGAGCAAAATAACGCACACGGCAAACCCCAATCACGTAACGCTGGTGGACGTACAGCGGATGCGGGAGATCGGGCGGTACCGACGCCAGCTCTTAGACGAAGACGCAGTGTTTCGCCGCCACTACGAGCAGTTCCAAGATGCCTGGCAGAACGAGCAGCTCTCCATGGACCGGCAGGAACAAGAGCAGTACGTCGAGTCGCTCAAATACAGTTCCTCGAAAAGCCGGCGGGGAGAGACGCTCGATCCGACAGCCAATCAGGAGCGTGATGCGCACGGAGTAATCGCAGACACGCTGTTCGAGTATGACATCACGTACAGATATCGACAGCTCGACGCCACGGTTCGAGAAACGTCTGGCGAACATATCGTCCCCGATTTTACGCTCCCAGACCAGAAGATCACAATCGAGTACTACCCCTCGTCTGGGGTTCGAGCCCGAAAGGATCGGTATGAGAGAAAGCCGGATCTGCAAACGACCCGGCAGGCCCAACAGGAGGCACACCCCGACCGGACGGTGATTGCCATACACGGTGAGGACCACGGTCCCGAGACGATTCCCAAGTTGATTCGGGCGAAACTCGACACCCAGGGAGCCGACATGTCGTCTCGCAGGCGTGAGCGCGACCAGATCACGGCTGCGTACACACACGTCAAAACCATCGGCGAGGTAGAAGAGGCCCTGAGTGAGTTCGTGAAGAAAGCCAAGAGCACCGGGTTCGAGCGGACTGATCTCGAACAGCTCGACGAAGCCGAGGACCCAATGGTGTATCACTTCAGTCACGCGGCAGCGAGCCTGTTGGATCTGTATCAGTCTACGTACGACCGATACGGCGCACTGGATTACGAGGACATGATTCTCGAAGCTGTGGAACTATTGCGTGAGGGAGTGGCGCCTGCAGAACTCGATTACGACCACCTCCTGATCGACGAGTTCCAAGATCTCGATCAGGCGCAGATCCGAATGGTTCAGCAGCTACTGACGGTGAATGATCACCCACATCTGTACGCCGTCGGCGACGACTGGCAGAGTATCAACGGGTTCAGAGGGGCCCGTCCAGAGTATTTCACTGGCTTCGAGGACAACTTTACGCCCGCAGAAACCACGGAGTTGAATCTCAACTATCGGTGCCCGCCGGCGGTCGTCGAGGCGAGTAACGAACTGATGGCCGATCGTGATGATGTCGTGCCGAAATCACTAGAGGCTGCGTCGTCGGCAGACACGACACCGACTGTTCATCACGTCGGTGGAAAAGACGAGTACCAGTACGTTACCAACGGCGTCCGTTGTATTTGTCAGTTAGTCGGTGAGTCGGTGTCCGAAGCCGAGCGCTCTCCCGACGAGATTCTGGTGATCGCACGCAACGAGCGTGGGTCACGGTTCATGAGAGAAGTCCGAGAAGGCCTAGAGGAGCGCGGGATTCCTGTCGGGGGGTCGGACGGGGTCCGCATAACAACGGCTCACAGCGCCAAAGGCACCGAGGCAGAACACGTGATCGTTGCCAACGCAGCAGCCGATCGATCTGATGGATTCCCCAGCACCGGGAACGGGAATCAGCTGACGAAACTCGTCGACCCACAGGAGACAGAACTCGCAGAGGAACGCCGTCTCTTCTACGTGGCAATCACGCGAACGAAAGATCGACTCGATATTCAGACCGACGCAGCTGCCGTGTCACCGTTCATCACCGATATCGAAGAATTCGTTGAGACAGTTCACGTCCCGTTCGACACTAACCGCGACAGGGTCACAATTGAGTGTACCGCCGAGAGCACGGCACAGAGGAGTGGGTGGGAGGTCGATCAGCTCGGAACCCTACGGCTGCAAAGCGGCTATGAATTCAACTACGTCGTCTCGGGTGATGGCGAAGGCGAGGCCGTGGAGACGCTCACTCAGGGGGCAGCGTATCAGCTGAGCGGAGTGAAAGTCGGTGAATACGATGACCGTCCGCAACTCAAGATAGACGATGACACCGAGACTACTCGCACGTAGTGACGGCATTTCAGAGGCTCTTGCTCAGTATGGCATGGCAAAATCACAGTCACCGATAAGATCGTAGATCTTCACCGGTTAGACTCACGATTCCGACGAGTACACTGTATTCATATCGACGCCCTCTAGCGGGACATTTCAGTATTTTCCCAGTTGCCTACAATCTATCATAGAGGTCCAGAAGGGCATCTTCGAGATACTCGATAGTCCGGTAGCGGTCTGACTTTTGTTTCGCAAGGGCAGTAAGCAGGATGTTGTCGAGTTCTTCGGGCACGTCCACAATCTCACTCGGCGGTGTCGGTTGCTCGTTGAGCACTTTGTGCATAGCGGTCGCGGGTTTCCCCTCGAACGGTGGTTCGCCCGTCACCAATTCGTAAAAGACCGCGCCAAGTTGGTAGATATCGGTGATATCGTCGGACGGGCCGAAATCCTCGTCGAACTGTTCGGGGGCAGCGTACTGTGGAGAGAGGCCTCTGACGCTTTTTGAGTTGTCGAGCAGATGTCGTGACAGCCCCCAATCGCCCACTTTCGGGATATCCCACGAATCCTCAACGGAGCGGAACAAGATATTCTCTGGTTTGAGGTCCAGATGCGCCACTCCTCGCCGGTGAGCATGGCGGACACCTCCCGTGATAGCGATGGCCATCGAAACGGCCCGTCTGAGGTCCATTTCGCCACTTCGCTCTCCGAGGTGACCGCCGTCCATGTACTCCATTGCTATCCACGGCAGTGGTTCGCCGCCGAAATCTACCACGTCGACGATGTGATCGTGACTATCCAGTTTCTGCCAGGTCTCTGCTTCGTCTAACATCTGATTCACCTGAGTTGACTGAATTGTCCCACCTAACCGTGGTTCCTTGATTGCAAGTGGCACGGTTCCGTCTGATATAGAGCAAGTGGCCTTACTCACGTCGGCATTTCCGCCCGCGCCGATTGGTTTCTTATCTGTTAGTGAGTCATAATTGACTTCCAAGTCAGGCGCTCCGGGTATCTCGGAGGTGAACTCTCCCACGTCCTGCGTTTCTGTTCGAGACTCGTTTGAATCGTCTCTCCTGATTGTATCGGTCGACTGGCTGTTTGATGTGTGAGTACCACCGCTCGCGCTACTCCCGGCTGCTGTGGATTCCGGCGATTCACCCGCCGGTCCGGAGGCGGCGCTCTCGCTGGTTTCTGTGTCGGCGCCACGATCAGGAGTATCACCTTTCTGACTCATCCACCACGCACCAGCTCCGCCGAGACTACCAAGGCCCAACAGTCCGAGCAGTACGGAGGTGATATCCACGTCACGTTGAGTTCCGTTCGAAACCTGTCCTGAACCCCCAGCACCTGCAGCTGATTCTGTCGGTAGTGGAGTCGACGTTTTCGTCGGAGTCGGAGTAGATG
>KI543232.1:107724-121823 GCA_000496235.1 uncultured archaeon A07HR60
GAGGCTTGGACGTTGACGTAATTGTAGCCCAATTCACCGGCCAACGCCTCGGTAACGTACGTTTTACCCGTTCCCGGGGGCCCGTGCAACAACAGTCCGTTCACCACACCTAACTCGTACTCCTCGTACAGCGCTGGCCGTTCCAGCGGATCAATCACCTGATCTCGAAGCGTCTGCTTGAGTTCGGTCATCCCACCAACGTCGCCAAAGCCCATCTCTGGCGGTGCTTCGAGATACGTATCTGCGTCTGTCTCGGAGTCTTCGTCACCATCGTCCGGTGGATGGTCCGGCTTCGTCCCCGTCTGGCTGTCGGCCACGTCAGAGCGTTCGCTCTCGTCGTCTGCAGATCCCAGACTCCCGTCTCGACTCAGTTTCTGTGCGGCTTTCGTCAGATTCGACGCGAGGCTGCGCCGCTCTTGGGCCAGCGTGTCTGTCGTTTCGAGCGTTGCCAACTCTTCAAGGACATCGGCACACTGCTCGTAGTACGTCGCGGCGGCACTGGCCTTGCCACTGTCTCGGGCCGCCTCGGCCTGCTTGCGATATCGTTTGTACTCGGATTCGAAATACTCCTTTTGTGCGCTACGCTCTAGAGACATGACAGATTTGCTTAGACATCGAGTGTGCCTTCGAGATCATCTTCGATATCTGCCAGTTCCTCGGTTTCATCGACTTTCGTCGAATCGGCGTTCACGTCGTCTTCGATGTCGACTTGCTCGTCAGAGACACTGCCGGCTGCCATTTGCTCCATCATCTCTAGTTCCTCGCTCGCGCCGTCTTCGAGATCGTCGTCGAGAATCGGCACGTCGAGTGCTTCCTCAACCTGCTGCATATCCTCGATTTCCAACCCAAACTCGGCCATCTGATCCATGATCTGCCCCTGGAGCTGGGAGGTATTGGCGTCTCGAATGTGTTCAGAGAGATTGATGTCAGAGTCGGCCGTATCGAGTACGTCTCGCATCCCCTCGACGGAGATGACCGTGCCGAGCTTGACACTGTTGGCCTTGTACTCTCGCTTCTTCATCTCGTATTTTTTCTTCTCCAGTTTCGCCTTCTTGGCGTACAGCCGGCGACGCATTTCGTCGGCCTCGGCGCCCTCGCGGAGGAGCTGTTGGTACTGCTGGTTGTGCTCTTCGAGCTTCTGCTCGGTCTGTCTGAGCCCCTGCTCGAGTTTGGCCTTGTCTTTGCGGAGTTCTCTGTCGCTGTACACGCTCTCGTCCAGCAGCGTTGCCGTACTGTCTGAGCCGAATCGGTCGTTGATCCAGTCTGTTACTGACATGTGTTGGTGAGTTGCCCGCCTACAGTGACGAGTTGGGAATTGTAACTTCAGTTGAACATTTCTCGCCGCTAGTATAAACATTTCTACCAACTGACTGTCTGGAGTTCTCTCCACAGCGGACGAATCGCTACAAGAGCCGATTGGCAAGTCAATAGAAACACCATCGTCCTCACACAGGTGTCCCGGAGAGTTGGAGATACTTATTTGTAGGTTGCTACTGAATTCGGTGTTGTGTCACACTCTGACACCCGACACGGGACGATGTGGAGACCGGTTCCCCCCCAGAGAGTCACCACGGAGTTGATCGATGGGATCTGACCGGTATCTCTACGCTGTCGAATACGAAAGCGACGCAGAGCGCAAGCGGGTCGAATACCTGTTCAACAACTGGGCCGACGGGACGGTTGACCAGCCAGACGGGCTCGTGCGCGTTGCAGAGGGCGCTGCCCACGATGAGTTGTACGAGCAATTGCTCACCAAAGTCCCGGCAGAGCGTGTGTCTGCGTACGAACTCAAGCCGGCCGACACCGATGTCGAACCAGAGACTGTTCGGGTGAGCCAGACCGTCGCCGCGCCGGTCGAAGCAGTCGAGTCGTTCGTCCAGTACATGTTTTCGAAAAAGAAGGCTGGACTGCAGTCGGCCAAACACAACGAGTACGAAGTGTACACGAAGAAAGGGCGCGCCACTGTGTCGTACACACTCACCGACTCCGGGAGTGACGTGTTCGTCGAAATCAGTGTCGTTGGCCACGACCCGGCACCGACGTTTCTCGGGGACTTTTTCGAGACCGAACTGACGAATTATGCTGAGAGCCAGTCACCATAGCCATGACCGATTGCAAGACCTACCTCACCGAACTCACATACACCGCTCAACAGATCCTCGATGAGGATCTCGCTGCGTTAGAGCGAATGCCAGAGCGTGCACGTATCGAACGGTACAACGAAATCAAGGCGAACGAACAAGAGTTGATCTACGAGTACGGGCGCGATTGCCCGGACTTCCTCACGGCAGCAGAGGAAGACCGCGTTCGCGGTGACTGCCGGTTAGCACGGCTGTTGGTCGCTGCGAGTTTCTACGCCGACACGGCGGTTCCGCAGTCTCTCGACGACGACTTCATCGAAGCCGAACTCCAAGCTGTCGTCGATTTCGACCGATACAAACAGTTCGACGTGCTCGATCAAGAGCAGATCAACGAGCAGATTCGCCGCATGGAGGGCGAAGTGTACGAACTCGTCCAGGAGTACACGTCGACTCAGATCGGCGATATGGACCAACTCATCCAGAACCCCGATGTCCAGCAGGATGTCATCGAGCGACTCGTCGAGCGATACGAAGACCGCCGCGAGCGCATCCGACAGGGCTTCTTCACCTACGTCGAGACTCACGGGTTAGAGCACATGGTCGAACAGATCGAGGCGGCTGTCGAAGCCGTTGCAGACGCGACTGAAACCCGCGAGCAGGTAACGACGGACGTTGCCGAAGAGTTCGAACAGTTATCCGAGTCGGTTGGGGACGCGTATCTCCAGCAAAAAGGCCAGATCGACGCGGAACTCCGCGATATCGAAGCAGAACTCGCAGGGGGAACAGCCGAGACGACAGCACTCAAAGACCGACTCGATTCAATCGACGGATCAGAGCGTGCCCCAGTCGACGAACTCGATGCACGAATCGAGCGGGTTCAGAACCTCACAGGCCAACTCGACGAGACGAGGCAGACGCTCAAGACCGCCCGTGAAGAGGCCTCACGCGCAGAGCGACCGACGACACGCGAGGAGGCCACACGAATACTCGATGCCGAACTCGAGAGAATCGACGAGCAGCGAGACGAGCTTCGTGGTCAGGTCGATCAGCTTCGGCGCGGCCGTGAAGAGGTAACGGCATCACGAGACCAGGTTGAACAACGGCAAGAGTGAGCTGGAACAACGAATCGATGATCTGAGTAGCTCTGTCGATGCTGACAGTGAGAGCGGAATCCGCGGGGCAAACGTGGTCACCGCGAGTACGGCTACCCTGTTCGAGATGGACTATATCGGCCGCTTTGACACCTCAATTCGAGAGGCAGACCGCATTGGGCTCCCAGAAAGAGAATTCACCGTGCCAGACGGATACTGGGACAGTCGGAACGTCCGGCAAAACCAGGAACCACAGATGGAATCACTCCTCGACAATAACGAGGGAGGAGACGTGGGTTCCCATCCCACGAACCAGACATCACGATACGAGGTCACGAAGAGTGCGTACATGGGTCTCAGTCGAACGCGTGAGTTGGTCATTCACGCGAGTGTCTACTCACATCTCGAAGCGTACGCGACGAACGGATTCGACGCGTCGCCGGCTGGTCTCGACGACGTGTTAGACATCGTAGGCGATACTGTCCGAGAGGCAGAGCGTCAACAAGTCCCCCACATCGTGGGGATCGCCTCACCGACTGGCTGGACAGACCGGGTCCACGAACACGTCGACGACACCGAATTCGCCCGGACACACTACAGCCGATACGTGAGTGTTTGTTTCGTCGACCTTCGAGATGGAGCCCTCATTTATGACGAGTCTGACCCGCTGCTGGCCGACAATATCGAGTTGTTCGAGCGGGCGATATCTGCAGAGCGGCTTGACGAGTGCGTGTCGACAGTCCGTGAGGAGTATCTTGGCGCACTCGGTCGTGACACGGTGTTTGCCGAGGAGGTCACGACAGACCACGAGTTCGAGTCACACGTCGTCAAGCAGGCGTTCGACCGCTTGGAGTCGACCGGCGCTGCCGAGCAATTGTACATCGAAGAAGACGGTCTCGCACTCCACACGGCATGATGAACACGTGATGCAGATTCAGATCACTTACCCTGATTGCTTGATTGACACGCACTCTAACGAGTGTTTACTGCTGTACTTACAGATGCGCTCACCAGCACTTCCGCATGGCGAATAATTTGCCCGAAAGCATCCGTTCGGCTCTCGCAGAGAGGAAGCCAGCAGCCGTGGAAGCGCTTCCGGACGATATCGAACTCACGGAGAGTGAAGATGACGGAGAGACGGAGCCGAGCGAACTTGAGTTCGAGAAAGGGATTTTTGAAGTGTATCCCCGTCTTTACTGGGTAGCCTCGATTCTGACTGCGCTCGTCGTCGCTATCATTCTGTGGACGGTCTCACTTGTCGCACTGGGCTATCTGTCCACAGATCAAGTTGTCAGGCTGAGCATTCCGATCGAGGTATTTCGGGCGGGTTCTGAGACGGGAGATCTCGGCTATATCGTTTACGGGTACTTTATAATTAGTCTCACAGCCGGCGGCGCTGTCTCATCTTTTATCTGGTATCATCTGAGCGCGCCGTCTGTCGTGCGTGAGAATCTTCGTGTGACTCAGAGTCTCATCTACACACTGGTTACTGGGATAATCGCCTATTCTCTCGCAACAATCGTCGGCCCATTTCTGTATTTGGCTGTGCTACTTGCTGCTCTTGCTGGATTGATCGTAGCACTTGTCGGTGTATTCTTACCGTTGTTAATAGTCCCATACGGGCTGTACAAATCGAACCGGTCGATAATAGGGTATGGTGTAGCAACGTTTGTCGGGTCGATTCTTATCGCCGTGAGTGTGACATACTGGCCCGGCAATCCGCATTGGATACAGGAAAGTCCCCTTCTCGCGAGTGCGTACGGGTGTTCGATATTGTTCTCAACGATAGCACCAGTAATCGGTGTGTACATCGAACTCCCGCTTTCAGAGTGGGGAGAACGAGAATTTCTACAGAGATACATGTCCAATCGGAGTGAACAGCTGGTCGGCGAAGGAGCTGCTCAGTCGGGTGATAGTGGAGACGATCGTCTGCTCGCGCGCATCACCGGCGAGAGTGTAGATCGCGCCGAATTCACGACGGCCACTGGTCTTCTGGACGATGTCGAACTGGCTGCTGAGGGTGTTGAAGAAGTCGAACAGTATGTCGACGCGAACAATTACGAAGCGGCTACGCAACAACTATCGAAAGTAGAGCCACTCGTTGAGTCAGTCTGCCCGTGGAGTTGAACGAGGCAGTATTTATCCATGGCTCCCGAGCGGTGGATTCGATTCGGCAGTATAGCAGTGAATTACGCAGCCGATACGATCAGGTTCAGCAGCAGATTGAGATCGAACGGAACAGAAAATCAACGTTTGATGACGAGTTACAGGCCATTGAGAACAGACTTGACGAGATTGACGAACTCGTGCAGGCCAACCGATTCGAGAAGTCCAGGAAGCTGTTAGAACAGCTTAAACACGACATTCACGAGATCGACGGGAAGTTGCGAAAGCTCGGGACACAGTTTGAAGACGTTACTGACAGGTTGCCGGAGGTGAGGGATCGACACGAGTCTCTTGTTTCAAAACGGAATCACATTGCTCAAAAACACGAGACGGCCGTTGAGCAAATAGAATCTGCAGAGTCCGATCTGAGCAGCGTGGAGTCACTCATTCAAAACGGGAGTCTCGACGAAGCAGAAGAGATCGTGTCCTCGGTGCAATCACTGATTACGTCGACTACCACAACTGTTGACTCATACCAATTCACGGAGCTCCGCGATAGGCTTGAACAAGTATCCGAGGAGTGTGACGCCACGATTGATGAGATTGAGCAACACCAGTTAGAACGGGTCCAAGAGCTCCGAAAGACTGCACAGGACCGGATTAAACAGGCAGCAGATAGCTCTGTCACTGACGAGGAGACGATTGCGCTGTACGAGCGCGCTCACGACAGACTCGAAGCCGCAAAAGACATCGCAACACGGTATGATCACGAAGAGACCGGTGCAATCACCGATCAGATCGGTGATGTCCAGCGTGCGGGAACGGACGCCAAGATTCGGGTCTTGGGGACTGAGGTAGCCGGCGTATCTGTCCCAGACCCGGCCAGCGAGTCGGTCACCGGCGACGAGTTCCAGGCGACTATCAGTGAGATAGAATCACTTCTACAGCGGGTTCGTGAAATGGATACCACACGAGGAGAGGATCTTAGTCTGATCGAACAAGAGGCGACAGAAAAACTCGAGAATGGACGGTTGGCCCGCGAACAGCACCGCGCAAGAACCGCAGTGAGACAACTTCGTAACGACGCTCACACCAAATCGAGGAAGTCGTTCGAAACTGCAGCCGAAAATCTCCGTCAGTTGGTGGACGATGACGATGAGAAAACGAGTGACGGAGACACACAGATGGAGTCGTTGGCTGACCGTTGCGAGCAGAACGCGCGGGTCGCTCGGAGAGCGGGCCTCGGATTGACGGACGAAAGTGAACTCGTCGAGATTGGCGACGGTGCCGAGTTCGTGCCTGCTGAGAACACGGACAATGCTCAACAGGGACAAGCGAATGCAGCGCCGAGTGTCGGGAACAACACGGGTCATGAATCTCCGCCCGGCCAAATTGAGTACGACGACTTCGATCGGGGCGAGAAGATTGGCAGTGGCGGGAACGCAGATGTCTACAAGACGACGCTCGCTCACAGAGAAACTGACCAGCCCATCGCAGTGAAAGAGCCGCGTATGCAGGGGACGGTGACAGCTCAGGTCATCGACCGGTTCGCCGCAGAGGCAGAAACCTGGTCGAAACTCGACAGCCACAAGCACATACTCTCGGTGTTGGGGTATGGCTCGTCACCGATTCCGTGGATTGCACTCGAGTACATGAACCAGGGTGACCTCTCCAACGTGCAATCTCAGTTGGATCAAGACCAACAGATCCGTGTCGCGACTCAAGTGGCGGATGGGGTCTGGCACGCTCACCAGCGTGGTATCGCACATCTGGATCTCAAACCACAGAACATCCTCGTGGAATCAACAGACGGTGAGACACAGCCCACGGCAAAGGTCACCGACTGGGGACTCTCGAAGATGCTGTTGGACAACTCTGCGAGCATTGAGGGGCTCTCACCACAGTATTCTGCTCCCGAGCAGTTTGACAGTGACACCTTTGGGAAACCGGACAACCAGACGGATATTTTCCAACTCGGGACCGTGTTCTACGAACTATTCACTGGCCAGCATCCGTTTCAGGGGTCAACCACACAGGCCATGCACGGGATTTTGAACGAGTCGCCTGCCCCACCGAGCGATCACTCTCCGGACCTCCCAGCTGGGACTGACGAAATTCTGCTCAAAGCCATCTCGAAAGACAAATCAGATCGCTACGAAGCCGTGGTGAACCTTCGTGATGATTTGAATAGTCTGCGTTAATCATTCGGCACAAGCCAAGCGGTTACCTACAGTAAGTATGGCTTGAAAGCCAGTTTCAGCACGACCACAGCTAAGACTCAACTCCCGATTTATGTGCGTCCCGCGAGACCTGCTATCTATCGATGATTACAGGTGAGCACAGGCTGTCACGCCAAGAGAGTACCGCCGGCAAACGAGTCTCAACGGTTGTGGCTCCTACTTTCTTGGACCACTCATCCGCCTCACAGTTCATCACCTGACTGTCGGACTGTGATCACACGGAGATCTGACAGTCCTCAATCGGGCAGAGATGTGGATTGACCGAGTGTCGTCACCACTCCACCGTCTTCTTCAGAGGGATTCAGGAATCTTGCAGTCACACCTGCAAACAGATCATCGTGACCAGCGGATCAATTCCTGATGAGAGGTACCTCAGATGAGCGCTGATGACCGTGTGATCCGGGAACTGTCTCGTTAGCACTAAGTACTACCCAGATTGGGCATGTGCGAGTTGTTCGTTCTGTCTGCGTGTCAAGCTTCGATCAAGACCGAGTATGAATCGCTGTTGAAATCAGATCACAAGAGTACGTTACCGAGTGACAATGCGGCTGTCTCCGACAGCAGTTCGACGCCATGAGTCCCGAAGCATCTTGCAGACGAAGCCGCTCTCAGCCGTTGTGAGAGGCTATTGAAATGCACAATTGGTGAAATCGAAGTGTAAACAGAGGCGTGGTGTTCGGGATCAATAGCTGGATACCAGAGAGAGTGAGAGAACGGACCGGATCGAAACGGGGTGTGGGATGATTCAGTGTCGTGTTATCAGGGAGGAATACCAACCATCGTCATCGGTAGCGTGCATATCCGCTGCCCGCGTTCAAGAACCCTCGAGACGGATGCAAAAGAGGGCGAAACGGCGAACTCGTGATCACACGAGAGCTCTGTTGTCTGAAGCTTTCGGTAATCGTCCCTTTGTTTGCGAATTGGTACTCATAGAGTTTGATCACGGTTCTAATGGTCTGGTCGCGGGGTTGTCCCTGTCTTTGCGCTACACCGCCGTCAATAGTCAGATACTCGTACTCATTGCCGGCCCGATTCTTCCGCACGACAGTCCACGACCAGACGCCTGGCTTTCCCATACCAGCACTGCAGATCAGTTTATACTCGTTGTCTCCACAATGCGGAAGCACAGCCTTGTTTCCCATGCCGAACTGGCCCTGGAGGAACGGCTATCCCTGCTTGGATATTCCGGCCTCGTCGTGCTAGCCGCTCGGGTTACCGGCCAGCTGATCGAAACGGCTGTCAACTAATATACTCACCCGCGAAAGCGTCCTGGCGTTCGCTACGTGTGATCTCCGTTTCTCGCTCCAATACTGACGATACCGATTTCTTCAGTTGACAAATGTCCAATTCACGTGTCGCATTGCGTGTCAATTCACTGTTGTGAATGGCTCAAGTCCCGGCCTATGGCACTCGTTGTCAGTTTTCAAGCTGTCACTCAAGAATGGAACAATAACGGAATTATACTGCTTCTCAAAGGATATTCAAAACACATGTATTATTACACACTTCAATAATCAACATGATTTTTGAGCGGTTATTTGATGAGGGTGAAGACTAGTGGAGCCATCTGTCCCTGTCGTAGCATATGTGAGTGCGATACTCACTGGGAGTCTGTTGCTAGCGAGTGCTGGCCTCCTCAGAAAGTATCGTCAGTCGGGGTATCACGGGTTGTACGCGCTCGTAGGAGTGATTGTCGGCGTCACACTGTACGGGTCACTGATGGCGACGATGAAGTTCGCGACATCGGCACTCTGGCTGAAAGTGATCTTTTATCGGCTCGAGATGGTCGCCTGGGTTGGACTCCCCGTTTCGACACTGGCGTTCGTGATGATCGGGCTGTATGACACTGACGACATGGGGACACGTCCGCTCACTGATATTCTTGGATTCCTCGCTGGGCTCACCCTGATTAGTCTCATCGTTCCGCAGCAGATGCTGTTCACCTCGCCCGAACTCGTCACTGTGGGAAATTCGGTGAGTTTGGAACACGATCTGGGTGGCACCGCGGCCATCCTGACGGGCGTCGGGTGGGCGCTATCTCTCGTGGGAGTCGGGCTGGTGAGTCATCGGTTCATCCACGACCGAGCGGTTCCGACGGTAATCTCGATAGCCACGCTGATTCCGATATTCGCAGGGATAGTCGGGTTGCTGAAATTATCCGGTATCTATCCCGCCGGGGGACAGGGATTCAATTTGGCTCCCGTGGTCACCAGTGCCGTCGTCGTGGCGTTTGGCGCCTTCGTGTCCCGACGTGGGTTTCGGGCGAGTTTCCCGGACGACAGATACGCGGCCCTGGAAGACGTGGGAGACGGATAGATCTCAGCGGCCAGCAAGAGTGTCTTCCGCGATTCGGATGATACTCCCAGCGAGGGGTCTGTTGCGTCCGTCGTCGATTCGGTGCTCTCCCGGATAGTGTATAGCCCCGGGACTGCCACCGGCGAAGAGAATGTCAGCACTCCCGACACCAGCCCTCCCACAGCTACCACCAGTAGTGCCGCCGTCGCCGGTAGTGATGGTGACATCGGTGCGAGTGCCGGCTTGACCGCTGATGGCACGGACTCAGGTGCTAGTACTGCATCTACCGACGCGAACGCGGCCCCGTTTGCCACCCCCAGCGCGAGCCGCGGCGGTATGGGGCGGGCTTCACCCAGCCGGTCGGGTCGGGCCGACGACTCCCCAGTCCCACTCTTCTGGAATCCGGATATTGCTCAGGATCGCGCACAAACCCGTGCACTCCAGTCTCGGGACCGCCTCACTGCGGGTCTCCCGGTCGGCGTGTTTCGGATCGATCCGACCTCGCCGCCTCGCGTCGTACACGCGAACGACCGGGTTGCCGAACTGTTCGGGTTTGCGGACCGAGAGGCGGTCAGTGACTCGACCGTATGGGACGTGTTCGGGTCCAAAGAGTTGATCGACGACGACTCCATCCGCTCGAGTGAGACGGATCCTCGTCCGGTCCAACACGAATTTTTCCCGCCCAATGGTGAGTCATTCTGGGGGCTGGTGTCAGTGTACAAGTCCCACACAGGAGGGGTCAATCAGCTTGAGGGCATGGTCGTTGATATCACACCAGAAAAACAAGCCGAGGAAGCACTCGGAGAGACGCTGACAAACACGGAGCGTGATCTCGAACTCGTAGATCAGCTGTGGAAGCTGTCAGTGAGTTTCACTGGCTTCGAAGACTTCACCGAGGCGGCACTGTCTGTGGTGGTGTCGACGTGGCCAGCCGAGTCTGCCTGCGTGGTCAGGGCGGGACAGGTGAGCGCGTCAGGTGTTGAAATCGTCGCGGAAGCCGGTGCGCTTCCGTCTTCACACGAGGGCGTCGCCGAGGCGATCGATGAGACATACGCAGACGAGACTCAACACACCAGGACCATCTATCATGAGGGTGATTCACTCGAACTTGTCACGACGCCGATTCTTGCAGAACACGTGGTGGATTCGGTGCTGGTCGTCGCGGCCTCGTCGTCAAGAGTCGACTCGTTGCGGTCGCTATCCGACGAAGTTGCCACGGCGCTGGGATACAAACGGACGCTCGACCACCGAGAGCGCCACGCAGACGACGACCAGTTCGTCCAACTTGATATCTCCGTGCCGAACGCCGATCACCCACTGAGCCAGATTATCGCCACCGCGGATGTCGACCCGTCGGCGCTGTCGTTCAGCACTGCCCGGGTTGATGATGAGTGTGTCTGGATTCTCACTCGTGGTAGTGAGGCCGACTGTGACACACTGGCCGAGGCGGCAGCAGCACACGAGGCGGGTGAGCCGGAGCAACTGACGGCAGTCGACGGTGAACATTATCGGTGTGAAATCGGGGTCGAGACGGCCGCGATGCATCACAAACTCTCGCTTGAGGGTGTCCGAGTCGTCGATATCTCTGCGAACGCCCGAGCGACTGAACTTCGCTTGCACCTCCCAACTAATCTCAAAGTTTCCGCAATCATTGATGTGGTCCGCACTCGGTTTCCCTCCACGCGGCTGCAATCGCGACAAACCGTCGAACCTGAACCCGTCGCGCCCCGCATCTTCAGGGATCTGGGCGAAGACGAACGACAGGCGCTGGAAGTCGCGACCCAGATGGGCTTTTTCATGCGTCCACAGGGGGCCACGGCCGGTGAAGTGGCAGACGCTCTGGATACGAGCCGCTCTACGGTCACGCGCCGCATCCGGAGTGGCGAATCAACCGTGTTTGACAACCTCGTCGGCTCGTCAGCCAGTCAATCCGATGACAATGCTGATGACTCGCCAGACGACGACTCTGCCCGCTGACCTGGGCGCGTGTCCCGGGGACGACGCAAGCCAGATCCCACGCTGTCTGGCCGCGTCTGAATTGAGATCCCCCATAGGCCGGCTGGTGTGATAGTGAACTCGCCAGTGAACCACCTCGGGGTCAGTCTCGGAGGCACTCGGCCTGTTCCGCCTGTAGACTCGTTTTCCCGTGTTTCGTTGCAGCAGACCCGTGTGGATATACGGTGCACACAGCGTGCGTCGTGACAGATGCTGAGCGGAAGCTTCGCCGATAGGCGGGGTGGGACTCAAACTACGTGATGAGGATTGTTATTGCTGCCAATTCCGACATGGGTAGCCTGCCAATGAGCGCGTTATCCGGCGACTTCTTTCTCATCGATACCAAGTAATTGAGCGCTAGTTGAGAGTCAGTACCGGAACTGGTGCCGAGCGCACAGTGTTCTCGGCGACACTCCCAAGCAAGATCCGGTCTGTCCCCCGCCGTCCGGTCGTCCCCATGCCAATTGCCTGTATGCTGTTGGATTCCACGTACTCACGGATTTGCTTGGTCGGAGACCCGTGTTCGACTCGCTGGACGGGATCATCGATCCCCTGAGTGTCGGCCTCCGCGACGACGGCCTCGATGGCCGCAGTCGCTTCGGTTTCGGGGTCACGTCGGGAAACAACCGATCTGAGGTTCTCGTCGAGGCCACTGTCGTCGACAACAGAGAGAACGTGCACGGTCGCATCCAGCGCCGCCGCCAGCGACAGAGTGTGGGCGGCGGCGTCGGCGGCAGCCTCGCTCCCGTCAGTCGGGATCAGGATGCGTTGATACGGGAACGCGAGTGTCTCGTTAGATTGCAGACGGACTGTGAGGACGGGCCGTGAGGAGAGCCGGACAACCTTCTCAGACACACTCCCGTTGAGGTATCGCGAGACACCCTCCCGGCCGTGTGTCGGCATCACGAGGAGATCCAAATTGGACTGCTCGGCGTACTCGACAATCGTCGGGGCGGGGTTGCCCTGAACGATATGAGTGCTGTGAGCGATGTCGGCGGATTTCAGCCTGTCGGCGGCAGCCCCCAGAAGCCGTTCGCCCTTGCGCTCGAGTACGTCTACAACCCCGCCGTCAATCACGGTGACGCTGTCGCGTGTCGTGTCGGCCACGTACAGCAGGTGGATCGTTGCGTCGGCCCAGCGGGCGATCTCACACGCGTGGTCGAGTACCGCGTCTGCACCCTCAGTTCCGTCGTACGGGAGAAGGATTGTCTCGTACATGACTCGATGCGTCATACACTGGTCGTGGAATAGTAATGAATTATTCCCCCCGAGCTCGCCAGTGCGGGACGGTCGAGTGGCTACGGGACGGTCAGCCCGGGTCAGGTGAACAGAATCAGAAGCACCGAGATAGCGGAGACAGCTGTGACAGAAGCCACCGCGAGTGCTCCGCCCATCTGGATCATCGCATTCGCATACGAGGCAAGTGAGTCCGTCCGGTCGTTTCCAAAGACAGTCACCTCGGCCCGATTGGTCACCATTCCAGCCTCGACCGGCTCGAGATCGGCAATCGCGTCATCCAGGAGCCCGACCACGAGAGAGCGCAACTCGGTCGCTTCGACTCGCTCACCCACCTGATTCGACGCGTCGACGCTGTTGACGACGTGTGTATCTGTCGTCAGGATCTCCGCGTTAGTGACACGATCCTGGACGGCATCCACGAGCATGTCACGAAGCCCGGGTTCCATATTGTTTCTGTCAACGAGAACGTATGCCGTCTGCTGGTCGCTCACCTCGGTGACTGCGACCCGGACCCCGAGCGGCCCGATTCCATCAGTCGAGTCCCACCTGGTTCGGTCCCAGGCGACACCCATCCGGAGTGGGGATCGTGGGGCGTCGGCTAGTGTCTCACCAACCTGACCAGCGCCCTCAATCAGGTCGAACGACCGCTTGGACCCCGGAACGACGTGGCCCAGGTTCTCACCGTTCAGCCCGTCACTGCAGTTGTGTGCGTCCGCGAGCATGACAGATTCCAGCCCACCCTGGCGTGCTTCACCGGTTGCTGAGAGTCCGACCACATACTCTACGTCATCGGGCGAGGGAGTTCGTGGTGCCCGACGGGACGGGCGAGGAAGGAGCCATCGTCGTCGCGAATATCCTTGTGGTAATACCCAAGGAAGTATCGCTCGAGGCCGTTCACTCCGGGGCCATCCGTGATGGTGATCATAGTGAACGAGCCCGGTTCACACAGGGATTCGAGGCTAAGGGTCAGGTATGCGGAGGTGATATTCACAGGTACAGTCGGAGTGGTCGGGTGATAAGTGAGATTGAATTACATCAAATGTGGCGACTAC
>KI543233.1:0-1687 GCA_000496235.1 uncultured archaeon A07HR60
CCCGCATAATAGGAGGTCCCACACGCGACGATCTGGATCTCCTCGAGGTCCGCGAGGAATCCCGGGGGGAACGATACATCAAGATCGACTTCTCCACTGTCTGTGTTCAATCGCCCCGCCAAGGTCTGGCGTAATGCGCTTGGCTGTTCGTGAATCTCTTTGCGCATGTAGTGGTCGTATCCACCCTTTTCAGCAGCGTCTGCTTCCCATTCGACCGTTTCAGTTCCCCGGTCAACTGGCTCGCCGTCGTGATACGTCTCGACGTGGCCCGGTTCGAGCACAGCTACGTCGCCGTCCTGAATATACGTCACCTTCCGAGTGTGTTCCAGAAACGCCGTGACATCACTGGCGACGAACATCGACTCCTCGCCATGCCCAATCACAAGTGGACTTCCGCGTCGGGCTACGACGATTCGATCATCGCCTTTCCGAACCGCACAAATCGCGTAACTGCCCTCGACCCGGGCTTCAACCCGCCGAATCGCGCCGAGTAGCTCTCCAGACTCACCGTCGTCGGCTGATAATTCCTCTTCGAGAAGGTGAGGGATGACCTCTGTATCCGTGTCGCTCGTAAATTCGTGGTCTGGAAGCTCTGATTTCAGTGCCTCGTGATTCTCGATGATTCCGTTGTGGACGACCGCAACGTCGTCGAGACAGTCTGTGTGAGGGTGGGCGTTGAAATCTGTCGGCGGACCGTGTGTGCTCCACCGTGTGTGGCCGATACCGTGTGTCGCATCGGACACCGCAGGCAAACTGAGTTTGTCGACTTCACCGGACTGCTTCTGCACCGTAAGCCCGCTTGAGGTTCCCACGAGCGCGACCCCGACCGAGTCGTACCCGCGGTATTCGAGATTGTGAAGTCCATCCTGGACTACTGCCCCTACAGCCGAGGAGCCGGTTCCGCCGTCTGTGACGTTCTCGTTCGGTCCGTCTCGGCTACTCTCTGTTGCACCAATGTATCCAACAATGCCACACATGATTACCCCCTCCGCACGACAGCATCGGATTCGACTCGTCCCTCAATCACGACTCCGGCGTCAGCTTGGACATCGTCACCTACGACGGCCCCGTCCGTGAGCGTCGCACCGCCTCCAATTTGAGCGTTATCTCCCACCACGGCGCCTAGCTGAACATCGGAATGGAACGTGTCGCCGACGACGATGTCGGAGTGACCTCTCTCGATTGTGACGTTGGCTCCCAGTCGGGCGTTTCCACCGATGACTGCGTCCTGGACAACAGCCCCAGCACCCACCACTACGTCGGGGAATATCACGGCGTTTTCGACGACCGCGTTCGCCTTGATCGTCACGTTACCCCCGACTGCGGTGCTGCCGCCAATCGTAACGTTGGGGCCTGCTTGGACGTTGTCTGCGAGTACCACGTCGTCGGCGGTAACCGCCGAATTACCGGGAGATGGGCCAGCTTGTCCCGGTTCGTTTGTATCTGAAACCAACCCGGCGTTGACGCTGATTAGATCCCACAGATTCGATACGTCAAGCCACTGACCGTCGTACTGGACAGCAGTCATCCCGCTCTCGCTAGCGAGCTCGTTGAGTGTTGCTGTGATTTCTAATTCTCCAGTCGTCTGAGTCTGCCGGATCGCATCGAAAATACCCACTGAAAAGCCGTAGACGCCGGCGTTGATGAGATTCGTCTCGACGGACCCCTCTGGTTTCTCGTCGATACC
>KI543233.1:4623-7165 GCA_000496235.1 uncultured archaeon A07HR60
TCCCTGATATGCTGCTACGTCGACTCGATGGCCGGCGTCCAACAGGAGTTCGAGTGTTGTAGTGATTTCGTACTCGCCGCGGTCACTTTCACCCGTCCTGTCGATGAACT
Source organism: uncultured archaeon A07HR60 (assembly GCA_000496235.1). Taxonomy (GTDB): domain Archaea; phylum Halobacteriota; class Halobacteria; order Halobacteriales; family Haloferacaceae; genus J07HR59. The sequence goes on from KI543233.1 coordinate 4,734, forward strand.
CGAATACCGACGGTTCGAACGCGTAACAGCCCACATTCGCGAAGTCAGTTGGCGGGTCCGCTGGTTTTTCCACGATTCTTGAGAGCCCACCGTCCGCCGACGTCGAGATGACACCGTAGGCCTGCGGATTGGCCACCTCTGTGGCTGCGATTGCCGTCCCACCCGACTCGGCGAGGGCCTCCGGAAGTGACGCATCTACGAGGACGTCACCATTGAGCACGAGAAAGTCGTCGTCCACGACAACTTCAGCTTGCGCCACGGCGTGAGCTGTCCCTTGTGGATTTTCCTGTGTGACGTACGTGACCGGCCGTCCGCGATACGTTTCACCGACCGCATCTTGGATTGCGCTGCCACGATACCCGATGACGACCACGAACTCGTCGACAACGTCGAACGCGGCCTCGAACACCTGCTCAAGTAACGTTGACTGTCCGACTGGGAGCAATGGTTTGGGACGATAATCTGTCAACGGACGCATCCGAGTCCCTCGCCCCGCCGCGAGCACAACGCCGTACATACGCTCACTCACGACAAGGGTAGGTTTAGCAGTTGTGAGCCGGGCGGGCCGTCGCATCATCGGAAAATCCGGGAGACTCCGATTGTGTCTCTGTTATCCCGTGAGCGACCCCGATCGTGTTTTTATCATCCTGTGAGTATCGATTTGAGAGCGCCCGCGTACGCTTGTGGGGCTTTCCGTCGAGAACTGGCCAGTGCCTCGCGCAATGCTCTCGCAGCCTTATCGTGGACTCCCTCTCCGTGACCCACAATCACACGCTCCGGTCGAACGTCGTCAAAAACCTGCCGCGGTGGGAACAGTCGAAGCATCGGGTGGACCCCGAGGGCTTCGTCTCCCGCGCGGAAGTAGTCGGCTGTCCCGACTGACTCGGCCACATACAGCGTCTCACCGTCGAACAGTCCCGCCTCCTGCCATGGCGGGACATCCCGATTCAGCACGCGAATCGACCTGATATCAGTATTTGCGACCGTTTTCTGAAACCGTTCGACCGGTGCATCGAGATCGCTTTCGACGCCATCCATCCACGTCGGCACGTGGACGGCGACATTGTGCCGATTCGCGATGGTATCGCTGTCTCTCTGGTGGCGTTCGAGACAGCAGACGACGCCAGCCACGGTTCCGAGTTCGGCGAGAAGATCGTCCACACCCGGTGCATCAACTGGGTCAAGCACCCACACGTCGGCTTCTGCACCTCCTGCAGCGTCACCCGGTGTCGTGATCGCGTGGCTCGCACGCTCCATTCCTTCGTCCGGGTACGCGATCCACCCGACGCCACCATCGTATCTATCGATTTCCGTCAGTGTCGGATCGCCCGAGCCCTTGATTCCCATACTGACGGTATCAATCCAGTGTGCATAAATCCAGCCAACCGCGGTTTCCAGACCAATTCACCCGATCTCATCGTTGGTATTGAACCGCGAACACTGACTCAACTGTGGCGTCGCGTCTCGCTCCGTCTCGACTTCCGGTCTCCGATCTGAGGAGTCTAACAGTTCGGTACTCGCAGGGCAGGATTCCAGCCGTTCAGAGCCGCTCTGAGTTGATATCCATATCTGACGGAGCGACGAGGAGAAATCCACGAAAGTGCATGAGTGCTCCACCTATGTCTTTCACTTCGCGAGCAAACCCCGCCGCGAGTTCGTTGAGGTCACCGTCGACCGACAAGACGAGCACGTTCCCGTATTCGACGGTTCTCACCCACTCTTGAGGGTCAGTGGTGCCGTCGAGCACACCTAACACGACGTCATCGGCCGTTTCCAAGTCGTCGAGTTGCTCTTCGGCGTTCCGGAGATCGAGGTCGAAATCTGACATGCCTGGAAAATCTCGGCCGGACAAATAAAGTGTTCCTCACCTCATCACGCTCCACTCTGCGTGTGAGCGCGCAGACGACGCCCGACAAATATCTGTGAATCACGCTCCACGGAACATCGCTGGTTGAGCAGGGTCCGAGAGAATCGCTCGCGAATACTCGAGAGCGTCGAGTCTGTGGCGAGGTATCGACACCGATTCTCGTGGCCGCAACCGAACGGCAGGAGACGATACAGAAGTCACATATCCAACTGTTTACACAAGCTTTACATGACGGGCACTTTCCAGTCTAAGACGCAATGACCCACAATAACGTGGAGGATCTGTCGGAGTCCCCGGCGGATCGAGTTCTTCCAGGGCACACTGGACTCTACTAACGAGATTGATTCGGTACGGATTTTCGATACCACCCTTCGGGATGGTGAACAGACACCGCGCACCTCGTTCAGTTACGACGAACAGCGTCAAATAGCGACGCGACTGGACGAGATGGGAGTTCACGTCATCGAGGCGGGGTTCCCAGTGAATTCTGACTCTGAGTTCGAGGCTGTCAGCGATATCGCTGACTCGACCGACACCACGGTCGCGGGCCTGGCAAGAGTCATCG
>KI543233.1:7302-28365 GCA_000496235.1 uncultured archaeon A07HR60
TCACTCGCGAAGAGTCATCACAGGAGAGAGAGGAAGAGGTCAAAAACTGATGGCTCGGGTTTGGCGGAGCCCAGCTCCGAGCCTCGGAGCTATAGAGCAGTCGCAGCTGTCCCAGAGCGGTGACTGTCTGGCTGCTCCCCATGCTCCGCCAGCCGATCGACGCCTACCCCCTCCGATGACCATCTCGGGCCAGGTGCCACCCAGTCAAACTGTGGCTGCCGAGCGTCTCACTGCGGTCCTGGGACCTGTGTCACACAGGCCCGGAGAGAGGTCCCACATTCGTCAAATTTATATCGGATTACACACGATTCGCAGTAACGATGCACTGCAACGCGACGCAGTTTTGTTCGACTCAGCGATTTGCTGTCGCCGCGATTATTGTAGGGGCATAAGCCCCTACTTTACCTCTCTTTTCTCGACACATTGCCCTGACTCACGGCCTGGAGGACGTTCCCAGCCCGTTTTCATCACTCAACAATCACGCGATCATACATGACAGAACCCACGAATCCAACAGATCCGGAGACTGACCCACACTCGGGAGACGATTCTCACGAGGCGGCCACGTCCGGACGAGACCACGCGACAGACGGAGGCACAGCACGCGCCACGGCAGACAGTCAGCAAACAGACCCTGACCGGGACTCTACACCCCCCGCGACGGGGGCGGCAGCAGTCATTGCCGCTCTCGAGCGGGCAGGTGTAGACGATGCATTTGGCGTCCAGGGTGGAGCGATTATGCCCGTGTACGACGAACTGTATGAGTCGTCGGTCGACCACATGACGATGGCTCACGAGCAGGGAGCCGCTCACGCAGCCGATGCGTACGGCGTTGTGACCGGCCGACCAGGCGTCTGTTTGGCGACCTCGGGTCCAGGGGCGACGAATCTCGTCACCGGAATCGCCGACGCGTCGATGGACTCTGACTCGCTGCTGGCGCTGACCGGGCAAGTTCCGACGGATTTTGTCGGGAACGACGCCTTCCAGGAGACCGATACGATCGGTGTGACCCAGCCAATCACCAAACACAATTACTTCGCTGATGACTCGCGCACGGTTGGCGACATGGTCAGTGAAGCATTCGCGCTGTCGGAAACGGGTCGTCCAGGTCCGACGCTAGTCGATTTGCCGAAAGATACCAGCTTTGGCGAGGCTGGCAGTCAGCCCGCCCTGCCAGAAGCGCCCGCTGGGAGCGCGCCGACTCCACAAGCGAATCCGCAGGCAGTCCGCCGTGCCGCCGAGGCTATCGAGGCGGCTGAACAGCCGTTGTGTCTGTACGGCGGCGGTGTGATCAAGGCTGGAGCGAGTGAGATTGCTCGGGAGTTCGCTCGTGGTCACGACGTGCCGGTCGTGACAACGATGCCCGGGATCGGTTGTTTCCCGGACACTGACTCGCTGTGTCTCGAGTGGGCCGGGATGCACGGCACCGGCTATGCGAACATGGGTATCAGTCACACCGACTGTCTGATCGCCGTCGGGACGCGATTCGACGACCGACTGACCGGTGGTGTGGAGAGTTTCGCTCCGGAAGCGGAGGTCATCCACATCGATATCGATGAGGCGGAGGTCAACAAGAACGTCACCGCAGACTACCCGCTCATCGGCGACGCGGGGGAGGTACTCGCTCAGTTACACGAGTCGATCGAAGACTCGCCGGACACAGACGCGTGGTGCAAGCAGTGTGAAGACTGGCAGGAGACGTATCCAATGACGTACCAGACGCCAGACGACGAGCCGGTGAAACCGCAGTTCGTCGTCGAGGCGTACGACGAAGCCACCGACGACGACACAATCGTCACCACCGGTGTGGGCCAACACCAGATGTGGGCGTCTCAGTATTGGACGTTCACCCAGCCGCGGACGTGGGTCTCGTCTCACGGGCTGGGTACGATGGGATATGGCCTTCCAGGTGCCATCGGCGCGCGCCAGGCGGCCGACCCCGAGCAGGATGTCGTCTGCTTTGACGGAGACGGCTCGTTCTTGATGACGGTCGGCGAACTGTCCGTCGCCGTACGTGAAAACCTCGATATCACGGTCGTGATCCTCAACAACGAGGCGATCGGCATGGTGAGACAGTGGCAAGATGCCTTCTTCGAGGAGCGACATATGGCCTCGGAGTACCCCTGGACACCGGAGTTCGACACGCTAGCGGAAGCGTTCGGGGCACGTGGGTTCCGGGTGACTGACTACGACCAGATGGCAGATGTGGTCCAGGAATCGCTCGCCTACGACGGCCCGTCAGTGGTCGATGCACATATCGACCCGGCAGAGAACGTGTTCCCGATGGTGTCGAGTGGCGGCGACAACGCCCAGTTCGCCCTGCAGGAGGACCATCTATGAGTGACGACCGCTACTCGCCGTCAGACGACGACCGCACCACCGGCGAACTCCCGGGGCCAGCTCCCGACGAGCGGCCACAACCTGGCGGCCGTCGGAACAGCCAGGGGACGCGGGTCAGACCGGCCTCTGAGGTGGAACCGCAGCCGCGTGAGGCGGTCATCTCCGCGCTCGTTGACGACGAACCTGGCGTGCTGTCCCGGGTGTCGGGGCTGGTCTCTCGGCGCCAATTCAATATCGAGAGTCTCACAGTCGGCCCCACCACTGTGGACAACCACTCCCGGATCACCATGGTCGTGGAAGAGCCGGAGCCTGGAATCGAGCAGATCCGCAAACAGTTAGCGAAACTCAAGCCCGTAATCTCGGTTGGTGAACTTGAGACAGACGCCATCCAGCAGGAGTTGGCGATGCTGAAAGTCGGCGCCGAAGACCCCGACAAGGTCCAGGCGATCACTGAGATGTACGACGGACAGACGCTGGACGCCGGTCCAGAGACGATCACCGTCCAGATAACTGGTCGACAGGACCGAATCGACGAGGCGCTGGCTGCGTTCGAACGGTTTGGCATTCGAGAGATTGCGCGGACAGGCGCGGCCGCACTCACTCGGGGCCCCGGCGTGACGGTGCCGGGTGAACGGCCTGCGATGAGTGACGAACCGACCACCCGCGCCGATATCGGGAGCATCGACTGACAAAGTGACGATTAGACAATAACCACCAACATATGCCAGATAACGATTACACCACGACGGTATACTACGACGAGGACGCGGATAGCTCACAAATCGACTCCAAGACGGTCGCAGTGATCGGGTACGGGAGTCAGGGACACGCACACGCACAGAATCTCGCAGACAGCGGAATCGACGTGATCGTCGGTCTTCGTGAAGGGTCCGCATCGCGGGCGGCCGCCGAGGCGGATGGCCTCCAGGTCGAAACGACTGCCGAGGCTGCGGCGGCAGCGGACGTAGTATCGGTATTGATCCCTGATACCGTCCAACCATCTGTCTACGAGGCGTCCATCGAACCGAATCTCGAGGCCGGCGAGACGCTTCAGTTCGCTCACGGCTTCAATATTCACTATAACCAGATCGCACCGCCCGAAGACGTGGATGTGACGATGATTGCGCCCAAGTCGCCGGGCCATCTCGTGCGGCGGAATTACGAAAACGATCAGGGCACTCCTGGGTTGCTGGCGGTGTATCAGGATGCCACGGGTGACGCCCACGAACAGGCACTCGCATACGGCGAGGCAATCGGGTGCACTCGGGCTGGCGTGGTCGAGACCACCTTCCGCGAGGAAACCGAGACCGACCTGTTCGGCGAGCAGGCTGTCCTGTGTGGCGGCGTCACCGAACTGATCAAACAGGGCTATGAGACGCTCGTGGACGCAGGATACAGCCCGGAGATGGCGTTTTTCGAGTGTCTCAACGAGATGAAACTCATCGTCGACCTGATGTACGAGGGTGGGATGAGCGAGATGTGGAATTCGGTGTCTGACACCGCCGAGTACGGCGGTCTCACGCGAGGCAACGACGTCATCGACGAATCAGTCCGTGAAAACATGGAAGAGGTTCTGGAGGGAGTGCAGGACGGGACCTTTGCATCTGAGTGGATTGCAGAAAATCAGGCTGGTCGGCCATCATACTCGCGGCTCAAAGCTGGCGACCGCACTCACGAGATTGAAGAAGTGGGAGACTCACTGCGCACGCTGTTCGCGTGGGCAGAAGACGCCGACGAGACCGCAGACGAGGTCCCGGCGGATGACTGATACTGTCGGCGGTGAGACTCGGCTGAGCCGACGGATCGGGACATGCGAGCAAAGACAACGGTCGTGTGCCGGAGGCGAGCCAGGCCGATGAGTGAGCAGACGCTGTACGATAAGGTGTGGGAGCGACACAAGGTCGCAGAATTGCCCAACGGGGCGGATCAACTGTTTATTGGGCTTCACCTGTTGCACGAAGTGACGAGCCCACAGGCGTTCGCGATGCTCCAAGAACGGGATTTGGAAGTGGCGTTTCCTGATCGGACAATCGCGACGACAGACCACGTGGTTCCGACGCAATCGGAAACGCGGTCACGACCGTTCGCCGACGATCAAGCAGAAACGATGCTGTCGGCGCTTGAACAAAACGTCGACGACGCGGGGATCACGTTCTTCGGGCCCGGGTCGGGAAAGCAGGGTATCACTCACGTGATGGCTCCGGAACTGGGACTGAGCCAGCCCGGAATGACTGTTGCCTGCGGCGACTCACACACCTCGACACACGGTGCGTTCGGCTCGATTGGTGTCGGGATCGGCACCTCGCAGATTCGAGATGTCCTCGCAACAGGTTGTATCGCGGCCGAGAAAGCGGCTGTCCGCCGCATCGAGGTGACTGGGTCACTGGGCGCTGGCGTGTCGGCCAAGGACGTCATCCTGAAGATCATCGGTGATCTCGGCGTCGACGGTGGTGTGGGCCACGTGTACGAGTACGGTGGCCCCGCCATCAGCGGGCTCGACATGGAAGGCCGGCTGGCCGTGTGTAACATGTCGATCGAAGGCGGGGCCCGGGCGGGTTATATTAATCCGGATCAGACGACCTACGACTACCTTCGCGGCCGCGAGTACGTCCCAGAAGGCGACGCGTGGGACGACCGTGTGGCCTACTGGGAGTCGATCCAGTCGGAGACAGATGCCACCTACGACGACGTGGTGGAAATCGACGCCGACGGGTTGGCGCCGATGGTGACGTGGGGAATCAATCCCGGCCAGGTGATCGAGGTGACCGAGCAGGTGCCATATCCAGAAGATCTTGCGACTGGCGACCGTGACACTGCCCGGAAAGCATACGACCACATGGATCTCGAACCCGGAGACACGATGGCCGGATACGATATCGATGTGGCGTTCCTGGGGACGTGCACGAACGGCCGGTTCAGTGACTTTCGAGAGGCCGCCCAGATCCTCGACGGGGAACACGTGGCCTCGGATGTCAGAGCGCTGGCAGTGCCAGGGTCCGAACAGGTCAAGCGGAAGTGCGAGGCAGCTGGTATCGACGAGACGTTCCAGAAGGCGGGCTTCCAGTGGCGCGAACCCGGCTGTTCGATGTGTCTCGCGATGAATGACGACCAACTGTACGGCGACGAGATTTGTGCATCCTCTTCGAATCGAAACTTCGTGGGGCGACAGGGATCCAAAGAGGGTCGGACAGTACTCATGAGCCCGGCGATGGTCGCGGCTGCGGCAGTCGAAGGAGCCGTCACCGACGCCCGAGAATACGATGGTGACGAGCCAGACTTCGTCACCGACGAGAGTGATTCTGGGGTGAATGCCTGATGGTTGATTCTGAGTCGATGGCGGTGACGGCGGTTTCGGGCGGCGGTGTCCCCATCCGTGGAGAGGATATCGACACCGACCAGATCCTTCCCGCGCGCTTTCTCAAAGAGGTCACCTTCGAGAACATGGGAGAATACGCCTTCCACGACGCCCGATACAACGACGAGGGCGACCTCACCAATCACCCGCTGAACACCTACGATGGTAACGTGTTAGTGGTGAACGACAACTTCGGATGTGGCTCTTCCAGAGAACATGCCCCGCAAGGGCTGATGCGCTGGGGGATTGACGCGATCGTCGGAGAATCGTTTGCAGAGATTTTCGCGGACAACTGCAAGTCTCTCGGTATCCCCACCCTGACGGCCCCGAGAGGTCCCGTGACGGAACTGCAGTCGTTTATCGAGGCGAGTCCCAGCGCGGAGGTGACTGTCGATGTCACGACCGGGACGGTCGCGTTCGACGACGGCCACATCGACGCCGAGATCGATACAGCCGCACAGGAAGCACTCCTCAAGGGAGTCTACGACACGACTGCTGTCATGTACGCCAACCGCGAGACCGCCAGAGAAACTGCTGCTGATCTCCCGTACGTCGATGCAAATTGAACTCTGGCATCCTGTGGGTGGTATCGAGTTGCGAGCCGATTCGATAGCTGAGAGACCACTCGAGAGTACCTCGGAAGCGAATTCTCGCGAGGCGAGACGCATCAGGACCGGGTCTAGAGTAGCCATCGCTTCGGGTCAGGCCGACAGTCCAACGCAGGTTCCAGGTCGCAATCAAACACGGAAGGGAGCGTGTCTGTGACTGACGAAATCGTCGTGATTGAAGGGGACGGGATCGGAAAAGAAGTTATTCCAGCCGCAGTGCAGGTGCTAGAGACAGTCGGTGAGTTCGATTTTCGAGAGGTAGTCGCTGGCGACGCAGTACGGGCAGACACCGGCAACCCGCTGCCAGAGGAAGACCCGTGATGCGGTCACGACCGCGGATGCGACACTGTTCGGCGCTGTCGGAGAGACCGCGGCTGACGTAATCTTGCCACTCAGAGACGCTGTTGACTCGTTCGTGAACGTCCGCCCGGTTCGGGCGTATCCAGGCGTGGACGCGTTACGGCCGGAGACTGATGTTGTATTTCTCCGCGAAAACACTGAGGGCGTCTACTCCGGTCACGAAACACGACTCTCTGCAGATCTCTCGACGCTCACACGGGTGGTGACATCATCGGCCTCGGAACGACTCGCAGAGTTTGGCTGTGAGTACGTGCGTGATAAGAACGCAGACGGATTTCACGTCGTTCACAAAGCCAACGTGATGCGGGAGACCGACGGGCGATTTCTGGAGGCAGTCACCGACGTGGCAGCCACACACGAGATTCCGACCGAGACCGTGTTGATGGACGCGTTCGGGACGAGAATCTGTCTGGAGCCCGATACGTTCGATGTCGTTGTCTGCCCGAATCTCGCCGGAGACGTGCTTTCGGACGTGGCGGCCGGACTAGTCGGTGGGCTGGGACTGCTCCCGTCGGCCAATATCGGCCCCAATCGCGGCCTGTTCGAGCCAGTTCACGGCTCGGCTCCAGATATCGCGGGCAATGGCACCGCTAACCCGGCGGCAACAATTCTCTCGGCAGCGATGTTGTTAGAGTTCTTGGGCCACAACGACGATGGTCAACGGGTCCGAGACGCCGTGGAGGCGACACTAGCAGAAGGGCCACACACGCCTGATCTCGGAGGTCGACGCGACCACCGATCAAGTCGCAGACGCAGTCACTCGCTCGACTCTGAGTCACATTTCTAATTCTCCCCTGTGCCGGGTATTTCTCCACATGAGGACCGATCCGTAGCTGTTGTCCAGATGGATATCGACGCTCGTGTCTCAGTTCACGTTGATGAAGCTGTGCATGATTTCACCCTCATCTCGGGTCTGACATCATATCGAGACTACTGCCGGTTCAGAGTAGTAAATCTGGGTTTTTCAGGCTAAATCGCGCAACCAACCTCACGGTACATGTAGTGGGTCATGAGATAGACGCCAGCGATGATCCCAGCACCTGCGAGAAACGAGTGAACCGACAGCAGTGCTACACCCGAAAACAGATTTGCGATATTACAGCCGGCCGCGAGCCGAGAGCCAACACCCATCAGGAGGCCACCGATGATGTAGTTCGGGAGGCGGTCCCGGTTTGGCGTCCGGATGCGGAAGTCACCAGAGCTGTACGCGGCCACGAACGATCCCGCGACCAGGGCGACGATCATCAGCATATCCATCGTTACCGTGATATTGCCGTCACGGAACAGGATCGACCCAAAGTAACGGATCCCCGCCGCATCGGCACCGGCAGCGTTCACGAGCCAGCCGGCCCAGCGGGCCTCAGCACCCGTGATTGCCCAGTGACCGTGAACCCAAAACCAGACGCTGGCCACCAGCGCCATTGCGATGCCCGACGTGCGGGCATCCCAGGAATCGCGCAGTCGATCAGCAACTTGGCGGTCGTCATCCATCCAGCCGCGAAGATACGATCGGGACCCAGCAACGATTCCACGCAGCCCCACGCTCACAGCAACGACTGGGCCGCTGAGCGTGGCCTGGCCGCGCGTCCCCCGGTCGGCGCTGGGGTCAGTGCCGCCCGGCGGATCTTCTGGCAACGCGTTCTTGCCTTTCACGTACGCGTACGCCACAAGGCCCACGACGACGGCGCCCGCACCCGTGGCCGCCGGCGAGAACGGCAGCGCCAGATACAGCGTCGTCCCGTCGAAGGGATTGAGTCGGGCGAAGTACTGTACCTCGAAGAACGGAAATACAAGCGCAAATAGGCCGTACCCGACGAACATGAACACTAATACCAGCCAGAACTGGAGGTACCCCTGACCAGCCCGGTACAGCGTCCCTGACGCGCACCCACCCGCCAGTGTCATGCCGAGACCGAACACGACACCGCCGATGACCGACCCCAACCCCCACGCTGGTGTCCAGAATCCCCGAAAATACCCGAGTGTTGCTTGCGTACTCCAGAACAGCGTCATCACGAAAATCCCCGCGAGAAGTCCTTTGAGAACCCGTGTGTCTTTGAACGCCACAAAGTCGCGAAACGCGGAGACGAAACAAAAGCGAGCTTTCTGCAGGAGGACCCCTAACGAGAATCCGACGGCCACCGAGACGAGAATATACCCTATCGGCGAGAGTGCCATTATCAGACGACATTCCCTGATAGATAAAACCACATCGGAGCGGACCGATACTGGTGGGTAACCGGCATACCGGCAACATACGCTGACTTTGTTTGGCGACGAGTAGTTCTCACACGCCGCCCGTCTCAGACGAGCCTGGAGACGCGGGGAGGACCCACCTGAGAATCGGTGATTCTGCATGGCAATGTGACTCACTGAGTTCGGCACCCAAAATGCAGCAAGTATTGCTGCTTGTGCGGATGGGTAACTCTTCCGTCGAACCCCGCCGGGGATATATAAAAGAATCAGATAGAATAATCTAATGTCTAAATCGAACACCGACGCGGACGAAATGGTCAGTTCGGACGCGGAGGATTCATTTGCAGACGGCATCTCGAGACGGAAAGCGCTGAAAACTTCGGCAGTCGCCGGGGGGGCCGCAGCGACGGCGGGTTGTCTCGGCGCAAATAGTGGTGGCGATCGCGCCCCGACGGTGTACGTGACCAACAACAGTGAGCGGACGATCAGCGTGATCGATGCCGCCGCCGACGAAGTGATCGACACACTGTTTATCGACGCGGCGACATCGTTCCCCGCCAATCAACACGGGACCGGTGCCGACAGCGAGTACGACGTGCTCTGGTTCAACGTCAGCGGCGGTGTCGAGGCGTACGACCCTGAAACACTGGAGATGATTGCCGAGGTCGAGACCGGGTTCGGTCCTAACTATCAGAACGTGACGCCTGACGGGGAACACCTTGTCATCGCCTCGGGTGGCACCACACAGTTGAACCCGAATCCAGACAACCCCGAAGACATGGTGTACACTCGAGTCGACGCGAATCCCGACAGTGATACGTTCGGTGAGGTGACAGGTGAGATCTCAACCGGCTACGTTGGCCCCTGTGATATGACGATGGGCCCCGACAGCGAGTACGCCTTTGCCGTGGACGTGGCTGGTGAAGCGTTGCGAGTGTTGAACGTAGACCCATTCGAGACGGTCGCAGAAGTCGACGTGGGTGAGTCGCTTGTCGATGGTGACGTGCTTCCGTTCATGTGTACCGCCTCGTTCGACGGTGAGGTTCTGTTCGTCGAAAACGGCGAGGGACAACTAGGTCCGGAGGGCGAACGAGTGGGCTCGGAGAGTATCTGGGATATCTCTGATCCAGAGAATCCGACGGAACTGGCCAAACTCGGCGCCGAAGACGGGCTGAGCGGCTCACCAATCACGAGCGAGATCAGCCCGGACAACGAGGCCGCGTACCTGTTCACCCCCGGCCAAGGCGTCGTGGTGGTCGATATTGCAGAACAAACTATCGAGAAAGAACTCGATATTGGTGGCACCGCCATCTCGGGCACCTGGGGCCCGAACCGTGAGAAATTGTACGTCCCGGTGGGTGACGCAAACCAGGTTGCAGTGATCGACCACGAACAGCGAGCGGTGACGACAACAATCGACGTGGGCGAAGGTCCGACAGGGGCCACTTCTGGAATGGTCCGGCCGAACGATGACGCAGCCGCGAGTATCCTCGGCACGTTCGCGTCGCTCGGGTTACGTGTCGGCGAGTTCCCCACTACGTTCTGCCCAGACGGATACTGTTACTGCGGAAAACCGTGACTGGGTTTGAGAACTCAGACGGAACCGACCAGCCATCGCGGACCCGCCGCACACTGCTAAAGGCTGCTGCGGGTGCCGGCGCAGCGGCGAGCACCGGCGCAGCCGGCTGTGTGTCGATAACCACACCAGCCGACGTGGCAGCCAGTTCTGACTTGGGCGGGAATATCGGCTACTTTGTCGGGCCCTCGACGCTCGCTCAGCGCCGTGAGGAGGTCGTCGCGCTGGACGCCCGGAGCCGGGAGGCATACCGAGAACAGCGTGTCTACGGGGCTCGTCACGTCCCACTCGAAGACTTCACCGCGACACGGGACACGCCAGCGGGGAGCGTCCCAGACACGGCGTCGATTGCCGCGGCGCTAGGCCAACTGGGTGTCTCCCCGCAAGACGATGTGGTTGTGTACGGGTCGAGCGTGGGTTCTCGCGTCACCCGAACGGCATTCGCCCTGGAAGCGTGCGGTCACGCAGGCGAGGTCATGCTGTTGAACGGCGGGTTCGACGCTTGGAATGGTCGCGTCGGCACTGGCTCGAGTCCCACACGAACCCCAGTGTCGCACGACGGGACCGCTCGTCAGGACCTGTGGGTAACTGCCGAGTGGCTCACCGATCATATAGGCGAGTTCAACGCTGATGGGCCTGGACTTGTCGATGTCCGACAGCCAGACGCGTATCTGGGAGCGACGAGTTCGGAAACGCCTGCCACAGCGACGGATCGCCAGGGGCACCTCCCTGGCGCGATCAACGTTCACTGGCTCGGAAACGTTGCAGGCAGACAACTGCCCGACCCTGGAGAGCTCTACACGCTGTACACCAGTCAAGCGGAACTCGATACTGACCGACCGGTCGTCGTATACGGCGGCGAGAACGTCGATCCGACGTCGACGTGGCTTGTTCTGCGGGCAATCGGGTTTGACGACGTTCGACTGTACGACGGCGGATTCTCAGAGTGGGCTAATCTAGACGATCGGGGCCGATTCCCCGTCGAAACCGCCACCCAGGTCGTTATCGAGACGGACGGCGAGGTCGGCGGCGGCACCGACGGGGGAGACTTCTCCTGTACGGGCTGACTTGACGCTCACATGCACATGGACTCCCTGTTGGGACTGTCCCCGAGACCGCGCGGCGCAGGCCGACTGGTGACTGACGGCTCTGGTGAGCCAGGAGATCCTGGTTTGCAGGGTAACCCTGGACGAGGACCTGGCGACGACACGACAGACCCGCTCGAGCAGCCACTTCTTGCGGTTTGCTGTGAGGGCGCAGACGTGCTTGCTCTGTACGACCTGCTGCAGGGCGATGCGCTCGGGACGATCCCGGTTGGGTCTCACCCAGTCCACGCTATGGCACACGAGAGTCGTGTGTTCGTCGCGACCATGGGTGAGCGGTCGGTGGACATCGTCGACACTGACGGCACGGTAGATCGTGTCCAGACGGGCGTACTGGGTCCATCACACTTCGCAGCGATCGGTGGCGACGTGTTCACCCCCTGCAGCGCTGGCGATCAGATAGCCGTGATCGACGGTGAGCAGTTCAGGCTAGAAACCCGCGTCCCGGTGGGCGATCAGCCGCACGACATCGCTACGGACGGCCAGTTTGCGTACGTCGGGTGCCGAGGGGCCGGTGAGGTGACAGTTATCTCTGCGGCTGACCGGTCGGTTGCAGGGCGCGTGTCTGTCGGTGGTCGCGTGCAAGGAGTCGTCGTCGACGGTCCCACACAGACCGGTTACGCCGTCGACCAAGCAGGAAAACGTGTGGTGCGATTCACGACCGGTCACGATCCCAGAGTCATCGCCAAGGCGAGCCTCGATGGCACACCATACGAAGTGAGTCTCAGACTCGACCGCGACAGCGTGTACGTCCCAGCCCGAGACGCTGGCATCGTCCACGAATTCGACCCAGACCTGCAGCACAGAACTGTCCACCGCGGGTTTGTCACTCCAACCGAAGTCCATCGACTGGCCGACCGAGAGTGGGTCATCGACCGTGACGCCTCGTGTCTCCGAGCACTCGACGGAACGCAACTCTCGACGCCAGCTTCTGCGCTCGTAGGCCGGCCTAGTGAACACGGGGTTGTCCTTTCACATTACGACGCTGGCATGGTGTCGCTGGTCGACCCCGAAGACGGCGTCTCCTGGACCACCCAAACCCCTGATCTTCCCTTCGGGACAGTAATCATCTGACCTGGCCTGTGCTGGTCTCCGAGTCACGTTGTGATCTGCTGTGGCGTGAGATTGTGCAGATTTCCAACGAGATCGACAGGGAGAGCAGGGCGAGTGACTCGAGGCCTGTCCTTGAGGTAGTTCACGGCAACTGATGACCGTTCACGAATGAATCACTCTGTCGAGGGGTCTGCACCCGTCGAGAGCCCGTTCTCTGTGGGTGTGATCCGGCGCTCCAACACGAGCGCACCCACGGCCAGAAGACCACAGACCCCGACCAGCGTCGGCCACAGGAGCTGAGAGATCCCGTAATCGAAGAACGCGCCGCCGACGGCAGAGCCGATCCCGAACCCGAGACGCTTGGCCACTTGGAGCAGGGATAATTGTGAGCCAGTCTCTCCCGTGGTTCCGAGATCACTCGCGAGCGATGTCACAAGCGGCGAGTGAAGGATTTCACCGAGCGTCCGCACCACCAGGAAAGCCCCAACCAGGCCGATCCCGAGTGCGACGGGGACGCCAGGCACGAGCCACACGGCTGCCATGGACGCTCCCCACAGCGCCGCGGAGACGGCCAACCCTCGGGTACGACGCCAGTGTGTGATTGCGGCGACGATAGGCAACTGAAACAACACGATTACCGCCGGATTTAGTACGTACAACGTGCCCAGCTGCTCGGACGAGAGCCCGAGTGTCTCAGTAGCTACCACCGGCACCGTCGACTGCATCTGCGCGTACATCACGGCAAACCCGACATTGAGGACCGCCAATCCCAGCACTCGCCGTTCTGTGATCGCCGCCCCCCAGTCACCGACAGAGTCTCGAAAGGACACGTCACGGGTGCTTTCGTGAACCCGAGGCAGGCCAAGAAATAACACAACTGCAACGACACCAGACGTGAAACCGTTCCCAAGGAACACCGATAGCTGGGCAACGCTGTACAGCACCCCTCCGACGACAAACCCCAGCCCGAATCCGGCGTTGTTAGCGACTTTCAACAGTGCATATCCGCGGTCTCGCTGGTCACCCGTCGTCAAGTCGGCAACCATCGCTTGACTGGCCGGCGCGTACAATCCGAGTGTGAGTCCAGCCGTTGCGGCCACGCCAATAAATGCCAATGCAGGGGTGACGGTTGCCAGCGACGCGATCGATTCGACGCTCGCGTACGCGGCCAGTGTCGCCGCCGATAGTGCCATACTGATGATCATCACTGGCCGTCGGCCGTACCGGTCGGCTGCGTATCCACCGACCGCGGTACCCGTCGCCAGCCCGAGATTATTCGCCAGCAGACCGATTCCGACCAGCGAGAGCGGGATGCCGACGACGAGATGGAAATGAATCGTTGCGAACGGGTACACCAGTCCGGCCCCGAAGACGTTGACCAACTGTCCGCCGGCGATCAGATAGACCGGACGGCGAAATCCTCGAAGCGGTGCCAACAAATCTCGCACGCTCACTCTAGCATATCCATCCCCGTTCAAGCGTTCGTTTTCGAACGCACACCCAGTCCAACTTACAGCCAGGTGACGCGAGCTGTCTGTGCCAGCACCATCGACCTGCTGGGCCCTCCCCCGCGGCGTGTTACCGAGCAGCGGTCAGAATACGTGGGATACAATGCTGTCGACCGATAATATGAGTCAAATCCTAGCCTGGTCGGTACTCGATTGCTCTCGGTCCTGAAAGCCCAAACACGGAGTTCACGGTCAGTTGCGGGTGGCCGGCCGACTGTCACTCGGACCCCACAATACGCTGGCGAGGCTAGCAATCCGGGTTCAAAGATATGTCACAGACAGCAATACTCGCGGCCAGAGCGTCCGACGAACCACCGGATACTGGTGAGATTCGCAACCTCGCAAAAGCAGCAGACTACCAGCCGATTGGTGAGATTACGCAACGTGGAGAAGACGACCCTACGTACTCACTCGGCCGCGGGAAGGCAGAAGCGTTGATGCGACTCGTTGCGAGCGAAGAGGCTGATACGGTCATCTTCGACGGTGGGCTCACTCCCGGACAGACTGCCTCCCTGTCAGAGCTCATGCCAGCCGGGACGGATGTCCTCGACAGAACACGGCTCGTATTGGAGCTATTTGCCACGCGAGCGGGGTCTGCCGCGGCCACCACACAGGCCGAGTTGGCCCGACTACGATATCTCAAGCCGCGGTTGACTGAGTTTTCTGCTCGCGGCGCGACCACCGAAAACGAGTATCACTCCGAAGGCGCCGGGCGGGTGCAGGACCTGGAGCGCCAGATCACATCACTCGAACAGTCACTCTCCGAAATCACGGCCGACCGAAACAGACGCCGCGAACAGCGCCGGTCCGAGGGGTTCGACCTCGTGGCATTGACGGGGTACACAAATGCTGGCAAGTCGACATTACTTCAGCAGTTGGCAGACGATCTCGACACGACTGAGCCCGCAGGCCACGATGACCTCGATTCCTCGGCAGCGGCGGCAGACGCGCTTTTCGGAACGGTGGAAACGACGACACACAGAGCGACGATAGACGGTCGTCGGCTTCTCCTCACCGACACCGTTGGATTCGTCGAAGGGCTCCCTCACGAGTTTGTACAGTCGTTTAAGTCGACGATTGACGCTGCCAGAGACTCTGACGCAGTGTTGTTGGTAACCGACGCGAGTGATGCCCCCGAACGCTTTGCAACCAAACTCGGGGCGTCGCTGGCGGCGATCGACCACACAGATGGCCGTCTGATCCCAGTCCTCACGAAGACAGACCGTGTTACCGAGTCGGCGGTGGCCCAGCGAATGACGACCACCCGCGAACGCCTGGAAACGTGGGCCGGTGACGCTACGAGGATAACCGATCCGGTGGCGATCAGTAGTCGAGATGGAAGTGGAATTGAGACCCTCCGTGACCAACTACGAGACGTGCTCCCTGTGGCGACAGAGCCAATTAGACTCCCGAACGGGGGAGACGCTCAGTCGCTGCTGTCATGGGCATACGATCACTGTGACGTCAGCGATGTCGAGTACGGCGGCTCGTCTCTGGGATTCACCGTCACCGGTAATCCGGAGACAATCGCCGAAATACGGCGGCGAGCAAACCGCATCCAGCCGTCTGGTGGTGACGACAGCGCGTGAATTGTCGCGACATCGAGTCCCGCGAGAGCATTCAGGGTGACGAGCTGCCGGCGTCCGACTGAGTCAAGAGGAGTCTCAGTTCAAACTAGTTACTCACAGAGCCGTCGGCCTCCATACTCCAGGCCCCGCAACCGGTCGCTCTGAGACGCCAGTGACCGTCCAAATAGGTCTTCAGAAGTCACCGTCAGGTCACACTGTCAGGAGGAGTTCGGTATGAGGATCGAGATAGATGACGGGATTTCAGCCGCGACCCAGACCGGCATTGCGACTACGATTGGGGACACAAAACGCAACATGGCGATTAGCATGGGCGCGGCCCCGGATGGACATCACCGATAGCTGTCTTGAGCAGTCTTAAGACACGCCAGCGACACAATTAGATATGGAATTACGGGATCTGTCGGATCACAATGAGTACGTCCCAGGGCGGGGCAAACAGGAGGTCGCCCAAGAGGTTGGGCTGGACCCCTCCGAGTTGATCGCGCTATCGTCGAACGAAAACCCACACGGCCCTAGTCCGGCAGCGGCTGATGCGGTCCAAGGTGCTTCCGAAGCGGTACACCATTATCCAAAAGCATCACACGCGGATTTGATGGACGCGATCGCCGCGGAATGGGATCTCACGGCAGAGCAAGTGTGGCTTTCACCTGGCGCTGACGGCGGGATCGACCTGCTCTCGCGAGCGGTGTTGGCCCCTGATGATGAGATTCTGATTCCACAGCCCGGATTCTCCTATTACAGTATGAGCGGGCGCTACCACCACGCCCAGGTCAACGGTTACGAGGTGTCCAAAGCGACTGCCTTTGAGCAGCGGCCCCAGACGGTACTGGACGCGTACGATGGCGAACGGATTGTATTCGTCACTGCACCGCATAACCCCTCGGGAACGGTCATGTCACTGGCGGATATCGAGACGGTCGCAGACGAGACCGCCGACTCGACGGTTGTGGCTGTCGACGAGGCCTACGGCGAATACGCGGAGATGCCCAGCGCTCGCCGGCTTATCAGTGACAGAGACGACGTAGCCGTCCTTCGGACGATGTCGAAAGCATACGGGCTCGCTGGGCTGCGCGTCGGATACGCGATGGTTCCACAAGAGTGGGCCGAGGGATACGCCAAAGTGAACACACCGTTCGCGGTGAACGAAGTCGGCTGTCGGGCGGCGCTGGCGGCACTGAATGACGACGACCACGTTCGAGAAACCGTCGAAACAGCTCGGTGGGCCCGAGAGTACATGCGCGAGCACATCGAGGCACCGACGTTTCCCTCAGAGGGCAACTTCATCCTCGCCGATGTCGGAGACGCGACACGAGTGGCAGAAATGGCTCGGAATCGGGGCCTGATCTTGCGAGACTGTACGAGCTTCGGGCTGCCCGGCTGTCTACGGATCTCTTCTGGAACCCGTGAACAGACTCGGCAAGCGACCGAAACGATCAATCAGGTCCTCAAGGATCTCCAGCTCGGCGTTTACGCATGACTACGCCCGATTCCTGGTTCGAGTCCCGATCTCCGTCGGTCTCGTGGGCCGTCTGGTCGGGGCATCTAAACCGCACGAGTATGTCGGTCCCGCGGCTGTGCCAGTGAGCGAAGACGATGACGACGGCCCCGAAAATCCTGACCGGCCGTCTCGACTCGCAATTACCGGCACTCCAGGAACGGGCAAGACATCAGCAACGAGCAATCTGGACTCGGCCAAAGTCGTCCATCTGAACGAGGTGATTCGTGAAGAAGAGCTGTGGAGCCAGCGGGACCAGCAACGCGGCGCTGTCGAGGCGGATCTTGATGCCGTCCGAGCTTATCTTCAGGAGTGGTCTGGGATCGTTGAGTCGCATCTCGCGCACCATCTGGCCGCTGACAGGGTGATCGTGTTGCGGTGTCACCCGGAGACGCTGGAATCTCGGCTTCGCGAGCGAGGTGCATCACAGGCCAAAATATCGGAAAACGCCCAGAGTGAGGCTCTCGATGTGATCCTCTCGGAGACTGTCTCCGAGCACGGACGCGAGTCTGTCTATGAAGTGGATACGACGAGCCTGACACCAGCCGAGGTTGCCGAAGAGATTACTGCCGTCCGTCAGGGTGACCGGACTCCGTCTGTTGGTACCGTCGATTTCACCGACTATCTGTGATCCGTGCAGTCTCTCACTGTCAGCGGATGGGGCTCAAGCCGAAGACATCCGTCAACAGATAGACTGGTCTATCAGGCCACAGACTGCTCGTTCGGTTATCACACTCATCAGAGCGACCGGTCTTTCCATGTGGGTGATCTTCCGACGGAGCTGTGTCCGCACACCTGATTACAGACGGACTGAGAAGTTAGAAACAAGGACAGTGAGCCTGAAGATATGAGTCCGGCGTGATATCGCCGTGGTTTGCTGGACTCGGTGAGGTGGCGTTTGCCGTCGTATTTGTCTCCAGATCCTGGGCGGTTTCCACGGCCGCTGATGGATCGACCTGGTTCGCTTCTCCTGCCGGGTTGGCCGTCTGCACAAGTAGACGCCGGTTCGTCGCCACTGTGATGCCGTCAATCTCCTCAATCAATGCCGCGATGCCGGCGACGTACGGTGCAGCTGCGGAAGTTCCCTGGAGCTGTGTCCGGCTCGTCTTGATTGAGCCAGATGCGTCCACGGGCGCCTGCTCGGGGCTCGTCATCTGTTGGGTCCCGTCGGATGTAACTGACCCGACAGCAAGATCTGCGCCGCGTGTCACTGGAGTATGGGCGCTCTCACTGGTCGTGTACCCGAGTGAGTGAGTTGGGGCGTAGAGCTGCATATCGATGGGTTCTGCCACACCTGTCGCCTGAATTGCGACGTAATAGGTCCCCTCCGGGACGGTGGCGTCAATGGTTGCGAGGTGGTCCTGTTGTGTCGCCCCAGCGACAACCTCATCGGGGCCGTTTGGGACCCGTCGGTATAGGTACAGATCGAGGTCAGCGTCACCAGTCCAGTGGAGACGGACGGAGACCTGACCGGCCAGTTGACCGGCGGCAAGAGAGTTGTGTAACTGTTGTTGAATTCCGTATGATTCAGTATTATTTGCTCTTAGATAGTATCAACTTATGACAGAAATATATCAAAATATATAATAATCATAATACCCATATAATATATATGGCGAAATTCACCGATGAGGGAGAAGAGATGATCGAGAAGACAGCAACAGCCACAGGAAGCAGTGCACATGTTTACGTTCCAAAACAGTGGGCGGGCTGCACTCTCAAAATCATCCGTGTCGACGACAAAGACAATAACCAAGAATAATGCAACTGACCGAACAATTCCATATTCCAGCCCAGTATCACGACGCTTGCGACCGCCTCACGCAACTCGTGAGCAAGCATAGCCAGCGATTGCTAGAAGAGGAGTACTGGTCGGACAGTCATATCGGAGGGATTGACAGTCACTCAGGGACTTCATACACATACATCCGTGATGACCAGTATGACTGCTTTGAAAACGTAGATGCATACCTGTATAGTCGATTCAAACGGTGTGTGTACCAGCGTATTACGAGTATTCTTCAATCACACAGTGACGAGCGGCGGGCGTTCAGATTCGTCGTTGAGACGGTTCCTGAGCAGAAAATCGAGAGTGTCGGCTGGGGTGAACTCCGAAACCGCTTGTTCAACGAAGATAGTCCATACGTCCAGTGGGGGATTTTGGAGTCTGTGGTAGAGCAACTGAACAACTATTTCGACGTGCATGGACGGTTTCCAGAGTGCTATACTGAGCTTGTCTCGTGTCCAGAACCGAATGGAACACTCCCCTACTCGGCAGATGCGGGAGACTATCAGATTCACGAGCTGTCTGACAAAGACGGAACACTCGTGTTCACGATGAACGCTCCCGACTCACTTGACACAGACAGTTCTCACGATTGGACCGACCACGAAATTGAGTTTTCATGTCACTCGCGTTTCGCGGAACTGTCCCGTTGCGGTGAACTTGGTGCGCCAACACTTCACAAGTCCGAACATGGCTATACACTTGACCTCCCAGTCTCCGTGCCAGAAATAGAAACGGAGACTGCTGATGACCGTGTCCTCTCTGTGGACCTCGGTGTCACAAAACAGGTCACAGCCGTCGTCATAGACGATACGGAAGGACAGGTCGCACCACCACAATTCATCAATCATGAATCGAAACAAAAACTGTTCAGACTGGCTACTGAGGCGGACGGAATCAACGACAGGCTTGGGAACCTTCGTCGGAATGGGAAATCCCATACTGACCGATTTGCACACCTTTACAACGAGTATCACCATCTTCGACAGAAGGAAAAGCGGCTCCGCGAGCAAATCCAACATGACGCGGCGAACCAGCTTATTTGGCTAGCTGCCAAGCATGGCTGCGAAACAATCGTCTTCGAGTCACTCGGACAGATTGAAGCGCCCGATACTAGTGGGGCACTGGCCCGTTCAATCTCGACATGGGCCAGAGGAAGCCTTCTCAACAAGACCGAGTACAAGGCTGAATTGGTCGATAGAGAGACAACCACGGTGAACCCATGGGGAACAAGCAGGCACTGCCCTCGGTGTGGAGAACGCGGCAAAACAGTGAAAGCGCCAGATGACCATACAGAGTGTCGCCACGGTGGGCACTTCCACTGCCCGAACTGTAAGTACGAGTGCGACCGCGATGTGGTCGGAGCGGTTAATGTTGGACGGAAGCATCTCTCAACCAGCAAGATGGAAGAGGCGAAACCCGTCGCCTATACGGAGACGGGAAATCACGCTAGTTTTCCATCATCTCCGAGAGATGCCCGTTCGACTAGCGTTCAGTCCACGGCCTCACAGGAGACGGCGAGTGGTCGTCAGACCCGGCTGACTCAGGACTGCTCTGCGGCCTGTCGTAGTGAGTCAGAGACGGGTGGACTGCAACAAAATCATGGTGGTAACACGGACAGGCAGTTGTCCAGCCGTAGTGTCATACAGAGTGTCCTCGCCAACACTCCTGATTCTGCATAAACACTCCTAAATACTACTGAAAATCAGAACGGTATGCTAATCAGTCCGCGCCGGCGATGAACTGACTTGAGAGCTCTTCCTCAGTCCTCTTGACTACGATAATTACGATCTTGGAGCTGTTCTGCTCGTCAATTCGACACGGAATCACGCATATACTCTATCAGTTGTTGACAGTTCCATCTACGATATTCCAAACGGAACGAACTGGCGTTGGACATCTCGGGAGTGTGTTTCTGCAGATACACGCTCGATGCCTCGGAGCAGTGAACCGCTCCGTCGTAAGGCGTATACTATTCATTTGAGCAATCATCAGACGAATCAGTGATATCTTTGCCGACATATTTGACAGACTCACGTAGACTGCGTGTATATGCGGATGACTGTTCTGGACAGTCTTTCGGGGTCGAGTGTG
>KI543233.1:28385-52776 GCA_000496235.1 uncultured archaeon A07HR60
GCGACTTCGCAAGCAAATCCAACATGATGTAGCAAACCAACTCGTTTGGTTGGCCGCTGAGCATAATTGCGAGACAATCGTCTTCGAGTCGCTCGGACAGATTGAAGCGCCCGATACGAGTGGCTCGGTGGCTCGGTCAATCTCGACATGGGCCAGAGGAAGCCTTCTAGAGAAAACCGAATACAAGGCTGAGCTGGCGGATGTAGAGATAGATACGGTAAACCCATGGGGAACAAGCAGACACTGCCCTCGGTGTGGTGATCGTGGAAAAACAGTGAAAGCGCCAGATGACCACACGGAGTGTCGCCATGGAGGGCACTTCTACTGTCCGAACTGTGAATACGAGTGCGACCGCGATGTGGTTGGAGCGCTGAATGTTGGACGGAAGTATCTCTCACAGAGCACGATGGAAGAGGCGAAACCTGTCGCCTATACGGAGACGGGAAATCACGCTAGTTTTCCATCACCTCCGAGAGATGCCCGTTCTACTAGCGTTCAGTCCACGGCCTCACAGGATACGGCGAGTGGTCGTCAGACCCTGCTGACTCAGGACTGCTCCACGGAGAGTGGTGAGTCAGACACGGGTGGACTGCAACAAAATCATGGTAGTAACACGGACAGGCAGTTGTCCAGCCGTAGTGTCATACAGAGTGTCCTCGCCGACACTCCTGATTCTGGATAAACACTACTAAATACTACTGAAAATCAGAACGGTCACCAGCGGCTAATTGAGTTTGAGACAAACTACTTCCGCCGGCAACTCCCCGCATAGCGGGAACCAGAGCCCCAGACACAATCACAACGAATGTCGCCAGAGCGAGCACGGCAATCTCCTGGAGTTGGGGCCTGTCTGCGTTCACGCTGGGATGAGCCGACCGAGGCGGTTTCGACGCGACCACAACATCATAATCGTCAGTACGAGCAGCCCGCCAAGGAAGAACGCGAGCCCGGGTGACAAAAGCCCCATGACGGGTTCAGCCATGACTGAGTTGGGAACACGTGGCGCCGTCTCCGGGGCGGCAGTCACGCCCGGTGTCCTGAATGACCGCTGAACAATGGCACTCACAACACCGAGGGCAGCAGTCACACCAACAAGTTCCTGTAGCGAGTCAATCAACCCGCTTTCCCCGTCATCGACACAGACCAACACTCTGTCGTCAGTGGGCGCGTAGACGTCCATCTCTCTGCCCTTCACAGAGTAGCGAGTCTCGACTACCTCGACAAGATCAGCCGCCTGTAAACTCTCCAGATGATGTCTAACGTTCTGAATTGTCGTATCAGCAGAGTCGGCCAGATCAGATGCTGTCGCGGGCTCATTGTGGAGTGACTGCAGAATTGAGCGGGCTGTCTCCGAAGTGAGTGACCCAATAACCCCATCAGCGTCGTCAAGCGAGAGCACACGAATATCATTCGTTCCAGTGGGAGGATTATTCTCCGTCGAATGAGTATTAGACATGACAATTATCACAGTTGGGAAACATAGAAACCCGTTGTGTGTTTCCTTCACAAGAACGGTCTGAGCCCTGGAGCCGAAGGCTGAAACAGCATGCCAATTGTGACCAGGAAACGTCCAGACGGCTACACTGGTTTATACTCTAGAGAACGAACACACAGTATGATCAGCAGCGACCGAATGGCTGCGGTAGATCGCAACACTGCCGCGCTCGGAGTCCCGCGAAAGCAGCTGATGGAATCGTCGGGCGGGGCCGTCGCCAGACAGGTCCGCGAGATGTCCGATCCTGGTGCGTCAGTCGCGCTCGTCTGCGGTCGGGGCAACAACGGTGGTGACGGGCTTGTCGCCGCGCGGTTTCTGTCAGACTACGATGTACGCGTGTTCCTGCTCGGCCGCCCGACGGGGATCCGGACGAAAATCGCCCGCGAGAACTGGGAGGCACTCGGCCCGGCCGATATCCCTCACGAGACGGTCCCTGCTGGAAGTGGACTTAATCTCGACGGCGCCGAGGTGATCGTCGACGCGATGCTGGGAACCGGCGTCACTGGGTCGCTCCGTGAACCAGAGGCTACGTGTGCAGAGTCGATCAACCGTTCGGAGGCGACGGTCCTGAGCGTCGACGTCCCATCCGGCGTCGACGCAGATACTGGCAAGGGACCCGAGACTGCTGTCGATGCCGACCAAATCATCACCTTTCACGACCAGAAGCCAGGTCACGACCACATTGACGCGTCGGTCTCTGTCGCGGATATCGGCATTCCGGCGGCCGCCCAGCGGTTCACAGGACCGGGAGACCTTCTCAGTCTCTCGAGAGACCCCGCCGGCCACAAAGGCGACCACGGCGAGGTGCTTGTCGTCGGCGGTGGCCCGTACACGGGAGCGCCTGCTCTCGCTGGCCAAGCCGCGCTCCGTGCTGGCGCCGATCTCGTCCGGCTGGCTGTGCCCGCTGCAATCGCCAACGAAGTGCAGGGATACGACGAGAACCTCATTGTCCGGCCTATTCCCGGCGAGCGGCTGTCTCCTTCCCACGTCGATCGGCTGCTAGAACTCACAAGAGCGCACGACACTGTCTTGATTGGGCCAGGCCTGGGCGATGCAGACGCGACGATGGACGCCGTTGCAAGTGTTCTGAATCGTGTCGACGGCCGCGTCGTTGTGGACGCTGATGCGCTGTCGGTGGTCCCAACCGTGGATACGGACGCCGAACTGATCTGCACGCCCCATCGAGGTGAACTCGTGGCCATGGGCGGGCCCGAGGTCGCCGATCCGCGTGACAGAACCGATACGCTCGAAGCGTACGCAGCTGAACTCAACTGCACAATCCTTCTCAAATCCCAGACTGACTGTGTGACCGATGGTGACCGTCACCGGCTCAACCGGACTGGAAATCCCGCGATGACGGTCGGTGGCACCGGTGATGTCCTCGCGGGAGCGACAGCAGCGCTTGCGTGCCGTCTCGACGCCTTCCAGGCGGCGTCGGTCGCGGCCTACGCAACGGGCCGCGCGGGCGACCTCACGACGGCTGGCC
Organism: uncultured archaeon A07HR60; assembly: GCA_000496235.1. Classification (GTDB taxonomy): domain Archaea; phylum Halobacteriota; class Halobacteria; order Halobacteriales; family Haloferacaceae; genus J07HR59. The sequence continues at coordinate 31,367 of KI543233.1, forward strand.
ACACCCGGGGACTCTTGGCGACGGATTTACTGGCGTCGCTCCCAGACGCTCTGACCGATGACTGACCCTCACGACGACGGCCCTCCCGGCGAACTCACACATACGACCGACCAGGGAGATGTACAGATGGTGGATGTCGGCTCGAAACCCGACAGCAACAGACGGGCGACAGCCCGGGGGAAGATTTCACTGGCCCACTCGACCGTGACCGCGATTCGGGCCGACGAGGTTGGTAAAGGCGATGTTCTTGCGACGGCCCGGATCGGGGCGATCCGGGCGGTGAAACACACCTGGGAGACTATTCCGATGTGTCACCAGATCCCGATTACGAACGTTGACACAGAATTCGATGTCGCTGACGACCACATCGAACTGTCGGTGACCGTCGAGACGACCGGGAAAACTGGCTGTGAGATGGAAGCATTAGAGGGGACAACAACCGGATTGAACGTGATCTGGGATATGGTCAAAGCCGCCGAGAAAGATACCGACGGACAGTACCCTGGAACGCAGATTTCTGATGTCGAGGTAACGGCAAAACACAAAACCCGGACCTGAGCGAGTCCGGTCTGTGCGACGGGTGTCGCTCAGCCCCGTCGGCTGGCGAACACGCAGCCCTGTGGGCTGGCGCCCATTTCAGGCAGACTCTATCGAGGACGGCCTGAGTTCGGCTGCCTTCGACCGGGCGCGGGAAACGACAGACGGTGTTGCCTGGAATCCCACTATGACGGAGTCATCTCCGTAATCTTCAGTTTCGACGTGGCCGTGGTCGTGAATCCACGAGACCAGACTCATTGTGTTGTCTGTCATCGGAAGGACCAGCCGCTCATCCATCCAGTCTGGCAGTTCCGACTCGACACGCGTTCGCAGAGCCGTAATATCGGTTCCCGCTTTAGCAGACACAGCCACGGGATTCGGTGCTAACGCCGACAGTGCTGCCTGTTTGTCTGCCAGTTCGTCGGCGTCGACTCGGTCGATTTTATTAAACACAGTGATGATTGGCGCCTCTACTCGCTGGTGAAGCGTGTCGTGACACGTGACGATTTTCTCGCGCATATCGGGCACTGGTTCGCTGGCATCTACGACCAACAACACCAGATCCGCCCGGTACACCGAATCGAGTGTTGACTCAAACGACTCCACTAGCCAGTGTGGCAAATCAGAGATGAATCCGACGGTATCCGTCAACAGAACCTCCCGTTTCTGGAGTTCCGCTCGGCGGGTCGTCGTGCCGAGAGTGGTGAACAACATATCTTCGGACTCGGCGGTTGAGGCCAGGTCGGGGTGTCGACCAGCGTTTTCATCGATATCTAACTCTGCGGCCAGCCGCCGCAATAGGGTTGATTTTCCTGCGTTCGTGTAGCCGGCCATCGCGACGAGATTAAATCCAGACTCCCGACGCTGGGCACGCCGGTCTTGCTCTTTCGTGGCAATGGACTCCAGTTCCGCGCGGATCTCCGAAATCTGCCGTTTGATGTCGAGTTCGCGACTCTCATCGTATTCTCCGAGTCCCATGAATCCGGGCCGCTCGTCGCGTGTCGCCAGACTTGCCTTCGCCTCCGCTCGTGGCAACTCATAACGGAGCTGTGCTAGTTCGACCTGGAGTTGCGCCTTTCGAGTCTGCGCCCGCTGCCCGAAAATCTGCAAGATGAGGGTGAATCTGTTGATCACCTCTACCCCGGATGGCATCTTCCCGCCGATATTGAACGTCTGATATGGCCCAAGGTCGTTATCGACGATGACACAGTCGGCGTCTCTCCGAGCGACCCGACGAGCAAGTTGGTCAACTTTACCCTCCCCGAAGTGGAATGCAGCGTCTTCGACCCGTTTCTGGGCCAGATGGCCGACGGTGTCGTACCCGCCTGCCGCTGCTAGTTGTCGAATCTCCGTGAGATCGGCTTCGGTACTGTCGGCCCGCTTGGCGATTATTGCATCCATGAGAACCTCTGAGACCGCCTCCACAACTGATTCGCGGTGACTCTGCTCGGTGAATCACCGGGCGCTATCAAACGTTTATTTGTATGACGGTGGCGGTCTGGGTGACAGGGACCCGACTTCTGAAAATCCTGCCCGTCCCCGGCTCCCGTGCCACTGCTGAATCTTGCTTTCCGGCCACTGGAACAGACAGTCTGAGGGAGTCCCGCCACCTGTGCGGGAAGTGCTCTCCCGCGCAGACGTGTGTCAGTGGCAGACCCCGAAAGAGACTGACCTCTGGGTTGCTGTAGAGGTACTTGATCTTGACCCAGTATGAATTGCTCTGCAAATGAAGTCGCTCTGACAGCTTGGAGCCCGGGAGACCACCATCCCTCGCGATTTCCAGAGACACCGACATCGGTTCCACCGGAGTAGCAGACTGTACCTCGTGTCATGCGCCACCCGATTTGAGTAGTTCTCTCGCGCCGTATGCAGCATAGTGTGCAGCCTGCACGCTCTGTCTTTCAGCTACGGTCTCGACGTATTTAAACTCAGTCGGGAACGACGGCTCCACGAACTCTGCTGGTTCTTCGTAAAACTCCCCAGCCTCGGCGACGACCGGCCCCTCGGGAGGATGTGCCAAATCGCCTGTCGCCTCGGCGACGACGGCGAGTGTCGCCTCGAGGTCAGGCGGTTCAGCTAGCACTGCAAACCCCATTCCGTCGACTGACCGAATTCGTGCAGCGTCGACCTGAGCTCGAACCGCTGCAGCCACCATGAGATACGCACCGTGCTCTTCGTGACGGCCGCTGATGTCAACACCGACCACCTCAGGGGTGGGTGCCCTTCACCTCGCATTCGACGTGTGATTTCACGATAGGCCATACCATACTGGGGTTATTGAATCTTCGTGATGGCTGAATCAACGAACGGGTGCTGATTCAACTCAACCTGCCAGCTAACGGGACGACAATCAGCCGGTGGAGACAGACGAAAATCGTCCGGTTCGACACATCGAGTCCGTCTTTGGACATCTGTCAGCGTTCCCAATCGAATGATCAACCCTCCCCACTGAGGGTTGCTGTTCGACACACGGGAGTTGGTCAGGGTGCTATCGGGTGGTCTGGTCTCGGCGAACGGAAACTCGTGTGTGTCATCTGAGTTAATGTGTTTCACTTCGCATCGGCGAGTGTGGGGTTGATGTCACCTCGTTTTGATGTCGTCTTCGTTCTTGACGACACGAGTTTCGGCTTCACCAGACGACACCTCATTTGCCAGGTCGTAGAAGTCGTTTTGCATCCCGGCGGGGAAGGTGACTACGCCGACCCAGGATCCGTCTTGTTGCCATTCTTCGCTTTCTAACTCACCAAATTCCCGGATTTGGGCCTGGCCGCTCCCCGCGTAGTCTGCCGGTAACTGGACAGCGACTGTGATTTCGTCGAACCGAATCGGAATAACCGGTCTGAGATCATCTAGAGCCTCATCAACCTGCTGCTGGACGGGCTCCATCGGGTCGACTCTGAAGCCGGCCTGCTCAAGTGCTCGTTCGATTCGCTCGGGGGGGTGTGGCGCGTCACTCTGTTGTGGATTCACGGCATTTCTGACGATCTGGTTCACCAGAGCCTTCCGCTTGCGCTCTTGCATCTCTCGACGTTGATCGGCCGTGATCTGGATTTCACCCTGCTGGACTACTTCTGGGATGATTTCCAGCGGCGCGGTCGTGTCGAACACTTCTTGTAATGAGGTCTCCGGGGGCCGGTCTCCCCGAGACGCGTTCTCGAAGACATCCTCTGCGGCGATGACATCTTCAATGTCGTCTTCGAATTCATCGCGTTTGATCGACAGCGCCGCGTCTGGGTCGATCAGTACCTCGAAACGCTGGCCGTGAGATTCCAGCCGGGCAGTAACGGCCTCTTCCAGCGATATCATATGCGGTTATTGAACCGGCGGGTAAAAATCTTCCCGGCCGGGGCCGTGGATTTAGTCTCCGGTAGGTAACTCGCCCAATACAGTATGGCCCGAGGCCGAGCCGTCAGGCGCAGTGTGACTCACTGGGGCCTCGGGGATAGCCATCACGTCAGAACCGGAGAATATATGATCACCTGAATCTCCTCCAAACCCACCGCCTGGCTGGAATCAGTGCGACTACTCTTCTCATACCAATTCACAAATGAGTGGCCGATAGGATCCCGCTCGCGTCACTCAACTCGACGGTCTCTCGTCGTCCCACTCGGTGCGACACTGTTGGCCACAGAAGTCTCTGTGGTGAGCCTGTCCGTCTGCCACCCACGCCACGGTGATTCGGTCGACACCGACGGCTGGCTCGCTGCAGACTTCACAGTCCGGGGCTGCTTCGGGCGACACTTCGCCAATATCTGATGTCGGATCGTTCATGTCTCAAACTACGGTTCGGTCCACTTGAAGCCGCCGGGGATGAGCCTGTTAGCCCCCGTGAGAATCCACGACAGACGGGTCACTCACACCTGTCTGACGTCTCCACACACCGAGACAGCCAGTGGGCAATTCTCTGAGTCTCACTCGCTCAGACTGTACTTTGTTTGCTCGACGGATGCAGTCACAGGGACGCCAGCGCGGCCACCAACGGTCGAGTGAATAATCTCTTCCCGAATTTAAATCACGACGTATTCTTCTGTATCTTCGCAACTGCTGTACGGTTTTTTGCTGGCGTTGACGCCGTTCTCGCCCGTTCACGGGCACGGGGAGACACACAGGTCGCCTGATAGAGCGGTCGTTTCAAGTGGCTCAGTGGCATAGTTAGTCGTAACTGATGAGCGAGGACTTCTACGAGGCACTCGGGGTTTCGCGGGATGCGGACCAAGACGAGGTTGAGCGTGCATATCGTGATAAAGCGACCGACTACCACCCCGATGTGAGCGATCACCCCAATGCCGAAGAAAAGTTCAAGAAAATACAGAAAGCCAAAGAGGTTCTCACAGACGACGAGAAACGGCAGATGTACGATCAGATGGGTCACGATCGGTTCAAGCAGGCCGAAAAACGCGGGGCGACCGACTCTGACAGAGGGGGCGCTGGTGGCTCGTTCGGTGGAGGCGCTGGCGGTGCTGGTGGGTTCGAGGACATCTTCGAGCAGTTCTTCGGCGGTAGTGGTGGTGGCGGGGGGCCATTCGGTGGCGGCGGCGGAGGCCGAAGTGGCGGGAATCAACCACGGCAGGGGCGTGACCTCCGCACTGGGATGAGTATCGATCTCTCGGAAGCGTTTGAGGGCGTTACCAAACAGGTGACCGTCTCTCGTCCCGAGCGCTGTGACACGTGTGGTGGGTCCGGTCACCCACCCGATGCGAACGCTCGCGCCTGCCCGCAGTGTGACGGCCGGGGACAGGTCACTCAGATCCAACAGACGGCACTGGGCCGCGTTCAGCAGCGATCAACCTGCCCACAGTGTGAAGGCGAGGGCGAACTGTTCAGCGAGGAGTGTTCTGACTGTGGCGGCGAGGGTGTCACCCGAGAGCGGGCGACGCTGAGCGTCGATATCCCAGCCGGGATTCAGTCCGGACAGACTCTCCGGATGGAGCGCGAGGGCGCCCCTGGCGAAAATCGCGGTCCCAAAGGAGATCTGCTGATCGAGGTAGACGTGGGCGTTGATGACCGGTTCGACCGGGACGGTGCTGATCTTCACGTTCACAAGGCAATCTCGTTCCCACAGGCTGTCTTCGGCGACTCGATCGAGGTGGAAGGTGTGGATGGGACCGTCGAGATGGACCTTCCCCAGGGGACCCAGAGCGGCAAGACGTTCAGGCTCCGAGACAAAGGTATGCCCAAACTCCGAGGCCGTGGTCGGGGTGATCTGTTCGTTCAAATCCAGGTCGTGGTGCCAGAATCGATCAGTGACGATCAACGCGAGGCTCTCAGCGAATACGCCGAGGCTGGCGGCGAAGATATCGACATTGAGCAGGGCTTTTTCGAGAAGCTGAAGTCCTCGTTCTGACGACGTACCCATCTTGTTGCGCCGGCAATAGCTCGTGATTCACACGTGGCCGAGACGGATGCCACGGGGCGTGACCCTGAGTCGATTCACTTCTCGAAGTGCTTCTCACTTGTCGCTGACAATTGCCACCCGCTCGTTTCCCTGTTGAGAGACGCGGACACGCGACCGCAAAACGTGGCGTATCTGTGATGTCTGGTCGGTGTGGCTCTCGGTCTGCCGGTGATGAGAGTCACATGCAACCCTTGCTATCGATTGACGACACAACTGCCAATGGCGATTGCTCGGTGAGCGTCGTGAGATGAACGCGTACGCTTTCGTCCCCACGGCACACACTAAGGGTATGGATCTCGTGAACGACCTTCTCGCCAGAGATCGGCGGGGGGATTCGACGGCACTGGTGACGCCGTCCGGACGTGAACGTTCGTATCGTGAACTTCTGACGAACGCCTGGAAAGCGGCCAACGTACTCCGGCACCTGGGAGTCCACGTCGATGCGACAGTATCGGTAACATCACACAAAGAATTGCACCCGCTATTGGGATTTCTCGGCGCAGCCCAGCTCGGCGCGGTGACCACCTTCTCTTCACCGTCCACTGTCGATTGCACCCCCCGAGTGGGGCTGATTTCTGTGGGAGAGATCAGAGATGCGCGGGACGATGCGAGCACGAAGTTAACCTGTTACGGCGGCCCGCCTGAGTCTCCAGAAATAATCCACTGGGAGAAAGAGCTGTGGAGTGAAAATCCTGCCCAAGCACCGGCGACTCACGAGCCAGATACACCGGTGATTGCGGGGAATGCGAATAGTTACTCGCACTCTGCCGTTCTCGAGGCTGGCAACGCTGTGAAAGAGACTCACGACGTTGGTCCGTCCACGGTGGTGGCAGTTCGTGGCTCGCTGGCAGATCCCCGAATCGTGACCGCCGGGATCATTGCCCCGCTCCTCAGCGGAGCGACGATTCTATACCCGAGTGCTGACCCAGATGGTCCAGGTCCATTCGGGTGATATTGCAGTGGTCGACGATTCCGGCGGCGGGAGAGACGCCGCAGCCGCCATTTCACCGGCCGCGGACCTCCCCGAATCTCGTCGTATCGAGTCCTCTCAGGTCCCACTGTGACCGACCACTCCCCACCGAGACGGATTGGCATCGCTCTGGCTGAAAAACAGGTAGACCAGATAGCCACGTCTCAACTCACTGTTTTCGGCCGGCCGAGCGACAGCACCGGGTCACAAGGCTGTTTCACTCACATCGGCCAGCGGGCTGTGTCAAGTCGACCACGACAGGGGTCACCAGCGGGAGGATTCAGCGTTTTCGAGGTGGAGCCTCCGGCCTCAAGCAGCGACCGAAGCGTAGCGAAGGGAGTGAGTAGGCCGGAGAGGAAACCGACATGGGACGACACAACCGGCATACTCCGACCGACCGACTCCCAGACGTATAAGTACCGTAGGGTGCTCTCTGAAGTATGGAGGTGCGTCGAACCGCCGTCGTGAAGCTCGACCTTTCCGACGAGCAACGTGATGCACTCCACCGAACTGCCGAGCAATATCTGTACTGCGCGAACCGAACTGCCGACTACTGTTGGTCCGACACCTCGTACACCGAGTGCAGAACCAACAAGCGAGAGGTTCGTGACGCGCTCTACGCCGACCTCCGAGAGGAGACAGACCTACAGGCACAACTCGTCCAAGCCGCCATCAAACGTGCCGTCGAAGCCGTCAAAGCGTGTGTCGAACGCTGGAAGAAAGGACAGCGTGTCTCTCGTCCCACGTTCACCGCCGAGACGATGGACTACGACGCACGGAGCGCGACCTTCTACCGTAACAAGGTGTCGCTGGCAACTGTTGAGGGTCGGGTCGAACCGCCGTTCGTCCTCCCAGCAGATAGCCCGACACCCTACGAACGATACATACTCTCTGAGGACTACGAGTTCCGCGAAAGTACGGTTCGATACGACGCGGTGGACGACGAGTTCTACATCCAACTCTCGACGCGGCGAATAGACGATGACGCAGAGGTTTCGGTAGATGCCGGGCACCCCGACCAAACGGTCCTCGGTATCGACCTCGGCGTCAACTCGTTGGCAGTCTCATCGACCGGTACGTTCTGGCAGGGAGACGACTACGACCACTGGTGTCGTGAGTTCGAGAAGCGGCGTAGTGAGATGCAACAGCGCGGCACACAAGCCGCGCACAACGCTCTGCTCCGACTCGGAAAGCGCGAAGAAGCATGGCGGAAACAGTACATCCATACGGTCGCCAACGAACTCGTTACGGAAGCCGTCGAACACGACTGCGACGTGATCGCGTTCGAGGACTTGACTGACATTCGAGATCGACTTCCGCAGGCGACGTGGCACCACGTCTGGGCGTTCCGACGCCTCGTCGAGTACGTCTCCTACAAAGCGCCCGAACAGGGTGTCTCCGTGGAGCAAGTTGCGCCGAACCACACGTCTCAACGCTGTTCACGAACGGACTGTGGATTCACGCACGAGGACAACCGCCACGGAGAACACTTCGAGTGCCAGAAATGTGGATACGAGGTGAACGCGGATTACAACGCCGCGAAGAATATCGGGCTACGGTATGCCCGGAAGCGGACACACAGACTCCGTTCCTCGCCCAAGTCGGGGAGCGGAGACGCAGAAGTAGACCTGCGTATAACTGGTGGGACGTTGAACGGCGAGAGTCACCGACCTATTGCTGGTGACTGATTGCCGGGAGTCCATATCAAAGCCCCACCCTCAAGGACCGAGGCGCGTATGCGCCGAGGGAGTAGGGTGTGGTAGTTTACGTTGCGTTTCGGATGGCCTCGATAGCTTCGGGATTCTCGATTGAGGACATATCACCGAGATCCTCCCCCTGGTGGGTCGCAGAGATGGCCCGCCGAATGATCTTGCCGCTCTGAGTTCGGGGTAAATCAGGGATGAACACAATTTCGCGCGGTTTGAACGGTTTTCCATGTTCGTCGCCCACGAGTTGGCCCAACTCTGTGCGAAGGTCTGCTGACGGCTCCGTGCCCGGTTCCGTAATCACGTAACAGACGACGGCGGTCCCGGTGGTGTCGTCTGGCACGCCCACGGCAGCCGCCTGATTGACGGCATTGTGGTCGACGAGGACCCCTTCGATTTCCGCAGGCCCGACCTTCCGGCCGGCGACGTTGAGTGCGTCGTCGGCTCGGCCATGAAGAAACCAAAACCCGTCTTGATCTTTCTGCGCCCAATCGCCGTGATTCCATTTGTCGTCGAACTCGCCCCAGTACTCCTCGAGATACCGGTCGTCACCGGACCAGAGACTCTTTGTCATCGAGGGGCACGAATCGTTCGCTACCAGAAATCCCCGCCGTGAGTCGTCTTCGATCGACATTCCGTCTCTGTCGACAATATCGATATCCATCCCCAGCCCGGGGCCGCCGAGCGTACAGGGCTTCAGCGGCTGATTGGGCATAGGCATCAGGAAACAGCCCATGATCTCTGTTCCACCGGAGATATTGATGATAGGCGTGTTTCCGCCGCCGACGGTCTCGTAGAACCACCGCCATGACTCGGGGTCCCATGGTTCTCCTGTCGATCCGAGGAGCCGCAGTGACGAGAAGTCGTGGCCTTCGACCCAGTCGTCGCCGTGTTTCCGGAGCGCCCGGATCGCTGTCGGCGAGATGCCGAACACGGTCACGTTGTGTCGGTCGATCATATCCCATAGTCGGTCTGGTTCCGGGTGGTCGGGGGCACCCTCATACATGAAGATCGTTCCCCCGAAGGTGTGGTTGCCGATCAGCGTCCACGGTCCCATCATCCACCCGATATCCGAGAGCCAGAAAAAGTTGTCCTCGTCTTTTTGATCGAATCCAAAGTGGATCTCTTTGGCCCCTTGCATTACCGCCCCGGCATGCGTGTGGACGATGCCTTTTGGCTCGCCGGTCGTCCCCGACGAGTACAGCAACATCGACTCGGCATTGGATGGGAGTGACCGCGAGTCGAACTCGCTGGACGCCGTGCCGACCGCCTCGCCCCATCTGATATCACGCTCTTCATCCCAAGGAATCTCTGCCGTCGTTGCGTCTGTGTCGCGGTCAGACCCCGGCACAGCCCCGAATCGGTCGTATACGACCGTGGTTTCGACGGTGCCTGCCTGAGCAATGGCGTCGTCGGCTGGCCCTTTCAGCTGGACTTCGCTGCCGCGCCGATAGAACCCATCGGCAGTGAACAGCACGGAGGCGCTGGCGTCTTCCAGCCGTGTCGCTGTCGCCTCGGTTCCGAATCCGGAGAAAATCGGGACTGCGATTGCGCCCGTTTTGAAACAACCGTACAGGATCGAGATGATCTCGGGAACCATCGGCATGTACAGCGCGACTGTGTCGCCGACACCAATGCCTTCTGACGCGAGGAAATTCGCGACCTGATTGGCTTCTTCGTGAAGTTGCCCGAAGCTAACCTCCCTGACCGAGCCACCCTCGCCTTCCCACACACAGGCGGCCTTGTCACGCGTCGGATTCCCAGCGGCCGCGTGACGGTCCAGTGTGTTATGAGCGATATTGAGTTTCCCACCGGGGTACCAGTCACTGAATTGTGGGCCGTCGGTGTCGTTGCGGACTTGATCATACGGCTCGTCGAATTCGACACCCAGCCAATCAACGAGATCGTCCCAAAACCACTCCACACCCGAGGCTGGCTCTCCGTCAATTCCATGACATGTCCGCTCGATAAGTTGCTCGTAATTGTCGATCCCACGCGAATCCATATACTGTTGCACATTCGTCTCAGCAGCAAACTCTGGATCCGGCTCGTGCACGACTTCGTCGATGCCCTGAAGCGAGTCCATATTAAGCCTCATTCTTGCCCCGACTTCTAGTAACTTCCCCGTGCCTGGACAGCCAACGGATGGTGCGGCCCCGGTGACACTAGCTCAAGATGGCTCGCAGCGGCCACGGCAACAGGGTCGAGTTCGTCCGCCCCGACAAGTGGGGAGTAGCGATTGCACTTTTGAGTCAGAGACGGAACTTTCGCCGGTGGCGATTTCCGCTGGAGAAAACCTCTTTGATGCCGGGAACCGAATATGTGATATGTACGTTCGTGACGCCAAAGACCGGGACGAGATGTGGCTCCGCGACCACATCGAGTCGATGGGGTTGGATACCGCGCCATTCCGGTACCAGGATTACGTGATCGCGGTCAACGAGGACACGAACGCTCGAGCGGGCTTCGGACGCACGCTGATCCACGACGGCGAACCCGACGACGCGTGTGAACTCACTGGAATCGGTGTCCTTGAGAGCTGGCGCGGGCAGGGTGTGGGCGCGCACGTGATCGAACGGCTCCTGGGTCATGCACGTGATGACGACTTCGATACCGTCTACTCGATTTCAGCACAGCCGGAGTATCTCCGCCGATTCGGCTTCCAACCCGCGCCGATTGGTGAGCTTCCAGGCCCAATCGATACCCGACTCGAAGAAAAACGGGCGGCTCTGGAAGAGGGCGTCGTGTCGCTCGCGCTCGATATTGATTCGTTTGTGGTGCCGCCCAGCCTCCGCGAGCGGTTCAAATCGGCAGCCGAAATTGATCCTGACCCTGTCGAGGTGGCGCCTGAAGAGTTGGCAGAAGAGTTCGGGATCGACCCAGATACAGCGACATACAAGTACGACACCGATTAGCCTGGGCGGCGATTCGCCCGTCGCTGTACGTATCGACCCTCTCAGTCACTGGTCCGCTTCCAGCCACTGCAGATTCGTGTACAGGCGGTACAAGACGACTACCCTCAGGTGGGTTCATAATCGTCTATAGCCACGTACAGACCAAATTATCCCCCCGGAGTCGTGGGCTGACGGTCGAGGACACGTGATGTCTACTTGATACATCAACTAGCGGACGGGACTCAGTGGCCGAGAGGGTTGCCGTCGGTGAGATTTATTCCTCCCGGCAATCTGACGCCTGTATGGACCCGCTCGTCGAGGAAGCCAGGACTGCGTTGGACGCCGCTTACGTTCCGTACTCGGAGTACACCGTTGGGGCCGCAATCCAGACGGAAGACGGGTCGGTGTATTCCGGATGTAACGTCGAGAACGCCAATTACTCGAATACCCTGCACGCGGAGGAAGTGGCGCTGGGCCAGGCGGTCGCGGACGGGCACCGAGACTTCGACCGAATTGCCGTCTCCTCTGGCGAACGTGACGGTGTCACTCCGTGCGGCATGTGCCGACAGACACTCGCCGAGTTCTGTGATGACGAGTTTCCCGTCGTCTGTGATCACGGCGACGACACGACGACCATTTTGCTGGGTGAGTTACTCCCGGACACGATATCGGCGGACACACTCGACAAAGACGGCTGATTATGGGACTCGCAGCCCGGGAGCCACGGGACATCAACACACCGGGAGCTGGCAACTCCTGATGCCCGCTTGGCGATAGCGACACCTTCTTTTGTGGATTCACGTTATCTGAGTCCGCGCGCGGGTAGCCAAGCCAGGCCAACGGCGCAGCGCTTAGGACGCTGTCCTGTAGAGGTCCGCCGGTTCGAATCCGGTCCCGCGCATGTCGTGATGTTCCGGTCAGCGAGTTGACCCAGCGTTCTCGATTAGTCCAGATCTGGAACAAACTCCGCACCGCTCGGTGAGTCCAATCATAGGTGACTTTCGCCGGTATAACTGGCGACGCCCCGTATTCACAGCTCGGAGTATTGAGCGGAATGCACCGAATCTTCCTCTCAACCGTATTGTTGAAGAGAGGCGGTCATAATGTGCTACTGACTGAGACGAGGCCCAGCAACTGAGCGAAATTTGGGTCTGCTAGTCGTAGGTCTCCGCGGGTATGCACGCTTCACACCGGTCCACACGATAGCATCGCTTTTGTGCATCTATTGAGAATATCTAACAACTACATATTTATAGTGTAATCCGTGTCGTATCCAGGACGCATTCATGATCCGCAGCTACACTCAACAGGGCCACCGACCTCGCCGCGGTCGGAGAGCTGATGACTAGCGACGATATCCGTATTGGAGTCGATATCGGCGGGACGTTCACTGATCTTGTCACGATCACGGACGGGACACTTGATGTCACGAAGACATCTTCGACGCCTGCAGCACCCGAAAACGGAGTCACGGACGGGCTTCGAAAAACGAACGAGAAGACAGGGGTTCGGTTCGATGATGTCGATTTCTTCGCGCATGGAACAACGGTCGCAACGAACGCAGTGCTTGAAGAAGACTGGGCGGACACCGCGTTAGTCACGACCGAAGGGTTCCGTGACGTGCTCGAAATCGGGCGGCAGGCACGCCCCGATATTTATGATTTCCAAACGGAGAAGCCTACGACTGTCGTCCCGCGTAATCACCGCTACGAAGTCCTGGAGCGGTTAGACGAGCGTGGCGACGTTTCGACACCGCTTGATGAAGCGACCGTTCATGAGGTTGCGACGCAACTCGCTGAACAGGACGTTTCGAGCGTCGCCATCAGTCTCCTCTTTTCATACGAGAACGACGCACATGAGCAACGTGTCAAGGAACTACTGATGTCGGAGGGCGTCGACGCATCGTTCTCGCTGTCGAGTGAGGTATTGCCCGAGATCCGTGAATACGAGCGGACGCTGACGACGACGCTCAACGCAGCGCTGAAGCCGGTGATGGACCAGTATCTCGGCAATCTGGAAACCGAGATCGCTGATTTTGGGATCCGACCGGATCTTGAGATTATGCAGTCGAACGGCGGTATCATCACCGCCGACATCGCGCGGACGCGCCCGGTGAACACGCTGCTTTCGGGCCCGGCGGCCGGTGTTCAGGGGGCGAGTTACGTGGCTGGACTCGGCGGGATCGAGAATCTCATGACGATGGATATGGGGGGCACGTCGTGTGATGTCTCGCTCGTCGAGGGCGGCGACCCGATGGTCGCCACTGATGTGGAGGTCGGTAACTACCCAGTCAACGTGCCGATGATCGATATTTACACCGTCGGTGCCGGTGGCGGCTCGATCGCGTGGATCGACGACGGTGACGCGCTCCGCGTCGGGCCGCGGTCCGCGGGCGCTGAACCGGGCCCGATCTGTTATGGCCGCGGGGGTACCAGCCCGACAATCACGGATGCGCAACTTCTCTTGGGGCGGTTGAACCCAGACGCGTTCCTCTCAGATGAGCTATCGGTCGATGTGGACCGTGTCGAGCAAATCTTCGCAGACACGCTCGCAGACCCGCTCGGGAAGTCAGTTGAGGCCGCCGCGCAGGGCGTGCTTGACGTTGCTAATGCGAGTATGGAGCGGGCGTTACGCGTGGTGTCGGTCGAACGCGGGTACGACCCGCGAGACTTCGGGCTCGTCGCGTTCGGTGGGGCCGGGCCGCTCCACGCAACGACGCTCGCCGTCGAACTCGATATTCCGCGGGTGCTCATCCCGCGGACCGCCGGTGTGCTTTCGGCGCTTGGGCTCCTGATCAGCGACATCCTGTACGACTACAGCACCTCCCGCGTTCGGAGTTGGGACGCCGTCGATCCAAGCTCACTCCAGGCGACCTTCGACGAGTTCGTCGCCACAGGCCGTGAGCAGCTGGCAAACGAGAATTTAGAAGAGTCACAAATGCAGTTTGAACGCTCGGTCGATCTGCGGTACGCCGGGCAGTCCTTCGAACTGTCCGTCCCGGTCACTGGCGGGGCAGTTGACTCGCAGACCAAGACCGCGATCCGAGACCGATTCCACACTAAACATCAGCAGCGCTACGGACACGCCTACGAGGATGAACCGATCGAGTTAGTCACGCTCCGCACACGCGCTCGTGGCGTCGTCGAGACGCCGAATCTCAGACACGACACGACCACCGGCGACGCTGCGGACGCAATCGTTGAGCAGCGCCCGGTTCACTTCGACGGTGAGGTGTGTGACGCGCGCGTGTACCAGCGGGAGCAGTTACCGGCTGCGGCTGAATTCACCGGGCCAGCGGTCGTGGAAGGCGCAGAGAGTACTGTCGTCGTCCGCCCAGAGCAGTCCGTTGCGGTAGACGACTACGGCAGTCTCATCGTGGAGGTCCAATCATGAGCAACTCCCCAGATATCGACTCTGTAACGCTCGAGGTGACTCGGAACGCAGCCGCAGCGGTCTGCGAGGAAATGAATGCAAACCTGATTCGGACGGGATACTCGCCGAATATCAAGGAACGACCGATTGCTCGTGTGCCTTGTTCGACGCCGACGCCGAGATGATCGCACAGGCCGAGAACATGCCCGTACACCTCGGTTCGATGCCGTTCTCGGTTCGAGCCGCTGTCGACCGGTTTTCTCGCGAGACGCTACATCCCGGCGATGCGATACTGCTCAACGATCCGTTCTACGGCGGTGCGCATCTTCCCGATCTCACGCTTGTCACACCGGTGTATCAGGAAGGTGAACTCATCGCGTTCACCGCGAACCGCGCGCACCACGCGGACATCGGCGGGTCACACGCTGGGAGCGTGTCCGCCGATTCGACCGAGATTTATCAAGAGGGACTCCGCATCCCGCCGGTGAAACTCTTCGAAGAGGGCGACCCGAACGACGCTGTCTTTGAGATGATCCTCTCGAATGTCCGGACACCCGACGAACGCCGCGGCGATCTCCGTGCGCAGGAAGCCGCGAACGAGACTGGACGGCGACGGTTCGGCGAGCTCGCGGACCGGTACGGCACTGCAAAGCTTGGAGTCGCGCTTGAAGAGATCAAAAACTACTCTGAACGTCGTATGCGGTCAGAGATTGACTCACTCCCGAACGGGAGCTATTCGTTCGCGGACGTGCTCGATGATGACGGCGCTGGGAACGCCGACATCCCAATCGAGGTCACGCTAACGATCGACGGCGACGAGATCATCGTCGATTTTACTGGTACTGCAGATCAGACTGCCGGCCCGGTCAACGCCGTGTTCGCTGTGACCGCATCCGCGACATACTATGCAGTTCGATGCGTGACTGATCCGGAGATCCCACCGAACCACGGGTGTTACCGACCGATTACGATTGAAGCCCCTAAAAAGAGCATCGTAAATCCGGACCCGCCTGCGGCCGTCGTTGGTGGGAATCTAGAAACGTCACAACGCGTGACGGACGTCGTGCTCGGTGCGCTTGCCGGAGTTGTCCCCGAGAAGGTCCTCGCCGGGTCACAAGGCACGATGAACAACGTCACGTTCGGTGGGGAAGACCCTCGATCGGACGAACCGTACGCGTTCTACGAAACCCAAGGCGGCGGGTTTGGTGGGCGCGCCGGGAAAGACGGGTTGGACGGTGTGCACGTTCACATGTCGAACACGATGAACACGCCTGCAGAGGTGCTCGAGACCGCGTACCCGCTTCGTATTGCACGGTATGAACTCCGAGCAGATTCCGGTGGGGCGGGCGAGTTCCGCGGTGGACTTGGCCTGCGGCGTGATATCACCGTTAGAGACCACACAGCGACGTTCAGCCTTCTCGCGGACCGACAAACTCACCGTCCGTACGGGCTGCTGGGCGGCGCCGACGGTGGATCCGGGAGCGCAGTTCGTATCGATTCCGACGGCGAGACCGAGCGGCTCCCGCAGAAATCCACGCACACGCTGCGTCCAGAGACGACGGTGAGTATCCGAACGCCCGGAGCCGGCGGGTACGGTGACCCAACCGATCGAGCGAAGACTGCAATCAAGCGGGACCTCCGCACGGAGAAAATCACGGTCGAACAAGCCCGGAATGCGTACGATGACGCAGTGATCGATGAAATAACCGGGTCTGGCACTGGCGCGGTGAGCGACGGTGGACAAACTGATGACTGAGTCACACCGACTCTGCCCTTGGTCTGCGTATCGCGCCGCACCTCGCCGTCGTGAGCATGGGCACGTGATGTTCGGGCACGCCGGTGTTCTGGAGTTTTATCAAAACATAGGCGCTGAGACCCCTTCCTCAAGGAGCGACCGTAGGAAGCGAGTAGGGAGGGGTAGTTCACTCTAGATCTGGAACGAGGGTCGCACGGGTCACATCACGACTTTCCGATTTCTCTAGTGCGGTGGTCACCTCATCCAGCCCGAATTCGGCGTCGATGAGGTCATCGTACGGGTATGCATCCGCGTGTGTATCGAGAAAGTCGAGCGCCTTCTGTAGATACCACGGCTGATACCGCACCAGAGACGTGATTTCGATGCTCTTCCGCGTCAGCAACCCCGGGTCGAATTCGGTGGTGAGACCCGGACTCACGTTCCCCATCTCCAAGATAGCGGCCGCCCTCGCGAAGCAGGTGGATCCCCTCGGCGAACGCCTCGGGGACACCTGTCAGCTCGGCTGCGACATCTGCCCCGACGCCTCCAGTAAGTTCTTGCACTCGCTCACGCCGGGCTGCGACCGTTTCCTGCTCTGTCAGGTCAATCACGTGGTCAGCTCCGAACGCTTTCGCCCGTTCGATCCGCTGGTCGACACCCTCGACGACGATCGTCTCTGCACCCCGCTCGTTCGCGACGGCGATAGCGTTGAGTCCGAGTCCACCGGCCCCTTGCACCAGCAGTGTCTCTCCGTATCCCAGGTCCACCCGGTCAAGACCGAACAGAACCTGAGAGAGCGCGCAGTTGGCACCAGCGGCGATTCCATGATCTAGCCCATCCGGGATCTTGAAGAAATACTGCTTTGGGTGAACATAATAATGCGTCGCGAAGGTTCCGTGGAAGTGTGGCGGTTCCTCGGGCGACAGTGACCAGTATTGGTAGGCGTTTTCACAGAGATGAAATTCGCCGTCGAGACAAGCCGGACAACTCTGACAGGTGATATAATACACCGGTGCGACGATATCACCCTCGGCAATCGGCTGGCCGGCATAGTCCGTCTCGACGCCGTCGCCGGTCTCTAAGACCCGACAAAGGGCCTCGTGTCCGAGTGCGCCATTCTTGACCTCGGGGTGTTTCCCCTGCCAGATGTGGAGTTCGGATCCGCAGACATTGGCTCTGACAATCTCGGTCAAGAGGCCTCCTGGTTCCGGTTCCTCCACCTCGAATTCTCTCATCTCCAGTTTCTCAGGTTGGTCCATATACACCAACCGACCCGTGGGTCGTGACATCGTCCAGAGTATCTGACTCGGTGAACATAGTCATTGGGTCGGTGTGACATGGTGCGGGGAGCGCTCACGTGCGACCCGATCTGGATTACCCAGCTCTGTCCCGTTCACCGGCACGGGGGCGGTCGAACCCAACTGAGTGTTTCGGCCACATTCGGTGCCGGAGTTGCCCAGAGATATTCGACTGCTCTGTCTGCGGGCTGTTATCGGCGGTCTCTGTCCGTTTCAAAGACGGTTGCCGAGCTGATCGAGGTGCGGAAGATGGCAACTAATAGAACTGGGATCATCGCAGTCATCATTTTCGCAGCGGTTTCCGGCCCAAGCGACTGCACCGACACTGCGGGAATGACGACTGTGGCGAGCATCAAAAATCCGAGCGTCACCCGTGGTTCAGACGGCGTTTCCTTCACTGCCGGTCCGCTTGGCTCGTCTCGGGGCGCATTCGTCGCAGCCATCTCTGTGTACTAATTTTTCGCCCCGCAGCGATTTAGATTTGTCTGTAGAATTGTAATAAATTGTCATGTACGACCACTATCGGGTCAGCCCAGTTGTGACATGTAATTTTTGTGCAACCAGTAGAACAGGCCCATCCCAGCTGCCCAGCTGAAGATACCGTACGCGGCGTAGACGGTTACCGGGAGAGACATGTAGAAGTGCATGTACGATCCGACCAGCAGATACGTGAGCACGAAGGCGCCGAGAACCCGGATTCCCGTCGGCGAGACCCCTTGACGTGGATTAACCATACTATCAGACACAGCTCTTGCATAGACAATCGTGCGATGTGTGATTAAACATGATAGATACAGCAAATACTGCGAGAGGCATCGCTATTATGTGAGAGTGTAGGCATCATTATTTATGATACGAGTAGGCGTCAACGGGTACGGGACGATTGGAAAGCGAGTGGCGGATGCAGTCGTCTCAATGCCAGACATGGAATTGGTCGGTGTGGCCAAAGCGAGTGCGAATCACACTGCGGATGCAGCCGCTGATCGAGGCTACAATATCTATGTCCCCGAGGACCGGCACAGCCAGTGGGCTGACGCCGGGATGACAGTCGCAGGCGACGTACACGACCTGATCGAACTGAGCGATATTGTCGCAGATACAACACCGGCGGGCATGGGTGCTGAATACCGCCCGATTTACGAGGACCACGACACGCCGGCTCTATTCCAGGGCGGTGAGAACGCGGACATAGTAGAGGCGAGTTTCACTGCCCGCGCGAACTACTCTGAAGCGACTGACAAAGATTACGTCCGGGTAGTGTCCTGTAATACAACCGGGCTCAATCGAATGTTCGCGCCGCTTCACGAGAAGTACGGCGTTGAGCGGGCCAGTATCACACTCGTCCGCTGTCGCGGCGAGCACGCCGTGCTTTCGGCTGACCCGGTGTCGATCCCGTCTCATCACGGCCCGGACGCACTCGAAGTGATCCCAGATATGGGCCCGATTACGACGATGGGGATGAAGGCACCAACGGTACGCCACCACTTCCACGGTATCAACGTGACTCTCGGCGCAGAGCCGAGTGCTGCGGAGGTTCGGGATCTGCTGGCATCCCAGTCACGAATCCACGTCATCGACGGCGATCTCGGTATCGACTCAGGGTGGGAACTTCAGGAGTACGCGCTTGATCGTGGTCGTGATCGGATGAATCTGTATGAAAACCAGATTTTCGAAGACTCCATCACCATGGATAGCTCCCAACTGCATCTGTTCCAGTCGATTCACCGCGAGAGCGACGTTGTCCCCGAGAATATCGACGCCATCCGAGCAGTGGCGGGTGAAGCCGACGCCATCGAAAGTATCGAACAAACGAACGACGTGATGGGGATTGGCGACATCTAATCGCATGACTCAACGAGATCCCGCGGCAATCAACGAAGACGCACAACCGGGCGACGAACTGACCAGTGGTTACGGAGCGAGTCCAGGGGTCGCGACGGGTCCGGCACGAGTAATCAAAGATATCGATGACGCCGGCCAAATCGATGAGGGTGACGTAATCGTCACTGAGATGACTGCCCCAGATATGGTCCCGGCGATGCAGCGCTCACGAGGGATTATTACCGATAACGGCGGGATGACATCTCACGCGGCTATTGTCTCTCGTGAACTCGGGGTCCCAGCAATCGTGGGCTGTGGCGAGGCGACAGAACTCGTCGCTGACGGCCAGCGGGTCACGCTTGACGGTGAGAAAGGGACTGTTGTCGTCGGAGAGCCGGAATCAGAATCAGATTCAGATCCGAACAGCTCCGACACGACTGACACAGAGTTAGCGGGCGACAGTTCTCAGCCTCCGACGGCTGCTCCGCAGACGACGGCCACAGAGGTGAAAGTCAACGTGTCGATTCCCGCGGCTGCCGAGCGAGCCGCCGACACGACCGCCGATGGTGTTGGCTTGCTTCGGACGGAACACATTCTTCTTTCGACAGGCAAGACACCCGACCAGTACGTCCAGGACCACGGCGAGCAGGCCTTCATTGAGGAGATTTCTGAGGAGATTCGAACAGTCGCGGAGGCGTTTTACCCTCGCCCTGTGCGGGCCCGCACTCTGGACGCGCCCACCGACGAACTCGCGGAACTGGAAGGCGGAGACGCCGAGCCCGTCGAACACAACCCGATGCTCGGGTACCGCGGGATTCGCCGGAGCCTCGACGAACCAGAGATGGTCAAACTCGAACTTCGGGCGTTCAAACGCCTCCAAGACATGGGCTATGACAATCTCGAGGTGATGTTCCCGCTACCTAACGACGCGGAAGACGTGCGGCGGGCCCGGGATCTCATGGACGAAGTGGGGATCGACCGCGATACCCACCGCTGGGGTGCGATGATCGAGACGCCAGCGAGCATCCGCTCGATTGACGAGATCATTGACGAGGGAATCGACTTCGTCGCGCTCGGAACAAATGATATCGTTCAGTTCATGCTCGCGGTCGACCGCAACAATGCGATGGTCGCAGACCGCTTTGACGACTTTCATCCCACGATTCTCGAGGCGATGGCGGAGGTCATCGAGGCGTGTAACGAACATGGTGTCGACACCACCATTACGGGCCAGTCCGGCTCCGACCCCGAAATGGCGAAGTTCCTCGCTGAAAAGGGGATCAGTTCGCTGTCCGCGAATATCGATGCCGTCGACCAGGTGCGCAGTGTCGTTGCTCGAGCCGAGCGAGAACTTATGCTCAATGCGGCTCGTGACCCGTCTGAGACTTCGACACAGCCGGACTGAGACAGAAACTCTGCTGTGAGTTTCACACTCATCTGTATGGAGTGAGACTGCGCCACCGTGTTTGACTTCACCTGCGAGTTCGTGAGGGCCTCCTACCGGTGAATTTCGATAACCCACCGTCATCACGGAATGTTAATCGAGACAGATTTGCCTCTCCCAATGAGGGTGAGGAAGTGTCAAACCGTGGATTGCCGTCGTTACTCCGTCAGTCGCACAGCGTACACGATATGCCGCCACGTTACCAGGTGTATGATCACCCTGACTCTTGATCCCAGCT
>KI543233.1:53469-54611 GCA_000496235.1 uncultured archaeon A07HR60
CATGTAGCTCCAAACCCTGTAGAAATGCCGTCAAACCGCTGCTTGATGCCGATTTGTCTGCCACGTTCGGTGGAGATTAACCGAAATTCACTCCGATAATCTTGGTGTCGCATACCTACTAACATTAACGTTCATGTTAGACCTATAAACTGGGAAAGCCGCAGTTTTTGCATTAATTAACATGTACATCAAGGGCGAGACCACACCACCATGCTCACCCGGGACAAACGCCGTTCGCTCAGTCAGGATAGTTTGTCACAAGAGCGCCACGCGAACCACACTGTCGCCCGACCCACTGGCGAACATCTAATCGGATACTACCTCGAGTCTGGCGCTAAACGAGCCGCTGGCCAACCGGCCTTCGGGCAGTGCCGCTGAATCTGAATGGTCAATCTCGATATACTGCACCACCCAGTCTGAACGGGAGACAAGTGAACAGCCCTGGGTCTGACCTTCGGGTCACCACCATCGTGTGTTCCCGAATGGACAGACAGGTCGCCGCCCGGTGAAATAGCCGAAATGATTTTACCATCAGATTTGAACCAATATCAACATGACAATACTGACTGCTATCGACCGAGACCCAGGCTGTAAGGGCGTTGTTGAGACAGCCCACGACCTCGCGACGGGGCTGGACAAAGATCTGGTCGTCATTCACGTCGTTCCAGACAGCAGCGACGAGGAGGCGACGCGGGCAGAAATCGAAGAAATCGTTGACTCAGCTGTCGATGACAGCGAAGGCATTGATCTTCGGATTATATAATCTCAAGGAGAATACTTGCGCCTTTAGGCGCAAGATGAATCCGACAAGTCCTATACAATCCACCGTCGATGGCAAGTCGGATATTCCACGTCAGCCGACACTATTAACAAAACGGCGTTCATAACCGGTTATGAAGTCAGAAAATGAGCCGAACCGTCCGAACCTTCGAGGCGACAATCACGAACCAGCAACAGGTTCGTGACGACCTGAATCAACTCGGATGGGCTGCCTCAAAACTCTGGAACGTCGGTCGCTACTACGCACAACAACAGTGGGACGAAACGGGCGAGATTCCCGATGACGGGGAACTCAAGGCCGAACTCAAAAGCCACGAACGCTACACGGACTTACATTCTCAATCCAGTCAGCGCGTTCTCGA
>KI543233.1:54631-69729 GCA_000496235.1 uncultured archaeon A07HR60
GCCCTGCGGTGCGACTCTGAGTTGGTCTCACTCTGGACTGGCCACCGTGTCTCATCGTGTCGTGGCCGCTGGCCTGAGAGCTGAGTGGTGATTCGTTCGACCCTGATACTCGGAGTCAGCCTCTAGACGACTCGAATCGGTCCCCATCGGATACTACACTCGTGCCAAATTATAGTTCCAGTTTCACCGCGCGCCCGTGGCTCATGCATTTAGCAGTCATCGTCATAGCGAAGTATATGGCTATCTACGAATCGGGCGAGCAGCCATCTCGAGATGACGTATTCCAGAGTCTCGCCGCAGTCCTGCAGGCCAATCGCGCAGGAGTCCACGGCGACAAGATGGCCGAGAACGTCCTCCGATTCGCCGACGGGCGTGAACTGATCGGCATCACGTCACAGGCAACCCGCGCGCTGTATCGTGAACCGGCCACGCAAGCACTCACCGGGGTTCGTTTCGATAAGAACGGTGTGTTTGCGGGCCAGCAGTTACTCCTCGAACGGGGTGTCCGAAATCCGACTGCATGGGTGAAAGCCCACGCTGATGAGCTACTCTGGACTCACCCACGACTGGCAGACTGAACGCGCAGGACTGTGATCGAAGGGTCCACGGCCGGTACGGGCCGGTGGCGAGACACTCGAAATCAGAATCAAGAATGAACTCTGGTGGCGGCCTGACGGCGCGACGCTGGCCGCGGAACCGTTTGCCAACTCAAACACTGCCAAACAGGATGTGTTTCGTGCTGGCGTGACCGCAGGGTGGGTCGCGGACCAGATCATTGGCCAGATAGTATAAGCAGACTGTCCCAGTGCGTGACCTTGAGGTGGATTTACTCAGCTGAGGGTTGTAATCTATCGTTTGATGCGGTCACTCGGCAGCAAATTCGTCAAGTGTCGTCTTCGATTCTCTCTGCACACGACTGATCAGCTGCCCGTCGAGATCCAGCCCTAACTCGGCAACGGCGGCTCGTCCAACTTCGCGGGTCGCCTTGCTGTCCGCGTACACCCCCATGCGCCACTTGTGTTGCTGTGCGGTTCGCAGTGCTTTCACCAGTGGCGACTGGTCGTCGAGACGGCGAACCTCTCCATTGACCATCACCCGAGCGGACGATTCTGTCATCGACGGGCGAGACGGTATATCGACGATGACCGTTTCCCGATCGATATCGAGTCTGTCTGCGATTTGTTTCTCGAGGCTGCGAATCTGGTCGTGACCGGCGTCCAATAACCGCTCGGGGATGTCGTCGAATTCTGCCCACATAGCACGCTTGAACAAATCACGATTGTCGTAGCGACGAGCATACTCTTGACTCGACTCGTGACTGCGCAACGCCACTAAAAGGTCGTGATCGTCCATGCGGCGCAGTTCCGTGGCCCCGATGTCGGTCTCATCAAGAAGACACTCCGTCGCCCGCCGGAGCATCAACTTCGAGATTCGTGCGACATGGTGTTTGTACACGGTCGGATTCATGAAGCTTCGAGCCAGTAGTAGTGATTCTGCAGTCTGGACATTACCGCTGTCCAACACCAACTTTCCCCCCACGATGCGCAGTTCGCGGACGAGCCGCCCGTGGTCGATTGTCCCGTAGGGAACGCCGGTGTGGTGGGCATCGCGGACTAAGTAGTCCATTCTGTCTACGTCGAGTTCACCAGAAACGAGGCCTCCGTAGTCGCCCTCCCCGCGGACTAACCCCGCGATCCGGTCTGGCTCGATCCCTCGACGTCTGAGTACGTCTCCGACGGCGCCGTCTGCAAGCAGTTCGTCGACATCATCGTGGTATTTACCGGTCCGTCGGTGGAGGAGGGCCTCAATATTGTGACTGAACGGGCCGTGGCCGATATCGTGCAGGATGGCAGCTGCCTCGATGCGGTCGCGTCGGGCCCCGCCCACTTTCAGGTGGTCCAGTGCTCGCGACGCGAGGTGGTACACACCGAGAGAGTGTTCGAATCGTGTGTGATTTGCTGATGGATACACCAGCCCGACCGTTCCGAGTTGCTTGACATGGCGCAGCCGTTGCATTGGCGGTGTGTCGAGGAGTGCTGCCGCGATACCAGTCACCTCGATGTGGTCGTGGACACTATCTTTGATCGTCGTCATTATCGGAATTAACGTGTTCGTAAGGTAAAGTCATCCGCCCTGACTGCGGCGAAGTAGTGATTTTTGCAGTGAGACAGTGCTAGTGTGGGTATATCCCCCTCGCGGTTGGCCTGGTCCTCCCAGCGCGAGTCCAGCAATAGCTGAGGTTTCTGAGCGAGCAGATACTCTTTTTTCCCCCTCCGTGGATATCAACGTGTGAGTAGCTCAAACCCAGATATCCTTGTATTACGTCAGAAGGCTCACGGGAAACCGGCAACTGAGCTCAGCGACGCAATCCGAGCGCGATTGCCGGACCACGAAGTCACACTTGCGAGGACCCCCGAACAAGAACGGTCGTTGATCGGAGATGTCGACGTCGCTGTGGGGATTGACCTCCCAGCAGGGGTACGCGAGGCAACTAGTGGTCTCGATCTGTTCGCGTGTGTGTACGCAGGGACTGGTCATCTCGACATCGAGACGCTCCGCGACCAGGACACGGCCGTCACCAATGCTTCGGGGGTTCATGGCCCTAATATCGGAGAGTATGTCGTCGGGTCAATGGTGCTATTCGCCCGGCGATTCCGGCAGGCTTGGCGACAGCAGGATCGTCGCGAGTGGCGGTCCTTCCAGACGACGGAAGTCAAAGGGTCGACCGTCACGGTCGTTGGTCTCGGATCGATCGGTTCCGCAGTCGTCGACCGGCTGCAGGGCTTCGACGTCAATACGATTGGCGTCCGATATACGCCGTCTAAGGGTGGTCCAACCGACGAGGTATTCGGGTTCGACCAGATCCATCAGGCGCTCGCCAAAAGTGACTATGTGGTGCTGGCCTGCCCGCTCACGGACACCACCGCGGACCTGATCGACAAGAGTACTCTTCGCTCAATGCCACCGCATTCGGTTCTTATTAACATCGCTCGCGGAGGAGTTGTCGACACCGATGCCTTGGTCGGGGCACTCCGGTCCAATGCCATCGGTGGGGCGGCACTGGACGTGACCGACCCCGAACCACTCCCAGAGGACCACCCGCTGTGGGGATTCGATAACGTCCAGATCACGCCTCACAACGCCGGTCATACGCCTGCCTACTACGAGCGAGTCGCCGACATCCTCGCGGATAATCTCGACCGGATTGAGACTGACGGCTTCGACAATCTCCGTAATCAGGTCGTCTGACTCGAGCCGAGAAGCCTGAACGGCCCGTCCGGTTCATCGACTTTGGACTGCCAATTATCGGCCCCGCCGACACACCGTCGGCGTCGAATCCAGCGAGTCGTGAGCGCTGTGTCATAGCACCACCACGTGACGGTTGTATTTGGAATGGCCCTAACAAAGTGCGTGCCGGGACCAGTATCGTGAATCGCCCATGTCGGCAGTTGGGGAACGGATATGTCTGTTCGGGGGCTGGTCGGGCTGTGTTTCGATGGGGTCGGTGCCGTGATGCGTTCACCAGTCGTAAGACTCGTCGCAGCTGATATGTTTAGCTGGGTCAAATGATTCGTATGGGTACGAAACCTGGACCGAGTTCAGCCGGACTGACAGCAGCAATTATCAGTGTCACCGTCGCGTTTTTTGTGACATTCCTCATCCCCCCGCCGTGGCGGTTCGGAACGATCCTCCTTGGAATCGCTATCTCGTCGTATTTCTCTGGCTACTTTGTCGCCGCGTTTTCGTGAGTCTGCAGCGTGTGGACTTGCAGGTCCCTCACGGCGACTGAGTCTGGACTCTCGACCGGTATCACGATCAGCCGAGAATGTGTCTCCAGGCGTCGACATTGACTCTCAGTGAGACAAATCGATTTCGGGGATCACTCCTCGGCGAACTGATCCGGTTTTTCAGGGTCCTCGTCTGGAGAGGTGCGGTTGGCTGGTATTGGGCAGATCCTTTCTTGTGTTCCGATCGGCGGACGATTCACTTCCGCGGCATCCGTATCGGGCAGAATGGACTCTCCAGCCCGGTGATTGACGGTCCCGGCGTCCGCCTGGCCCGCTGTTTCATTGGTCTCCCCGATGTTGGGTTGTCCCTGCCGATCCTGGTCAATCCGCATAGCACAAAACTCGACGCCACACATCGAACAAAATCGCCCGTCTCCCACGTCCCCGTTCGGATGTGTTTGGCTGTGATACTCTCGCGCTCGAGCAGGGTCAACGGCGAGTTCGAACTGCCGAGACCAGTCAAACTCGTATCGGGCCTCTGAGAGTGCGTCGTCCCAGTCACGGGCCCCGGGACGGCCAGCGGCCACGTCTGCGGCATGGGCGGCGATTCGGTACGCGGCCAGTGCCTCGCGTACGTCCTCGGTCTCTGGAATCCCGAGGTGCTCTTTCGGAGTTACGTAACACAACATCGCAGCACCGGCCTGGGCGGCCTGAGTCGCGCCAATCGCGCTGGCGATATGGTCGTACCCTGGCGCAATATCCGTCACCAGCGGGCCAAGAACGTAAAATGGGGCTCCGTCGCAAATCTTCTGTTCACGCTCCACGTTCCAGGCGACCTGGTCGAAGGGGACGTGACCGGGGCCTTCGACCATAACCTGGACACCACGGCTCCGGGCCGTCTGCGTGAGTTCACCCAATGTGTGTAGTTCGGCCATCTGTGCTTCGTCACCCGCGTCTGCGAGACAGCCCGGCCGAAGCCCGTCTCCCAGCGAGACTGTCACGTCGTGCTCGGCGAACACGTCACACAGCGTCTCGAAGTTGTCGTACAGCGGATTCTGTCGGCCAGTTCGGTCCATCCAGCGCGCCAGGATCGACCCGCCACGGGAGACAATGCCTGTTTTCCGCTCGTGAGCGAGTGAAAGGTGCTCTGCGAGAATCCCGGCGTGTATCGTCATATAATCGACACCCTGGCGGGCTTGCTCGCGGATCACGTCGAACAGACGGTCTGTGGCGAGTCCGTCAGCGGCGGTGGTACGCTCTTGGGCTTCGTATATCGGGACTGTTCCGACCGGGATGGGTGACTCCGAGATAACCGCCGCTCTGATAGCGCACAGATCCCCGGCCGTCGACAGGTCCATCACAGTGTCAGCACCAAACTGGACAGCTGTGTGGAGCTTTTCAAGCTGGGTATCTGTGGTCTCCGCCGCTTGACTGCTCCCGATATTGGCGTTGACCTTGGTGGCAAACTCCCGCCCGATTACCGCCGGGTCAAGCGACTCGTGAGCGGGGTTGCTCGGTATTACTGCGTGGCCGGCTGCTACCTGATCCCGCACCATCGAAGCCTCTCTGTTCTCTCGTTCTGCCACGCGCTCCATCGCCTCGGTTATCTCGCCGTCAACGGCGCGCTGAAGCTGTGTCTTGACCACTACCACACAGTTATACCACCAGATAATATACTCTGGGGGCGGACCCACGTCGCGGTCACGGCGCGATCTGACCCGGTGGAGTTAGTCAATTAAGACATCCGAGAGTGCCGCGCTCCAGTAGAGATGACACAGTCTGTACATTCACTCTGGCGAAACTCAGTCCATCCCGGCATCTCGCACAGCCACAAACTCAGCGCACGGACGTATTAGATCAGGGTCGCCAGAATCGAGCCAACAGCTTCAATCCCGGTTTCCCACAGTGAAAATCCCGTCACGACTGCAAGGGTCGTATCAGCGGCAAAGAACCCAAACATTCCCGCGCCGGCGAGGTGAGCCTTCCGGACATCAAATCGGTGAGCGAACCGGTGAAACAGGACAGCATTGGCAATACTGACTGGAATAATGACTAGCATTTCGCCGACCCAGATTCCAGGGTGTGCACCGTACTGTAACGCGAGACTGATAGTGACCAACTGGGTCTTGTCACCGAATTCTCCGGCCGCCATCATCGCGAAAATCGGCAAAAACCCGCCGAACCGACTCGGTACCTCACCGATTACCGGCAAACTATACCCGTCGATAAAGCCAAATCCACCGTCGGTGTCGAACGGATCTTCCCCACTCTGTGGTGCAGAACGGAGGAGTAACACGGCGAAAATGACGAACAGTGCAGCCGTGGCGATATCGAGAATCACTGGTGGGACGATTCCCTGGATTGCCCCGCCGAACCACACCTCGACAGCTGTCCAAAGGGCGAAGGCTGCCCCAGCGGCAGATACGACTACTACGGGACTGTATCGTGTCGCGAGCCCTGCAATGAGAAACTGAACTTTCTCTCCCGGGAGGACGGCCAGTTGAGCTGCCATCGCCACGAAGACAATCTCAGCAAACCCAGTCATGGACGAACTCGGCCTCCAGGGGTGAACTCGTCCGGCACCTTCGTGTCCGTCAGTTGAACCTGTATTGACTTCCGAGTTGACCTTGCATCTCTGCCTGCAACTGTATCAGTAAACGCCCCGCTGAACTCGTGGTGAGAGTTATCTCCAACTCTGCCGGACAAACTGCCGCAGGCTCCAGATGACGTGGCCTGTGAGCACGAGTCTTCGACACGATTCAGCAGCATTCGATTGAAAATTAGACAGGCCTAATCTAAAAGTTGTCGGTGTATAAAAGACCGGGCGAGACCGGGCAAACCCTAGGATCTAGCCACTCAGGAGAGTGTTCAGGCTAGTGCTAGTTAGGCTGCCTGTACGGTGTCCAGCAGTTCGTCGTAGTCAGGGTCGTTCGACGGCTCTTCCGCGACCCAATCGTACACGACATCGCCAGCATCGTTGACGATGAAAACGGCCCGATTCGCGATTCCGTGGAGTCCTAGTTCTTCGATATCCAGCTGAATATCGTATTCCTGCATCGCCTCACCAGACATGTCGCTGACGAGGTCGAACTCAATGTCGTATTCCTCTCGGAAGGCCTCCTGTGAGAATGCAGAGTCCGCGCTGACGCCGAGGATTGTTGCTCCGGCTTCCTGGAACTCCTCGCGATAGTCTTGAAGAGCGATCATCTCGTTGGTGCATGGTGGCGTGAAGGCGCCGGGGAAAAAGGCGAGTAGAATCGGACCGTCGCCCACGTGGTCGTCAAGATCAAACGAATCCGCGTCACTCGTCCCGAGCGTCGCTGTAAACGTTGGCGCCGTGTCTCCAGTTTCGACCATACCCCACAATTCACACGACACAATATAAAACGCCTGAAGTACCACGACTGTTGCAGACTCGGCCCAGGAACAAGTCAAGCGAAAACCACATACACGAATCCGACGAGTGGGTCATGTGACACTGGTCGCGCGACACAACACTGTGAGACAGACGCAGAAATTGTGCGGACATTCAAATACTGGGGTATCTAGATAGGGACCGTGTCCCAGTCGGTGTTAGTGTACGACGGAAAAACCAAGATTTTCAGAAGGGTCGCCAGATGGATCGACAGCCAATCTGACGAGGTGATACTCGTCCCGTGGCGCGCACCCGGGGCTCGGAAGTTCATCACAAAGCAGTTCGGCGACCACCTGTTCGCATTCGTGCTTGTCGATATCGACACAGAGCAGGTTCACGCTGGGAGTAAAACCGTCGTACAGCTCTTGCGGAGTCACGGCGCTCCGTGGCCGCTCGTCGCGTCGGCTGAACGAGCGTATGTGAGCGCCGCCGGCCCGGTCGGTGAAATGCTACACGGCCAACGCCCTGCGAATCTCGATGGGTCGTACCCGCTTGCAGACGCGGCTCGACCTCACCTGGAGGCGCTTCAGCGGGACCGCTCCCGCAATACTACCAGTGATCCGTCTGAGAAAGGCGTCTGAAATGATCATATACCGGCAGCGACTTGCAGACTGGCTTGTCAATCAGCAGCTGAGCTTTCTCTAACGCCGTGCAACGGGTCCGTGCGCGCTCGAAACCACGACGAGACTCACACGAGTAGCGCCCGCCGGTTTGTCCGCCGGATTCAAACCCGACGGACCGATTGCTAACCGGTACGGAAACTCTGGTAGATGTAACGACCCTCAGAAGCATCTCAATCGGCCGATGTGGTGTTACCCACCGTGTGAACTGCCGAGGATCCAGGCCTCACAGCAATCGGTCTGCGTGACTCGTCCCAGCGCGTGCAGAGCCAGCCCTACTGAGCAGATTCTTCGACGGATTCGACCAACTGTTTGCCGACTGATCGAGTCATGCCATCTTCTAACTCTAAGATGAGCATACTTCCGACGTCTTCGTAATCCGCGATAGTGAGACTCGTTTCCTCGCCGTCAGTCAACATGTGGGGATCTTCGAACTGAACTTCGTACATATCGATACAGAGGTTATTACTTCGACAGTAAATACTCCGTTGCTCCTGTTGCGACCGGAGCAGGCCCGTATTAATTGGACTGTCGTGTCGCGGTGTGAGCGACAGTGTTCTGACAGACTTCACTAGTAGTCGGCAAGCGGTGTCCACTGGTGACCAGACAGGTGACACAACAGTAGGTATTTGCCGGCACCCAGTCGTAGACTCCGCGATTGAATGATCTTACTGATCGGAGTCTTCAGTCACCGGTATTACCACGGACGAGTCGGCGTCTCTGTGAGTGTCGTGTGAACGGCCGCCGTCGGGCAGCGCGCGCTTGGCTTCCAGTGACTTTGAGACGCCGTCAACAGCGTTCCCGGCGAGATACCCGACAGCTCCACCGACACCTGAGGCGAGTCCGGTCGCGATTGGCCCATATCGAGCGCCCGCAGCAGCTCCAAGTTTCGCCCCTGTTTTGGCGAGTGACTGCGAATTCTTCATGCTCTCGACATCCGATTGACTGTTCTTATCCATCAACTTCCGGTACGGGATTGAGCCACTTGTGTTGCTGGTTGCGTTCCACTTTCGCATCTTTGAGGCCTGTGACATAGTGACGGATCACTATTGAATATATCAGGCGTGGAGTGGTGAGAAGTCTGAACCACGGAACTGGGGTGCGGCACAGTCACCATAGCGTCAGAGATGAATGGCACTCCCGTCTCGTGCAGGAATTCGATTATCGATGTTCGGACGCGTCAAGAAAGCACATTCACGCTGACTGCATCAGTCAGCAGCCGTCCCCGACTCTTCTCCCTGTTCGAGAAGCCACCTGAATTTCCGTTTTGCATCCTCCCAGGACGCGAACTTTGCCATAATTTCGCCATCCACCCGGATGTCGTATTTCCCACGCAGTATGTGGACTATCATCTGGTTGCCGTTCGCATCGATCACATGCTTCTCGCCGCTGGTAAACGAATGAACATTTTCCGTCCCAGCATGTGATTCTGCGATACGTTCGGCCGCTTCAATGCGGTTGCGGTTCGGATGAGCCCCATAATGTACCATAGCTTCGTCGTGATTTTCAACCAATGGCCCGAGCCACCGGTCGATTCTGTCTTGTCATATGACTGGATAGCCATGGTTATATTCGGTTCGGTGCTGCCCGTCTCTTCACTCCTTCCGCGACTCTGTGACCCACTCAATGCCGACAGGACGGACCAACTGGGCGTGGAGGGTAACTCACCTAGACCCAGCCGCTCTCACCTCACGACGGCTGCTATGGGTCGGTATCGCCACTTCACTCCGCTGGCATGTTGGCGATTGCCTCGGATGCGCTCGTTCCGACCTGTTCGTAGTAGCGTCCCTGCAGAGAGTCGACGTGCTGTGACATTTGTGTGATGACTGTTGTTTGGTCATCTTCGACGACAAATACGATATCAATATCTTTCCCATGGAAGGTTCCCCGAAAGACGAATTTGTTTTGTGGATACAATCCGTCGTGATTCGGCGAGGTTCGACGATGAACTCGCCCGTACGCGTTTCGGAGGGCATCCCGCAACTGTGAGGCTGTCAAATACCGTCGTTGCTTGTCCATAGCCGTCTTGCTTACGGTGATTTCGCCCAGCGGGTCTCCGGCCATATACCTATCAGCAATAGGGTGTCTTGAGCAATACGTGTTGGTACTTCGGTCAGTCGGGGATTTCAGCTGATCAGCGCGAAGACTACCGCGCCCGACACCAAACACGTCTGCATCAACACCCAGATATCCGGCGGTGGGTAGCCGCCAGATTGGCGGAGACAGTCAGGGAACACGACCAATTGGGCGGACGGCTAGGCTGACCAATCTCGCGCGTGAGTTGTTCATACAGAAGGGGAGCTAATTCTGGGTTAATGGGTCGCGAATGTGACGTTGTCTCTCGATTTGAGTGTGTCAGATGCGAAACAGTCGGGGCAGTTTTGACCGTGGGGAACCCATAGTTGGTATGAAACAACCGCTCGTCGGTGACCCCCCAGAGTATAGCCTCTCGGACGGCGATGTGCCGTGGATTCTGGGGACCCAACTCAGCCGTGAGGCTGGGCCCATCGCGCGCGCCCCCGAGGGTAGTCAGGTGCTGTTGATCGAAGGCCACTCGTTCGCCGAGCGGCGACCGTATCACCATCACAAACTCACGCTCGTGTTCAGTGCAATGCGGCGGTTCCGTGACCGATTAGAGCGTGACGGCTACGACGTGACCTACATCAAGGCTGACTCGTTTGGTGATGGACTGGCCGAATTTTTCGCGGACAACCCCGATACCCGTCTCGTCGCCATGCGCTCGCCGAGTTACGGTTCCGAACAGCGGTTCCGTGAACTGGTTGATGAAGCAGGCGGTGACGTCCAGTTCGTCGAAAACGAGTTGTTCGTGAGCACCCGGCAGGCATTCGACGAGTGGGCCAACGCAGACCCGGACGAAGAATCGAGTGGCTTCAAACACGAGCCATTCTATCGGTGGATGCGTGCAGAATCGGATGTGCTCATGGACGACGGCGATCCAGTCGGCGGTGAGTGGAATTACGATGGAGAAAATCAGGAGTTCCCGCCTGACGATTGGGAGAGCCCGGATGTTCCCACACACGAGTACGACCCGGTCGTAGCCGAGACGGCCGACTGGGTAGAGGAAAGATTCGACACCTGGGGAGACACCGATTTCTCAGAGTTCCCCTGGCCGGTCACGCGAACCCAGGCCTGTGAACAGTTGCGTCACTTCGTTGATGAGCGACTGCCGGAGTTTGGCCCGTATCAGGACGCGATGCGCGGTGACGACTGGGCAATGTCGCACGCGCTGTTGGGCTCGTCGATTAATATCGGCCTATTACATCCGGTAGAGGTAGTCAGCGAAATCGAGAAAGCCTACAGAGACCGAGGGCTGGCACTCAACTCGGTGGAAGGGTCGATCAGACAGATCCTCGGCTGGCGAGAGTTCATGCGGCACGTCTACCGCCACGCGATGCCGGAGCTGTCGAGCGCGAACCAACTCGGCGCCGAACACGAGCTTCCGGAAGCATACTGGACCGGCGAGACGGATATGGAGTGTCTCTCACAGACGGTCGATGATGTGCACGGTCACGGCTACTCTCATCACATTCAGCGGCTCATGATCCTCGCGAACTTCGCGACGCTGTGGGGAGTCAAGCCGAGCGAACTCAACGACTGGTTCCACGCGACCTACGTCGACGCCTATCACTGGGTGACGACGCCGAACGTGATCGAGATGGGCCAGTACGGCCACGGCGTGTTTGCGACGAAACCGTATGTCTCGTCCGCCAATTACGTCGACAAGATGAGCGATTACTGCGGGGACTGCAAGTACTACAAGACCAAAGACACGGGGAACAGAGCCTGCCCGTTCAACGCGCTGTACTGGGACTTCCTGGATCGCAACGAAGACCAACTCCGGAGCAACCACCGGATGGGACTCATGTACAGTCACGTCGACAACAAACAGGAGTCGGGCGATATGGCTGACATCAAAGAGCGTGTCGAGGACCTCCGCGAGATGGCCGCAGCCGGCGAACTCTGAGCCAGATATCAGACTGGCTTGAGACCGCTCGAAAGCCCACGCGACGCGACTGATTCTCCGAGTTGTAGCTTTCACCTGACGTGGCCAACACACGCGAGCGTGGGAGAGTGACCTGACTCGAATTTCCCCACAGTGATATCGAGGACGGTTGGATTCAGTTGCTCTCGAGACCCGGCAGCATTAGACAAAGCAGACCTCGTATAGTAGTATGGATATTGGCGTCTCGATTGGCCCGTATACCGATAGAATTCCATCGCTGCCGTCTCGATTCGACTTCACCGAGATTGGGATTGGCGAGGGAGAACAACCCATCTCCAAACTCGACCCAGATGAGATCACGACTAGCCTAGACGAATCCGGGCTCGGTGCTACCGTCCACTTACCGTACAGGCAGCCGCTTTCGACACCAGTAGACCGGATCGATGAGGCGACGACTGAATACCTCGATACCGTTCTCGCGACAGCTTCTGCAATCGGCGCCGACAAAGCAGTGGCACACCCAGACGCCCGCGGGTCGGGCCACGCTCCCGCGGCACTGGCTGGGCGGATGGCTGAACTGACGGCCCGCGGCCAGACACATGACGTTACTGTCTGCTATGAGACGACCGGGTACGCCGGTGGCCCACGATTAGATCGCGTGGGTGAATTAGCAACACGCGCTGACGCCGCTATCTGTCTGGATGTGGGATACGCGTATTTGGAGGCCGGTGTCGATGGAGTGGCCGAATTTGTGGAGTCGTACGGTGATCGAGTCGAGCACCTCCACGTTCACGGAGCTCGTAGGCGGAACGACACACACATTCCCGTGGGAAGTGGCGATGTGGAGTACGACGCCCTCGCCGAGTCTCTCGTCGACGCTGACCCCGAGTCTGCCACAGTGGAAGTGTTCACCGACGACTCACAGTATTTGACCTCCTCTGCCGACCGGTTTCTCGCGTCGATTGACTCGGAGTGATGACGCTGACTTCCCGTCCGGTGGCGTCTCGGCCTGACCGCAGTGACCGACCATCCAAACCATCACCCTCAGGTAGCCACACTCGTGTATACTGGTTGTGACACCTCTCGGCCACCTCTCGCTGGCCTTTCTCGCCGGGTCCATACTCGAATACGACCGTCGGATGATAGCACTCTGTTTGGCTGGCGCTGTGGTTCCCGACCTGATCGATAAGCCGCTGGTCTGGGCTGGTGTCTTCGATATTGGCCACACAGTCGGCCATTCGGTTGTGACGCTCGGGGTAATTACCGCGGTGGTGACAATAATCTCCCCGTTACGAATCCTGGCGCCGGCGGTTCTGGGCTACGCCACACACATTCTGGCGGATCTGTTCGTCGCGTATCCCAAGTTCCTGACCAATTACGCCTGGCCGCTCCTCCCACAGCGACCCACTCCGGATGGCCCTGTACTCGATTACTGGCTCGCGTACGCGGGGAGCGGCCCGGGCGTCGTCGAAGCATCGGTGGTAGTGCTTGCGGTCGGCCTCGTGATCAAACACTCGCGAGCGGACCAGGCAGATAGTTGATCTCTTCTTAGTTCTCTGAGGCCACAGACGGGGTAGATCCCGGCAGTTGCCAGTCGATCGTGAGCCCTCGCTCCGGAAACGATGGCGTCGAAACTACCTCGAACGTGGCGTTGGCAGCTTCGGGGGTGATTGGCGCGGTAATGAGTAACCGAGCGATATCGGCGCGCGAGACCGTACCATACAGTTTCGAGCCCGGATCGGCGACAGTGACGCTATCGGTCCGGGGCCCATTCGTCAGCACGCCGGGGCGAAAGATTGTGTGGCTAAGTGAAGACTCACGGAGCAAACGCTCGGTGGTGGCTTTCGCCCGCTGAACGGGGGCAATCGCGAGGTTGAACAGTGTAGCCAGACCGCTGGCCGGGTCATCACCCACCCCGACAGCCGACTCCATCACGAACGCATCGACACCAGCCGACTCGGCGGCGCTCAGAAGCGTCTGAACGCCAGTTCCGTCGACCAACTCGTCGGCCGTCCACACGTCGGTGAATCCGGATCCAACAGCACTGATCACCGCATCGACATTTCGAAGATCAGCTTCGAGACCCTCTGGACTGAGCAAATCGGTGACGACCACGGTATCGGCGCCGGCTGTCAAAAGTTGCTCACGATTCGCCGGTGAGGACGTCAGCGCAGTTACTCTGGGACTCCGTGGACCCAACAGCCGGAGCACTTCCATTCCGGTGCCCCCACTGGCACCCGCCACAAACACGTGTTCGAGTTCGTCGTGACTCATACGTGTCGTTTGGACGCCCGTCAACATGACTTGACCGAGCGTAACCTCCCAGTGATTCACTCTCAGGAGGCCGTGTCTCTGAGAGTAACTGGCGTATACCGGGGTCGCTGATGCAGGTGGGTACCCCGCGACCGCGAACAGATTGAAACCCGTCGGACACCTTATTCTAGTCAGTCAAACCTACTATGATGGAATCACAAGACTATCCAGTCGACGGTCTTCCTACACCCGATCCCGACTACGGACCAGCAGAAGTAATCGCGACGCAGGTCGAAGCATTCGCCGACAACGACGACCCCATCGAGAACGCCGGGATTAAAACCGCCTACAACTTTGCGTCCCCGGCAAACCGTCGGGCCACAGGGCCGCTCGGGCGGTTCACGAAGATGGTCCAAGGACCGCGATACGCCCCGATGATCGACCACGAGGAAGCCGTGTCGGGCCCGCTCGAACGTGACGGCGACCAGGCAGAACAGCGCCTGACACTCACTGGGCCCGATGGGCGGACCGTCACCTACGTGTTCGGAGTCTCCAAACAGTCGAGTGGCCAGTTCGAAGGCTACTGGCTCACAGACAAAGTGATGGTCGAGTGATAGGCCGACGGCAACAGAGCCGAACAGTTGTGCCTGTCCCCGTCCGAGACCCGCGACCCGGACGCCTCACCGCCGTTATCACCGAATGAATCACGACCGAATCCACTCTCGCGAGCCCACTCATCACGTTGACCGCTGGAGTGTCGGAACGATCCAGGCGATGACCGAGCGTCACGGCCACAGTGTGGTCACTGTCGCGCCGAGAGATGGTGACGACGGTCCGGTCGAACTCACCGTCACGATGGCCGTTCGAGATCTCTTCGTGAGCCGTCTCGACATTCACCCCGACGAATCGCCTATCGGCGAACGAGTGTGGTACCGAGAACGCGGGCAGTAAACGTTAGACCCAGACCCGGTCTCCCCCAGACCCAGACCCGGTCTACAGACAGAGCAGGTCGAGTGCCTCGGGGTCAAGCCCCGAGGCAGTTCACTGAGAGGTATATAGTGTAATGAGGGAAAATATGGTCACAATACCACATGTAGTCCTCATATGAAACCTCTTAT
>KI543233.1:69912-74553 GCA_000496235.1 uncultured archaeon A07HR60
AGCACCGACAGCAGCTCAAGCAGTGACAGTGGGTCGGTCAGAGGAACTCTCGGGTGAAATCAGCATTACCGGGAGCAGTACGGTGTTCCCACTAGCGACGGCCGTTGCAGAGCAGTTCCAGGCCGATAATCCCGGAGTCGATATCTCCATCCAGTCGACAGGATCTGGTGGTGGGTTCGAGAACTTCTTCAGCACCGGCGATTCGGACATTAACAACGCATCCCGCCCGATCAAGGACTCAGAACGGGAAGCGTCCGAATCAAACGGTGTCATTCCACACGAGGTTGTGGTGGCGACAGACGCACTGACGGTCGTGGTCAACAACGACAACGACTTTGCGACCGAGATGACGGTTGACCAGCTCGCGCAGATCTGGGGCCCGGACGCAGAAGCCGGACAGACCTGGGCGGATATCGATTCGA
The DNA here is from genome assembly GCA_000496235.1 of uncultured archaeon A07HR60. Lineage (GTDB taxonomy): Archaea > Halobacteriota > Halobacteria > Halobacteriales > Haloferacaceae > J07HR59. The sequence goes on from KI543233.1 coordinate 70,335, forward strand.
TGTGGCCTGATGAGGAAATCGAGCGATTCGGCGCCGCAGAAACGTCCGGAACGTTCGATTACTTCACCGAAAACATCAATGGCGAAGAGGGCGCTCACACCCAAGATTACGAGCCGACAGAAAACGACCGAACCATTGTCCAGGGTGTGCAGGGGAGTGAGTTCGCTATCGGCTACTTCGGCTTCTCGTACTTTTTCAACAACCCAGACCAGGTGACCGCTGTTTCCGTCGACAATGGTAACGGCCCCGTTGAGCCGTCGCTTGAGACTGCGTCGTCTGGCGAGTACCAACCACTGGCCCGGGATCTGTACACATACCCCAACGAGAACCGTCTTGAGGAAGAACACATTGCGGAGTTCATGCGCTACTTCATCGATCAGTCGACAAGTGAGGAGGTCGTCGCTAATCAAGTCGGGTACGTGCCCCGTGGCGAGGACCAGGCAGCCCAAGAACTCGAGGAACTCAACGCGGCCATCGACGGCTGAATAACCGGGCGTCATTCGCCCTGTTTTATTACTTGACCACGTTACAATCCGATACTAGATGAGCAACGAATCACCGTCGATTGATCTCCAGGGAGACCGTGGGTCACAGGACCTCCGCGAGCGAGTGTATCAGCTGGTCTTTCTGACCTGCGCGGTTATCTCGGTGGCAACGACGATCGGGATTATCCTCTCGCTTGCAGTACCCGCAGTCGGGTTCTTCAACGACGTCTCGTTCGCGGAGTTTCTACTTGGCACTCAGTTCTCCCCGGCAATCAAACCGACGGTGTTTGGCGTCTTACCGCTGGTGTTCGGGACGCTGCTCATCACGGCGGGGGCCGCGGCTGTCGCGCTGCCGTTTGGCCTGTTGACGGCAATCTATCTGAGTGAGTATGCCCCATCGCGCAGGCGGGCGGTGCTCAAGCCAATGCTCGAGGTGCTCGCGGGAGTCCCGACAGTGGTGTACGGCTACTTTGCGCTTGTGTACGTCACGCCGATACTCAACAGGATTCCTGGGATCGAACTCGGGACGTTCAACGCACTGTCTGCCTCGCTCATCATGGGGATCATGATCATTCCGATGGTCTCGTCGATCAGCGAAGATTCGATGAGTGCAGTGCCGGACTCGCTCCGTGAGGCGTCGTACGGGCTTGGCGGGACGAAATTCGACGTCTCGACAGGCGTCGTCGTTCCCTCTGCGGCCTCTGGCATTGCGTCGTCGTTCATTCTGGCGCTCTCGCGAGCAATCGGTGAAACGATGATCGTTGTCGTTGCGGCCGGCCAGACGGCCCGATTCCCCAGCAGTGTTCCAGATCTCCTCACCTCGTTTTTCGAGTCCACACAAACTATGACGAGCGCGATTATTCAGCTCGGGTTGAGTGATCTGTCGGGTGGAACCACGGCTTACAGAGCGCTGTTCGCGATCGGACTCACTCTGTTCGGGATGACGTTCCTGCTCAATCTCGTGAGTGACCTGGTCGTGCAGCGCTACCAGGAGGATTACGACTGATGGCGACTGATACGCAAGGGCAACGACCGACCGGAGGATCGGTGTTCGAGAAGGTGAGCCGGATACGGGGGGTGGTGTTCGAGTACGTCACCTTCGGAGCATCGGTGTTCGGGATTGTCTCGTTGGCCGTGCTGTTGGGATACGTGTTCTGGGATGCGTTCGGCCTGCAAACGGCCGCCCCAGCGTGGTACGGGATTCTGCTGGTGACGCTCGTTGTCCCGGTCGTCGGGTTCTTGTTGTATGCTCGCCGGAATCCGACCGCTGGTCAGACGGCGCTGGAACTCGTTTCGACGACAATCGGCGGTGTGCTCGGTGGCTTCTCGCTGGTTGTCGTGGTGGATATTATCGCCGGCGCTCAACTGTGGTTCACATACTTCGTGACGACGGTGGTCCCACTGGTAGGATTGTACCTGTGCGGCCGCCGGGTCGAATCTCAGTGGATCGGGCTCGCGATGCTAGGTAGTCTGGTCGGCGGGCCGATTGTAGGGACAGTTCTAACCGGCCCACTATCGAACCTCGCTGGGCTGCTCGGCCCGCCAGGCATCTATTATCTGTCGATGACCGTCCCGACGGCACTGGTCGTTCGGTATCTTGTCGGCGAGTATCTCGAATTAGGGAATGGCGACTACGCCGCACTGGTGACTCTGATCACCCCGATTCTTGCTGTCCCAGCCGTCGACACGGTGGCAGCCGTCTCGCGTCCGGCTTGGTTGCTGTTTTTCACGGGATTGGTCGTGCCGGTGACGATTGTAGCCTGGAAAAACCTCGCTGCCGGTCGACAAATCGGGTTTATCGGACCACTTGCCGTCATCGGTGGCATTGGACTGCTCGTGACCGTCCCGGAACTGACCGGGATCGCCGGTCCGTCGCCGTGGTTCGACTGGCAGTACGTTACCTCGGTGCCGTCGCAGACGGCCGAAAACGCTGGGCTGTTCCCTGCTATCATCGGGTCGGTGTTCATGATCGTGTTAGTCGCTCTGTTGACTCTCGTTGTCGGGGTTGGGGCGGCGTTGTATCTTGAAGAGTACGCTCCCTCGAGCGGGGTGGGAGGCAGTATCACCCGGCTCATCCGGATCAATATCTCGAATCTCGCGGGTGTGCCGTCCGTTGTCTACGGGATCTTGGGACTTGCCGTGTTCGCGAACACGCTGAATCTCGGGTTCGGGACCGTCGTGACAGCGTCGTTCACACTTTCGTTGCTGATCCTTCCCATTGTCATCATCTCGGCTCGAGAAGCGATTCGGGCCGTCCCGGACTCACTGCGTGATGCCTCCTACGGGATGGGCGCGACTCGCTGGCAGACTATCAAGAACGTCATCATGCCGCAAGCTATCCCCGGTATCCTCACCGGGACTATCCTCGCGTTGGGCCGGGCGATTGGCGAAACCGCCCCTCTCATCATGATCGGTGTCGCCACGACCACGTTCAGCGCGCCGAGTGGACTGTTCGGGAAGATGACTGCAATGCCGATGCAGGTGTTCACGTGGTCCAGCTACCCCAGTACGGCGTTCCAACACGGTGTCGTCGCTGCTGGGGTGGTGACGCTGCTTATCGTCCTGTTGACGATGAACTCCGTCGCCATTCTCGTGCGGAATCAATTCGAACAAGGTGAATTCTAATGTCCCAGAACAACGAACCCACAACCGACGACAGCCGAGAGCAGGATGACGATCGCGTTATTACGACAGACGTGACTGCCGGCCTGGAAGGGGAGGATACCTCTGAGGAACCGGAATCTGAGACGATGATCGACGCAGACGGTATCGACGTTTACTACGGCGATACGCAGGCGCTCGATGACGTCTCTCTCGAGATTCCCGAAAAGCAGGTGACGGCGATGATCGGGCCGTCTGGCTGCGGCAAGTCCACCTTTCTCCGGTGTATCAACCGGATGAACGACCTAATCGACGTGGCTCGCGTCGAGGGCACACTCCAGCTCCGGGGGAAAGATATCTACGACGCCGACGTCGACCCGGTTGCCCTGCGCCGACGGGTCGGAATGGTGTTTCAGGAACCGAATCCGTTCCCCAAGAGCATCTACGATAACATCGCTTACGGCCGCCGTGTCCAAGGGATGACCGGCGATATGGACGAAGCCGTCGAGCAAGCGCTCCGCCGGGCTGCTCTGTGGGACGAAGTCAAAGATCAACTCGACAAGTCCGGGTTGGATCTTTCGGGCGGGCAACAACAGCGGCTCTGTATCGCCCGTGCTATCGCCGTCGACCCCGATATCGTCCTCATGGACGAGCCGGCGTCGGCACTGGACCCTATCGCAACCTCGAAAATCGAGGATCTCATCGAGGAACTGGCCGAAGATTACACGGTTGTGATCGTCACCCACAATATGCAGCAAGCGGCTCGGATCTCTGACCAGACTGCCGTGTTCCTGACCGGGGGTCACCTTGCTGAGTACGACGACACAAACAAAATCTTCGAGAACCCCTCCAACCAACGGGTCGAAGACTACATCACCGGCAAATTCGGGTGACTCTTGTGCGCGAGAGTTTTCAGTCGCAACTTGACGCACTCCAGCGGGACGTGCTCGTGATGGGAGAGACCGTAGCCAAGCGGCTCGAAGCCGCACTCAGAGGGATTACTGACGGCGACGTAGCTGCCGCCGAGGCGGTCATCGAGAGAGACGACGAGATCAACCAGACGTATCTCGAGTTGGAGTCTGACTGCGTGGATCTCCTGGCCCTGCAACAACCGGTCGCGTCAGATCTTCGGT
>KI543233.1:75797-82653 GCA_000496235.1 uncultured archaeon A07HR60
TCCATGTAGGCGACAGGGTTCGCCTCTTCCATCATGCTGTCTGAGAGATATTTCCGCCCGACATTAATCGCACCAACCACGTCGCGATCACACTCGTAGCCACAACTTTCGCAGTGGAAATGACCACCGTGGTGACACTCCGTGTGGTCATCCGGTGCCTTGATTATCTCACCACATTCCCCACACCGAGGGCAGTACCGGCTTGTCCCCCATGGGTTGACAGTGGTTGTCTCAACTCCGACCAATTCGGTCTTGTACGCAACTAGATCCAACAGGTTGCCCCGCGCCCATGTTGAGATTGAGTGTGCCAGCGTTCCGTCCATATCCGGCGATTCTATCTGCCCGAGGGATTCAAACGCGATAGTTTCACACTCATATTGCAAGGCAAGCCACACAAGCTGATTCGCCACGTCGTGTTGGATTTGTTTCCGTAGACGGGTTTCCTTCTGTCGAAGTTTCTGATATTCGCTGTGGAGGTGGCTGAATCGCTCGGTGTGAGCTTTTCCATCACGGCGTAAGGCAGCCAGTCGGTCGTTGATGTTCTCGGCTTCTGTGGTGAGTCTGAACAGTTTCTGCGTGCTCTGGTGGTCAAGTATTCCCGGTGGGGCGATCTGCCCGTCGTCACGGTCAACAACGACGGCCGTGGCTTGGTTTTTCACGCCAAGATCGACCGAGAGAACACGGTTGTCACTGCGTTTATATTCGTGTTCAGGTATCTCTACCGGGACATCCAGCGTATAGCCATGTGCAGACTGGTGGAGTGTCGGCGCACCCATTGATCTATGTGTGAGCATCTCTGCAAAGCGGGAGTGAACCGGGAACCGAATCTCGTGGTCACTCCAGTCAGAGGTTGAATCTGTGTTCAGTGTGCCGGGGGCATTCAGCGTGACCTCTAAGCGTCCACCGTTGATTGTCACCTCGTGAATATGGTAATCTCCTGTGTCAGGGGCATACGGGAGTGTTCCGTTCGGCTCCGGCGTGGCGACCAGATCAGTGTAAGAGTCGGGGAAGTTACCGTGGGTGTCGTAGTGATTGTGTAATTGTTCGACCACCGATTCAAGAATTCCCCACTGGATATATGGACTCTCCTCGGTGAACAACCGATTCCGGAGCTTGTCCCAGCCAATTGCCGTGATTTTCCGTTCTGTGAGTGTCTCAGTGACGAACTGAAACGCCTGATATTCGGCGGCGTGAGCCTCTCACACGCTGGTCACTCTGTGGAACACACAGCGTGTGAACCGACTATACAGGTATTCGTCACCGCCCTCAAAGGCATCATATTCGTCGTCGCGGATGGAGGTGTAGGACTGGCCGGTGTGGCGAGCCACGCCTTCGAGATGGGTTTCAGATCAATACTTCGTGGCGAGTACCCGGCCTGCGTGGCGTTCAACCAGTGTGGTGAGCCGGTCGCAAGCGTCGGTATGTTCGTCGGGAATGTGGAACTGTTCAGTCAGTTGCATTACCCTGAATCGGCTGAGTCTGGATCGGTGACACGGGTGATTTTGACTTGTGAGCCAGTCCATGCTTTGGGGACAATAACGTGGGCACCGTTGCCCTGCGGTTTGACCTCTTTTTCGACCGTCTCTTCGCCTCTGATGAGGTACAGATCACCGTCGTCATCAGTCTCAATTGTAATATTTACCATACTCATACATGTATGAGTATTACATATACTTATCCGTTGTGGTGGCGGTGTGATACTGAATCAGACCAGAAACTATCGAATCACACTAAATTACTCAGCAGTTGAGAACCCTCGATATCACGCGTTTGTGGTAACGAGGTGGCCAGATACGGGGACTGCTCTTGACGATGACCCCTCGGTGAATCTCCAAATTGACCGCTTTCCCAGCGTTTGTTGGGAACCTCGCAGACCCAGATGCTGGCCACACGGGCGTGATACCCGACGGGTCAAATCCTGTATGACTTCCATGTCGAGCCCCTATTAAACATGAATGTGGGGGAATTCACGGCGATTAATCCGCCGGATATACCGCTCGTTCAATCCTATGACACTCACACCGACTGCAATACAAGAATACGATAACCGAGCGCCAGACAGTGATACAACAGAGACCGCGACGTTTGGGCTCGGTTGCTTTTGGGGGCCAGATGCGACATACGGAGCCACTGAGGGGGTCGTCCGCACCCGGGTGGGTTACGCCGGTGGAAGCAAGACTGACCCGGGATACCACTCACTCGGAAACCACACAGAGGTGTTCCAGGTCGAGTTCGACCCTGACGTGATGACGTATGCCGACCTTCTCGGACAGGCCTTCCAGGGCCACAGTCCACGCTCACAAACCCGGAAGACACAGTACCAGAATGTGGTGTTCGCGGCTACGCCCGCTCAACAGGAGACACTCGACGAGTATCTGCAGGCACACGGACTGGATGCCGACGCAATCGAGACTCGAGTCGAACAGCTGTCTCGATTTTACAACGCGGAGGATTATCATCAAAAGTACAGCCTCCGATCACAGCAGTCGTTCATGAGTAGCTTCGAAGAGGCCGGCTACGACGACGCGGACCTCCGAGAATCGCCGATAGCCGCTAAATTGAACGGGTACGTCGCAGGCAAAGAGATTCCGACAGTCAACGAACTCGGTGCATTGGAGCGCGAGCCGGTCCACGGCGACTGACTCGCGCTATCCCCAACAGAGCTCTCACTAGTACGGCGCCGTTGACGTGGGGCGATAGTTATCTCTATGAACTCATTTTCCGGCTGTCGACTCGTCCAACCTATGGATCAGCAGGCCAGACTAGACTCGCCGGGTAATCCGGCTTCGCGCGCGAGTGTCTCGATCCGAGAAGGAACCCTTCAGTTCAGAAACGCTCGTAAATATCCTGTCTGTATAAATCAATTTCTGCGGCCGCGGCCGGCGATTCCTGATCGGCAGCGTACCTGATCGCGTTAGCGACATCGTCAGCGGTGATCGTCTGGTCTGGGTCGAGTGACTCTTCGTTCGTCTCGTCACGAAACTGCGACCCGAATTTGGTGGGGACCCCACTTGGATTGATAAGCGTGACCGCCACCCCGTCCGGTCCGACCCGCCCAGCAACACTGGCGGCAAACCCCCGGAGCCACCACTTCGAAGCGGCATACACTGGCGTGGACGTACTCGGATACTTGCCTTTGTAACTACCGACGTAGACGAGTGTCCCTTGAGTTCGTTTCAACGCCGCCACAGCCTCACGAGTCGTGAAAAACGCCCCGTCCACATTCGTCCGGGTGACAGTGCGGAACTCCTCAATGGGGAACTCCTCCAAGCGGAATCTGTCGGCCCTCTCCTGTGCCGGCATTCACAACGACGGTGTCGAGTCGTCCGAAGTGGTCCAACGTCGCCTCGAATAACGCGGCGACATCGTCAGGGTCAGTCACGTCAGTCGGCACGGCCAGCGTCTCCACCTCATCGGTCTCTAATTCCGTCGCCAGTTCCGACAGTGGCTGTTGGCGTCGCGCCGCTAGCACGACGTGTGACCCGGCAGCGGCGAATCGTTGAGCGGTTGCCGCGCCGATCCCAGAACTGCCGCCGGTGATCACCGTTACTTCCGGTGAATCTGTGCCCTGTCTCGCGCCCGAGTTGTCTCCCACTAGTGTCGGCCATGTGTGCTAATCAGCCAGCTGGTGACCTAAATTGAGTGGCCACCCCGGAACGAGCCTGCCGGTTCGTGGCCGTTCAGCAGTTTCGAGGCGGAGCCTCCGGCCTCGAGGAGTGAGCGAAGCGAACGAGTAGGCCGGAGAGGAAGCCGACACAGTGGGGAGCAGGCAACGTCTTTGATGCTGGCTGACTCGCTATCCGATACAGTTTTTCCGGCGGCCACCGTACTAACATCCAGTGATACCGTCGCACAAGTCGCCGGTATCACGGGCCGCAGTAGCCCGGCCCCGAATGGTGGGGATGCCGACCCCGAAGGTCGTTTGGGACGGGCGAGGAATGACCTTCCTCCCCGGCGACAACAGAAGGCGAGTCCCACATCAAAGCCCCTCCCTCAACGAGCGAGGTCGTCAGACCCAGTGAAGTAGGGTGGGGTCGGTTACAACGGACCCACATTCTCTCACGGGTTCCGACAGACGGCCAGTGCCTGCTCACAGGTGCACTCGGCCGCACACTTTGGACAGTCAGCAAACGGCTCTTCCAGCGGCTCTCGATGGACTGTGTCGTATCCGTGGCGGTCCATGAGCTTCTCCGGTGAGTCGGGGCCGCCATGATACCAACAGTCTGCCAGCAATACGTCCGTCTCGAGCCCACGAGCCAGTTCGTGAATCCGCTCGAGCAACTGACTCCCGATCCCCTGGCCAGTGAATCCATCTCGAACGTAGCTGGTCTCCAGTAACCCATATCGGTCTGCTGTAGGGAGGTGCTCAGTCGAGTCGAAAAAGTACATTTCCTCACCAACCGCTCGGATATCGGTCAGTGCGTTCACCGCCATCACGCCAAGGATCTGCTCGTCTGTCGTTGCAACCCGGAGCTCGAACGTCGGATCATCTAAGCCTAATGTCACCTCATACGAACTCCCTTCGGTGAAGTGTTCCGTGATCAGCGTCTCCAACTCGCCGCGATCGGCCGGCTTCGGCCTCCGAATCTCGATTGAACTCATTTCAGGGAGTATGGCCCGACTGGACAAAGAGTCAACGGAACTGCGGCTCTGGTGTCCTCGTAACGCGAGCGCTTGCCATCGTGATGCTCGGCGATTTAGATCACATCTTGATAGACAGTCACCTGCGACCCTGTCACGAGCGCCCCGATTAATTACTCGCTGCGACCTCGGGTTATGAGAGGTTACTCAACATTGTGGTGCGGATACTTGTCCCACAATCCAATTCGATATTCGCCGGCCTGCTCCCGAAGTTCACCGGGATAGCGGGGACATCGTCAGTCTGTCGCCGTAGATTATGTCTCACAGTCGGGCTCGTCTCGTGATCCGTCGGTAGGCATACAGGACAGCCCCGCTGATGCCTCCCAGACTGCCGATTATCCCGAATCCTGGGGCTGAGTCTTCTGTCGGTGTTGGGGTTGAAGCATCCATCTCGCTTCCTGCAGTCTCCTCGGTAGCGGTGCCACTGCTAGTGGATTCATCAGAGCCGGTCTCTGTTTCCGTCGCGGCCGCCACAGTCACCTCGACCGTATCACCGACATCGTACGCGTTGTGGCGCGCGTCACCTGCTTGGACACGCAGTGTGTACGTACCCGGGTCAAGTTCGATTTGTGCCTGCTGTTGGCCGTCTGCGTAGCGGATTGACGTTTCTGTCTCTGGGATTGTCTCACCAGGTGCGTACAGCTCCCGATCGATTAACAAGTGTAACACCCCGGCTCCATCGGTCACCCCTGCTGAGGTTGGTTCTACGATGAAGTTGTCCGTCTCGAACGCGACACTCACCGGTGACTGAGTCGTAGCGCCGTCAGATGGCGCCTCGAATCGTACCTCACTCTCTTCTGGCTGGTAATCGACGGGTGTTACCTCCGCTGACGCGGTAATCACATCCCCGGCTTGATCTCGATACAGACCATCTTGGTCGCCACCGGAATCGACGAAATCGAATTCCTGAGAGCCATTGCTATCACGATGGGGTATCGCGATTGGACTCGTCGCGCTCTCGAGTGGAGTGTCTAGATCCACCACGAGTTCCTCGCGACTCCCCGATTGAAGATACTCTGAGACACCGATCACACTCTCGACTGGATCCTCATCGATAACTGAGGAATCGTGTATCGCCACGAACCCACCGTCGTCGAGCCGAACCTGCTCGACGAGGACCTTGTCACCGACTGTATCCTGTGTGGAAAGCGAGACAGCGGCGGGTGGCTCGTCTGGCGTAGGGTCGACAGTTTCGATCCCGCCGATCATCGACAAGTGTACCGTGCAAATGTACTGGTTGAGCTCGGCGGCTAACTCCTCTGTCACTGTGAACGCCACCGCAGTCCCGTCATCCATCCACCCCACGGTGTCGTTGTCTTCGAACCGTCCGGTTTCCTCTTGCGACAGGAGAGCCTGGTTCCGGGCATCTCTGAATGCTAGCGGATGGCCAGAATAGCCCTCATTCTCGAATCTGTACCGAGTTCCGGTGGTGAGTTCCAGTGTCGGGTTCCTGGTGTCAATATCCGCGACGCCGTCGGACCCATCCACTGCTGTCAGTTCCCAGGCGCTGGCTCCGACGTTGTCGATCGTGACGGTAACATCGCTGTGCATGGACGCCATCACTGGACTTGAGACACCACTGACCGCGACAGCCGACGCTGTAGCTCCGAGCCCCCTCAGCACACCACGACGCGTCGCGAAGTCGGATTTATCGCTCATGATATATTGTCATACCATGCTCTACGCTGTATGTGACTGGCGATTGGGGACTCGAGAGCCGCCGAGTCGGACTTAACATGGCTGTCTGTGACCACAGTAGCGCTCATGTGCACGCGACCCCGTCGACAGGTAGCCCAAGCGAACCGACGGCTACAGGCCAGTGGGGCCGCTACTGGGATTATGTCGAGTGAATCTGGCCGGTTCCGTGTCTATCGAGTCGTGGAAGCGGTTCCACACATCAATCTCCAAGCAGTTGAGACACCACAGTTGTACACTGTTTTCCAGTCCGGCTACGACGAACTTCAGGAGACGGTCGCACAGCTGCAGACAGGCGATCTCGTCGACGCCACGGTAACCGGAGACCCGGATGCCGAATCAGAGCCATGGCGACTGACTGCGGCCGAGCAGGTTGACCAGGTCGCCGTCGATTTTGCGGTCGATGTCTCGCTTCCCTCGGTTGCAGTCGACTGCTGGGACCGGGCCGACGGGAATCCTGCATCGACAGTTCTCCTCGAAGATGATACTCCTGTAGGCGCATGCTGTGTCCAGCCTCGAG
>KI543233.1:84066-89688 GCA_000496235.1 uncultured archaeon A07HR60
CTGCTCGGGGTTCATGTCGTACGTTGCCGCGGCTACATCGTCAGCCTCCAGGAGGGCGCCCTTGAGGACGTTCATAAACGTGTGATCTTCTCCAGCAATCTCGATGCGAAGTTCTGTGTCGGTTTTATTGATGACTACCAGTTCCATACGCGAAATTCGACCAGCTGGCGTTTCAACGTTTCGTGTCAGCCAGCGCCCGTCGCTCACGCTGAAATGGCGAGTCTGGCTATCGCTGCCTGGACAACCTCTCTGTGTGAACACAAACCCACTCGTGATTTGTATTCCAAACTGTGCTTCTCACAATTACCAGGAACGGTCACTCGGTGATCTCACTCGACCATTCCGTACTTCTCGTAACAGTTTGCAGCGTGATTTGGTTTTTTGTCCTGACACTGAGGACAAACGAACAGATAGCTATCTGGCGGTGTTCCGTGTTTTTCTTCGAATCGTTTCCCTGCGGCCTGTCGATCTTCGAAACAGCCGATCAAGTCGACAGTTTTCCAGTCGTCTGTCTTGCCACAGATGTAGCAGGTGAGTGGAGTATCGACGGTCATACCACAGTGTTCATTGCAAAGATAGGATAGTAAAATTAACGTGAGAATCAGACCCGTACGTTCAGCCTGCTATTGTCCACTGACGGCGAGGCCTATCTGTATGCTTGCTGCACGAGGTTTCCCAGGGCGATGTCAGGCATTCTCAGCGGGGGCAACTGCGACGACATGCTGGCGTTTCTGGGGGCGTTGTCGTCCTACGAACGCTTATTTTCGAAGTTGAAATTCGATGCACTCGCCCTGAGTAGCCTGTAGAGCCGACTCACATACGCTTGGTTTGACATCCTGGCAAGTTGTCCATGGCGACAGCTGGACTCTTGTGCACGCTGCGGAACGAAACAGTCGAGATTTGACCGCGGCGTTTTTGTCCGCGGCGTATAGTACAAAATCATGAACCGTATCTCGCTGGGAAACGAGGAGTTCGAGGGGCGGAACAACGCCTACCTGTTCACCGACGAGGAGACAGTAGGTCTCGTGGACAGCGGGGTGGCAACGACCGCAGCTCGCGACCAACTGGAGCAGGGTCTCGAGACACACGGGTACGCGTTCAACGATATCGACGACCTCGTGGTGACACACTGGCACTCCGACCACGCCGGCCTCGCCGGAGCGATCCAAGACGCCGGTGGTGCCCGTGTCCATACACACCGAGCGGACGCCGACCTCGTTAGCCACGACGAAAACACCCAAGAGAGTTTCACACAGCTTCGCCGGTCTTGCTTCGACGCGTGGGGGATCCCAGAGCCGGATCTGACCGAACTAATCACGTTTTTCGATACTACAGACGAAATCCGAGGCTCATCGGTTGCGGTCACCCCCTTCGAGAGTGGTGACCGGCTGACAGTCGGTGGGCAGTCGATGCGAGTGATCCATACCCCGGGCCACACGGACGGTCTCTGCTGTCTTGACCTGTTAGACGGCACCCTGCTCAGCAGCGACGCCGTGCTCCCACAGTACACCCCAAACATCGGCGGGGCTGACCCTCGCGTTGAGGCACCGTTACAGACGTATCTCGAATCGCTACAGACGCTCTTAGACAAAGATTTCGACCGACTCCACCCGGGGCACCGCGAATCGATCGCAGAACCTGCCGACAGAATTCAGGAGATCATCTCTCACCATCACGACCGTGCCCGCCGTGTGTTGGAGGTACTGGATGCGACTGGTCCTGCAACTCCGTGGACTGTGAGTGCAGAACTATTCGGCGATCTTAGCGGCATCCACATCATGCACGGTCCGGGCGAAGCATTTGCGCACTTGGACCATCTGTGGCGCGCTGGCGTGATCGACCGTACTGATGGACTCTATCAGCCGCCGGAAACGCCTGTCGACGTGGACGAACTGCTACTCTGATGAGACCACGGTGACGGCGCCTTTCATGCCGAGCGATATGTGTGGACTACAGATGTACTTGTAGATACCTTTCTCATCAAACGTCTCGGTAAACGTGAATCCCTGCTCAGATTCAAGACCGGAGTCGAAGCTCTCGTCATCAGCCTTGACATTGTGTGATCCGCCTTGACCTGTCCACTCAAATACCACGTCGGTCCCACTTGAGACAGCAACCGCCGCCGGGCTGAATACAAGCCCATCGTCAGCCCCGACTTGGACTGTCACTTCGTCTGCCCCGGTCTTGTCGACCGTCGCTCCCTCATAATTTGGCACGTCGCTGAACCAGTCGCCGTAGTCGGGTTCCTCGTCGAGTGTCTCCACGTCCTCACTCATCCCTTCGCTGTCACTGCCCGAATCGCTGCTGCCCGAACACCCTGCGACCCCCACACTCAGTATCCCCGCGCCGGCTGTCTTGACAAACGTGCGTCTATCGTATGCTGTCACGAGTGCATGTGGACTCCAGACATACATAGCCCGTATGGATACTTCCAGGTCCGCGAGAACCCGGGTTAAGTATATAGGTGATAATTGTTCTTCAACCGGGTTTCGGCATATGAGTACCGGGTCACAACACCAGAATCGACACTCTAGTGCCGTCGCCGTAGTTCGGGAGTCTTTATACGCAGCCGAATCACAGACGCGAGTATGGTAGGGGATCCAGCACAGCACGAGCAGGCTCCCCCGCCGGCGGCGGTATTGACGGCACTCGGAGACACCGACGCTCGAGAGATTCTGGAGACGCTTTCATCGCCGAAAACGGCGAATGAACTATCTGAGGAGTGCGACATCCCGTTGTCCACGACCTACCGCAAATTGGAACTACTGACTGACGCCGAGTTACTAGACGAATTAACAGAGATTCGACGCGATGGCTCCCACACCACCCGGTACGTCGTCGGGTTCGATTCGGTGACCGTCTCACACGATCCCGAAGAGTCGCTGGCTATCTCGGTGACACAGGCTACTCGGTCCACAGACGAACGGCTCGCAGACATCTGGTCGACGGTGCAAAACGAAACGTGACATGTACACAAATTTACTTATAATCGGGGCAAAAACGGGGATCCTCCTGTTGGGCGGGAGCATCACCTACTACGCTGCCAGTGCGTACCGACGAACTGGAGATGAATCGCTGCGAGCACTGGCAGTCGGATTCGGGGTCGTCACCTTTGGCGCCTTACTCGGGGGGATCCTCGACCAGACGCTGGGTGTGTCACTCGGGGTTGGCGTGGCCGTCAATAGCGTGCTCACTGCGGCTGGATTCGCGTTTATCTTGTACTCACTATTTATCGGATAAGAGGCGATCGAGTCACTGGTCGACTCTGCTGGGTTGAACAGTCCACAAGTGGGTGACTGCCCACCGCTGTCAGTCACTGGACGCAGACGTTTCTTGATCGTGGGCTCGAACGTCGATACTCGTAGTGCCCGGCAGGTACATTCCGGTTTCTCGGTGTACTCCGACGAGTAACGCTCCTCCGGCGAGAAGCGGGAGCATTGCGCAGGCAGCATACAGTGTGGTGAATCCGACAGACTCGACGAGCGGCAAGGAGACGAGCGGCCCGAGACCGCCGCCCACGTCGCCGAGAACGTTGTTCGTGCCGGTAGCCCGGCCCATGCGTTCGTCGGGAGTCAAATCTGCTAGCAAGGCCATCATCGGGCCGCTAGTGCCACCCTGGCCGGCTCCGATCAGCACACACGCCAGCCCCAGATTAACCACCCCGTCCGCCCGCGCGAGGAGCAGAAATCCGACGAACGCCAGCGTCAAAATCCGATCAGCGTCGGCACTCGCGAGTCGCGTGAGTCACTCAGTCGCCCGCCGAACAGCATGAACACTGATGCGAACAGCACTGTCCCGGCCATGAACAGTCCAGACGTGCCCTGTGAGCCCAGTCCAACAACAGCAGGTCGTTATCGCGCAGGAACAACACGAGCGTGGCAAAGAGCGCTCCCACGTAGGAAAACATGAGTCCAAAATTGACCAGGCCGACCGTCACTGCCGGAATAGACGTATCGATGTCCCAGGGTTTCACAGAATCGCGACCGCCAGATGTCACGTGCGTTTCCGGAACGGTCAGATACGCGATTCCGGCAGCTAATAGCGCGAACGCGGCCGCGACGGTGAAGGCAGCCACGTTGCCGAATGTCGAGCTCACGACGCCACCCAGAACTAGCCCTGCGGGAAATCCGAGGGTGATCCCACCACGAACTACCCCCATCTTGCTCCCCCGCGAGCCACCGTCGCTGATATCCGCGGCGATTGTGTACGCGGTCGCGAAGGTGAGTGCACTCCCAGCCCCCCAGAGAACCCGTGCCAGCAGAAACCACGGCTCGGGGGGTCCAACTTCGAGAGCCACCACATACCCTAGCGTGGCGATTCCTTCGATTGTCAGCCCGATCACGAACGGCTCACGGGTCCCGTATCGGTCGACTAGTGCGCCTGCCGGGGCGTTCGCGAACAGCCGGACGAACCGATTTGCCGAGAGAATCAGCCCGACTACGAACGCCGAGATACCCAGCACCTGTCCCAGGTTTGGCAGGATTGGAAACACTACACCGCCACCGAAGCCTACGAAGAACGTACTTGCGATGACTGCTACCAGGACGGACTCAGAGAGAAACTCCCGCATCTTTCACTGTCCGGTCGTTTCTGCGAGTGTGCTCTCAAGTCCCGTCCCAACGTCGGCCAACGAGGGCCGCTCGACCCCCTCTGACAAGAGTGGATCGACAATCTGGCGTAAGGCTGCTTCCGCCACCTCTCTAGTGTACCCCTCATCGCCGACCGACACCTGACGGGTTCGACCGCCGTCCAGAGTCGCAATCAACAGAAGTGCCGTCGTCTCTGGGTCTGTTCGTTCGAACACACCCTCCGCAAAGCCCTCGTGGAGAATCTCCACGACCGTCTCTCTGAGGAGCTGATCACTTCGGACGAGTTCCGCGCGTATCCGGTCGTCGTATGGCCCTTGTGAACGCACACCCAGCAGTGCTACGTGAAACGACTCCCGCTGGCCCCCGGCTTCGAGCACGAACCAACCGATAAACTCGACGAGTCGCTCAACCGGCGGGCGATCCTCGCTCGCCTGGACCCGCTCCGCGAACGAGTCTAACAGCCTGTCGATCAACGCGATCATCAGATCTGCTTTGGTGTCGTAGTGATAGTGAATGAGTGACGTACTCTTGTCTGCCTCACGCGCGATGTCCTCGACCGTGAGCGACGCATATCCCTCTTGACATAACGCTCTGTACGTCGCGGCGAGCAGCTCTTCGGACGCGTCCGACTTCGGCATTGATTGAATAGTCAGTCAACGAGTGATAAATGCGTGTCGGTGATACACGAGCAAGCTGATCTCTTCGTTTTCAGGTCGAGGGGGCCACATGATTCCCCCACACAGCGGGGTCTCTCGTGGGTGTGGATATCGGCCAGGGAACCAGGCCCATCTGAGGTCCCTGAATCAAGATGTAAGTTTGGGCGACCGTCAGAGCAGCTGCGGGCGGGTGAGCGATCAGGCGACTAGCCGACGAGGCGGTCTGTCGACGGGGTAAAACTGGCTGTGGAATCCGAAGGGAGTGCTGTCGGGAGCTGGCCTCTCGCGTGCTCGGACAGGTCTGCGGCGTCGAGAACGAGTAACTCTGAGATCTCGGCCGTCGAGTTCAATACGACTGTCACGATCGCGCCGTCGTC
>KI543233.1:91188-94723 GCA_000496235.1 uncultured archaeon A07HR60
TCGCCGGTCGACCGGTCGAACACGATGAACCGAGACGCTGCCTCGGGGTCCCACTCGTACGCGTCGGAGAATGCGCCTGGAGTCAGTAGCGAGAGTGTGTTGGCCCGGTACGGTGACTCGTACAGCACAGCATACCGGCGAGAAAGCCCAAACGAGTGGAAATACGCCGGATTACTCGCGGCATGACTCCCGATTCGCTCGGGACTCCCGCCGCGTGGCTGCCGGTACAGCACGTATTCACCGGTCGGTCCGAGCTGCATCCCCATATTGAGTATGGCGTCCCCGTCTCGTGTCTCGTGTGGATGGCCCAACACCCCGGTGACCTCAAGTCCGCCGTCACGAGTCACGGCTCCTGCTGCGTCCAGACTCTCGGTATCGAAAGCGACCCCGTTTGGTGTCTCCGTGAGAGCGACCAACTCTCGAGGCGGGCCCTCTGGCAGTTGCGGCCCACCGTTGGCTCGACTCGTCCCCGAAACTTCTGTCTCTCCTGTTGCGGAGCTTCGGTCTACTCCCGTGCCTCCATCGCTCCGTGCACGGACTCTCCCGTGGTCGATCCCGATAGAGGCGTTATCAGTTAATTCGCCACCAACGATATCTCGAAGATGCTCTAGATACGAGTCTGTGTGTGCTGTTCCGAACTGCCCCGTCTTCAGACTCCCTGTTTGCCGTACGTGTTCGTACTCGGAACTGCGAAGAAACCGTGCGGAAAACCGCACAGTATCGGCAGACCCGTCAAGACCGAATCGCCGAATCAGAGCGAGCCCATCAAACCAGTGTTGAAGCGGCCCGTCGTCGGTTTCAAACTTGCCGGGCCCGTTCCGAACCAAGGTCCCGGTCAACCACTCCGGCAACGATCCCTCTAGCGAGACTGGCTCGTCGACGTACTCGTTCGTCAAAGTGCGAAGGCCGATCGCGTGGCCGGCTGTCATGTTACTAACAAACTTCGCCAGTGACCTAAGACCGGCGGTTCCTCAGGAAAGTGCCTGTAATCACCTGCCTGTCTCCTCCTGTGAGCAGCCACAGACGTGGCTGGTGACTGTCGACGACGAGATGGATAAGTGGAGCATCCCGGCGATGTGAATAAGATTCTGCGACTGTCCGAGATGAGCATGACCGAGAGGTGAGTTTCAGACGGTCATGTCGTGCACATATTATAAGCCGATTCGGTCGTTAAGTCATGTATGTTACACGCAGAGGGTCCATTGTTGACCGTCGATGTTGGGGAACGAACGGCCACCCGCACCGATATCGATGACGTTCTGCAACAGTTTATTGGCGGGCGCGGAGTCGCGACCGCACTTGCACACGACCGAATCCCGTTCGACGCAGCACCACTCGGTCCAGACAACTGTGCGTATCTTGCGGCTGGCCCTTTGCAGATGTCCCAAATGTCGTTCACCGGACGTATGTCCATGACTGGGCTGTCGCCGCTCACCGACGGATTGGCGTCGACGAACGCCGGGGGATATCTGTCGCGAAACTTCGCTGCAACGGGCCACTCTGTCCTCGAAATTGCGGGCGAAAGTGACGAACTCCTGATGATCCACGTCACTGACGATGGCGTTGAGTTCGAACCCGTTCCTGAATTAGAACAGGCGACGGTCCCAGAAGTGTCCGATCACGTCGCAGAAACCCGCGACCTCGGCGCGGAACACTGCATCGCTATTGGTCCCGCCGGCGAAAATCTCGTGCGCTACGCCTGTGTCATGACGTTTGACTCTCGTGCGTTTGGCCGTGGGGGTCTCGGGGCAATTCTGGGCGCGAAAAACGTGAAAGGGGTGACCTTCAGCGGCGACTCGGCTCCAGACGTGGAGATCCCGGATCCGCCTGCCATGGATATCCACCGCGAAGCAGCAACCAGTGACGACCGAATGAAGCGACAGGGGACCACTGGTGGAACGGAATTCATCAACGATAACTTTGCCTTGCCGACCCGATACTTCCGAGAATACGAGTTCGAATCAGCCGACCAGATCGGTGGAGACGCCGTTGAGGAGAAAAAGTACAAAAAGGCGGCCTGTTCGCAGTGTGCCTTCGCATGCAAACTGCCAACCCGTGACGAAGCAAGCGGCGTCGAAACTGAGGGCCCGGAATTCGAGACAGTGTATTCGTTCGGCTCCAGCCACGGTGTCGATAATATCGTTGACGTGATGAAAGCCAACGAGATGTGTGACAGACTGGGGATGGACACCATCTCGGCGGGTGTCAGTGTGGCCGCATATCTCGACAGTCAAGACGAATTCGGAAACGCCGAACTCGCTCAGGAAGTCACGGAGAAAATCGCCTACCGCGACGGAATTGGTGATCTCCTCGCTGAGGGAGTGGCCCGTGCCCACCAATCACTCGATGTCGACAACTACACTGTCAAAGGAATGGAATTTGCTGCTCATGACGGGCGTGTGCTTCACGGACAGGGGTTATCGTACGCAGTAGCTAATCGCGGTGCCGACCATATGTACGGTGGCATGCTCTCGCCCGAATACAGTGGTGAACTCGACCCTGAAGGCACTCTTGGTAAGGCCGACCGCCTCGTCAAAGAAGAAAACCACAACGTGATCCGTGACTCAGCGGTCGTTTGCGCGTTCTCTGGTGACTATGTCACCGAAGACAGACTCGCCCAGCTTCTCGACACTAGTTACGACCATCTCTTGGATGTCGGTAGCCGGGTCGTTGCGCGTGAACGGCACTTCAACAACATGCGCGGTATGGATGTCGAAGACGACCAGTTGCCGTACGAAATCCCCAATCTCGAAGCCGCAATTCAAGAATACTACGAGGCTCGCGGGTGGGGCACTGATGGAACCGTTCCTGAGAGTGTGATTGAATCGGTCGCGCCACGTCCCGCAGCCGACTGAAATGGCGGATACGTTTGGTGTGGCTATCGGCGTAACTGATGCTGAACTCAGGTTTCTCGTCAGGGTGCCTTCCGATATTGACTCCGGATGGTCTGACCCGACGGCGTTTCAATCTCTCGTGGAGTCCACCGTCTGGGATCGACTCGATCGAGACTACACCCTCGGTGTCGTCTCCCAAACCGCCGACACCGGCGAGACCGCCTCACTGGGGACCGTCACACTTGAACCAGATGGGACGGTCGTCGATGACTCACTATCCGTCCCCGCTGGTGACTGATTTGGCCTAGCCCGCCGGACATACGCCACACCGTCGGCCTCTCGTCTCATGGATGGGCTCTGCAATCGGTCGCGTCGATTGTCTTCTGTCGGCTTCGCTCACTGGTGAAACGTGTGAGGTCCGCACCATACTCTCGTCTCGTCTCGTCACTGTCCCTCGACAGAACCCGCCAGTAATTTCCACTCGCATCACTCAGTTACAGTGTGTCACCTTTGCCGTCAGATAGCACGGACTCCTCTGATACTGACCCGCTGGAGTCTGACTCTGAACATCTCTCTGGTCCTTATGTCAGTCGGGTCCAACAAGCAGCTCTCGAAACCGCACGGACTGACTCTGACCGTCGCGCACTCGCGTTCGCCGGTGCACTGGAGCCTGCCCGTCGCGTCGACGGCGATTCCACCGC
>KI543233.1:99956-101459 GCA_000496235.1 uncultured archaeon A07HR60
TTCCCGATGGACTTGTGCGGCCAGCTACGGACGCTTAGGCCCAATAACAGCGGCCATCACTTGGGCTGCCGGTATTACCGCGGCGGCTGGCACCGGTCTTGCCCAGCCCTTGTTCCTGGACCGCCCTACAGTCCAGAAAAGCTCAGGCACTATGCGTGAGCACTTGGGGTCCCCTTATCGCACTGTCGTGCAGTGTAAAGGTTTCGCGCTGCTGCGCCCCGTAGGGCCCGGAATCTTGTCTCAGAATCCGTCTCTGGGTTCTCACTCTCATGACCCAGACCGATTATCGGCACGGTGGGCCATTACCCCACCGTCAACCTGATCGGCCGCAGCCTCATCCTCCGGCGCCGGAGCGTTTCGGGCTCCCACCATTCCAGGTCGGGAGCCGTATACAGAATTGTCCTCAGTTTCCCGAGGGTGTGCTGATCCGGAGGGTAGATTGGCCACGTGCTACTGAGCTATTTGCCACGGGTCTGAACCCGTGCGACTAGCATGGCTAAATCGGACCCCAAGAGCAATGGCCTCCGGCAGGATCAACCGGAATGATAACCTCCCAACCTGATTCCCGGTTGGGAGGGGGTTTGGCGAGATCAAGTGTCTTGAACAGACACAGATCACCATTGCGTGGTCCGAGTTCGGCGTCATTCGGACGTGCCGAGTGACACCGAATCATCAAGGCTCACATCAGATTCCGTCTTGCCGGCGTACCGGAGGGGCGGAATCCTCATCTTTGGGGTGAGATGCCGGCCGGATAATCCCGGTGACGGCGATATGGGAAATTCCCAATCTGACCCCTCGCAGTTTTGAGTCACACAGCGTGACACAATCGTACTGGTGCGTTACAATCACAACGTCCGTTTCCACTTAAGCACGTTGGATCGTGACCAAGAGGAGTGGTCCGTCTTGGTCTGCCCCCGTTGGGGCGTTCACAACAAAGCAAAAGAGGGTCTCACATTTAATTCCGTCGTTCTCCCCTGGCCACGTCATGCGGTTTCACGGAGCAAATGGGAAATGGACCGCACCGGCTGAGTGGACAGATCAGGATCAACCCTTTGCAGTTGAACTCGGTGGTGGAGCCTCCACACGATCGTATTTCTCACTCTGCTTCGTGCACCCATAGAAGAAACCCGAACGGTAGGCCATGAAGCCTACAGTTTTGTCAGTCATCCAGCTGTGAGTCTTTGCTGAGTACCTCATGAGCTATAGGGAACGATTTGCTGGTCATGCAACGCGCACAAATTAGTTTCATTTGCTCTGTGCACCCAGACTGTCTGCATTTTCGTCGCCACGGGGCCCTAGCAAACGACAGATTCGGAACTGCGTTCATATCGCCTGCAACAGTAAACTCTATACCTGACGTGATGAGAATCGAGCAGTCAGAGATAGGTCCCGACCACCGCTTGATTGTTTGGGGTGAATAGATCGTCTCCGACAGACAGTGAGACGATCACCACACTATCCACGTCCTACTATCTGTCTTCAACTGGGATATCTTTCCAGTCA
>KI543233.1:101479-104831 GCA_000496235.1 uncultured archaeon A07HR60
ACTCGTGTACCGGACACAGGAACCCAAGGCAGCAGCCCTCATCTTTCGATCAGGAAAAATCGTCTGTACCGGCGCGAAGAGTATTGATGACGTTCACGAAGCACTCGGTATCATCTTCTCGAAGTTGCGCAATCTTAGCATTCCAGTCGAGGAGAATCCCGAAATCACCGTTCAGAACATCGTCTCCAGCGCAGACTTGGGACACAATCTGAACTTGAACGCACTCGCGATCGGACTTGGCCTGGAAGACGTGGAGTACGAACCAGAGCAGTTCCCAGGCTTAGTGTATCGGATGGACGAACCTGAGGTGGTAATCCTCCTGTTCGGGAGTGGCAAGATTGTGATCACTGGCGGGAAAGAGACAAGTGACGCGAGTGGGGCCGTCGCAGAGATCGTCGAACGGATAGAGAGTCTGGGCCTGTTGAGTTGAAAGCGCGGTCGCGGCCACCGCGGCGGTCAGCTTTCGCCCTGGCTGTGTAGTGTCGATTTGCGTGCTGGCCAAGCATGCTGAACAACGTTGAAATAGGATCAGTGTGTATGGTACAATGTGGCATCCCGACGAGGTGAGCCGGGAGCCGGAACGGCCCCCGGAAGCAACGTTGAGAAGGGAGATCCAGTAACCACGGTCGGCGGGAACAACCGCCGCGGCGGTTCAGTCGCGTCGGACCACCAGCGGACCGAGGTTCCGCCCCCGCGGGATCCAGAATTATACGCGTTAACAGATCATTTTCGCGAGCGACTGTCACAAGAGGGTCGGTATGCCTCGATTCCGACAGTTAGTTCGGCCATCGTCGAAGGACAACTTCGATGGAACCAGTCAGATGGGTGGCGCTTCGCGACCGTCACTGAGGGTGTTCGGACTGTGGTGGCGGTCGGTGACACAGACACCGGGTCCCCTGTGATCGTCACTGCCTGGACGGAAGTAGTCAACCCACAAACAGCGATCACATCTCGTCACTGGACAGCAACTGATGTGGAGACAATCAGACTCCGGACCGCACTCAGTCAGTCGCCCGAGACATCTGTTCCGGGCGAAATCCGTCCGCGGGTCGTCGAAGAGTCGTTCGAAATGGGTCACCATCATGTAACGACAGAGGCTGGGGTAGGATATTTGAGTTGCACAGACTGTGGCGGTCGGTTCCGCTCGAAGTCTGCGCTTCACCACCGGCTCTGTCGCGACTGACCGGGTCGCGTAGTCCGGAACCCGTTTCACTGCGAGTCGTCTAACTATCTTTGATGAGTGACGGTCCAGACCGTAGAGACTCGCCCGAGACACCCGCAGGAGAAACTGCCGGCCCCGCGAACCAGGCTGCAGGAGCCGATACGCCCGAGTCTGACACCAATACGGCGGCCGACAGGAGTGATTCCACAAATACTGATGTCGAGTCTGAATTGGTAGATTCCCGGGGAGATGACGGTGAGTCTCCAGACGATCGTCTCCCTGTGGAAGCGTTCTATCAGGCGCTCGAAGCCGAGGGTCGACCCGTGGCGACTGCTCTCCAGGTAGCGCGGCGGACAGATGTCTCCCAGGAGGCAACTCGGGAGGCACTAGAGCGACTAACCGACGAGGGTAGTGTCCGCCGACTGGACGTGGAGTCTGACCCAGTAGTGTTTTATCCAACTGACTGGGGGGAACTCGTCTCTCGAGAGCGAATCGTTGTATTTCCGTCTCGGCGTGAGATCGTGGTTGATCGACCGACACAGTACACACGTGCGCAACTCTCTCAGTTCGCGTATCTTGTTGATTCAAGCGGTGGACGGCCGGGAACACGCGGGTACCTGTACCGGATTCGGCAAGAAGACATCTGGGCGGCTCCCTTCGACGGACTAGACGGGCTGTTATCGAGTGTCAGTGCTGCGCTCCCGGAGCGGCACCCACACTTAGAGGGCTGGATCGAGGATCAGTGGAACCGCGCACACAAGTTCAGACTCTACACGCACGCGGACGGCTACGTCGTCATGGAAGCGGCGACAGAGGCGTTACTCGGAAACGTAGCCGAAGATCATCTTGACGAGTCAGACCTCCGAGCACCGATTTCCGAAACCGAGGCCTGGGTCAACGAGGACCGCGTCGCGGCGGTCAAACGTGCTCTCTACGAGGCAGGCTACCCCGTCGAAGACGACCGCGAGTTGGACACCGGGGCTGATCTCGATATTGATCTGACGACTGACCTTCGCGATTATCAGGCCGAGTGGGTCGACAGCTTCCTGGACCGCCGGTCTGGTGTGTTCGTCGGTCCGCCCGGGTCTGGAAAGACGGTGGCAGCAATCGCCGGCGCTGTGGCTGTTGGCGGCGAGACGCTCGTACTTGTCCCCTCCCGAGAACTTGCGACTCAGTGGCGTGGAGAGTTGCTCGAGCACACAACAGTGGATGAAGCCGATATTGGCGAGTATCACGGTGGGGAGAAGAACCGGCAACCGGTGACTATCGCGACCTATCAGACGGCCGGGATGGACCGCCATCGCAGTCTGTTCGAGTCTCGCGAGTGGGGATTGATCATCTACGATGAGGCCCATCACATTCCGAGTCCAGTGTTTTCACGATCGGCAGATTTGCAGGCCAAACACCGACTCGGCCTCTCGGCGACCCCTGTGCGAGAGACGGGTAACGAAGACGAGATTTACACGCTCATCGGGACGCCGATCGGGGCCGACTGGGATCGGCTCTTTGCCGCCGGCTTCGTTCAGGAGCCGGAAGTCGAGATTCGGTACATCCCCTGGCGCGGTGAGATGGCCCGCAACGAATACGTCTCAAGTGACGGCCGACAGCGCCGACAACTGGCGGCCCAGAATCCGGCGAAAATCGAGGAAATCCGCTATCTCCTCGCCAAACACGGCGACCGAAAGGGTCTGGTTTTCGTCGAGTATCTCGAACAGGGCGACGAAATCAGTGACGCATTAGATGTCCCCTTCATCAGTGGCGAAACACCGCACTCTCGGCGCCGCGAACTATTTCAGGCGTTCAGGGACGGGACACGCGAGACGTTGGTCATCTCTCGTGTCGGTGACGAGGGGATCGACCTTCCAGATGCTGATCTGGCGATTGTCGCCTCCGGTCTCGGTGGCTCCCGACGACAGGGCGCTCAACGGGCCGGACGGACGATGCGTCCAGAGGGGACTGCCCTGGTGTATGTGCTGGCCACTCAGGGCTCGTCTGAGGAAAACTTCGCCCGCCGACGCATGCGACACCTCGCCGAGAAGGGCGTTCGTGTCCGGGAAACGACCGTTCAAGACTGAACTTCCGGGGACGGGAATCACCCGACGGCACCGATAGCTGATACGGAGATGTGGCCGTCATTTCTACCGCGGAACAGCCACTTGACTATCTCGTGGAGCGGGATGATGCAAATCC
>KI543233.1:105483-126753 GCA_000496235.1 uncultured archaeon A07HR60
GAGCGGGATGATGCAAATCCGATCACGTCCAGTGTGGATTCAGGCTACACTCATCCCTGAGCTATCTTCAGTCACGAGAATCAAGGGACAGAACTGTGAATGAAAAGGAATTCTTAAGTTCAGCCACCGAATTTTGACCAATGTAACCGCCCTTAGCTCAGCCTGGTAGAGCAGCCGACTGTAGATCGGCTTGCCCCCCGTTCAAATCGGGGAGGGCGGACTGGCTTTCTCGTGGACCTTATTTCGTTGAAATTCACTCAGCTGTCAAATATTCCTGTCTCTTGGGCTGACCTCACCGGTACCAAACTCAGATGTGTGTCCAAGCTCTCAGGAGATGCTCGGCGCGGGCTCACTCAGCAAGGCTCAGAACACAAAGGCGAAGTCGGTCGCCCGAATGGGACGAATCCGTGCGCCGTTTTGTGAACGCGGTGGTCAGACATCCGCCGCCGATTCTCGGACTCGCTGTGGCAACGCTGGCTATCAGTACGGGTGCGATACTAGTCCGACTCAGCAACGCCCCATCGGTTGTCGCCGCGTTCTACCGAGTTCTGTTCACGACGGTTCCGTTGCTCGGGGTAGCAGGCTGGAAATATCGGGATGACTTCCGTCGGATACGTCTGCGTGATTTCACACTGGCAGTGGTATCGGGGCTTGCACTCGCGATCCACTTCGCCAGTTGGTTCGAAAGTCTCTCATTCACCAGCGTTGCCGCGAGTGTGACCTTTGTTCAGTCACAGCCGCTGTTCGTAGCTGCTGGAGCGTGGCTCCTACTCCGAGAGCGAGTCACCAGTCGCATGACATCGGCGTGATCGTCGCAGTGACGGGAATCGCTGCTATGTCTGTCGGTGAGCTTCTCGGTGGCGTCACTGTCGGCTCAAACCCGGCGCTCGGAAACCTGCTTGCTCTTGGTGGGGCACTCGCCGCTGCGGGATACGTGATCGCAGGACGATCACTCCGCCAGCGGATTGCGCTCGTCCCGTACGTCGTCGTCGTGTACGCCGTGTGCACGGTTGGCCTGTTGGCCATCGCAGTTGTACAGGGAGATTCGCTGACCGGCTATGCCCGTCGTGAATGGCTCATCTTTGCCGGGCTAGCACTCGGCCCAGGGTTGGCGGGTCACACGGTAATAAACTGGTCGCTGGAATATCTGGAATCGACTGTTGTCTCCGTGTCCCTGTTGGGCGAACCACTCATCGCCACTGCACTCGCGGTGATAATTCTCGGTGAGACTCCAGCGGCGTCTACGGTCGCCGGCGGAATCGTCGTTCTCGGGGGGATCTACCTGACTGCAGCGAGTCGTCCTGACCCGGCGGCCGATGAATCACCGGAGTCGCCTCCAGCGAACTCGGATAGTAGGACGTCGGGGCCGGCTCCCGACTCTCAGAACAGTAGCAAGTGAGCGTCTCCCTCCGAGTTCGTGTCCTCTGGACATCGTGTGAACGTGTGCCATGGAGAGACTCTACACGCGAAACAAAACGAGTTCTTCGGATTGACACCGAGACACACTTCACTCACATCACCTGAGAGACCACGGCGCGATTGCCTCAATCAGTGGAGTTTGAGTTCGACACGGCGACCGTCGGGATCACGAACATAGCCTGCCCAGTCTCGGCCGTATGCGCCGTATCGCTTGGCGGGCTCTCCGGCCTCGACCCGATAGCCGGCCGCCTCGATATCGGCTAATAGTTCTTCTAACTCCGCTTTGGTGTCGGTCGTGTCAGACCGCAACAGAAAGCAGACGTGTTCGCCACCGAGTGGAGGATCCTCCTCGTCAAAAGCTGACTCCGGTATCGGCACGAGATGGAGCTGTCTGCCGCCGGACACAAGAGCAACAAACGGTATCTCTCCGTTTTCATACCGGTCCCGATCACGAATCTCCATTCCCAGCAGCTCTCCATAGAAGCTCAGTGACTCTTCGAGATCCGTGACACGCAGTGCAACGTGATCAAGATCAACAATACCGGATTCATCCACACCGAGGATACCGACCGCAGAGTTTAAGATGTTATCTGTCGCTCATCCGGCGACAAGTCCCCGTCTCACTCGCCAAATGGTGTGAGTAAGACGTAGCTGAAAATCTGTGAAATCTTGGTCGAACGTGTAGCACCAGAGCGTGTATACAGATGAAAACCACCGAAGCGTCCCATCCTGCAGTTTCAGACAGATTCGCCTCTGACCACAGTCGCCGTCGGATCGGTCCCCTCGACCTCGAACCCTTCTGGGACCTCACTTGTCCCAGACAACAGGTTGGTCGTCCGGCGGTGTCTGTCTCTGAACATACCTTCGAACCCGAGTTTAGCCGGCTGTCCCAGTGCCTTCCCGAGCAATCCCAGTGGGAGTTGGTACTCGACTTGGTCTGTCATCACCGTCCCGTCGCCGTCTGCAGTGAAACTATGTGTGTGCACCCACCGCTTGAACGGCCCGCCTTCCATTTCGTCGCTGAACGACGCTGTTTCAGGCGTTGCATCGCGCCCTTTGATAACCGATGTCCACTCTTGTTTTGGGACAACTCCGCCGGGTTGCATGGACATCTGAATCCGCGACCCTTCCACCAGCGCTGGTGGGTCCACTCGCCCGTCAGGGCCCTCCACAGCCTCGATTCCCAAATTCATGAAGCCGGGTGTCAGTGCTTCGAGTCCGGCGACAGTGGAGTGGAACTCCCAGACGACGGACAGCGGCGCGTCAATCCGCGTCTCACGGCGATACGTCGGCATGTGATTACATAACATCGCCACCGGTATAGTCGAATTGATGCAGGTTCGCAGTCGACTGATCACCCACCAACCGCCCTGGGCTGGCCCAGACTAATTGAGACACAGTCACCTACCGGCTCAGATACGACCGAAACCCCGAAACGATACGGGCGCCGAACAGCAGTCGATGGAAACGGGGGAGATAGACCTCGATCGTATCGACGGTGCATTCGACTTGCAGGCCACAGTCGAGAGTGGACAGACGTACCTCTGGGATCGATGGGATGGATTGATGTACGACTCACAGCCAGTCCAGGGTGGAGATGCATGGTATCACACCGTCGTTCCGCCGATCACGGGGGTCACCAGTGAGACTATCGCCGTGCGCGTGCGACAGACTGGCGATATCCAAAGCGGTCGGCTTGAGTGGGAAGCGACGACGGATGCGACATCTCTCCTGACCCATCTTCTCCGTCTCGATGACGACTTAGATGGGATCCTCGAGACGACCCCCAACATAGAATTACTCGATGATGCGTATCGGACATACAGGGGAATGCGTCTCGTCCGTGACCCGCCGTTTCCCTGTCTGATTTCGTTCATTTGCTCAGCACAGATGCGGGTGGCTCGGATCCATGGGATGCAACAGCGGCTAGCCAAACAGTACGGGTCTACGCTCTCTCTTGATGGGCGTCAGTATCACGCGTTTCCAACACCCGCAGAACTGGCAGCGAGCACAGAACAAGAATTGCGAGATCTCTCCTTAGGCTATCGGGCACCCTACGTGCAGCGGACTGCCGAAATGGTCGACGACGACGAAGCCGACCCAGCAGCTACGACCGACATGGAATACGAGACCGCTCGTGAGTACCTGACGCAGTTCGTCGGAGTCGGTGACAAGGTGTCTGATTGTGTTTTGCTGTTCTCGACGGGGTTTCTCCAGGCCGTTCCACTAGACACCTGGATCCGGACCGCCATCTCAGAGTATTTTCCCGACTGTGACCGCGGGAATTACGCCGATACATCTGCGGCGATCCGAGAGCAACTCGGTGGGGAATATGCGGGCTACGCACAAACCTATGTGTTCCTGTACTTGCGGGAGACTGGTGTCGGGAGCTGAATTACAAGCCGTGAGTTGCCTCGCTCGTCACATTCGAACACCGCGACAGATTGTTTCCAAGCTAGACCGGGCGAGTGCCCCAGGGCATGAGTCCGAGGCAGTTCACAAACCACGAGCCACATTGTCCAGTCGCGGTGGGACGGTGTGCCGCATCTGAGCATGGAGAATCTCGACTCTATCGTGAGGCTTGGTTGTAGCTGCCATTTCAGGGTCACAGTCGGGACACTCGAGTCAGCGTCGAAATTCCTCGCCACACTCGTGGCATGCCTCGGGGACAGGCCACAAGTCACTCTTCGCGCTTAATCTGTAGACGAAGTGATGTAAATCGAGTCACTGACGCGGATGAAGACTGGCCTCACCCCCGGCCCTACAGGCGGGGAGACATAGACCGGTCATGGGCCGAAGGTTCATATCCATCCACACGCAACCGCCACCCGCAATGGACTGTCGAGTCGTCGTGGAGGCCGCCGTGCCGGTGTACGACGTCGAAACCGAGGACGAGGCAATCCGGATTGCCATCTCGAAGACTGGGGAGATGCTGAATCCCGACCTCAATTACGTGGAAATAGAGATGGGTTCGAAGACGTCCCCGTCCGGCGAAGAATTACCACCCGCATTTATCGCTGCAGACGAGGCGCTCGTCGCTCTCGAATTGGAAATGACGGTATTCAATGTCGATAGAGACGAACACGCAAGCCGGATTGCTCGCAAGGAAATCGGCCAGTTGCTCGAGAATATCCCCCTGAAGGTTCTCGAAGTCGACGAAGTCACGAACGACGCCAATCCAGAGGACGAGGTGAAATCCGAACTCGAAGATGAGCTGGATGTCGACCTCGACACGAACTCCACTGACGACTCGGCGGATCTTCTCCCCGAATTCGAAGAAATGGTCGACGAGTAACAGAGCACACTACCGGGATTATCTGAAGCCTCTCGCCACTAGCCGTGGTGAACTGGCAATTGTGAATACAATCAGTACCGCGACTGACGGAATGATTCACCGTGACCGATAGGACGGTCATGACCGACTGTCGGAGTCAGTTCTCTGGAGAGTTGAAACAACTCTTGTGTCCAATTATCACTCCCGAGTCGGCCGAACAAGGAGAATTTCGATGACAACAGGCCAATACGAAACGGTCTAACCAGTGTGTTGGTATCTGAGGACGCGACTGAGAATTCAGTCTGCGTGGGGAGCGATCGGCTCGGATTCGGTGGAATCCATCGGGGCAGTGATGCCCTGCGCGAGTTTGAAAACAGCTGCTTTGTGATCTGTTTTGGACTTGTGGATCGATGTCGGCTTTACTCCCATGGTCTCGTACGGCTCGAGAGCGAGGTCCTCGTCCCAGGCTTCACATTGTTTTCGTACCTCGGCGAGAAGGCCGTGCAGATGAATGAGCTCTTGCTTCTTCATGTACAATGCAATTGTTGAAACCCGATGCTTATATTACTATCTTGAGCATGGTTACCACGGTTTCAAATGGCGGCGTAATACGGGTCAATAACGTCATGAACAACCATTAGATACGTCTCCCTGAAAGTGTCCATCTACTAATGTGATACTTCATGGAACCTGGGGCTTCAGGATGACCGTGACACGCACTACTGCGGTGGAGCCGAATTGCTCGTTGGAGTTCAATCAAAGTCATATATCGACCGAAAGAGGCGTCACAGTTTTTTCGACCCTGTCGAAACGATTGGTATGGACTATGAAGATCAACTGACCCGAGCGCTCGAAGAGTCACCTGAGATTGTGAGAGAAGAGAGTCGATTCGAGGTTCCATCGGCGGAGGTACGAAAAGAGGGGAACACCACGATAGTCGAGAACTTCCAGGCAGTCGTCAAGCGACTGAACAGACCGGAGTCGCACCTCCTCAAATTTCTCCAGGCAGAATTAGGGACGAGTGCTCATATCGATGAGAGCGGTCGAGCGCGTCTCACCGGGGGATTTCGCCAAGCTCGGATTGCTGATGCAGTGGACGACTACACTAACGGGTTCGTCATGTGCCCTGAGTGTGGACTTCCAGATACGCAATTAACCACCGAACAAGGCGTGAACGTGATCGACTGTGATGCTTGTGGCGCGATTTCACCGGTCCGCGAGTAAATTCACCAGAGGTCAAGTGACTCTCTCGGTCAGGCCTTCCGGGAGTCACTCAATTCTAAAATTGCTTGAGCGTTTCCAAATCACGCTCTGTATGGGCAAACTCGGAAAGTCGTCTCGATTTGCCACAGTTTGGACAGTCAAAATCTGCCCCGGCTCCGGGAAGATCAGAGGGAGACTCTTGCCAATCTTTCGAGCAACCGGGACAGACCAGACGAACAAGCGTTTCTACCATGTTGCATTTGTCCGAGCCCAGAAACAAAAACGTGTGGCAGCGCGTGGTTATATGGGCGATTGAGACGGCTGCTTACGCGATTGTCCTCGGGAGAGATTCACCTTCACACCCCTCTCCGGCCCGTCGAATGCGTTTCAGATAGGTGGCCCCGCGCCGAGACACCCCATATCGAACTGCCGACGTATTGAGCCGTTGAAGATGGAGAAATCTGACGGTGAACGATCACCTTCGTCGCGGCCGACTATCGGGCAACTGAGAAACGCTCGATAATATGTGTCGGATTCAGACCGCGTATCTGCGCAATACCTACTGGTCGTCAGATGGCAACTATCTGGGGGCTGATTCTTCGGCTTCGAGCAATTCTTTGTAACGATTTCGGATAGTCACTTCCGAGATATTCGCGACCTCACTGACCTCACTCTGGGTGACTTTCTCGTTGGTGAGCAGTGAGGCGGCATACACGCCTGCAGCTGCAAGCCCACCGGTGACTTTCCACTGGTGGTTCCGTTTTCTTTCGCGGCTCGCAACAGACGCTTGGCGGTACGTTCGGCTTCGTCAGAGCCGTCAAGTTGAGAGACGAATCTCGGAACGTAACTTTCTGGGTCAGCGGGTTGGATTTCTAGCGACAGTTCTCGGACGATATATCGGTATGTCCTCGTGAGTTCCATTTTACCGACACGAGACACACGCGCGATTTCGTCGAGACTGCGTGGTGTCCCCGCCTGCCGGGCTGCGGCGTACAGTGCCGCGGTGGCGACTCCCTCGATCGACCGTCCTGGGAGTAGGTCCTCGTCCAGTGCTCGTCGGTAAATCACAGATGCAGTTTCTCGAACGTTTTTCGGCAGCCCGAGTGCGGATGCCATCCGATCGATTTCGCCGAGCGCCTGTTTGAGGTTACGCTCTTTGGAATCTCGGGTACGGAATCGCTCGTTCCAGGTGCGGAGTCGCTGCATCTTCTCGCGTTGGCGCGACGACAACGACCGACCGTACGCGTCTTTGTCTTGCCAGCCAATGTTGGTCGACAGGCCTTTGTCGTGCATCATCTTTGTCGTTGGCGCACCGACGCGACTCTTCTTGTCACGCTCTGCGCTATCGAAGGCTCGCCACTCCGGTCCGTGGTCGATTTCGTCTTCCTCAACCACCAAACCGCAGTCTCCGCAGACTGTTTCGCCGTGTTCTGTGTCTGTCGCGAGCCGGCCGTCGCACTCCGGACAGGTTTGGATGTCCTCCCCAGTTTGTTCTTGTTCGTTCTCTCGTTGCTGCTCAGCCGATGCGTCACGAGTCTGTGTCCGTGTGTCTGATTCAGTCATGATGAGGATCGATTACCCGGAAGACGGCCCCAATCGTCGCCCTGGCTTATACTAACCAACAATAACCCTCTGAGCCATATAAACCCATCGCTTCAGATATTAGCAGTAGCGTGCCGATAGCCGGCGACATGGCAGCTAGCAGGCAGTTATTGAGAATTTGTGGTAACTACTGATGTGTATAAACTCCTCGGCTGGCGAGATGATGGAGCATATATATATTGTTCGTGAGGATTTCGCACACACCCGTGACATTCGTTTCCAGTCGTATGCATGAATTTGTCCGTCCACCAGCTCCGATTTTCCCACATTGCTGGTTGTGTTACGTCAGGCTCGGGGTCAACGTGAGTAGGTGTGCTCATGACTGTCTGATTTACCCCTCACGGTTTTTGAATAACACGATAGGCACCACGGATGTCTCTCTGGAGTGATGACGGTGGAGTTGTCATAATTTGGAGTTCGGTCGGTATCTGGTTTGGTGGTATTCTCAAACAGGGACAGACTAGCGACCGTCTCAGATTTATTACCACACGCCGCGAGACGGATCAGTGCAAACTCAGAGATCGTTCGTCATGGGAGTTGTGCGCCTGGTGCCGGGGTTGTTCGCGGGCGCTACGTTCGTCGACATGGCCGGCTTCGCTCAACAGCGTTCAGTTGAGTTGTCACAGAGGGACAATCAGAGACCATTTACACTGACGGTGCCGTGGTCTTTGAACTGGGTCTCGTCTGTGATACACTCCTTCATTTCAGCCCGCCACTCGGCAACTGCCTTTTCATGGCGTTGGTGGTGAGACTCCACGTCGTCTTTTCTACCGGGCGCGGTGTCGTCTGGCTCGGGATACGCGGGTGAGTCCCCGAGTAACGCAGCTGGATCGATATGCATCGGCTCATCGCTGTCGGTCCCCGTTTGGGGATACGATTCTGAGACCGCAGTAGTCTCGTGAATCCGCGCACGTTTACGCCCCTCCAGCGGCGGTGTGACGCGCATGACGACGTGCCGGTCCGTCCGGAGTGTCACCTCGTGGGCTCTGATGACATCTTCACGATGGACCGCGATAGACCGAATGGTTTGCTTGTCGCTCATCGGCTCACTCGCCTCCGACGTGAGGTTTTGTGGCCTGATCTGAGAGTCGGTCCGCTCGCCCCACCTCCATTCTCACCACTCCGCGAGCCGCTCCACCCACGGTGTAGCCACGAGTGACGTGCTCGTCGGACGACGGGGTTTGACCGGCTCTGTCGATGCATCTAGCTACTGGAACAGTGGGGTGGGTGAATATAAGATGACCGACTCCCAGAGACGGGCTGCTCGCAGTGCCGAGTTACCCTGAAACCCAACGTGAACACAACTATACGACTACTGACAGCCATTCTCACCCACAATCGATAAACCATTTACAATGCGGGCAGGAATTATCCTCAATGACTCACGATAGAGACACCGAGAGTTGGTTCGCGAGTGTCGATTCTCGCGACACGACCGAGGTTGTCTCTGCTGTCGAACACGAAACCGCCGCCGAGCCGGAGTCGTGGCCGGAGATCGCGGTCGAATCGGGGTTTGCCGAGTCACAAGCCGAGTATTACGACCGGCTCCACGAAACCACCGTTTCAGCCACCAGCGAACAGGTCCAGAGCGCCGAACGAGCCGATGACCAACAGATAATCCACTGTGTGAGAGCGTTCGACGACTGTGAACGAACGGCAAACGAGGTTGCCGAGCGGGTGGGCGAATGGGCTGGGTCGTTGTTCGACGATGTCGATACTGGAGTCGAGGGCGCCCGCACCCTTGGCCGCCGTGACCCGGAGGGACCACTAGAACGACGGGTAATCGACCTCGCAAGGACGGTGTCGGGTTTAGACGACCAGCGAGACGAGTTGCGAGCCTACATCGAGACGCACCTGCCAACGGTCGCGCCGAATCTCGCGGAGATGGCGGGCCCATTGCTGGCTGCGAGACTGATTGCGCTTGCAGGCGGGTTGAAATCGCTCGCGAGGAACCCTGCTGGGACAGTGCAGGTCCTCGGTGCTGAAGACGCACTGTTTGCCCATCTCTCGGGTAATGCCCCCTCTCCCAAGCATGGTGTCATCTTCACTCACGAGATTGTCCGGGGTACTCGTCCCGAAGACCGTGGGTCGGCGGCACGGGCATTCGCTGGAAAACTCGTGATTGCCGCCAGAGTGGATCACTACAGAGGGAGCTACGACCCGGGTATTCACGAAGACCTTCACGACCGGATGGAGACGATTCGCGCCAGAGAGATGACCGCCGATGAGTGACCTTCCAGCAGGCCTCCAGCGTCGTGACTTCGACGGCGACTCCAGTCTCGCCACGCGCGGCGATCCCGTTCACGGCGAGCCAACGGCCGATGGATGGCGGGCCTGGGATCCCCGCCGGTCGAAACTGGCTGCCATGATCGAGCTGGAGATGGACACAGGACTCCAGGCTGGCGCAACCGTGTTGTATCTCGGGGCTGCCGCCGGGACGACCGTTAGCCATGTGGCCGATTTCGCTGGGCCGACGTATGCTGTCGAATTTGCTCCTCGACCGATACAGCAACTTCTCTCGGTTGCTGAGTCACGATCACGGCTGTTCCCCTTATTCAAAGACGCTCGGGACCCGGATAGCTATACTCACATTGTCGAGTCGGACGTCGATGCGATTATCCAAGACGTGGCGACACGTGGGCAGGCTGATGTCGCACTGCGCAACCGACGGTTCCTGAGCCAGGACGGCCGGCTCATCACCGTCATCAAAGCACGTAGCGAGGACGTAACGGCGGCTCCGTCGGACGTATTCTCACGGGCGACGACGGAATTAGCCACTGAATACAAACTGCTAGAAACCCAGCGGTTAGAGCCGTATCATGACGACCACCTCGCGGTGATTGCGACCCCAGAGTGAATGCGTCATATAATTTCCTTACCTGAGGCGCAGGGCCTTCTCCTCTGAATCTCCGTGACCCATCTGAAAGTTTGTGAGGCACACATCTGGTGTCTCACCCGTTCGACCCAGAATACCACTCTCGACATCATGAATCGCGAGAAACACGTCTTGTTCAGAATCGATTGTCTGGAGCGGCTCAAGAGTCTCGAGACCGAGACGCAAATGTGAACTCTTCACTGTAGCTGACCTGCACAGCGGTGGAAAGCATCGGCCCCGCGGGAACGTTGGAGTGGCGGTTCGCTGAACCAATGGCCGTAACCTGTCAGCCCACAAGGCAGGTCACGGTCTCGCCAAAAGCTAGCGAGGACTGCGGCTGCTGCCGTGTTCAGGCGATATACTGGTATCAGTAGTGTGTACATGCTCGGCCGCGGATGGCTTGTGTGGTCGCTCACCGCGCCATGGACTGCTCACATGAGTGAGAACAGCGGTCGGGTCTCTCGGCTCCGGGTCTTATTTAATCGCCCAGATGTAATACTATGCTGATGGAAATCGGCTCGCGGGAGAACTTCCGCCAGATGGGAACCCTCGGGGTCGAAGAGGAATTCTACATCGTCGACGAAGCCGGGAACCCTGTTTCCGGGACTGACCGACTGGTGTACGCGGAAACCCCCCCGGAACCACTGACGGATAGTCTCGACCACGAGCTGTTCAAGTGTACGATCGAGACAAAGAGCCCGTTGATGGAGACGCCCTCAGATGCATCTGAATACCTTCGTGCAGTCAGAGACGCCCTCACCCAGCACGCACACGATTACGGCTATCAGATCGCTGGCGCAGGACTACACCCCACGGCGAGGTGGCGGGAACTGGAACACGCCGAGAAGCCGAGATATCGATCCCAACTCGACCGGATCCAGTACCCGCAACACCGCAACACGACAGCCGGCGTCCACGTGCACGTGGGCGTCGATGACGCAGATAAGGCTGTCTGGATCGCCGACCGCCTTCGGTGGCACGTGTCGGTCATTCTGGCATTGTCGGCAAATTCGCCTATCTGGGACGGGTACGACACTGGACTGTCGTCTGCTCGAGCCAAGATCTTCGAGAACCTCCCAAACACCGGTATCCCCACGGCATTCGGCGATTTTGACACCTTCCACTCGTTCGAGCGCCGAATGGTGAAAGACGGCACTATCGATGACCGCGGCGAACTCTGGTATGATGTTCGCCCCCACTCTGAACACGGGACCGTCGAAATGCGGGCCCCCGATGGCCAGCACGACCTCGATACAACACTGGCGTTCGTTGAGTACGCCCACGCACTGGTGACTGATCTGGCCGAACGGTACGAAGATGGGGAATCAATCGCGTGTCTCCGGCAGGAGTTGCTTGACGAGAACAAGTGGCGCGCGACCCGTTATGGCCACGCCGCTTCGTTCCTCACCCGCAACAGAGAAGGGACCGCCTCACTCGGCGACATCGTCGACCGAGAGTGTGATCGACTAGGTATTCGCGGCATTCGCGACGTGTTCGACTCGGAAAGCGGCGCGCAGCGCCAGCGGCGGATTCTCGATCAACAGGGTGTTGAGGCCGTCACTGATTCGCTCCTCCTCAGATGAATCCTTCCCAGGCTATCAGGCCGCGAGCGCGGCATCCGTGACACCCGGCGCTTTCTATTTCGCCACCGCCCGCGTGTACACACAGACCTGTGATAGCGTGAGACCACGGTGTTCGCGAGAATGACGATTGGTGAGGACTCACCGAAACCGTGAGTGCCAACGACAGGGCCAGCCTCTCTGGCAGTTCGAATCGACATACTCCTCGCAGTGGCGGGTTGCGTAATCGTGTATTTGGTGCGAGATTCGAGATGCTACCGAGTTCGAACCCGCATGTAGGGCCAGGAGTGTATTCGCACTCACACGCTTGTCGGTCTCGCCACCACAGTCACCCAATTATTAAAATCCACGTCGACTCGGATGTGTCCACCGCGTATCCGGGTTTGATCGCTCAGAGGGCGATACTGTCTCCGGTGTGGTGTCTGTCCGACTCAGAGACCGGTCATTCTGCGAAGTAGCTGGTGAACACGCCAGACAGGAACGACGAGACCGCAACCGCCAGCAGCATTTCTGTGAGATCGTACGGCCCGGGGTCTTCGTCTGCCGTGACAGCGGTGATACCGACGCTGATGACGACGGAGACGATTCCATTGACGAGGTGCTTTCCAAGTGACATCATTGTACCACCAGAGACCAAGGTTTGTAATCGTGTGGTTCTTGATGTTCGCTCTGTCTCGGTCGTCGAGAACAGCGATATCGCCTGCAAAGATTAAACCCTACCGCCATTTGGTAGATATATGAACGTCGCGTTGGGTGGGACATTCGACCCAGTTCACGATGGACACCGAAAACTGTTCGAACGGGCCTTCGAACTCGGTGACGTAACTGTCGGCCTAACTGACGACGAGTTGGCCCCCGAGACGCGTGACGTAGACCGGCATGTTCGCCCGTTCGAACAGCGTCGGCAGGACCTCGAAGCCGAG
Organism: uncultured archaeon A07HR60; assembly: GCA_000496235.1. GTDB lineage: Archaea > Halobacteriota > Halobacteria > Halobacteriales > Haloferacaceae > J07HR59. The sequence goes on from KI543233.1 coordinate 118,360, forward strand.
TTGTCCGAGTTCGCGGACGAAACTGGGCGCGAATACGCGGTGCGGCGGCTCACGAAACCGACTGGGATCGCGACCGAACAGCCTTTCGACGCGCTAGTGGTGTCTCCAGAGACGGTGTCTGGCGGGGAGCGAATAAACGAGATTCGCGCCGAACGCGGATTCGACAGACTGGAGATTCACGTTGTCGACCACGAGATGGCAGAAGACGGCGATAGAATCTCCTCAACCCGGATCGTCCGTGGGATTATTGACGAGCACGGGAACGTCACACCCGAGTCTGATGGGAGAACTGTCGCATCGAGTGAGTAATTTGCACATGAATGAGGCGGATAGCCCAGGCCATTGGCTCAAGGCGACAAGTGGCTCAATTTGTGGCTGTGTGAACTACCCCACCTACTCAGCCGCTGGCGCGGCTTCCGTGAGGGTGGGGCTTCCTGTTTCCACGACGCGCTTTCCATTCACAACATCGGACGCACCCGACGACGTAAACAGAGGGAGCGCAGTCTCCACAGGCGTTGTTCCTTCGGACTGTCCCAGTCCTCACTTCTCGAAACCGCGAGACAGACTGTTGAGAGCCGCGTTCGCATCTCTATCCATCTCGAACCCGCAGGCAGGACACGACTGTTCTCGAACCCAGAGTGGTTTGTCAGATTCGACACCACAGGAAGCACACTCCTTGGTCGTGCCCGCTGGCCCAACCTCGGCGAAGTGCGTTCCTTCGCGCGTGCACTTGTATTCAAGCAACGTAGTGAACGTCTCCCACGCTGCCGAAGCCGTGTTCTGGCTGTTCCCAGCCGACTCCATCATCCCCTTGACATCCAAATCCTCGACCGCTACGAGATCGTACTCGGTGGCGTAATACTTCGAGAGCGTGTGCAAGAAATCGTGGCGTTTTCGTCTGAGTTGCTGGTGGCACTCAGCTACTCTCAGTCGGTGCTTCTCCCAGTTGTTCGACCCCTGCTGTTTCCGTGAGAGCGAGCGTTGTTCGCGTTTGAGGCGCTCCCGCTCGTCTCGGAGGTTGAGTGACCCGACCGCGCGACCGTCCGTGTCGTGAGCGTACTTGAGAATGCCTACGTCGATACCAACACAACGGTCAGGATTTGCTGGTTTTGCTGGCTCTGCTTTTCCTTCGACAGCGAACGAAGCGTACCACTCACCCGTCCGTTCTTTCTTGATACTGACCTCTTTGACAGTTACGTCCTCGGGAATCTCGCGGTGGTAACTGATTGGAACGTCTACGAGTTTTGAGAGTGAGAGGACGGTCTGACCGTTCTTGTTGTCGAACTCGAAGCCAGACTGCACATACGTGAAACTCCGATACTCGCGTGGCGACTTCCAGTTGAGACTCCCGACAGTGTAGCCGTTCTCTGTGAGTTGTGACAGGGCTTTCACGCTGTCTTCGATACGCATGACGGTAGCTTGAGCCACCGTCGAGTACAGGTCGTTGAGGGTATCCCACCAATCTGTGAGGTCTGGGAGTTGGTCGCGGACTTGACGCACTCGTTGGTTGAGTGTGCCTGCTGACTCGGGAATGTGGTCGAACTCGGTGAGTGCGTGGTTGTATAGTTGCCGACAGGTGTCGCGGTGCTGGTCCAGTTTCTCTTGCTGGCTTTCAGTCGGGTGGAGCCGATACCTGTAGGCGTAGTGCATGAGTATCTCTATCTGCTTCGCTGTTCGATTTTGTCATCCAGCTTCTCACGGAGGAATGCAGACAGGTTGAGGTGGTTTTCCTCAAGCCATTCTGACTGGTCCTCTCTGATAGTGACGCTCTTCCGTTCCACTGTATGTATTCAATACATATTCTATGCACATGAAAGCTTTGGTGATGACGGCGCTGTATCCCCGCCCTACTCGCTCCCGCTGGTCGCTCCTTGAGGACGGGGGCTTAGCGCCTGTAATCAGCTAAGAGTGGCTCACCACTCCGGCGGCTGAAACCCAGCTGCAGTGACTAGCGGTTTCCACCGCTTTTGCACACTCAGCCGAGATACACCCACCGTATCGGCGATAGCCGCCTGTGAACGACTCTCCCCCTCAATCAACGCACCAGCATACAGACACGCTGCCAATACCGCCGGTTTCGAACGGTCGTCGTCAGGAACTTCTGAGAGGAACAGATCAGTCGCCGTGGCCACCACATCCTCCGTCAGGTCTAATTCGGCGGCCGCTGTCTCGACTCGTGTTGTCCACTCGTCGTATTGGACGTGATTACTCGCCCGGTACATATCATTACTACAGCGTGTGAGATATTTAATTGTCGTGGCGGGCCCAGTGTGGTCGCCTGCTGGTGCGACCAGACCTGTCTTCGAGGCCGACGAAAGCGGTATTATTCTTGCCAGTGAGTATCCCACATGACAGCCGACGGCGGGACTCCATCAGACGAGATTCAGTATCATGTTGAACTCGCAGAGGGTGACATCGCGAGCGCCGTTTTACTCCCCGGAAACCCGGAGCGGGTCGACAAGGTGAAACCGGTCTGGGATACCGCACATGAGGTAGCTCACCACCGCGAGTACAGAACCGCCACAGGGACCTACGACGGGGTTCCGATCTCGGTTACTTCCACGGGTATCGGGTCGCCTTCGGCGGTAATCGCTTTCGAGGAGTTGGCCCGGATCGGCGCGGACACGTTCATCAGAGTCGGGTCCTGTGGTGCGATCCAGGACGATATCGCGGTTGGTGATCTCGTCATCTCCACTGGTGGGGTCAGACAGGAGGGTGCCAGCAGCGACTACATTCGAGAAGACTATCCGGCGACTGCACACACGGAGGTCGTCTCCGCACTCGTCGCGGCCGCTGAACGGCTCGATTACACGTACCATGTCGGTGTCACGATGAGTTCTGACACATTTTATGTCGGACAGGGCCGTGCCGGCTACGACGGGTACGAACCGAGCGGGTCCGACTCGCTTATCGAGCGGCTCCGAGAGGCGAACGTCAAAAACATTGAGATGGAGGCGGCAGCGCTCATGACGCTTGGAAACGTGTACGATCTTCGAGCCGGCGCAGTGTGCTCAGTGTACGCTAACAGGATCACCGGTGAATTTCGGTCAGAGGGAGAAACCCGCGCGGCAGAGTGTGCGAGTTTGGCCGTCAAATTGCTGGCCCGCATGGACGAGATTAAACGTGAAGCTGGTGTTGAGCGATGGCATGCTGGTCTTTCCCTCGATTCGGCCGAGTGAAGCCGTGAGGCTCAGACTCACGACTACGACGCGATGGACTGAATGATATGAACTTGCTTCTGAACCCGCGCTATGTGCCCACAGCAAGTCCACGGTCGCGCCCGTCAATCTCCTGCGGACGAACAGACGCCGGAAGATGGGTCTCTCCAAGGAGGCCTCCTTGCAGTTGTGGGCGACAGGGTGCGAGCCCAACTGCGGCGACGCTCCTTGTTGCCAGAGTCGCGGTGGAGTTGGTGCGGGCGCCCGTCGCCCAGTCGGGTGAATCAATGTCACAGCGCATATATAATCTGGACACAGAATCGAAATAATGACTGCACGAGTTGTCGTCGTCGGCGCCGGGTATGCCGGTGTGGGCACGATCAACGCACTTCAGGCCGAAATTGAGGATGAGGCTGAGATTACGTGGATTTCCGAACACGATTATCATCTCGTCTTGCACGAAGTTCACCGAGTGATTCGAGATCCCTCCATCGCGAGCAAAATAACACTCCCAATCAGCGATATCAAAGCTCCAGAAACGGAGTTCGTCCAGAGTCACGTCACCGAGGTCGACGTCGACGACCGTCTCGTCCACATGGACGGAGGTGACCAGATTGAATACGATTACCTGTTGATGGCGATCGGCTCACAAACGGCGTTTTACGGAATCGACGGATTACGAGAACACGCGTACGAGCTCAAAGGGGTTGAAGACGCTCGCTCAATCCACGGAGCTGTGACGGAAGCCGCCAAAGAAGCCACTCTGAGTAGCTCCGCTCAGGTCGTCGTCGGCGGCGCGGGGCTGTCGGGGATCCAGGCTGCGGGAGAAATTGCCGAATTCAGAGACGAACAGCGGGCCCCAATCGATGTCACACTCGTTGAGGGTCTCGACGAGGTCTTCCCGGGGAACGACCCGGATCTGCAGTCGCGACTCCGCAGTCGGCTGGAGGGCCGCGATATCGGCATTGAGACGGGAGAATTTATTTCTGAAGTGGATGACGAAACAGTGTACCTGGGTGGCGGGAATGATGAAGAAACCGAGACACTCCCGTACGACGTGTTATTATGGACGGGCGGAATTACTGGACCGGCCGAACTCGGTGACATGAATGTTGATCGGGACGAGCGCTCTGATCGGGTCGTCGCAGAGTCGGACTTCACGACTAGCGATGAGCGGGTGTTCGCGTTGGGAGACACCGCACTGATCAATCAGGGAGACACGGTCGTGCCCCCGACCGCACAGGCTGCCTGGCGGGCCGCTGATGTCGCCGGCGAAAATCTCGCGCGGGCCATCCGTGATGAGCCACTGGACACGTGGGCTCACTCTGACCAGGGAACGGCCATCTCCGTGGGTGAAAACGCGGTCGTTCACGACGTTCCTGGAATTCCCATCGAGACGTTCGGTGGACTCCCGGCAAGACTCATCAAGAAAGCTATCGCCGCACGGTGGATCGCGACAGCGTCGTCGGTCGGACGCGGGATTAGCGCTTTCTCGGACATGTGATTCAGTCTGACCAACGTGGCCTGTGTCGTCTAGTCTCATCTCAGCCGGTGCCACTCAATTTCGGCGAGGGATCAACCCACTCGATAAACTCCTTGTTGCTCGACTATACACAATCTTCCGTCGAGGAACCGAGATAGTCATATTCCGGTGAGCTGGCGTGGGGAAAATCCAGCGTCATGGTCGAACTGGTGGATAGCCGTTGTGGTTATCGTTTCGACCCTCTCGAGCTTCTACAGGTGGAACAAGGCGAGTGCCTCAGGGCTTGACCCCGAGGGTGAAGCCGACACGAAATTTTAATAACCACCGTCTTGTACGGCGAGTCGCAGTCAGAGTACAACCCAAAAGACGGATTGAAGACCTCAATCCAACGCTGACTGAGTAAGACAGTTTGGAAATGTGGCCCCTCTCAACAGCCGTCACTGACGGTGCGACGGGGGTTTCAACGGGTCGTGGTGGAGCGACCGACTCCCACGGACGGTGCGGTGCGTTCGGGTGTGACTTCCAGCCAACCCCACTACGGGGAAGGTCGGGGGGAATGAAATTTGCCTGCGGGTGTGGTGCTGGCCCAACACGGTGAAGCCTCGGGGCTTGTCCCCGAGGGACTTCACTACTCAGTGGGCCGGGTTCCCGACCGGGGCCTGCATGTCGCCAATGCGGAGGATTACTACGTTGTTCGTCCCATCAGTGGCATCGACCGTCCCTTCGACCACAAGTTGCGACAGCGGTGTGGGGCCAACTTTGACCGTATCGCCCTCGGTAAATTCCCGGACAGATCCTTGGAGAGTGATTTCTGCTCGACAAAGTTCTGGATGTTGGACCGTCGATAGATTGATTTCTTCAACATTCACCTCGTTGAGTTCCTCACCCTCGCGGGACAGTGGGACAGACGCAGGATTGTCCATACGCTGGACATCGAGCGCCTCGTAAGCGGCTGCGGTTGGCTTGTATCCGCCCTTCGGCCCGGGGACACCTTCGACGAGCTGCAGAGCTTTCAGACTCTGCATTTGGTTGCGGATCGTCCCCGGATTACGATTCACCTGTCCTGCGATTGTCTCCCCTTTGACTGGCTCTTCTGTTTCTCTGAACAGATTAATCAGGGCTGTGAGGATGGTTTCCTGACTCGACGTGAGTTCAATAGACGACATTACGTTCCATTTCGAGAGCGGTAGGTTTAAATCCCGGTGTTAACTCCCGATACAAGCCTTCATGTGTAGATTGCGGTCATCTCGCCAGACGCAATTCGAAGCCCTCGCTGCCCCACTGGCCCAGTTGTCGGCGGAATTTAGCCTGATATAGGCGTTAAGCCCTCGCCCTCACCGAGTCCCGCAGTCAGCGCCAACGGACGAGGAACGCAGGGGGGTGGAGAGGGGATACAGCGCCGTCATCAGCTGGGTTGCACGGTCTGTTCCCGACCCACGGGCACACGCAACCAATTTGTGCCACTGAACGCCGAATAATCGGTCAAGACAGGCGTTCCGACCTGTCGGCTGCGACTCGCTCGTCGGTCTGGACAGACCGACTCGCTCCGTGCGAAGCCGACGGACACGGGTAGCGTTCACACGCGACACGAAGCGTGCGCTATCTGACGGAACGGTTCCGTCGAGCAACGAGGAATAAGAGTGGGACACTCCGAAGCAACGCCTGTGGAGACACCTGTCTCTCCAAAGCGCGTCGTGGAAGCAGGAAGCCCAGCCCAGCCCTCAGCGAGTACATCAGCGCGAGCAGGGCGGGGTAGTTCACAACATTGATCGTAGCTGTCACAGGTGAGCTGGACGAAACCCTGCAGCCAGGACATTGTCAGTCTGAAAGTTTTTCTGAGGCCTGGAGATGAGCAGAACTGATCTGTCCTGAGATGAGTGTCGAGAGGACGAGATGCGTACTCGGGTTTCTAGTCCTACAAGACGTGGGCTGACGTATGAGATCCGTACGGGTCATCGGCGCCCCTACTGATTACGGCGCGAACAGGCGCGGTGTGGACATGGGTCCGTCGGCTATCCGATACGCTGGCTTAGAACAGCAACTGGAGACTGCAGGTGTTATTCCGACTGATCGGGGAGACCTGGTTATTCCCCGGCCCGAGGAGGTGGACCCGCACGCTCGAGAGCCGTCCGTCGGAACTGCGAGGTTTTTCCGCGAGACACGACAGATGTGTACTCGGCTTCGCAACGCCGTCGCAGAGTCACTGTCAGCCGGTGCAACGCCGCTTGTGCTCGGCGGCGACCACTCTGTGGCTATCGGCTCTGTTGGTGGGTCGGGTGACGCCACTCAGATCGGCACAGTCTGGTTCGATGCGCACTCAGATCTGAACACGCCATCTACCACCCCAAGCGGAAACGTCCACGGGATGCCACTCGCGGCCGCACTTGGTGTCGGCGAGTTCGCAGATGTCGACTGGGCAGAGACTCCAGGCTTAGACGCTCACAATGTGGTCCTCGTCGGGCTCAGGAGTGTGGATGCAGCAGAGCGAGCCCTGATCGAGCAACTCCCCATCACCGCATTTACTATGTCAGATATCGATCGTCGGGGGATTACCGAGGTGGTCACCGAGGCATTGGAGATAGCCGGAGATGGTGTCGACGGGATTCACGTGAGTCTTGATCTCGACTGGCTTGACCCGACTGAAGCCCCCGGTGTCGGCACCCCCGTCCGCGGCGGTGTCAGCTATCGGGAAGCACACACCGCCATGGAGTTACTCGGTGACCAGGAAGTGCTCCGTTCGATGGACATTGTCGAAGTGAATCCGACGCTGGACCGTAACAACGAGACGGCGGAACTCGCCACCGAATTGGCCGCGAGTGCGTTCGGCAAGCGGGTATTGTGAGACGACTCCTCTGCGAATTGTGATGTCCTCGTCGCGAGGACTTGCTGAATCGTCCATATGAGGTCTGAAGATGCATACTTGAGAGTAACTCACTGCGAGTCAGTGAGAAACTATTCACACCACGGGTGTCACTCATCGGCGATTCAATCGTCGGATTCTGGCTGTTCCAACTCAGGTTCGCTTTCTTCGGCCTCTTCGGCCTCTTCGGCTTCTTCTGACGATTCGTCGTCTTCCATCGTTTCGGCCCGAATCACATCTACAGAGGCCACCCGATCGCGGCCCTCCAATTCCATCACTTTCACACCCTTCGTGTTGCGACCAACAACTGAGATATCTGTGACGTTGGTACGCATAATCTGTCCGGTATCGCTCGTCACGAGCAGGTGATCGCCCATCGCGACCGTCTCTACAGCAATAACAGGGCCGTTTCGGTCGCCAGTATCGATGTCGATCAGCCCCTTCCCGTTGCGCGACTGGACACGATAGTCGTTGAACCCGGTGCGTTTCCCGTACCCATTTTCAGTGATGGTCAGGGTCCACTCCTGATTCTCCGAGTCGATAGCTGCCAGTCCCGCGACCTTGTCGCCGTCCCGGAGGTCAATCCCATGGACCCCCCGAGCGGGGCGGCCCATCGGCCGGATTTCGGTTTCGGGGAATCGAATCGCCATTCCATCACGGCTTCCCAGAACCACTTCGTGATTTCCATCGGTGATTTCGACGTCGACCAGTTTGTCGTCACCCTCGAGTCGGAGAGCGCGGATACCAGTCGATAGGATATTATCGAACTCTTGGACGGCAGTCCGTTTCACGTACCCGTTTCGAGTCGTCATGGTGAGGTACCGTTCTTCGTCAACATCGGCACCTATCTGATCGCAGTTCACTCCCGCGGCGAGCGTTTCGCCGTCGTCGAG
>KI543233.1:127632-128801 GCA_000496235.1 uncultured archaeon A07HR60
GTCTCGTAGGCCTCTCGTACATCTGCCCGGCCGACGATACTCGCACCGGTCGGAAAGTCTGGGCCTTCCACGTACTGCATCAACTCACCGACCGTGCAGTCGGGGTTGTTGTTCAGATGGATCGTCGCGTCGATGACTTCTCCCAAATTGTGTGGAGGGATATTGGTCGACATCCCCACGGCGATACCGGACGAGCCGTTCACTAGCAGATTCGGAAATGCCGCCGGGAGTACTTCTGGCTCTTCCAGGCGGTCATCATAGTTCGCCTGAAAGTCTACTGTATCGCGCTCGATATCTTCCAGTAGTTCCTCGGCAATCGGTGCCATCCGCGCTTCTGTGTACCGCATGGCCGCTGGTGGGTCTCCATCCACCGATCCGAAGTTCCCCTGCCCGTCCACGAGCGGGTATCGCATCGAGAAGTCCTGAGCCATCCGCGCGAGTGTATCATAAATCGCCGAATCACCGTGAGGGTGATAATCACCCATCGTCTCTCCAACGACAGACGACGACTTCCGGTGGGCCGAGCCAGAACTCACACCTGCCTCGTTCATCGCGTACAAAATCCGCCGGTGGACGGGTTTGAGCCCGTCACGAACGTCTGGAAGCGCCCTTCCCGCGATGACACTCATCGCGTAGTCGATGTACGACTGCTCCATTTCGTTCTCGATACGCGTCGAATCGATCGTTGCTGCCGACTCGGGGTCAGTCTCGGGTGGTTGGTCTGAACTCATTAGATATCTACCCAATCTGCGTCTGTCGCGTGTTCTTTGATGAACTCACGCCGCGGTTCGACTGCATCACCCATCAGTATATTGAACATCTTGTCAGCCCGTGCCGCATCTTCGATAGTGATGCGCTTGAGCCGCCGGTTCGTCGGGTCCATCGTCGTATCCCACAGTTGGTCTGGGTTCATCTCGCCCAGTCCTTTGAACCGCTGAACTTGGTCCGGGTCACCACCACACTCATCGGCGACAATCTCGTCTCGCTCCGCTTCCGTCATCGCGTCGTATGTATCGCCGCCAGACCGAACCCGATACAACGGCGGCTGGGCCGCGTACACGTAGCCCCGCTCGATGAGCGGTTTCATATGCCGGTACAGCAGGGTCAATAACAGCGTGCGAATGTGAGCCCCATCGACATCAGCGTCCGTATTGTGTGCACAGAGCCCG
>KI543233.1:130558-181640 GCA_000496235.1 uncultured archaeon A07HR60
GATGTTTTTCGACATTGAGGATCTTCCCCTTGATCGGTAAAATTGCCTGATCTTTTCGATTACGACCCTGCTTTGCGCTCCCGCCAGCACTGTCTCCTTCCACGACAAACAGTTCTGCCTCGGACGGATCACGTGTTTGACAGTCCGCCAGTTTCCCGGGAAGTGCTGTCGACTCTAATGCTGATTTTCGCCGCGTCAATTCTTTAGCCTTGTTTGCCGCCTTTCTGGCTCGAGCCGCCTCTGCCGCCTTCTTGACGATCGACTTTGCCGCCGATGGGTGTTCTTCCAGATACGTGCCCAACTGGGCGTGGGTTGCCGACTCGACGATACCCCGCACCTCTGAGTTCCCCAGTTTCGTCTTCGTTTGGCCCTCGAATTGGGGGTCCGGATGCTTCACCGAGACGACCGCCGTGAGTCCCTCTCTGACGTCCTCGCCGTTGAGGTTACCCTCGAGATCCGAGGCCATTCCGTACTCGTCTGCATAGTCGTTAACTACCCGAGTCAGGGCCGTTTTGAACCCGGTCAGATGAGTCCCACCCTCCCGTGTATTGATGTTATTTGCGAACGCGTGGATCGACCCCTGCAGCTCGTCCGTCGCTTGCAGCGCGACTTCTACGTGAACGTCGTCGTCTTCGTCCTCGAAGTGAACGACACGCTCGTGGAGTGGGGTCCGAGTCTCGTTGAGATACTCGACGAACTCTCTGATCCCGCCAGTATACTGAAATATGTCGGTAGCCGTCTCGTCATCACGCTCGTCGTGGAACGAAATCTTGACACCTGAATTGAGAAACGCCAACTCCCGGAGTCGGGAGGCCAGCGTCTCGTACGCAAATTCCGTAGTTTCGAAGATGTCCGAGTCGGGCCAGAATCGGATCGTGGTTCCGGTCGACTCCATAGATTCCATATCTCGCAGCCGTTGGAATCCGTTGGCTTCCGGTTCCCCGCGGTCGAACTCGTGTTGGAACACTCCACCGTCCCGTTTCACCTCTACTTCCAGCCAACTCGAAAGCGCGTTCACCACGCTCACGCCAACGCCGTGAAGCCCGCCTGATACCTGATATGATTTCGAGTCGAACTTGCCCCCAGCGTGGAGGACCGTCATGATGACCTCCAGCGCTGGACGGTCGTACTCCTGGTGAGTATCTACGGGGATCCCACGACCATCATCCGTGACACTCACAGATCCGTCTGCATGAATCGTGACTTCAATTTCATCGCAGTGGCCTGCAAGTGCCTCGTCAATGGCGTTATCTACAACCTCGTAAACAAGATGATGGAGTCCACGCTCTTCGGTAGATCCAATATACATCGCCGGGCGTTTGCGGACTGCCTGCAGCCCTTCTAATACTTGTATCTGCCCGGCTCCATACTCACTCTCCTCAGACATTTCAACAAATTATACTAGACGACAGCCCGACTTAAACCCCCCGCCCGCGCGGGCGAGAGTCAGGTCTCAGTCTGCCGATTTTGTGGTGTACTCGGTCGTCTCTCTACAGTATGAGACACACAGTAGCGACTATTTACAGGTGTGCACGGCAAGTGTTTCGGAACTCGACCTCAAGGTATTTGATCTCCCACTGTCGTCCGGCTGAATTGATATCTGAAGTTCTTCGACAGTTACCAGGACAGGCAGGCACCCGAATCGCAGCACTCTCCGAGAGTTGGTCTCGTCTGGTGGTCGTCACTCGCCACCCTTCGGTCAGTTGTATGACCCGTAGATGTGCCAATCTACAGATATGCAAGGCGAGTGGCTCAAGACCTGTGTTCCGAGGATTCACGTGACGATACGGTGGGGGCCTGCCCCGACTGTCGGGCCACTTTCACCTTGCCGTCGGTGATATTTTATACCTAAGCGGACTAGTTCGGACTATAGAATGTCGGGTTTCCAGTCATCGCTCGGCGAAGACGAGGGGATCGCCGAAGAGTTGGCAGAAAGCCAGCGAGCGATTTCTATTGCCGAGTTTTTCGAAAAGAACAAGCACATGCTGGGCTTCGACTCGGGCGCCCGAGGGCTGGTCACGGCGATCAAAGAAGCCGTGGACAACTCTCTTGATGCGACCGAGGAAGCCAATATCCTGCCGGATATTTACGTCGAAATCGCCGAGGCAGGCGATTACTACAAACTGATCGTTGAGGATAACGGTCCCGGTATCACCAAAGAACAACTTCCGAAGGTGTTCGGGAAGCTACTGTACGGGAGTCGGTTTCACAAACGAGAGCAATCGCTACCGCCAGACCAGACACTGCTCGTCCGTGAGGACGGCGAGGCGAAGCTCCTGTCTATCGGCGACCTGTGTGACCGATATCTCCCCGACGAAGGGGCGTCGACACAACCTGTCACCGACCAACTCGAAGCACCCGCGTTTACCCGTGATAGCCATCAGACTGGATGGGAACCAGTCACCCACGCGATCCGCCACGAGACGGCAGCAGACACGTATGCGGTTACGACCGAGCTAGGCCGGACAGTCGAGGTGACAGGAAATCACAGTCTCTTCGCACTGACCGACGCCGGGGAAACGACAGAAGTCGATGCGGGTGAGATAAAGCCAGGAGACGAAATCTTGGCTCCAGCTCGATTACCTCGGGCTGGCGACCCGGTAGAGCAGCTGAATCTTCTGACCCAGGTGGGACAAGAGCGACTGTCGGGTTCGGGGCTGATGGTATTCGGATTCGACGAATCCACGGTGGACAGCTTGCCATCTACGACTGCTGTGGAAGGGGGAGCAGTTCCGGCGGTAGACATCGTTCAGGCTGGTCTAGCGGGTGAAGTAGCCGAGCAGGAGTGTCTCATCGGGTTTTCTCGCCGCGCTGGCCCGAGCGACAGTCTCAAACTCGAACAAGAGTCAAATCACGAGCCGGTCGTAGACGAGACCACCACGACGGATATTCGATTGCCCGTCGAAATCGAGCCTAGCGGTTCATTCGCACGGTTTTTGGGGCAATTCCTCGTATCTGAGGGAGTCGGGTCTGCCGTGGATGCGCTCAAAGAGCATGTTACTCTCCAATCTGATCCGACGGCAAGACCAATAGCCGATGGCGGAGTGATGCCGGGCGACGCAGTGTCACCGGGTGGTGACGTCAATGCGCTCACACGGATAGCCTCGATTCTCGGAGTAGGCCTCTGTGGGACCGGCGCTGAAAGGCGCGTTCCGCAGTACCTATTTTGTGCCTCAGAGAAGTCTCAGCAGGCATTCCTGGCCGGCTTGCACGGCGTTGAGGATGTGACAGAGCCGAGTGAGAGCCGACTCACATTTGGGACCAGTATCGACACCCTTCGCAGTCAGGTCTCGATTCTGTGGAGCATGCTCGGGGTGACTGCTGGAAGTCCAGACGCCGAGTCTCCGTCGGATGCAGATCATCGAATCGCGGTTGGTCCGTCCCGCTGCAGGTCCGATGCGTTCGGCCACTCCTCACCGAGCGCACGTCGAGACGCGAATGAGCAACTGGACGAGACCAACCAGGCGCTGAAGGGGACGGATATGCGACTGCTGGAGGTAGAGTCAGTTGAGCAGACCGCTCCGCCAGAGTACGTGTACGACATTTCAGTGCCGGGTGCCAACGGTGATGATGAAAACTTTGTCGTCGCCAACGACGGCCCAATATCGGTCAAAAACAGCCGCGGCCAACAGGGGATCGGAATCTCTGCAGCTGTGTTATACTCACAGCTGACCTCGGGGAAACCTGCGAAAATCACCTCTCGGCCCAAAGGAACTGAGACGGCTCAGTACTTCGAGTTGATAATCGACACCGATACGAACGAGCCGGAAATCAAGGCTGAATCCGAGACTACGTGGGATCGACCCCACGGGACCCGGATCGAATTGGAGATGGAGGCCAACATGCGAGCCCGGCAGCAACTCCACGATTATATCCAACACACAGCCGTCGTCAACCCTCACGCCCGGATCGAACTCAGAGAGCCGAAACTATCGGAGCCGAAGAAATTTGAGCGGGCGACAGATCAGCTTCCCGACGAAACCAGCGAAATTCGACCCCACCCTCACGGGGTGGAACTGGGGACGCTGATCAAGATGCTGGAATCAAGCGATTCGTACTCGCTGTCAGGCTTCCTGCAGAGTGAATTCACGCGGGTCGGGACGAAAACGGCCGACTCGGTGTCGGACGCCTTCCGTGACCGTTACTTTGGACGCGAGTTCTCGTGGACACCTCCTGCAGCCCACGACCCAGTCGATATCGCGGCTGCTGTCACAGAGGCTGTCTCGAACAAGGGAGCAGCCGCGACCGAAGACTTCGCCGACACAGTTGCTAATCAGATCAGCAACCACGACCGGATCGCGCATCATCAAGTGGTCGAGATTGTCGAAGAGACGGCCAAAGAGGTGGCGGCAAGCCACGACCGCACCTTCGGTGCGACGGTCAGGGAAAATGCCATCGCGGCCGCCTGGGGGCAAGTCACAGCCTTCGGTAGCGGTGATGCTGATTCTCCCGATAGCGGAGAGGAGACTCCCGATCAGATCAGCCCCGACGTGTACAATCTCATCGACCAGGTGACCGGCAAACGGAAAGATGACGCCACTGTGACGGCGCTGGCGAAGGCGTTGGCCCGCCGGCTGGTCGACCGTGGGGAAACCCGCGGTCGCATCACACAGGAGCAACTGGAACGAATCGCCGATGACGCCGCAGAGTTCGTCATCGATCAGCGGGACGCGACCATCGGTGATACGGCCCGCGAGAAGATTGTCACTGCGCTGGCCGAGGTGACGACGACTGTCCCAGACGACCCGCCGGCTGTCACCGAGATAGCCGAGAGCCGGGACACTGCGAGCGAGCTGTTAGAGGCGATGCAGGAGACGGACATTCTCTCGCCACCGACCGACTGTCTGGCCCCAATCACAGCGGACCTGCTTGAGGCGGGTCTGCGCAAAGAGTTCGATGCGGACTTCTTTGCGGCCGCTACCCGGGACGCGGAGGTACATGGCGGTGATCCCTTCATCGTTGAGGCGGGGGTCGCTTACGGCGGCGAAATCGAGAGTGGTTCCGTGGAGGTCATGCGATTCGCTAACAGGGTTCCGCTGGTGTACCAGCGGGGTGCCTGTGCTACGACGGACGTCGTCAAACAGATTGGCTGGCGCAATTATGGGCTTGACCAGCCCGGCGGGGCCGGGATTCCCTCGGACCAAGCAGTCATCATGGTCCATATCGCCTCGACGAACGTCCCGTTCACGAGCGAGTCGAAAGACGCTGTCGCGAACGTGCCCGAAATCGAGGACGAAATCGAACTGGCGATCCGAGAGGCGTCTCGTGAGTTGAAGTCGTATCTCAACAAACGGCGGTCGCTGAAGAAACGGCGGAAAAAACAGGATGTCCTCGGCCGGATCCTCCCCGTGATGGCGGACAAAGTATCGGAGGTGACCGAGCGGAATCGCCCGGAAATCGACGGAGCGATGGCGCGGATTATGAACAATCTCAGCGTCAAGCGGGCCCGTGAGGGCGATGAAATTTCGCTGTCGGTGCACAATTACTCGGACACCACAGAATCACCGGAAGTAACCGAGATTCTGGACACAGAACCCACCGAGGTGAGCGATGGGGCCACTGCCGTCGAGATGGATGGTGAGTGGTTCCTCAACTGGGAGCCGACGGTGTCGAGCGGCGAAACAGCCGAACTGACGTATTCGGTGCCAGATGCCTCCGATTTCGAGCTGATGGTAGAGGGTGTCGAAGACGAGAAACTGACCGTGGAGACATAACCCAATGAGCACTGATGACCTACAATCGACGGGACACGCCGACAGAACAGATGCGGAAGCACGACAGCGACTGATCGATCTGGCTGACGACATCTACGAGCAGTTCGCTGACGGAGATATCCCGCAGATGCAGTTGCCCACGCGGACAAAAAACAACATTATTTTCGACGAAGACTCCAACGTCTGGGTGTACGGTGACCGAACCTCCACGCGGAGTGCAAACTCCGTCCGTGGTGCCCGAAAGTTACTGAAGGCGACCTACACGATCGAGTTCCTCGCCGACCAGCTTGACCAGGAGCGCTCGTCGACGCTGCGGGAGTTGTACTATCTCTCAGAGTCGTGGAACAACGAGGAAGCACAGTTCGAGACACAAGACGAGTCAAACGATCTGATCGAGGATCTCGAAATCGTGTCCGGCGTCACCCGCGAAGACCTCCACATGCGTCCCGAGGAGTCGGGTGCCACGCTGATGGGGCCGCTCAGGCTCCGCGAACAGACCCGACGGGGCGAACGCGAAATCCACTGTCAGAAAGATGTCGGTGAGGGGGGCTATCAGATCCCGAACAATCCCGATACGATCGACTTCCTCAGCGACGATGTCGATTTTGCGCTGTGTGTGGAAACCGGGGGGATGCGTGATCGCCTTGTCGAGAACGGTTTCGACGACGAATACAACACGCTGATCATCCACCTGAAAGGTCAACCTGCCCGAGCGACCCGCCGGATCACCAAACGAATCCACGATGAGCTACACGTCCCCGTGGTGGTGTTCACTGACAGTGATCCGTGGTCGTACCGGATCTACGGCTCCGTGGCGTACGGGTCGATCAAATCTGCCCACCTGTCGAAGTATCTGGCCACACCTGAAGCCGACTTTATTGGCATCCAACCGAACGATATCGTCGATTACGACCTGCCGACGGATCCACTGTCGGATTCTGATATCAACGCCCTCGAGTCTGAACTTGAGGATCCGCGATTCCAGACCGACTACTGGGAAGAGCAAATCGAACTTCAGCTGGATATCGGGAAGAAAGCCGAACAGCAGTCACTGGCCTCGCGCGGACTCGACTTCGTTACCGACACCTACCTCCCCGAGCGACTCGACGAGATGGACGTCCTGTGACTGTCTTCGCCTAGTTGGTTGTGTCACTGGCCGGTGCTTGTACCGCGGTCAGCCCCTGGCTGACCTCCCTACTGTGGTGTCAGCCTGTCGGGTCTTTCGTCCGTTGCCGTCGGACTTCCCCGAGCGAGGCCCCTCGAAACAGATGACCGGGTCACGTGGGACTCGTGGAGTCTTCTCGCGCTGGATCAAATTCGAATTCTAACACTGGGAGAGGTTCTCTCAGTACGATTGAGGAAATCGTGGTGTGTGCGTGGACCGTCCAGCGTTGACATGACGGCCCCCAGTGGAGAGAATCAACTAGTACGGCCTGCCTAGCCTAGCCTAGCCTAGCTACTTTCAGATGCAGACCGAGTGATGTAGTCGTCTGTCTCGTGGAAAATCACACACAGTTGCATCCTGTTGCTATCCTGTTCGCGAACGGAACCGGTATGAGGTCGGCGGTTGTAAATAGTGCATGAGCGAACCGAATCCTGCTGAGGAGGCGTCTGCTGAAATCACCCGTGTAGAAAAGCCAGACGCTGAGTGGCGCGCAGAGCTGAGCGATGAAGAATACGACATCCTCCGAGAGCGAGGAACCGAAGCCCGGTTCAGCGGCGAGTTGGTCGATGTCGCGGACGGGGTGTACCGGTGTGTTGGGTGTGGGACGGAGCTGTTCGACGCTGAGACGAAGTACGACTCAGGCTGCGGATGGCCTGCGTTCTATGCTGCCAACGAGGAGGCCGTCGAGACGCGCGAAGACACCCGTCACGGCCGGTCACGAACCGAAGTATTGTGTGCCGGGTGTGATGGACACCTCGGACACGTGTTTGACGATGGACCCGAACCTACCGGCAAACGGTTCTGTATCAACGCTGTCGCACTCGACGAGTAGCTACTAATCGACGCCAGACTCGTCGAGGGCAACCGGGATCGATTGGCGAGCCACATCACGAGCGAAGGCACCGCTGTCAGCGGCCAGACTATCGGGGGTATCGTAGTGAACCGGGATGACGAGATCCGGTCGCATCGCGCCCGCCAACTCAGCGGTCTCGTGTCGATCTGCGACGACCCCGCCGCCACCAATATTCGCGAGAAAGACGGAGACATCGAGTTCTGCGAAGCCCTCAAGCGCGTCTGAATCTCCCATCCAAAAGACGCTGTGACCGCCCATCGCGATCCGGAATCCACAGCCGAATCCTGGGGGGTGTGTCACGTCTCCGCTCGGGCTCGCATTAGCGCCGTCTGGATCGTTGTACGCTTCAACCGACCACACGGTGATATCGGCGACCGTGACGCAGTCATCGTCACTGACCCGGATCACGTCGAATGTGGTTGCCAGGTCATCGATTGTATCCACGTCACGGCCGATTCGGCTGGTATCGACGCCCTCGTAAATCACCAGCGTGGCATCGTTCCCGGCGACTGACCGAATCCCGTCGGGGTCGTAGTGGTGGTCGTGAGTCACGACGACCAGATCGGCATCTTTGCCCCAGTACTCGTCCAAGACACCATATCGCCCCGGGTCGGTGTACACGACAGTCCCGTCTGCGGTCTCAAGTCTGACACTTGCGTACCCAAGCCATTCTGCACTCAAATCCCCGTATCGGACAGTCATACGCACTTTCGTGGGTCAATCCCCTTGAGCGTGGCTTCAACGAACTGTGATGGAGGTGATATCCGTTCCAGATGGCAGAACGCGACAGCGTTTGACATCCTCCCACGGCTGAAGCCGTGGGATTCCTCTGTGGGGATATTGGCTATGCCGTTTCCCCGGAGGCAACTTTCCCATCTCGGTGGACGGTACTCTGGTCTGTGCGCTGCTCTTTGGGACTTTCCCGCGTGGGAGAGTGTGATGACTCCGACCATTCGTGGTCGTCCCACTCGAACCGCACGGGCCGTGCCATCGGCCTGACTTCTGTCTGCGTGTGCCGCTTCAAGAACGTTTCTGACGCCGTGAGGTCGGCGTGGCCCTCGAACCCACACGGGCAAGTGAGTGTGTCCTGATGTCGAGTTGTTCGATCTGTTGAGCCACACTGAGGGCACTCACTGCTCGTCCAGGCTTCTGACTGAACCCCAACTGAAATCCCGTACTCTTCGGCAGTACACGCCAGTCGCTTGCTGAATTTTTTGAACGCCCAGAAATTGTGAGTCTTGGCGTTGGTTTCGGCTGACCAATGCGCGTCTAACACATCAGTCAGGTCGCCGATATACACCGTATCCACGCCCTCAGCGTATAGCCGTTCCAACAGCTCACGACACAGCGCCTCTTGGGCGTGATCACGGCGACAAGTTCGTTTGCGATACAACCGCCGGATGCGCTTGCTACTATATTGGTCCTCTTCGAGTTTGGACTGTAGCCGAGCGATCTCTCGTGTCGTTTCGCGGAACCGCTCGAACAACAGACGGCCTTCGTACAGGTATTGCTCGCCGGTCGTGGTCGTACAGGCGACGAGATTGTTTACACCAATGTCCAGAGCGGCCGTTTCATCGGCCAGTGGAGTCTCCCGTGCATCGTCAGAAACAGTCACGGGTTGCGAAGCTCGGAACGTGTAATTAGTCTCGTCGTACCACAAATCCAATCGGCTTTGATCCTCGTAGTCAGGCCAGTTCGGCTCGCCAACGATTTCCAGCCGAAGACGACTCTTTGGGCTGTTGTGCTTATTTCGGAGGTCTGCTCCGACAAGTATCTCAAGCCGGGATCGGCTGCCCCACTCGACAGAGTATGCGTCCTTCCGAATGACGCTTTTGAGAACACGCCCATCATCTTTGTTGCCACGGAAGCCTGGCGGCTCCGGGTGTTCCGTGACCGACGTGTTTGACTCGTCGTGATACGCCTTCTTTGTCCTGAAAAATCCACGCCATGCCTCGCTGTTCTTCGCAATCACCTGTTGAGCAGTGGAGCCGCCAAGAACGCCTTTATATTTGCCTTCGAGATGCCCGGTGTCGGCGTCCCACACGTCTTCATCTTCAAAGCCGTCTTTACCGTTGTACCGCATGAGTCGTTGATAATTTACCTCATTCCAGAGGGAAGCAGAAGCGTCCAACACATTCCGTAGTACCTGCTCATCGTCGTCAGTGAGCGGGCGCACGGAGAACGTGTTGGTCCGCTTCATGACAACAGATGCTTATACTTTCAGTCTTAAAGACCTTACGTCATGCGCCCTAACATCGACATCACCCACACACTCGGTGGCCGAATCAAAGACTACGCAGAAGAGAACGATTTGGACCTGTCAGAAGCTTATACAAAAGTGTTGGAAGCAGGGTTGAACGAGCTAGAAGCATAAATATCCGGATTTACAACGGCTCGTGGGTTAATTCCCAGTTGTCAGATTCACCCCACGGCTCAAGCCGTGGGCTCTCTCTTTGACTATCTGTAGGCCCACACCAGGCCAACACTCCTGCCGCAAGGTGGTGGACACCCTCCGGAATCCAGTGGTGGGTTTAATCTGTCAGCCAAGCCCTGAGACGAGTCTCGCTTCCGTCGCTTCCACAGCGAGAGAGTCGCTTCACTCGGGAGTCACATTCGGAGACCGGCCTTGGCGACCCTGATAAGGAGTACTCACAGATTGACGGGTGGACTTTTTCTATCCGCGGTGAATTGACAGGTTATGGCCGGGGACGTGACGCTGGCAGACCGTGTGAACGAGGTTCTCGCGGTCGACCCAGACGAGTTTCGCGACCGTGTACGAGCAGACGCTGATCTGGTGAAATCGGCATTGCGGGAGGGAACCTTCGATAATTATCAGTCTGTCGTCGGGCTAGAATACGAGTTTTTCGCCGTCGCCAACGGGCGATGGCAAGCCAGCAGTCGGCCGGACGAATGCACGCTGATGCGAGTCCCTCGACGGATGCTCCAACTGATCGGATTCGAACCCGAACTGGGCCTCCACAACGCCGAGATGACGGTTACCCCACAGCCTCTGTCGAACGCCGGACTCCGTGCCCAGGAAGCAGAAGTGAGGGCGCGTCTGAATGCAGCGGCCGACTGCACGCGGCCGGAAGGAATGCGGTTGGTCTCTGACGGCATCTGGAAGATCCCCCCGATAGGTGAGGCCGCGACTGACTATCTCACTGACTCCGTGGACGTGAACGGGACGCGCATCGCGACAAATATGAGCGATGCCATCCGGTATCACGCGATGGGGAACGGTGATGCGGTGGAGACGGCCACGATGGAGGCCCCCGGTGTGAGTCTTGAGGCGGATACCGTTATGCCCGAGAGTCTCATCACCTCGATTCAGCCTCATTACCAGGTCGCTCATGCGAGTGAGTTGCCGACGTACTTCGACTACGCACTACGGATTGCCGGCCCTCTGCTGGCGATTGCGGCGAATTCGCCATTGTTCCCGCCGGATCTGTATCACGACCACTGGACCGGTGAGGATATTCTCGAGCAGGGCTGGGCGGAAAATCGCATTCCTGTATTCGAATCCGTGTTGAATACGTTCACTGACGACGAGAAAGTGGCGTTCCCAGAGGGGTTTGATTCCGTGGGAGAGGCTGTCGACCGAATCGTGCGTGATTCGGTGTTTATTCCGATGCCTGCAGACGATGGAACCCGCTTCGACGACACATTCGCGACATTCACACAGAAACACGGGACCTACTGGCGGTGGATCCGCCCGGTCTTCGACGGCGCGACGCAGTCGGCAGCCAACGCTCGGATCGAGTTCCGGATCCTGCCTGCTCAACCAACCCTCCGTGATACGATGGCTCTGCAGGCGGCGTTTGCCGGTCTGATGGAAAAACTTTCACGCCAGAATCACCCGGTGATCGACCTTTCGTGGGATCAGGCGAACGAGAACTTCTACGCGGCCGCTCGCGACGGTATCCAGGCTGAGCTTGAGTGGGTCCACACCGACGGCTATCAAACACGTGATAACGATGTCATCTACACTGACGTGTTGGACCAGGCTGTCGCGGGCCTCCAGGTGTGTGGGTGCGATGAGAAGACCGCCGAACAGTGGATTGCGCCGCTTCGCTGGCGAGTGGATCAAACGGTCTCTCCGGCCTCTTGGAAACGGACCCGTCTTCGTGACCGACTCGCAGCAGACCAGTCGCTCCGTGAGGCGATTCACGGAACACACCGCGACTACATCGATAATCAGTCCGCGTCACTGACAAAGGGAAACTTCAGTGACTGGAAAGCAGGCTGAGCTGTGTGGGTTCGCTCAGATGAACCGTCTCAGTTTATGTTAGAATTTGGCTTCGCGTGAGCGCACAGAAGACCCGCGGTTAGAATAATGATTTCCGCACAAGGCACACAGCGAACAGTACGAGTTGGTCACAACTCCCAGATCACGTCTGAGCCAGCTGAGAAACGGTCGTCACCGCACGGCTCAACTCGAGTGTTCGACTTACTCAGACGAGTTCGCTGATATCTTCGTAGCGAGTGATGTCGACACCATCTTCGGTGACGACTGCAACGTTGATTCCGTTTCCGGACGCCAGGTCGCGTTCGACAGCCGACTGAATACACTTCGCGGCGACCGTCTCTGCCTCTTCGACCGACATTTCATCCTCGAATTCTTGCTCCAGGACACCGAGAGCGTATTGTGACCCGGACCCAGTGACAGTGTAGTCTTCCTCGGTAGTCCCACCGAGCGCGTCAATTGAGTAAATGTGACCGCCCTCGTCGTCGACACCGCCGAGGATCGGCTGGACGATGTAGAATGCGCCAGACCGGAGCAGGTTACCCGTCAGCGTGGATAGCGCCTGCATCGACATATCTTTTCCACGCCGGGCTTCGTACAAACTCACTTCTGCTCGAAGCGACGAGATGAGCGATTGTGCTGCCGAGACAGACCCGGCGATCGTCAGCGCACCACGGGGGTGAATTTCCTCAACCTTCTGCACGTCTTTTGAGGAAACCATCCGGCCAAGCGAGGCACGCATATCCGTCGCGAGAACGACACCATCAGCGGTTGAGAGTCCGACAGTGGTCGTCCCGGTTTTCATCTCTTTGTCTTCTGAGATTTCTCCAGCGCGCTGTTCTGCGTGAGAGAAATCACCGATTTCGGGGCCGAACACTGGCGCGTCATCGCTAGCTAACTTGTCAGAGAGTTCGCTCGGATTTCGCATTGCAATACATTGCCCCGGCGCGTTCATAAATGCACGCCTTCAGGCCCGACGGTGTGTGGGTTCGCTCACATCGAGTAGTCCCGCGAGAGAAGCGTCGAGACGCGCATAAAACGGTATTCCAGTGACTGTCTCCCCAGGCAGTCGGCCGGCCAACCGGTCGATTCACGAGCCCGTCAGCCCGAAGCCAAAGAGGGATATCCTCCGGGCTGCAACCGACTGGTATGGGCAATTATATGGCTATCATGGAGGCAGCGTGGTTAGTGCGTGATGTGGAGGATCTCGACGACGCTAGTTGGGGTGGCGGTCAGCGAGGCTGGAAAGCGGCTCAACGAGACCGATAAACAGTATGTCGAAGTCGACATCGGAATGACGGACTGTCCAGCCTGCGGTGAGCCATTCGACTCGGCGTACATTGCTGCCGAAACTGCGCTCGTCGGACTGATGCTCGAAATCGAGATTTTCAACGCCGAAACGCGTGATCACGCAGCCCAAATCGCTAAAAGTGAGGTCGGCGGGGCACTTCGCGACGTTCCACTGACTGTCGTCGACTTGGTCCAGACTGAGGAAGACCCGGGTGAGGCAGCCTCCTGACGCCCGACACACTTACGTATTACCGATGGTAATCGCCGCGTATGGAACTGCCGACGCCACAGGACCTTCGTGAGCGGCGGACCGAGTTGGGACTGACGCAAAATGAGCTTGCAGACGCGGCGGGCGTGTCTCAGCCATTAATCGCCCGGATCGAAGGGGGCGATGTCGACCCGCGGCTATCGACGCTCCGACGAATCGTCGGCGCCCTCAATGAGGCTGAGGGAGAGGTCGTCCGCGCCGAGAATCTCATGCACGAGTCCGTCGTGAACGTGTTACCGGACGATTCGGTCCACGCAGCTGTGGAACTCATGGATAAGGAGGCATACTCTCAGTTGCCAGTCATTCAGAACGGTGTGCCGGTCGGGTCGATTAGCCAAGGTGATATCGTCGAGGCTGGGTCTGATGTCGGTAACTTGCCAGTCTCGGAGGTCATGAGTGAATCGTTCCCGACGATAGCCCGGGAGGCTACCGTCGACGAGATTCGGAATCTCCTCGATCACTACAAAGGCATCGTCGTTACCGAGGGCGGCGAAACGATTGGTATCATCACCGAAGCAGACATCGCCTCTCATCTGTCCTAACGACTTGGCCCGTGACCTCTCTGACCTGGTGAGTGAGATTTGTCTCGAAAATCAGGCGATGTCAGTGACGAATGTCACAAATTACCATGTCTCGTTCGTGCGAGCTACGTCCCGCCCACTCTTCAGTGACGAACCGGTCGATCCGTAACTTCACGCGGATAGCTGCAGTCCGCGGAGGTGGATACTGTCACCCTGGTTCACCTGCCCGATGACTCGGCCTTCAGTCGCGGCTGCGAGACGTTCTGCGCTGTCCGGTGGCGCCGCGGCCACAAACCCGGTCCCCATGTTGAACGTTCGGTGCATTTCCTCGTCGGAGACGCCGCCGCAGTCTTGTACGAACTCGAACACGTCGTGGGCCGGCAAGGGATCGTCGACGACGTATCGATTCTCGCCGAGGCGGCCGAGATTCGTCCAGCCACCGCCGGTGATGTGTGCTGCCCCTCTGACATCGTGGTCTCGCATCGGCTGGAGTAAGTGGGTGTATATTCGCGTCGGCTCCAGCAGGGCCTCGCCGATGGATTCGTACTTACCGAACGGGCAGGCGTCACCAAACGCGTGATTGCGGGAGACAGCCGTTCGAGCGAGAGTGAGCCCGTTAGAGTGGATTCCTGACGACTCCCACCCCACGAGCAGATCACCTGGTTCCGCCGTCGCCTCGAACGGTGCTCCCTTTGGGGCGATACCGGCACATGTGCCGGCGAGATCGAGTCCCGAGACCACTTCTGGCATCACGGCCGTCTCGCCACCCACGAGTTCGATATCTGCCAAATTCGCGCCTTCATCGAGTCCGCTGCCGATCTCTGCGGTGACTGCGTCGTCGGCTTCGTCGATGGCCAGATAATCCACGAACGCGACGGGCTCCACCCCGGAGGCGACGAGATCGTTCACGTTCATAGCGATGCAGTCGATCCCCACCGTCGAGTAATCGTCCAGATGTTCGGCGACCAGTAACTTTGTCCCGACGCCATCAGTCGCGAGCGCGAGATACCGGTCGCCGATATCCAGTAGTCCCGCGAATCCATCCACCCCATCATCGCCGGTCACCCGGCTCACGAGCGCGGCGGTGGCCGCCTCGCTGGCATCGATATCGACCCCCGTGTCCGCGTACGTGAGGTCCTCGTCATCGCTCATATCACAGTCAGCGTGAGGCACCCGCAAAAGCCCACCGTCCCAGACGTCAGAACACGAGAGCGCCAGTTGGTCCGTACATGAACACTATCGTTGCCGCAATCGAGACAGCCAGCGTCACCGCCCACACAGGCTTGTTCCAGCCGAACACAGTCTTACCGTCTAGTGGTCCGTACGGAATCAGGTTGAACGCTGCGAGAAAGACGTTAATCGCCACACCACGGGCACCCAGGACTGCCAGTAGCTCTGAGCCCCCGACCAGCGCCAGTCCAAGCACTGGCAAAAACACCACCGCGAGCGCCAGATTCACCGCCGGACCTGCCAGAGCAATCAATCCGTGTTCCCGTTCGGTGACTCGGCCGCGGTGGTGAACTGCACCGGGAGCTGCGAAGATGAACCCCAACAAGGCGCTCATCAGGGCGAGAAACAGCATCCCGTAGTCGGCACGGAACTCAGCAATTTGGCCGAACCGGATCGCCGTCACCTTGTGTGCGAGTTCGTGAAGGAGAAATGCAATCCCAGCCGTCAACAGACTGACGCCAATCAGTGCAATACCGCCTGTCGACGTGAGTGTCTCGACCGCGCCTGCTCCTCCCTCGAAAAACAGTGCGAATGCCAGCCCTAAGGCCAGCCACGCGACGCCAAGATCTTTCAGCTCGGTTCTGCTGAACTTGAGTCCAGATATAGAAACGCTGCTGCGCGCGTTGGCCATCTGTTACATACTAGACCAACCGGTGGTAAATCAGTTCCGTGGGCATAGCCGGTATGCGCCACAGTGACGATTCACGAGCCGACGGTGCCGGGACTCGACACAGACTGGTGATTGAATGCGCCCTCACCCGCGTGATTGTGGCTCACGGGACAGCGACAGCCATTGAGAATAGTCTCCGACGACCACTAGTTGCCGCGGTCTATGGCCCGATAAGCCACTCTCAAGCGACTCCCGTGGTCACCCGGTTGTCGGTTTCTCACACGCTCGTGACCGTTTCCCAGATCAAATCCGCGCTGTTCCGGGCTCCCTCGAGCATGAGTTGAGACACTCCTTCGACCCCGCCCAGTTCCGCCCCGAAAGCTGGTAGCACGAACACTGCAAAGAGGAAGCTCGCGATCACGCTTCCCACGTTCGTCATCGCGACGACCATTATCAGTCTGAACAGTGGAACATCAAACATATCGCCGACGATCTTCCGAACCGGCTTGGTCTCATCTGATAGAAGACCGTTGAGCGTCGCAATATCTCCCACGTTCACCTGGAGATGGCGCAACTCTACGTAGCCCGTGAACCAGCCCGGCGCGAGCAACGGATTGATAGACGTCATCCAGGCTACTGCCCCACCGACACCGGCCGACACCCACCGCGCGCCCGCAACTTTCGCGAAGGTGAACGCGAAGACGGCATTGATCAGAAACCAGGCGCCGAACAGCTGGAGTAAAAACGTGTTCTGCACGCCAGCCATCGCTAGCAAGAGGAAAAACGAGACGAATATTACAGTGATCCCGTATCCCAGAAGTTTCCCCCACGGAATCCCTCTCCCGGTCTCGCGCCCGACAAGCGACGACATGGGAGGGAGACCCGAGGGGTCTTCGAGGTGCTGCTCCACGCCTTGACGGTGACCGGCTCCGATGACTGCGACGACATCTCGACCGGCCTCCCGCAGCGCGAGGAGTTTGTGCGCGATGAACGCGTCACGCTCGTCAATGAGTGCTTCGGCCCCGCCCGGCGAGAACTGCCTGAATTCCTCCATCATCATCGTCACCACGTCCGTGTCCGTGAGTTCCTCTGGATCAAGTTCTTCGATCCCGCCAGTTTCTGGCTCGCTGCTCCCCCGCGGGCTGACCAGCAGCGTCAGTGTCAATCCGGCGATCAGACCAACGAGAATCCCGATGGCAAGACTGCCGATCGCCCTCCCAGCGAACAGGCCCAAGGTGCTGACGATCAATCCGCCCACCTGCCCGGTCGCCGTACCGACGACTGTCCCGGCAACCCCGGCCGTGATCGACCCGTAGAGTCGCTGGTTAGGCCCGAGCGTCGCTTTGCCAAGCCTGTCGACGAGATACGCGGCAGTGACCCCGAGGACAGCTCCACCCGCTGCTCGCACTAACAGCGCGTCAGTGATCCCGAGACTGCCCCCAAATAGCCCGATCAGTGGGCCAGCGATGAGGCCGACAGCAAGCCCTCCGACCACTCCGACCGCGCGGCTATCGGTAATCCCGAGCGCCAGACCACCGATCATCTGGACTTTCTCCGTTATCGACATTCGTGCCCAAAATCGCTGGATTGTGGTCTGAATCTCGCGATCCACCAGTGCCACCTCAAGGCCAAATTGCTCTGCCGTGTCGATGGCTGCCATCATGTCGGCTCCGGGTTCAACATCGAATCGATCGCCAAGCCGGGTCTGCACGTACGACAGCATCCAGTAGGCGAGAAACTGGAATACGGTATTTCCACGGAGAATATCCCCGGCATCCAGATTGTCGGGTGTATCTCCCTGCAACTGTCGGTATCGTCCGTCGTCGAGTTCGACTGCGACCATATCCGGTCGCTCGGCGTCGATCGTCTCTCGAACCCGCTCGACACTATCGGCAGAAACGTGCGCCGTCCCGACGAGAGTCACCGATCCGGTCTCTGACGCCATTCCAGCGTCCGGTTTGGAACCGGACGGAACCGGATCGGGACTCAGACCCTGCTCCGGAGCCGGGCCGTGACTCCTCGTCGAATCCACCGTCGGTAACGGCCAAGGCCGAGTGACGAATCTCTGAATCGGCCGGCCTCTCTGACATTGAATAAGATAATATCTGCCCAATGTATAGTGGTTGTGTGTCTGCGTTGGGTCCCGTGATCGGTCCGAACAGCGACAGGTATCCGCAGTATGACTTCGTCACGCCGGCCAGCCACTCTCCGTCGAGAGCCGTGAGATTGCCTCCAAGCAGAATCTCTGCCGTTCGAAATAACTGATATGTGTCGGCCGCCGCTGGCTTTCCGTGTATGTCGCGGCGTTTGCCCTCGTCTACGAACATTTCTGTCGACGAACAGGAGCCTCGGGTCGTTGGGCTCGCGACTGACGAAGCGTCTGCACTCATGTCTGCGCTATCGTCTGAAACGGCGCGGGATATGCTCTCGACGCTCCACCGCGAGCCGGCCACAACATCGGAACTGGCCGCTAGTCTGAACACCTCACTCCAGAACGTACAGTATCATTTAGAAAATCTCACCGAGGCTGGGGCGGTGGAGGTAGTCGACACCGTGTATTCGACGAAGGGGTGTGAAATGGATGTGTATGCCCCAGCCGACGACCCGCTCGTCTTGTTTGCCGGGCGCCAGACGAGCGAGTCTGACGTGACATCTGCGCTCACGCGGCTGCTGGGCGGCTATGGGATCGCAGGGCTGGTTGGAGTCGCTGCCCAGTCGACTCTCTCGGCGATATCCTCACCTGGTGAGAGCGATGCCGAGGCGGGGACGATTGCTGGCACCGAGACCACAGCGTCGCCGAGTTCACCCGCTGGAGAGCCGCCTTCATCCGGACCCGCACTATTTAACATTCAGTCCGATATGACGGCTTTCGACCAGTTTGTGACAGTCGCCGACCACGCCTTCTCAGCGCTCACGCCAGCGGTGGTCGTGTTTCTCGCCGTGGCGGCGCTCGTGTCTGTGGTCTGGGCGATCCGATACCGGGAACTCGTGTCCCGGTCCCTGTCAAGATACTGACTCGTTGCTCTCTGGCATCCATGGTCCGGTGGCCGTCTGCAGCTACTCGTCTCTCACTACTGATTTGAATGGCTAGATAGAACCTCCACGAGCGGGCGCCCATCGGGATCAATTGCCCATCTGCACCGGATCACCGCTTCGATCAAGATCACCACGAGTTGTGTTCATTAAGACGTCGGCTGCTGTCGTTCGGGAACAGCTATTCATACCCACTGGTCATACCGAAAATATGGACAACGAGGCAGAGGTCATTGGGATCGGAGCAGGAACGGAACCGGACGGTGGTGACCCGATCCCGGCGGTTATTCTGGAAGCCCGTGGCGAGTATCTGCCGATATTCGTCACTGGCGATCAGGCCGAGTCTATCCGTCTGGCGCTGGCTGGAGAGCCGTTTGAGCGACCACTGACCCATGATCTGTTTGTCGAGATGGTTACAGAATTCAGTGGCGTGATCGACGGTGTCAGAATTGACGATCTCTCGGATGGCACGTTCTTCTCGAAGTTGGACGTCGAGCGGTACGACGACGGCAAGCCGAAGAGATGCGTTTTCGATACTCGTCCCTCCGATGCAATTGCCCTGGCTGTCCGGGCTGAATGTACTATCACAATCTCTGATGAGGTACTTGATGAAGCCGCCCAACCGCCAGAGGTTATGGATATCGGTGAAGACACTGAACCACCCAGCAGAGAAGCCAGTGAGCAATCCGACCCTGACGACGAGTTCCGCTGACGGGGACTGTGACTGGTACGATCATCAAATCATATCCGAGTCGGTGTCGGAACACCCACGCTCTATGCGAGATTTGTGCAGAAACACTCATCCCACACAGCAGATATCTGGAACGATTATTGAGCCACAAGGGGGAAGCCGTGAAGTACCTCGGGGTCAAGCCCCGAGGCACTCGCCTTGTTCCCTCTGTAGACAAAACTGAACCGACACGAGACGAGCAAGAGAGACAGTGAGTCTCGCCGAAAACAAGAGGTCTAGACAGCCGTCTTCACTCGGGGGTCGGTCTCGCTCCGAGTGTGAGTTCGACCGTCTGCTGGCTCCCGTCACGGACGATGGTGACAGCGACAGTGTCCCCTGGACGTGTCATGAGCGAGAGGACGCGAGACAGGTCTGGATTTGCTCCGATTGAGTTCCCCGCCAGCCCGACAATAGTGTCGCCTCCGACGGGGATGTCCGCACCCTCCACGAGACGTGAGTCAGTCGATCCCTCGAGAACCCCGCTCGAGGGTCCATCGTCTCGAACCGCCGAGACGTAGACTCCACGCGTTTCTGGAAGATCGTTTGCACGCGCCACCAGCGGGTCGACCGGCCGCACCCGGACGCCCAGATACGAGTGCTCGTATGAGCCGGTGGCGATCAGCTCCGGGATAACCCGCTTTACGAGCCGTGTGGAGACGCCGAATCCCAGATTCTCTCCCCGCGTCGCCGTGGCGACGGCCGCGACCCTTCCAGAGCGAGTTACGATTGGGCCGCCGCTATTACCCGGATTCAGTGCCGCGTCCGTCTGGACTGCATCTGGGATCGTGAACCCGCCCGGGCCTGGGATCGTTCGGTTTCGGCCACTGACAATCCCCTGTGAGGCAGACCCCTCCAGGCCTAGCGGCGCACCCACGACCATCACCTCTGTCCCGATTTCTGGGACCGACTCCAACATCGTGAGTGGCTCCCCTGACGACGCGGCTGACACTTTCAGTACTGCCAGATCCGAAAACGGGTCTGTCCCAACGATATCGCACTCTTCCCACTCGCCATCGGCATACTGGACACGAACCGTCGTTGCCGTCTCCGTGCCCAACTCTGACCGGACTTGCAAGACGTGGTTGTTGGTGACGAGGTGATCCTCGTCGTATTGGAATGCCGTGCCCTGGCCCGCTGGCCCCCCGTTGTAGGTTCTGACTCTGGCGACCGAGGGAGCCACCATATTGTACAACTCACTCCACGACTGTGCGGGCTCCCCAGATTCACTGTCCGTCGACTGATCATCGCTAGCATTCGTCTGTCCGTCGTCCTCACTCTGCTGGGCTGCCAACGACGTACAACCCGCCACCGCAGCGATACCGACCGCGCTCAGCACTCCTCGGCGGGTTCGGTCCATATGTAGTACACGGCATCTACCCGGATAACGATTGGTGGTGCCATAATCATACTATCCAGGTTCACCCCGTTCAGAGGCTTGTTCTACCCGGACCCCCGGAGTTGTGCCGACCGAGCGTTCTGTGTGTCTACCGACTGGTATGGCCAGCGAAATTCAACATTTGTGTCAGTGCGGCCGCAAAAATCCTGCTGCCACACGCCGCCCCCCAGACACTCCACAAGTGATCTAGTCAGTAGCGTCTCGACAGTATCGGCGACATCCGACCCGTGGAAGAAAATGGATAGGGGTGTCCGTCGACACACCCTTATTCGTCGTCCGCTTGGGTCCGATTATGTCACTTGATGTCGCTACGCCCGCCCCGCCGGGACTACAACAGACAGATCCCAACGAGTACGATGACGCTGATATCGTCGGAGATACAGACTACAAACGCGACGAACTGGAAGCACACCTTTCTGATGGCGCCTGGACAGAGGCGTTTCAGGAGTGGGCCGAGACGACAGATATGACCGAGCCGGAGTTCGATATTCTCACCGATCTGGAGATGATCCAACAGTTCGACTTCTTCTGGGATTCGTTTGCCGAGCGGGTCGGCTATCACGCTCCGGGGATCCCCGAAGACTGGAAACAGGCCAACTATCATCCCGATATCGACTCCTGGGGGACCGTTTCGAGTATCAACGCCTCGCTGACTGAGTTGGGACAACTCATCTGTGATATCCTCAAAGACAACTACATCGACTTCGATGGCAGTTACGAGGCGCCGGACGATCTGCCCGACTTCTGACTGCGACACAGACGAGACTTCCACCCCAGCTAGCCATTGACCCAGATCTGAGCGGTGTTCGCTCTGAATCCGGACATAGCTCCAGGATATTGCCACCCGGGACTCAGACGAGCGAACTACCACCTGGGAAGATATTAGCCCCCCGATTTGGACAGCCGGAATACCAGATTGGGGCTTAGCCGGATATAGGCGCTCAGCCCCCACCCTCACCGAGTCCCGCAGTCAGCGCCAGCGGACGAGGAACGCAGGAGCGTAGGGTGGGGAGGGAATACAATACAGCGCCGTCATCAGCTGGGTTGCACGTTCTGTTGCCGACATACAGGCACACGCAACCACTGTTTCCCACTGAACGCCGAGTGACCAGTCAAGATGGGTGTCCCGACCTGTCGGCTGCGACTCGCCCGTCGGTCTGTACGGAACGACTCGCTGCTTGCGAAGTCGACGGACACGGACAGCGTTCACACGCGACACGAAGCGTGCGCTGTCTGACGGACCGGTTCCCTCGAGCAACGAAGAATAGGAGTGGGACTGGGACACTCCGAAGCAACGCCTGTGGAGTGGAGACTGCGCTCGCTGTGGAGACACCTGTCTCTGCAAAGCGCGTCGTGGAAGCAGGAAGCCAAGCCCAGCCCTGCCCTCAGCGAGTGCGTCAGCGCGAGCAGGGCGGGGTAGTTCACACAGGCGCGGCAGGGAGAGTGATCACAGTTCAGTCGCGGCACAGTGAGTGCTGCAACACCACCGTCTTGAAATGGACGCATCGCTTGGATAAAATATGGAGCAGGTAGACGACCAGTATTCTCCGGCAGACATCGAGTCGACGGTAACGGAGCACTGGGAGCGACACGACGCCTACGAGACGACGAAGGAGGCGCACGCAGACGACCCCTCCTTTTACTTCGTGGACGGCCCGCCGTACACATCCGGGCAGATGCACTTGGGGACTGCCTGGAACAAGACGCTCAAAGACTCTATCATCCGGTACAAGCGGATGACAGGTCACCAGGTGACCGACCGCCCGGGATACGACATGCACGGGCTCCCGATCGAAGTGAAAGTCGAGGAGAAACTAGGCTTCGAAACTAAAGCCGATATCGAAGAGTTCGGCATGGAGTCGTTCATCGAGGAGTGCAAACAGTTCGCCGAGGAGAATCGCCAAGCCATGGACGAGGATTTCCAGTCGATCGGGGCCTGGATGGACTGGGACAACCCCTACAGAACGATCGATCCAGAGTACATGGAGTCGGCGTGGTGGGCGTTCAGTCAAGTCGCCGATCGTGGACTCGTCGAACAAGGGAAACGCTCGATTTCTCAGTGCCCCCGATGCGAAACGGGACTCGCGAACAATGAAGTCGAGTACGAGGATGTTGAGGATCCGTCGGTCTACGTGAAATTCCCGCTACGCGAGCGGGAGGGAGCAGTCGTTATCTGGACGACGACACCCTGGACGATTCCGGGGAACACCTTTGTCGCTGTCGACGGCGACCTCACGTACCAGGCAGTGCGAGCCGAGAGTGACAGCGGGAGTGAACTGCTGTATCTGGCGGAGCCGTGCGTCGAATCGGTGCTCCGCAAGGGGCAGTACACCGACTACGAGGTGGTCGACGAATTCCAGGGGCAAGAGCTCGTGGGATGGGCGTACGATCACCCACTGCAGAACTATGTTGACGAGTATCCCGACGGGGAAGCCGCCGGCACCGTATACACCGCCGACTACGTCGAAGCCGACCGCACGGGGCTGGTCCACTCGGCGCCCGGTCACGGAGAAGAGGATTTCCACCGCGGAACAGAACTTGAGTTGGAGCCATTCTGCCCGGTAGGCCCTGACGGTCACTTCGACGACCGTGCTGGCGATTACGCCGGAACATTCGTTCGCGACGCGAACGAGCAGATCATCGAGGATCTCGACACGACAGACCACCTACTGGCTGGAGAGACAATCGACCACTCGTACGGCCACTGCTGGCGGTGTGACACAGGGATCGTACAGTTGGTGACCGACCAGTGGTTCATCACGATCACCGATATCAAAGACGAATTACTGGGGAATATCGACGACTCTGAGTGGCACCCATCGTGGGCGCGAGACAGTCGGTTTCGGGACTTTATCCAAGACGCGCCCGACTGGAACGTCTCCAGACAGCGCTACTGGGGGATTCCAATCCCCATTTGGGTCCCCGAGGGCACGCAGCCTGGTCCCGACCAGGAGATGATCGTTATCGGAAGCCGCGAGGAACTCGCACAGCGAGTCGATCAGGAAGTTGACCCTACGGCGATTGATCTGCATCGACCGTCCGTCGATGGTCTCACTATCACTGAGGAGGGAACGACCTACGAGCGTGTCGAAGACGTCTTCGACGTCTGGCTGGACTCCTCAGTCGCTTCATGGGGCACCCTTGGCTACGCCGGCGACACCGACAATGAGGCATTCGACAATCTCTGGCCAGCCGACCTGATTGTGGAAGCCCACGACCAGACCCGAGGCTGGTTTTGGTCACAGTTGGGAATGGGCTCGGCCTCGGTCGATCAGATCCCGTACGATGAGGTGCTGATGCACGGGTTCGCGAACGACGAACACGGCCGGAAAATGTCGAAATCCCGGGGGAATATCGTCACCCCTGAGGAGGCAATCGACCGGGCGGGCCGCGACCCGCTGCGGACGTATCTGCTCTCACATGACCAGCAGGGAGTTGACCTTTCGTTCGGATGGGACGGACTCGGCGATACCGTGGGAACGTTCAATATATTCTGGAACGTATTTCGATTCCCGCTGCCGTATATGGATCTCGACGGGTACGACCCCGCTGAGGCGTCGTTGGCGGATGGACAACTCACCACGGTCGATGACTGGATCCTCTCTCGTCTGCAGTCGACGAAAAGAGAGGTGTCGCAGGCCTGGGACGACTACCGGATCAGTGATGCCGTCACTGCGCTATTAGATTTCGTCACCGACGACGTCTCACGGTATTATATCAAAGCGATTCGCGACCGCATGTGGATGGAAGACGACTCCGCCAGCAAGCGCGGCGCCTATGCCACCCTGGCGACTGTTCTCGATGAGACAATTCGACTGTTGGCGCCCGTGGCACCGTACATCACCGAACGGATGTACCAGTTGCTCGATGGCGAGGCGACCACCGTCCACGCCCTGTCGTATCCGACCGTCGACGAGGAGCTCCGTAATCCGGACTTGGAAGCTCAGATTGCCGTTGCTCGAGAGGTCGAAGAGGCGGCAGCGAACGCCCGCCAGCAGGGCGACCGAAAACTCCGGTGGCCGGTCTCGCGGGTCGTTGTCGAGTCATCAGATTCTGACACCCGAGAAGCGGTGGACAGTCTCGAGGCGTTGCTGGCCGACCGGGTGAACGCGCGGAATATCGTTGTCGTTGACGAGTTTGACGAACTCGTCGAGTTCGCACAGCCACAGATGAGCAAGATTGGCCCCGCCTTCGGTGCCGACGCACAACGGGTAATGGACGCTATCTCTGACACGCCGCGAACAGAATTAGAGTCGGCCAGCCCTGACGGAATGGCCGGGACAGTCACCATCGACGGTGACACCGTTCAATTGGAGTCCGAGATGGTCAGCTACAGAGCCGAGCCACCGGAAGGCGTCGTCGCGGCGGAATTCGACGCGATTGACGGAGTGTCCGACGGTGGGTCTGTGTACGTCGACACTGCGCTCACACCGACCCTGGAATCTGAGGGGTACGCGCGAGATGTCATTCGTCGAGTCCAGGAGATGCGTGGCGATCTCGAATTGCAAGTCGACGCTCAGATTCGGGTTGGACTTGAAATTGATGACGACCGCGTGTCCGAATTCGTCGACGAACACCGCGAACTCATCGCAGAAGAAACTCAAACCCGCGAGTGGCTACCCACAGCCGCCGCTGCCTCCGGTGTCACTGAGGAGTGGGAAATCGAGGGCCGCCCAGTGACGATCGGTCTTGAGCGTGCCTCTGCGGAAGTAAGCTCGGATTGAACGAGCACTTTCAGCAGAAAACACGGGCAAGCACACACCCTGGTCTCCGGGCGGCAGAGGACAATTTGTGGCCTCTGGCGGACTGTGTCGGAGCTGACGAGTGATCTACGGGGCGATCACCAGCTCCGATACATAACGTATCGGCGAAGAGGGGCCACTACGTGAATCCGACAGTGGTGAGCCGATGACATGGGAGAGAGGCGGCATTTGTTGCCTCCTGTTGGGAGGTGGTAATCCGGAAGGTATTCATTGAATGGTTTCTTGTTGTCTGACATGCGAGTCCGACCGGCGTGCCCCGATGACTCGGAGGTGCTACGGGCGGCGGTGGCGAAAGCCAAAGGAAACGTACTCGAAGATGCGGAAACTCCTGTGGGAGGTGATTTTTCCGTGGCAGGCGTGTGCGAGGCGGCTGCGTGTGATGAGTGCGGATTCGTTGCGGAAGCAGACAACAAGTGTGTGGGATTTGCGTTCGCGCACCCGGACTCAGAGGGTGGCGAAGCAGAACTCAATGCCCTCTGGGTCCACCCAGCCTACCGCAACACTGAGGTCGAAGACGAACTCTTAGGCCGAATTGCGGCCGGCCTGGCAGATGGCGGGATCAATCAACTTCGCGCGGCTATCGATGTGGGTAACGATGTCAGTCACGAGTTCTACCAGAGCCGCGGGTTCGATCATCGGACAGAGCGGACAGCCCCAGAAGGAACTCGCCAGCGCGTGGTCGTTGCACCTGTCGAATCGCTACGCTGATAGGTGATCGCGACGGCGAGAGTCAAGATTACACTGAGAGATGTTTCAAGTGACGATCCACTTTGAGCCGTGCCTGCTGCGTCTGTCGAAACTGTGGTAAGCGAATCCCGACCCAGTAGCCGTTCGAGATGCCTTCGGCGACGAACTCGCCACTGGTGTCCAGTTCACCCGCATCTCGCTAACATCTGTACAGGGTAGCTGTGGTCCGGCGTGCACAGGTAGCCGAATCACAGCTCTTACCCGTCTTATTTGCACTGCGACACAGCACTGATTTATCGAGACTACTCTAGGGTCGCTGTGGGATAGGATGTGCCCGTCAACCTGAATCAAGCCGTAGCTACGCGCGGGATCCGTGAGGATTCGACGATATGAGTTCCATAGCTGGGACAGACCAAACGTCTCCGGTCTTGTGCCGAGACCGGTCCACCACTCCTGAATGATTTGTGTGTATCGCGAGGCTGTCAATCGTCTCCGTTCCATTGTACGTCCGACAGCGTTCGTTGAACAGCTTCCTCACCAACGGTCCCGGCGAGTTCTTCAAACCCCTGTCTGACGACTCTTCGGTCCGCATTCGCCACGAGTCGTGAGACGATGAACTCGGGGGTTGACTTCCCGATGGTCCCGTATCTCGGCTGATAATCCACGCGCAACTCCAGGTCACTGGTGAGCCCCTCGGCAAAAATCCCGTCAATCCGGGCTTCATCCGGGAGTGGAGCCAGGTCTTCGGCCAGATGGGTGACGAACGCACCTAGTGACTGATGCTGGACGGTCAAATCGACGAGCCCATTGAGCAGATCGGCTGCCCGTCCGGGCTCGGTGATTGCTTCAAACTCATCCACCAACATGAGCGTTCGGCCGGAATCGACCAATGGCGGGACGACTGACCGAAGCGTCGATTCGAGGACGCCAGCGTTGAACGACGCATGACGTCGGTGAAACACGACCCGGTCGACCCAGCTCACTTCTGCATCCGCGGCCGGCACAGGCAGTCCCATCGACGCCATCACAGCGACTGAACACAGCGTTTCCAAAAGTGTGGTCTTCCCACCGGAGTTGGCGCCGGTGACGACCGCTACCCGGTCACCCGACGGGATAGAGTCGGGTCGAGAGTTGGTGATGTCGTGCTGTCCTACAGCGTACGAGACTGGCTGGACGTCCCCAGAGAGAAACAGATTCCGGGCTTGTCTCACTGCGATCCCATCTTCCACGAAAGACGGTCTCGTGAGTTCGTGCCGAGAGGCGAATCGGCCTAACGAGAGCGCGAACGCCAAATCTGGAACTGCTTGCACCGCGGTTTCGACGTCGT
This sequence comes from uncultured archaeon A07HR60, assembly GCA_000496235.1. Lineage (GTDB taxonomy): Archaea > Halobacteriota > Halobacteria > Halobacteriales > Haloferacaceae > J07HR59. Next base: position 158,389 of record KI543233.1, read on the forward strand.
CACCGGCGGCTGCGATTTCTGACTGAAGACGACTCGCTACCGATTCTTCTTGATCTGTCTCCTGAGACTCCAGATCAGCCACTAGCTCTCGGAGTGTTCCTGAGACGAAATCCGCCGCGTCGACGGCCTCTTCCGCAGCCGCACGCCGAATCGTGTTGGTTGGAATCTCGGTTTCAGTCGCGATGTGATCAATCACGCTCCGTTGAAAGGTGTCCAGATCCCGAATGCTCCCGTCTCGGACCGTGTCGATGATATCGAATGCATCATTTTCCATGCTCCGGGCGTCGGCAAGTTGCTCCCGGAGTTGGTCCAGTTGGTCATCCGCACCCCCAGTCACGGTGACATCGCCGTCGACCTCACGAACCGCCCCGAGAGCCCCGGCGGCCTCCTCAAGTGAGCCGGCGTCGATCCCCTCTAAGACCGGGAAGTGTCGCCCATCGAACCCGATCTCACGAAGCGTCGCCGTTACGCCAACAGCCTCCTGATCTGTCTCTCCGGACGCGTCGTATCGCTCGAACACTTCGATTAAATCGTCACGATCGTCCGCCTCCAAGCGGTTCCACGCCTTGGTGGCACGACTCACGAGATTGAGCCGGTCCGTGGCGGCGGTCTGGTCCGGCAGCGGCGTGAGTACCCGAATTCGGTCGGCAGCCCCAGCGGTCAGAGCTGACGCTGACGCGAGATTCAGAATTTTGTCGTACACTGCACGGGTGTCGCTCGTGGCTAACTTCTCCATCGCATCTGCGCCCGCTGCTCGCCGGAGGATCCGGGTGGCTCGGCCACGAGATACCCCAGCATCGACAAGCGCGCTCACGTTCGCCGACTCGATCGCCTCGATTGCTTGCTCATCGTCTAACTGGTCCGTCAGAAGCGCGCTCGTCTTCGGGCCAACACCCCAGTAGTCCTCAAGTCGCATGCCTTCAACTCACCTGCGACCGATTTGATATTGGCGGTCCGGACTTCTGGTCCGATTCTGTGTGCGAACGAGCTTTCTCGGCGGCACCTGTCGCCCGTGAACAGCGTAATTCGAGACAGTATTATTATCAGCTGTTCTTGTGTAACTGCCAGTTCTATGCAGTTCGAGTTTGAGTGTCCTGTGGGAGTGACTGATCACCCTCCTGCTGGGCCGCCGCCGCGAGTTCGGTGGCGAGTGCTAACACGGCCTCTTCGTGTTCATCCCGTGATCCTGTCATTGTCATCGGGGATACTCCGAGCGACTCGTACTCTGCGAGGTCGTCCTCGTGTAAGACCCCGTCAGCGACGAACTGCTCTGCGATTGTACTCAGCAGCGCGTGAAAATGTATTAACTCTCGTTTTTTCATGGCTCGGATGTCGTAAATACGTCTGCAGAGGGTAAAACGGTGCCTCGTAGTCCGACAGAATCGATTTCGGCTGGGCTCTCTACACTCTCGGCGAGATCCCTGATACTGACGAATAAACAAGGCAAGTTCTGCGGGCCACAACCTCGAGGTGTGTTCATCAGGTAAGACTGGTCACGACAATTTAATGCCAGACTTGACGAATGTTCGACTGATGATGCGTGATGAATCTCGCTACCGAAACGGGGTCATCTCGAGAAACGCTTGGGACCTGTTCGTGCAATGGGCAATGACAACACTCCAGACAGTCGACATTGGCTGTCCGCTGCATTTCCAGCACTATGTCGACACGATCTGAACAGACACCAGGACCCGTCGTTGTGCTAGGCACGATTGGGTCGGACGCACACGTCGTCGGTATCACACTGCTAGAACACGCGCTCGAAGACGCTGGGTTCGAAGTTCACAATCTTGGGGCCCAGACCTCGTGTGCTGAATTTGCCGAGGCAGCCGCTGCGACGGGCGCGGACGGTGTGTTGATTTCATCACTGTACGGCCACGCCGAACAGGATTGCCGGGGACTTCACGACAGGCTCGAACAAACCGGGAACGAGTACGTCACCTGCATCGGTGGGAATCTCTCCGTCGGGCAGGCTGAACTCTCTGAGGTCCAGCAGACATTCCGTGAGATGGGGTTTGACCGCGTGTTCGGTCAAAACGCCGAGTTCGACACGGTGATTGAAACGCTTCGTGACGCGATTGCCGGTGAAAAACCGGCCCGTGACCGCGAGTCTGATCCGGTGAGCGTACGAACCTGAATGACCGTTTCTCTCGATTAGACCTCACTAGCTTAAGTTGAGTTAACCCTTCCCGAATTTCACTGATATGACCCGACCCAACCTGACCTAACCTGACCTAAGCCACGCTACCAATACCTGCGCCTACAACACATGATCTCAAACACCCGGTTGACAGAATCCGAGTTCCACGCCACCGCTGAGCGAGTCCAGCAGAACGGCCCAGACGACTTGGCGACTGAATTCAACTCAGCTGTCCAGTTCCACCGAGGATTGGCACCTAACAAGCGATTCACCCCAACACTCCGTCACGCGGATCACGTTCTCTTGCAACCACGTGGCGGTGTTGCTCGGCTCTCCAAGCAGATCGCGTTGTTGAATCACCTGGAATCTGAGGGCAGCGCCGATCTGCTCCCGACGACAATCGACTCGTACACGAGAGACAATGAGTACGCAAAAGCCAGAGACGGTCTCGAACGGTCCCGGGAGACAGGAGACAGTCACTTGAACGGGTTTCCCGCTGTGACTCACGGTGTCGACGGCTGTCGAGAACTCGTTGAGGCCGTGGAACGTCCGGTCCAGGTGCGTCATGGGACGCCTGACGCCAGACTCCTCGCGTTGGTCACGCTCGCGGGAGGCTTCCAGAGTTTCGAGGGTGGCCCCATCAGCTACAATCTACCATACACGAACCGACACGATCTGGCAGAGACTATCGAGTACTGGCAGTTCGTTGATCGATTGTGTGGTGCCTACACGGACCGCGGTGTGAAAATCAATCGTGAGCCGTTCGGCCCACTAACGGGCACACTCGTGCCGCCATGCGTGGCAATTACGATTTGTATTATCGAGGGACTATTAGCGGCAACACAGGGTGTACGCAGTGTGACTCTCGGCTACGGGCAAGTCGGAAATCTGGTGCAGGACGTAGCGGCTCTCCGGGCAATTCGGGCACTTGGGGATGAGTATCTTCCGAATGACGTGACTGTGACTACGGTGTTTCACCAGTGGATGGGCGGGTTCCCGCGTGACGAGGCTCAGGCTCACGGGGTGATCGGATTAGGAGGACTCACTGCCGGGATAGCTGAACCAGACAAAGTCATCACGAAATCCCCGCAAGAGGCGGCTGGCGTTCCCACTGCCGAATCCAATGCGGCCGGCCTTCGAGCCACAGGCCAAGCGCTGCACATGCTGAGTGACCAGGAGATCGCTCTTGAGGGAATGCAACAAGAGTATGACCTCATCTCCCGGTCGGTGCGGTCTCTGTTGGCGGCTGTACGAGCCGCCGGTGACGGCGATATCGCGAAGGGGACGATCGACGCGTTCGAAACCGGCCAACTGGACGTTCCATTCCCGCCGAGTGACGCCTCAGCAGGGGATCTGCTCCCGGTCCGTGACGACCGTGGTCGCGTGCGATTACTGAAATTCGGGAATTTAGCGCTGACCGACGATATCAAAGATATCCACCGCTCTCATCTCGAAGACCGCGCCGCGACAGAAGGACGCCGCCCCTCGTTTCGCATGGTTGCTGATGACGTGTCTGCCGTCAGTGAGGGCGGGCTGATCGGCCGGCCAGACGAGGACTGATGGAAATCGAATCTGTCCGGGCGGTCCCCGGTGTCTCCGCGTATTTCACCGACGACCAGGCCGCTATCACCGACGGAACGCCCAAAGACGGCTTCGGTTATGCTGGTGAGCCGACGACGGCCGGTTTCCAGCAGATCCGCGAACCCGGAGAAGCATTGCTCGTCGAAATCGGGCTCACAAGCGGACAGCGGGTCAGAGGCGACTGTGCGGCCGTCCAGTACTCTGGCGTGGCCACACGAGACCCCATATTCCGTGCCGACGAACACGTCGCTATCGTCGAAGAGCGTCTCGGTCCCGAACTAGTTGGCCGCTCTGCCGACAGATTCGTCGATAACGCCCGGATACTGGAGCAGTGCGAACAACCCGACCACCAGCGGGACTCACTCCATACGGCCGTTCAGTACGGCGTATCACAGGCACTCGCGGCAGCAGCTGCGCGGAGTCGGGAGACAACTCAGACCCAGGTGTTGGCGACTGCGCTCGAGACGACACCCGCGAGCGACCCGATTGCAGTGTTCGGTCAATCTGGCTCGGCCCGGCGCGACGCCGCAGAGCGGATGCTCCGGAAACGCGTTCCAGTCTTACCACACGGCTTATTCAATAGTCTCGAGACCGTCGGGGCCGACGGGGAGAAGCTGCTCGAGTACGTCTCCTGGCTATCCGACCGGTGTCAGCAGGTCGAATCAGCGTATCGGCCTCGATTTCACGTCGATATTTACGGGGCAGTCGGCAGGCTGTTCGGGAGCCCCTACGATCGGTCGGAAGTGATCGATTATTTCCGCGAACTTGAGCGGGCGGCCGCTCCATATCACCTGCAAGTGGAGGAGCCGATGGACGAAGGCTCCCGGTCAGCCCAGATCAGAGCGATGCAGGAACTCCGTGACGGGCTGGCTGACGAGCAGGTGACAGTTGACCTGGTCGCCGATGAGTGGTGTGACAGTCGAGCCGATGTTGAAGCGTTCGCTGACGCAGACGCGGTCGATCTCGTACAGGTGAAACCCCCAGATATGGGTAGCTTACTCGAGTCTGGTCGCGCCATCCGGCAGTGTGCTGGCACCGATACACGGGTGTATCTCGGCGGGTCCTGCAACGAAACCACGCGCTCGGCACAGGCCTGTACTCACCTCGGTCTGGCGACCGATGTGGACCAGATTCTCGCGAAACCTGGGATGGGATTTGACGAAGGGTTCGCCGTCGTCACCAACGAAATGCGGCGGACGCTGGCTCGGCATCGCTGTGACTGATCGGCTCCACGGCACGAATGTCCCACCGATGCGAACCTGGAGCCGGCAACACTCACAACTGCAGTTGTGACAGAAACTCACAGGCGAGCCCTACCGCGATAGCTACGTTGTTGAGACCTCATTGGGTTCTTCTATCCGCTACGCAGACGCTTTTTTGTACCTGCTATCTGAATCCCGATGTGATGGAACTCACCTGGCACGGCCACTCTACGTGGCACGTCACGGTCGGAGACACGGACTTGTTAATCGACCCGTTTTTCGACAATCCGTTCACGGAGGCTACTCCAGAGACGATTGACAGCCCAGACTTCGTCTTACTCACGCACGGGCATGCAGACCACGTGGCACACGCGCCGGCGTTCAGTGACGCGACGCTCGTGGCGACTCCGGAACTGGTGGGATACGCCCAAGACGAGTTTGGCTTCGACGACGCTATCGGTGGCACGGGAATGAATCTCGGCGGGACTGTCTCGGCCGGAGACGCGACCGTGACCATGGTCCGGGCCGACCACTCGAACGGCATCGAAAACGATCCCGACACCTCAGCGGGTATGCCTGCCGGATTCGTCATCGCGGACGGGCCCACGACCCGAGAGGCCGATCCGGCTGTCACGAGCTTCTATCACGCGGGCGATACCTCGCTCATGTCCGAGATGCGAGACGTGATTGGGTCGTTCCTCCACCCTGACGCAGCCGCACTTCCCGTTGGTGACCACTTCACCATGGGGCCAGGACAGGGCGCGATTGCTGCAGACTGGGTTGGCGCCGAGACCGTCTTTCCGATGCATTATGACACGTTCCCCCCAATCGAAATCGACATAGACGAGTTCGTTCGCGAAGTCGATGCCGTCGGCGGCGACAGTGAAGTGGTCGTGCTCGAGGGTGACGAGAGCCACACGCTCTGAGGGTTCCGCCACGACGTGTTTGAACAATCGAGACTGTCGGGACTATCGGGGGTATCAGGGGGCTTCAGGGAGCTTCTCACAAATCGAGTTCGAGCAGTCGGTTTGTAATCAGTGTGGCGAAGCCGAATCCAGTCACGCCGATCAAAAGCGAGAACGCCGCCGCCCATCCGAGAAAGTCTGCCAGTGCCCCAGTCACGACTGACCCTGTCGCGCCGACGATCATATACGAGGTTCGGACAAGGCCGAATCCGGCTCCCCGCTCGGCGTCTCCAAGTGTGTCGATGAACCGCGATTGAAGCGGGGCTCCCCAACTCATCGCCACCCCGACTATCACACACGCCACTGCTAAGCGACCGATTGCCCACCCACGAGTTGCCCCGACGACGAGCAGTCCGTAGCCCACGACGCCTGCGGCCATCGTTATCGTGGCTGCAGAGTCCCGGCTCAGTCTGTCCGAGATCCACCCGGTCACCGGCTGGGTCGCCCCGTGGACGATGAAGTACAAGGAAAACAGGAGGCTGGCCCGGGCAGGCGACAGGCCCGCAGCAGTCACCAGAAAAGCCGGTAGAAACGAGGCTGTCGCCTGCCAGGAGAACGCCCCGGCAATCGACAGCAGAGTCGTGTAAACGATTGGTGGGCGGCTCATCAGCTCGATCAGTGGGCCGATTGTGGTCAACCGATCGATTACAGGCCCGTCGGGACGGCTAGGTTCGGTCGGGTCTGTGGCCGTCCAGAAGAGCCCGAATATGAGGACAGCGACACCACTTCCCAGGAGAATCGCCGGCCGCCAGCCGTATCGAGCCCCTACGAGCGCGGCAACCGGCGGCGCAATCAGCCCGGCCAACGGGCCGCCGGCCACGTGGACCCCGATTGCCCGCCCGATTTCGTCAAACTGCCGAGAGAGAAACGTTGTGGCCACCGAGTAGTGGAGACCAGCGCCAGCGCCGAGGATGACAGCAACGGCCAGAAATGCTTCCGGCCCGGGAGCTGCTGCGAGCAGGAGACTCGCCACGGCGGTGATACCGAGAGCGGCGAGGATAATCTTCCGTTCACCAATTCGGTCGGCGAACACCCCGCTGGGGAACTGCGCCATTGCGTACGCCAGCCACATGCCTGACAGCGCCAGACCGATCCTCGTATTCGAGATCCCCAGATCAGCGGTGATCAGCGGGACGACCGGGCTAATCACCAAGCGGGCGACCATCGTCGCGCCGAACGCGAGCGTACAGGCGACGAGAGCCGTGTAGGCGTACCGCCAGTTCACAGTGACAAGTTCCTCGTAGGTGGTTTCCTCATTGTGGGCTTCCGAACGCGTTGCCGGAACCGACAGGTGTCAGTTCAGTTGTGGGATGTGACGCGACGCTAATCTGTAGTGTCTCGCTCACTCGACGACCAACTCGATCGGATAGTCGGTGAGATTGCGGTATCCATCGGCTGTCACAGCCACGATATCCTCAATGCGGACACCGCCAATAGCGGGGTCGTACAGCCCAGGTTCCACCGTGATAATGTGGCCTGCTTCCAGTTCACCACCACGCGGCGAGAGACTCGGCCCCTCGTGGACATCGAGACCGACGCCGTGGCCCGTAGAATGAATGAATCCCGTTTCCGTGTCGGGCTCTGCCCGCAAGGTCGGGAGACCGGCGTTTTCGTACACGTCGCAGGCAGCCGCATGCACGGCCTCACCGGTAGCCCCCGGTTCCACGGTAGCGAGTGCCTCCTTGAGCGCCTCCTGAGTGAGACTGAACCACTCTTCAAGTTGCTCGTCTGGGGATCCTACGACGAACGTCCGGGTCATGTCCGCGTGATACTTACTCGTCTTATCACGCGGGAAAATGTCGATAATGATCGGCTCGCCTGGTTCAAGCGGGCCCGCGCCGCGATCGTGGGGGTCTGCGGCCTGTCCACCACAGGCGACAATCGTCTCGTCCAGCGCACACCCGTGTTCAAGAAGTGTCATCTCGATTTCTCGTTTTACTCGTTCGCTGGTGAGCGGCTCCCCGCCGTGGAGCAACTGACCATCTCCGGGCGTCGCTTCCGAGAGAAGTCGTTCTGCGGCTGCCAGTGCCGCCTCGTTGGCCTCCTGTGTGGCAGCCACGTATTCGACTTCGGTGTTAGTCTTCACCTCCCGGCTCTCCCCGATGACCCCTGCAGTGTCGACCGTCACTGCCAAGCCACGCTCTCGGAGTCCGTCTGCAGTTCCGACCGGGGCCCGTCGTGGCATCGCGACAGAATCGACTCCCTTCGAGCGAACGAATTCTGCGTACAGATCAAGACGGTCTTCCCGGCCGCCGTATTCGAAGTCGTAATCAGCGTGTCGCTCGACGGAATCTGCACGTGATTCGGTTTGTGCCCGGCCGTACTCTAGCCCGGAGACGAGAAGATGCGTCTGGCCATCATACAGCGTCACAAACGGATCTGGCCCCGTGAAATCAGAGAGGTATAGTTGATCGGACTCTTCCTGTGAGGCATCGAGTAGATACCCGTCGATACCTTCTTTCTCGAGATAACGGTCCAAACTAGAAATATCTCGGCTCATAATCGTAGCACGGTTGGCTGGAGTATATTAGTTGTCACACTCACTTCAATCCGCGAACCATTATCGTGAAGTCGAACTGAGTAGGCCGGCACCCCCGTGATTTCTGCTCAGCCCATAGGTTCGGGACTCGGGTTGCTACCGGCCACGGCCGGTATTTCTGGGTCATGAACAGTCCAGCTCTAGACGCACACTGTGAGTCTGAGCAGGGCCCACCAATCAGCATGCCCTCCCGCAGCACGTGTCAGGGAAACCGTGAGGGATGCTCCAATTCTTGGCCATCCGCCATCGGTTCAGCCTCCGGTCACGGTAGCAGTCAGACGTAGCGTCGGTACTCTCATACCCGCCCCGGCCGGACGCAGAGTATGGACGCTCACGTCTCCCGCTCGCTGGTGAGCGGCACCGCTCGGGCACCGCCGTCGAAGAGTTATACCCATCGCGCGCTCTTAGCGGCCGGCTACGGCGATACAACGAGCGTGGATACCCCGCTGATCAGTGCTGATACCCGCGCGACAGCTCGGGCAGTGGAGTCATTTGGGGGTACCGTGTCCGAAGTCGATCAGTCACTCGTGGTTGAGGGGTTCAATGGCCATCCGGCTGTCCCGGATGACGTGATCGATTGTCAAAATAGCGGGACGACGATGCGGCTCACCACCGCAACCTCAGCGCTGGTCGACGGGCTGACAGTGCTGACCGGTGACGCGTCGTTGCGGTCACGACCTCAGGGCCCACTTCTCGCCGCGTTGACAGACCTGGACGTACGAGCGCAGAGCACGCGTCACAACGGGCAAGCGCCGCTCGTAGTCGAGGGACCGATGTCAGGCGGTGAGGTAACAATCCCCGGAGATGTCTCCTCACAGTACGTGACAGCACTTCTGATGGCAGGTGCTGTCTCTGAGGAAGGGGTCGAAATATCGCTATCGACAGAGCTGAAATCTGCTCCGTATGTAGATATTACGCTGGAACTGCTGGACTCGTTTGGAATCGACGCCTCCCCTGTGGGTGCCGACACCGCACTGGGGGCGACTGGATTTGTCGTGGCTGGCGGCCAACAGTATCATCCTGACGGCGGGCACTATGAGGTGCCCGGCGATTTCTCTTCGATATCGTATCTGCTCGCAGCAGGTGCTATTGCAGCCGACACCGACGGGATCCGAGTGGAGGGGGCCAGACCGAGTGCGCAGGGTGACGACGCAATTGTTGATATCCTTGAGCAGATGGATGCCAGAATCGAGTGGGATCGACCTGACGGGGTGATTACCGTTGAGCAGTCCTCACTGTCGGGAACAGACGTTTCAGCCGCTAATACGCCAGATTTACTGCCGACGATAGCTGTACTCGGTGCTGTCGCTGATGGAGATACGCGAATCCAGGACTGTGAACACGTCCGCTACAAAGAAACTGACCGCGTCGCGGCGATGGCGACTGCGCTCAAACGCATGGGTGCATCAGTGACTGAAACTGACGATACCCTCACCGTCCACGGCGATGCCTCCGAGCTGACCGGCGCGAAAGTGGACGGCCGTGGTGACCATCGCCTCGTCATGGCGTTGACGGCTGCTGGGCTTGCGGCCGATGGGACCACAACTATCCTGGGAGCCGAACACGTCGATGTGTCGTTTCCCGGTTTTTTCGATATATTCACTTCCCTCGGCGCCGCCGTCGAAACCGAACACCGGCCCTGACCTCCGTCGAACCAACGGAGTAGTGACTGATCTTTCAATCACCAGGGCCGGGGGTAGACGCGGTCCCGAACACTCAGATCGGGGCTCTTCGAGTGGCGCCGATGGTCCCGTGTCAGCATGCTTGATCACAGCGAGACTGGATATCGGCACCGAGGATTCGGCTCAGGGTGACCCGGAGGGAGCTCTGACAGTGACGGATGTGTCCTGCACCTGTATGCTGAACCGAATTGCCTCCCAACAGATACCCCCGATTTTTCGAGAGTGTATGTCAGCAGTCGATCACCCGGTCAGCGATAGTGTTCCGGAGGATTTCAGAGGTGCCCTCGTAGATTTCGTTGAGTTTGGCGTCACGATAAAACCGCTCAACGGGATACTCAGTCGTATACCCGTATCCGCCGTGCACCTGTATTGCCTGGTTCGCCACCTCTCGTGACACCTCAGACGCGTGTAATTTCGCTTGGGCGGCGGCTTTGACGAACGGCTCGTCTCGGATTTTGCGGTCAGCCGCCCTGTGCATCAGCATTTTCGCCGTTTGGAGTTTGGTATCCATATTCGCCAGTTTGTGTCGAATCGATTGGAACGCCCCAATCGGCTGGTCGAACTGTTCGCGCTGTTCGGCATATGCCACCGACGCGTCAAGAGCCGCCTGTGCGATGCCGACGCCTCGCGCAGCGACACTGATCCGTCCGCAGTTGAGCCCATGAAGCGCCTGATAGAAGCCGTCTCCCTCCTCTCCGAGACAGCGCCCTGCTGGAAGGTACACAGAATCAAACCGAAGTGCCGCTGTGGGACAGCCTCTGTCACCGAGTTTTGCCTCCGTCCCCTCGACACAATACCCGTCGTCCTCTTCGGGCCGAACGACGAACGATGACAATCCTTGTCGCCCGGCCTCCGGGTCTGTTTTTGCCACGACAATTACCGTGTCCGCGACAGTGCCGTTAGAGACCCACATTTTCGTGCCCTCAAGCCGATAGCCATCGCCATCCTGTTGGACGGTTGAATCCATGGCTGTGATATCTGAACCTGCGTCAGCCTCCGACAGCGCGAACGCACCAATATCCTCTCCTTGGCTGAGTGACGTGAGATACGCTCGTTTTTGAGCCGTGGTACCGTGCTGGAAGAGCAGGTGCGCGGCAAGTGACGTGTGTGCTCCCACTATTGTCCCCAGTGCTCCGGACCCTCGAGAAATCTCTGCGAGACATGATACGTATGCGTGATAGCTCAGTCCCGCACCACCGTACTCTTCCGGGAAGGGCATCCCCAACAAACCTAGTTCTCCCATCTCTTCGATGAGAGCTGCGGGAAACTCACCGGTCGCGTCGATCTCGGCTGCGACCGGAATGACTTCTCGGTCGACGAACTCTGAAACTGTCTGCCGAATCTGGCGCTGTGCCGGCGCAAGCTCAAACTCCATGTCGACACCCGAATCCGGCCGTCTTTACTGGTTTCCCCGCCTCCCACCAACTGGAAACACAGCCTGTTTGAGGTGGGCGCTATCGCCGTACTGTGTCACATGGCTACTGGAGTGTTCGACCAGCCCACCGGACTTTTTATTCCCCCTTGCCTAGTACAGTTATCTGAATGAGCGGACAACGATACACGCCCGATGAGGCGGATATGGAGTGGTGCCGTGAGGCCGTCCAGGGCGTCTCCAGGACATTTGCGTTGACCGTCGATGTCCTCAACGAACCGATGGCGACACACATCTGTCTCGGCTATCTCTTGTGCCGGGTCGCCGATACGGTCGAAGATTCCGGCCGGATCCCGCCGGCCGAGCAGACGGCACTTCTCCAGACGTACAACGATGTCTTGAATCCAGACGACCCCACAACGATCGAGCAGTTCCGGACCAACGTCGACGAGTGGGTCCCCCCAGAGGATGAGCGGAACGATGATTGGGATGTAGTCGCGGAATCGCCGACCGTGCTGGCGACGTTTGCACAGCAGCCCGCCGATGTCCGGGCTGCCATCGTCCCGCCGGTGCGAGAACTGGTTGACGGGATGGCGATGTTCGTGGATCGACACGCTGACGACGGGGGACTGCGGATCGGTGACCGCGACGAGTTGGAAGAGTACTGCTATTATGCTGCCGGGACAGTCGGCAATCTGATCACGAATCTTCTCACACGCGGGGATCTCGCAGAAGAACGGGTGACTCAATTATACGACACTGCAGAGGAGTTCGGGTTATTGCTTCAACTGGTGAACGTCTCGAAAGACGTGTACGACGATTACACCGAAGAAAACAATATCTATCTCCCGGGTGAGTGGCTCGCAGACGAAGGCGTGTCACAAACGGCTATCGTCGACCCGGAGAATAATAAACGCGCAGCGAAGGTCGTTGAGCGGACTGCTGATCACGCCCGCTCATTTCTCGATGATGCGCAGTCGTATCTGGAAACTATGCCGTTACAACACGGAAACACGAAAGCCGCGTGGGGGATTCCGTTCTTGCTGGCGGTGGGCACGCTCCGAGAACTCCAGAGCCGGCCCGAAGACGCGCTGACTCAAAAAGGCGTCAAAATAACACGGAAAGAAGTGTTCGCCGTCGTCTCGACAATGTCCGCCGAGGCGCCGGTTTCACTCCCGCGGCTCCGGGAGATAATCGCCATGGAGCCATTCCATCGGACCACCGGAAACGCCGAGTAACCGGTCACTAGTGGTGATAGCCGAGTCTTACTGAGTCTCTCTGAGATCCCAGCTCAATTGTGAATATTCGCAATCCAGTAGGATGGTATTGATTCCATGAACCGATTGGCGATGCGATATGATATCTGATTCCAACTCCGAGAAGTGTGCTGCTCGGCGGGTTGTGTCACTTTCTGCGTGACCCCGAGACGAGAACCGCACGATACATGCTTATGACCCAACTCAAGGGTCACACTGGCGTCACAGAGAGGTTCTTGACCCCCGAATCACACCCCTTTTTACTGCGGCACAGAAAATGCAGAGTATGAGCTACGAGGAAGGTGACGACGTCGTCCTCTCCGATGAACACAGCGAGTTTGACGGCGATACCGGGACGATCACGCAGAAGATGGAAACGATGTTTGGAGACGCTACGTACACAGTCAATTTTGAAGATGGCCAGGAAGTTGGTGTCGCAGCCGACCAGTTGGACACCGCGGAAGATGACTCTGAGTCTCAAGACGAAGAGTTAGCAACTGGTGAAGCGCCGGAAGCTGAAAACAGCGAATAACGCTCACCGCTCGAATTCCCACTATGGCTCGTGTCCCGTTCCATTACATCGACTTTCGCGCGTTTTCGTATGCGACCGAAGATGAAAAGCGCGTGAAACAGGCGCTCAAGCGATTCTTACCCGACGAATTCGAACTTCAGCGAGTGGTCAATGAGGGTCACCACGGTGATCGAATCGTCGTGCTATCGGCCCGGGTCGATACTGCCGACGAAATGCGCACAGTGTTACAGCAAGTTGCGGACCTGGAGGGGCTTGATCAGGTACTTGATGAACTCGACGAGCGGGTAACAGACGACTGTGAACTGTTCGTGCGACTAGATAAACAGGCTGCATTCGGCGGTGACGTGCGTCTTGGAGAAGGGCTCACGCTCCGCGCGAAAGTGGAAGCGTATCCCGCGAAAAAATCTGCTGCGGTCGAAAACGCCCGTGAGACACTCGAGAGCGCCGCCACCGGTCCCGAGTGATTGCCCTTACCGCAACGGTGAACACGCGGATTTGAATTCGCACCGTCATCTCAATATTGTGTGGGGCGGGTACCCGATAGAAGAACCCATGTCGGTTGGTCTAGAGTGTGAGTTATGACGAGTTCGGACTGGGGCGACTGGCTGCCGAAGGCAATCGCCGAGGCCTCGCCAGAAACGGTCGCGGTGTGGTATTTAGGCTGCAATGGCTTTGCTATCAAAGGCTCTAGTGGAACCACGCTGTGGATCGACCCGTATCTCGGGACCGGAGACCCACCGCGGACCATCCGAATGATCCCTGTTCCATTCGATCCTGCTGATGTGCGGGCGGCGGCAGCATTGTTAGCCACGCACGAACACACAGACCATGTCCACGGCCCGTCACAGGCACCACTTCTCGAGCAGACGGAGGCGAATATGTTCGCCCCCGAACCATCACTGGGTGTGGTCGAGTCTGAGGAGTGGGTAGCGACGCGTGATCTGACGGCGACTGAGTTCACAGCAGTCCGACCCGGACAGTCGTTTGCTGTCGGCGAGTTCGACATCGACGTGGTCGCGGTACACGATCCAGATGCAATCTCACCCGTCGGATACGTGATCTCTCACGACTCAGGGACCATCTTTCACGGCGGTGATACCAAGCCTGCAGACGAATTCACCCGCTACGGAGATCTGTATGATATCGATCTCGGGATCCTCGCGTTCGGCTCTGCCGGGGTTATTCCCGACAAACAGACGGGTGAGCCAACAGAGAAAGTGTGGTACAGTGACGAAAATCAAATCACCCGAGCGGCAGGCGATCTGCAACTCGATCGACTCGTCCCGACCCACTGGGACATGTGGAAAGGACTTACGGCCGACCCAACGACTCTCCACTCTCACACGGCCAGTCACAGGTACCCCCGGCGGCTGGAAGTCGTCGAGATTGGTGATCGGATCGATCTGTGACGATCGCTCTATCACGCCCCGTTTGATTTAAGCCGCTAGTGGGGAACAAGATTTATATGAGCGATTCCACGGACCCTGCCGATAACATCAGTGTCACTGATGAGAGCTTGACAGTCGAGAAGTCGTTCAGGGCTGATGAGTTCCCCGTACAGCTGTAAATTTCCAGATCGAGTCCGCCAGTGACGAGCCTGTCCGTGTCCGCTTGACCGATGAAATCCCGGAAACATTCCCGATGGAGCGAATCGGATTTCATCCCGAGTTCGAGGGGAAAAACTGGACAGCGTACCAGAATCATACCGTCGAGTTCGAACGGATAATTCAGCCCGATGAAGGGCCGATCCGGACAGTGCTCGGGATCCGAGCTGAGGATCCAGACATTGAGACGTTTTTGACCCCACCCTCGATCGACCAGGCACGTATCGGCGAAGAAATCGAGTCTGTCGTGGGATCTGACGACTCCGAGGCCGTTCGGGAGGTGATTGCAGGTGATCGCGATTCGCTGCTTGAGAGTGGAGACGTCGCCGGGTCCGACCCGGACAGCTCTGCTATGAGCGGGCCAGACCCGGACGGGACAGCCCCGATCGACGAAGCCGAAGAGACGAGTTCACCAGCAAGTGGCAGTCGTGCGGGCGAGGAATCGGCAGTGTCTGACGCCGACCAATCCCACACCGCGGGTGATGTGGGCGATGAATCCTCGACACCGAGCGGGACAGAAGAGACACATGCCACATCATCGGACTCCAGCGGGTCCACAGTGGATGGTAACGACGCCCCTGAGTCGGTCCTATCGGCGGGAGATTCGACACCAGAGAGTAGCTCAGTCGTGGAGAATGGAGAAGTCGCGGCCGCGCTCGCGGACGAGATTCGGCAGGGAACTGTAGACGACGACGACCTTGCCACACTGTCTCAAAAACTCGATTTGGGCACCGAACAGAGTGTCACAGTCCAGGTAGAGCAGTTACAGAGCCAGATGGCGAATCTGCAGGCGTATACGTCCGCGCTGGAGGAATTTCTCAACGAGGAGGGGACCGCCCAGCAGGTGTTTTCAGAACTCCGAACCGACGTGGATAGGATGTCTTCGGATGTCGCTGATCTGCGGGCCCGAATCGATGTGGCAGACTCGAACAGACAAGAGGTCGCAGATGTCGCCGAACAAGCGCGGTCCCGGGTGCGATCCGTGGACGACCGCCTAGCCGATGTATCGTCGTCTGTTGATGACAATGCCGACGATGTCGCGAATCTCCAAGCAGAAATGCGAGACGTGACTGATGAGGTCGGCTCACTGGATGCAGAACTTGGTGAAGCCCGGACTGAAATCGGTGATCTCGAGGGGACAGTCCAAACAACCGAGGAGCGACTCGAAGACGAAATCGAGTCTGCAGTCTCAGAATTAGAAGATAAAATCGAGTCTGCGGTCGATGATCTCGAACAGGAACTCGAAGCAGTCGATGGTGATCTGGGAGATGTCGACGAATCACTCGAGGCTATCCGAGACCATCTCAGCGAGCTTGACGAATTCCGGGACAGTCTGAGTAGCGCGCTCGGGGACTGAATCGCCAGTCAGACCGCGATTTTACTTCACCGGTTCACAGGCGGTAAGCCCCCGTCCCCAAGGAGCGAGGCGAAGCCGAGCGAGTAGGGTGGGGTAGTTCACCTGGTCAGCACACTCTCAGACGCACTACCACTGTCTCACGAATCGAGAAAGCCCCGCTTCCCCGATTGGTGTGCGCGGTTCGTCAAGCCAGTTTGTAGTGTCGGCACCGATCACATCTGTGAGTGGGAAACCGGAACTCGTTTGACTCCCGCTAATTCATGGCGAGGTAATGACGGACCCGGTGCCAATCGCGGTTCCGCGCAAAGGAAGACCGCTTGAGGCCGTCCTTGAGCGGGTTGCTTCTGTCGCGGGAGTGACGCCCCTGGCTGATAGCATCTCCTCGGCACTGCGGTACGAGAAGGGTATCACGAAAGGCGCAATCACGCCTGAGGCGGGGCCATACACCCGTCTCACGAACTACTCAGACCCGACGAGTGCCCAAAGTCCAGAGTACACACTCGTCCGCGACAATCGCGACGGCAAGCCCCGACGAATCGTGTTCGACTCGGTCACACTTGATATCGCGGGCACGACAGTCCGCCTCGTCGGGCGGGAAGAACCATTTCGGGCGCTGCGCACTCACTCGTTCGCTCTCGGCTTCGACGCTGCCGATCTCGTGTTAGAAGAGGTGGTGGAGCTGCGACCGACGGGACTGGGGAGTCTATCTGATCTTAACGACCGGATCGACCCGCAGGAATCTGACGTCAAAGTCGTATCCGGAATGGACGATACAGTGTATCATACCCTGCTAGCGACGCCACAGAAGTTGCCGGCCGGCCAGCAACTCGACCGGTCGTTTGTGGCTGATTACGAAGGACCCGTCTGTATCTCCCCGCGATACGAGCGATTGGTGACGGCCGTCGTCGGGACGCATGCACTCGACGGCTGCCACTTCACCTATCCCGGGTCGAATCAAGACGAAGAAACAGCAATCGCCGATACTGGATTCGGTGTGTATCTGACTGTTACCGGGTCGACCGCTCGGGAACACGGGCTCATACTCGGGGCAAATCTGTTCCCTAGCGAGACCGTCCTTTTGGAAAACACCGTCGAGACGACTCCGCGTGTCCAGACGGTCCGCGAGGCAGTGGCTCCGTAAGACGGCTCTGTCTTGCCGCTGTGACCGGCTGCTGTGTCGTGCATCATCCGTGTCTCGACTCTGATAGAATCAATGCCAGAGAAAAATCTCCGCTCTTCTCGAATACAGAATCACCGACGCTGCAGTGTGTGATTAATACTGACTCGGGCTGTGTGCCTGCTCGGACTCCTCACTGTATTTTTCGTCGAATTCGCCAATCAATTGCCCCATCTGAGCGTACCAATCGTTGAGCATCCGCTGCATTTCACGGGCGATTTCGTCGGTATCTCGAGGGAGATAGACGTGATAGTATCCACCCTGGTCGTAGTTGACCTGCTGTTTCTGAATGACCCCAGCCTGCATCAATCGCTGAACCGAGCGATACGCAGTCGAGCGCTCGCGGTCGATTTCCTCTGCGATATCGTCGACTGTGAGGGGGTCGTCCACCTCGTTCAGTATTCGAAACACCTGCCTGTCGATCTGTTTCAGACTGTGAATGCACTCGAGAAGCCCCTCACATTCCATATCCTGCTGGAGCATCTCGCTCATCGAATCGGGCATAGACTACTCCTTACTCGCCTCCGATGAGTCAAAAGGATTTGCATAGTCAGTACAATACTCCTCACCTTGTGTTGGGATCTTACTGTCGCGCTGTGGACAGCCCGGCCCGGCCTGGCATCGATGCCGAGCATGCGGCGTCAAATCGTCCCGGTCGCGAGAGAGTATGTATTAGGCTTTGATATACTGTCGCAACGATCACAAGTTGAAACTCCGCCGAATTCGCCTACTCAATCTGTGCGGATTGGCCGCATCAAGAGCCCGATGACGCGCCTATCCCGTCGTCGTCGCCCGTTGCCCGCCGAGTGCGCCAGTATCCCTGGGCGTATGCACCTACGAACATGCCAGCCAGCGCCCAGAGGATCGGATAGTTCCCGATGCCGATACTCGCGTATGCGGCCCCTGGACAGATCCCCGAGATTCCCCAGCCTACGCCAAAGATAGTCCCACCGAAGATAACGTTGTTATCGAAGTCTTTCATCCGCCGGGTGAACGCCGAACCGGTCACGAGTGCGTGCCCTTCCGAGCGTGTTGCGAGAGCGATCGTCGTTCCCGTCACCACGGCCGCACCACCCATGACGAATGCCAGTCCGAAGTCGTCAAACTGGAGGAAATCGAGCACGACTTCCGGGCGTGCCATTCCACTGATCGCGAGCCCAACGCCGAAGACTAACCCCCCGAGATAGATGATCGGGGTGAACAGGCGACTCCGCTGGCCGTCACTCATGGGGCGACCCCCACGAATTGGACCAGTTGAGCAATACCAACGGCGACCGCGAGAAACGTCGCCACGTTCACGAGTGATGTATTCGATAAGGATCCGACGCCACAGACGCCGTGGCCTGAAGTACACCCTTTCCCGACCCGCGTCCCAATCCCGACGAGTACACCTCCGCCGAGTAATCGCCACCACTGGACGTCAGTCGTCCAGATTGCCTCCTGAGTGACTACCGCGAACACGGCAGCCCCGCTGATGATCCCAGCGGTGAATACGAGTCGCCAGTCGCGTGACTGCGTATATTTGAGTCGATTGAACCGGGACACATCAGAAACGTACGACAGCGTCGACTCCAGAAACGTACTCGCACCGGCAGTAATCCCGGTGGCAACGTAGATTATCGCGATCCCGAGCCCGACCAGCAGGCCACCGGTAATATACGGGAGGATGCCGCGGGGGAACAACTCCCCGATCGTGAGCAGGAGGCCGACCTCGCTCATCTCAGGCCCCCTGTGTGTCCGCGCCGGCGGCGCAGTTGTTCGGGCCAAGTTCCAATTCGAACGCCTCTTGATCGGTAGGAGACTGATGACCCAGATTTGTCGCGATGATCTCCTGGTAATTCGTGGGTTGTGGCGGCATATCGGCGAGAACATACTCGACGAACCGGTCTGTAGCCATCGATAAAGCACTCATCGTATCTTGCAGTTCCTCCAGAGTCGCTATATATGTGCCGTCGTCGGTTGGATCTGCAGCCCCACTGAAGTGTCCGGGTGCAATAACCGTTTCACCAGACCGAGTGGACACGAGTGTGGTGAGTGAATCGTGCAGTATTTTGGCCGCCTCTCGAGCTGCATCTCTGTCCTCCAGGTCCGGACGGGCCACGCTCTCGACGAATAGGCCGTCGCCAGTAAACAACACGTCACTCACTGCGTACGCCGTCATCCCACTGGTGTGTCCCGGCATAGCAACGGCGTCAATTGTTACATCGCCGACCGCCAGGGAATCTCCATCTGTGAGGGTCTGGTACGGCCCAGCGTGCTCGAAGCCGCGATCCGCAGCTGCCTGGGGCAAAGTCACCGTGGCTCCTGTCTCGTCGGCGACGGTCCGGGTCCCGGAGATATGGTCGGCGTGAATGTGAGTGTCGACAGCGTGGATGATTTCGGCGTCGGCCGCCTCGGCATCTCTCATATACACGTCACTGAAGGCACGCAATGGGTCGATCACCGCCGCCTCATCGCCTGATACGACGAGATACGCGAGACAGCCGCTGGACGGACGCTGGTACTGTGTTATTATCGCCGAAGACGCGACCGGTAATTCGGCAGACTCGTAAATCTCAGCCCACCCGTTCATCCCCTGCTCGAGATGATTGACCGTGTGTCCCTCGTCTTCCAACTTGCCGGCCACCATCTCACTGGCGCCGCCTTTGGCACAGACGACGGTAATCGTCCGGCTGGTAGGCAACTCTGTGAGGAGCTCTTCAGGGATCCCATCGAGAAGACGAAAGTACGGGTAATTGATGATCTCGACCGTGTCCCCCTGGATGTGCCAGGTGTCGAACTCGTTTTCAGACCGGGTGTCGAGAATGACAATCTCTTTGCCCGCCGTGATCTGCTCGTCAAGCTCGCTCGGGGTGACCGTCGCAACCTGCGATTCGCCGTCGGAACCCTTCTCAGCCATGTATACCAGCATAACGCCCGGATTCGGAATAAGACTTTGCAAAGTATTACTCCAAACGCACAATACTGCGTAGGGCAGACCTCACCACCACAAGACAAATGTGTTCTATGAGCTGTCTGTACCCGGGCATTTTGACCGACACCGATTTAATCCATCCGGTGGTATTGGTATTTAGATTCAATACAATGACTGGACACGATCCCGTCGAAACTCTCGACGTCAAAGGACAGAGCTGTCCGATGCCTGTGATCAAGACGAAACAGAGTATCGACGATATTGCGACCAGTGAGGTCCTGGAGGTGCTGGCGACTGATCCTGGCAGTGTCAGCGACATCGCCGGATGGGCGACTGAGACTGACGGCGTCGAACTGGTCGATCAAGACGAGGGGACTGACGTGTTCACCCACTACGTCCGCAAGACGGAGTAATCGAATGAGTACAGATACCCCAGAGTCGGCTGACGACGCAGCCCCAACTGAAACACTGTCACGGGCTGAGTTGGAGACCCGTATTAAAGACCTGGAAAGCCGATTGGCTGCTGTCGAGTCCGACGAAGCCGACGATCAGCCGAAAATGTCGATCATCTCCACAAAAGGGACGCTGGATATGGCGTATCCTCCGCTTATCCTCGCAAGCACGGCCGCGGCGTTCGGTTACGAGGTGACCGTGTTCCACACGTTCTGGGGGCTCGATATCCTCCACGAGCAAAATTCACAGGACTTGCAACTCAGCTCCGTCGGAAACCCAAATATGCCGGTCCCGAACCTTATCGCCGCCATCCCTGGTATGGATCGAATGACGACGAAAATGATGGAACGGCGAATCGAGGACAACAACACTGCCACGATACAGGAACTGATCGAGACATCTCTGGACATGGGCGTCGAATTTCAGGCTTGCCAGATGACGATCGACTTGCTCGACTACGACGAGGCTGACTTCTACGACGGCGTCACCGTGGGTGTGGGCGCTGCCACTGCGATCCAAGACATGGCCGACTCCGACATCCAACTGTTTGTCTGAGTGACCAGTCGCTGTCCCGTGTGAGCCTGCCCGCGGTCGAGACCGTGTCACTACTCGATTATCTCCAGTGGCCCAAGCGATCGCACCTGTTGCAACAAACATATATATTCTGAATAGTATTGTACAGTATGCTCTATACTATCAACGACTATACGAGAGCCACCCCGTTTTTCGGGAGGGCACACACTCTGAGGCATCTGTGACGCCACGAACCTGCCGTCATCTCGATTTGGATCCGTCGTGGGTGTGGCCGGACAGTGTGGTCGGTCAGAGTGGGGGCAGTCCACCCTGCATTTACGATCTCCGATCGGGGTCATCAGAGTATCTTAGTAGTGTCCAGCGGGGGCGTAGCTGATGGCGAAGTCATCAGCCAAAGAGGTTGACCCTGGAGATTCGGAACACAGAGAGATTGGAGAAGGGTTACTTCAAGGGAATATGGGCCCGAGTTCGGCAACTGCTCACCTGTACCGTGGTGAGATACACCGGATGAAGTTCTGGCGAGAGCGTCTTGACCGGACGACCAATTGGGCAGTACTCATCATTTCTGCAATTCTCACCTGGGCGTTCTCTCGACCTGGGGTGCCACACTACATCCTCCTGATCGGTGGGGCAGCGCTGACGGTGTTTCTGGTCATCGAGGCGAGACGTTATCGGGGATACGACATGTGGCGGAGTAGAGTTCGGAAACTGCAAGAAAACGTCTTCGCGTACGGCCTTGACCCGTCGGCCGGGATGCCGGATCCAAACTGGCGACAGAAACTGAGCGAAGACTACAGGAACCCTATGATAAAGGTCGGCATGCGTGAGGCAGTTGCTCATCGTCTCCGCAGAATCTACCTGCCGCTGTTCTCGGTCGTGTTGGTCGCGTGGGTAGTGCGGATTACTGCCTTTTCAACAGAAAACTGGCTGGTGAGTGCCTCAATTGGGACCGTGCCCGGGGCGGTCGTTGTCGCTGCGGTTGGACTGTTGTTCACCGCCGCAGCGGTGACCGCGCTGCGTCCCCGGGATTGGCGTGCAAAAGGTGAACTGCGAGCCGAAGATTTACGAAAGTCTTGACTTACCCGGTCGGGGCAGAGAAAAATAGCTCTCGCAGACATCGAATCCTGTCCTCACAGGTATCGAGTACAAATACGAGGACTCGGTGGGTCCGGTTTGTAGCAGTGCCGGTGCCACTCCTGAATTCTTCGTTGCCGCAACTTGTGAATTGCCCGCCAACTCGGCGCTTATCTGCTAATGTATGAGTCTGGCCGTCTGCTCAGTCTGTGTGTCTGCCGGCGATATGAACCTCTGACATGCGTTTCTAACTCACCGGAACGCGTATTTCGTTTTATTCGGGCTTTGATATAGCGACATGCAGTTTATACGGATGATACGAGACACGTCGGTGCGGCTTTGCTATTTCAAAAGGGGGTATTTAGATCGCCAACACACCAAGCCATGCTGGAAACCTACCCTACGGATACTCACTGAAACTACCAAATCAATCTCAGTGCGGCGCCTCTTGTATCAGGCGGTGCAAGGCGACTACCTCGGGGTTTGACGCCGAGGCAGTTCACGCGATTCCTGTCGATCTTGACCTTCTCCCCGTACCAAGGGCGAGGCGCTTTCCCCTCGATTTTCAGTGACTTGCCATATCGGGTCATTCAGGTCTCTGTGCCCTCAATTCACGATACTCAGGCCTCGTTCGACGCCACAGTAGGGTCGAGATGTACGGCCCGGTGATATTAGACCCAGATGTCGGAGCCACACCGAAGGTTTTGCAATCGGAGTTCTAACTCTCAATCGTGGAATCAACAACGATATTGGGCGCTGATCACGCAATCGTGGGAATGGTTCACCTTGACCCGCTGCCAGGGGCTCCTGGCGGACATTCGATTGGAGATGTCCTCACAGCAGCCAAGCGAGATGCACGCCGTCTTGAAA
>KI543233.1:181660-182711 GCA_000496235.1 uncultured archaeon A07HR60
CTGCCCCCTCCGGTATCAACTCCGAACACAGGAATTCAGCGAGTCCGGTTTGCAGCAGCGACAGCGCCACTCGCGGGATCTTTGTTGCCGTACCTAACGACCCGACTGCAAATCCGGCGCTGATCTGCCAATGCACGGTCTCCGCGGTCTCACTAGTCTCGGTGTGTCTGTCGACGAGATGAGTGTCAACATGCGTTTTTGAGCCAGGGGATTTGCATTCCGTGCGACCGGCGCTTTGATATAGCGACATACGGTTTACGTGCGCGGGACGAGACACGACGGTCGGACTCCGTTATCTCAAATTAAGGCATTCAGATTGTCGAACCACCAACTGATGCGGGAAACCTACCCTACTGACGCTAAGTGGAACGGTCAAATCAATCCCAGTGTGGCGCCCCTCGTGTGCGATTTCTGTCGACTGTTACCGGCGATATCGCGTCATCCACGTGCCCATGTGCCCTTGACTCAGAATAGTTCGGCCTCGTTCGACAATACGGTGAAATCGCGATTTATTCCTTCAAAATTCTAGACCCAGAGAGCGGAGCCACACCGAAGGTTTTGCTATCGTAGTTTTAACTTTCAATCGTGCAATCAACGACGACACTGGGCGCTGATCAGGCAATCGTGGGAATGGTTCATCTCGAACCGCTTCCAGGCGCTCCCGGCGGACATTCGATCGAGGACGTTCTCACGGCAGCCAAGCGGGATGTAGGCCGTCTTGAGAGTGGGGGTGTCGATGCGCTCATGATAGAAAATTTCGGAGATGCGCCGTTCTATCCTGATTCAGTCCCAAAACACGTCATCGCAACGATGACTCGGATCATCACAGAATTACAGGATACCACCACGCTTCCACTGGGTGTGAATGTGTTGCGCAACGATGCCCGCGGAGCCGTTTCGATAGCTGCTGCAACCGATATTGACTTCATCCGAATCAACGTTCACGTGGGTGCTCGAGTCACTGATCAAGGTATCGTGGAAGGCACCGCTCACGATACGCTTAGACTACGGGAAGAGTTAGGTGCCTCTGTACGGCTCTTTGCTGACGTTG
>KI543233.1:183711-188103 GCA_000496235.1 uncultured archaeon A07HR60
AGCAGGAAGCCCCGCCCTCAGCGAGCGCGTCAGCGCGAGCAGGGCGGGGTAGTTCACTTGTCTGAAGGCGACGAATAACGAGTGGAAACCCACTCTTCAGGGCTGTGAGAGTCTCAAACCCGGAAGTCGTTCGCATTTGGCCACAATCGTGCGTTGACACACGGGATTACCTCGTCGAGTGACAGGGTGTGTGGTAATTCGAAGTGGCGGATGTTTTTGACTTGATCCCCGTGTCTGGTTTAGATGCCAAACAGGGCGAGTGTCTCAGGGCTTGACCCCACGGTACTCCACTGAAATCTGCGAAGCGGACCGCAAAGCGAGACTTTTCGACCCGTTGAGCCCGTCAGCGACATGCAGACAGGACATCGCCGTTCGTTACTACCGCCACTCCATATTCCCATGTCTGTTCACTCTGGACCCTGTATTCAGAACAAACTGAGATTCACCAGCCTCGGGTACTGGTCTCTTTCATCCGGCACGGACCACATACGGTTTATGTGAGTTGATTGGAGCCGCTGATCAGAGACAGGACTAGAATCACTCTCAGGAATGTGTATGGTGAATTCGCAGCCACCGCTTCCCAATACATTCCCGAAATGGAACATGGGCTAATGTGGCACTCATCTTGTGGAGCCACTCTGTGTTTGTCCAGAACTGTGTGATAGAGGCGAATTGCTTCAATACAATATATCTCAGTCTGTGATCACACTTCTACTGGTATATGGGTGCACAAAGTTGGATAACTCAGAATTAAAGTAGTGATTATGGGGTCACAGAGTGGGATAACTTCGTTTATCTCGTGCTGTGGGGATAGATTGATGTGGCCTGCTACAAATTGACAAATCAATGAGTGCTGACGATGAGACCCGCCGGACGAGTGTCCGGACGTACCTACCAGCTTATCAGAAGCAGCGGTGGGCCGAACAAGCCGAGCAACTCGGTATGTCCCAAAGTGAGTTCGTTCGGGTGATGGTCCAGGCCGGTCGCCGGGGGTTTACCGTCGACCCCGTGGAGACCGATTCTGACCCCTCACAACCCGGGAGTAAGGGCATGAAACCCCGTCTCGAGGAGATCCTTCGAGATGCCGGCCCGATGGGGTGGAACGAACTGCTCGACGAGATCAAAGTGGAGATCGAAGACGAACTCGAAGATCGTCTGGAGACTGGGCTCGAAAAACTACAAGAAGCCGACGTGGTCAGATACAGTGGCCGCGATGGGGGATACGTGATGACCGATGAGTGAAGCTCAATCCGCCGATCCCGAAGAACCGATCGGGTATTTCCTCGAGGACCTCACCTACCAAGGGAAGAGCCAACGAACTCGAGACGCCTACGAACGGGCGCTCCGGCGATTCGAAGAGTTCCTGGCGAACCCGGCGGTAAACCCGCGTAACGAGTCAGTCACTCCAGTTGAGGCGTCCCACAGAGACTGCATGGCGTTCGTCCATACACTTCGGGACGACTTGGCGTCGAGTACAGTGGCGAGTTACGCGGCCTACCTCCACCGATTTTACGCGTATATGACCCAAGTTGGAGAGTTCACAGACAATCCCATGGCGATTGTTACGGAGGAGATGAACGAATCAATCGACAGTGACCCTGTTCGACGTGATATCGCTGTCCCACAGATGCGAGAGTTCGTTTCGACGGCCCGCCATCCCCTGGAACAGGCGGTGATCGTCACACTGCTGAAAACGGGGATCAGGGTTGGAGAGCTCTGTAATATCGACCTGCGGGATATTACGGTCAGCGACTCGGAACTGACAGAATCATTCGATATTGGCAGCCGTGGAGCGCTGGATTCGCGCCCAGATTCGCTGTACGTCTCTTCGGAACCCACTGTCAATCAAGAGTACGCCGGCGAGATTCGCCCGGCCACGAATAAACGGAAACGTGACACGGTGATTCCAATTGATACTGAATTCCAACGGGTTCTGAAACGGTGGCTCCTCGTACGGCCAGATGCGCGTTCGGAAACAGAGCCGCTATTCGTCGATACCGAGTCGAACTGGGGAGCCCGACTCACACCACCTCGTGTACGGACTTTCATTACTCGCCACGCCCGAGAGTACGGCTGGTATCAGACTGGTGGTGGAGCCTCCGAAAACGTCACACCTCACTACTTTCGTCACTTCTTCACCACACATCTCCGGGATAGAACCGGGGACAGAGGGGTCGTAAAGTACCTTCGCGGCGATGTCGCCGACGATGTCATCGACACGTATACGCACAACTGGGGCGATCAGGTTCGCCGAGTCTACGAACAACACATCTACTCGTTGTTCTGATCGAACCGGCGACGGGCCTTGTATTTCGATTTTGCCGTCCGACTGGGTATCCTGAAGGGTCTTTTCACCAGCTCGTGAGAGAGGCGTGTATTTGATTCGCTCTCAATTGACACATTCTGTCAGAATCTGTCGTTTCTCACGGTTCTCTCACAGTACATAAACCATATGTCGCTATATCGAATGCACCCCCTGTGTGATGACGAGGCTCACCTGTCGGCCATCGTTGGTTCAGCACGAGACGAATCATCGACAATCCTGTCACCCCCACTCATATTCTGGATCCGATATGCTGCTGGAGACACAGGCCACATAGGGAGCGAACCGTAGACTAAGCCAGTGAACTACCCTACGTCTGAAGTGACGCTACAACGAGTCACTGTTTTCAAACATATGATGTTCGGTATCGCCGATGTCTTAGCGAACTCTCTCGAAGACCGCGAGAATCAGAGATTTTGATGATCAGTAACAAACGCTATCACACTCGCTACGAAGTAATGGGTACTTTAGCGTGATGCACGGTGAGCATCACCCGTCGTTAGCCGGAGAGGGAATTACGACCCGTCGGCGGGTGCATGTTCAAGTTCGGTATTGACAGTTTCTACCAACGCGTCAAGATTCTCAAACCGATCGGTTCCAGCGTTCTTGCAGCCTTGTTTTCTGTCGATTCGAGCTGCGTGCTCACCGAGCACATCTGGCCGGATGAGCAGTTTGGCTGCCGCACAAACCCCATCGCCACCGGCAATCCTGTACTCAACGATCCCACCGTTTTCATCCGTTCGTTGCCACGGACCGGGTGCTTCGGGCAGAACCTCCGTGAGATGATCGGGATCGGCAGCCGTCTCGATATCCGTTTGTGCCATGTGGCAACTACACGAGCCGCAAATAAACGAGTTACGGGAATGATCCGAATGCCAGCCCCCCGCCCTCAGGATGGGGGTGCTGGTGACCGCGCAGTCGTCCGGCCATGGGGTTAGCTAGTTCACAGATACTCTTGTCCAGGAGTTTTGATTTGCGGCTCCGCTCCGGCTCGGTCAAAAGTTGATCGACTGCTTCCTGGAAATCCCCGCACGACACATCTCGGGGCGAACTCATAATTCAGTGACACAATACTGTTAAGAAACGATTGCGCTCTCTCGATTAGCTGCACTGCTTTGCTGTCAATCATAAGCACTATTCACGCTGGAGACGTAACCCTGATGTTTGATGTCAGAGGATCCGTTTAGAGGAATCCTGTACGTCATGGACAGTCTGCGATACGATGCGCTCGGCTGTCACGGTGGATCGGCATCCACCCCAACAATGGATCGGCTAGCCGCCGAGGGGATCGACTTTGAACAGGCGTTCTCCCAGGCGATTTGGACCTACCCGTCAGCAGGATCGATTTTCACCGGGCTGTATCCAGAAACTCACGATAGTCAACAGTTCGACCAAGGGCTCGATCCCTCACATCCACATCTCGCTGATGGATTCACAGAAACACCGATTACGACTGCCTGTTTTTCAACGACTCTCGGCGTCTCGCCGGAGCGTGGATTCGCACAGGAGTTCGATGAATTCTATCACATCGGCGACGGAGACAATGGACTTCGACCAGATATCATGGACCAGCTCACCGATCGTCTGGTGCCCTGGCTAAAGGCTCGTGATGGCGGGTTTTTCGCCGTCATCTGGGCGATGGGGACTCATCATCCATACCTCACACCCGACGACCCTGAGGTTGAGTCTCCATCGAAACCACACAAGAATCTGGGTGACACGACGGGCACTCAGGAGTGGATGCGCCGACTACCCACCGAGCGAAGCGAGGAAGTTCGCTCGCGTTATGATACCGTCGTCAGCGAGACAGACAGCCACCTGGGAGCCGTCGTTGAAACACTCGAGCAACTCGGCGTCTATGACCAGACGCAGCTGATCGCGACGGCCGACCATGGTGAGTTGTTCGACGAACACGCCCGGGTGGAACACGGTGAAGGACTGTCCGACAAAGCAGCTCGGGCGCTGATACCCGAGCAAATCCAGCGCTATTACGGATTGTTTGACCGCTCTGCTTTCGTCGGGCATCAGACCGTCTACCCCTACGATGAGTTGATCCATGTTCCTCTCCT
>KI543233.1:188123-191384 GCA_000496235.1 uncultured archaeon A07HR60
ACCAGCGAGACTCCGTGGAGTCCATGCTCCGCTCCCACCGAGACGTTCAGGGGTTCCACGACCTCACAGTCTACTACGATGGGACCGATCTCGAGGTCGAAGTCCACATTGAGGTGAGCGGTGAGTTGACACTGCAGGAAGCACACACGCTCGAAACCCGACTCGTCCGCCGGCTCCGTGAGAATGAGGACGTCGGTGACGTCCATCTCCATCTCGACCCGTCAGGCATCGGTGAATGGAAGCAAACTCCCGAGTGAACGCGTTTCAGCGACGTTGAGTGGGAGTGCTGTGGGAGATGAGTTACCGCGGAAGTGAGCGGCCGAGTTGACGGGCGGGATCTGAGACTCTCTCATCGTGAACTCGACACCGCTCTTGACTGAACGAATAACCGTTTAGAAACGATCGAGGAAGCTGGGACGAGACGCGACCGTGATACAGCTGTTCACCAACTGGCGTTCCAGGAACGCTGGGCTGACGACGACCGTCTGGGAGGGACTTCGGGTTATGTCCCCGGAGTGCCTGTGTCAGCGATAGCGGAGACGGGTAGTGTTCGTGGCTCACAAGAGATCTACGGCGGTCCACAAACGCCTGAAAGTTGGGGAGATACCTCGGGGTCAAGCCCCGAGGCTTCACCGTCTTGGGTCAGCACCGCGCCCTCATGTGACTGTAATTCCTCCCGACCTTCTCCGTGAGGAGTCGGCTGGAATTCACACCCGAACCGTGAGGTCCGTGGGAGTCGGTGGCTTCACTCCACCCGTTGAAACCCCCGCCCCGTCGCACCGTCAGTGACGGCTGTTGAGAGGGGCCACAGTTCCACTCTCTCACACGACCAGCAACGGAATTGAGATCTTCAATTCCATACTGTGAGGGTTGATTTCTGGTCGTTATCGGATGTATATTTCTCGAATTGATAACCCTTGTGAAATAGTGTGACGGGCTTCACCCTCGGGGTCGAGTGGTTCGAGAGACTGCGTCTCTCGTCATCACGGAAGACTGTGTCTTCCGAACGACCCCGAGGCACTCGCCCTGCTCCACCTGTAGATATTCGGTTCAGCTCTCGATTGGATCGATGAGCGAGGGTTCGTCATTGGCTGGCGAGTTGACCCGGGTCGAAATAGGGTACGTTTTCATATCATCACCTGGCCTGGGAGCGAGAAGCTCGAGCGCCTCTTCGTCGCTGCCGTGGAGCCACGTCTCCTCGTCCTCGGGCTCTAATATCACCGCCATCCGGTGGTGGAGTTGCTCGACTGGCTCGTTCGGGTCTGTGGTCAACACTGCGTACGTGTCGATAGCAGCGTCGTCATTGGCGTCGCCGGAGTCGCCGGTAAAGGCACCTAATCCGGTCTGGGTCGTCTCTGGAATCCACTGCTCGTGAATCCCGGCCATCGCAAATGGGCGGTCGTCCTCGAGAGCGACACGATACGGCTGGGAGCCACTTTCAGTGTCGGTCCACTCATAGAAGCCGTCGGCTGGCACTAGACACCGGCGTCGGCTGAATGCGTCTGCGAAACTCCGCTTTTCAGTCACCGTTTCTGACCGAGCATTGATCAGGTCGAATCGCTCGTCAGCCCACGAGGGGGTGAATCCCCAACTCATCCGTGTTGTCTGTCCAGAATCGGGCGTGATCACTGGCAACTCCTGGCCAGGGGCACAGTTGTACCGTGGCTGATGGTCTGGAAATTCGACCCCGAATCGAGCCTCTAACCCAGCGCGTTCCATGAACAAACTGTAACGACCGCACATACTACTGCTTCACACGGGCTCTA
Organism: uncultured archaeon A07HR60; assembly: GCA_000496235.1. Lineage (GTDB taxonomy): Archaea > Halobacteriota > Halobacteria > Halobacteriales > Haloferacaceae > J07HR59. The sequence goes on from KI543233.1 coordinate 189,890, forward strand.
CTAAACACCCTGGTCACCGCGGTCACACCGGTCTCCACAGGCTTATATCTCGGCCAGGTCACTCTATGAGTATGCGAATCGAGAATAGTTTCATTCCCGTCAGCGGGGTTGGCGAAACGACAGAGCGCCGGCTCTGGGAGGCAGGAGTGACACGGTGGGACGAGTTTCACGACTCGGGCAACCCCCGTGGAGTGGGGGCGACGACGGCTGACCGAATTGAATCGTTCATCGCCGAGGCCGGGACGAGACTCGACGACGGTGACTCGGCGTACTTTGACCGACAATTCCCCGATGGAGAACGCTGGCGACTCTACGAGAACTTCGCCGACGCCACCTGTTTTTTTGATATCGAAACCACGGGGCTGGATGAGCGGCGCAATCAGGTGACGACCGTCTCATTCCACCAGGACGGCGATACGACAACCTATGTGGCAGGCCGCGATCTCACGCCCGAAGCGGTGCGTGAGCAGTTCAGAGACGCGAAATTATTGGCCTCGTTCAACGGGCGCCGATTTGACGTTCCCTTCTTAGAAGCGTCTCTCGGGATCGACATCGACACGCCGCATCTGGACTTGATGTATCCGTGTCGGAAAGTCGGGTTGGGCGGGGGTCTCAAGCCTATCGAGAAAGAACTCGGGATTGATAGAGATCGACAAGATCTGTCTGGGCGAGATGCGATCCGACTCTGGCGACAGTACGAACGTGGTGATGAAAGCGCACTCGACACGCTAGTCTCGTACAATCGTGACGACACGGTGAATCTCAGGCGACTCGCTGATATCGTCGCTGACAGGCTACACGCCGACGTCTTCGAGCCCATTGTTGGAGCCCGGCCTAACTAACACCAACTCCGGCACCAGTCATACTAACCAGAACCGGTGGCCGTATCGACATCGTGTTCGGCTACCGTGGACTGCTTTCTGCACCGAAGTGTGATTCGCTTTTTCATCTCGAACTCTGAACAGTCTTCGTGACGCAATCAACCCCAGAAGTGCTGACGGATGGAGGAAGCGCCGAACCAACAGATGAAGCACCCGATGGCGGGGAATCTGAGAGTGACGATACTGTCCCATCCGTCGAGTTGGAACTGTTTCAGATCAGCGTGTCTGTGACGGGACAAGCCGAAGATGACCTTCCGGCCGTTGAGGAATCGGCAGTCCGACTGCTCGATGAAGTCGTCGAACGAGCCGAACAACTGCAGGATGGCCCAGATGGTCGCGGACTTGGCTGAAGTCCACTCACGAGAACCGTCACTGACCCGACACGGACACGGACGCTCACAGTGAGCCGGCCGTCACTCAGCGGTGCCCACGCGATTACCACTTGGACTTGATCGCGGTCGCCATTGGGTACCCGACTCGCGTTGGATTGAAGCAAGACCGCCCTGTTTCTCGTTCAGATACGATTCTGTCAGTAGCTACACGCCGAGATCTCACTTTCGAGATTCGTCCGTCATCAACTGAGGCCACTCGTAAAGCGGACCGAGGTGAGATCC
>KI543233.1:191404-193479 GCA_000496235.1 uncultured archaeon A07HR60
CAAGAAGGGACGTATGCATTTGTAGTTCAGTCAGATGGTGTTCGAGAAGCAGTGCACGCGGTAGTTGTCCGCGGATACTCGGTTTCAGTCGATTCGCTCTCGACAGTGACGGTCGGGGAATCGGTCGAAGTGAATGGCAGCTTCACCCAACTGCCAGAGAGGAACACGAAATACGAGAAAATTGACATTGTTGTCGCCGCGACTGACACCGATGAGAATATTACCAGAACCCCAGCCGTGGATGGTGAAAGTTTCTCAGCGTCGATATCTACTCGCAGTCCCTCTGCGGGCTCGTATGATGTGTACGCAATCGTCCGAGGGCCGGACCAGGCATTGGGTTACAAGGAAATCATCGGGTTTAGTTCACCACGGTTGCTCGAAATCCAATCAAGTAGCACCGACAGTGGAGACGATACGGGAGGCGACGGGAGCAGTAGTGATGACAGCGGCGGCGATGGAGGCAGCACTGATGGGAGCAGTGGCGATACGAGCAGTGACACTAGTAGCGGCACCGAAAGTGCCAGCAGTGGAGATGCAGGCGAGTCACCCCCGGCAGACAGTACGCCGGAGGGTGAGACACCGGACATCCCCGAACAGGACTCACTGAATGATGGCCTGGTATCGAGATCGATCGCTGATAGCAAACCAGATCAAAGCGGAGTGAGCGTCCCGGTCAATGCCGGACCGGTTGGGCAACTCACACTCGACACCGCAGGCCAAGAATCGGGCGGTGAAGTGAGTGTGAGCCAGCCGTCGGCAACGACAGAGCGGTTCAATTCACAGTTCGGTGCTGACAGAGTCAAAACGGCTGTTTCGATAACCGTCCCAGAGTCGCTCGCGGAGACTGGTGCGACGATCGAACTCAGTCTGAGCGAGACTGATATCGGTGATACCGCGCCAGCTGATCTGCAGGTCATCAAAGGCGCCGATAGTGGGTCGCAGGTGCTGTCGACGAGAGTCGAACCGACAGCAGACGGGAGTGTCGTGATTACGGCCCGCACACCGGGCTTTTCAGAGTTTGCTGTTGTCGCCGCAGAGCCCGACCCAGAGCCAGAGACGACGGCCACTGAACCCGAGAATGAGACAGAGACAACGGAAACAGAGACGACGGTCATTACGGAATCATCAGACGGGCTCGAGACTGAATCTCCCGAAGACGCGACCCCCGGATTCGGCGCACTGACCGCGCTGGTTGCACTGGTGGTGGCGTTAGTCACTGTGCGCGCTCGGAGCGACTGACGAGAGTCCAGCTCTCCTGAGACTTCGTCGGCTGACCAACGAGGCCCACGAACGTGGTAGGATTGCCATCTCTCCAAAGCTAGCACACATTACCAGATGCTTCATACTCACTCGCGACTCACTCGCCTCGTGGCTGAACACGCGCTCACGGGGATGCTATCCAATCTGGTACGCTCCCGTGTTCCACATGGCATGTTGTAGCATGACGCAGCTCAGCGCCCCGATAGCGGACTGCCACGCAGCCGAGAATTGCGTCACGTGATTTCAGCCTCGCCTCGCCTGCCCAAACACGCACCGCAAAAATCGCCCACTCAGATGGATGCACCCGGCTGGTACTCGCCGAATTCATCACGAAGCACATCACAGATCTCTTGCACAGTTGCGTAGGCTTTGACGGCGTCAATCATCGGGAACATGAGGTTAGTGTCGCTCTGGGCGGCGTCACGGACGGCTTCCAGGGCTGATTCGACGGCATCGTCGTCTCGGTCGGCTTTGACCTGCTCGAGATTTGCTTTTTGACGTTGTTCCTGCTCTGGGTCGACCTCCTCGAGATCCATCTCGGGAGCCTCGTCCTCGACTTCGAACTTGTTAACGCCGACGATAATCCGTTCTTCTTGCTCGATCTCCTGTTGCCGCTCGAAGGCGACATCTTGGATCTGTCGCTGGACCCACTGATCTCTCACCGCTTGGAGCATGCCACCACGCTCGTCGATTTCGTCGATGATCTCGAAGGCTTCCTCTTCTATGCCGTCGGTCAGTGACTCGACATAGTAAGACCCCGCCAGCGGATCGATTGTGTCGGCGGCGCCGGATTCGTGAGCGAGGATCTGCTGGGT
>KI543233.1:193499-199035 GCA_000496235.1 uncultured archaeon A07HR60
GATCTCACGCCCGAAGCGGTGCGTGAGCAGTTCAGAGACGCGAAATTGTTGGCCTCGTTCAACGGGCGCCGATTCGACGTTCCCTTCTTAGAAGCGTCTCTCGGGATCGAAATCGAAACGCCGCATCTGGATTTGATGTATCCGTGTCGGAAAGTCGGGCTTGGCGGGGGCCTCAAGCCCATCGAGAAAGAGCTCGGGATCGACAGAGATCGACAAGATCTGTCTGGGCGAGATGCGATCCGACTCTGGCGGCAGTACGAACGTGGTGACGAAAGCGCACTCGACACGCTAGTCTCGTACAATCGTGACGACACAGTGAATCTCAGGCGACTCGCTGATATCGTCGCTGACAGGCTACACGCCGACGTGTTCGAGCCCGTCGTCGGAGTCCAGCCCAATTAGAAGTGAACTACACCATCCTACTCGCTCGGCTTCGCCTTGCTCTTTGAGGACGGGGGCTTACCGCCTGTGAACCGCTAACTCCAGCTCCGGTCGTGGTAGTTTGGGCTGATGACCCGATGGGCACTGTGTTCGAGTGCCGTGATCCACTCCGCGCACCTGAGTGTGATTCGTTTTTTCATCTCGAACCCTGAGCATTGTCCGTGACGCAATCAACACCAGAGATGCTGACGGATGGAGGGAGTGCCGAGTCAACAGCAGAAGACGCAGACAGCGGGGAATCTGAAACTGATGATACTGTCCCATCCGTCGAGTTAGAACTGTTCCAGATTACAGTGTCTGTGACAGGACAAGCCGATGATGACCTTCCCGCGGTTGAGGAATCGGCGGTTCGACTACTCGATGAAGTCGTCGAAAGAGCCGAGCAACTGCAAGACGGCCCCGACGGTCGGGGACTTGGGTGAATTTTCACAGTATACTCATCACTTACCCGCGGTGAACACCTGTCGTGAGTCGCTTACAACTCCAGCTTATCCATATTTGCTCGAAACGGCTCCGGCCGTGGACGTCGTCTTCGTCTGGAGTTGATGAGTGACTGACACGGACCTGCATTGTCCCTTGACACATCCAGTTCATCAATGACCCAATTGTTATCCGCTGGTTACCGAATCCGTCTGTTTTCGCCCGAGTGCGTGAGTGAAGCAAAGTGAGGTGGACTCACTGAATCAGCGCCGGCTTAGAAGCGCAGACGAGCATCGGCCGGTGATTCAATTAATCACACTCATCGCGTCTACTCTGAGGAATAGACGAAGATAGAACCGACCGTCACATCAATCGAAGAAGTCCGTGATTTGCGTCGGTCCCGAAGTAGTTACTCGAGTTCTTCAGCGAGTTCCTCGGCGTCGATATCTGCGTCTTCAAGCGCCTCCTCGACGTCTCCGCCGCCAGCACCCATGCCACCCATACCGCCCATCATGCCGCCGAGACCACCCATCCCTCCACCGTCGATGACCTCCTCAACGACGACCCGGTCGAGTCCGAGTTTACCCATCATGTCTTGGGCAATCTGCTGTTTGGAGAACATCCACTGCTGGTTCATCGCCATCTGCGGGGACGCCTCGATATACAGCACGTCCTTCTCGACGGTTTCGACCTCCGTTTCGGGTTCCTCGTCGTCGTCGTCGGCCGGGATGGTGGTTTCTTCCTCTTCTTCTTCGGTTTCGATCCGCACGTCAGGCGTCTCCTGCAGGTACATCCCGAGCATACTGGCTGCCTGCTCTTCGGTATCCTCGACCGCGTCGAGAATCTCGTATTCGTATTCGAGTTCTTCGCCCGCGAGCGGGTGATTGAAGTCGACACGAGCTCGGCCGCCAATGATCGCTTCGACGTGGCCCTGCTCGCCATCAATCGTCACTTGGGCGCCGGGGTACTTATCATCGTCTTGGAGTTTATCCGCACTGACCGTTCGAACCTCGTCAGTCTCGAACTCTCCGAACGCCTCACCTGGCGGAATCTCGACTGTTCCCTCGTCACCTGGTTCCGCGCCTTCGAACGCATCTTCGACGGGAGGGAACACGTGACCGGCACCCAGTGAGATAGTCCGAGGCTCGAAATCGTGGTCCTCGTGATCGATCGCGGACTCTTCGGCCACATCGGGGTCTGTCGTGTCCACGACACGGCCGTCTTCTTCGGCGGTTCGAATCGTGTAGGCAACACGAGCAAAGTCACCGTCTTGCAGGCCGGTCGTGGCGTCCGATTCTTCGGCGTCTTCAGACGCTTCTGCAGCTGCTTCTTCAGTCTCGGTCGCGTCGTCGGCCTCCGCTGGGTCGTCTGACGCTTCGGCCGCCTGATCGTCACTCATACAATTATGAACTCTCGGTTCGCCCTTAAGAAGTACGGTTCGGTATCCCCCCTGTTCACCGCCGTAGACGGGGGATTTGTGAGTGGCCGGTCACAGAGGGTGGCCGGCCTCCATCGCCAGACAACTCATGCTGACCACTCAGTGTGTCGCCGGGCTGGTGGGACGACTACTATCGTGGTCCGGACGAACGACGATACTATGACTCGGGCCCCCACAGAGGGTCACGTGTACGAGGTTGAGCTGAAAATCGAAGCCGATCACGACGCGGTTCAGAGTCAGCTAGAATCGGTCGGCGCTCAGCGACTGGCTGAGGTTGAACAGACAGACACGTACTTTGACGCACCTAGCCGATCCTTCGCGGACACTGACGAGGCTCTTCGGCTCAGACGCGAGAAGACGGGTGTGGCCGATGACAGCGAGAGCAGCGATAGTGCCGCCGCAACCCGTGACGACGGAGGTGACACTCAGAGCGCGGGTCACACTGTCACCGAGGAGATTCGAATCACCTACAAGGGCCCGCTGGTCGACAACGAATCGAAGACACGAGAAGAATTCGAGACGACGGTCGGTGACCAGGACGAAGCCGGAGCGATACTCGAGGGACTCGGATACACCCCCGCAGCGACCGTTCACAAGAGGCGCCGTCACTACCAGCTCGACGGGTACACAGTGACACTGGATGATGTCTCCGAGGTAGGCCAGTACGTCGAAGTTGAGCAGGAGGCGCCCGAAGATCGCATTTCAGAGGTGAAAGCTGGAGCCAAAGAGGTGGTGCGGCAACTCGATTTGAATCCTGACGACCAGATCCAGACGTCGTATCTCGGGATGAAACTAGACTGACGGTCCAACACTGTCAGGGAGAGACCCGACACATGATCCACCCATTTACCACTTTGTGTGTCTTTTCTCACCGAGACCAGTCAAACTAGCGGGTTCGCTCCCGATCAGCGGTGTGTGCGTTCGTTTTGCGCATCGAGATAGTGTGTTACTGCTCCAACCACCAAGGCGATGCCAATCAGCACCCCACCATAGCCAGCAATTGCTGGGAAACCCTCGGCAAACCCGCCGAGTGGGATACCGATGAGCACAAGAAAGACACCCCCGACTGCAATCCCGCCGTCAATCAGTGGCGATGGCTGCAACTCACCACAGTGTGGACATCGCCTGGCCCCAGCAGCAACCCCCTCTCGACAGTTGACGCAGACGACCCCGCTGTGGGATTCAGACACATCCACATACTCGTCGTCCGCCCACTTCAGAAAGCTGTTTTGTGGCCCGACCCCACGATCGTCAGTGTTGGACGAACTCAATCAACACCCCCCCGGTAGAATCAGGGTGGAGAAACGCGATCTCGTGTCCCCATGCTCCGTCACGGGGCGTCTCGTCGACGAGATTTACACCCATCTCCTCCGCGCGAGTCATCGCAGCGTCGATATCTGCCGTTTGAAACGCGACGTGGTGGATCCCCGGCCCATTGGACTCGAGATACCGGTCGATTGGTCCCTCTGAGTGTGGCTCAAGCAGCTCAAGATACCCGGACCCGAGGTCAATGAACACAACGCTCATGCCGTCGAGTGACTCCTGGTGAGCCACCTCACCGCGCAGAAGCTCCGTGTATATCGCCTCAAGTTCGTCAGCGTCTCGGGTGGCAACCCCGATGTGATCAGTTTGCATATCAATTAAGTGGAATTCGATTAGTGTATTCGGTCCGGATCAGAACTCAAATTCCCGACTTGACTGAATACGGATTCGTACATAAAACAACGCCTTTGATCGTGAGAAATTGATACTTCTCACCCGGGGCGACGAGTGTTATCAGGTGTGGCTGGCAATGGTCGATGCCGATATGTAGCAGCGGAAGCCGCCGCCCGATTGCCGGTCCGTGTGTGATAGAGTTGCGAGCGCATACCTCCGTCTTCAGGCGGAGGTCAAGCGATACCCAGCCTGTTTGTCGATAGGATTAATACCGTGGCCCCTGTTGCTACACATACTACGGACTCGGTGAGATGCCGGCCCCGAACTACAAGGGGCAGTGAACCAGCGTGGGTCCCACGGCACTGACACGGAGTCCAATAGGGTCTCATTGGCCGGGCCACAGCCCTCTGAGGGAGACAAACGAGAGTTCCCCCGGTGTGTCGCCGGTTCCCTCTGAGTGCGGGTTGGAACCGAAGGGTGACGACCGCCCGAATCCGATGGTCGGATTCCTGCGTCTTCAGCCGCGGGAGGAGATCGATCCTTGCCGAAACCTGTCGTTCGAGTAGTCGAAATGACGGCTTTAATCTCAATTTCTGGTTTCGAGTTCTTCTGTGAGAGTGTTCACTCGACGGTCACAGACTTCGCGAGGTTCCGGGGCTTGTCGATTGGGCGGCCGAGTGCGTCCGCAACGTGGTATGCGAACAGCTGTGTGGCGACGTTCGCGACCAATGGCTCCAACCGGCCAAGCGCCGGGATTTCAATCTGGTGGGTACAAAAAAGGGCGTCGTTGTCTTCAGTTACCATCCCAATGACCGGCGCCCCACGTGCTTCGACTTCTTTGACGCTGTTGCGAGTATCTTGCTGTGACGAAAACGCGGTGAGGAACGCAATCACCGGCGTTTCTGACGTCACGAGTGCCAGTGGTCCATGTTTGAGCTCTCCAGCTGCGAACCCCTCTGCGTGAGCGTACGAGATTTCCTTCAGCTTGAGCGCGCTCTCAAGTGCGACTGGAGTCGCAGAACCACGGCCAATGAAAAAGAACGCATCACTGTCTGCGTATTCGGCTGCCAGGCGTTTGAGTCGCGATTCTTTGTCGAGAACCGTCTGGACAGCGCTCGGTAGTTGCTGGAGGTTCGCCAGTATGTCGGCAGCCACCTCTGGTGAAATTGTCTCTCGAGTCTGAGCTAAATGCGTGGCAAACAACACGAGTGTCGTCACCTGTGAGACGAACGTTTTGGTTGCTGCGACCCCAATCTCGGGGCCTGCCTTGACGAATAACCCGTCATCGGTCTCTCTGGTGATAGTGCTCCCGATGGTGTTAGTGATTGCAAGTGTCTTCATCCCAGCAGCACTCGCCTGTCGGAGTGCTGAGAGTGTGTCAGCCGTCTCGCCGCTTTGCGTGACCGCAAGCACGAGCGTGCGATCCGTATCGTGCCCGTCTCTGACCGTATATTGACTCGCAGTTTCGACACAGACGGTGATATCTGCGAGAGATTCGAGTACCTCTCTCGCGTACAATCCAGCATGAGAGGACGTTCCACAGGCGACGATGTGAATCGAATCAATTGATCGCAGGAACTG
>KI543233.1:199055-203648 GCA_000496235.1 uncultured archaeon A07HR60
CGATGTATCCGTAATCAGCCGCATCGACGGCTCCGGGGGGTAAATGTAGAGATTGCGGGAGATGTATTCTTTCATAATATCGTTCTGGATCGTGCCACGGAGTTCCTGGCGGTCAACACCCTGCCGGTCGCCAACGGCCACGTACATGGCTAACAGCACCGATGCGGGGGCATTGATCGTCATACTGGTGGACACATCGTCCAGCGGGATCTCGTCGAACACGGTCTCCATGTCGTGTAACGTGTCGATCGCCACGCCGCTCTTCCCGACCTCTCCATCGGCCATCGCCGCGTCCGAGTCGTAGCCCATCTGCGTGGGGAGATCAAATGCCATCGACAGGCCCGACGAGCCCTGGTCTAACAGGTAGGAGAATCGCTCGTTCGTTTCTGTCGGTGAACCCATCCCCGCGTACTGTCGCATTGTCCACAGACGGCCTCGGTGCATCGTCGAGTACGGCCCCCGCGTGTACGGTTCCTCTCCGGGATAGCTGATATCTTCCTGGTAGTCAACGTCTCCCACGTCTTCAGGCGTATACAGCCGATCTACTTCCTGACCACCCGTGTCCGTGACGAATCGCTCTTTTCGCTCGCCAAATCGCTCTAACGTCGGCTCTGCTGTCTCAGATTCCCACTCCTGTTTAGCAGACCGAATCTCGTCGAGTTCCGCAGGGTCGAACATAACATAGCCCATGCAGTGGTCACCCTTGAATAATTCCCCGCTATTGGCCCGTGACTAACCGCAATCACGAGTAGTAGCACCCACATATTACGGTACTTCTACAATCGTGACCCGAACCCGAACGTTCTCTGGTGTATCAAGAGAGGCGACTGGGATCTGTCGAAGCAGGCTACTACCGTCTACGGGACCCCTCGATCCTTCGGTGATAGTCACTGAGACTGGCAAGAATCCGCAGAGAGAGCGTGTGAGTGCCTACACTCTCGTGACCCGATCAGTCTCACGGTGAGGCTACCTTCCAGAGTTCTGATCGTTCCCGTGGGCCTGTCCGGTCTTGTGGAGATGTTCGTGTACCGTTCTTGTTTCTCACCGAGAGAGATCGGGATTCGGGTCTACGCGAGCCCGCGGGGCCAGTTCTTCTGACTCACGCTCGTTGAGCCACTGGAGCAGACTCACCAACTGGTCGCTCGCGGCTTCGAACAACTGCTCGCCGATTTCGGGAGTCGCGTCCGTCTGATCACCAAAGGCGCCGTTCGGTGAATTCTCGATGGCATCGTAGAACACGCGGGCGCCGTTCTGAATGTAATCGCCGTTTTCCATCTGGGTGAGACCGCCATCTCTGGCAGCCTCCAGACGGTCATCGTGAACTAACTCCCCAGCGATGTGCATAATCATCGCCGTCTCTTTGGGGCCGGCGTGGGGCCCGTTCGTTTCGAATACCTCGTTGACCAACTCGGGGATGGATTCGTCCCACATCCACTCGATGGCGAATGCTACCCCGTCGTCGTGCAACTGTCGACCCACCTCTCTGAGATGCTGGACATTCCCGCCGTGTGCGTTGACGTACACCACCCGGTCGAGCCCGTGATACGTGAGATTCCGTGTCAGACTCTTCATATACTGCCGGAACGCTGGTGCATCTACCCAGGCGGTGCCGTGAAACTGCCTGTGGTGGGGACTCACGCCAATATTGATCGTAGGAGTACAGAGATACTCTGTCCGGTCGGCTGCCTCTCGCGCGAGCGCCTCAGCGATAAGATGGTCAGTCGCCAGTGGGAGATGTGGACCGTGCTGTTCAGTCGATCCGACAGGAACGATCGCGACGGACTCAGACCCCACATACTCGCCGAGATCTGGCCACGCTTTGTCTCCAAGGTACATACTTGCCGTCTGATTCGGCGTGCAATAACGGCTTGGAAACTCTCTATCGATTGTCACACAGCGACTGAATCCGACGTGCAGCCCGCTCGTGTGTCCACACGATGCTCCAGGCTGGCTGTCGAACCCCGACTGGCAACGACTGATACTCGGCTCGATGAGTGGGCCTGACTGAACGGGCCACTGAGTGAGCGTCTGACCGCCGGCTGGCAGCACTCATACTATGACAGAAGCCCGGCTATGACCTGTAGTCAGGGCCACTATACGGGCCAGAATCTACTCTTGGATACCCGCGAGTAGGATGACCCACGACTGTCGAACCCCGGTCAATACTGCCGTGTACACGTCCTCACCCGTTCGGCCAGTGACCTCACTCCTGTGGATTTGACCCCGTCTCTCGCTGGTGAAGTGATTGAGTCGTGCTATGCGGCATCCGCCACGGACCGCTCCAGAAGAAGGCGAGTCTGAGTTCACAGGCGGCTACACCTTGCCGACGTGCTTCGCCCACAGTTCCGCGTACAACCCACCCTCCTCGTCAACCAGTGTCTCGTGGTCACCCCGCTCGGTGATCTGTCCGTCCTCGAACACGAGTATCTTGTCAGCATTACGAATAGTAGAGAGCCGATGAGCGACGATAATGGTAGTTCGATTCTGAGTGACGTCGTTGATTGCGCGTTGGATCTTGCTCTCTGTGATATTGTCCACGTGACTGGTGGCTTCATCTAGCACTACCATCTGCGGGTCAGATAGGATCGCTCTGGCGATAGCCACCCGCTGTTTTTCACCACCAGACATACGATTGCCAGACTCCCCGAGTGTTGTCTCGAGCCCGTTTTCCATCCGCTCGACTGTGTCCTGCAGTGCCGCTTTGTCGATAGCTTCGTTGAGTTGCGCGTCGCTGGCAGAGATGTTGCCGTATCGAATGTTATCCTCCAGCGTCGAGTCGAATATGTACGGCTGTTGCTCGACATATCCGATCTGTCCGCGAAGACTCTTTGGGTCGCGCTCTGCGATGTCGTCGCCGTCGACGCGGATCGTCCCGCCGTCTGCATCGATGAACCGCATCAGTAGTCGAATGCACGTTGTCTTGCCGGAGCCCGAGGGACCGACGATGCCGATGGTGTCGCCCTGTTCAATACTGCAACTGACCGGTCCAAACACAAACGGATCAGAATCGGCAGCGTCGGTGTCTTTGCTGCCCTCTGTTGCCTGCTTGATCGGATCAGTGTCGTTGAAAACGTAGGAAAATGTCACATCCTCGAGTCCGATTGCTCCATCTATATTGGTGAATTCCCCGCTGAAGGATTTCTCGTCTCGGGACTGTGTCTGGATGATACTGTGCACTCTGTCGGCCGACGCCTTCGCGTCTTTGTAGTTGTCAACGTACGAGTGGAGACTCGTCGCCGGCTGAATGAGTAGCGTCGAGTTGGTGAAGAACACAGCGAGTTCACCGGCTGTCAGTGACTGTGTAAAAACCAGGGGCGGGCCAGAGATCACCCAGAAGGCTCCGACTGACAAGACGATGAAACTGCTAATGCGAGAGGTCATGCCGAACACCTGCGCGTACGACAACCACGTCTTCGTGACATCTAGCTGCGCATCTCGGACATCCTCGGAGGCGTTTTGAACACGACCGATCTCTCTGTCTTCGGCAACGTACGACCGCACCGTCAGTATCCCGCGAATGCTTGAGGACAGTTGCTCGGTCAGCGAAGCCGACTGCTCTCGTGTCTCCTGATACAGCGGCTCAATGACTGCATTGAATTTGAACGTGTACCAGGCGATGAATGGTACTGGAGACAGCAGTAACAGCGAGAACTGCCAGTTCAGCGAAAACAGCACTACCCCGATCGTCAGTACGTTCACGATATCATTCGATACCCCGGAGATGACCGAGCGTGGGAGTTCCCCGACCTGCTTTACATCCGATTCGATCACACTCAGATACTCTCCAGATGACCGCTGGATGAACCGTCTTGGATGCAGCTCCTGGATGGATTCATAACAATCCACGCGGACACTCTTCTGAAACGATTCTTTGAAAATGTCCCATATATACCCGGACACGAATCGGAAGCCGGCGATCAGAAAGATCGCGACGAAGAACGCACCACTCACCTGCAAAGCCCGTGTCTCGGCGTCGGGAGAAAGCAGGGTGTCAGCAAACAGAAACTGGGATTCTGTGACGTTCGGGTCGATAACTTCGATCACCAGTCCGAACGCGATCTGTGGGATCTGCGTGAGCACCGTCCCGATAGCGCCCGTTACCACTGCAACGAGAACGTACTTCCAGTACCTTTGTCCGTTCGCTAAGTACATCTGGAATACAGAATTACTCTCAAATCGGGCTCGGATATCCATTCCCACGGGATGAGAAATTCCGGCCTACACACGGTTACTATCTTGCACTTCCGCGCTCGGGGCTACTCGCCCATCGCGTATCGAAGCGCAACGCTTCCTGGATCTGCGACACAGTTGCTGGCGGGCGGGCAGTGTGATCTATCCGCCTACGTCGAGAATGCAGTCTTTGCAGGCGTTCAAGCGACGTGTCTCACTCTTCGTGGCTGATGATAGCGTGAGCCGTCACACTCGCCTTTTATCTCAGACTCGACGGTGCGAGCATCAGCGGTGGTCACAACACCGATGATAACCGAGAATCAAGCAGAAAGCCCCGTGTGTCGGCATGGGGAGGGGGTCAAGACAGCTTCCATCGTATATTGTTCGCCACAGAATATGAAACGATAACGGTGATGTCACCTC
>KI543233.1:203668-206902 GCA_000496235.1 uncultured archaeon A07HR60
TGGCGCCTGACGACGTGAAATCACTCGCCCAGCCAGTGTTAGCCCACCGACTCGTCTTGACCTCGACAGCGGCGGTTGAGGGGATGACAAGGCCCGAAGTGACCGACGAGACTGTTAGTCGGATTGATGTCCCGGCAATAAGTGGGACTGACGTGACGGGACGGAGGAGGATACGACACCCCTCCGCAGGAGCCACTACGGACAGAAACGATGAGAGCGGTTGTCACTGTCTCACGAGGTAGAGCTCAGGCACCCTGTCACTCCCGTCCACTGGGAAAATCGGCGGTAGCTGATACCTGAGCACCGGTACTCAGGCTGATTTCACGGGGGATAGCCACGCGTGCTTCACACGAGAGTCCCGAGAGTGGTCTTACACTGCTGGCCTCGAAGCGGTCATGTCGAAGCTGAGACATGGATACGAGCAGCCAAGTAATCAGGATCCGGTCGTATCAACTCCTCAATTGAGTCGCCGCCAGCTAACTGGTACGACGCACTCCCGAAGCAGACAGATCGATACCGTTTTTCACCGACGAAGTAGGCTCACGAGTGTGACAACAGATATACCCGCAAGAGTGACCGTCACGATCGTTCCTGTCAGTATACCAGACACTCTTGTCAGTATTAGAAACACCAGGTAAGCGCTGACGATCGTGACCCCGCCGATCAAGGCCGTACTCGCCACATGGATTATACTGCCATCTCGCCGAGCGGGTCTCTGACCGATATCTGCAGTGATTGCGGCGTCGTAGGCGGCGATATCCCACGCTACGATCCCGGCGACGACCCCGAGCAGTAACCGCACGATTCCACCATCGACAACAGCGACTGTCACCGCCGCAGCTATCAGTCCAAACAGTACGAGCCGTGCCCCGGCCGTTCGAGCTGGAATCACGCCGAGTGCATTCGCTACTGGTGCGAGTGCGAGCAAAACACCGACCCCGATGATGCCACCGACAAATCCCATCAAACTGACAGTGGTCGGCCCTATCAGTGACGCTAACAGTGTGATTTCACTGGTGGGCCCGACCATCACAAGCGCGGCGAGGAGCCGCTCGCCGGTAGCGCCACTGACAGCGGCCAGACCGGCCGTCACAATAAGCGCTGATGGGAGCCAGGTCGGGCGTGTCCCGACAGCTGTCGCGCTCATCGATTTAATTAATCTCACCAATACTGTAATCACTACCCCCGCGAGACCCGCGCGTAGTAGGGTTGCTCGTAGCGTCGGTGATTCGACGACAGCTGCGATGATCGGTGCTACACTCGGCAGAAAGTCTCCAGTCGTGAGTAGTGTGTACACGACCGCCACGAGAATACTACCGACCCCACACACGCCACCTACGCCTCTCAGGATCTGCCGTAGTGCGGGGTCAACACGTGCTTGACGCGCTGGCGACAGTAACGACGAGACGGGTACCGCGACGATCGCCAACCACACTCCGGCATAAGCCAGCCACGAAACGGTGACGAAGCCGATGATTGCAGTCCCCGTCGCCGAGGGTGTGAGTAATGGTGCGATCGGGATCACCGATCCAACAGTCGCAATCACAGTAGCCAGATCCAGCGTTACTAATCCGACGACTACCGCTGTGGTAAGAAGGACTAACGCGACGCGCGCCAGCCAATTTAGGGCAGTAGCAATGGCACCGGAGCCGAACGCGGTGACTCGAAGCTGGGTCAGCCCGAATCCAACAAGCACACTTGCTGCAGCAACCACGCCCGTCACCGGAGCAACTCGTGTTCCGACGATGATCGGCAGCCCAACCGCTCCACTCACACTGCCCAAGAGTAAAACTCCGCCGACGAGTGCTCGAATTGGGCGATCAATTGCGACAACTGCAATCGACCCTGCAAGTAGTACTCCGATTATAACCCCGGCAGTCACGACTACAGCCGCCAGAATGTCTCCCGCAGTGATGAGCAGGCTCGTGAACGCGACCCCGGCCGCGCCAAGCGGCACCTGTCTCCGGTTAGCGGTGACCCCGATCTGAGTCGCCTCGGAAGACGATCTGACAGAGTCCGTTGAGGATGGTGTGTTTTGACTCATGAGTACGACCGAGATTCCGTCGAGAGTGCGGTGGCGGTTCGTTTGAGCACGAGACTCAGCGGGTCGTCACGAGACCAGTCGACTACCGTCGCGCCGGTCGCACGCAACTTGGCGAGCCGGAGACCGCGGTCGATGCCAGTCAGTGTTGACCCGGCCGTCGACGGTGCCGTCACATCCGGCGCACACACGCTGACCGTGTAGCCGGCCGTCTGCAGTTGCTGGGCGATTTCGACGGGTAGCGCATCACAAAGTGGGCTGAACATGATCAACTGTGTGCGTGAGCTAACGAGATCGACTATTTCGTCAGTCGCAATGTTAGAGCCCGGTGATTCGCTGGTTGTCGCTGCGGCGTCGGTGTCGGTATCGGCTACCGATTCAGCCGCTACTGTGGATGACTGTCTGTCAGAGTTTCCCGATTCAACTGGTGCCGGGGTTTGTGACTGTGTTGTTGCCGCCACCGAGTCAAGTCGCGTCCGGATTCGGCTCTGGAGCGCGTGTCCATTCCCAGGCGGAATCCACCCGAATCCGCCACCCGTGTCGTCTCCTACACCAAGCGTGACTAGCCCCACACGATTGCGGGTATTCAACAGCCCGCCGACGGCTTCGCTTGCCGCATAAACGTCTAATTCGACGCCGGTCGGAGCCGTGTCACTGGCCGCGACCGCGGCTGGTGGGCGTGCGTCAACTATGACGACCACCTCAACGGCCTTCTGCTGTTGGTACTCTACCGTGGTAAGTTCGTTTGTCTCGGCGTACTGGCGCCAGTGGATGCGATTAGCGGGATCGCCAGCGCGATACTCACGAATCCCGTAAAAATCCAGACCCTCCCCACCGTGATCTGACGCTAACGCGCCGACCATCCGAGTCGTCTGTTCCGAGAGCGGATACTCACTCACACCCAACTGTGCGGTTACCCGTGAATCTCCACCCGGTGGGATAGCCCCGTCAGACAGGCGTGCCCCGCTGAGACTTGCGGTGCGGACGCGAACTGCAGAAAACTCGAATGATCCAGAGCGAACCCGCACTGTGTACTCGACCGTTACCGTCTCTCCTGACTGAAGATTGATCCCAGCCCGGGGTGACCCGTCGACTACTGGCAACGGATCGGGAACACCGTCGACAATCCGCAGATCGGTAACTGGCTTCTCGCCGACGTGTTCAATCTCTAATTGGACAGTGACTGTGCCGCC
>KI543233.1:206922-238544 GCA_000496235.1 uncultured archaeon A07HR60
CTCGCGATGCCAGTGAGTTCGGCGTGGCGGATCTGCAAGGCCCGTCGGCAGTCGACTGGCTTGCAGAGCAACGGAACCGAGGGCAAGACTCGCGAGACGCATCCCAAAACGCCAGTCGACGTGAGGCGTCTTGTAAGTACGAGCGGGGGGCCGTGGTGGAGACTCCCGGCGGCGTGGGCATTGTGAGTGACAGATTCGTGTTTGACACCACATTCGCCGGCAAAGAGGTGGCGGCCAGCGGTGATGAACCGGGGTATACCGTGGCGGTGGAAGATCCCGAGACCGGATTTGTGATCGTGAGAGAACCCGAGATCAGTTCGGGTGAGATGGCGGTCGAGGACGCGGATCCAGACGACATCATGGAAACTGAGATGATGGTGCGACTCAGCGAGTCGGAGGAAGACGAACTCAAGCCGGAGACGGCGACGTTGTCTGTGACGAACTTTGATTATCCCGAGTCGTGGGATGTGTCGCCGACGCCGAACCGGGTGATCCTCCTGAAATCATACGCGAGCATGGGTGGATCAATCTCTGGCGTGCGAAACGAGATGGTCAACGAGGTATCCAACCCCGAGGCGTTCGCGGTCGCGATGAAAGATCGCGTCTTGTTGACTGGAGACTGGCGCGTTGATGAGTGAGCGCCGGGCGACCGACGATTGACATCCTCCTCCGCGTAAATGCAGAAGAATCCTGAGTGTTGGGGATTTCAGGGTTACCGGTCCCACCGAGCATCCACCCAGTGTGAATCTGAGAGGGATGCTCGTGGTCTGACCGAGTGGGACTGCTGGGAGTGCCAAGCCCCCGGTACTCCTCTCCTCTCCTCTCCTCTCCTCCATCGATTTCAGACGCCCAACGTTGTTTGTGCCTCAGGGCGCCCGGCAGACTTCAACGGACTCGGAGTTACTTTCACGAGTGCGTACACGCAGTCGGGCACTGCATCAGTTCAGTAGAGGAACCGACCGTTCACCTGACTGGGTCCGATGATTGCTTGGTTGCGTGGGGCGGGCAGGCCGCCATCGTCGGACTGAGCGGAATCACTCTGTTCCACGCCAATTTCTGTTGGAATAAAATCGGCCCGCCGAATAAATCTTAGTGTGTGAAAATCTCGAATACTGCGTGATTCTCGTGGACCGTGTCACTCCGTGACGGCGCGTATCCACGCCGTGAACGGCGCGGGATTGCGCCTGCTCCCCGTACAACCGCCCCCACCTTCGCGCACCCGGCGGACTACGACTCGTGATACTGGCGGTGTGTCCGACGATGTCGCTGACTTTCGATATGGTAGCTGTTGAATCGTGTATTGGATGTTGAGTCGGTCACTCCCGTCTACACTGGCCGTCTTCCTGTGTCGGCTTTCTCTCCGGCCACCGCGCGTCCCGCTTCCGACTGGCTGGAAGTCTCGCTCGGTGAGACCGGAGGCGCCATCTCGAAAGATGCTGAACACGAGGAGTGGCACAGAAGTCGCCCGAGTCGGTTGACATACCTTTTTTGCTCTCAGGGTGTTTGGTTAGAGATATGTTTGGAGGAGGCGGAATGAATCCGCGCAAGATGAAGCAGATGATGGAGCAGATGGGGATCGATGTGACGGAAATCGAGGCAGACGAGGTGATCATCAAGACAGGCGATGAAGAGATTGTCTTCGACGGCGCGCAGGTCACGCGAATGGACGCACAAGGGCAAGAGACCTATCAGATAGTCGGCGAACCCGAGACCCGAGAGGCGGGCGCGGGAGCGTCGGCTGTTGAGTCTACCAGTGAACCCGCCGATAGTGGACCAGCAGAAATCCCCGATGAGGATGTCACCATTGTCGCCGGGCGGGCGGAAGTCCCAGAATCGGACGCTCGTGAGGCACTTGAGGCGACAGACGGAGACCTGGCGGCGGCAATCAACAGGCTGGAGTGAGCCAACCGGCGTTTCTCCTGGTCCACGACGACCAGGAATACCTGCTGAATCCGGGAACGGAGATGGGAACCGATCTCGGAGTGTTGGCGGTGCCCGAAGACGTGGTGCCGGGAGAGACCGTCGAGACGCATCTCGGTGAGGAATTCACAGTGCAGGAGTTGCGCGGACCAGACCTGTTCGATCATCTCGAGCGGACGGGCGCTCCAATGATGCCTCGTGATATTGGACTTGTTCTCGGACATACTGGGGCCTGCAGGGGAGACCGCGTCCTCGATGCAGGGACTGGCTCGGGGATTCTGGCAGTGTCGCTGGCTCGGGTCGGGGCAGAGGTCGTCTCGTACGAAGAAGACGCAGATTTCGCCGCCGTCGCCCGAGAGAATGCTGTCACTGCAGGTGTATCTGATTCGCTGGCGGTCCGGACCGGTGACGTGACCGAGTCACTCGACGAACTCGCCGAGACAGCACCATTCGATGTCGTCACACTCGACACTATCGATGCGCCAACTGTCGTTGAACGGGCGCCAGAGTTGCTCGTCGCTGGAGGGTTTCTCGCGGTATACTCTCCGTTCGTGGAGGGAAGTCGCGAGGCCACTGAAGCCGCGCGGTCTGTTGGCCTCGAAGAGATCCGTACCCTCGAAACTATTCAGCGAGAGATGGACTACGGAAGCCGTGGCTCCCGCCCGTCAACGGCCGGGGTCGGCCATACCGGGTATCTGATCTTTGCCAGAGCACCCTGATTCTTAATCTCCTCGGTGTAAACCGCAGGGGTCCCGTTCACGGTCCGTCACCAGATAGTCAGTGACCGCCACAGGCTGACAGATGCCGTCTTTAGATACGAATATCCTGGATAATGGTAGTATCGACGACGCTGCGACTGCTCGGGGATTGCTGACATGGCTACACAGTCCCGCAAAATGGTGTGTGGAACGCGAGTGGAGATTGGAAAGTGTCCGCAGGCGTGGATTGCCCACTCTACTCAACCTCCTTGCGCGGGCTTGGTGGGGCTGGCGACCGACGGTATCGGATCGAGCCTCCGTCTGGTCCTCGCCAGAGGGCTGTGACATCTGCTCTGGACTGTCAAGATTCGCGACTCGTAGCTATCTAACGTTTCGAATCAGTCGCCGAAGCTCGCGTCGAGCGGTGTTCACGTCCCCGGTCAGGGGGTAACCGCCGCCAGCGATTTGATAGCTATCGTCGGCCCACACGGCCATCATCGCTTCGGCGGAAATATCGCCGTCGGCAGCAGCGCACCGGGCACGATATCGGTACAAATCTGCCTCGGCATCGCCAACTGGGATCGTCCGGGTTTCGACACGCTGGATATGTTTGAATCCCCGCTCGGACAATTGGTCGCGAAAGCCGTCGGCCGCGCCCGATCGCACCAACTTCGTTAGGGCCACGTTCGGCGAGACAGACGGTTCGAGCCCGAGCCGTGTCGCGAAAAAGAACCGATCTAACGAATCCCTCGCGCCCGGAGTCGTGGACTCGTATCGGAGTGTGCGGCCGGTTACCGTCACCGGAGCTCCGTCGAAGAGAACCTCTGTGGAATCACCGACACGGGTCCACTCCGCAAAGTCGTCGTCAGGAACAGTGGGCGGCTCCGGATCCATTTGCGGTCCGTCAGTGGTCGTTTTCGCGCCACTTGTGACCACACTCGACGCACTCCAGGAACCGTGTTTCAGACTCGTCGGCGGCCCTGATCTGCTTCAGTTCGTAGAAGGCACGCTCGCCGTCACAGTCCTCTTGCGTGCACTGAACGGGCGTCGTCGGACGGGACTCCGTTTCCGCGCCGCGGATCCGGTCGTCCTCGTCCGCTTCTTGCTCTTGTGTGAGTTCGGTCTCGTCGCTGAAATCTTCAAACGATACGTCCAATCCGCCAGGGTTGTCATCACTCATTTTTCGTCACTCCGTACTGGTGTGTAAAACGTCGAGAGCAGGTGCTGGCATATAAATGACGGGTTCCGATCCAGCATCCGGGCCCTCCACCACGTATCGGCGTGTACAGCCGAACAAAGTGAGTGTCATGGGGCCTGGTACAGAGGCCCCTCACTGTGCGATTCTGGCCGTAATACCGCCCGAGACGTGAGTCACAACACCCTTCACGGACTCGGTCGAAGTGTAGGTAGATGGGTATCCTGGGCAGGTTGTTATCTTTCATTGATACCGACTACCGGGTGATTGTGCTCGCGCTGGCACGGATGGTCGGTGCGGTGGGGAATTCGTTTTTGATTGTCGTATTGCCACTGTACGTCGCGAGTCCGCTGATCGACCTGGACGGGCTAGTGGGGTCGTCGATTGCGATTGGTGGTGTCTCACTGTCGGTGACACAACCGCTGTTGATCGGGTTCGTGCTCTCGCTGTTCGGGTTTCTCAACAGCCTCTCACAGCCGTGGACAGGGAGCCTCTCGGACCGGGTCGGCGGGAGAAAACCGTTCATCCTGACGGGAATCCTCCTGCTCGGGACGGCCAGCGGGCTGTACGTGTTCGCCAGTTCGTATCTCGCATTAGTCGTCTTGCGGGCGATCCAGGGGTTCGGCGCCGCGCTCGTGATTCCGGCGACGATCGCGTTAGTCAACGAGTACGCGGCCTCACCAGACGAGCGTGGCGGCAATTTCGGTGTGTTCAATACCTTCCGGCTGATCGGATTTGGCTTTGGCCCAATCGTAGCGGGTGGTGTCGTCGAAGCAGGCCCGTATGTCCTGCCGTTCGGCACCTACTCCGGATTCGATATGGCGTTCATCTCTGCGTTCGTGGTCGCGTATCTCAGCTTCGGGCTGGTATTTTTCCTGGTTTCCGACACCGACGAGTCTGGTGCCGCCGCGTCTAAAGACATCTCAATCAGTGTTCGTGGTGACGACCGAATCTTAGACCCGGTGTTCGCGCTGGGGCTGGCGACGATTGTTATGGGACTGTGTATCGCGCTGTTCGCGACGCTCCAAGTGCAGGTCAACGCTCGTCTCGACCAACCGCCAGTGTGGTTTGGCCTTCAGTTTGCGGCGGTGGTGATCGCGAACGTCGCCTTCCAGGTCCCCGTCGGGAGGGCCTGTGACAGGTATGGCCGGCGACCGTTCCTCTTGGTTGGATTTCTGTTGTTGATCCCGACGACGCTTCTCCAGGGGGTCGTCATGACGTCGATTGGAATGGTTGGAATCCGATTTTTACAGGGAATCGCCGTGGCGCTGGTGTTTGCCCCGTCGCTCGCCCTCGCGGGTGACGTCGCTAATAAAGGTGAATCCGGCTCGACGCTGTCTGTCCTCACGATGGGCTTTGGTCTCGGAGTGGCACTTGGGCCACTCACCTCAGGGTGGCTCGTCAGCTATGGATTCTTTATCCCGTTCGCTGCCGGTGCTGGCTTGTCGGTTATCGCGTTCCTGACGGTTGTCTCTCAGGTGAGCGAGACGTACGGTCCCAGCCAGCGTGCGGCCGCACCAACTGCCGATTGAGAGTGCACTTTTTGCCCCTCAAGTCACTGACTTACTGACCACTGGCCGAGACATCTTCCTGGCAGGCCCAGCAGATTGCGACTGCGAACGGTGACATGGCAACCCAGTCAGCCGAACGCGGAGCAAGCGGCAGGCATTTGTCCAGTGGCTGGCTGAATGACGTATGCTCCGCAGGCTGGTCTTGTGCAGTGGTGGGACCGACATGTCGGTCACCAGAGCTGTCGCACAGGGCCGTGGCGAGGAAATGGTGCTCAGCGCCGACACTCAGTGTGTAACAAGCCTGCAAAACACCGGGGTCTCAGCTGTCGAATCAGACCCCACAGATCCGGGTGATTACCCTGACGCAGTCGACGTGGTGGTGATTACGGGGGCAAATTCTAGTGAGAATCTCGCAGCAGCGAAAACTGCCGCAGAACAGTTTCCAGAGGCGTATCTTTTCGGCTGTCTCGATGGTGACAGTGACGTGGACCAGACGGCATTCGAAGATATCCTCGACCGGGTCATCGACCCGACAGCAGCACTTGCTGACCGAATACTCGAGGCTGCTGGAGATGTGGAACAAGATAAGACTACACGTCTGCTGACGACGCTTCGTAGTCTTGAGGGCCCCGTTGCGGTCGTCCCTCATGACAATCCAGATCCCGACGCGATTGCCAGCGCCATGGGTATCTCTATTATTGTCGAGTCGGTGGGGTTGCGTGCGGACCCGTGTTATTTCGGCGATATCAGTCACCAGGAGAACCGTGCTCTGGTAAATCTTCTCGAGATCGATATGCGAACGCCCGGTGACGCACTATTGGACGAGTTTGAGGAGATTATCCTCGTGGACCACTCGAGCCCCGGGACGAACGACAGCCTGGCCGAGGACACCGACGTGGCGGTCGTCATCGATCACCATCCGCCACGCGGGCCGATCGACGGCCAATTAGTCGACATCCGACCGGATGTCGGCTCGACCAGCACGATCATCGCCGAGTACCTCCGCGATCTCGGGATCAACCCCAGCAAACAACTAGCGACCGCACTTCTGTATGGGATTCTCACAGATACCCGGGATTTCACGCGAGGGGTCAACCAAGCGGACTTCGCGGCTGCCAGGGACGTGGTCCAGATCGCCGACGAGAGTATTCTCGAAAAGGTTGAGTCCCCGCGGATTGACCAAGAGACAATGGAGATTCTGGGGACCGCGATCCGAGAGCGGAACACACAGGGTCCCGTATTGCTATCGTGTGTTGGTCAGATCACTAATCGCGACGCGCTTTCGCAGGCGGCCGAACGGCTGCTGGATCTGGAAGGGATCACGATTGCCATCGTCTACGGGTTCACCGAATCGACTGTCTATCTATCAGGCCGCGCACGGGGGACGGAAACTGATCTTGGAGAGACGCTCCGAGAGGCGCTGGGCCAAATCGGCTCTGCTGGCGGGCACGCCGACATGGCAGGCGCCCAACTCCCGCTCGGGATCCTCTCTGAAATGCACGAGTCCTCGGAGTCACTCGGTGAGGTGGTCCGAGCAGTGGTCACGGATAGAGTCTCTGATGCGCTCGAAGACGCGCCAATCACCCCCGATTACCAGACGGGGATCACTGCTGACGGGGCCAGCGTCTCGGACGGTGACAGCCAGCCGACCGGCGGTCACAGCGAGTCCTCGCCCGATTAACTCTTGAGCGTCAGTCTCGCTCTCACACGCCCGCCTCCCGAGAACGTGCCGGAGTGGTCCGATTTGCGGTATTGTCTGTCGGTCAAGATGGGTTGTGCTGCGTCTCTCAGGTCCCATCGCCGAAATACGCTATCACACAGTGGTCATGAGCGAGTCTCTCTATCGGATTCTCACGGGGTTGAGGTGACTTCCAATCGTGCCGTTCGTGCCGATTCGAGCTGAACACTCGGGAGAGGGTCGCTAGCGGCTTGAGTGTCCGAATCCCTCTCCCCGGTAATCTCTCACCGGCCTCCGTCATATGCTGCTTGAGTACCCTTTTATCCGTTCGGCTGGATACTCAAACGATGTCGGACAAGCCGACCGTCGAAGAGTACATGACCAAAGATGTGAAGACAGTCTCTCCAGAAGATACTGTCGCGCAGATTTCACGGCAGATCACTGAGACGACTGGCCACGATGGCTTCCCGGTGACTGAAGGGCGGACCGTGGAGGGATTCGTCTCCGCGCCAGATCTGTTACTGGCCGACGACGAGGCAGCCATCTTCACCGTCATGAGTGACGACCTGGTTGTCGCTCACCCGGATATGAAAATCACGGACGCGGCGCGAGTGATCCTCCGATCCGGAATCCAGCGACTCCCCGTAGTGGATGACGCGAACAATCTCGTCGGGATCATCTCACACACGGACGTGGTCCGCTCGCAGATTGAGCGGGCGACCCCAGGGAAAGTCGGGAAACTGATGCGCACTCTCGAGCAGATCCACAGCATCACCACCTCGCAGGAACGCCGCGAACTCCAGTTAGCAGATCTGGTGCCGACACAAACCCGTGTATACGCCGACGAACTGAACGGGCGCCAGTACGAACTGCAACGCGGGCTCGCCGAGCCACTGGTCGTCATCGACAACGGAGGGGCCCTGTACCTGGCTGACGGCCACCACCGAGCGATGGCAGCTCACCGTCTCGACATCGGAGAGGTCGACACCTATGTGATTGTCCTCGACGAGCAGGTGCAACTCGGCATGGCACAAACCGCTTCCAAGGAAGGCCTGGAGACCATCGAAGACATCGAGATCGTCGATTACGCTCGCCACCCCCTCGTCGAAACCACACAACGGCTTCAAAAGTGAAATCGCAGCCGCGTGCGTGGGTACTGCGTCTGAAACACCGACACAGCGGGTAGACTGGGCCATTTTCGAGCGAGTCGGGCAAAAGAGAATACGGATGCTGTCCATGGTCGCTCTGTAGTCACTCTCCCTGCCCACGTCATCGATGACGAAGATTCGAGGAGAATGCCCAAGACGTTACTACGGCGATGACCCCGGCCCTATCTGAGATTTGTGGACCATATCTGATGTTCGTTGTCTGGCTGTGAGCCCAGCAGTTGGCGAGGGACATGTCGGATCTCCCGCTCTTCGGGACGGAGCAATCGATTGCGGTCTTGATGTCTCCACAGTTAGAGTGGCACCCACGACACGGCAAACCCCGTTATCCAAGAGTTTTTGACGTATGTCACCGCTAATACTCAATATGATCCCGCAGGCTGATTCAGCAATAACGCGCGACGGAAAGGCGCTGATCCTCGCGTACGACCACGGGCTCGAGCACGGCCCGGTCGATTTCGAGCCGGTTCCAGACACCGCCGATCCACAAGCGATCTTCGAGCTGGCCGGTCACGACGCTGTCACGGCCGTCGCTGTGCAAAAGGGGATTGCGGAAGCCTACTACCCGTCTTATCAGGATGATGTCGGATTGATCGTCAAACTCAACGGCACATCAAACCTCTGGATGGGAGAGCCAGATTCTGCGGTCAACTGTTCGGCCGAGTACGCCGCGGAGTTGGGGGCCGACGGGGTTGGCTTCACACTGTACGGCGGCTCTAATTACGAAGTGGAGATGGCAGAGGAGTTTGCCAGCGCCCAGGAGGCGGCACGGGAAGAAGACATGGCGGTCGTCATGTGGTCGTACCCCCGCGGGCAGGGACTGCGAAGCGACAAAAGCTCTGAGGTAATCTCGTACGCGACACGATTAAGTCTCGAACTTGGGGCTGATATCGCGAAGGTAAAGTATCCCGGCTCTCCGGAGGCCATGGCCGACGCTGCCCGGATGGCCGGCAATATGAAAGTCGTCATGTCAGGCGGGTCGAAGACAGACGATCTGGAATTCCTCCGGACCGTCGAATCCGCTATCGATGGCGGCGCGTCCGGCCTTGCCGTGGGCCGCAACGTGTTCCAACGTGAAGACCCGGTAGCGATACTGGACGCACTGGAAAAGGTAGTCTTCGAAGAGGTATCCGCCGAAGAAGCGGTCCCGGGAACGTCCAGCGCAGAGCCGCTCGACTGATTCCCGTGATCTCACCCGGACCCGGGGCTTCTGGCCCTGACCCAGATGCTGAGTCGAGCGCTGATGCGAACGACGGTCTGCAGACGGTCGAGACCGTGTTCGACGCACTCGCGGAGGTTGCACCCCAGATTCGGGCTGGACTCCCAGGACGGCGCGTGAGCGCGGGAACAGAGAATGCGTCTGGCGAACACCAGATGGCGGCCGACGTTCACGCCGACGAACTGTTGAAAAACCGGCTCGGAGAGGTCGATGGTGTCGCCGAGTACGGCAGCGAAGAACGCACCAACCCACAGCAGGTAGGCGACGCGACTGGCTTGTCCGTCGCCGTCGATCCGTTGGACGGCTCGTCGAATCTGCAGTCCAACAATACGATGGGGACTATCCTCACGGTGTACGACGAACCCCTCCCCGCACCAGGGACCGCCATCGTCGCGGCAGGCTACGTGCTGTATGGCCCGATTACGACGATGATACTGGCGATGGACGGGCAGGTGCGAGAAGAGGTGATCGATGACGGGCGAACGGTCGTGAATTCGAACCTGGAGATTCCGGCCGACCCGACGGTGTACGGGTTCGGTGGCCGCGTGCCAGACTGGCCCGACTCTTTCGCTGAGTACGCGGAGACGATAGAGACGGAACTGAAGTTGCGATACGGCGGTTCGATGGTCGGGGACGTCACTCAAGTCCTCACCTATGGAGGGATTTTCGCGTATCCCGCGCTAGAATCTGCCCCGGATGGCAAACTCCGACTCCAGTTTGAGGCCAATCCGATGGCATATATCGTCGAAACCGCTGGTGGGCTCTCGTCTGACGGAACAACGTCTATTCGAGATATCGACCCTACAGATCTTCACCAGCGTGTGCCAGTCCATCTCGGGAACGACACGACTATCAGACGACTCGAGACCGCACTCGAGTGACATATTCCATCGAATTCAGCGAGCAGACTCTTCTGCTTGACTCGTAACGGGGGATTCAAATCTGGTCCAGTCTGGTCCAGAACCGTCCAGACGGCTCAGCCTAGCCTGGTTCGGTCCCGATTTGTCCCACGGCGGAGTGAATATGCTGTGTCGTTTCGCCACCCCCGTGGCCGTCAGTCACTTACACCGAGGATTGCAGATGGCGTGATAGTGTGAGTGTTGCCCTCGAATGGGTACATGCCACGCGACCGCATCGTCCGAATAAATATTCCTGCTGGCAACAATCGAACGGGCCACGCCATCGTGAAAACATCGGTCGGTGAGGCGCCGACTCCATATCGACGATATCGAGTACTGAAGAGTCAGGTATCACCCGAACTATTACGCTGATGCAAACTACTTTGCGACCAGCAAGGCCACAATTCTCTATGAGAGTATCAGTGAGGGCCGGAGCCACACCCGACGAGGCAGAAGCTATCGCGTCCGCACTGGCGACCCACTATGGAACCGAGGTGTCGGTGGTAGTGACAGATGGCGACTCGCCGATTGCGACCGTCTCTCCCACAACACCAGAGTATCCACTGGAGAGTGATCTGACTCCGACAGAGCGTGAGCGAGCTCTCAGAGAAGAGATTGCCAATATCGAGGCTGGTGGCCCAGAAAAGTACCGTGATCGACTCTCTGACCAGGGGAAGTTGTTCGTTCGGGACCGGATGGACCTCTGGTTCGGCGGCGAAGACGGCACGAAGGGGACGGGTAAAGCGGGTGATGAGCCACCGGCAGGACTCCGGTTCGAGGATGGCAAATTCGCAGCGTACGACGAGTGGCACCCGTCCAGCCGAGAGACAGACCCTGATCAGGACGACCGGCTTCCGGCCGACGGGCTAATTACGGGTGCAGCCACGTTCGAAGGACGAGATGTCCACTTCATGGCCAACGACTTCACCGTCAAGGCTGGGTCGATGGCGGAACGAGGCGTCGAGAAGTTCCTCCGGATGCAAGAGCGCGCACTGAAGAGTGGTAACCCCGTATTCTACCTGATGGATTCGTCTGGCGGGCGAATCGACCAGCAGACGGGATTTTTCGCCAACCGCGAGGGGATCGGCAAGTACTATTACAATCACTCGATGCTGTCGGGGCGAGTGCCGCAAATCTGTGTGTTGTACGGGCCCTGCATCGCGGGGGCGGCGTACACGCCCGTTTTCGCGGATTTCACCGTCATGGTTGAGGGGGTGTCTGCGATGGCGATCGCGTCTCCCCGTATGGTCGAGATGGTTACCGGAGAGGAGATCGACTTACAGGCGCTGGGAGGCGCACAGATTCACGCCGAACACTCGGGGTCGGCCGATCTGGTGGCGCGCGATGAGGCTCACGCCCGCCGACTGGTCGCGGATTTAATGACGTATCTCCCGGACAAAGCTGGTCAGACACCACCTCGATCGGAGTCGCGTCCGCCCAAACACGACCCCGCGGGAATCGACGGGCTGATTCCAGATAAGCCGAACCAGCCGTACGATGTCGGAGCGTTACTTGACCGGATCGTCGACGCTGAATCCGTGTTAGAACTCACGCCAGATTACGGCCGAGAGATTGTGACGGCGTTTGCCAGAATCGACGGGCGACCCGTCGGGGTCGTCGCCAACCAGCCCGACGTTCGCTCGGGGGCCATCTTTCCGGACGCAGCCCAGAAGGCAGCCGAATTCATCTGGACCTGTGACGCCTACGAGATTCCGCTGTTGTACCTCTGTGACACGCCCGGATTCATGGCTGGTTCACAAGTTGAAAAAGACGGTATCCTCGAGCAAGGAAAGAAATTCATCTACGCCACCTCCTCTGCAACGGTTCCACAGCAGACCGTCGTGACTCGGAAAGCCTACGGCGCTGGTATCTACGCGATGGGCGGGCCTGCATACGACCCAGAGAGCGTGATCGCGTTGCCGTCGGGAGAAATTGGTATTATGGGGCCTGAAGCGGCGATTAACGCGGTGTACGCGAACGAGCTCGCGGATATCGACGACGAGCAGCGGCGTCAAAAACGCGAAGCCGAGCTGAGAGAGGCGTATCGCAACAATATTGATGTCCGCCGGATGGCCAGCGAAGTGGTCATCGACGAAGTGGTTCCGCCGTCGGCACTCAGGGACGAACTCGTCGCCCGTCTCGACTTTTACTCCGATCTCGATAAAGACATACCTGATAAAAAACACGGGACGGTTCTGTGAGAGTCAGCACCGATGCTCCTTCGTCACACCTAACGGGTCGATTTCAGCGTATCCCCTCTCCGAGATGCTCACCAGTCCGACCGGAACGCGCCCAATCGCACGACACGATACGACACGACCTGATGCTGACGGTGACGGCAATAGCCGAGCGTCCGGATGGCAGCCGACGGGATCACCGGGTCGACGAGAGTCGCTTCCCAACTCCGTCGATAGAAAATGGCGTGACGTTGTTACGAGCTTTGAAGACCAACAAGAGCGAGTTGACCCCCTAGCATTTGTGCTGCCGGGTTGAGGTGATGGATATGACACGACGGAGTGTGCTGTTCTCGCCAGGGGATCGGCCGGTACTCCTCGAGAAAGCGGCCACGACAGACGCAGATGTGATTGTCTTTGATCTCGAGGATGCAGTAGCCCCGTCCCAGAAACAAGCCGCACGGGAATCTATCAGGAAGGTGCTAACAGACCCAGCCTTCGACCCCCCTGCGGAGGTGTGTGTCCGCGTGACGCGACACGACCCTGAGTCTGATCTCGACGCGCTCGCCGAGACGGTAGTGGACGCCGTCATGATCCCGAAGGTGTCTGGGCCGGAGATGGTCGCTCGTCACGCGAGACTCTGTGCAGACCGGGACATGGGACCCGCGATCTTCGCCCTCCTGGAGACGGCTCAAGGTGTATTATCTGCCCACGAGATCGCCGCACACGGCGACACAGAGGCCGTTCTGTTCGGCGCTGAGGACCTCTCGGCAGATATCGGCGCCAATCCACAGGCGGGTGATGAACTGCTGTACGCGCGCCAGCGCGTGGTCCTGGCGGCCGGGAGTGCCGGTGTGGATGCTGTAGACACAGTCTTCACAGATTTCGAAGACCGGAGTGGGCTCGTTGCGGCAGCGGCGAGAGCACGTCAGCTGGGATACGATGGGAAAATCGCCATCCACCCGTCACAGGTTCCCGTCATCAACGAGGCATTCACCCCAGACTCAGATCAAATCGAATGGGCTCACGATGTCATCGCCGCCAAACACGATGCGGATGCAGCTGAGAGTGGCGTCTTCGAGATGGGCGGTGAGATGATCGATGCCCCACTGGTGGCGCGCGCTGAACAGATTCTCTCACGGGCGGAAGCAGCCGACGAGTTGCCCTGACCAAGTTCGTCACTCTGAGTATCGACAGGCTCACCGGCGAACTGTGTCACAACGCGTGACTGGCAGCTTGGGATTCAGGGCCGGCCGCGATACGCCGAGAGAACCGGGAGACAACTGGTCGAATAAGGGACCTAAAGGTGATAATATCAGGGCGACACCATTATTTATTCTCCATCTCCGAACATACATATGAGTGAGGAGACGAATCCCTTCGAGAGTCTGCAAGAGCAGATCGAGGATGCATCCGCGTACGTCGACATTGGGGACGACGTCATTGAGCGGCTCAAGCGGCCAGAACGGGTGTTGGAAACGACACTCACGGTCGAATTGGACGATGGTGGGTTGAAGACGTTCGCCGGGTATCGGTCCCAATTCAACGGCGACCGGGGCCCGTACAAAGGTGGGATCCGCTATCACCCGGGTGTCAACCGGGCCGAAGTGAAAGCGCTGTCCGGATGGATGGTATACAAGTGCGCGCTGGTGGACATTCCGTTCGGCGGCGGGAAAGGGGGGATCGAGGTTGACCCGGCGGCACACAGTGCCAGCGAAATGGAGCGGTTGACGCGAGCATTCGCCGCCGAACTTCGACCGCTGATCGGCGTGGACCGAGATATTCCCGCGCCGGATGTCAACACTGGACAGCAGGAGATGAACTGGATCAAAGACACCTATGAGACCCTTGAGCGGACCACCGAACCGGGCGTCATCACCGGGAAAGCTCCTGGTTCGGGTGGATCAGAAGGCCGCGTCCGAGCGACGGGTCGGTCGGTGATGTTTTCGACACGGGAGACGCTGGAGTGGCTCGGTCGTGAACTAGAGGGAGCGACTGTTGCGGTGCAAGGCTACGGGAATGCCGGATCCGTCGCCGCTCAGGAACTCGACAAACAGGGAGCGACAGTCGTCGCGGCGTCTGACTCGTCGGGCGCAATCTACAATCCCAGCGGGTTCGACACGGTGGCGGCAAAACAGTACAAGACTGAAACGGGGTCACTGTCTGGGTTCGAGGGCGCTACAGAGGAAATCTCGAATGAAGATCTTCTCACGCTGGATGTCGACGTGTTGATTCCGGCGGCTCTGGAGAACGCGATCGACGAGTCGCTGGCGACAGACGTCAGGGCAGATCTGATTGTTGAGGCGGCTAACGGGCCACTCACGCCCGGGGCAGACGAAGTGTTGACCGATACTGACACGTACGTCGTCCCGGACATTCTCGCGAACGCCGGTGGGGTGACAGTCTCGTACTTCGAGTGGGTGCAGAATCGCGGTCGATTCTACTGGCCCGAATCGCGGGTCAATAACGAACTCGAGACTGTTATTACCGACGCGTTCGACGGCTTAGTGGCCGCGTTCGACGAACAGGATCTCCCGAGTCTCCGGATGGCGGCGTACGTCGTCTCGCTCCGCCGGGTAGCCGGGGCGTTCCGACAAGGTGGCAACTTCCCCTGACTGCGGGCAGACTGTCTCAGTACCGTTTGCCGCCAGCCACTGTTGACCCGTGTGTTTCGTTGGTGTCGACTCCGTGAGCGGTCCCCACTTATAGGATACACGGAGAATACCCGCGCCTTGAGGCGTCGTCACGCGGAGGAGGATGTCAATCGCGAGACGGCTATCACTGGCGAACAGAACCGCTGACATAGACTCTTGCAACGTGAATCGCCGGACGAGACCCGACTGACGGCACTCTGTATTGCGTGATCTGTGAAGATCATCGTTGGAAAGCTGGTTACGGTGTCGTTTTCGACGGGCAGGCTTGGTCTCGTAGCCTCAGGATTGCTCAATCCGATCCGCGACGTACGGCACCAGTGGAGTCTGCTCCGTCTCCACGAATCGAGTAAGTTCCTCACCGTCTCGCTCTACGACGATGGTCGGGATCAGTTCGATTCCGTATTCGTCGATTTTCGGCCCTGTCTTCGATCCATCGTCGGCTTTCTCGACAGGATAGTGTTTGATCCGTTCTTCAGAGACGCCTGCCGCCTGTAACGCCGCCGCGAAATCTGGTAACTGGCGACGACAGTCAGGACACCAATCACCCGCCCAGACGGCGAACTCTAAGTCGTCTTCCGACAAAGCCTCGACAGCATCCTCGTAAGATGACGGGTCCCAGGTAGGATTCGGTCGCATCGTTTCGAGTTGCATAGTGACAGTTGTTGGGTGAATGAATAATAGCTGTTGGTGAACTGTCTTGGGGTCAAGCCCCGAGACACTCTCCTTTGCCTCTCTGTAGATGGGGTCAATCCGCCCGTCGAACGTGTGAGGCGTCGTCGGATTCGTGTCTGTCTAACCCCCCAAATATAGATCCAAGTTCTCGGGGGAGGAATGAACCGCTCACAGCCACGCTGAGGACATGGCACGTGATGACGGATTGAGGTGACTGATTCTGAGTCTGCAAGTCCGTCACGACTCTCGTCTCGGCGGCATTGCCCGCTTCGGCGGGTCTGGTCTGATACCCCGAGTGAACAGCAACCAACCGTCGACTCTGGACAGATATGCGAGACCAGCCCATATCTGAGGGTTCCTAGCTGTGTGTCAATCTCTCCCGGCTCAGGCTTGCCTGCAATCGGGGTCTTGTTGTGTCATCACAGTGGGAACAGCGCGGAAGCCCACGGCCTCAGCCGTGGGTAACTGACATCTGCACAACGGCCGGAATCAAGCCCGGAAAAGCGTTCAGTTAGTGGTCCGTGTGAGACTCCGCTCCGGCGGTCCACGTCCAATATCTGTTTAAACCTGAAGGCACTACTGTTGTAAAATGGACGACAGCGTTCTCGATACGATTGGGTCGCCGCTAGTCCAGGTAGGATCGCCTGAAGGGTCCACCGTCGCGGCCAAACTCGAGTCGTACAACCCCGGGGGCTCGGCGAAAGACCGGCCGGCACTTTACATGGTCGAGACCGCCGAAGAGCGGGGGGTGTTGTCTGCTGGCGATGGGATTGTGGAACCAACATCCGGAAACACCGGAATCGGGCTGGCGATGGTCGGTGCCGCCAAAGGGTACGATGTCACGGTCGTGATGCCAGAGTCGAAATCCCCAGAGCGTCGCCGCATCATGCGCGCCTACGGGGCCAGTGTGGAGCTCGTGGAGGGAGACATTTCGGCGGCACGAGACCGCGCGAGTGAACTCGAATCAGAAGAGGGACTGGTGCAAGTACGACAGTTCGAGAATCCGGCGAATCCCCAGTCTCACTACGAGACCACCGCTGAGGAGATCCTGGAACAGGTCGACGGTCGCACGGTTGATGCGCTCGTCGCGGGTGTTGGAACTGGCGGAACGATCACTGGGACGGGACGTAGACTCAAAGAAGCGTTTCCAGAGATGAAGGTCCACGCCGTGGAACCATCTGCGAGCGCCGTGTTGTCGGGAGAAGAGCCTGGCAGTGACCGATTCCAGGGAATGGGCCCTGGATTCGTCTCGGAAAACACAGATTCAGACCTTTTCGACGAGGTCCACACGGTCTCCATCGAGGAGGCCGAGGCCGAGTGTCGCCGGCTAGCTCAAGAAGAGGGGATTTTGTCCGGCCAGTCTGGTGGTGCCTCGAATCTGGCCGCCAGGCGCGTGGCTACTCGCCTCGCCGACCCAGGACTCAACTGCCCGCCCGCGGGAGTCGCTACGCAGCCGGAATCGTCGCCGACAGATCCCTCTGACGCACTCGCGGACGGCGGCGAAGATTACGACGACTGTCCGCTGGTCGTCACGGTATTTTGGGACAGTGGCGAACGATACATGTCGACTGGCATGTTCGATCAGCCCGGTGAGACCGACGGCGCCTGACTGAGACCCTGAACAGGGGCGTCCCCGGGTGGCGAATGTTGATTGATTTTCACTCTCTGTTAATCCGCCACGCTGGGAGCTCGATAGTATCCGAATGGTCCTGTGGTTCGGAGCGAGGTTTTCACGCCCGCTAGACCAGCACGCCACCGTGACGAAGGATATTCCCGCCACTCGTCGGCGCGGGGTGATTCGCCAGTCTCACGCGAATTCCGTCTCGCTGACTCTCACCACGACCGTCTCATCCACGTCGCGAAGATCGTACGGGGGGATTTCGGTGCCCCGTCTGGCAGCATACATCGGCTCGACCAGCGTGCCGTCGGAAAGTCCGTAAATCTTCAATAACTGGTCGGACTCTTCAGGCCGCACATCAGTTTCCCTGATCGCTGTCGCGAGGTCGAGAGAGAGCCACTCTGTTGACGAAATCGATGGGTCACGAACGAACGCCTCAGTCACGAAGCGGCGAAGATACCAGTCGAGGTCGTTACACAGAGAGACGGCTGCGCCGAGACTCACCGTGTCGACGGCCAGACTGTTGTCGAACGGCTCTTCGATATCGTACGTCGACAGCGCTTCGCGCGAGGTCTCGCGAGACAGGAGTTCGTACCCGAGATTCAGGTCAGTATCACCAACGAAGCACACCCGGGCCATAACTCCGGAGTCTCGGCGCTGTCTCAAATGGGTTGTGGTCGTCCTCACTGCTCACCCAGGATTTCACCCCTGATCGCCGTTGTCTGGGTGGAAATTCGACGTGTTCGGCGGGCACACACGCTCGATTGCGAGTCTGAGAGTGTCGCTATTGGCCTCGAGAACTGACCAGCCGCTTAGAACGTGGAAATCTCGCCGTCGATAACCTGGCGTGTCACGTCAGTCACGTTCGCCAGTTCCCGGTCGACAATCGCCTGGATCTCTGCGTCGACCTCGTCCAACTGTGTCCCCTCATCGGTGACCGTCTTGATGTCGGCAATGTGGGGTTGATCGATTGGACGCCCAATCTGTGACAGCAGCCTCACCTGAAGATCCCGTATCCCTGACACCTCGCTCACAACGCTCTCGGCGATTTCCGTCGAGAGGAGATTGTAGATTTTCCCGATATGGTTGACGGGATTCTTCCCTGAGGTGGCCTCCATACTCATCGGCCGGTTCGGAGTGATCAGCCCGTTTGCCCGATTCCCGCGACCCACAGAGCCGTCATCACCCTGCTCTGCAGACGTGCCGGTCGTCGTCAGGTAGATTGCGCCCTTCTCGTAGTCGTCAGCTGTGTTGACCTGGACGGTGACTTCGCGGTCGGTCCGGTCACGGGCGACGCCTGTAACGAACTCTTTGACAGCTGTCACCGACGATTTGTACTCCTCGAAGTCGGCTAGATACTGGTCGATCATCGCCGCTGCAACGGTAATATCGATTTGATCGTCTTCCCGTTTGCCCATGACTTTCACGTCAGGCCCTAGTTGCGGGTTGTTGGCAGCAAACGTCGTGTTGAGATCGCGCTCGGCCGCTTGGACGATCTGCTCGGTTTCGGTGAGTGGGGCGTGCCCGACGCCGAACGAGGTATCGTTGGCCATTGGCACGGTCGCACCATCTTCAGAAAACACCTCTTGTAGGTCACCTGACCCCTCGCCAAGCCGTGTCTCTACGACCACATCGGTCCCCCACTCCAGTTCTGGCACTTCCGCCGCAAGATACTCTCGGGCTGCCCGAAGGGCCGTCGAGTCAACCGGGAGTGTCTGGCCGTCGTAGTCTTTCGTCGCGCGCCCCACGATCAGAATATAGATCGGTTCGATCACTTCTCCCCCCTCGAATGCTGGCGAAGCCCTCCCCGCGACGAGCTGTGTTTCGTCAGTGTTGTAGTGGAGAACTCTCCCGACGCGGTCGAGATACAGACTCGACAGTGCCCGAGAGACTGACTCGGCAATCCCGTCGCAAATCGAGTCCGGATGCCCAATGCCCTTGCGCTCGACTATCTCGACGGACTGATCTTCGACTGCAATCCGGTCCAGACGGCTCATCTGAATGTTCCGACTCATTGCCGTGGCATTTCTCACGGCCTGTGCTATAACTTGCGGAACTCATTTTCACTCCAATAATGCACACAGGTTATACGTGACGGAGTCACGGCATCTCTTTGCCGGTATCGGCTCACAGGCTGCCACGCTGCCGAGGTGGTCTGGTCGCGGTGTGTAACGACCGGCGTTATTCGATCCCGGCCACGAGTGGTGTCGTTGGATCACGTCACGTCACGACACGTTACCTCACGTCTCGCCTCGCCTCGCCTCGCCTCGCCTCGCCTCGCCTCGCCTCGCCTCGCCTCGCCTCGCCTCGCCTCGCCTCGCCGGGTGTGGGCGAGTCCAATACCGACCGGGGTACTCTCGCTGATCAGTCGTCGCCGACACTGACTTGTGCCGACTGAGTCTGCTCGTGGAGGAGACATGCTGACTCGTGGCCGTCGCCGTGATCAGTGAATTCGGGGACTGTCTCTTCACAGGGTGAGGTGAACTCTGCCCCGAGCAGGGTCGCTGCACTCTCTTGATCGTCCGCAAGGATGCTGTTGAGCGCCTCAGAGAGGGTTCGCTCGGCCTCGGCGTCTGCCAGCGAGTCAGGAAGGTCGAATTCCGCGCGAATTTCAGCCTCAATCGCTTCGTCGGCCGGCTCGCCGGCGCCAGCGTCTCTCAAGAATTCCCGGTACTGTTCTGCTTCGATTCCGCCGCGCTGGGCGCGGTCGCGGAGATTGAGAATCGACCGCCATACCGACTGCTCGAAGTCGAGATCCGCCGGCTGGATCACCTTGTGACAGCGCGTGTGGAACCGACATCCGCTGGGTGGCGCCGTCGGACTTGGGACGGTCCCCGTTAGTTCGATATTCTCGCGAGTCGCCCGGGGGTCTGGAGTCGGAATGGCCGACAGTAACGCCTCGGTGTAGGGGTGTTGCGGATTTGCAAAGATTTCCTCGGTCGTGCCGACCTCGACGATCTCGCCCAGGTACATCACTGCCACCCGGTCACACACCTTCCGAATCACCGATAAGTCGTGGCTGATGAACAGTAGTGAGAGCCCGAATTCTTCTTGCAGGTCGTTGATCAGCGAGAGGATTTCGGCTTTAATGGAGACGTCCAGCGCGGACACCGGCTCGTCGGCGACGATGAACTCTGGATTCAGCACCAGCGCCCGTGCTAGTGCGATTCGTTGTTTCTGGCCGCCAGAAAACTCGTGTGGATACCGGTCGAAGTCATCGGCGGCCATACCGACCCGTTCAAGCAGGTTCTGAACAATCGCCCGCCGCCGGTCTCGGTCTGTCATCCCATGGACTTTCAGTAGCTCTGCGACCGAGGCTCCGACACTCATCCGCGGGTCAAAGCTCGAAGAGGGGTCCTGGAAGATCATCTGTGCGTCGCGACGGAACGCCTTCAGTTCCGCTTCGTCGAAGGAGGTGACATCGTTCGGGTGAGTGCCGCCGTCGTTGCGGGTGCGCCCGGCTCTATCGCCGCCGTGAAACAGCACTTCGCCGTCCGTAGCGTCTTCAAGTCTGATAATCGAGGTGGCGGCAGTGGACTTCCCGCAACCAGACTCACCCACCAGCCCCAGCGTTTCGCCCCGCTGGATGTCGAAACTGACCCCGTCGACCGCCTTCGCGGCGCCAACCTTCCGCGACAGCAGTCCCTCCCGAATGGGGTAGTGCTTTTCCAGATTCCTGACCGACACGAGGGGCTCGTCAGTCATCGGCCACCCCCTCGCCTCTGGAGTCATCCAACCCCAGCTCCTCGTCCATCACGACGGACTGGTCGTATCCGTCCCGATAGAAGACACACGAGACTCCGTGGGTGTCGCCAATCTGGATTTCGTCCGGCTGGGCCCCGGTTCGACACTCCTCGATAGCGTGTTCACATCGGGGAGCGAACCGACAGCCGTCTGGCGGGTTCACCGGGTCTGGCAGGCTCCCCGCGATTCCGTCGGTGGAGTTTCCCTTGCCGGGGAGACACCCCATCAGCGCTTGCGTGTACGGGTGCGCCGGCGTTTCAAAGATCTCGAATACGTCGCCCCGTTCCATCACCTTCCCCGCATACATCACCACGATCCGGTCAGCAATCTGTGCGACCACGCCCAGATCGTGTGTGACGAACAGGATTGCCATCCCGTACTCGTCTTGGAGATCTTCAAGCAGCGTCAGGATCTGTGCCTGGACGGTCACGTCCAGTGCGGTCGTTGGTTCGTCGGCGATCAGCAAGTCTGGATTCGTGACCAGCGCCATAGCGATCATCACTCGCTGTTTTTGTCCGCCAGAAAACTCGTGTGGATAATCGTCGAACCGACTGGACGCGCTGGCGATCCCGACCCGGTCAAGCAGGTCGATCGCTCTGGACCGGGCTGTACTCTCGTCGACGTCCTGATGGATCTGGATCGCCTCAGTAATCTGCCAGCCCACGGTGTAACAGTGGTTCAGCGCGTCCTGCGGGTTCTGGAAGATGTGCGCGATCTGGTTGCCCCGGAGATTACGAAGTCGCTCGTCACTCATCTCCGAGATTTCCTCACCGCGGAACCGTACCTGTCCGTCGACTTGTCCTGGCGGCGACTTCACGATCCGCGTGACGGATTCGGTCGCGACGGTTTTGCCGGACCCGGATTCACCCACGATACACAGGGTTTCGCCTTTCGCGACCGAAAAGTCGATGCCATCGACGGCCGTGAGGGTGCCGCTATCTGTGGTGAAAGTCGTTGTCAGCTCGTCAACGTCGAGGAGTGGTGGATTCTGATTCGAACTCATTCGTTTTCAGCCTCCGCTTCTGGGTTCAGTGCGTCGAGCAACGCGTCACCGAGGAAATTGAACGAAAGGATCGTGAGGAACAAGAACAGCCCTGGTGCCAGCACGATCCACGGGGCAAACGCCAGGTCATTCCGGCCGATGGAGATGAGCTGCCCCCACGAGTACACTTCCGAGTCACCCAGTCCAAGGAACGCGAGTTGCGTCTCGAACAGAATGAACGCTGGGATCAACAGCGTAATATCGGTGATGATACTGCTGGCAGAATTGGGCACCATATGTCGGCGGACCACCCCGAACGAGCTGGCCCCACTGATTTTCACTGCCTGAATGTATTCTTCTTCCGCGACAGACAGCGCCTTCGACCGCACGTATCGCGCCATCCCGCCCCACGAGAACAACCCGAAGAGCACAATAAACAGCGCCAGTGAGCCGCCGAATATGTAGAGGATCAGCAGGTACAGAAGGAACGTCGGGAACGACTGCTGGATATCGACGTATCGCATTAGCACTTCGTCGACGATCCCACCGGTGTAGGCGCTGACAGTGCCGACGCTGGTGCCGATGATCATCACGATGAACGTCGCAATGAAGCCGATCTTCATGCTGATCTGCATCCCGTAGACAATCGCGGTGAAGATGTCTTCGCCGCTCCCGGTCGTCCCGAGTGGGTGGGCCCAACTCCCCTGGCAGGCGCTGTTTGCCGTCGGCCCGGCACACTCGATCACGTAGATGGAATCGATCGAGAGGAACACCGGCGGCTGATACTGATTAAACAGTTCGACCGTCGGCGGGTCCATGAGAGCCGGACCGACGAGTCCGCCAACAAAAATCAGCCCAGCCATGCCAAGCTCAACACCGCCGGTCGATTCCGTCTGAACTCCTTCCAGTAGTATTTCGTCATCCGAGGATTCTGGTATAACGGCACCAGTCCGTAGAAGACGAACACGATAATCGTGAACGCGAACAGATAATCGATCGTCGCGAGATTCTGCTCCCAGCCGACCGCGTCGAAGGTGTTGGCCCGCGCCGGGACAATCAGGTAATCGTAGGCGAATAACCCCCACAGGAGTATCGACGAGACAACTAAGCCGAGGGTGTTGCGTTGGATCCGAGGCCCGCGCGACTCCGAGATAGCGTCCCAGTCGACCGCATCGAATGTATCAGGTTTCTCTGTAGCCATGTTATCTATCGTCGAAGCTGATTCGTGGGTCCAATACGGTGTATGCCAGGTCCTGGAGGAGATTGCCGATCACCGCGATGAAGGTGAAAAACAGCGTCGACCCCAGAACAAGGCTCGTGTCCTGTGCCAAAATCGCCTCGTAGGTCAACCGGCCCAGTCCCGGAATCCCGAACACTACCTCTACGAGTAGTGACGACCCGATGAACAAAGCCAGCAACTGGCCGACAATTGTCGTGGAGAGCGGCACCATCGTTGGGCGGAGGATGTGTCGAGCGTATACCCGGAGCGGTGATACTCCTTTCGCCTTCGCGGTTTTCACGAAGTCGGAGTTAGTGTACTCGGCAGATTCGTTCCGGGAGACTCGCATCGTGCCGCCGATCGATCCCGTCACGAGAACGAACACGGGGATCGCCAACTGGATCGCGTTGTCAAGACTAAACACCGCGACACCGGTGTCGTACACGACTGGGATCCAGTCCAACCACACCCCGAACATCAATAACAAGATGATCCCAAAGAAGAAATTCGGGATTGCGTAGCCGAAAAACGCAAATCCGGTCGCGAGGTGGTCTTTCCAACTATACATATTCGCTGCCGAATACAGCCCGATAGTTGGAGCCAATACCAATGATAACAGTGTCCACGGAACCGAATACTGCATCGTGTAAAAGAGCGCATCTAACAGCGCCGTCGTGACCGGCTGGCTGGTCGAGTCAGACCACCCCCAGTTCAGCGTGTACACGCTCGTGACGTAATCCATATACCTGACATAGATCGGTTGGTCGAGACCCCGGAGTTCACGCTCGCGCTGAGCTGCCTCGTTGGGGTCTTCACCGCTGAGTGCCGCCTGAGTCGCCGCCTCCGTCACGTTGGGATTCGGCGACGCCGCTATGAGCGCAAATGTGATTGTCACGATAATGAACGTCACTACCGCGGCCCATGCTACCCGCCTCGTAACGTACCAAGAGAGTCCCATCGATTGAATAAATGATAAATTCCCGGCGTTATGAACGCTCCGGGGGATGCAACTGGATTACTCGTCCGCGAACCAGGTTTCGAAGTCGTAGCCGCTGTGGAAGCTCTCGATCGGGCCGTTGATCCGCGACCGGTACCCAGTCGTCGAGTCTGGGAACGCGAGCATTCCGTACGGTTGGTCTTCGTTGATCCGCAGGAAGATTTCGTTCATGGCCGTCTGCAATTCCTCC
The DNA here is from genome assembly GCA_000496235.1 of uncultured archaeon A07HR60. GTDB lineage: Archaea > Halobacteriota > Halobacteria > Halobacteriales > Haloferacaceae > J07HR59. Next base: position 231,459 of record KI543233.1, read on the forward strand.
TCAGAGGCGGCCGTACGCGCATCATCCCACAGCGGGCCCAGATCCGTCGACGGGTAATACCCGACTGGGTTATAGAACGTATTGGCACCGTCGAAGAAGAACGCAGCCGTCAGTGGGTTCAGCGGGTAGGTGTTGAGCCCGTACACCATTGACATGTCCCAGTTTTCGTCTGCGTGCTCTGACCGTGGGCCCGGGTTGTTCGGACTCGGGTTGCTCCACGTAACTTCTTCGCCGCGGACCGTGTCAGTGATGCCGGCTTCTGCTGGCGAAGAGGTCCAGTATTCGTTCGCGTAACGGGTCCCCTCGATAGCTTCGACGTTGACGACGATCCCTGCGTTCTCCTCGTATTCCTGTGCGAGGAAACTCGCCTGATCTCGCTCCGTGGCCTGACCAGCACTGTGGAATATCTGCAATTCGACCTGGTTGCCGTCTGGCGTGACCAGCGCATCTCCATCGTACTGATAGTCGAATTCTGATCGCTCAATCCCCTGCCTGATCAGATCCCGCGCGACCTCGCCGCCATACAAGTCTCCCTCGCCGAACTTCGTGAGGCCCTCGTCACCAGGGTAAAATCGGGAAAATTTCGGCTGCCAGGTGTGGTGCTGCTCCGCCAGGCCACGATAAATGCCCGTAATGAGCTGTCCCGTGTCGACTGCGGACGACAGCCCTTGCCGAACCTCCTTGTGTCGGAACAGATTTCCAGGACCGGCATTCCACCCGTTGTCGCGCATATTCCAGGCGACAATCTCGTTGTACGGTTGGGGAGTGAGATTGACGTTTACATCGGGGTTCTCCTGGAATTCCGGCACTCGTTCCGGGGGAATCGCAGCCGAGTCAGCCTCACCAGCTGTCAACGCACCGAGCCGCGAGGACTGCTCTTGGATGATGGACAAGTCCACCCCCTCGAAGTATGGCGCGTCTGCGTACGCTTCACCGAGTTCGTCAGCGAACTCGCCGAGATAATAGTCGTCTCGCCGGCTGTAGGTCGCCCCCGACCCACGATTCCACTCTTCGAGGTCGTACGCGCCCATGTTTCCGGTGTAGCCCAGCTCGAGTAGTTCAGTATCCTGTTGGAGTCCTTCGGTATCTTCCTCGTTGACGTACGGCTCCACCAGTCCCTGTGGGATGGGGTACATGAGCGGGTCGAACGATTCGGGATACAGAATATTCACACTCGGCAACTCTGCCTGGAATTGGAACTCACCAGTCTCGGTGACGGTAATATCTGACCAGTTGTTCGCATTGGCGGTGTTGGCCCAGCTACTCTGGTGGATTTCCTCGATCAGATACACGTAATCCGAGGCGGTAATCTGGTCGTAGCCGTTGGGCTGTAGACCCTCTCTGACATCGAACACCCACACTTGGCCGTCGTCCGTCGACATATCGTAGTGGAGTGGGTTGTACTCTGTTCCAGGCGCAAAGTTGTACCCCTGATCAACCGTGTACCCGATTGCGGTGCCAGCTCCTGCTTCTGTGTTGTAGAGCGGATTCAGTGTCTCGAATCCGGCTGAGGTGACAGACTTGTATCGACCTTGGATTTCGCGTGAGGCCGAACTCTCTGTCGATGCTTCGGTGGATGCTTCGGTGCTTGCCTCCGTTGTCTCACTACTACCCCCATCCCCGGTGCAGCCGGCCATCCCGGCGGCGCCTGCCACACCAATCGCGGACAGCCACTCTCGGCGGTTAATTGACCGGTCTCCACGTCGCTTGTCAGGTGCCTTCCGTGACATATATTGTGATGCTCATGAGCCCGAATAAGTATTGTGGAACATAGTCATATGTAAGCCAACCCACCTCTAAAGGGGTGGGTTTTCAGCGTGGACTCCCGTTCTGGCCGAAGCCTCGGCAGGTGAGTAATCACCGTTCACGTTCAGCGTCCCGCTGTTCAAGCGCACGCCGACGGGTGCGCCTCCATCAGCCCCAGTTTGGTTCTGACGGAGATACCGCAAGCCAATATTCTTCGCAGCATTATAATCAGCGTCGTTCTGATACTCACACTTCAAACACTCAAACTGTGTTGATTCACGGTTATCCGGGTGTGTAAACCCACACTCAGAACACCGCCGACTGGTGTTCGCTGGGTTCACCTGCTTGACGGTCAGCCCGTACGCTTCTGCCTTGTACTCAACGTACTCGTAAAGCCGGTTGAACGCCCACTTGTGCCCCCACGACGCCCCAGTTCGGTCTCTGATACCAGTCAGGTTCTCGAACGCGATTCCCGTACAACCGGTTTCACGGGCTTCCTCAACCAGTTCGTTGCTGATTCGATGGAGCGTTTGTGTGAATCGACCGGTCTCTTTGCGTCCGACTGACTGGATGTTCTCGTGTGCCCACCGTGTCCCGCACGCTTGCAGATCACCACGTTGCTTCTCGTATTCCTGTCGCCAGTGATCGAATTCGTCACCTGTCCAGAACGTGCCCGTTGACGTGACTGCGAGGTTGTTCACGCCGAGGTCAACCCCAAGAACCGTTCCGTTCTCAGTGGTTGCCTGTGACGGCGTGTCAATCTCCACGTCTGTTGTGCAACAGATGTGAAGTTGCCAGTTATGATGTTGGCGGTGAAGTTCCGCACTAGTGATGTCGTAGTCGTCGTTGAACAGGTACTTTTGATGCGGCTTTCCCTCACGATTCTCAGGGAGTACGTAGTCAGCTTCGATGCGTCCGTTGATGGTGGCAAGACTCACGTACTCGTCGTGGAACGTGGCCGTTCGAGACTCATAGACGAGGTGGGGACTCGTGAAGTGTGGTTTTGAGGCTTTCTTGCCTTGCTTCCAGCGTTCGACAACGCCTGTGCACGCTTGGGCAGCCTTGTTGCGGGCTGATTGGACGTGATTCGAGTGGAGGTCAGTAGTCTCCCGAACGTCGTTGTATGTCTCGTCGTGGAGGGTGGTCTTACTCGTGGTGACGTATTCACCGTGGAAAGCGTGGTCGGTGACGTACTGTGCTGCCCAGAGGAACTCGTCAATAGTGTCTTCCAGAAGTGCAGCGTCTTGACTGTCCACCTCAAGCGTGACAGGGACAGTTCGGCGCACTTCCATATCTCATATGTGTAGCCACTTACTTATACACATTTGGGAGTCGGCCTGTCGTCGTACAGTGGTAGTTTTGTGCCCGTGTCGGCTTCCTCCCACCGCTAAAGGGGTGGGTTTCCGCCTTGCTCCGCTATGATATATAAATTTGAGTTGGGCGGTCGTCTGAACAGCCAGTCAGTTTCGGAGCGTTCGGCACATGGCGTGGAGAAAGACGGCTGAGTTGTATGGCCACGTGGTAAGCCGGATTTCAGTAACAAGTATGTGTTATCTTATGTGGTTGCTGGGGTGGATTATGGAGTGATTCTAGAGTAGCTCGTCTCGCCTCTCATAGGCCATTTCCCGAGCGGGTTGTCAGCGATAGTTCGGGTGCCGAGACCGCCCTGATTCTCAACAGTTAAGTACACCCTTTGGCAACAGTCGAGTGCTTACGAGCATCCCACATGAATGACTGGATCGCGATTGGCGCACTGGCGGTAATCGGACTCGTCATTCCACTCGGAATGATGACAGTATCCGCACTGATACGGCCGAGTGTCCCTTCGAAAGGAAAGAGTGCAGTCTACGAGTCTGGTGAAGTCCCGACAGGATCGGCGCGTCTCCGATTCAATATCCAATATTACATGGTGGCGTTGCTGTTCGTCGTTTTCGACGTAGAGACGGTCATGTTGTTGCCCTGGGTGGTGGTCTACCGGCCAGCGCTCGAACAGGGAGTCCAGATGGCCACGCTATTAGGCCCGATGCTGGCGTTCGTCGGTATTCTGGCGATCGGGCTGGTGTGGGCGTGGAGAAATAATGCTGTAGAGTGGTCGGACAGTCCACGGGCGACAACGCAAAAGACCCGTCGGCGGCCCGGCGACGAGAGTGATTAAATATGAGCAGTCAACCGGAACCTTTCGCAACTGACGAAACCGAAGTCGAAACCGACACCCGCGAGGCGAGACTCAACGGCCAAGACGACAGATTCAATTCGCGTCTCCGCGAGGCCCTTGGTTCGTCGCCGTTCATTCTTACCAAGTTCGACAAGTTCATGAACTGGGTGCGGGGGTCGTCGATGTTCATGCTGCAGTTCGGGATCGCCTGCTGCAGTATCGAGATGATGCACACGTACGCGGTGAAACACGACCTGGACCGATTTGGTGCCGGGGTCCCGCGAGCGTCGCCCCGACAGGCAGACGTGATTATCATCCCGGGGACGATTGTCTCGAAGTTCGCCCCTCGGATGAAGCGAGTGTACGACCAGATGCCCGAGCCGAAATTCGTTATCGGGATGGGGTCGTGTACTATCTCTGGAGGGCCGTTCCAAGAGGGGTACAACGTGATTAAAGGTGCCGAGGAGGTCATCCCAGTCGATATCCACGTCCCCGGCTGCCCGCCTCGTCCTGAGGCGCTCGTGTACGGTGTCGCCAAGCTGCAAGAGCGGATCGCTAACGGCGAGTCGTCTCCCGTGACCGTCAAACCATATGAGCTCGAACAGTTCGGCGATCTGACACAGGACGAACTTGTCTCGCACCTGGCCGGGCAGATCGACACGGACGATTTGGTCATGCGATACAATTTCGCTGATTCGCCATGAGTCTGGAAGACCCGCGGCCCGACCCGGATGGGTTGCTCGATCCCCGGCCGGCTGACGCGCTGGCGCTGATCAAAGACCACGTCACCGCTCACGAAGACCATATCAACGCGCCTGGCGTGGTCATCGAGCCCACACAGGTCCAGGAGGTACTCTCGACGCTCCGTCAGGAGGCGGGCTTCGACCATCTCTCGTGTGTCACCGCTCAGGAGTATCCCGACCGATATGAGTCGGTGTACCACCTCCGGAAGTACAACGACCCGACACAGGAACTTAGCGTGGTCGTCCCGGCGGCGAAAGGCCAGCCAGTCTCGGAGTCGGCCGAGCCGGTGTTTCGAACGGCCGATTGGCACGAGCGAGAGGCGTACGATCTCATGGGTATCGAGTACGACGATCACCCGGATCTCCGCCGGATCCTTCTCCCCGATACCTGGCAGGGTCACCCGCTGTCGGACGCCTACGACCAGGACCAACCGCAGTTGGTGTCACTCCAGGAGCACGCGAACCCGCTCCAGAATGATCATGCCGACGAACAGTCGGATACGATGTTCGTCAATATCGGTCCCCACCACCCGGCCACACACGGGGTCTTACACCTGAAGACTACCCTCGACGGTGAACAGGTGGCCGACGTGGAACCTGATATCGGATACCTGCACCGCTGTGAAGAACAGATGTGCCAGACGAAGACCTACCGTCATCAGATCATGCCGTACCCGGACCGCTGGGACTACATCTCGGCAGGCTTGTTGAACGAGTGGGCATACGCCCGAGCGGCCGAGGATCTCGCCGAAATCGAGGTTCCCGAGTACGCTCAGGTGGTGCGGACGCTCGGCGCGGAACTGTGCCGGATCGCCGCGCACATGCTGGCGTTGGGCACCTTCGCGCTTGATGTCAACGGCGACTTCACGGCCACGTTCATGTACTCGATCCGCGAGCGCGAGAAGGTACAGAACATTCTCGAAGACCTGACGGGACAGCGGCTGATGTTCAATTACTTCCGTCTCGGCGGGGTTGCGTGGGATCTGCCAGAGCCGCGCGGTGAGTTCTTCGAGTCCATCCGTGACTACGTCGACGAACTCCCGGCTGCGCTCGAAGAATTTCACGACCTGGTGAGTTCGAACGAAATTCTCCAGTTGCGGACCATCGATACAGGCGTCTTGCCGCCGGAAGTGGCGAAAAGCTACGGCGCGACCGGCCCTGTCGCTCGTGGCTCCGGCATCGATTACGACCTTCGGCGGGACGACCCGTACGGCTATTACGACGAACTCGAATGGGACGTCATCACTGAGGACGGCTGTGACAATTTCTCGCGTGTCTTAGTGCGGATGCAGGAAGTCGAACAGTCTGCCCGCATCATTGAGCAGTGTGTTGACCTGCTGGAAGACTGGCCCGAGGAGGAACGCACCATCCAGTCGAACGTCCCGCGAACACTGCGACCAGACGACGACACGGAGATTTACCGAACTGTCGAGGGAGCCAAAGGGGAACTGGGTGTCTACATGCGCTCGGATGGCACGGACAAACCTGCCCGGTTCAAGATTCGGTCGCCCTGTTTCTCGAATCTCCAGACCCTGCCCGAAATGGCGAACGGGGAGTATATCCCTGACATGATTGCCGCACTGGGCAGTCTGGATATCGTGCTTGGGGAGGTCGACCGCTGATGTCTGCCGCCGGCTTCCAGCCGCAACTGCCCGCCACCGTGCCAGCACCTGGCCAGTTGTTCCCCGAGCAGATTGCCGATCTGCTGGGACTGCCGGGAGTCTGGGGCGAAGTAATCGCGGCACTATTGGCGGCGTTCGTCGTCGGCAACATCATGCTGGCGTTCACTGGTGTGGCGGGCCCGTGGGCGAAACGGAAAATCACCGCTGCGTTCACTGACCGCATCGCAGTTAACCGAATCGGCCCGTTCGGCCTGCTGATCATCGTGGCCGATGCTGTCCGGCTCCTGTCGAAGGAACTGATCGTCCCAAAAGGGGCGGATCGACCGGCGTGGGACCTTGCACCGGTCATCTTGCCCGCGTCCGCGCTGCTCGGGTTCGCAGTGATCCCGATGGGGTCGATACTGGGGATCAATATCCAACTTGCTGACCCTGAGGTGGGACTGGTGCTCGTGTTCGCGTTCGCGTCGGTGGCGTCGGTATCGCTGGTGATGGCCGGCTACGCGTCGAATAACAAGTACTCACTTCTCGGCGGGTTGCGGGCGGTCGCACAGAATATCGCCTACGAGATCCCGCTGATTCTGGTCGCGATGTCGGTCGTGATCTTCACCGGATCGTTCCGGATGAGTGAGATTGTCGCTGCCCAGGCCGCGCCGCTCGTGACTGTCGCCGGGGTAGCAATCCCGTCGTGGTACGCGTTCGTCAATCCGTTCGCGTTCGTCCTGTTCGTGGTGGCGAACCTGGCGGAAGTCGGGCGGAATCCTTTCGATATCCCCGAGGCACCGACCGAGATTGTCGCCGGCTATCAGACGGAGTACTCGTC
>KI543233.1:239467-242337 GCA_000496235.1 uncultured archaeon A07HR60
ACAATGAGGTGGTAAAATGATGGATGATTTCAGTTATGTACCGGCGATCGTGTTGTTACCGTTCGTCTCGTTTGTGGTCGCGTTGGCGGCCCGAGAGAGACTGCCACTAGGAGGGGCACTCCCGGGAATCGCCGCCGCGGCAGGATCGTTCCTACTGTCGGCGTGGGTCGCGGTGTCGCTGGCTGAGATGCCCGCCGATAGCCGGCTCCAGCTGAGTGACTCGCTAACCTGGGCCACCGGCGAGCAGTTCACACTCACATTCGGCTATCTGATCGACCCGTTATCCGCGCTCATGCTGGTGATCGTCACCCTGGTGGCGCTTCTGGTTCACGTGTTCTCGCTGGGATACATGAACGCCGAAGGCGAGACCGGGCTGCCCCGGTATTACGCTGGGCTGGGACTGTTCACCGCCTCGATGCTTGGGTTCGTCGTCGCTGACAACCTCTTGATGGCGTTCATGTTTTTCGAACTGGTGGGGCTGTGTTCGTACCTCCTCATCGGCTTCAATTTCCGGGAGCCAGGGCCCCCCTCGGCCGCGAAAAAGGCATTTCTGGTCACCCGGTTCGGCGATTACTTCTTTCTGATCGGAGTCGTGGCAGTGTTCACCACCTTCGGGACGGCCGCGTTCGCTGGCCCGGACTCGTTCCCCATACTCGCCGAGCAGGCGCTGGCCGGTGAGCTCGCTGTCCGGACGTTCGGCCTCGCCACCGAAACCTGGTTCACGGTCATTGGCCTGCTGGTGTTGGGTGGTGTTGTCGGTAAGTCCGCTCAGTTCCCACTGCACACGTGGCTCCCCGACGCCATGGAGGGACCGACGCCCGTATCGGCGCTCATTCACGCGGCGACGATGGTCGCGGCAGGCGTGTATCTGGTGGCGCGTATGTTCGGGTTCTACGTTCAGACTCCGACCACACTGGCGATTATCGCGTTTATCGGCGGCTTCACCGCCCTGTTTGCCGCCTCAATGGGCCTGGTGAAAGACGAACTCAAACAGGTGCTGGCGTACTCGACAATCTCTCAGTATGGCTATATGATGCTGGCACTCGGCGCTGGGTCCTACGTCGCGGCGACGTTCCACCTGATGACACACGCGTTTTTCAAGGCGCTTCTGTTTCTGGGTGCTGGCGCGGTGATTATCGCCATGCACCACAATGAAAACATGTGGGATATGGGCGGATTGAAAGACCGGATGCCGGTCACATACGCCACCTTCCTCGCCGGATCGCTGGCATTGGCAGGAATCTTCCCGTTCTCGGGCTTCTGGTCGAAAGACGAGGTGTTGTTCGAGGCATTCACCGTCGGTCTGGATGAACCCGTCCTACTCGCTGCGTACGCGATGGGACTACTTGCGGTCCCTGTGACGGCAGTTTACACGTTCCGGATGGTCTTTCTGACCTTCCACGGTGACCCGCGGTCCGACGTGGCGGCGGATCCGGAGCCAGTCGGCTGGAGTATCAAAGGCCCACTGACCGTGCTCGGATCGCTGGCGGTCGTGTCCGGCGGAATTAATCTGGTGCCGATCGAGGAAATCTTCGAGCTTGACTTTCACGTGAATCTCCTGACGAAGTGGCTCGACTCCGGGCCTGCCGCGTTGAGTTACTCGACGTACAGCGAACTCAACCCGTACCATCACGGGGAGATTGCCGGATCTGAGGTAATTACTATCCTCGCTGCGGCCGGTGTGTCGCTGACGCTGGCACTGGCAGGCTTAGTAATCGCATGGCGGCTGTACGGCGCTGTTGAGCCGACACGACAGACTGACGCTCCCGGTCGGGCTCGAGACCTGCTGTACAACAACTACTATCAGGACGAGTATCAGGTGTGGCTGACCGACCGTGTGACGGGGCTGGCCTCATCAGCTGACCGATTCGACCAGGGGCTGATCGACGGGGTAGTCAACGGCGTCTCGTCGGTGAGTTTGGCCTCTGGTGAGCGGATTCGTCGCCTCCAGACGGGACTCGTGAGTAATTACGCCGTGCTGTTGACGCTGGGGCTAGTGGTCTTGCTTGTCGGCTTAGGGGCCATGGGGGGGTGGTTCCTGTGATAATTGAACTGCTGCTGGCCACCACCCTCATCGGTGCCGTCGGTGTCTTGCTCGCTCCCGACGAATACGCTGGCCGGCTGGCGTTTCTCGCGAGTCTCGTCCCGATGGTGGCGAGTCTGTGGATGTGGGGTCAGTTCGACGCCGCCGGTAACGCTCTGACGGGCGGTGAGATCGCGTTCATGACGCGATTCGACTGGCTCTCGGTGGCGAGCTACCAGCTTCAGTGGTTCGTCGGTGTCGACGGCGTGAGTCTCCCGCTTGTGGTGATGACGACGTTCCTCACCTCACTGGCTATCGTCTCGGCATGGACGCCGATCAGTAATCGGGCAAGCCAGTTTTACGGGTTGATGCTGTTTATGGAAGCGAGTCTTCTCGGCGTGTTCACCGCCCTGGACTTTTTCCTGTGGTTCATCTTCTGGGAGGCCGTGTTGGTGCCGATGTACTTCTTGATCGGTGTGTGGGGCGGCCCACGTCGGAAGTACGCCGCCATCAAGTTCTTCGTGTACACGAATATCGCCTCGCTGGTGATGTTTATCGGTTACATGTCGCTCGTGTACTCGCTCCCGATCAATACGTTTGGACTGCCCGAAACCACACAGGCGATCGCCGCTGGCCAATTGCAGCCGCTGTACGGGATCGCGCCGGACACACTGGCGCTGGTCGCATTCGTCGCCATGTTCCTCGGGTTCGCGGTGAAAGTGCCCGTCGTCCCTGTCCACACCTGGCTGCCTGACGCCCACGTCGAAGCGCCGACGCCAGTGTCGGTGATGCTAGCCGGTGTCTTGCTGAAGATGGGGACGTACGCGCTGTTACGATACAACTTCAC
>KI543233.1:242584-249831 GCA_000496235.1 uncultured archaeon A07HR60
ACGCGATCAAAGTCGATGGGATGGCGCTGTTTTTCACGCCATCTTCGCCTCTGTCACGTCGTTAGTCGTCGTCGCCGCTCACGATTACATGGCCGACCGGGACAGCGCGGCGGAGTTTTACTCGCTGGTGTTGTTCGCTGCCACCGGGATGTCGGCAATTGCCATCTCAAATTCGCTTGCGACGGTGTTCATCGCGCTGGAACTGACGTCACTGCCAAGTTATGCATTGGTGGCATTTCTCAAGACGAATCGAGGCAGTGCCGAGGCCGGTCTGAAGTACTTCCTGATTGGGGCGGTGTCATCTGCCGTCTTCGTCTTCGGGATTTCGCTAGTGTACGCCGCGACAGGGTCGCTCCTGTTCGGCGATGTCGCCGCTTCGCTGGGCGACTCAGAAGGTCTTAATGGAGTCGCAGGAATCGGGATCCTGTTCATTCTCGGTGGGGTTGCGTTCAAAACCGCGTCCGTCCCCTTCCACTTCTGGGCGCCAGAAGCATACGAGGGGTCGCCCGCCCCGGTATCCGCGTTCCTCTCGTCGGCCTCGAAAGCCGCCGGATTCGCGGTCGGGTTCCGCGTCTTCTTGGGCGCGTTCCCACTCGAGACGGCCGTGGCTGTCAACGTCGACTGGGTGTTGGCTTTCGGAGTGATCGCTATTGTCACGATGACAGTCGGGAACTTCGCAGCCGCCGTCCAGACGAATGTCAAACGAATGTTGGCGTACTCATCGATTGGCCACGCAGGATACGTCCTCATCGGGTTGGCGGCGCTGTCGGCTGGCGGCTCTCAGAACTTCGCCGTCACTGGGGCCTCGTTGGCCCATCTAATGGTGTACGGATTCATGAATACCGGCGCGTTTCTGTTCATCGCCATGACCGAATACTGGGGGATCGGCCGCCGGTTCGAGGACTTCGCGGGCCTGAGCACACGCGCGCCCGCAGCCTGTCTGGCGATGACAGTGTTCATGTTCTCGCTGGCGGGGCTCCCGCCCTTCGGGGGCTTCTTCTCGAAGTACTTCCTGTTCATGGGTGCCGTTGGGGCCGGATTTTGGTGGCTAGCGGCCGTCGGAGCCATCAACAGCACTCTCTCGCTGTTTTACTACAGCCGGGTGGTCAAAGCAATGTGGCTGGACGAGCCGAACGGAAATCTCGACGTGATTGAGTCTCGGCCGACTGGCCTGTATGCGGCCGTCATCGTGGCTGGCGTGGCAACACTCCTGCTGCTGCCGGCATTTGGACCGGTCATCGAGACGGCCGAGGCCGTCGCTGCATCGATGTTTTAGCTCACCAACGAGGTAGCCACCGTCGGCAGCGCTTGAATTCTGGTGTGAATCCAGCCGAACACGCTCAGTGGTAGTGGTTCTTTTGTACTGTCAAATGAGTCGAGAGTGCTCTGTCGTCATCGTTTGACATCGGGCCGGATACTCTTGTCAACGGTCGGCCTCGTGATCATTTCAAGACGCGGAGTCAGTTTGATTCGACGTGGCGTCGCTCGCGGTCACGGCGCCGTTCGAGTAGAGCTTGAATACCCTTGCCAGGACCGCCCTCAATGGGCCAGCCCTGAGTCCGCCATGTTGGTGGTTCGGGTGAAAACTTCTCACAACTCCCGGAACACTCCTGCGACGTGGGGACGCGTTGTTTGGCCGCACAGTATGGTTTGAATCCACGGTCCGCCCGACGTAGTTGGTAATGGCGGCAGTCCGGTCGTGTCGTGTCCGTGTATGATCGCCAGCCTTTGCCGTACGCACGCTCGGCAATCGCGAATCGGGCGGGGTCAGGTTCGTCGGCAGCAGTTTCGGACGTGAGCGAACTGGGATACCACTCGACGGTTGCGGCCGATTCATCCACGCCAGCCGAGAAGTCAGTGGTCAAAATGCCCACCTCAACGGGGAGATCCTCTCGAAGGGCTGGCTCCATCCGCTGACCGGTAGCAGTGGTGGCGACCCAGGCTTCGTCTGCGAACGCGCTATCTACATCGTGGCGAAGTTGATCGCCGAGTGCCCTGGCGGCACTGGCCGTGAGATCTGGTTTGTTCTCGATTGCAATGATCCGACGAATCCAATCTGGATACGGCCGAATCCGCCGTAATTGGACGCGACCGTCGTGTTTGCGCGTCTCGACAAGCCCCCGATCACCTGCCCGATGGACCGCTGCTCTCACGTAGCGCCACGGAAAGTCTGGCTCGGAGAGGGCATCTCGATACCACTCCCACTCTGAAGGGGCGTCACGAACCACCCTCAACAAGTCACTGTCCATCGCGCGGTCGCCGAACTGGCGCCGCTGACGGAAGCCGTCCGGGTCAACTTCAATGACGATTGTATCCCATCGTCTCCGCTTGGTACCGAGTTGGCGGGCGACGATCGCCGGCTCCGGGTTGTCATCGACCGGTGACCACGCCAACTCCGCCCACCGGCAGACGAGGAGTTCGTACCCGAACTCATGAGACATGCCAATAGGCGGGCCGAGTGAAGAATAAACCCGTCGACCCAAGCGGCCCGAGTCGCGTCGTGGGCCATCTGTGAACATCTGTCTCTGCCGACATCTCAGCGAGTCCTCACCCTGGGTGGAAGCTGACCCACCAGTCACCGTCCGCGACCGTGGGCACAATCGTCTGTGTCATATTTCCTCCCACGAATCCCTGGGGCTATCTCTTTACCTCTCAGTCTGATACAGATAGTATGGAGTGTCCCAGATGCGGTGCTGATGTGACCGTCTTCCGACTGGGAGATGCAGTGACTCGGTCGTGTGTCGACTGTGAATACGTCGGCATCTCAGTTGACCACCGGTCTGAGTCTGAGTCTGACCACTCCGAGTCCTGGGACACGGCTCTCTCTCGTTTCCGGGACTTCTCAGACGACCAGACCAATGGTTCTGGTGACGACACGCTCGCCGCCCAGTCTTGGCAGGCAGATAACAGCGTCGAGTCGAACGACCTACCCTTGGCCGACACCGACACGAATTCCTCGGCCACTACGGCTGAGAACTCCGACCGTTCAGCGGGTGACGACTCCGAAGGCCCAGGCCAGACCGACGGGTCAAACAGTCCAAACGAGACTAGTGATCCCGACACTCACGACGACTCTACCGACGCCGGCGACCCCGACACTCAGCGCGCAACCCCCAGCGCCACCGACTCTGAGGGTCGCGACGACACCAGCGACTCCTCCAGTTCAAATAGTTCAGCCGGTTCAGACAGTTCAGATAGCTTGACTGATCCCGACGGTGGTAGTGACATCGATGACTCAGAGGCCAATCGACAATCCGGTGATGGCGACGCAAATGCTAACGGCTAGATGCAACCGCCGATGCCGATGGTGGCGACCAGTGTCGGCTACGGTGATCTGACGGCAGTCGGAGTTTTGTGCGTGGGGAACGGAGCATGAATATGCCAGATGTCAGCCTCACAGACGACCAGTTTGAGCGTCTCTCGCAACTTCGGGGGAAGTTAGCAAGTGAGACACAAGCCGGGCCGTATGCGTCTGTCAATTTATCCGATACGATAGAGTACTTGCTCGATCTCTCCGAAACTACTGACGGAGAGACACTGTTGAACTCAGCTCCGACTCCCGACGGACCTGACTCGAACACTCCGGACGCGGTCGCGTCCGGCGTTGACCCTGCCCCCGAGCAATCCGAGACCGACACAAGCGGGGGCGCAGATATGTTCAATCTGCTCGAAACACACGTAGACAAATGGCGCGAATCAGACGGGCAGGAACGATACGAGGTTGATCTCCCCGACGGGGGCGTCAAAACTGCTCGGACCCGTGATGATGTCAAGGCGGTCTTGTTCCAGAGCTACCGATGAGATTACTCGCCCGCCTTCGTGAGTGGTTGCTGGGTGAGGACGCCGATCGGCCCGGAGAGTCCGGCCACCCTGACCGGTCCGAGCAGCAGCCCTCACCAGACAGCCCCGAGAATTCTGAGAACCAGCGTCTTGACCCGGACAACGTTACTGAAGTCCGGGAGAGCACAGACAGTGACCCCGTCGAGCAACTTCGAGAAGTGACCCAACAAGAGGAAGCCGGTGAGAACCCGGCGGATGACCGGACCGACGACGAGAAGCCCTGATCCGTCGAACGGTAGAAGATCGTCGATACGACTGTTTCGATCGTGCGGTCAGAGTGTGGTAGACGTGTGACCTTGCCGGCGACCCATCGTGTCGGCTGACCCGTGAGCTGAGTCTCGTATTCGCTGGCAGGCGCTTAGCTGGATATAGGCGCTCAGCCCTCATCCTCGACGGAGCGACCGAAGAGACCGGAGTAGGGTGGGGATACGGCGCCGGCATTACCTACCTTGCAGCGATACGGTTACAGCTCACAGCCGCTTCGCGTTGCCAACCGAATCGTGGCCTGCAAGGGTGATTCACCGGCACATCAATCGTCAGTGTACCAACCGTCGCCCTCGCACGGGTTTCCCTTGGCGCCGAGGTTCACATCTCGAGGTCTGTCTGACCGATGCTGGCGAGCAGCAGAGGCGGAGCTATTTCGGGGCCACCTTTGATATTCACCCGTCTGATACAGGTTTGTAATGACGGACTCTCACACTGAGGGAGATTCTGGTCACGCTCCGGATCTAGGGTCAGATCCGAGTCTAGACTCGGAGTCTGACCTCCCCGATAACGTGCTGTTCAGCGTGTACGAGCAATACATTGGAGACCCCGAATCACAGACCGAGGTGTACCTCGGGTTCGGACTGTTCTTTGCCGGGGTCACATGTGCTCTGTTGGGGCTCGCGCTGTTCCTCGGGAGCGTGCTCCAGTACGGCCTTCGAGAGCCAGGTTACTTTGCTATCGCCCAGCCGGCGTACGTCCTTGGGATGGTGTCAGCGCCACTGGCACTTCTCGGGGTGGTGGTGTTGCTGCCCGTCAGGCCCCGAATGACCATCGCGGCAACAGGTGGCATCGTCGTGGTCGGGGTCGCAACCGTCGTTTTCTTGCTCTCGTACCCCGCACAGTGGTTCGAGTTCGGCCCGCAGAATACGCTTGCTGTCGTGGGCATATACGCCGCCGGACTTTCAGTTGTGACCGCGGCTACCGGGAGTGCGCTCGTGGGCCACCGGGTGGAACAGGCGCAGACAACAATTCGCGAGGACCCGTCGGGGGAATCAAACAAGGACAACCGATCACCCTCGAGTGAGGTGGAAGCCGACATCGACGACGCGATGGCTGACGTGGAACTGACGTGGGGTGGCGTCGAGAAAGAAGATCATCACAGACTCGAATTCACCGAGGATTTTGCCGACGACGTCTCCGGGAGTATTGACGTCGCGGCCGAGCGCACGGTCGATCCTCGTGGTGTCGACGACCAGGTTGAGGGACTCAGACAGCTCAAGGGTGGCGAATCCGCCGCCGAAACCTCTGGGTCGGGTGTTGATGACCAGGCGGCAGCACTCACCGAACTCAGACAACAGCAGAATACTGATTCTGACGACGAGGACCCTGAGCAACGGCGACTGACCCGACTCATCACCCGCCTGTTTGACTGATACAGGGATGAGCACGTCCTCCTGTCATCAGACGGAAGTGGAGGTCAATCCGTGAAGTACCTCGGGGACAAGCCCCGAGGCTTCACCGTGTGGGGTTGCACTGCGCCCTGCAGGCAACTGTCATTCCCTCCGACTGTGACGGATTGGCTGGAATGAACACCCGAACACACTGCGTGTCCGTGGCGGTCGGTCGCTCCACCACGACCACGACCCGTTGACACTCCCGTCGCACCACCACCGGTGGCTGTTGAGAGGAGCCACAGTTCCACGCTCTCGAACGACCAGCGACGGAGTTGAGATCTTCAACTCCATACTGTGAGGATTGATTTCTGGTCGTTATCTGCACTACCTCTGGCGTGTGAATAACCGTGTCGGCTTCTCCCTCGGGGTCACGTGGTTCGAGAGACGCAGTCTCTCGTCATCACGCAAGACTGTGTCTTCCGAACGACCCCGAGGCACTCGCCTCGAACGCCTGTAGAAAAGCAGTGTCGGTGCAAGTGACAACCTGCTTCGCCAGAGACGATTTGTGTGGACAGAGTTGATTAAATGTGTCTCTTCTGTCGAAGGATATCCAGCACTACGTTTGAGAGATGTTTCTCACAGGATTGTCGGATTTATCCCACGCTCAACCCAGGGCTTCCTCCGTGACTTTCCGTAATCACGCAGCGAGCAGAAGATAATCTTATTTGACTCCGCTCTCAGTTGTTGGTATGGCTACTGGATTAGATGTCGGCACGATGAATATTTTATCCTCCGAACAAGACGGAGACGAGACTGTATTCGTCCAGCAGCGAAACTCATTCGTCGAGATCGAATACTCTGATATGGCAGAGCAAATGCTGAATCGGAGTGATGTTTTGCATATTCGAAAAGACGACAAAGTGTATGTGGTGGGTGACGACGCCCTCAATTTCGCGAATATTTTCAACAAGGAAACCCGGCGCCCGATGCAACAGGGGATTCTCTCCAGCGACGAGCAGTCGGCAATCCCGATGATGAAACTCATTATCGAGCAGGTCGTCGGGGAACCGAAGTTCCCCGGCGAGCGACTGTATTTCTCCTCGCCAGCCGACCCTATCGACAGCAATCTCTCGACACTGTACCATCAGAAGACGCTAGAGTCGTTCCTCTCGGATATCAACTACGACGCCGAACCTATCAACGAGGGGATGGCGGTCATCTACTCTGAACTTGCCGATAACTCCTTTACGGGGCTCGGTATCTCGTTCGGTGCCGGGATGACGAACGTCTGTCTCTCGTACTATGCCGTTCCGGTGTTGAAGTTCTCGGTCGCACGTGGGGGAGACTGGGTCGACGAACAGGCCGCACAGGCTACCGGGACTCCGATCGACAAAGTCACTTCGGTCAAGGAGGACGAATTCGAGCTCGACTTCCAGACAGATGTCGGCGGTGTACAAGGGGCTTTGTCTATCTATTATGAAAATCTGTTAGACTACGTCATCGAGAAACTCGTGCAAGAAGTCGATCAAGAGGATATCGAAGAAAATCTCGACGTTCCGATCGTCGTCACCGGTGGGACGGCGAGTCCCGAGGGATTCGAGCAACTGTTCGAAGACCACGTCGACAACGCCGGTATCCCGTTCAGTATCAGTAGTGTCACTCACGCCGACGAGCCACTCTACAGTGTCACGCGCGGGGCGCTGGTCGCCGCTCGCTCTGATGAGGCAGAGGCAGACACAGACACAGACACAGGCACAGACACAGACACTGGCACTCCTGAAGCCGCCGAAGACTGAGCTGTCTATC
>KI543233.1:249851-250989 GCA_000496235.1 uncultured archaeon A07HR60
GTTAGGCGTATATAGGCGGTAAGCCCCCTTCCTCACGGAGCAACACAGGGAGCAGCGCGACCGAGTAGCGCAGTAGGGAGGGGATACACCGCCGTCATCACCCAAGCATCGATGTATACTCAGAATGTACAGAATATATACAGTGCAGCAAAAAAGTGTGAAAATCAGGGACGATCAACAGGAGTGGCTTGCCGAAAACCACCTCAATCTCTCGGCGTTCCTGCGTGACCGACTTGATGACAAAATCGAACAGCGTAGTGACTAATTACAGATGAGATACACTTACAGGTATCAACTGGTGCCGACTGATACCCACCGCGAGCAGCTGGATTTCTACCGTGATACCTGTCGACAACTGTATATAGACGGTCAAGGCAACTACCTCGGGGCTTGACCCCGAGGCTGAAGCCGACACTCCAGAAGCGTAATTAAGACTAAAAACATTTATCACGCTTTGGTACGTATCTATGCATGTGTCAGAACGATACACGGTAACAGTTCCAGAAGAATATGGAGACTGGCTCAACGACCAGCCACACCTCTCTCCAAGTGGACTCTTGCAAAAGGCAATCCAAGAACAACGCAAAGTAGAGGAGTCTGAATAGCACCAATGAAACATACGCTTCGCTTTCGCGCCTATCTGCCTGATGAGGTGGCGAGCGAAGCGTGGCGACACATCGATATTCTTCGGCAGATTCGCAATCATGCTGTCCGAGACTACTATAACTCAGGCTACAACAACCGTCCATCCGAGTATGACCAGAATCAAACACTCAAACACTGGAACAACCGATGGACGGTATTTGCTGACCCGTCACAACATGCTGCACAGCAAGCTATCAGCCAGATTCACAGCGACATTGAAACGCTAAAAGAACGCCGTAAGGACGGTTACAATGTCGGTCGTCTGAAATGGCAAGGTGCAGGTGAGTTCCGCTCAGTGTCGTACAATCAGTCGAGTCGCTTCAACGTGGATAATAACACGGGCGACGACCGATTTGTTCGACTTCGACTCGAAAAGATTGGCTGGTTCAGAATCCGTGCAGAGCGCACAGTCCCAGATGCAGAGGATATTGACGAGGTAATCCTGAAAAGAAACAACTGGTGACTGGTATGTCTCACTCGTGACGACTGTCGA
>KI543233.1:251009-252717 GCA_000496235.1 uncultured archaeon A07HR60
GAGGGGATGGCGGTCATCTACTCTGAACTTGCCGATAACTCCTTTACGGGGCTCGGTATCTCGTTCGGTGCCGGGATGACGAACGTCTGTCTCTCGTACTATGCCGTTCCGGTGTTGAAGTTCTCGGTCGCACGTGGGGGAGACTGGGTCGACGAACAGGCCGCACAGGCTACCGGGACTCCGATCGACAAAGTCACTTCGGTCAAGGAGGACGAATTCGAGCTCGACTTCCAGACAGATGTCGGCGGTGTACAAGGGGCTTTGTCTATCTATTATGAAAATCTGTTAGACTACGTCATCGAGAAACTCGTGCAAGAAGTCGATCAAGAGGATATCGAAGAAAATCTCGACGTTCCGATCGTCGTCACCGGTGGGACGGCGAGTCCCGAGGGATTCGAGCAACTGTTCGAAGACCACGTCGACAACGCCGGTATCCCGTTCAGTATCAGTAGTGTCACTCACGCCGACGAGCCACTCTACAGTGTCACGCGCGGGGCGCTGGTCGCCGCTCGCTCTGATGAGGCAGAGGCAGAGGCAGACACAGACACTGGCACTCCTGAAGCCGCCGAAGACTGAGCTGTCTATCACCGGGTATCCATCTGGCGGTTTCTGAGTGTGTCACGCCGTCTCTCGGCATATATGACAATACGTCACACGGTCTGACAGCTTCCTAGCGCGGTTGGTTGTCGGACAGACCGGTCAGACTCTGATGCGTGAGCCTGTTCTCGAACCTGTTTGAATAGCCACACTCCCACGGACAGGATCACAGCTGTCACAGCGCGGAAGCCCACGGCTTGAGCCGTGGGAGGAAGCGCGTAATCGTTATGCGACTTCAATGAAAATCGTAATATATGTCTCACAGGCCCAGAAGCGGCCGGTGAGACGGGCAGTCTGTCAGCCTGCCCCGAAGTCGGGGATACTGAACGAGTCCCTCTGACTCCCCTGCTGGAAGCCGCCTGAGAAAGCCCGTTTTGACAAACAAATGGGCGTGGGGCTTTCCGCTTGTGGAGTACAAAACTTGGGAGTCCACCGGCAAGCCCACCCGTAAACGGGTGGGTAGCTGACAACCACTGATCCGCTAATGGCCAGTGTGGTAACTCTAGCCAGTCTAAACTGACCGCTCCTCGTCCGTCACCAATCGGCTATCTGTGCTAGCACGAGAGACGCTAGGCGTATATAGGCGGTAAGCCCCCTTCCACAAGGAGCAACACAGGGAGCAGCGCGACCGAGTAGCGCAGTAGGGAGGGGATACACCGCCGTCATCACCCGAACATTGATGTATACTCAGAATGTACATAATATATACAGTGCAGCAAAAAAGTGTGAAAATCAGGGACGATCAACAGGAGTGGCTTGCCGAAAACCACCTCAATCTCTCGGCGTTCCTGCGTGACCGACTTGATGACAAAATCGAACAGCGGAGTGACTAATTACAGATGAGATACACTTACAGGTATCAACTGGAGCCGACTGATACCCACCGCGAGCAGCTGGATTTCTACCGTGATACCTGTAGACAACTGTATAATCACGCACTCAAGGAGTTCAACGAAATTCCCGATTCGGCGGGGACGCTCAACCAACGGGTGCGACAGGTACGTGACCAACTCCCTGATCTCAAAGACTGGTGGGACGAGCTCACTGAATTGTATTCAACAGTGACACAAGCCGCTGTCATGCGGATCGAAGACAGTGTGAAAGCTCTCTC
>KI543233.1:252737-290504 GCA_000496235.1 uncultured archaeon A07HR60
TGCTGGAAGCCGCCTGAGAAAGCCCGTTTGAGAAACAAATGGGCGTGGGGCTTTCCGCTTGTGGAGTACGAAACGTGGGAGTCCACCGGCAAGCCCACCCGTAAACGGGTGGGTAGCTGACAACCACTGATCCGCTAATGGCCAGTGTGGTAACTCTAGCCAGTCTAAACTGACCGCTCCTCGTCCGTCACCAATCGGCTATCTGTGCTAGCACGAGAGACGCTAGGCGGGAATGTACTCGTCGGATTCGCCACTCTCGCGGATTTCGTTGAGATACTCGTGACCGTCTCGCAGGATATCTCGGGGGCCATCCTGGGTGATGGTATTGATCGCCTGGTCGTAGTCGCGCCACTGCATATCACGGTGCTCTTGGGAGAGTTCCGCGGATGCTTCGAACGACCGGGCGATGAACAGGTGCACGGTCTTGTGGATCGTGTTCCCTTTGGCCTCGAAGATGTAATCGTAATCCCTGCGGAATCCGTCGATAAGTCGGAAATCCTCGATTCCGGCCTCCTCCTGAACTTCTCTGATTGCCGTCTGCTGGAGCTCCTCTTCGCCCTCGACTCCGCCCTTGGGGAATTCCCAATCTCCCGGCCGGCTCTTCAGGAGCAAATACTCCCGTTCGCCACGGGTCTCGCGAAAAAGGATGGCTCCGGAACTTGTCGCCTCTACCGTCATTACCGGTCTCTATGTAATGCCGGATTAAGAGCGTATCGAACGGTACGGCATCTGAGAGATGGGCCCCAGTGCCGCGACAAGCGGGGCGAGGCAGATCGTGCGCCCGGTCTGAAAGTACCGATCACAGCCATTGTGACGGGTTCAAGTGGTTCGGCGGCAGAATCAGCGTTAATCCAATGTTCGTCACCAAAATCGAGTTTCAGTCTGGAGATCGCGACGTGCTTGAGGGGGTCGTTGGCGATCTCAAATCGGACTTGCGACAGAAAGGAGTCGATTGGAAGGGCCCGCACTCTGAATCGCCGCAGACTCACCGTGTGCCCCTGTACAGTTCTATCGGCCCTGGGAATCAGTTCGATTCGTGGGCGTATACCGTCTACTCGCGCCACGTGGAAATTCATGGCTCCGAACAAATCGCTCGTGAGTTCGCCACGCAGGGATTCCCGGATTCCGTTCACGTCGAAGTCGAGGTGAACAGGAAACGTCCACTCGGTCAGAAAGACTGAGTCTCTCAGCCACTCTTAAACTGAGCCCGTTCGCGACTGAATCACCGTCGGTGGTTACGATGTGATGTCGAACTGGCCAGACTCGACTGGTCGGTGACGGGCGTAGGTAGGTGAATCCCGTCGCGTACTCCTGGCTTGACTCCCGGGTATCATCGTGTTTTTGACTGAGCACGTGGAGGCAGTAGTATGGCAACACAGCCCGACGAATACGTCGCCTTTCGACGCGATCTTCACCAGCACCCGGAGCCAGCCTGGTGTGAATTCTACACGACCGCCCGGATCGTGGCGGCGGTCCAAGAGCGGCCAATCGACGCGCTGCACGTTGGTGCAGACGCTCTCGCGGACGCGAGCCGACGGAACCTCCCCGACGAGGAGGAACTGACACACTGGCAGGACCAGGCGGCTGCAGCCGGGGCCGACACCGACGTGCTCGCCGAGCTAGAAGGCGGAAACACGGGCTGTGTCGCCGTCGTCGAACGGGGTGAAGGGCCAGTTGTCGGCCTTCGCGTTGATATCGACGCGCTCCCGATACAGGAAAGCACAGCCGAAGAACACGCCCCAGCAGCCGACGGGTACGATTCCTCTCACGAGGGGTATATGCACGCCTGTGGCCACGATGCCCACGCGACAATTGGGCTAGGCGTGCTTGACCAGGTTCTCGAGAGTGAATTTCAGGGGACGTTCAAACTGTTCTTCCAGCCTGGTGAAGAGAAGATCGTCGGCGGCAAGCCGATGGCTGAGTCTGGATTACTCGACGACGTGGACTACCTCCTGGCAACTCACGTCGGTCTGGATCATCCCTCCGGTGAGATCATCGCCGCGATCGACGGATTCCTGGCGGTCACCCAGTTTCGCGCAGAGTTCTCGGGTGGCTCGGCTCACGCCGGCGGCAATCCCGACGAAGGGGATAATACCGTCCAGGCGGCCGCCGCGGCGATCCAGAATCTCTACGCCATCCCGAGACACGGCGATGGCGCCACACGCGTGAATGCCGGCGTCGTCGGAGGTGGGACTGCGACGAATATCATCCCCGAAGAGTCGTTTATCGAAGGAGAGGTGCGTGGAGAAACGACCGAACTCAGAGATTACATGCACGACCGATGTCAGCGGGTGATAGATGCAGCGGCTGATATGCACGGTGTCACTGTCGACCGGGAGATTCTCGGCGGGGCCCCCGGGGCCGTGAGCGACGCCGAACTAGGCTCGATCGTCTCAGGTGTGGCACGCGAGACCGACGAGATTGATTCGGTGCTTGAGCGAGATGAATTGGGTGGCAGCGAAGACGCCACGTTCCTGATGCGTCACGTGCAACAGAACGGCGGATTCGCGACATACGTTGGTGTCGGCACGGATCATCCCGGTGGCCATCATACGAGCACGTTCGACGTCGACGAATCAGATCTTCTGCCGGGAATCGAGGTTCTCTCAGAATCAATCCTCAAAATCGCGACCGAACGGCCGTAGCGCTCCCGGCGGATATCTGGCCCGCTTCACTAAGCTAGGTCACCCTCGAGCTGTTGGTACGGCCAGTGTGACTGCGCGGATTCAGTACTTCGGCTCAGCACCCGTCGACTCGTACACACGGTCAAGGATGCTATCGCGCTGCCGGCTCCACTCGTCCATCCCCGCCGGCGAGTCCGGGTACGACTCGTACTGGTCGAGCAATTCGTCGGCCAACCGTTTGGTGTCGTACAACTGCTTGATTGTCGACCAGTGACCGAAGCTTTTGATTGCACTTTTGACCGCGAGTCTGAGCCCGACTGACGTTGATCCCTCATACAGGGCCTCAGCGAGTTTCTCACCCGGAAGCGCGGCCAACAATCCCATCAGATCTTCGACCTCTATGGCCGTCGAGAGGATATTGTACACGTCGAGGGCGGCGTATCTGGCGCCGAAGTGATCCATTACCTGTTGATTGTACTCCCACATACTGTGCTCGCTGGCGTCGCCGCTGGAAATGGCTTCGACGGCCGCCTCTGCAGCGTACGTAGCCGCGTATGCCGCGCCGGCGATTCCACCGCCTGTGGTCGGATTCACGTGCCCGGCGGCGTCCCCGACTGCGATGAATCCCGGTGCCACGGCCGAATCGTACGGTCGTCGCGTCGGGAGCGACCCGCCGAGTTTGTCTTTCACCTCTGCGTTGCGAAACTCGGCGCGAGACTCCAGATCTCGGGCGAGCACGTCTACCAACTGCATTGGCTCTTCGTTCATCTGGAAGCCCAGTCCGGCGTTGATACGGGTTTCCGTCCGGGGGAAATACCACAGGTACCCCGCCGCCCGGTCCGTGGCCTTGAATACAAGAGCGTCGTCCCAGGAGACTGGCTCTTCGACCTCAATCACCTCTCTGTACGCAGAGCAAAACTGCGAGTAGGTGACGTTCGTGTCGAACGACGACTCGCCGAGATCGACATCCTCCTGCAGGATCGAGAGCGCGCCGGCTGCGTCCATAACCATCTCTGCCTCGTACGAGACCGCGCTATTGTCGTGGACAGCCGTCAAGCCGGTCACCTGCCCGTCGGCGTTTTGCTCGACAGACTTGATTACCGTGTCGAAGTGGAAGGTGGCGCCTGCCTCTCGGGCACCGGTGATGAGTCGGCGACCGAACTCCCAGCGGTCGATCACGGCTAACTCCCCGGGGACGGGAATCTCGAGGACCGTATCCTCTTGTGGGATTTCGAATCTGCCGTGATCGACACCAGTGTTTGTTATCGACGGCTCCAGCTGAGATTTCGGGATGGCCTCGGGGAACGAATCAGCTCCCTTCAGCGCGTCTCCACACGCAATATGGCCCGCCTCCTGCTCGTCTTTCCGCTCGACAACGCAGACATCCAACCCCTCATCCGCAGCCGTCGCTGCGGCATAACAACCGGCCGTGCCCGCTCCGGCCACCACGATATCGTACTCGTGACTGCTCATGTATGAGTATTGGGACCTCCCATCTCAAAACTGTTTACATGTGATGAAAATTACAGGCGCATTGGAGCCGAGAAGCGGACGCGTCAGCCCACGATTCCGTGATCAGTAGGCGAATCGTTCACCAGCGTGCCAGCCACTCGGGTTCTTCTCGGAGAAAATCGCTGCCGACAGCGAGTTGGATAGAGAAATTGTTTAGAACCCGCACGGAAAAGACCGGTATACTGAACTCAGATTATGTCAGGACTCACAATCGCCAACGCCAACCGGCTGCGCGTATGGCTCGATTACGCGTCGGAAACGAGCACGACACGGGCGCTGATGCTGGCGATCGCGTACGACCACGGGGTGTCGACGACCGAGCTCGCGGATCGGTACGGGCTCGAGACTGACGCAGTCGAACGCACCATCGAGGACGTCGATTCTGAGCAAACACCAGTCGCGATCGCTAGACTCGAAGGAGTGGATTTTAACGATATTGCCGCCGCGTCGAATCTCTCCGTCGACACCGTTATTGATTGGTTTGCGTCGCTGGGTACGTCCCCGGTATCGGAGGCGGCCAGCGTCATCTCGCGGTACGCATCACAGGCTCCGGGCCCACTCCTCTCACGAACCCCCTCGACTGTCCACTATCTGAGCCACGACGCCGTGACAGAGAATGGCTGGTCGGTCGACGATGACGACCTTTTTGCGAAGGCGGACGACGCCAACCTCGATCTTGCTGACCACGGAAAGTTTCAGGCGAATCCCGAGGAGACCGTTCTCGAAGCCGCCGAGCGTGGTGGTCGTTCTTGGCCGTACGCCTGTCGAGGTGGCGCGTGTGCCAACTGCGCTGTGTTAGTGTTGGATGGAGACGTGGCGATGCCCGGCCAGTCGATTCTCTCGGAACGACAGGTACGAGAGACGAACGCACGGCTCTCGTGTGTCGGAGTGCCAGTCACTGACGAAGTGAAGATCATCATCAACGCCCAAGACAGAGACGAGTTCCAGGATCTGCTGCTCCCGTCGCCGTCGGGCAAATCTGCCTGAGTCAGCCGTCACAGGTCCAGCTCATCGGCCGGTGCATGTGCTGCGGTTTGACCTCCTCCCACGACTGAAGTCGTGGGATTCCCACGGCACCGCACCGCTTGGGTGGGAGTTGCAGGGTTGCAGATCAGTCGATATGACCGACCTCCTGGCGGGGCCAAACCGCCGTTACTTCTCTCCCCGGCATGGCATGGGGATTCGGAGTTCCCGTCTTGTCTGAAATCCACACCAGCGGTCCACAGGGGATTCCTTCAGACGGAGCGGGAGCCGAATCCCCGATATTATCCGGTTCCACTGGGCGGCTGAACCGCCTCGGGAGGTGACGAAATAAGTACTGGATAATAATAACACTCCTGTCTCAAGAGACAATACATGGGGGGCGTCAGAAGTGTCGGCTTCATCCCACGGCTTCAGCCGTGGGCTTTCGCCTCGCTACCGCTGTAATCTGACGTTCATACTGTATAGGCGGTCGAGGCGACTGCCTCGGGGCTTGACCCCGAGGCTTCCCAGTTCACTCATCCAGTCTCTCAGCAGTAGCCAAGATATTGGTGCGACGCTAGATTTCGGAGATGGTAGTCGTAATGTGATCTTCGATCGACGCCACCAGTTGGTCGACAGTCTTGCTTTCAGCGTACAATCGCAGATACGCTTCGGTCCCGCTCGGGCGCACGAGTGCCCACGACCCATCGTCGAACGAGAGCCGAATGCCGTATTCTGTTTCGACTCCAGCGTCGGGGAATGCTTCCGGGAGGCGGCGACGTAACCCGTTCATCGCCGGTTGCTTTGCTGGGTCAGGACAGGCGACACTCACTTTTCGGTAGGGCCGCTCGTCGATCGGGTCACGCAGCGAGTCCAAACCACCGTCGGCAATCAGTCGCGCGAGCACCGCTGCGGAAGCGATACCGTCGATCCACCGACCCAGCTCTGGGTGGACGTGTTTCCAGGGCTCGGCCGCGAATACAACCTGCGTCCCGTCTCCCGTCTCGGCCAACTCCTCGACACGGCCGATCCCCTCGTGGAGCGCGCCCAGCCGGACCCGCTCGACTCGGCCCCCAGCTTCGGTCACACGGGTATCAATCCGACCTGACGCGTTCGGCGTGGTGACGACCACTGGGTCCTGTAGACTGCTCTGAGAAACGTACTCTTCGGCGAGTATCGCGAGGACTGTGTCCTCGTGGACGATCTCTCCTCGGTCATCCACAATCACGATCCGATCTGCATCACCGTCGTGGCCAACACCAAAGTCGATGCCGTCCCGCTGGTCCGTCCCCTCTGAGTCGGAGACCTCACGGGGCGGGTCACCGCCAGTGACAGGCTGCTCGGCCAGGTCGGAATCGAATGGATTCGGATAGCCATTCACAGTAGCGACGAATCGCCGGAGATCCTCTAGTGACTCTGGTGTGGGCTTACTCTGCCGGCCAGGGAAGCGACCATCGACGTTTGCATTGAGAGTGACGATGTCTGCGCCGAGCTCGCGCAGGACCGCCGGGGTGGACCCGGCTGCGACCCCGTTGCCGCAGTCGACCGCGATCCGAAGATCGTCCGGCACAGCGCCGAATCGTGTGGCGTATTCACCGACTTCACGACGGTACGCATCCGTCGGCGACGCCGACGCTGGCTGAGTCCAATCAGCCCAGCCCGTCGGTTCTG
Source organism: uncultured archaeon A07HR60 (assembly GCA_000496235.1). Lineage (GTDB taxonomy): Archaea > Halobacteriota > Halobacteria > Halobacteriales > Haloferacaceae > J07HR59. The sequence continues at coordinate 259,508 of KI543233.1, forward strand.
TTCCATTTTCGACGGCCTCAGCGACGGCCAATTCTGCATCACGGTCGAACTCTTCTCCATCGTCGAACAGCTTGAGTCCGTTATCTGCTGGTGGGTTGTGTGAGGCAGTCACCATGATTCCGTGACAACCACGGGATGCGAACGCGAGCGCAGGCGTGGGGAGTCGGCCGACCCGGGTCACGTCAGCACCGGCAGAGGTAGCCCCAGCCTCGAGCGCTGCGACCAGAGCCGGCCCTGTGACTCGGCCATCGCGTCCGAGGACGAGTTCGTCCGCGATCGTGCCGACGGCTCGTCCGACCGACAACGCGAGAGAGGGAGTCACGCTCTCGGTGACGTCACCCCGGATGCCCGCTGTGCCGAACAGCTCCATGCCGTCTGATGAGATAGCATCGGCTTTGTAGCCGTCGATTCCCGAAACACAGTGAGAAGGTGATTGATTGGCTTAGTCCACAGTCTGGCCGGTCAGTTGCCTGTCGCTCCCTTATTTGATGGGTGTCTCCTCGCGGCTCTATGTCCGAGCCACGGGTTATCGAGGCCCATCACCGGCCCCCACGAGCCAACGCCACCGGAGCCGAGTGGTCGGTGAGATAGCGCGCGAACGGAGCTATTCGTCAGCGAACGACCAGTGTAGGGTTTCGATATCACCACCAGGGAGTACCTGTTACTCGCCCGGATCTGGCTTTGATATCGACGGCAACGGTGGTCTCTTCTATCGACTGACTCTTGTCTCTGACTGGGTCGTTACCAAACAGGACGAGAGTGCGTGGAGTGTGTGCTGACCAACTTGTGTCACACACCGCGCGTCAGGCGAGGCGGTGAAACTAGGCGGTGGATTTTCGCGGTCGTGATACTCATATCTCTACATGCCAGATCGGACTCGAGCTCACGTCCACGTTAGTGGTCGCGTTCAGGGCGTGTATTTCAGATCAACTACGCGAGAGCAGGCCCGGAGTATCGGCATCGATGGGTGGGTGCAGAATTTAGACGACGGCCGGGTTGAGGCCGTCTTCGAGGGCACAAAAGCCGATGTTGAGTCAATCGTGAAGTGGTGTCACGAGGGGAGTCCCGCAGCCGATGTCGACGGGGTGCAGGTCACTTACGAGGACCCGAGCGGGCTCACCGGCTTCGAAATCCACCGATAGCGATGTCACCAAACCTACCCTGTCAGGAGCTTATGTAGCGAATGCCACACGGACCCAGCGGAGTAGATTGAGCGGTGTTCGTCGTGACCTCGTCCGTCGGTTCTCGGCTGGACCGGCATCAGTGACGTTCTGCACATGTCGTCTCCTGTCGTGTACGATCGACACTCACACGACCGACGAGGATTCTGTTCCGACAGTCACGGTGGAGAAGACGGGTCAATCACACCCAATGTCGTCAACGCGAGTGTGAGGATACGAGCTTCGACTACGTCTCGATCTTCTGTATTGGGCTCGTCGATATCTGCGAGCGTCGCCCGTGCAGACTCCGTCAACCGCTCTTCTAGCTCGGTCTGGTCGGGCTGTTCACGAGTTGCGCTAAGCAAGGCCTCATGATCTTCTTTCAGATCTAACGACGCGTGAGCGGCGTTACACCGAGACAGCGGGGACATATCCATCTCCAAAACCAACCCCCGGACGGTTTCCCAGTCATCGGCGCAGAACTGGAGTTTCACGGGCCCTACGACGTCTTGCCAGGCAATTGAGCCGCTGTTTTTCATCAGTCTGATCGTCCGTGGCGGGACTTCGATCAGTGTCGTCGTCTCTTGGGCGCCGCAGAGACAACACGGCTTGTCTTGATGTCCGACGTACATGTGCTCTGCTGATACATAGCGAGCCATGCAATTGAGTGATACTATTTTTGTAGAGGTGCAATAGTGTCGTATTCATCGTATCGTACAATTTTTATACGATAGTATCGGGCGATATTCTTCGACATTGACAAAAGTTAGCAGATATAACTACAAATGACAGAATACAATGGTAGGAAAAGTTCGAATTGATTGTAGTGACGACGACTGTCCAGAATGTGAATGTGAGACACGCAGAGAATGTAGAGAAAAAGAACACGACTGTGTCTGCATGTGTGGAGATGGGAATGTGCGAGAACTAACACCAAGAGAATACGACAAACACAGAGCAGAAGACGAGCCACCATCGTCAGTAATCATAGAGATGTTTGGGAGTTGGGAAGAAGCGCTTGAAGAAGCAGCAGACGACTGACAGGATTAAGATACAGACCCATACCAGCCATATGATGGCCTGCTCTCTCAGGTGGTCGCGATGCGTTCGATTCGACTCAGCGCAATCTGACACACTGGCGTGTACCAGACAGCGTATAGTGGGATCTCGAAGACTGCCCGACTTCGTGACCCTTTGAACTGTTCGACGCGGTGGCCTGTGGCTGAAAATCCTCTAATCTGCCAACTCCACCGTCGGGGCTCTGACTCGCTGAAAGAGTCGATCTCGAAGGGGAACCAAATACCGAATACGCAGACACGACCCGTCGATCCGTCCTGGATATAGCGATGCTGGCACTCGACTGCTGTGACTGACGGGCCCCACTCGGGCCACTCTCGAACGTCGACAAATGCCTCCCAGACTGCGGCAGCATCCGCCTCAATCGTCCGTGCGACCTCCAGATGTCGGCCCTCAGAGTCTCGCCCGATCTGGATACTCACGCCGAGTGTTCTGACTTGACCTACGAGATTGTTCGCATCTTTCCCGAGATTGGTGCCGACCAGAATCTGACTGTCGGCTGAGAAGGCCCCCGTCACGATTTGAGAGCGGATTGAGTACCTCACCGCTCAACCTACAGAGGCCGAGCAGTATTTTCTCACTCACACTCACAGTTAGTTGACACCTGGGACAATTTCGGGCGGACTCAGCGGCCAGGCTATGGAGTCGTTCATACAGCGCGCACTGTTGGCCGTTCCAATCGAGACCTTGGCACTCGTTCAAATGGCGACCGAAACCGCGCTTGACCTCCTCCCACCCCTTCAGGGGTGGGATTCGATTCCTCCGTCAGTTATCCAGCACTCCTGATGACTGCGGCTGTGACCGTGCGGGTTCGCTGAGGCAGTTGCGGCCCTCGAACGAGGGTGTGGGATTCTTGCGTATCCGCTCACTGTTGCCCGCTCTCGCAGAGAGCGTGAGCGTGAGCGTGAGCGTGGCACTCACCTCACGGGCGTCCAGCCACGTGAGCAGCAGGGCAGGCTGGGCCATCAGCCCATCTCTCCTCTCCGTTGCAACCACTCGTGGAGAGTTCTGAGGAGTGACATGCCAACTACTGCTGGGTGGGCTGTGGTGGTGTGTGAGTAGCTGAGACCCACTCGTGGCCGTCTCGAGCGTGAGCGGGTTCCCCGCAGCAGCATGTCGCATGTCTATCCCAAAACAAGGACTCTTTGTATCTGAATCTCTCGGATAACAGCGGACAGTGATACCGTTGTGATTCTTCGGTGTCGGCTTCATCCCACGACTGAAGCCATGATGTGGGCTTTCGTCTTGAACCACTGTAATTGCTGAACCAGCAAGTCATCTCGAAGTCCGCAGCCATCAGTGGCGAGGCAAAATGTGCGAATCGAAAACACGGATGTGGCTCGTGAGCGAATCAGAATGAACCCAAACTCGACTGCAAATTCCGCGAGTGCGAACCAGACTGGAGTTCGAATCCAACTAACTCCCGCATATCGATAGCATACGACGACTTGTTCTTGTCGAGGACGAGAAGCCGGCCTTGTGTCCCCTGGACAGTCCCAGCGGCCAGTACCTCGTCCATAGGTTGATCAGCGAGGTCTAACCCGTGAGAAAACTGGTATCGATCGATAACGTCGAACTCTTCCAGCAGTTGGTTCCACGCGCCCTCATCGACGGAGCGGTGGAGCCCTTCCCGTTTGGTCGGCACCCGCACACGATCGGGAATCTCGGCGGCCAGCCCTGCTTCAATTTCGCGGGCGATTCGGCCGTTAGAAGCGGTTCGAATGTGCGCCCCTCTATCTGCCCCCTGTTCTCGGAGCCGTGTTTCCAGTCGTTCGGCCCGAGTCACGCCCACTTTGAATACGTCCGGAGCGAATGCTGCCAGATACACGGCGTGTGTATCATAACAGTCCATCTCGTCTTTCAAACACTCTCCAGTGCAGCGAGCACAGACCCAGACATGAGAGTGATCCTGGCAGTGCGGTGCCTTGGTGGCTCCGCAGGCCAGATGCTGCCCTTCGTGGATAGTCCCCGCGCAGTGGCGGTCGCCAAGCGAGTACGAGAGTTCCTGACCGGTCGTGAGCTCAACCCGATCAAGACCGTCGTCGTCACTGACCAGCAGCGCTGGCACCGACTGATCGTACCCGACGACTTGCACAATTGTCCCTACATTGGCTAGCTATTAGCAATTGTTGGAAATTCAATTGTGCAACTTGAGCCACGACGTTTTCGCTGGCCTGAGGCGCGTAATTAAATCCTGGTCGAATCCTGCTCGGACAGTCCTGTTGGAATCACGTTCAGACAATCCCACTCAAATCCGTCTCGGACCAGTAGATATTGCCCTGGGCTAATAGAGCGGCTTGGCACTCTGAGGACGTGAGAGCTGTCAGCTCACGGCGTTGCGGCCGGTCTCTCACAAAGAGTCCTCGCGTGGCGACCCACACTGTTTCCCTGCCCAACGCCGGGGACCGCTGTGCACGATGGGCCGCTGTCGTTCGCGTCAACCCCACTAAGCGGGGTTTTAGTGGTGACGCGGCCCGGATTTTCACCGGGACTTAAGACTACGCTGCCCGTGTATGACACATGCTCGCTGCGACACTGTCTGTGACGCCCGGGAAGTCGTCTCTAGAGCTGACCTTGGAAATCGCTAACGAGGGTACCGAACAGGTCGAGATCACATTCAGTAGCAGTCGGAAGGCAGACTTCGTCGCACTTGACGACGGTGACGAGGTGTGGCGGTGGAGCGAGGGGCGAATGTTCACCCAGGCGCTGGACGACGCGACGCTGCGCCCTGGTGAGTCGATGTCATTCGAGGCGGTCTGGGAAGACCCCGACCCAGGCGAGTATCAAGTCCGCGGGACGCTCGTCGCTATCAATCACGACGAAAGCGCTGAAATGACGGTCTCGATTTGAGACGGCCGCACACGCGAGTCACTGACCATCATTGCCTAAGACCACTGCCGCATCTGACCGGGACCTGATAGCAACGCCCGGTAATCGGGTTCACTACCCGTTGAACTCCGGTGCGATCTCGTCGACGAGATCCGTTGCCGCACGCTGGACCGACTCGTCCGACGACAACGAAGGCTCCCACCCGAGCTGTGATAGCTTGGCGATAGACAGCCGCATCTTTGGCACGTCACCGGTCCAGCCACGGTCGCCCCCGGTGAATGCGTAACTCGGGGTTACGCCTATTTCGTCGGCCACGATATCGGCAATGTCAGTGACTGATGTCGTAGAGCTGGTCCCGAGATTATACGTCGCGTAGTCTCCGCTGGCCTGTTCGATTACGTGGCGAATCGCATCGACGCAGTCTGTGACGTGCATATACGATTTCTCCTGCCGTCCGTCGCCGAGGATTTCCAGGGTAGTGGGGTCTGCTTGGAGTTTCTCGATGAAGTCTGGAATAACGTTTCCTCGCTGGTGTGGGCCGACGATATTCGCAAAGCGGAATGTCCGAATCGTGAACCCGTACGAGTGCGCATACGTGGACAACAGGCCCTCGTCCGCCAGTTTCGACGCGCCGTACACCGAAATCGGCTCCAGTGGGGCATGATCTTCGGGCGTGGGCATAGGTGCCTCTCCGTACACTGTCGACGACGAAGTGAAGGCCAACTGCGTGACGTCGACATCTCGCATTCGCTCGAGCAGTGTGTGGGTCATCCCAGTATTTTCTTCAAATAATCGCCGGTCGTCGTCAAAGTTAGTGTCGGTCAAGGCTGCGAGGTGAAAGACGATATCGATATCTGGCGTAATAACCTCTGACACGTCGTCTCGGTCCGTCACGTCGGCTTTGACGAACTCTGCCGTGTCGGGTACTCGCTCGCGGTCACCCTTGGAAAGATCGTCTGCCACCCTGACGTGAGACACGTCGCCCGCCAGTGACGTGGCCAAATGTGACCCAATCAATCCGGCTCCACCGGTGATCACCACCCGAGCGTTACTGAGATCCATTAGTTGTTCTTTTGAGACGAGTGAGGAAGTGTGTCACGGTTCGAGAAGATATCGGAGTCTGACCTGGTGTTGTCGCTGTGTTACGGTCACTGGAGTTTTTTTGAGTTGGTCATGACCGGTCCAGACAGTAACCTTTCAGGGAGTGCTCAAGACGATACCGGGACACCTCAGCGACACCCATACAGGTTTGAGAACCCACTGACTGCTTCCACCGTGGGGGTCACGGAGAGACGATACCGAAACCGGGTCACGAGAGGGTCTGAACATCGTGATGTTCTCACTGCTGTCTGCCCATACCACCGACTCTTCGAGGGGTCTGACCGAGATGGCCTGTGGACTACTTACTCTTGATATTTGCCCGCGTCTGATGAGGCTGTCTGGCCATTGCTGCGATGGACAGTGACGTGGCTGTCAGTGGTATCCGCCGGAACGGGATCCAGACCGTAATCAGGGGCGATTCCAGCCAACTCAGCGCTCCGGGTCCACAGACGCCTGGCCAGCCTGGTCTCGGTCGCCTCTGCAGAGGGCTCGGTCGGACTCTGGTCGACAAAGTACTGGCCGGTGTGTGTGTTGCCGGCCTGAGTCGCGACCAGATACACCGGTGTTGCGGCCGCTTCTGCCGGAGTATCCACGACCTCACTGACCATCGTATCTGGGAGGAGTTGTGCGACTCGGGTGAGTAGTCGGACGGGGAGGGGTGCGTTTCTGAAGAACCCGCTGCCGGGAACGATACCGGGGTGGAGCGAATTCGCAGTGACGGTAGTATCGGATATCTCGAGTCGTCTGGCTAACTCGCGCGTGAACAAGATGTTCGCTAGCTTGGAACGGCAGTAGGCCTGCCAACTATTGTAATCGCTGATCGTCCGGGTCTTCTCGAAGTCAATCGTGCCCTGTCTGTGCACGTCTGAAGCCACCGTCACGACACGGCCCTGGCGGGTTGCCAGTAGTGGGAGCAGTTCGTGCGTGAGCCTGAACGGAGCCAGGTGATTGACCGCGAAAGTGTATTCGAGCCCGTCATCGGTCAATCGGCCGTCGGTGAACCAGCCACCAGCATTGTTCACGAGGGCGTCGAGACCATCGTATTCTGCCTGGACACGGTCGGCGAATCCAGTCACTCCTTTCTGCGTTGCAAAATCAGCAGGCATGAACGATCCACCCCCGGGTGTAGACTCTAGGGCAGACACGACTGCAGGCCCGCGCTGCTGGTCACGTCCGTGGACGATGACGTGAGCGCCGAGTCGCCCGAGAGCGAGAGCTGTCTCCCGGCCGATTCCGGCCGTCGCGCCGGTGACGAGGACCACCGATTCCGCCAGCCTGTGACCTGGGGTCACTGTCCCTGTCTCAATAGCTGTCATCGTGTATTATCTGCACCGCTGCACGTGGAAAAATCACTCTGCTCACCCACTATAGATAGTGAAGACCCGGCTGTCGAGAGTGGGAACGCCGAGTGTGCTCCGAAAGACCCGTAACGCGGCCACATCACACTACAATATGGACGACACCGAAGTCACGGTTCTCAGATACGGGCACAGACCCGGCCGTGACGACCGGATGACCACTCACGTCGGGCTCACTGCCAGGGCACTGGGCGGCCGATCGGGTTATTTTCCCTGATAACGCCGGGAATGCCGCCGATACCGTCGAAGAGGTGACTGATCGATTCGGCGGGCCGTTTTCGGCGGAGTTGTGCAGTGACCAGCGCAGACTCGCCGAAAACTGGGATGGCATCGTAGTCCATCTCACAATGTACGGACTCGGAGTTGCGGACGTAGAAACGGAGATCTGTGACCGTGCCACGGCCGGAGAGTCGGTGCTGGTCATCGTCGGGGGAGAGAAGGTACCGTTCGAGATGTACGAAGCAGCCGACTACAACGTCGGTGTCACGAATCAGCCTCACTCGGAAGTCGCTGGACTCGCCGTGTTCCTCGATCATCTGTTTGGCGGCGCCGAACTCGACCAAACGTGGGAGCGCGCCGACCGGAAAGTAGTCCCGACCGCGACCGGAAAACGGGTAGTCGACCCCGCAGAGTCACCTGCCACCACTGATCCCGAACACTCGAGTCCTCCCGAATCTGGGCCCCAACCTGGACGCGGTCCCAACTCTGAAAACTAACAGTGCGAGTACCTCGGTGCTTGACCCCGAGGCAGTTCACGACCGGGTCCCGGTGATAGTTCAGGTACTGATGTCAATACTGCCGTTGGTGCGGCCGGCAACTGAGACCGGCGTGTTCACACGGCGGACCGAGCAGTTCTTCAGGTACGGCCGCTCGGAAAGGCAGTCGTCCAGAGGCTCGCCAAGACCCGATCACACAGTGACGAGAGTCTCCACTCAGGGGTGCGGCAGTGTTTGCTGGGGCCGCCTGGCTTCGTACCCGACTCCCCGGCGGGTCGGTGGTTCCCAATATTTAAACGAGTTCCAGTCCCTAATTGATATAATGGCTTTTGAGGACCTCTTGAACGACCCCGTGATCCAGAAGTATCTTCACGAATTGGTGGGGCCGACCGGAATGCCGGTCGCGGCAGCGCCACCAGACGGAGAAGTGACGGACGAAGAACTCGCCGAGGATCTTGGGCTGGAATTGAACGACGTGCGTCGAGCACTGTTCATCCTGTACGAAAACGATCTGGCGTCGTATCGGCGGGTCCGAGACGAGGATTCGGGCTGGCTGACGTATCTGTGGACCTTCCATTACGACAATATTCCAACAAATCTCGAAGAAGAGATGTATCGTCTGTTGGACGCGCTCGAAGATCGAGAAGCCTACGAACGCGACCACGAGTTCTATTTGTGTGAGGTGTGTTCGCTGCGATTCGAGTTTGGTGAGGCGATGGACTTCGGCTTCGAATGTCCAGAATGTAGTTCCCCGCTCGAAGCAATGGATAATGAACGACTACGGGCAGCGATGGATACTCGACTCGATCAAATCCGTGACGAACTCAACGTTGACGTCACTGGCTGATGGTCACACTGGCAACCAAATGCTACGTCGCGGGTGACGCCCGCGGACGGGCCATGGATGGGATGAACTCGCTCGTCAATAACACGGTCGGTGAACTGGACGTAGACGCTGACGTATCGGTTCGTGACGACGACTTCGTTGAGGTTGACCTGTCCGGCCCAGACGAGACCGTCTCGGCGAATCTGCTCCGCGAAGAGTGGGGCACTATTGCGTCCGCAGGCCACCCAGATCACACCGTTGGAACGCTTGAATCGTGGGACGATGATGGGTTCGTCTTCGACAGCGGGGATCAGATCAGACTTCCTGCAGAAGAGCTAGGACTAGGACCGGGCACACCAGACCAGATTGTCGAGCGGTTCGGGCTTGTCCAGCACTTGCCGATGCAGTTTCAACCCGGAAACACACCGGAATTGACTGAGGCTGAACGCGACAGACTGTACGAATGGCAGCGCGGCGCTGGCCGAGTTAATGTCAACTCAGCCACTCGTGGTGAAGTCCGGGCCACCGTCAATCGGGCGGGCCACGCCTCTGATATTGTCACTGTCGAGCGACTCGGACTTCTCGAGCAGAGCATCGTGTGTCGCGAGGGAACAGATCCGCCAGGGCTACTGGCCGCCATCGGGAGCTATCTCCCGGCGCAAATGCGTTGTGTGGTCTAGGATGAATCGTCGACTTGCACTGGGTGTGTTGTTGGTGATTGCGGCGGTCTCGGGGGCAGGATGTCTCGATTACGCGACTGGCGGCGGCGAAATCACCGCCGAAACGCTCGATCAAGAACCGCCAGTAGCGTACCAATGGGACGCCGACGCGGATGTGTATATCGACGTTTCCTCAGACGCGACGTTCACTGCCACGTACAACGTCACTGGTGTCGAGGAACTCCGTCTGTACCGGACGAGTTTCCGCGGGTTAGAAGAGCCAACGTCTATCAGCGCGTTTCGGTATCAGTACCCTAACGGGACCGTTCTATCGGGTTCTGAGTTTCGCGCCCGAGGCGGCGAGATCGAGCAGACTCCCGACGAGGTGTTCGTCCGGTTCGGCGAGCAGTTCCAAGGCGGTCGGATCGGAATTCACGCGAATAGTATCCCGAAGCGACTCTCGCTGCCAGTGTACGTCGAGGGCTCTCACGAAATAGTGTTACCTCCCGACCGACAGGTCGACTTCTGGCTGTTCGGTAACGTCGCTCCCCGCGGCTACGAGACTGAAATCGAAAACGGGAGACAACACATTAGTTGGGATGACGTGTCGAGTGACACGATTCTTGTGCAGTTTTATCTCGAACGGGACCTGTCCGTGTTTGCAGTCGTCATGACAGTCGCTACGGCAATCGGTATCGGTGGGGCTGTCTACTACAAACGCCGACTGGACCGGCTCAAACGGCAGCGACAGGAGATGGGACTTGACGTCGAGGCCGATGAGCCCGACGACGACTCTCCACCCGGCTCCTGACTACCTTGTCTCTGAGGCCGCGAGGCTTTACTATCGACTGTTCAGTTGCTATGCGGGTTTGATAGCGATATCTTCGCGCTCGAGTCCAGTGAGACAGTCACATTCGCCGGAAAACTGTGTTTGTACGACTCACAAGACGGTTACCTCGGGGCTTGCCCCCGGGCTGGGTTCACGTCGTGACCGCCGTTCAGTGGAATCGGGCGGCACCGTTACCCGCGCACTCGTCACTGCAATCGGGGTCGCCAGTCACTTGTGGATAACGACACTATCGATCCCGACCTCGGCGTGAGCCAGACTCCGGTCGTGACGACGGACGATAACCGAGAGTCAAGATGTCAGCCCTGAGGGCTATCGAGAGAGTTGTAGATGGGAAACATATACTGGTTTGACAGCCGAGAAGCCGGTATGGACGCGGCGCTCATCACGGTTGGAGAAGAACTCCTGTGTGGAGACATAGCGAACACGAACGCAACGTGGCTGTGCGGTTCACTCAACGAACGGGGGGTGCGAGTGCAGCGTATCACGACGATCCCGGACGAGGTAGCCGAGATTGCTCGGGTAGTTAACGAGTATCGTGCCGTTTACGACGCTGTGGTTGTCACAGGGGGACTTGGTCCCACGCACGATGACGTGACGATGGAAGGTGTTGCTGCGGCCGTGGGCCAAGATCTCACGCACAACGAGGCAGCGGCGTCGTGGCTGGCAGAGCACCGCGACTACGCGGCAGAGGACTTGGACCCAGGAACAACTCAGATCCCGGCACAGGCCCGGATGCTCCCGAATGAAGTAGGTGTGGCCCCTGGTGCGGTCGTTGAGGGCGTCTACGTCTTTCCTGGCGTTCCAGCCGAGATGGAGGCGATGTTCAATCGTGTCGCAGAGGAGTTTTCTGGGACGCAACAGCACTCTGCCGAACTTGACGTAGACGAACCGGAAAGTCAGTTATTAGATCGATTCGCGGACCTGCGCCAGCAGTTTGACGTGACTGTTGGCTCGTATCCGGGCGAGACGCTTCGCGTGAAGATCACTGCCGACAAACAGGACACCGCCGATGAGGCCCGCGAGTGGCTGCGCCGCCGCGTTGAGACGGTTCACAGTTGAGTGATCCGTGTGGGATCTGTTTCACAGTGACAACGGGAAAGTTCAGGACGAGGCGCGAGGAGCGGACACAGTACAGAAGAGACCGCTCACGACGTTGGCTGCCGGCGAACTTCGCAGTTTCTCACCGATACAGGTACATCAGCCACCCGACCGTGACAGCAAGACTCAATATCAACACTACTCCGGCGGTTTCGGCAACGGGAAGCGGTTCTGGACTGACGGCTTCAAGCGGGGTCATATCGGTTCGTTTCGCCGGGGATAGTTTAAAACCGCGACCAACTGAATCGCCTGTCTGTTCGCCAAGGCTTCGAGACCCGTCATAAGCCATCTTCGAACTGCACGGTCGGCCACAGACAGCGTGTGGACAGGGGTTTTGCCAGTCAAGGGAGTCGGCAGTACCTTGAGGTAGCAGGCGAATGGAAATGATATATGGAGTTATTCTGGCACCGACAGGACCTGCGAATCAGTGACAATCGCGGGCTGGCTCACGCGGCCGACCGCGGAACAGTCGCGCCGGTGTTCGTGTTCGACCAGGATGTCCTGGATCACGCGGGTCCCCCTCGGGTAGCTTACATGCTGGACGCGCTCGCATCACTTCGCGACGAATACCGCGAGCGGGGTGGCGATCTGTTGATCGGGTGGGGCGACCCCGCCGATGTGCTCTCAGGTGTAGGCGATGCGCTCGGGGCCGAGAGAGTGGTGTGGAACCGAGACTACTCGGGACTGGCTCGAGAACGCGACGCGCGAGTGCGAACGGCGCTAGATGACGTCGGGATTGAACGTGAGGCTCATCACGATGATGTCCATCACAAGCCAGACTCGATTCGGACGAACGCTGGTGACCCATACTCGGTGTACACATATTACTGGAAGAAGTGGCAGGATCGAGCCAAAGAAGACGCGTTTGCGGCGCCAGATGACGCGGTTGCCGACGTGGAAAGTGGAACGGTCGCACCAGACTACACCCGCGCAGAACTACCGAGCTTGAACGAGTTGGGATTCGAGACGCCAGAAGCTGATATCCAGCCTGCGGGGACGGAACCTGCCCGTCGCCGGCTCGAGGCGTTCTGTGGCGGTGATATCACCAGGTACGAATCCACACGTGACGATATATCCGAACAAGCGACGTCCCGTCTCTCGGCGGATCTGAAATTCGGGACGATCGGCGTCCGCGAAGTGTACGAGCGGACTCAGCAGGCGCTCGACAGTGCAGGTGACGACGAGCGTGAGGAGGTGCGCGAGTTTCAAGGCCAACTGGCCTGGCGAGAGTTTTACACGCAGGTGTTGTATCACAATCCCGAGGTCGTCACCGAGAACTACAAAGACTACGAGAATCCGATCGAGTGGCGAGAAGATCCAGAAGCGCTGCAGGCGTGGAAAGACGGTGAAACCGGCTATCCGATCGTCGACGCAGGGATGCGTCAGTTGCGCGAAGAGGCGTACATGCACAACCGGGTGCGCATGATCGTTGCATCGTTCCTCACGAAAGACCTGCAACTGGACTGGCGGCGCGGATACGAGTGGTTCCGTCAGAAGCTTGCCGACCACAACACCGCGAACGATAACGGCGGCTGGCAATGGGCCGCCTCAACGGGGACAGATGCCCAGCCGTATTTCCGGATTTTCAATCCCATGACACAGGGAGAACGACACGACCCTGACGCCGAGTATATCAAAACCTACGTCCCAGAGCTGGCCGACGCAGAACCGGACGTGATTCACTCGTGGCACGAGCTGTCACTGACACAGCGACGCCGGTCCGCGCCTGATTACCCAGACCCGATCGTCGACCACTCTAAGCGGCGCGAAGAGACGCTCAGCATGTTCGAACAGGCCAGAGGCCAAGCAGACGACTGACCGTCTCACGAGTGGCGAGAGACGCGAAATGAGACGCCAGAGACGGGACCCAAGTAGTGAAAAGCAGGAAACGAGACGCGGGAAGCAAGAAAACGAAAGGCGAGAGAGGAGAGAAGAGGAGACGAGAGACGAAAAGAGGAACACACTTTGCATTCCTCGGAGGGTGATGGCATATGCAGATTCAGATCCTCTTATATGACGGGTGTGACGAGTTGGACGCGATCGGTCCCTACGAGGTGTTCGACTACGCTGGCGAAATGGGCGCAGATATTCGTGTAGAATACGTCACTCTGACGCCTGTCGACGGAGTGACGGCCAGTCACGGAACCCAGCTTGACGTTGACGAAGTCCTGGCTGACCCGGACTTTGAGTCCGCCCCCGACCTACTCGTCGTCCCCGGAGGCGGGTGGAACGACCGTGATGATGATGCCAGCGCCTGGGCGGAGGCCCAGCGTGGTGAGATCCCGCAGGCACTAGCCGAGTACGACGACGCAGGCCACCGTCTCGCGAGCGTTTGTACCGGTGGGATGCTACTCGCGGAAGCAGGGGTCACGGACGGCCGACCGGCTGTCACTCACGCAGGCGCAACTGAGGACCTTCGAGAGACCGGCGCTGAAGTCGTCGATGCCCGTGTTGTCGACGACGGAGACCTTCTCACCGCGGCGGGCGTGACCTCGGGGTTGGACCTAGCTTTACACGTCGTGGAGGAGGCCGCCGGCGGGACCGTCGCTGCCCAGGTTTCAGAGGTCATCGAGTACGACCGTCGCCACGAAATCCATACTCAGTCGTCTTGATTGTCACCGACCTGTGGTGGATTCTCTCGTCTTAGGCCGAAGAGGACCGGTAGACGCACCCTGGTGGCCCCACAATAACGTAATGCACAGACATGATGACCCGATCACCTTATCAGCGATACCACGGGAACAGGTCGGCGACTCTCACAGGCGTGTATCAGTTCGGCGATATATGAGATGCTGATTCGTGCAGTGTGACGTGTTCACATTCGCCACGAGGACCGCCCGACGGCAGGGATATCAGAGCCGCGCAACCAGAAGTGGTTCCGCCAGCATCGCAGTGTGCCTCAAGATTTAACAGCAATCCAGCACTTAGTATAGATGGTAGCAACAATGTCACAGTATTCCAGTCCCGAACTTGATCCGCTTCCGTACGAGAAGGACGCACTCGAACCGCATATCTCCGATCAGGTACTCGAATGGCACCACGACACCCATCATCAGGGCTACGTGAACGGTCTGAGCAGTGCCGAAGAGACGCTTGCAGACAATCGTGAAAACGGCGATTACGCCGGCTCTGCGGACGCTCTCACGGACGTATCCCACAACGGCAGTGGACACTATCTCCACACCATGTTCTGGGAGAATATGTCACCAAACGGCGGTGGCGAGCCTGACGGGGCTCTCGGTGACCGTATCGAACAGGACTTCGGATCCTACGATGGCTGGCGTGGCGAATTCGAGGTTGCCGCCTCGGCCGCCAGCGGGTGGGCCCTCCTGGCCTACGACCCGGTTTCGAAGCAACTCCGTAATATCGTCGTCGACAATCACGACGAAGGCGGCGTCCCCGGCTCTCATCCGATTCTCGCGCTGGACGTCTGGGAACACTCCTACTACTACGATTACGGCCCGAAGCGCGGCGACTTCGTTGACAACTTCTTCGAAGTCGTCGACTGGGACGATATCGCAGACAACTTCGAGACGGTCGCAGAGATCTACGAGTAGGCCGCCCACACACCCTTCTTTTTTATTCGCCTGCCGAGCGGCGGCTCTGGCGATCTGGCTGACGCCCGAAAGCCTGCCACCGGACACGGGGGTGTGAGGGTTTCCAGTTGAATTGTGAGCCTGTGTAATTCTGTAGTGAGATGGGTCTGAGAGTATCAGTATGCGTATTTGACGAGCATGAGACCTCGTCGTCCGCAATCTGGTGAACTCCCGGGAGAACCGATATTAGCGGCGGCGTGGAGACAACAGATCAGACTGTCGAAGGCTGCCTCAGCGCCGCTTGAGAAAGCCCGAGCGGTAACTCGGCACGGTTCCGAGGGGGTTAGTTTCTGGAGTCGTAAGAGAGACCATGCCACTTCAGAAAGATGCTGTCGACACGCTGTATCCGTGTGACTTTCACGAACCCGCGGGCGTGCTTGACCCGGAGACGCTGTATACAGTCCCGGAGATTGCTCGCTTACTGCAGGATCTCGACCCGGAGACCGAACTCGAGGATGACACCGAACGTGTCCTGATGGACTGGGCGATTCCGTGGGTGATGACACATTCAGACGATCTCGTGGTTGCAGACCCGGTGGAGGAGACTGGTCCCGGGTACTATGGGTTGAAAACAGATACCGAGCGTCGCGCGTTCCAACAGGCGAAATCTAACCGGGACGGGGCAGTTGATGAGCGCCAGGAGACAGACTCCGACGAGTCTCAGGCGGACAGACAACCCGACGGAAGCGGCTGGCCAGATACCGATTCGGGCCAATCGTGACGACACCGCGGTTCCTCGTTGCAGGGGGCGCTCGCGTCGACGCCGGGAAGACGACGTTCGCCACGGGTTTTTGTTCGTATCTCCTCAGACAGGATGTCAACCCCCTCGGTGTCAAACCGCGCGCTGGAAACGACTTCTGGCACGATTACGATGCGGTCCGCTCGGCACTGTCTGAGGGAGCCCTCTATGGGAGGGACGTCGCCCGCCTCGCCGGTGCCGGGGGCACCCCGCTTGAGGCGTCATCTACTGATGATGACGAATCTTCGCATAGCCGCGGCCAGGCCTCGAGCCCAATGGAGACTACTGAAACAGCGCGTCTGTCGCGACACCACCTGACGGATATCAACCCGATTCACAGATTGTGGCGGCCAACCCCAGGCGAAACAGGGCTGCTAGGCGAGCAGGATCGAACCTTTCTGATCGACCGTGTAGCTACACAAGACGGAGTCGAATACGTGGTGAACGGATCCGCCGAGCAGCGGGGTGTGATGCCCAGCGAGATCTTCGATGCCCTCGAACTAGAAGGTGCCACGCGGGTGACCTCTGTCGAAGAACTGAATCAGATCACTGCAGAGGTATATCTCGACGCGTCCAGACGATTGGTGTCCCGTTTAGAGGCGGCGACCCGTCCGCTCGTCATCGAGTCGTACGGGGACGTGGCGGTCCCGCTTGAACTCCCGGTCGACGCTGTCGCAGTGGTCGACCCGAGCAGGGTTAGGCTGTATCGCGGCTCGTCGTTTTTGAAATCTCGAGACCGAGTCGCGGGAAGCCCGCGGGAGGGGCGATTCGAAACTCACACCGCCGCCATCACCGATTCGCTTGACCCCGTCGCCGTCCAATCGCTCTCGTCGCTCTCCAGAGGCGCCCGAGAGAATCCAGAGCAGGTTGCTAGTAGATACGCCGACATCTACGCCAGGCTGGTTGATCTTTTGTGAGGGTGTTGAGACGCCGTAGGTGGTTCTTCTAGCCACTAGACGACAGTCACGGAGCGGTCTCGATACGGCAGTCATAATGTGAGATCATCTGTTCAGCGCCAGCCGCGAGTGACGGAAAGCTCACTCTCACTCTCACTCCCTTTCTCATTCAGCATCCACACTGGGCCTGCTCGCCGGTGAGATGGGACGACGCTAGTTGTCCTGTTGAGCCATACGAATCGCTCGCTCGATATCTTTGGATGCGGCTCTGTCGGACGCGGGCCCGTGACCGGCGTGAAACTCCTGGAGAGAGCCGTCAGTGACGGCGCTGATTCGCTTCAGGCTGTCCACGAGCGTGTCTCTGTCGGCGCCCTCGAGATCCGTCCGGCCGAAGCCACCGTTCGCGAACACCAGATCACCCACGAAGCAGACACCCGTGGCTGGGCTGTGCAAGCAAAGATGATCTCTTGCGTGGCCGGGGGTATGATAGGCAGTGTACTCGTGATCGCCGATCTGGAGGGTCTGTTCGTCTGCCAGCCCGCGATCGAGTTCGAGATCACTCCCGTCGAATCCGACGACATCGACATCGAAGGCGTCTCTGACAGCCCCAAGATTTCCGATGTGGTCGGGATGAGAGTGTGTGATGACCACCCTGTCGAGAGCGGAGCCGTGGTCGTGGACGCGTCCGACCACGTCGAAGTTCGAGCCAGTGTCGACAAGGGTGCACTGCTGGCCAGTCACGAGAAATGTGTTACTAGTGAACGCCTGGACGTCGGCCGCGAGATTGTGGATCATACCGCGTTCCTATGTCAACGGCGGCCTGGTACTTGTGGCCTTCTCTGCGATTCCGGTCACGCAGGAGAACACACGGGCCCGCAGACACCAGCAAACGCACTGGAGAACGAGACAGACAGCGCGAGTTGATCGAGCGTATAAGGGTGAGACGGGACCGTATTCGATAGGTTTGGTCACCCGCTTGGTGCCCGTGCTGCAGGCTCCGAAGGCAGGTTTTTGACCCACCGGGTCACTTCATTTGATACTACCTCTCTCATCATGCAACAGTATCATAATCTCGTCGCGAACACACTCTCGGAGGGAACGTATAAACCAAATCGGACAGGGATTGACACTATCGCCTCGTTCAGTGAGAGCTACACGATCGATCTCTCGAAGGGATTCCCGCTCTTGACGACCAAACAACTCGACGGTTATCGCTGGGACTCACTCATTCACGAACTCTTGTGGTATCTATCGGGGAAAGAGCACATCCGGGAACTCAGCAAGAAAACGGGCATCTGGGACGCCTGGGCCGACGAGAAGGGTCGACTGGACACTGCCTACGGCCGGTTTTGGAGACGGTATCCTGTTCCCGAGAACGGACTTCCAGGAGAAACGTGGCCTGACGACAGTCACCGCTGGATGACCGTGGAGACGCCAGCATCTGCGGACGCGGGCCCGCGTCGAACGTTCGACCAGATCGGGTACGCACTCGACCAGCTCAGAGAGAATCCCCACTCTCGACGTATCGTCGTCAACGCCTGGCACCCGGCGAATGCGGCCGTCTCGACGCTGCCACCGTGTCACTATACGTTCGTCTTCAACGTGCAGGGAGAGACGCTCAACGTGCATCTCACGCAGCGCTCGGGTGATATCGCGCTCGGTGTCCCGTTTAATATTGCCGCGTACTCACTCCTGGCGACAGCTGTGGCCCAGCGCACCGGATTCGAACTCGGAGAATTCGGCCACACCGTGGTCGACGCGCACGTGTACTGCGGTGCTGGTGACCGCGGCGAGTGGTACGCGCAGAATCTCGGCCGGTTGCAGGACAGACTTGAGGAGGTGACAGCCAAAGAAGAGTACCGCCGCGTCAGAGAGTGGTTACTTGAGACGGCACCCGCTGAGCAATCCGATTCTAACCAACTCGACCATGTCCCGAATCTGTTAGAGCAGTTGGCCCGCGAGTCACGTGACCGCCCGGAGATCAGCGTGGCCGATGTCCCGCTGGACGATCTGACTGCCGAGGATATCGAACTGCTCGGATACGAATCTGCTGACAGTCTGGAGTTCGCGGTCGCAGAGTGATGACAGACGCAACAGAGTCACCAGAGATAGCGATGATCGCTGCCGTCGCTCAGAACGGCGTGATTGGGAACAACGGCGATATTCCCTGGTATTATCCAGCGGATTTAGACCACTTCAAGCAAGTGACCACCGGCCACCCAGTCATCATGGGACGGCGCACCTACGACGGTATCGTGGACGGACTCGGTGGCCCACTCCCAGACAGGACGAGCGTCGTGTTGAGCCGGTCGGCCCTCTCACTCCCGGCCGGCGCGGTACACGCAGACGGAGTTGAGACAGCAGTCGAGACGGCGGCCACAGACGCCGCTGCACGTGACGTCGATACGATATACGTCGCTGGTGGTGAGTCCGTCTACGAGTTGTTCCTCGGTCAAGCCGACCGATTAGTGTTGACAGAGGTGCATCAGGAATACGAGGGTGATACGCGGTTTCCCGCGTTCGATCAGGGTGACTGGACGGAAACTACCCGGGAGGATCACGAGGAGTTCTCGTTTGTCACGTACGAGCGGCGCCGTGAGTGATCCACGCCGTGGGCGGTGGCCGGCTGCATTTTGTCGACGCTTACAGACGGATCGTCAGGGAGTCAACGTGTTTAGCCGAGGCAGGTAGACAGGGTTTTTCCGGCCTGGGGTCATACTTTGAAGCATGAATGACTCAGCTGCAGTCTTCGACGGTGGTCTCAGATGATGGGTGGTAACGATCAGCAGGCCTACGACAGGGGAACGTCGCTGTTCTCGCCGGACGGCCGGATTTATCAGGTCGAATACGCCCGAGAGGCGGTGGCTCGCGGGGCCCCAAGTCTGGGTATCCGAACGGGTGACGGCATCGTGTTCGCCGCGATGAGTCAGGCGTCGTCGTCGCTGATGGAACCGGAGAGTATCGAGAAACTCCACAAACTCGACGATCACTTAGGAACTGCCAGTTCGGGTCACGTCGCTGATGCCCGTCAACTGATCGACTTCGCTCGAGAGCAGTCACAGGTGAGCCGACTCCGCTACGGCGAACCGGTCGGTGTCGAGGATCTCACCAAGTCTGTCACGGACAAAATCCAGGAAAACACCCAGCTCGGTGGAACCCGGCCGTATGGGGCCGCCCTGCTGATCGGTGGGATCGAGAACGGCGAACCACGCCTGTTCGGGGCTGACCCATCAGGCACGCCGAACGAGTGGCGAGCAACAGTGATTGGCGGCGGCCGCGAAGAAATTAACGCGGTGCTGGAAGACGAGTGGGAAGAGGGCCTAGATCTCGGGACAGGTCTGTCGCTGGCCGTGCGAGCGCTCCGAAACCACGAAGAGGAGATCTCCGCCAATAGCCTTTCTCTCTCAACGGTAACCGTGGATGACGGGTACCGTGATCTGCCGAAAGACGAAGTCGCTGACGCAGTCGCCGAAGCCGACGGCCACGCCGGTAGCGATGATGAGGCCGACGACGCTGAGTAGCGATTAGAACCCAGCCTGCACCGGTGGCGGCGTGACTGACTGCTTTTCACTGTGCGACACACACTCATTTTATGCCACACATTAGCCGCATCCTCGCGTATCCGATCAAGTCGTTGCCGATGCTCGCCCGGGAGCAGGCCACGCTGATCGCGGACGGTGCGCTCGCCGGCGATCGTGCGTATGCAGTTTTCGAAGCAGGAGTCTCTCCAGGTGAGGCGTCTGTGGCTGGTGGTGGCGGATATGTGAACGGCAAGAGTGACCGGCAGGTTCACACTGTCTCAGCAGACTACGAACTGGCTGGAGATGGAGATGCGACGCCGACTCAGATCAACGTTGACGCTCCGGGAGCCGGGGCCGCAGAGTTTAGTCTGCCGGACGAGTCAGACGCACTTGCAGACTGGCTCGGCGACATGCTCGGATACGCGGTGGATGTTCACCGGGATCCGGCCGGATTCCAAGACCGCTCGCGAGCGTCGGGACCAACCATCATCTCGGAAGCCACACTTGAGGAAGTGGCCTCGTGGTACGACGGGATCGACAGCGACGAGATGTGTCGGCGTCTGCGCCCGAATATCGTCGTCGACGGGGTGGACGCATTTTGGGAAGACCGCCTGATTGCCGAGCCTGACAGCCACGTCGAATTCCAACTGGGTGAGGCTTTCATCAGGGGTGTAGATCCGTGTCGGCGATGTGTGGTCCCCTCTCGTGACCCCGACACTGGCGCGGAGTACCCCGACTTTCGAACCCGGTTCATCAACCAGCGGAAAGCGACCCTTCCGGAGTGGAGTGGTGGCGACCGGTTCGACGGGTTCTTTCAGCTCATGACTAACACTATCGTTCCAGATTCTACTGCCGGGACGGTGATCGAACTGGGCGAGAAAGTCGAGATTCGTGGAACAGTCGCGACGAACTGACCCGTCCGGGTTCGGGCCTACATCAAGATGCCCGCGTCCTATAGGAGCCCAGCGACATTCTGGCCGCTGGCAACCTCGGGGATGACGACAGTGTCCGCGCCGGCTTGTTGAGCAAGCGACTCGTACATTTCGTCGCCGACCCGAACTACCATATGAAGATCGGCGTTGAGTTGCTCGGCCACGATTGCGACCTGAATATTCGCGTTCGAGTCGTCAATGGCAGTGACCATTGTCTGAGCGTCTTCGATACCGGCTTCGCTCAATACGGTTTCATCCCGGGCATCCCCGAGCACCACCAGGAGGCCGTCGTCTTCGGCAGTTCGTGCCTGTGATTCGTCCATTTCGACAAGCACGACATCTGTCTGGTTGGCTCGCAAGTGTGCCGCGACGGTCTCGCCGAATAGTCCGTATCCACACACCACCACGTGATTCTCAAGTGAGTCAATTTGTGAAGTGTCTCGCACGTGTTTCACCTCGCGTCGGATCTGCTCGCCGAACGCAGTGGTCAGCACCGTCTCCCCGATCCAGACGCTCGAAACGACCAGCCCACCCGTTACGAGGATGGCGAAGGCCTTCGTCATCCGTTCTGGGCCATCGCTGTCAGCATAGTGAAACTCGATCCCACTGGGATTAATGAGCCAGTAGGTCGCCTCAACAACCCCGACGCCACAGAGCCCGACGAAGCCGATAATCCCCGTCGCTGTGACGAACAGAAACGACGCCACCGGTCGCGCCACCCGTCGGACGATGGGCCGGGGGTTGCCCGGGAACGCGAAGGCGAGCATAGTTGCACGTCTTTTTTCGCGAATAATAAGTGCCAACGTTTCTGCAGTCTTCGCCGCTGGTTTGACGTCGCCGTTGTCGTAGTGAACTCGGAGTGGCCGGGCGAGTGTTTTCACGTCATCACAGACGCCGCGCTCACGGCCATGGGAGAGGGGGGTGCTGGCTGACGGAACTCTTTTGCAGTGACCGATATCATCGAGTCTATGCACGTTATTCGTGGCGGGACTGTGGTGGACGCAGAGCGGACACGACAAGCTGATGTCGGTATCGAGGACGGACGGATCACCGCTGTCGGAGATATCGATGGGGGTGACACAGAGACTGACGGGTCCGGGTTGGTGGTGGCGCCGGGGCTGATCGACTCACACGTCCATTTGAGGCTCGACGGTGGCCCGGATCCCGCCGGCACACAGGATATGTCTGATTATACGGCGAGTTATCTGGCCGCCGCGAATCTCTCGGACGCGCTGGCGGCAGGTGTGACGACAATCCGGGACCTCGGCTCGCGAGGACCACTCGCACTAGACGCCGGTAAGGCCGTCTCAGAGGGGACGATTCCGGGGTCACGAGTCACTGCCTGTGGCCGGGCGATTGTCATGACTGGTGGCCACGGCCATTGGTTCGGTCGAGAGGCGGACGGGCCGGCTGAGGTACGCAAGGCCGCCCGCGAACAACTCAAACACGGCGCAGACGTGGTGAAGTGTATGGCGACGGGCGGCGTGTTGACTGAGGGAGCAGTGACTGGGGCTCCGGAACTGATGCCGGCCGAACTCGAGGCTATCGTGGACGCCGCCGCGCCCACAAACACACCTACCGCGGCCCACGCACACGGGGCCGACGGGATCAAGAACGCGACTCGGGCGGGCATTTCGAGTGTCGAACACGGGACATATATGGACCAGGAAGCAGCCGAGTTGATGGTCGATCACGACACCTACTGGGTGCCAACGGTCAGCGCTCTTCACGGGATTGTGGAGAACGGCACTGAGGCTGGCATCCCGGAGTCGGCCGTCGCAAAGGCTGAGGACGCAGCCGACAACTTTGGTGACGCCTGGGAACACGCGCTTGCTGCGGGCGTCAATATCGCGATGGGGACTGACGCTGGGACCCCATTCAATCACTTCGCCGATATTCCACAAGAAATGGAGTACATGGTCGAGTACGGCCTGAGTGCCGACCAGGCACTCGAAGCTGCGACAGTCAACGCCGCCGATCTACTCGGCTTAGAGGACGTGGGCCGGGTGGCCGAAGGATACCGCGCGGACCTGGTTCTGCTGGACGCCAATCCGACAGAGGACATCACTGCGTGGCGCGACCCCGTGAGTGTCTTTGCTGCGGGCGAACAAGTCTAATCAGCCGGTCATCTGGGTCGCAGTGTGTGCCTCGTTCTAGACTTAGCAGGCCGAAAGAGAATCCCCCTTGCTCAGGGAGCGAGGCCGAAGGCCGAGCGAGCAGGGAGGGGATGAATCGCCCGACACTTACCGACCAGTTTGTGATTACCCAAGCCAGTATTTCCTCTCGTGACACGGACTGTTCATAGGCGTGGCTTCGAGCCCGACAAGAAAGGCGGTCACGCCTCATCTTCGGTGTGTCACTCTCGAGGAGGAGTGGGACTGGGACACTCCGCATTCACGCCCGTGGAGACTGGCACCGCTGTGGAGCCAGGAGAACAGCTTCTGTCTCTCCAACTGCTGTCAGAGAAGCAGGAAGCCCCACTCTCACCGAGCGAACGGCGCGAGCCGTGAGCGAGTAGGGTGGGGTAGTTCACCCGCGAGCCGTGCGCGACGTATCGCCCCCTGAAACACCTGCATCTGGCAAACGATCCGTGGAGATGTTTGGCTGGCACTGTCGGTGAGCTATCACCACACGAGTTAGACACATGCCTGTCGAACACGCCCCCGTCTCCGAAACGGGTCCGAAACGGAAGCGTTTTAATTTGTTCACCAGTATTCGGTTTTACTGTCTGACGGACAGAAAACTCGCTCCGATGGTGTAGTCCGGCCAATCATCTTGCCTTCTCGAGGCGAGGACCTGGGTTCGAATCCCGGTCGGAGCATCATGCCGCTAACGTTCTCGTGGTCGACAATCGATTATGAGCCTTAGATACGACTACTCATGTATCGCTACTCACTCAGTGAACAGACGTGGCTCGGAACAATCCGCCATCGTGGTTTAGTGTTGTCCGCTTAATCCTGTCGTGGGGGTCCGTGTCTCCCTGTCGACGCTCTTTGATTCGGCATCCAACTGATCGTGAACTGAGCTCCGCCAGGTCAGGTCATTCAGGATCGGTGTTGGCTGAGTCTTGCTCTTCAATCTCCTCGATACGATCCTGCAGTTCCTCGATTGCTTCGTCGTCAACTGACCCCCAGTAGGCGACGAGGCCGAGTGCCAGAACAAATACGATACCCCACCCGATTGTCGCGTATTCGTCCGGGACGTACAGGCCGAAAACCCCGTCAATCACGCCTTCGAGTGAGAAGACGACTAACACCGGGCCGATAACATCTCGTGGGAGGAAATGGTCGAGATACGTTTTCAGGATACGTGAGTCCACGTGCACACTGCCGTCGCTCCACCCGAGTCAGTATCGATTCGTCGGGCCCGGTCTAATCTTGGGTGACCCTCCCTGGAGTGTCACCAAGCGAGACCGTCGTGGCGACAGTCTGACGACCAGCGTTGTCTAGTCTAGTCTAGTCAGTCCTATCGGGGGATACGCCCAGCCAGACGCGAGCACCCGATCTGATCCATCACACCGTCTGTGACGAGTCCGCGAATCCGATCGCAATCAGCGCTTGCGAAGGCTTTGAGACACCGGCCCAGGGCTGCGGTTTCACTCGATTCGTCTGCAGACTCGAGATATCGGTCGACCAGCGTCAGATAATCCCGCTCGATCATCTGGGGATCAAAGACGGTTGAAAGAGGTTCAGGTATAGTCTCCCAGTCTTGCCGCCAGTCCACTGGATTGAGCCCGGTCTCGAGGTCGTCGAGTGACACCAGATGAGTCTCCGTGCCTGACTCCTGAGCGGCCTGCACGATGGAATCTGTTTGGGTTCTGATGAGCAGTTGGTCTGTGGTCGCGTGGAAGCAATCGTCCAGCACGTTTTCTGCTCCGGTGTCAACAACATCGCCGTTTGCAGCGAGCGCGAGACGTGTAGACAGGAGTTTGATCGAAGAGTTGCTGTTTCCGGGGGTGACGAGCGTCGCTCCCGCCGCGCTCGACAAGTCTTCGACGACGTGGTCGAGAAGGAGATGTTCGTCTCTGGTCGGGGGCTCCTCGCGGTGATACACCGTCTTTTGACTGGCCCCGTCACAGGGGGCCAAAGAGACGGCTCCGATTTCGAACGTCTCTGGATCTGTCGCGTCGATACTCTGTGATCCGTCGGTCGACCGAGGTTGGACTGTCAGGGCGATGACGGTCTCGTTCGCCCCTATCTGGACAAACGGTGGCTCGTCGAGTTCAGACAGTGGCGGGTGTGTTTGGCGCTCCGGCGGCTCAACCCGCTCGGCGCTCCCGCTTGCGGGTGGGAATCGAAGCTCCGTATCCAGTGTCTCTGATCGGACGAGCCCACCGAAGCGATACCACTGTCCAGACTGCCACGTCAAGTCTGCACCCGACGTCTGGTGAATGCCAACGCGGAGTTGTGTGCCCTCAATATCGGTACAGTACAGTTTTTGCTCAGTTCCTTCGGAATTGCCCATGACGCGATCGATTCGGAGCGGAACGAGCAAGTCACGCTCGCTCGAGACCTGTCTCGACGGCACAGCCGGTGATTCGTCCATCTATCCCTGTACGGTCTGAATCCTAAAAAACGAACTGTAAATCAATGCTGCTCCTGACGCGCGTGGCCAGGCCCACCCGGGGGCGAGTCCGAGCGGTTGCTTCAGGATCGAGATGTGTTTGTGAGGCGTCACAAGCCACCGTCGGTCTGGCAAGTGCAAACTATCTTGAGGTCCAGCCCCGAACTAGTCGTCTCCTCCACCAGTAGAACCGCAGTCTGACTCGATTAAACGTTACCCCAGTGTCACTGGCGAGCTGTCAGACCACTATTGGATGGGGATACTCGGTGGCCACACGTCTACCCAGCGGGTGGGTCTGTGGCTTTCCGGAAAGAGTGATTTGAGTCTTACAGCACTCGCCTCGGATCTGGCGAATCAACGTGGGATATGGCTCGCAGCCGTTGGTGGTGAATTACGATTACTCTGATCGTCAGATTCAGATATTTCCCGTCATGGGTCGGTCGTTACTGTCGGCTCGAGACGCTGCTCGGCGGCGAGAGAGTGCGACCAAATTCGTCGAACTCTTCGAACGACTCCGGGAAGGTGGTCGGAAGGGAGCGACGCTCGCGATTATCTTCGAGTGGGCCCACGTCGGCAGCGACCGACTCCCACCCGGGTTTGACTTTCACACTCTTCGCGGGTGTTCCGGTCACGATGTGATGGTCCGGGACGTCACCTAATGTCATGGCCTTGGCTCCGACCATGGCGTTCCGGCCGATACGACAGCCGGCGCTGATCATGGACCCATATCCTAGCCGGACGTCGTCCTCGAGGATCGTCTCGAACGTCGTCACGTCAGTCTGGTCGACGGTATGGTGAGAGTGTGTGTGGACGTGACTCTGATCGGCCACTGAGACGCGATCACCAATGCACAGCTGCCCTCTGTCGTCGAGAAGGACGTCGTTGTGGACGACAACGTCATCTCCCATGTGAATGTTGTTTCCACACTGGATTTTGATCCCGCCGAACAAGCGCAACCCATCGCCGGCCTCCGCAAACAGGTGGTTGGCGAGTACCTGCCGGAACGGGAGCGCGAACGCAATGTTGTGTGACACCGGAGATTGGTCGAATCCAGCCCACAGGTATCGAACACATTTTGCTTCTTGAAGCGGCGACAACGCCTGCTCAGCCCAGTGTTCAGTCTCGACAAGCACATTCCGCGGATCGTAGCTGCGTACCCGGAGTCGCGTCATCGGCGGTAGTGACTCGCCATTCTGATAGCGGGCGTATGCGTCCGTGTCGCCGAACAAGTCAGCCAAAATTTCACCGACTGCTGTTGCAGTGTCTCTGCGAGACAGCGCTTCGTCCACGTATTCGATAGTTTCGTCAATCACGGCCTGCATCTCTGGGGGGACCTCGACTTGCCGTTTCGTCATGAGAGAGTCCTCGCTAGGTCGGTCGAGTATCGTGGTCGCGCATGTGTCTGCGGAGTCTGGAGGTAATAGCTGTGCATGAAGTGGAGGTGATCATGTGTGATTACATGTCTTTGTTTAATAAACATGGATGGTGAGTCAATTTTTGCGCTGTGTCACATTCAGACACTCACAAATATAGTCTGTTAGTGGACGGTTCGGGTTTCCTGCTTGTATCGATTATCACCAGGTGACTGTCACAACGATTGGCCGCAGAATTCGAGTGGAACGCCCCGATTTGTCGCACAAACCCGCGTCACTTACCACGGATATGTCGACTGTGTACGTGGAGTCTCTCGGTGATACCTGTCGCCGCCTGGGGGGAGTATGACCGGTCACGTCCACGAGCGGTGTTCGCCGGTCGAAAGTATCAGGTCTGAGCCTCGGTAGGATGGTGTATGAGAGTGAGTGTTATCGGCGGAAGTACAGTCACGGACGACGAGTACGCGACAGCCGAGCGACTCGGCGAAGAAATCGGCCGTCGTGGCCACGAACTGATTTGTGGTGGTCTGGGGGGCGTGATGGAAGCTGTCTGCAAAGGCGCTCAAACAACAGGGGGCCACACCATCGGAGTCGTTCCGGGAAAGAATCCGGCTGAGGCGAACCAGTACGTCGACACGGCGATCGCGACCGGTATCAACGACGCTCGCAACGCGGTTATCGTGATGAACGGGGACGGTGTCGTCGCGGTCGATGGTGGGCCGGGGACACTCTCAGAAATCGGCCACGCACTCACGTTCGGGAAACCGCTGGCTGGTATCGACACTCATCATGTCGACGGTGTCTACGGAATCGAGCACGTCGCAGGACCCGATACTGCACTCGATCATCTCGAGAGCGAATTCTAAACGGACGTGTGTGAGCGCGAGACACGTCGGTCCACTGAACCGGGCAGTACTCTGTTTGACCCGTTCCAGTAGACCGAACGGTCACGTTGCGGGCTTGCAGTCTGTTTCCGGGGGGCCGAGACGCTCACTCGTCAGCGTAGCTGATTTCCTCGATTTCGTGACGCGGGTTCTCGTCGTCATCGTCTTCGTACTTGTACACCGCGCTTTCTTCCTCCTCACCCGTGACCCCGTGAGAGCCGTCACAGTACGGTTTGTTGTCGGAGAGCCCGCACGCACACAAAAACGCCGTGCCGCCCTGTTCCTCGAGATCGTCCTCGTCGAGCTGTCGCGGTCCAGTCGCCTCGTGTGTGACTTCGCGTGCCATATACAGTGGTATACATGCACACACATAGCTCCGGGGGTAGTTGGAGTTATACATGGCTGTCTGCAGGGTCCCGAACCAGGGGCCTCAATGAAACTGGGTTTCACGCGATATGTCAGCCGTGAGATCTGCAGGTCGGTTAGTCGGCTCACAGGTTAGCCCCGAATCTGCGCGGATGCTATCACGAGAAATGCATTGATACTGACGTGGCAGGTGTATATCGGTGCTGGTCACGCGTGAGCCTCTCGGAAGCCAGCCTGGATGCCTCTATGATGGTGATCTGGTGTGAGTGCCACGCCGGAAGGCGGAGCTACGATCTGATCGATTCCGTGTGGAGCGGCCGGTCAGTGTTTCGAGACCGGTGTCGGAGCGTCAGTCTCGACCAGTGACAACACGTCGGGTAATTCGGTAACCTCGTAGGTCGGGTCACACGTGAGTTCGTAGTCAGACCGATGTTCACGGCGGAGAAAAACGGAGTCGACACAGGCCCGCTCTGCGGCGACGAGATCGACGTTGGAGTCGCCGACGTACAGTGGTCGTCGAGCGTCGAGATCCACGATTGAGCGCTGCAGATAGGTCGGATTCGGTTTGCGATATTCGATGCCTTCGAGTGTCGGCGACCGACCGTAAAACGAATCGACGAACTGGTCCAGCCCGAACAACTCCACGATATGCTCGATAGTCCGGTGTTGATTGTTAGAGACGATCCCGATTGGAATCGAAATATCACAGAGCGTGTTAACATCGTCGTACAGCGGTTTCCGTCCGTTCCGAAGCATCCCGTACTGAACGGCTGCCGTGTTCATCTCGCGTCGCTTGAGCAATTCGGACGGGTCTAACCCGTAGCGGTCGGCGACGCGTCTCACTTCGTCCGCACTGACGGCAAACAGCGAGTCGATGTCGCCTTGGGTTGGTGAGTCGACACCCATCTGCCGAAGGCTCCACTTGATAGCCCACCGCCTGGGTTCACGAGCAGTTGGCTCTGTGAGTACGCCGTCGTTATCGAAGATGACCGCGTCATATGGTGCCACTACTAATTCATCCAGAAGACCCGCAAAAAAGGATGCTAAGAGTGGTCCCTACCATCCCCAGCGGCTATGTATCGATCGGGATAGTGAGTATTGGTACAGAAACTATATAGCCGCTACGAGGGCCTGTTCAGTCGCCTTCAAACCGGCCAAGAACAGTCGCTACTGTCTATTCTCGACGTCCG
Source organism: uncultured archaeon A07HR60 (assembly GCA_000496235.1). Lineage (GTDB taxonomy): Archaea > Halobacteriota > Halobacteria > Halobacteriales > Haloferacaceae > J07HR59. The sequence goes on from KI543233.1 coordinate 289,242, forward strand.
CCGCTGACAGCTACGGCCGACCATCGGAGAAAGTATATAATTGCATATATCGATATCAGTGCCTCGTGTCTAGACAATTGTTCTCTTATAAGGGTTGAATACTGCCGTGACTGTGAGTGTGGACATGGCCCACCCAGCCACGTCCGCGGATGTCGCGGACCTGCTCTCGACGGCACAGGCCACGGCACGGATCGAACGGCGACGCACGACCGATAAAAAGGAGGCGTTTACTTCATTCCGCTCTACTGTGGCCGATCTCGAACCGAGCGGGTCGATCCAGACTGACTGCACACGAGCAAGTACTCTCGGTGAGACAACACTGGTCAACAGCCAGGCTACCTCCGATTCACGCCTGCACGCGATACGGAGTGCCTACGAGTCAACGGTGATGTCGGTCCCACATTACGAGGCCGAGTACAACGACACCTACCCGGTGAGTGTGGCCGAGGAACTCGGGCCAGTAGTGGCGAGCGCGCTGGTCCAGCAGACAGAGTTTCACGCCGAGTCAAAGCAGCGCCTGCTCGAAATGGTCGCGATAGCAATCGACGTTCGTGAACGGTTTCTCACCCAACTCGACAGAGAAGTTGACTCGCTCAAGCGAGCCGTTGAGACACTGACCCCGATAATCACGGAGGTGACCTCACTCGCGGACGAATGCTTTCAGGCGGTGGGTTTTGGCACGTTAGAGGCGTTCCGGACCCAAATGACAACTCTCGGAGACCAGTGTGAATCCACTGCGCAGCGGCGACAACGAGTGATAAACGCGCACGAAACGCTTCATCTAAACGACGTCGATCTGCCGACATATCTGTATCAAGATCTGTCTGTGTCGTATCCGGTTCTGGCAGGTGTGGGACAACTCCTCAACCGGTTTGAATCCCTGAGGCGTCGTGTCGACAGCGAGATAGCCGCGTTGTGATTCGATATCGTCGATTTGCAGGCCGAGCAAATGACGACCTCACGTCTCCGTCTCGTCGGGGAGCATCTCCCCGTGCATCACGAGTGGCTCGGCACAGATCGTTTCATGCGTCAAGACTGGGTATTTCTGGTCTCCGTCCATGCGAAACTCGATGACCTCCGCCTCGAAGAACACGTTCAGATCCTCACACACACCTTCGGTTTCGCGGTCGAGCGCTCGAGCGAGTTCTTCTTGCGTTCGTTCTGGGCCCTCAGTCAGCTCTGCGAGTAGCTCCAACCGGGACGCCGACTGGATCTTGGCTGCTGTTTCTCGGGGCAGAACCAGCGCATCGTCGATCCCGCCAT
>KI543233.1:290524-293878 GCA_000496235.1 uncultured archaeon A07HR60
GTTCCTCGAGATCGTCCTCGTCGAGCTGTCGCGGTCCAGTCGCCTCGTGAGTGACTTCGCGTGCCATGCACACTGTCATAGACCCACACACATAGCTCCAAGGGTGACTGGGGTCACGAGTGGTCGTGTGTGGAGTGCTGAACTGCGGATCACAGATATGTGGGGTTCAGCCAACGTGTCAGTCGTGAGATCTCCACCTCGGTTGGTCGGCTCACAGGTCAGGTCTGATGCTGTGCGGGTACTACTACAGGAAATTCTGACGACGACGACGCGCCGGGTCGACTCCGGCAGTGGGCCTCGGTGAATCCCTTTGGAAAAATCCTCAACGACTCCGTGAGGAGGTCTGGCGTGAGTGCCACGCCAAACGGCAGAACAACGACCTGACCGATTCTGTGGTGAGCAGCCGGTCAGTGTTTTGAGACCGGCGTCAGAGCGTCAGTCTCAACGAGTGACATCACGTCGTTTAAACCGGTAACCTCGTAGGTCGGGTCACGTGTGAGTTCGTAGTCAGAGCGGTGCTCACGGCGCAGAAAAGCGGAGTCGATCCGGGCCCGCTCTGCGGCGACGAGATCGACGTTGGAGTCGCCAACGTACAGCGGTCGCCGAGCGTCAAGATCCACGATTGCGCGCTGGAGATAGGTCGGATTCGGTTTGCGGTACTCGATGCCCTCAAGTGTCGGCGACCGACCGTAAAACGAATTAACGAACTGGTCTAGCCCGAACAACTCCACGATATGCTCGATAGTCCGGTGTTGATTGTTACTGACGATCCCGATTGGAATCGAGATATCACAGAATGTGTCGACATCGTCGTACAGCGGTTTCCGGCCGTTGCGAAGCATCCCGTACTGGACGGCTGCGGTGTTCATCTCGCGTCGCTCGAGCAATTCGGACGGGTGTGAACTACCCCACCCTACTCACTCACGGCAGAGGCCGTTCGTTCCTTGAGGGTGGGGCTTCCTGTTTCAATGACGCGCTTTGTATCCGCACCTGACTCGCTATCAGGTGCGAACATAGGGAGCGCAGTCTCCACAGGCGTTGCTTCGGAGTGAACCACTCCTAGCTTGTCGAAACCACGGGACAGGATATTGATCGCTGCATTTGCGTCTCGATCCATCTCAAAGCCACAGGCTGGACAAGAGTGTTCACGCACCCACAGCGGTTTGTCGGTGGCAACACCACAGCTCGCGCACTCTTTGGTCGTTCCGGCGGGGTCAACCTCTACAAAGTGTGTGCCTTCACGCTTGCATTTGTATTTGAGCAGAGTGGTGAAGGTATCCCATGCCGCCGACGCCGTGTTTTGACTGTTCCCGCTGGATTCCAGCAGAGACTTGATATTCAACTCTTCAACGGCTACAAAGTCGTATTCAGTTGCATAGTAATTTGATAGTTTGTGCAAGAAGTCATGCCGTTTTCGCTTAATCTGTTGGTGGCACTCTGCCACCTTCTGCCGTTGTTGTTCCCAGTTGTGTGAGCCGTGTTCTTTGCGTGAGAGTTTGCGCTGCTCACGTTGTAATCGCTCACGCTCTTGGGACAGGTCTAGTGACCCAATTGTTCGGCCATCAGTGTCATGGGCATACTTGAGAATTCCTAGGTCAATCCCAACACACCGATCAGGATTCTCTGGCTTTTCTGGTGTCTCTTTGCCGTCAACCGTGACACAGGCGAACCACTCGCCGGTAGGCTCTTTCTTGATTGTTATCTGTTTGATTGTCTCAGTGTCGGGTATCTCTCGGTGTTTCACCACAGGGATGTCTGCCAGTTTCTTGAGTGAAAGCACAGTGTGGCCGTCCTTACTATCGAACTCGAAGCCCTTCTGCACGTAAGTGAAACTGCGGAAGTCCTGCGGTGCTTTCCAGTTGAGACTGCCAACTTTGTAGCCTTGATTTTGTAATTCAGACAGGGCTTTGATACTGTGTTCAATCCGCATCACAGCGGCCTGTGTCACGGTTGAATACAGGTCGTTGAGATCGTCCCACCAGTCTTTGAGGTCAGGGATTTGATCGCGCACCTGTCGCACTCGTTGATTGAGTGTCCCCGCCGATTTGGGAATTTCATTGAACTCTTTGAGGGCGTGGTTATAGAGTTGCCGACAGGTATCCCGATACAAATCCAACTGCTCACGCTGGGAATCGGTCGGATTTAATTGATACCTGTAGGTGTATCTCATCAGTGTTTAGTCGCTTTGTTGGTCGATAAGGTCGTCTATTGTCTCACGGACAAGCGAGGAGAGGTTGATGTGGTTGTTTTCAAGCCACTCCTCTTGATCTTCTCTGATTGTGATATTTTTGTGCTTCACGGTAAGTATAAATACACTTCGTACTCATTAATATATTGCTTGATGACGGCGGTGTATCCCCTCCCTACTGCGCTACTCGGTCGCGCTGCTCTCTGTGTCGCTCCTTGAGGAAGGGGGCTTACCGCCTATATACGGCTAACCCGTAGCGGTCGGCGACGCGTCTCACTTCGTCCGCACTGACGGCAAACAGCGAGTCGATGTCGCCTTGGGTTGGTGAGTCGACACCCATCTGCCGAAGGCTCCACTTGATAGCCCACCGTCTGGGTTCACGAGCAGTCGGCTCTGTGAGTACGCCGTCGTTATCGAAGATGACCGCGTCATATGGTGCCACTACTAATTCATCCAGAAGACCCGCAAAAAAGGATGCTAAGAGTGGTCCCTACCATCCCCAGCGGCTATGTATCGACCGGGATAGTTAGTATTGGTACAGAAACTATATAGCCGCTACGAGGGCCTGTTCAGTCGTCTTCAACCCGGCCAGTGACAGTCGCTACTGTCTATTCTCGACACCCGCCGCTGACTTCTTTGCCTGACCATCAAAAATCTATATAACAGTATATGTTGATATTCGTTCCTCGTGTCCAAACAATTGTTCTATTATAAGCGTTGAATACCGCCATGACTGTGAGAGTGGATATGGCCCATCCAGCCACGTCCGCCGACATCGTGGACATGCTCTCGACGGCACAGGCCACAGCGCGGATCGAACGGCGACGCACGAACGACGAGAAGGAGGCGTTCAGTTCCTTCCGCTCGACTATGGCCGATATCGAATCGAGCGGGCCGATCCGGGCTGATTGCACACGCGTGAACACCCCTGGGGAAGCGACACTGATCAGCGGCCAAACTATCTCTGATTCCCGTTTGCACGCGATCCGGAGCGCCTACGAGTCAACGGTGATGTCGGTCCCACATTACGAGGCCGAGTACAACGACACCTACCCGGTGAGTGTGGCCGAGGAACTCGGGCCAGTAGTGGCGAGCGCGCTGGTCCAGCAGACAGAGTTTCACGCCGAGTCAAAGCAGCGCCTGCTCAAAATGGTCGCGATAGCAAT
>KI543233.1:293898-297448 GCA_000496235.1 uncultured archaeon A07HR60
AATCGACAGCGACACGTCGCCGACGGCAGTGACCGGTCCGAATCCCACGCTGAGATCGGTCACTGCGACGGACCCTCTCGTCATCGTCTCCACCGCCGTCCAGCACGGTCGATCACCACGAACCCGGCCGTCGTCACCACCAGGAGGACTGTCCCCATAGCGGTGGCAGGGCCGAGGCTCGGCCCGAGCGACCGATTGCCGATGTACCGCTCGAGTGCGACCGGCATCGTGGCAGTGTCCACACCCTCTGCCAATAGCACTGTCGAGTCGAACTCACCGATACTGATTGCGAACGCGAAGGCAGCACCAGCGATCACTGCGGGTGCGACTAACGGGAGTTCCACGTCGACCAGCGCTCGAGAACGCGGTGCGCCCAGGACTCTGGCCGCGTCGACGAGTCTGTCGTCGATCCCAGCTAGCGCTGGTGTCACTGTCCGGCTGACGAACGGGTATGCAGCAATTGCGTGCACCGCGATGACGACGGCCGGTCCGGTAAGTGTGACCCGGGTTCCAAGGATGCTGGTGCCGAACACGAGTGTGCGAAGCATCCCGAGTCCAAGGACGATCCCACTGACGGCTAGCGGCGCTGTTAACAACGCCTCTGCGAGCCGCGAACCGGCAGTATCTCTGTTGGCCACGACCGAAACAATCACTCCCATCGGCAGTGCTAACACCAGTGTGCCGACTCCGAACGAGACCGAATTCACAATCGCGGACACTGGCTTGACGGTCCCGATAGCACTCGTAGACTGTTGGGCGAGTAAAAACGAATAATAATCAAGGGTGAACTGGCCACTCGGCGTGAGCAGGCTTTCGAGAACCAAACTCGCGAGTGGGCCCACGAACAACACGGCTGCCACAGCGCCGTAACCGAACACACCGAGTCGGCGCGGGTCAGTGACTGTTCGCCACCCGGCTACCAGCCGCCGTCGGGAGATTCCACCGGGAGCCGACGACTGTAGTTGCGTCGCTTCGAAGCGAAGATACGCGTAGATAAGCCCCAGCGAGAGTGCCGTCTCGATGGCTCCAAGCGTCGCAGCTTCTTGCAACGCGAGTTCCTGAACCCTGGCGAACAGCCACACCTCCACGGTGGCGAGTTGCAAGCCGCCGAGCGCGAGGACGATCGGGAATGACCCGAACGTGAAGACGAAGGTCAAAACCGCGGCCGTCAGCGTTGCAGGTACCAGCGACGGGAGTGTCACGTCGTAAAACGCCCGCCACGGCGGAGCGCCAAGTGTGCGCGCGGTTTCCACACGGCGGCGGTCTACCGACTCCCAGGCAGCCGTCACCAGCCGCGTCACCAGCGGGGCGTTGTAGAATGCGTGTGCGAGCACAATAATCTGCAGGCTGAACGTGATCTGGATTGGGCCCAGTCCCACGAGCGCGAGCAGGTCGTTCACAACCCCGGTCTGACCGAACATTGCGAGAAACCCGACGGCGACCATGATCGACGGCAAGACGAACGGCAGAATTGTCACGGATCTGAGGAATCGCCGGCCGGGAAACTCATACCGAGCGAGGACGTACGCGCCCGGAAATCCCACAGCGACGCTGAGTAGTGTCGATAACAGCGCCTGATAGACGGTGAAGCCAAAAAGTCCAAACTCGACGGGCGGCACTCCTGCCCGGACCCAGCTGGCGAGTCCACCAGGGACTGCTGTCGGGTCTGCAAAGACCGAGTGAGCGGCTCCTGTGTAGAACGGGTCACCAAGCACATCGACCAGTGGAGCCACGGAGAGCCGGCCTCCAGCCGAGATTGCACCGACGAAAACACTTCCCACGGGGTAATAAAAGCCGATACCCAGCGCGACCAGCATCGTGACAAACCCAGCCGGGAGAAGAACGGACTCCCGAGAGACCATCTCAGTCGCTCACGATCTGGCGGGCCCAATCATCTACCCAGGTGCCCACGTTGCCCGCCAACTCGTCGTAGTCGAACGTCACGGGTTCGGGCGGTTCAAGAGCGAATTCGCCGAACGCGCCACCCGGTTCGACCCCTTGGACGGCCGGGAACTGGACGTTCCGCTCGGCAATCTCAACCTGCGACTGCTCGTTCAGCATGAATGCCATGAACTCCTGAGCCAATTCTGGGGTATCTGAATCGGCAAACTGAGCCATCCCCTCTGGATTCGCGTATCCCTGGTCGTTGAGAAAGCCCACTTGATGACGGGACATATCTACATCCTCGCCGTTGTAGAACACTTGATCTGTCGAGTACGACACTACAATCGGCGCTTCTTCGTTCAAATACGCCTGATAGGAGGGTTGCCAGTCGGAGAGGATCTGCACACCATTGTCCGCCAGGTCACTCCAGTAGTCCAGATACCCGTCCGGGCCTTTGTTCTGGATGCTCCACAGAAGGAACGCCCGCCCAGGGTCGGACTGTTGGGCATTCTGGGCCAGCAATGCGTCCTCGTATTCGGGTTCTAAGAGCGTGTCGAAGGTAGCCGGTTCCGCGACCTCGCCCTCGTCGTACACCAGACTGATGTATCCTGTATCGTATGGAATAACCCGGCCATCAGGGTCGAATTCGAGTCCGGATTTCACCCCATCAGACCCCGACACACTGTCGGCCGCGGTCGCGAACAGCGCGTCATCTAACTGCTCGTCGGTCCGCACAAGTTCGCCCGTATTCAATCCGACGTACAGGTCGGCTTCGATCGGCGCTGCCTCGGATTTGCGCTGAATGAAATCGTTCAGTCCGGTTTCTGGCGTCTCGAATTCGACGGTAACGCTGTCACGCTCGGATTCGAACGCCTGTTTCAGGTAGTTTCCAGCCGTCCCTTCGCCTGTGAACGACCCGTATGTCGCCACGGTCAGCGTCTGGTCGGGTTGGCCTGCGGTCCCGGTTTGTTCAGACTGGCCGGACGACTCTCCCTCTGAGGGTGTCGACGTATCCACACACCCTGCCGTCGCGGAGAGACCTGTGACCGCAATGCCGCTACGACGCAAGAATGCACGACGTTCCATCTCCCGGTGATTTCACCGGGTAATATTTATATTGACTGATATTGCCCCGGCTCAACTCAGTGGACAATCTGCCGTTTTCAGACGTCTCGACGGTTCTTCGTAGAGGGTTTATCGGACGGCACTGACCGTGATCTGAACGGCTTATTCGCGTTACCGCCGTTACCGGCAGTCACGGCGAATGCCACGGGGCTTGACCTCGAGGCTTCCCAGTTCACTACCGATGTAATGGCGCGAGTAGTCCGATCCACCACTTCCGGCTGACACCGGCGTTGGAGGTCAGCACTTGGGGTGTCGCCCCGATCCACGCAACCGAACTGGCAGCGTCGGCTATCAGCCGGGGATGCGAAGAGTGCTTGAAGTCGGGACTAAGCGGACGAACCGCTTCGTATAACGCGCTTCAGTCCACCCAGGAAAATAATCACCGACCAGATCAGTCGCTCGCAGAGTCGTCTGTGACTACCCGCGGAAGTGTCTTGTCGAGATATCTGTCTACTTCTGCGCGGACATCGTCGACCCACCCGTGGTCGCTAGTGGTGGCCAACCTGAGGTCCCGCCTCGAGTGACCGTCTGGAGCATCTCT
>KI543233.1:297468-304570 GCA_000496235.1 uncultured archaeon A07HR60
ACGTGAACAGCAGGCAGGCTGGGCCATCAGCCTGACTCCCAGTGTGCAACCGCCACAGGGGAGTCACTGTGGGCGACATTTCATGCTGCTGGTTGGGCTGCGGTGGTGTGTGAGTTGGAGTAAGACCCGCTCGTCGCCATCTTGAGCGTGAACGGGTTCCCCGCAGCAGCACATCGCATGTCTATCCTCATATACAGACTTTTTCACTTGAATGGAACGGATAACAGCGTGCAGGAATAGCGTGTGTGGTTCTCAGTCGTCGGCTTCATCCCACGGCTGAAGCCGTTGGCTTTCGTCTTAAACCACTGTAATGGCGCGAGTAGTCCGATCCACCACTTCCGGCTGACACCGGCGTTGGAGGTCAGCACTTGGGGTGTCGCCCCGATCCACGCAACCGAACTGGCAGCGTCGGCTATCAGCCGGGGATGCGAAGAGTGCTTGAAGCCGGGACTAAGCGGACGAACCGCTTCGTATAACGCACTTTAGTCTACCCAGAAAAATATATTACCGACCAGATCAGTCGCTCGCAGGGTCGTCTGTGACTACCCGCGGAAGTGTCTTGTCGAGATATCTGTCTACTTCTGCGCGGACATCGTCGACCCACCCGTGGTCGCTAGTGGTGGCCAACCTGAGGGTCCCGCCTCGAGTGACCGTCTGGAGCATCTCTGCGACGGCCTTCGGAGATACTTCATCGCCCGGTGACGCCCGGGTCGTCGATGCCGACTGCTCAGCACGGGCTGCGTCGATAACTGTTGACCGTAAGAATCTCACGAGTACGCGGTCGCTCCGCTCGAATTGTTTCTGATAGGCGTCATCGTGAATGGCGGTGGTCCGAAGTTGGATGACGGCCTTCAGAAACGGCAGTGACGGCGACTGATCAGCCTCGAGTCGTTCTGGCGCAACCATCGCCGTTACATACCCGTCCAACCGGTCTCGTGGTGACCCGTCGAGTTCGCTGGCGGACACCGCGGCTTCGAAGTGGTCAATACAGTAGCTGAGTAAGTCGACGAGGAGATCGTCTTTCCCATCGTAGTGGTGATAGATGAGCGACGGGCTCTTGGTGAACTCCTCACCGATTTTTTTCACCGTCAACTCACGCGGTCCGTACTCTGTGAGCGCGTTGTACGTCGCGGCTAGAATCTCTTCTCGCGTCGACTGGGGATCGAAAAACGGGCCGGTCACTGCAGCCCCCGTCTCGGACTCAGTGATGACCCACTTCTCACACCTGCGATTGAATACTACGAAACATATGGCTGTTGATTGAATGTTCATTCAACGGGATTATACACTATGCGCAATATTGTATGAATATGAGTGCGCACACAGCGGCCGGACTCTGGAGACAGATACGACGGTCTCACAGGACCGACAGAGCAGCCAGTTGGATACAGGAGGCTGGCGTATGGGAGGACAGATGACTCGGACGTCCGCAGGAGTTGCGTTGGTGCTCGCGATCGGGTGTCTCACACTCGCACTCGGTGTCGGGGTGGTTGCCGGAACTCCCGGTGGTCCGAGCGAGTCCGTCGAAACCCCGGGGGAAGCCGTCGGTAGCGCCCCGGTGCAACAGACGAGTGGCGGAAGCGTCAGCGGGTCACCGAACATTACGGTGCTCCTTTCCGGGCCGACTGTCACTCGTGGCGGTGAATCGACGGTGACGCTCGATCTGTTGAACTCTGGCGAGATGGACAATGGAGCAGAACTGGACCCGCGAGTGACCACCGCGCGAGGCCTCACACTGTCAGCAAACTCGACTGACACGCCGCTCCGGGTCAAGACTGGCGAAGTCGCTGTCGGTGATCTGGGTACGGGGGCGCCACGGTCTGTCCCACTTGATGTGGTAGTTCCCGAGGATATCGAAGCAGGGGACTACAAGATGAACGTTACCCTCGATTATCAACATACAGAATCGATTCGGGCCGGGCGGTCTGCCGAAACCAGCGTCAATCGAACTACGAACGTGACCTTGACCGTCGAAGAGGGCGCCCAGTTCGAAGTCCGGATCGCGACCACTGATGCACCAGTCGGCGGCCAGGGGCGAACGTCGCTCTTGGTAGCGAACGTGGGCGAAGAGACAGCCCGCGAGGCCTCTGTCAGTGCCGCCGTTCCCGGTGATGGAGTACAGTTGGGCGGGAGCGGGAGCGAGGTGTTCGTCGGCGACATAGCACCCGGTGAGTCCCGAACGGTCAGGTTCGAGACCACCGTCGCTGAGGACTTCAACAACGGCGCGTTTGTCTTCGAGACGACAGTCAATTTCCGTGATCTCACGGGCGAACAGCAGCAATCGCGACCGGTTCGCACTGGGATCACCCCGGCTGAGCAACAGCAGTTCAGTCTAGAAAACGTCGGTGGAACGCTCGAAGTGGGCTATTCCGGGTCGATCAGCGGTGAACTCGTCAACGAAGGTCCCCGTTCCGTAGACGAGGCTGTGTTAGTGATCGAGCCAAACAGTGACCGGATCGACGTGGGAGAGCGACGCTACGCGCTGCCCAATCTCGACGCTGGCGAGCGCACCGAGTTCCAGTTCAATGCCGACATTAGCGGCCAGGCGGACCCTGGCCCCCGGCAAGTCAGATTCACAATCGAATACGAGAGCGGTGACCAATCGGTCACGGACGACTCGACGCGCCGGATCGAGGTGGCTCCAAAACAGCCCGAATTCGATATTGCAGCGCCGGACACGACCGTCCAAGCGGGCGGAGAACAGCGCGTCAGCTTCGAGATCACGAATCAACGGCCTGAACCGCTCACCTCAATTAACGCCGCTCTCTTTGCCGAGAGCCCACTGGCGGTCAGCGATGACGAAGCATTCGTTGACAGACTAGAGCCCGGAGAGTCCACACAGATCCAATTCACGATCTCTGCGAGCGGAGACGCAACCCTCGAGTCTCACCCGGTCGAAATCGACTTCCAGTACGACGATAGCCGGGGCAACGAGCGTATCTCCGACGTGCAGCAGTTACCAGTACAGGTGACAGAAGCCCCTGAAGAAGATTCGTCCATGATGACGATACTCCTGATCGGTGGGGTCGCAGCCATCCTGATCGTTGGCGGGGTTGTTTATTACCGGCGACAGTAAGTTCATGAAATTGCACTTCAGTAGCCAGTTGGTTACGAGTCTCGTGCGGGAAGCTCCAGGTGTTCAGGTGACACGAAAATCACCCGCTCAGTATCTGGCGGGCAGTATCGAAACCGTGTGGCTTCACACGAGTCAGCAGGCCGTCTGTCGAAGAGACGGACTCGCGCCGGTAACTCTCAGTGACGGGTGGCCTCCCACCGAGACCAGTCGTCGAGAGTTAGTCTCACCAGCGACGCTGGAGGCAGGCCGATGAGGTACATCGACCGTTTGATATCGGCGATAGACACCGCGGTCACGGAGCGGCCAGCAGCGGTTATAGCGGCGTTTCTCCTGCTGACGGTCGTGGCGGCAGGCGGGGTTGGCTCGATTTCGACTTCCGCAGGTGCCGATCAATTCACTCAGGATATCCCCGCACAACAAGCGCTCGACAGTATCGATGAAGACTTCGAGTCCTCGATCGGGGGCGAGGAGACGGCTGCACAGTTGATTTTCAGGGGTGATAACGTACTCTCACGGCCGGCGCTCATCCGAGTGCTGGAGACGCAAGACCGGCTCGAGTCGCGGTCGGGACTCCGTGTCGAATCCACGTCAAGTCACGCCGCGGCCGTGGCGCGGGAGTTAGATCCGTCCGCCACGACACCAGCTGCACAGCGTGATGCGGTCGCGGAGGCAACAAGTGCGGAACTCAGAGCCGCTATTACCGACGCCGACGCGACCGGAGCGTTAGCCGGTCAGCTATCGACCGAGTACAATCCCACCGCACAGCAGGCCGGTGCGGCAATCGTCGGCGTATCGTACAATCTCCCCGGGTCAGCATCATCGGGGACGGTCGCAGACCTGCAGACTCAGAGTGTCGACGTTGTCGACGGGGTTCCGGGGAACGTCGCCGGCGAGAACGCGATTTTGTTCGGGGACGGGATACTGCAGAACGAAATCACGGCCCTCCTGAGTGACACGGCGATTGTCGTCTTCCCGGCGGCGCTCGTGTTGATCCTTGGATTCCTCCTGTTGGCGTACCGCGACCCCATCGACATGGCTCTGGGATTGACCGCGCTGGTGATCAGCATCGTCTGGACGTTCGGATTCATGGGGTATGCGGGAATTCCATTCTCGGACTCGTTGGTCACGGTGTTCCCACTGTTAGTGGCGGTGGGTATCGACTTCGGGATCCACATCATCAATCGGTATCGCGAGGAACGGCTTGAGGGAGCCAGTATTGCCGACTCGATGCAGATCACGACCGACCAGCTCTTCGTCGCATTCCTTCTGGTGACGATCACGACGGTGTTCAGCTTCGTCGCCAACCTGATCAGCCCATTCGACCCAAATCGGGATTTCGGTCTCGTAGCGGCCGTCGGTATTAGTTCGACGTTGCTGGTGTTCGGTGTGTTTTTGCCCGCGGCAAAAGTGCTGGCCGACGAATGGCGAGCGAAACTCCCGATCCCGGGATTCGGAAAGACACCGCTTGGTACCGGTGGCACACGGCTGAAGGGGCTCCTCAAGACCGGCGTGACCATCTCTCGCGTCGCGCCGGTGGTCGTGGTCGCGCTGTTCTTGATCACCGGGGCTGCGGCCGGCGCATACGGGACCGGCGTGGATACCGAGTTCTCTGAAGAAGCATTCTTCCCCGATCAGAGTCGGTTGGACGCTTACAGCCAGCTTCCAGACCCGCTTGCACCCACGGATTACACGTTCCTCAAGGTGCTGACGATATTTGAAGAGGACTTCGAACAGGACTTCATTGGGTCGGTAACATTATACATCGACCAGTCGGTCCGAGACGACGACTCACTCGAGCAGATCAGCCGGGCTACTGAAAACCCCCCAGACTCGTTTGAAACGACAGACGACAGACGCGCTCAGGCGACCAGTGTCGTCACAGTTATTCAGGAGGAAAGTGCCCGTAACCCGCAGTTCCGACAGACTGTAGCGGCGAATGACCGGCTGGGGACGAACGTCCCGGACCGCAACGTCGATGCTGTCTACGACGAGTTGCTGGACTCGTCTGCCGGTCCGCAGGCCCGTGGATACCTCGCTGAAGATCGCGGCAGTGCCCGGATCGACTATACGATCAAACCCGGCGTCGAAGACGAACAGGCTGTTTCCGACGTCCGGCAGTTAGCCGAGCGGACGCCGCTGGAAGCGGTCCCGACGGGAGATCTCGTGGTGAATGATGCCGTGATCGATCTGCTGTTAGATTCAGCTGTCCGCACGTTGATCGCCGCGTTCATCCTGACGGCTGTGTTTCTTACCCTCTCGTACAGGTATCTCGAGCGCCGGGCCGTCTACGGATTGATCAATCTCGTCCCGGTGCTGGTGACCGTGGGACTCCTGGTTGGGACGATGCGGCTGTTCGACATTCCGCTGACCCCAATCAACGCTCCTATTCTGTCGGTCTCTATCGGACTCGGTGTGGACTACACCGTCCACTTCATGCATCGGTTCGTCGACGAGTACAAGGCTGGCGACGGGATCTACAGTGCGCTGGATGTGACGATCGGTGGGACCGGAGGGGCCCTCACCGGAAGTATGCTCACGACGGTCACAGGACTGGGGGTGCTGTGGCTAGCCGTGATCCCACTCATCCAGGACTTCGGACTCCTCCTTGCACTGGGTGTGTTCTACGCGTATGTGTGCTCGATTTTCCTCGTCCCTTCACTGGTGATCGTCTGGGACCGCTTCGGTGGGAAAGTTGGCCTCCCGCTGAAGGCGGCAATCGAGCGCGAGTAGTCGCCCGTCTACGAGCCCATCCCACCCCATCTTATCACAGTCCAACCCAGGATGCGTTCGTGATCCCATCAGGGATTCACCCTCCGAGCAAATCTGTAACGCAGGCCTGTCGGTCAGGGTTTCTCGAGTCAGGAAGTTTTCGATTCGAAAGTTAGGAAGCTTGATCTCGAGAGTAACGGCTGCCGTGAATGCCCTGAGATACACTGAGAATCGTAAGTAGCTCATTCGTCGAGACTCGAACAGTGAATCTCACTGATAGGCCGACTCTCAGTAACTTGACGACCGTCATGTGCCGAGGTGCAGCTCTGGGCAGGTTTCGACCTGGTCCAGTCTCCCGGAGATGATAGCTCCCGATCAGAGGACGAACAGAAGCAACCGGTAGATGCTCCCGAGAACGATTGTTCCGATCAACACGATTGTTGCCAAGACGACGACCGGTGACAGACTGCCTGGTTCCTGGGAAATGTAGTTCTCGAGGTCGATATCCATACGTTCCGGTTGGTCCGCTCCTCGTAAAGTATCCGTTGGTGGGCCCTTCGGCGACCGCGACAGACAGCATAGAGTGAAACCAGACCTGGACCCGGCTCACCGAGGTATCAAGCCGGAAGCCCACGGATTGAGCCGTGGGTAACTGACCTGCGCGAGGCTGCCCGTCAGTAACACCCGGCTCGTCGAGAGTGGCGATTCGTAGGGCCCTGTAAGAGCACTTGAAGCCGGAACCCACAAATCCCGACGGCCAAAAATAGTAGTTATGATCAATTCCCGACCGACCCCACGATATCCCCGTCAGGGGACGGTGGTCTGCTCATCAATCTCCAGGAAACCTGTCCGAGGGAACGGTCGACTGCTGTGTGGCGTCTGGACGGTGGTCCGACATGACCGACCCCCGGCTCCAGTACGCGTTTGTTGGCCTGATGGCTCTCATGTTCCTCGGAGCGATTATTGACGGGAACACGATTCTCGCCCTCGTCGTTGGCGTGACACCAGCGTATCGGTCCTCGTACTCAGACTTGTACACTACTACGAGATGTACAGTGAGTGAGTGTTTCGTGACGGAGCAATCCGCGCGAACCCGTCGATTGGACACGTTCGGTCGCGGTGAGCACTGAGCTAATTGACTGGTCTGGTCTGGTCTGGTCTGGTCTGGTCTGGTCTGGTCTGGTCTGGTCTGGTCTGGTCTGGTCTGGTCTGTGGTGGCCTGGTCGGCGTCAAGTGGATTGTCACCTGTGGACTACCGGCGAAGAGACGACCACGTGGCGTGAGCACGGTTGCTCGGACAGGTCACGTCTCACTCAG
>KI543234.1:0-4384 GCA_000496235.1 uncultured archaeon A07HR60
CGTTTCGTATCGGCGAGACGGGTGTGTCACCCGACTGCAGTGGACGCGCATCGCCCTGGATCTGAACCAATTGAGTGGTGTCGATGGCTTCACGAATTGTCACCGACTCTGTGGTTGACACTCGCCACCAGTCGAACAGGCTTCTCGCTCCGCTGACCGTCGCGATCACCCCGGTGACAGTCGCGACGATCCCACCGCGCAAACCGGGCCCCAACCCATCGACAGCCGACATGAGACCGCCATCTACCAGAAGAAATCCTCGGAGAGTGACCAACACACCCCCACCTTGCACACTCACGCATTATTCTTGTCGCCACGTCGGCTCATCTCCAGGTCAAGTGGGGCGTCGCTCTCGGGACCAGACCTCGACTCAGCCTACAGGTCAACTGGACAGCCGTTGACCATCCCGCCACGCATGCCGTCGGCGAGCCAGTGGATAGACAGCGTGATGACGACGAGCGCGAGGAGTGCAAACTCTAAGCCGTCAAGTGGGAGGAGTAGCACTGACGTTGAGACGCCGAACAGCCCGAAGAATCCGAGTAAGATTGCTGATCCACACGCCGCACAGCCAGCGCCGAGCGTCCCGAACACGACACCGAGGAGACTCGCTCCGCCACTGGCAACTGTGAGGTCGTGTTCGCGAATGTGGTATGCCGCCATCGCGACGTTGATGCCCGTCAGTGCCGAGACAGTGGTCAACACTGCTCCGCTCGTCACGCCGAACGAGGTTCCGATGAACGGGTACAATTCGAGAAGGACAGACAATCGATCAATCAGCGGCAGCGTCCCACCGATGATGAGGTCGTTAGCCAACTGTAAATTGAGCGAGGTGACGAACAGCGTGAGTGCGGCGACGGCCGCGACGACGGCACCGATCGTGTACGATGGAATCATGAGGACGAGACGGACCGTCCGGCCCATGAGCCGCCAGTCTTCGCGACTCGTCGGAAGACGGGCTTGCAGGGAGTGAACTCCTTTCACCGCCATCTCAATTCTCTCCGAGCGCCGTTGCAATCACGTCGTAACTCACGCTTCCCGTTGCTGTTGTGACGTATTCTCCGTCGCGAAAGAGGAGCACCGCCGGTGTCGTGTTATTGATTTCTGACTCTTCGCCGGCAGTTCTGTCTGCCGAAATAGCATCGCTGTACGCCTCTGCCTCGACATCACTGATTACGTCACTCGCGGTGAGATCGGTATTCGATTCGAGGAACGTTCGCGTTTGTCGATCACATTCTCGGCAGAGATGTCTTCCTGCACGTCGTAATAGTACCGTTCTAACTCCCAATGTGCCGACGGTGACCGGTCAGCCGTCGCTTCCAACGCCTGTGTGGCGGGTTCTCCCCACGGGAAGACGATTGGATAGTTTCGGAGCACATACGCCGCCTTGTTTGGGGATACGAGTTCGGATCTAATCTCTGGAACAGTCGATTGCTTGAACGCTTGGCACCGTGGACAGGATGGATCTTTGAACGCGATAATCGTGTGCTGGGATTCATCGAGACTCCCCAGTTGTGGTTGCGAAGCGAGATTCGCCGCCGCCGGATGCGACTCTATCGATTGACCGGTGCCCTCCGTAGCACCGCTAGATGACTCAGTCCCACCTCCCCCACCGAGGCATCCAGCGAGTACAGTCGTGATCGCACCGGCACTTGCGAGAAACGCACGCCTGTTCATGTATTGGTATATCTCTGTGGCATCATGTGCGTTGTCTCTCTATGTCACCAGGACAGAGACGCCGAGCTGTTTTTCTCATGGAGTCAGCTTCTGCTAGCGAGGAGGATGAAATAGTTCACCCACCGGACAAAGCAGGTCTATACTGGGCAAGACTAACTTTTCACCGACGAAACACCGAGTTCAGACGCCTGGAATAGCAAACGTCATCGCTGAAGCTCCCGGCTCAATCAACAGCACCGCCGTGATGATTCGGTTCGTGAGTGTATTTATCTCTTCGTCGAGAATCGCTGCGGGTTCACACAGGCCTGCGAGTATCGCGCTGGTGAGTCCTGCGAGTGTGAGCACACTCTTTGGGTACGTGGAGTCATGTGGAGATTAGACGTTACGCCAGTCTGCACGACGAGCTTGTGCTACATCACCCGCGTGACGCGATTAGAAACTGGTTCAAACTGTCTGATATCGGGTACACCCGCTACTACGGGACAAGACCTCTCTGAGGCCGCTGTTATCACATTCGATGTCATCGCCCACGAGACAATAACGATCGACGGAGTGGCCGATAGGTGATTGGGAACCCGGCTATCCCAAGACAGATTCATTCCCGAGCCAACATAACAGCCAGTCGACGCCGGCCTCGTACAGCGTGGTGCCGATCCCCTGGCGCCAGTACGCGGGATCGAGGTACAGCGAGCGCAGTTGCGCAGCGCCACCGGGGACGAACTCGTGGGTGTTGTCGGGCGCCCAGTTGACCGTGCAGATCCTGGCAACGTCGCCAGCGGAGATCACGACAAAGCACGCGAGCCGGTCGTCGTCGAATTTGTCAGCGAACCGCTCACGGGGGTAGAACTCGTCGAGGTCGGCGGTTTGCTCACGCAGCATCGTCTCGTCGATCACGCCGTCGTACCTGACCCGCCAGGAGTTGGCCAGGGCACGCTGGACCCCTCGCAAGTCCGTGTCGCGGGCACGACGGACGGTGTGTTCCATACCAGGCGGGACGGCCGCTCGCACATCACGGTGTCGGCGGCCCGTCGCCGGTCGGGCCGATGGGCCCGTGCTGTCGTCGGGGACCGCGGAACAGTAGTCCGTGGTGAGTCAGGAATGACGACGTGCCCCACCCGCTCACGAGACTGTCTC
This sequence comes from uncultured archaeon A07HR60, assembly GCA_000496235.1. Taxonomy (GTDB): domain Archaea; phylum Halobacteriota; class Halobacteria; order Halobacteriales; family Haloferacaceae; genus J07HR59. Next base: position 2,809 of record KI543234.1, read on the forward strand.
GACGGGAACGTGTACGCGTTGTCAGCCGCCGACGGCACCGTGCAATGGATTTTCCGGACTGGGGGGGAGATGCTTTCGTCGCCCGCAGTCGTCGATGGCACCGTCTACGTCGGGAGTGTCGACTCCACTGTGCACGCGCTGTCGAACGTGTACGGAGAGTCGGAAAAATAAGCCCACAGACCAATCGTAACGAGTTGTCAGATTCAACCACCCGCTCCAGTCCGGTCTTCTATATAAATACACGAGTCGGGCGACTCAACGGTGTTATTCGATATGAGTCTTGGCCTTGTCTACGTATCACGTCTCGCTTGTGGGACGCCGATGGACGCCTCATGAGTACTGCTCTTCAAGTTGGGTGTGCTCCCTCGAAAAAGAGACACACAGCGTGGTGATTGCTCTTATCGAATTCGGACGGTTTTTCATCTAGCGTCAGAAGGACGAGGTATGGCAGATACGATGAATGCGGCGGTCGTCTCGGAGCCGGGCGGCGATTTCGAGATAGTCGAACGGTCAATACCGGAGCCATCTGCAGAGGAAGTGTGTGTGGCTGTTGATGCTTGCGGTGTCTGTCACAGTGACGTATTCGTGAAAGAGGGACAGCACCCGGCAGTGAACTACCCACGGGTACCAGGTCACGAGATTGCAGGGCGTGTGCACGCAGTGGGTGAGAGGGTCGACAGTTGGGCAGTCGGAGACATCGTCGGTGCAGGCTGGCACGGTGGCCATTGTTTCGAGTGTGAGCCGTGTCACCGGGGACAGTTCCTGAAGTGTGAAAATAGTGAAATAACCGGGCTCACGTTTGACGGCGGATATGCGGAGTTCACGACGGTGCCGGCAGAGGCATTGGCGGCCGTCCCCGAGGAGTTGCGCGCAGTCGACGCGGCGCCGTTGATGTGTGCGGGCGTGACAACGTACAATGCCCTCCGGAACGCAGACCTGCAGCCGGGAGATCTGGTTGCTGTGCAGGGAGTGGGCGGGCTCGGTCACCTCGGGATCCAGTACGCGTACGCAGCTGGCTACGAAACGGTCGCTATCTCCCGAAGTCAGGACAAAGAGTCACTGGCACGTGAGTTAGGTGCCGATCACTTCGTGAACGCAGCGGAGACAGACCCAGCCGAGGAGCTCCAGGCACTCGGGGGAGCAGACGCCGTGCTCGCGACCCCACCGTCTGGTGAGGCAATCTCGTCGGTTGTTGGAGGAATCGGCATCAACGGCTCTGTGATTGCTGTCGGAATCCCCGGTGACGAGGTGGCGGCAAACGTTCAGCATCTGGTTGGGACCGCCGGATCGGTCGAAGGCTGGGGATCCGGACACGCCCGTGACTCACAAGATACGATGGAGTTCAGTGCACTTCGCGATATCACCCCCAAAATCGAAACGTACGGACTCGACGAAGTCGAGACCGCCTACGACCGGATGGTCTCGAACGACGCACGGTTCCGTGCCGTCCTCGAATTGTAGCGTCCTCAATTACAGTCAGCAATATCGGGGACTGTGGGCACACAGCCGACCGGGAGTGTCCGCGATGGTGTGACAGTGACCTTTAGATGTTAGCGGACAATCTGAGCGAGTCGAT
>KI543234.1:4697-12408 GCA_000496235.1 uncultured archaeon A07HR60
GAAAATGCGATCGTATTCAGAGACCATCTGACACTCGACCTTCTGTGAGAAAGAATACAGCGACTGCAATCACGCCGCCCAGAAACCCGGTACGAAGTCCAGTCGCACCTGGCTCTATTGAGCGGGTTGCTGCGACAGCTCCGGCGATCATGGGGGCAACTAGCATCACTCCACCACTGACAGTCGCCTCGGAGTTCGGCAACCGATTTATAAGAATAGTGGCGGGTAGTGCGGCGATCGTGCCGAGAATCGCAACGTACCAGATCTGAGGAATTCGACGGATCCGAGCACTCGAAAACATATGTGATATTGTATCCCTATTGTGTAATCCATTTGTTTATCCGTTAAATCTGAAGCGATGCGGTAATCACGAGTACCTAACCCAACCGACATGCCAACTCAGCTCCGCTTCTCCAAGTGGTCGGCCGGCCACGTGAACTATCGTGGATAGCGTCACTACTACAATGATGTCACTCGACCCTTCCGCGTTCCCGGTGTGTAAAACCATTATAATTAGCCAGTTTCGGTAGTATATACCACACACGACCCCAATGCCATCCGAGTGGGTGAAATCGCAGTGGGGGTCACTGACCTACATATATTTTAGATTGCTAGCTGTAAGCTTGCGAGCTGAATCTATCCAAGTCGGTCAGACTCGAACGGCAGTGGGGGTTGGGTAACCTTTCATTAACCACTGAGCCACGACACTCCTGGCTGCAGTGATACGAGATCACAGAAGGGGCGAGCAGAGGTCGGGTATCGTAGTTCAGATATCACCAGGCACCAGATGCTTGAAAATCGTCTTCACGACCCTGGTGTGGGCATCGAGTCCATCGCTGCGCCCGGTGTGAAGATCAGCCCGATCGGCCAGAACCGCGAGCACTGCGAGTGGTGGGTCGGCGTCATCGCCGATCACACCGTTTGCACGAAGCCAGATCGCAGCCCGAGCCAATTCGACCGGCTTCTGCGTGCGGAGCCACGAGAGTCGGGCGGCGTTGCGAGGCAGATCCTCACACTCGAGATCAGTCTGTGGACACAGCACCGCTGCCAGTTCGATGGCACGGCCACCAGCCTCGTGAGCGAAACAGTACCACCCGTTATGCGTGGGCTCAATGTTGAAGTTAGTGCAGTTTTCTGGCGCCGAACTGATGGGTCCGTGCTGTGGATGGGGACCCGCAGTCTCATCACCATACCGCCGAAAGTAGCCCGTGTTCGCGACTTTCGTGATGTTAATATCGAAGTACGGAGACCGGTCTCCACCAGAATCGACAATACCAGAGTCAGACCCCACGGTGTCGAAATCGGCGTGATCTGGGCCCGACCCGGGGGCAAATCCACTGGGATTTAGCCGTCGTCTACGCGTCGCCCGGCTTTCGTACGTCGCCACGAGGTCGTCGATCACGTCCTGAGCGTCGGGCACCGTATCCGGTGTGCCATCGACGTGCTCCCAGGTAGCCCCGATCGCTCTGGCGTGGTCGTACAGTTCGATGTCACCGTCGTCCTGCAGCGGTTCGATGAACTTGCCTAGGTCACCGGGCAAGTTCGCGTAGACGTACGCGTGCAGCCCCTCGCCACTCTGGCTGATCTCAACGAACGCATCCAACCGATCGAGAATGCCAGCCACTTCGTCCGTCACCGCGCCAGTCACGGGATCGCGGACATCGTCAAAGTCCACCAACATGAGCGGCGGCTCCATCGGTGGCTCGTGCAAGAGCAGCGGCGCGGGTTGCATCAGCCCGAGATTCGCGCCGACACCATCCGGCATGTCGTAGCTTTGTCGGTGCTTCCAGTAGCGTCTGGCCGTCTCGAAGTCGGTTTCTGGCCGGGGTTCAGCGTCTGCCCCCCACGCCACCGGGTAAAGATCGTCACGCTGCCACGGCGCGAACAGCAGTTTCCTGCCCTTCTCGTCTTTCCCCCAGATCATCCAGTGGTCCCACTGCTTCAGCGCGGCCGGAATCTGTCGCTGACTCGATTCTGCCTGCATCAGACCACCTGCTGGAGGTCCGTCGGGACGATTTGTGAGGTCCACTCGAAGGCGCCACGCATGATGTGAAGGCGTTTCCGCGGGCGTGACAGCGCCACGTACCAGGTCCGATACTCGTTCTGTTCGGTCCTAGTGTTTGCTTGCATTTCCGAGCGGATGCGGTTCGAGACGCCGTCGTACACCACCACGTCGTCTGCTTCCATCCCCTTTGACGCGTGAATGGTGATCGCCCACGTGTCGATGTCGTCCGGGTAGACTGGCCCGTCCTGAGCAGCCAACGCCTGTTTCAAAGCCACGAGATCCCGACGGCGGTCACCCTGCGGGAATACGGACTTGTTCAGCCGGTCGACGCTGGTGGCGCCGGCTGTATACTGCTCCCAGAACGTGGCCTTCGTCCAGTCTCGCAGCGTGTCCAGCCCGACCGTGCCTCGCTCGTTCAGCGCGTCGGCTTTGTCGTCGACCTCACTACGGGTAATCGACAGCGTTCGCGCGTTGACCGCTTCCAGAAGAATCTGCGCTTCCAGGCTCGTCAGGTCGACGGCCCGTGGGTCTTTGTTAGACGACTGGTAGCGGTCGAAGCCAGCAGCGCCGGTAAGCCCCATCGCGGAGGGGCTGTACCCCTGCAGCTTCTGCAAGGCGTTGTGCAACGCTCGAACAGACTCTCCCTCGGCGTTCCACCCGCGGAGTGCCTGCTGGCTCTTGAACGGAATCCCGGCCGCCTCGAGCGCCCGGCAGATACCGTCGGTTTGCATCTGTGTCCGCGACAAGAATAGCGTGGACCCATCGTACTGATCGACGATCCAGGCCGGTGAGCCCTGTCGAGACTCGCCCGGATAGGTGACCCAGGCACTAGCCTCAGACGAGTACTCGAATCGGGCGCTGTTGTAGTCGTTAATCAGGCCTGGCGAATCGCACGTGTCCACGTCTGGCGGCGTGTGAGCATTCGCCAGCACAGTCGTCGCCAGCGCCCAGTGTTCGTCGCTGACTCTGAAGCTCTTCGGCAGAAGCACCTTCGGCAGCTCCAGGTTGTCGAAGTACTCTGGTGAGGCCCCATCGTAGGCATTCACCACCTGATGCGGGTCGCCAGCGACGATCACGATCTCCGCGTCGTCCATCCAGCCCGAAAACAGATCGTGCATCAGTTGGGTGACGTCGTGATACTCGTCGATCACCAGGATTCGTCGGGAGGGACGGGCACCGCTCTCCAGTGGGCGCTGCAGCATTTCGTGGAAGTCGATCACGTTACACTGGGCTTTGTAGTCGGTCCAGTCGGCCCACGCGTCGGGCACGTTACCGGTCCAGAGACTCTGGAGATCGTCGTAGTGTGGACAGCGGTGAAGCGTTTCCGTGTCTGCGGGCGTGGTGTTCGCGTTCGCCAGGTAGTCGAATACGCGGAACAACTGCTTGCCGGCGCTCTTGTTCCAGGGCTCGCTCGTCCAGAACTGCATCCCGCGCTTCTCACAGAAGTCTGCCCGCTGCCACGGCTCCACGGGCTCTGCGGCAATATCGGCACAGCGGTTCGCGACGGCGTGGGCGGTCCCGATGTATCGCGTGGCGCCTTCGGACGGGTCGGCCAACTGGTCGTCGCTGATCACGTCCCACTCGGCCAGCCGATTGAGCGTGTCACGCGCCAGTGACCGACGATAGGTGACCCAGGCGACATCACCGATAGTGTAGTCGTGATCGCGAACGAGTGTCCCGATCGTCGCGGCCGCCGTCGTGGTTTTGCCAGTGCCGGGTGGCCCGTGAAAGGCGACCGAATCCGTGATATCGTGGCCGTGTCGGGTCTGCCACAGCGTCGCCTCGTCGAGACTGATATCACTCATCGGTCTCACCGTCCGGATTCGTGCCGAGGCTGGATTGCATCCCGACACTCTCAGTGTCTGCCTGGTCGCCACCGTCAGACTCCGATGCGCCAGAATCAGCCTCCTCAGGCGAGTCTGTGCGGTCACTCGTGGCAGACGGCCCCGCGCTCCCGTCGCCGTCCTCGGCCGCGCCCTCGGCCTCGTCTGAGTCGCCTTCGCCGTCGAGAGCGCCCTCACACCCGTCTGAGTCGTCCTCGTCGGCGACAACGCCCACGTCCGTCGCCTCCTCTTCGCGACGCTCCTGTTGTTCGCGGCACAGCTGTTCGGCGGGCGATTCTGGGTGGGCGACGAGTTCCTGTGGCGTCGCCAGCCTCAGCGTCACCACCCAGTACGGGAAACGGCACCCGTCGAGATACGTGGTCTGGGAGACGCCCGCGATGGCGTCGGAGGTGACTTCCCGGGCGTCCAATTCGATCTGCAGCGCCCGGCTACTGATACCGGTCTGTTCGCAGACGCGCGTGATCTGCTCTCGGGGGACGAACAGCTGCGTGTCCGCGTCGAGATCGGCGACGGTCTGTGTGGCATCGTCGACATCAATGCCGATCCCGGCCCGCTCGCTAACCTTCGCCAGGTCCGTGTAGCCGACCGACCGCGAGATGTAGTCACGGAGTTGGCGCACGGCTTCAGTCCGCGGGCCGACGTGTTCGACGGTCTCGGAGTGATCCAGGATCACCTCACTGATCCAGTCACGCCACTCTTCGCCGCCTCGCCGCTCGGGCGTGGGGTCGGCGATGGCCTCGCCCCGATTCTCGGCGAGCAGCGCATCGAAGTACAGATCCCGAAAGTGATTCCACGAGTAGTGGAGCCGCGAGCCCTCGTCGCTCGTCTCCGTCTCTAGTTTGACGCCATCGCTGAAGTGCCAGCGGAACACCGAGCCTTGCTTTGCATCGGTGTTGGCGATGATCTTGACCGTCTCCAGTCTGGTTTCGATGATCTCGTCGAATGGCTCCCCGGATCGTTCCCCGAAGTACTCACGAAACTCGGTTTTCAGATCAGTCTTGGTGTACTGCTCGAGTAGGCGAGACAGGTTTTCCGCCAGCCCGTTCATCTGGGTTTCAGATAGGTCGCCCGCTTCGCTCAACTCGCGAACGGCTTCACACGCATCGGCGACGACTTGATTCTCCATTCTGACGCGCTGAAGCATCGTCTCCGCCTCACCGGCGGTGTGTGCCTTGGAGATGAGGGTGTCCAACTCGGTCGTGTAAGGCGTGTCCGCCGCTGCACGCTCGCCGGGCTCTTCGGTCATCCGTCGGCCCCCAGCCGGGGGTTCTCCTCGGGTTTCGCGCGTACACGGATCTCGGATAGCCTCGACTGATTGCGGGAGCCACCGTCGATCGGGACAAATCCGCTGGAGCAGGCAGCGAGGGGTGGCTCCTGCTCAGCCGTCGGACCTTGGAGTGGGAGTCTCCGATTCCCTGCGGTGAGACGCTCGACACCGTGTCGGCGGTCGCCAGTCGCGAAGCCGAACCGGAAGCATCTGGATTTGTCACGCTTCGGTCGATGGAAGTCCATCGGATCCCGGATTTTCGAGTTGTCGTCAGATACCGTCTCCAGCGGCATCGACACGTCCGAGAAGTGAATCCACGTGCCGGCCCCCTGCAAGGTCTGTCCCCGCCAGGCCCAGACCTGCGGCGCACCACTGGGAGTTCGCGCTATCGCGCCGGTGCCGCGCACACGATCGGCTGAACGCCCGCCAGCCGAACCGTCGTGTATCTCCCGGGTATTGTCGACTGGGCCTCTCCAGTACGGTCCGATAGGAGGGGACAGATACCGTCGATGTCTCGCTTGGGCGACCCGTCGCTCGTTCATTGCTCTTCGGGTCATCGTTCCGGCCCCGTTCTGTCGACGAGTACGGTCACGATGTCGGGTGCCGTCTCGGACCCGCGATAGACGACGATAAGATCTCCCGAGCGGCGGGCCCGCCCGTGTTCGACAGCAGGGTGTTCCCCTGCAGGGACGCCAGTTTTGAATATCCGACGCAACTGCTCGTTCGGATTCGGACTATCGCTATTTACCCGCTGAAGATACCGTAACCGCGCGTGGGCGGTGACAGCGATGACGCTATTTGATGGCTGCGCATCTGAAACATCCGGACGTTTCTTGAACGCCCGTGGTGAATTATCTCGTGGCATCGTCAGTTATGCCGACTGACTGATGTCGACGCCGCGGCACCCTGCGTCCGTGCTCAACCTTCTGCAGGGTGCCCACACCGAACTGATTAGCCCGGCGTTTGGTGATCATCATCCAGTCAGCACCCGCGATTCAATCAAGCCCGGAAAGTGTCTTGTGAGTTTTACACTCAATTTAGTAATTTTAAGCACGATGAAGACAAAACAAACCTTTCATATTGATAAAAATCAGCAAATTAAGACCGTAGTCACGAATGACGGCGATATACCGCCGCCCACGTACTACACAATCGCACCTCTCACGAGCGCTGGCCCCGACTCTCAGATAAACCACACACTGTGTTTGATTAGTATGGCGCTTTCTCAGTCGTCCTTCTGAGTGTGTAGCAGGTCTTAACCAACAGTGAGGATAGCATAACCACACTGTTGGTTAAGCTTGTCACAGCTCACGATCTGATCTATTCTGCGCGTCCGATATTCGAGCAGTCAGCCTTGGAGCTGGTGTTGCCGCAATTGGGCGACATACTGCGCATCCCATCCTTTCGTTTCGAGGTAATAAGTGAGTGTAGCGTCGACGTATTCGTCAGATAGAATCCCGTGGGTTGCGAGCGTACAGAGGATGTGCGGTGTTGTAAAGAGGCTATTCCGGTTATCGAGCGCGAGGGTGACGAACAAGTAGTTCGTCGTATTAAACTCGTCCGTGATGAAGAGGTCTGCTGCCAATTCGTTGGCCAGCCAGATACAGTCGGATTCTCCGCGATCAAGTCCGTAGTCGAGTGGCTCGTCGGCTCGGTCGTCGATGTCATGCGTCGTCAGATTGTGGGCTGCTTGGAGGACGAGGTCGGCAGCTGCCGCGAGGAGGTCGTCGTCATCTGTCGCGTCGGCAACCTCGCCGAGGACAGTTGCTGGTACATGGACGTCGTACGCAGTGAGGAGTGTTTTGAGTGGGTCTTCACCGGAGGGGGCCTGTGCTCGCCCGTCAACGACCGGCGTGGCGAGATTCAATAACACATTCGTATCGACGACTGTAACGTCACGCTCCGGCATCGTTAGCCGCGTGACTCATCATCTGCTGCGTCGGACGACTGCGACCCCGTCCATTCGGTGACTTCGCCGTCGTAGAAGCTCTCGTCGCTGGGGAGGTCATCCTCGAGTGTCGGTATCGCGGGTGCCCGGTCGATCGACTCTCGGAGGAGTTTCAATCGCATCGCCTCTTCACGACCAAGGATCGCTTCGACGGTATCGTAGTCGACGCGGTCGTCATAGTAAGCATCGCTCAGCCGCCGGCGGAACTCCTCATCGGTTGCGAGTTCCTCGAGTTCATCTTCGAGCGCATCGATGAGGAGGCGCGTCCGAGAGATATCGAGGATTTCAACGACGCTATCAGCGCGCTCGACGAGAGACTTCGGGGCGTTGAAATCGACGCGGGTTTTCTCCTCAGCCATATGCGTGTGTAGATTCTACACATGGTTAGCTTCTTCGGCGTCTACGTGACGGGAAACAGAGGAGATCGATAATGGACGAGGACCCAGAGTCAATCAGCTATTTGTCGGCTGAGGATATCCGTGACATCCACGAGTTGATCGTGGAGTCAAATGCGGAGACACCCGCTGGTGTCGCCTCGCCAGGCGATATTGAATACACTGTTGAACACATTCAGGAAGGTCATTTCGGTCAGGTTCCCGAGTCGCTCCACGAAAAGGCATTTCAGCTGTTGCGGCTCATTGCGGCGA
>KI543234.1:13078-14977 GCA_000496235.1 uncultured archaeon A07HR60
AATGACTCTCAGCGGTCCATCCGTGACGTGCTCAATGAGGAGGACGAGGCATCAGTTTTCGTCAATCGAGATCTTGTCGAACCAGACACAATCATCGACGAGGAGCGGATTGTCGGTCGCGACGAACAGCTCAAGTCGGCCGTATCCTACGACGCTATCGAGCCCTATCTCGCCGCTCCAACTGAACACAACATTATCGAATCTATGCGAACCGCACTCCAATGACCGATATCAGGCTGGCTCTTGTCTCATCTCCGACGAGTCTCACAGGTTTTCTCGACATAACGAAACTCGATAGGGAGGTTGACCGTTCCTTTTCAGTATAACATGTGGCGCAGCATGTATTGTGTGCGAGTCTGTACTGGAGGGTATGGCAGCTGAAGACGCTCCTGAAGAGACCAAAGTCAGTGATCGAGGAATGGTCACAATCCCGGCGGACCTCCGCCGACATCTCGATATCGAGCCTGGTGACAAACTTCGATGGAACACTGACAAAGAAGGGAATCTCTCCGTAGAGGTGGTCAAGCAGCGCTATGGTGCGTTCGAAGACGACGACATGAAGGCTCCGATGGGCGGTGACAGCCTCGAAACGCACGATATCGCTGGTAACGAGGAAGACCCAGCATTTACACGGGACACCTGAATGGCGGTTGTGGTAGTCGATGCCAACATCCTCATCGACTACAAGGATACGAGTCCAGACACTCGTCATGAACGAGCCGAGAACATCATCTCTGCCATCGACAGAGGCGATCTCCCGACTGCCCGAGTCACGAATTATCGAAATATAGGCGCTAAGACCCCTTCCTCAAGGAGCGACCGAAACACTGTGAAGAGAGCGAGTAGGGAGGGGATACAGCGCCGTCATCAACTCACATTCACCCACAGTAAGCAACTTTCTAATCCGACAAAACCGCAAGACAAAGGATCCATAATCGTTACATATAGCTACTCCTAATAGCATATGTACCGATGAAGATACAGCGGACTTCTCGACTTAAGCTCGACACGACGCCAGAGCAAGAGCGGTCGCTCCGTCGAACAAGTCCGCAATACAAGCAAGCAAAACAGTATGCTCTCGACACGGCGTGGGAAAACGGGAGTGAGCCCAGCGACACAATCACGTCCAAGACCGTCTTGGACGACCTCGTGTACGACGACATCTGTGAGATGACAGAACTCCAGACAGGGCATGTCCAACTCGCACGAGACCAAGCCGTCAATACTGTGAGTGCGATGGTGGAACTCTTCGACAATCCAGACGAACAGAATCCATCACAACCAGAGTACACCTCTCCTGTCGTCAACTATGACGGACGAACCCTTTCGTTTCGGGACAACGGTGGAAAGCGGGTCGCCTCACTGGCAACAGTTGACGGTCGTGTCTACCCAGAAATCGTGTTCCCAGAAGGCGACAACAATCCGCAAGAACAGTACTTCAAGAGCGATGAGTGGGATTGGAACTCAGCGACGCTAACAAGAGAAGACGGCATCTTCTATCTGAATGTCACGAGTGAGACGCAGGTGAGCGAGAATATGTCGGAGACCGAGAGCGGAACGGTTCTCGGTGTTGACCTCAACGTGACTGGTCCATTCATCGCGACGAGTACTGGCGAATTCATCGGAAGTGCTGACCAACTAATTCACTGGCGCGATGAGTACGAGGAGACAAGAGGTGGGTTGCAGGAATGTGGGACCCAATCAGCACACCGAACCCTTCAGTCTGTCAGTGGCTCATTTGCTGACAAGAGTGAACAGTGGCTCCACGAACAAGCAAACAAGCTCGTCGAACACGCCGCTGAACATGGCGTGGACGGAATCGTGTTCGAGGACTTGGACGGGATTCGTGAGCGGATGAGCAACGGCTCGAAGTTTCAACAATGGGCGTTTGGACGGATT
>KI543234.1:16042-17974 GCA_000496235.1 uncultured archaeon A07HR60
TCTATGCGAACCGCACTCCAATGATCGATATCAGCTGCTCTGTCTCATCTCAGACGAGTCTCACAGGTTTCTCGACATAACGAAACTCGATAGGGAGGTTGACCGTTCCTTTTCAGTATAACATGTGGCGCAACATGTATTGCGTGCGAGTCTGTACTGGAGGGTATGGCAGCTGAAGACGCTCCTGAAGAGACCAAAGTCAGTGATCGAGGAATGGTCACAATCCCGGCGGACCTCCGCCGACATCTCGATATCGAGCCTGGTGACAAACTTCGATGGAACACTGACAAAGAAGGGAATCTCTCCGTAGAGGTGGTCAAGCAGCGCTATGGAGCGTTCGAAGACGACGAGATGAAGGCTCCGATGGGCGGTGACAGCCTCGAAACGCATGATATCGCTGGTAACGAGGAAGACCCAGCATTTACAGAGGACACCTGAATGGCGGTTGTGGTAGTCGATGCCAACATCCTCATCGACTACAAGGATACGAGTCCAGACACTCGTCATGAACGAGCCGAGAACATCATCTCTGCCATCGACAGAGGCGATCTCCCGACTGCCCGAGTCACGAATTATGTGCTGTTAGAGACGCTGAACTGGATTCACGAGCGACAGCGGCACGATATCGCTGTAGATCTACAGAACCGCCTCACCAGTTCTGCAGGCTTCGAGATGGTCCACTGTGCACAGAAGGATTTTCACCGTGCCGTGGAACTCTTCGAGAGCAACGAGCGTCTCTCGTTTGGCGATGCGACCATCGCTGCGTACATGCAGCGGGCAGGTATCGAGTACGTATACTCGTTTGACGACGACTTCGATGGGATTGAGGGCATAACCCGCCTTGATACACCCGACAACCCATTCAACTGACCTCATCAGAACGCGGCGAAAGTACCTATGGAATAGCAAACCAGTCGGGTCTGCCTGTGAACTACCCCACCCTACTCACTCACCGCTTGCACGGGTCGTTCGGTAAGGGTGGGGCTTCCTGTTTCCAAGACGCGCTTTCCATCCACGACGTCGGAAGCACCCGCTGACGTGAACAGAGGGAGTGCAGTCTCCACAGGCGTTCCTTCGGAGTGTCTCACTCCTCGTTGTTCGACGGAACAGTTCCGTCGGACAGCGCACGCTTCGTGTCGCGTGTGAACGCTGTCCGTGTCCGTCGACTTCGCACGGAGTGAGTCGGTCTGTCCAGACCGACGGGCGAGTCGCAGCCGACAGGTCGGAACGTCTATCTTGATCGGCCATTCGGCGTTCAGTGGGATACATTGATTGTGTGTGCCTGTGGGTCGGCAACAGACCGTGCAACCCAGATGATGACGGCACTGTATCCCCACCCCGCCCTACTCGCTCCCTTTGGTCGCTCCGTGAGGACGGGGGCTGAGCGCCTGGAGACGGCCAAAGTCCCGAACAACATCTCAACTCACGGTTGGAACGGAAATCCAGTGTCGAATGAGCAATTCCCGTATGAAATCAGTATCTTACCCAGCAGAGAGTTCAATCATATGTGGGCTCGTCTGTGACGGCCCGTTTTGTCGATCTGAGTCCCCGTGGCCGACGGTCACCTCATGACCGGAATGAGCTGGTTGAAGAGCCACGGCACCAGGTCGAACCCAGGCATATCAGTACTGGTACACATCCACTTCCTCTCCACTATCGTTTGTGAGAGTCACCGTATCACCACCATTGTTCCAGACGGCACGGCCTTGACCCCAGTAACGTTCGGTATCCGAATCTGCCCCACTCCCGGTGTACAGCGTCACCTCGGCGCCGACTTCAAGCGTGAACCCATCGGGAAATTCGTACGCATGGTCCGCCTCGTCTGAGACGGTCCAGCCGGTCAGGTCAACGGCATCGCTGCCAGTGTTCTCGAAGATGAGTACTCGTCGTTGAGATTGTTGTTATCGTTGTCTCAGCGTCCTCATGGATATT
>KI543234.1:18990-25957 GCA_000496235.1 uncultured archaeon A07HR60
CTATGTTGAATGAAGGGCTAGCTTTAGTTGAAAGTGACGGATAATAAGCAGCAGAACCAGTGTGACTACTTCCCAGTTGTCGGCTTCATCCCACGGCTCAAGCCATGATGTGGGCTTTCGCCTCGATACTCTGTAATCAGCAAGAGTCCAGTGAACTACCCCGCCCTGCTCGCGCTGACGCACTCGCTGAGGGCGGGGCTGGGCTTCCTGCTTCCACGACGCGCTTTGCAGAGACAGGAGTCTCCACAGCGAGCGCAGTCTCCACAGGCGTTTCTTCGGAGTGTCCCACTCCTCTTCCTCGTTGCTCGACGGAACCGGTCCGTCAGGCAGCGCACGCTTTGTGTCGCGTTCGAACGCTACCCGTGTCCGTCGACTTCACACGGAACGAGTCGTTCCGAATGGAACGACGAGCGAGTCGAAGCCGACAGGTCGGAACGCCCGTCTTGACCGGCTATTCGGCGTTCAGTGGGATAAATCGGTTGTGTGTGCCCGTGGGTCGGGAACAGACCGTGCAAAACAGATGATGACGGCGCTGTATCCCCTCTCCGCCCTACTCGCTCGGCTTCGCCTCGCTCCGTGAGGACGGGGGCTGAGCGCCTGGAGACGGCTAAAAATAATTAAACTTCCACCGGCGAGACCGGCGACATTCAGTGGGCCGAGGACAAACTCAGCCAGACCAATCAGAAAGAGCCCGAACCCGAACAGGAGCCTCAGTGCGCGTAGCAGGAACCCAACCAGGGGTCTTGGTGCGCGTCGCCATGCGACCATTCATAGCGTATCTGACGGGAAGGCATTAATAACCCGTCTAGTATTCATCTGGCTGTAAGTAACTGTCAGACTCGGCGTCAGGTGAATCGCCCACACACGACAGATCGACCAGCAGATGAACATCTATGATTCGATCGATGACTTCCCGGGCATCGGCCAGTGGAACGTGCCGTCGAGCACGGCGGTCACCCGTACCGTGCCACCGCTGGATTATCGACGACGTCTGGACTCATCGATTTCGAGTCTGAGAGCCAGGGACTAGCCATGGAAGGTTTTCTGTTCAGGACCGACTGGGCATGCCAGTGCGCGGCCCGACGAAACGGATATCAAGTGGGATCCCTCGTTCCTCGGCGACCGTCCGCGGGGGACTCCGCTCCCGATGATCGAGATGGACTACACCCCGCTGGAGTAGCGGGTAGATATCACCACCGACCCCACAAGCACCGGGCTATCGGGACTGACGATCTTGTGGGCTCTGCCCGGCAGAGATTCGTTTGAGCAATCTGTACGTCGGAGTGCATCGCCCTGAGTCTTAACCAACACCGACCACCATACACTGTCGGCTGTTGGTTAAGACTCTAACCGGGTTGTGAGATACCCTCCACTGCGACTCGTGACACGAGAACGGGTCTCGTCCAGTCGCCACCGGAGCGGTTGTGTGTCGGCAGGTTGGACGACACCTCTCTCGCGTGGTATCTCAACCCCACGCCACACCGTCGTGTTAATTCCCTGGGAAAACAGGGATGCCGATACACAGGTCGAGTCCTGAACGACGTCACAACACGGAGTTCTGATGTTTCGCTCCGGAGGCGATTTGTTACCCCCACAGAAGGGATGCGGGGGAGGGGAGCCCGAAAACAACAGGTGAAAGTCCATTTAATTCACGGGGTGACAGCGTCTTAACCAACAACGAGTGATTTGCTGGCCTTCCTGTTGGTTAACGAACTGTCGCTCAGAGTGTATCTGGTGTTCCGGGCCAGTAACCTGATCACCCCCATGGGGATGAGAAACGCTATGCTGAGCCATCGCGGAATCGTTCAATCGGGACGTCAGAGACATCGTCATAATCATCGTCGCCGCCGACAAGGAGTGTCGCGTTGACGTCCTTGGCGGTCGCGAGCGCGAATGAGTCTCCGAGTGCAGGGTTGTACGTCAGGATGTACTCCGAGGCTCCGACCCAAACTGCCTCGGTGTCCTTTGTATCAAGACCGAGGTCGTCGAGCCAGTCGAGATAGTCGTCGGCGGTGGACCGATCGTACTTTCGAGCGAGGGTGTACCGAATCTCGGTGAGGTTCACACAGCTGACGTAGCCCGCTGTGTCCTCGACGGCGACCGCGTCGAGATACGCCTCGACCACGTCGCTCCCGGGTTCGTCGTCGGCGTGCGCGATCAGTGGCTCGGCGTCGAAGACGACGCGATCGGGAACCGTCATCACTCTTCGGTCGAGAAGCGGGCGTCGCGTTCGTCCCGGTCCTGCTTGCGCTTCTCGCGGAGGATCTGGGTTGCAGGCTTGTCGGTTGTCGCCTCGCTGCGGGCGGCGAAACCGCGCATCTCGCTCGGTGAGCGGACGTGCTCGACGATCACCTCGCCCTCTTTGTCTCTCGGAACAGGACCTTCCCGGGCGCGTCAATACCGAGCTTGTCACGGAACCGTTTCGGGATGGTGGCTTGCCCGTGCTTCGTGACTGAAACGACCTCTTTTTCAGAGTGTTGTGATAGTTCTGTCTCGTCCATTATTCATAGTATCAGATTTATTCATAACTAAGCGTTTCGAACCTCCAAACACTCGGTGGTCTCTCCCCGCTGCTGTTCGGGACAGTCTGGCTGCTACGGGAATCCATTCGGAGACCAGGACTGGATTGTACTCGAACGCTAACGCTGGCTATAACAGACGTACCAATCACCGGTTGAAGTATCACAAAGTCCACCGATACGAGTTTATGTATTCCGCGGAAAGTAAAATACATGGCCGAATCAGCTCTTCCGGATTCGCACCCGCTGGACACGATGCTGGCCGTCTCTGACGTGATCCAGAACGACCGGTTGACTCGTCTGTACGCTCGGGTACTCGACCTCGACACCCCCACTGTCGAGGAACTCGCAAGCCGGTCTGCGAGTTCCAAGACCACGGTCTACGAAGATGTCAAGCACCTCGTCGAGATCGACATCCTTGAGCGCGAGACGGACTCTCAGCCGCACCGATATAGCGCTCGACGGCTCGATATGACGATTCAGACGGGGGAGGAGACGTTTCAGATCACCCCGACACTCCTCGTCGCCCTGGCTCAACGCGATTCGAACGACAATATCGAGCTCTACATCGACCGCCACGGAGTCAGTGGTCTGGCGACGGCAATCGAATACGCTCGGGCCTACACGAAATCGGAGATGACTGCCCGGATCATGGCTCGGGAGCAGGAGATTCCTGTCCTCGAAGCCGAAACAATCCTTCAGGAACTCCAGGAAGTCCTCCTTGATGTAGAAGACGAGATTGCGACGGAAATCGACATAGAGGCGTTGGACGCAAATGTCGACGAGCGAATCGGCGAGTAGTACCCGTGCCGGAACACCTCTGTCACGATGTCGAGAGCCACCTCATCGACACGAATCTCTTCATTCGCTTCGAGCGCCACGAGACGATTGACCTGCTCGAACGAGCAGTGACCGAACACGATATGGTTCTCTTGGTTCCGCAGCGAGTATACGCAGAACTCACGCCAGAGTCCTCTCCCTCCGACCAACCGCCAATTGACGATGCGATAGAATTCGGCTGGGTGCAGATCCTGGATGAAGTTGATTACTCGAATCCCGTCGTTTCAGCCACGATGGATATGGTTCGACACTATATCTCCGCCGCAACCGAGCGTCCCGAGCATACGATAGAGCAAGCCGATGCAGAAGTAGGTGGAGCAGCTGCTACGCTCTTGGAAAATGGACTCACAAACTCGATAGCCATCTACACGAACGACAGGGCCGCATTCCGCGGGATTGAGCGAGCACCCTCTCAACACAGCTACGAGAATCACGTTCAGTTACTCAAGACGTTCGATTTTGCCGATACTGTCGAGAACAGATATCAATTCTCTGGATGACCACTCTTTCAAAATCAGATGAATTGAGTGATTGACCTCCTCTCCCGCGTTCACGCGGGGGAATCCCACGGTACCGCGCCGCTGGGTTGGGATATGAGGGTCTCACACCATCCACAGAGTCTCGTGGTTGGAATCCACGAGTCTGATCCGTCGCGTCTACTGAACCACCCTTCTCGTACTGAAATCATTATGAATCAAACAATCACAATCGCCGACGTGTCGGTCGGTGAGACGCCCGCAGAACGAAACCTGACACGCTCACTCGACGCCAAGACACGCGTATACAAGATCAGCGACGGCCATTTCCCACCCTCCTGACCGGTCCGGACTGGGCGTACGACGGCGTCTTCATCAGTGGCTCCCAGACCTCGGTGTACGACGACCTCGACTGGATCCGCGACCTCACGTCGTGGCTCCGTGACCTCCACCGAGCGGACGTGCCCGTTCTCGGTATCTACTGGGGCCACCAGCTCCTGGCGCAGGCACTGGGCGGACAGGTGGTCGATATGGGCGAGCACGAGCTCGGCTATCGTACGGTCCACCAACGCGGCGATGACCCGCTGTTTGCCGGCGCACCGGTGTCCTTCACGGCCTTCCAGACCCACTCCGACCAGGTCGCCGAACTCCCGGCGGGCGCGGTCGAACTGGCCCGCAACGACCGCGGGATTCAGGCGTTCAGAGTCGGTGCCCGCTACGGTGTCCAGTTCCACCCCGAGTGCGACCACGAGACCGCGGAGTGGAGTAGGTCATCGGCAACAAGGACCTCTCTGCTGAACGGCTCGACTCGGTGCGATCGACGATCACCGACGAGTCGGTCGAGGCCGCCAAGCAGGCGACACGAGTGTTCGAGAACTTCCTCGGCCTGGTCGCCGCCCACTAGCGCCGGTCCGGCCAGTGCGACTGAGGCCGCGGCTCAGAATTCTTCGGCGAGTGCGTCGGCGACGGCCGTCTTGAACGCCTCATGATTGAGCCGCCCGGCCTCGGTCTCGACCACACGGACCTCCACGCCTTCTCGCTCCAGTTGTTGCCACGGCAGGACCCCCGCGGGGTGCTCTAGGTCGGTCCGGACGACCACGTCGCCCGCCGCCAGTCCGAGCCCGTCTGCCACGGCGTTGATTCCGGCGGTCGTGTCCTCGGTCAGGGCGATTTCGTCAGTGAGGGGTTGACCAACAAGAGTGAACAAGACAACCGAACTAACCAGTGCGAACGTACCACCGAAGGCCAGCAGACGGTTCTCGACCAGGTCGAGTGGATCTCCTCAAAGCAGGCCATCAGCGACAGTCGCGCCAGTGATGTTTCAGATCTGATCAACGTATGACAAGAGTCACCTTCCTCGCGATGGGCTCGGAGATCGTGGTTTGGCTGCAGTCTCGGTTAGATGGAGGCTCCATTGTGTGCCTCACGCTGGGTGTCGGTCAGCTATACACACGGAGGGTGGCATTTTCGACGGCTGGTTGCAGGAGACCAGAGCAGTTTGACTGGATTTTAACCAACACCGATACTATCTCATCGCTCAGTGTTGGTTAATGCTGTATAATTGTGTGAAGATTGCCCGTCTGAGAGTGTGACCCTACTCGGGCACTAATGGCGAGTCCGATCAGCTCGGATATCTTCTCACCCAACAAATCTGTGTGAGTAGCTCTCTTATTGATTAATTCGAGATAATATTAAATCTCATACAGATACCGAATGAGTGTTGCTGAGAGTAACTGCCCAACTGGCATCGCACGAAGATCTACTCAACGCAATTGGATTGCCCTCCCGAAATCAGTCGTGCGCTCAATCGGCGAACCAGACTGTGAATCTGGACTGACGGTGTGATTCTCCTCCTCTGTTCGTCTTCGCTCTCTCACCCGTTTCGACGCGGGCCCTCTTCCCGGTTTAGCAGGTACCTCAGTTGTTGGTACGAGACATTTCGCCTGCGTTGATGTTTACCTCCGACCAGCCGGCCCACTCAGTTACCTTCTCACAACGGCTGAGGGCGGCTACGTCTGCGAGATGTTGCAGACTCACAGCGTCGGACTGCTGTCGGAGACAAGTGGATTGTCACCAATTAACAGTCCCTCTGAGATTTGATTCCTGCAGCAGTTCATAAATAGCTAACTGATATGACGAGTGGGTTATCGAAAAACCTGGCAAACGGTCGCTATGGGAACGGGTTTTTCACTGATCAGCCGAATTCAGTCTGTATGTCACGCCATGTTGTTTCCTACGACGAGGGACACGTATACGAATTCGCGCCGGAGATGGAGCCAGTCTACACCGCTGCGGACGGGGAGTCGCTCACCGTCGAGACGGTCGATAGCCTCAACAAAGAGATCCAGACCGACGAGGACCTGCTTGATGGGATTCCCGAGGAGGTGAACGCGGCGACGGGCCCGGTGGCTGTTGAGAGTGCTGAGCCAGGCGACATCCTCAAAGTCGAGATCGAGGATGTCCGGATCAACGAGGACCGCGGACGGGTAGTTACCACACCCGGCTTCGGGCTCCTGCAGACGACGAGGAGATCGACCATCCCGCCACTGAAATCACGGAGGTCGACAGTGGGACCATCGCCTTCGACGGGGTCGACATCGCCATCGACCCTGTGATCGGAACCATCGGCGTGGCCACCGCCGAGGAGACAATCTCGACGCTGACCCCACACGACCACGGCGGCAATCTCGACACCACGGACATGACTCGAGGCACGACGGCTTACTTCCCGGTTTTCCAGGAGGACGCCATGCTGGCGATGGGTGACTCCAAGGCCGCCATGGCAGACGGCGAGATGTGCGGGACCGGCGCCGAGATCGGGACTGATATTGATATTACTGTCTCGGTTATCTCCGACCCCGGGGTCGGGATCGACCGCCCGGTCGTCGACACAGGCGAGGCCGTCAAGTCCGTCGCCAGCGCCGATACGATGGAGGAGGCTGTCGAGCTCGCCAACCGGGACATTCTGCCGCTACTCCAGGCTGACCACGGGATGACCAAGACCGAGGCCTACCTGTTCTCAAGTCTCGTGGGTGGGCTCGAGGTCAGTCAGGTCGTCGACCCGATGGTGACCGTGAGAAACGCCGTTCCCGCGGAGTACCTCTCACTGCCCTTCTAAACCGGACACTCAGT
>KI543234.1:28788-31465 GCA_000496235.1 uncultured archaeon A07HR60
GCCGTCTTCTGTGTCGATCTTCTCAGCCTGTGAGGTGGTCGTGATTAGCAGAGAATCACGAGCACACTCAGTCCCGGGAGACGCGGTCGCGAGCAGCCGATTCAGCGCTCAGAGAGCGGACAAGCCACCATTTTCAATAGAGAGTCGTGTTGTATGATAATGACATGGTAACTATCCCCAACGACGCCGTCTCACGTGGTGAGATTGAGAAGAACGCCACCCTCTCTGGCGCCGACCTCTCTGAGGCCAACCTGTATGAATCCGACCTCGAAGGGGCCGATCTCTCTGACGCCGACCTCAGTGAGGCCGACCTCCGTGACGCCGACCTCCATGAGGCCGACCTTGAGGGTGCCAACCTCTCTGAGGCTGACCTGTTCAAGGCCGACCTCTCTGACGCTGACCTTTCCAAGGCCGACCTCTCTGGCGCTGACCTGTTCAAGGCCGACCTCCGTGGCGCTGACCTGTTCAAGGCCGACCTCTCGTATGCCGACCTCCGCGGGACCGACCTCGGCGGAGCCGATGTGAGAGGGGCACAGATGAGCTCAGCACGAGTGGCACAGACGAGAGCGTCCCATTCCAAGGGAGAATATCTCAGTGAATCGGAGCTTTCTCTGATGGGGGCACGAGTCCGCAGTTCGGACGAGTGAACAGACGACTGACGCCGCCGTGACACCACGGCGAACGGGGCTTCGGAGGCCTGAGTGTGGGGTGGGGTGAAAGCGCCGCGTTCCCCCGTCCACGGCGCCGTCAACCGGCGAACCGGCGCTATTCGTGAGCACAGCCGACTGCGTGAGCAGCCCAATCCTCGTTGTTCCCGATCACACCTGAGTGGTAACCAACACTGACTCACACATACCTCCGTCTGTTGGTTCGAACTCTGACCAGAGTGAGTAATCTTTCTCATCGCGACTCGTGACGTGAGAACGAATCTGAGGGGACTTCCTTGTCGAACAGATGACCATTGTCACTGACGCCGGCGAGAAGGTGACACGACTGGAGAAGACCCCCGCGCATATGCTCCGCAATCGAATCAATCGAACGAACGCGAAAGCGCTCAAGCAACTCGGTATCATGGATAATCCCGATACAAGTCGGGCGACTCGGTGGCGACACTCGCGGAAGTAATCGATTCGTGAGAGAGTCAGCTCGAGCAATTTTTCCCGGTGTCCGACCGCGCGCGGGACACCGGTCACATCTGACACACACCACATCTCCGGTGGCCCCTGAGCAAGAACAGGAGTTCCTGTCCAGTCTTCACTCGTGATCGGGGCTGATCGGGATGAACTCCGCAGCAGCTAAGCTCTGTCCGACCCTGCCCCACGGGGTCGCGACCCCAGTCCTCTGGGATGGCGGGGTCAGTAGCGACATCCGGAGAGAAGTCGGCGTCAAAGAGGACGGCGCCGGCAAGGATAGCCTCAGAGAGGTCTGCGTTAAACAGGCGGGCGTCCCAGAGGGCAGCATGAGAGAGGTCGGCGTCGGTGAGGTCGGCGTCTATCAGCCCAGCCCTCGAGAGGTCGGCGTTCGAGAGGTTGGAGCCATAGAGGGCGGCACCACGGAGATAGGCGTCAGTGAGGCAGCGTTCGAGAGGTCGGCGTTGGGAAGGTAGCATTGGAGAGGTCAGCGTGCGTGTCGTCGTGATGCCAACCCACCAGCAGACTTCGGTCTGGCTCAATCCAACTGAACCAGTGGTATTCGTGCGGCTCGCCGGTCTGCAGTTGAACCGGGAAGCCTCGGGAACAAGCGTGACTCCCAGGTAGTTCAACTTCACTGCGAGCAGATGAGGAACGGCTGACTTGCCAGGTTCTGAACCTGTCATCGAGGAGTTCTGGATACTCGCTCTCGTTCATTGAGCCGACCACGAATAACAAGCAGCGGACCACCGGTCCACCGCGTTGAGTTGACTAACTCACCATGGGAGCAGAGGTCATATGTCGCCGTCTGACAACGTGGAGATATGTGGATGCAGTTTGGCATACTGACTAGCTCAGCCGGTGTGGTTGTCCTCACGCTCGCAATTGTTCGGCTGAGTGGCCTATCGACTCCGCATGTGAAGAACCTAAGCCGTGCGCCTCATGCAACTGTAATTACATCCGACACCGATCATCAAGCTGCCACCGGGGTTTGCGAGGTCTGTGAACGCGACCGAGTTTGTTTGCATCACAACGGATTGACGGTGTGTTCAGATTGTAAAACGGAACTGTTAGACTGAGACCGGTCCTCGGGACTCTCCGGTGCGGGCTCACACGGGGTCACGGGACTGCCATGATTGGCCGTCAAATGGCCGTGACCAGTGCTGAGAGTCGTTCCATGTGGCTGAGACGGGTCCCGTTCGGCCGAGTCAGCCAGCACGGATTGAGGTGTGCAAAAGCCCGCAACTCCGACCAGGCCGAGAGCGCTCCGAGCTCGCTGTCTGAATCGCCTGCACTCTGAATCGACCCGAGAGACCCTCTGTCGAAACCTCTGAGCGCTCGCGACGGTAGCCGCTGTTTGCAGTTGCCGTGATTTCAGTCGCAGTCGGAGCCAATTGCTCGCCTTCTGTGAGAAATATCTCCGACAGGCACCGATATCTGACAGAAGGTGAGTTGATGCGGAACGACACCACGCTCACCCCTCCGGAATCGCTTCCGACCTCCCTTGCCGACGGAATTGCAAAGCAGGATGAGTTGACTCTCAAGTC
>KI543234.1:31515-34795 GCA_000496235.1 uncultured archaeon A07HR60
CGGTACGTCTGAGGTTGGCGTTCGAGAGGTCGGCGTCACGGAGATCGGCGTCGGAGAGATCAACACCAGAGAGAGCAGTGTCGGAGAGATCTGCATCGGAAAGGTCAGCGCCCGAGAGGTCAGCACCATCAGAACTCAAACGTCGAGAACGCGAGAGGTCGACGCCAGAGAGGTCGGCACCAGCGAGGTCGGCTCCAGAGAGGTTAGCATCTGAAAGGTCAGCGTCGAAAAGATCGGCACCGGAGAGGTCAACGTTTGGCTGAATGTCAGCTGGGGAGATGTCGTCGCTGTTGGGGATCGTGAAATCATCTTCTGTCATACCAGTCTTGAAACATGGCTCAGTGAGGAATGTTATCGGAAGTGGCTCTGTGCCAGCCAGATGCAGCGATTGCGAGGAGCCGACTTGACCAGACCCTGTTCAGAAGCAGTAGTAAACGGACACCTGTGCGTATTGACGTTTCTTGATACCTAAGAGGGGGTGTGAGAAAATCAGACCGAGAGAGCCGGGTTCAGACGAGTGAGGTGAGTCGAAGGTCCGATTTTCGAAAGGCGGTGTCTGTCGGCTTGGTGACTGAGCGACTGGGCACAGAATCGGGTCATCTCCACATGAGAGGGTGTCCGTGACACACACCGCGTTTCCGGTGGGCCGGACACGGCCTTCTGTAATACAGGATGGTCAAAGAGAGGGCAATTTTACAGAAGGCGATCTTCGCCGTCAACGGTGGACCTGGTCACAAAATCGCACGTGCGAATAGTTGACCACTCGCGACACAGCCGGACTCGGCCTTATATAAAGTAGGAGGGGGACGAGCAGCCGTATTTTACATAAGGCACGAATTCACCGTGTCGGACCCCCGAGATTCAGGGGCAACCCTCGACGACAACACTCGCCGAGATACTACCCACCTGAAACGCGGGCCGGCTCGAACCAGGGGGATGACTGTCGCGCTGCCCGATTACGGTATCACGAGATGAGCGAATCGTCCTCACCCTGACCTGTGACACCACACCGAATCGCCTGACGGCGTCGAGGTGACTCATTTCACGCCCAGATTCTCGGAATACGATTAAAAACGGTCCACCGCTGTAACCAAATATACGTTCCTTTCTATCACGACTTCAGTTGCCGTACTGTGAGCGAGCCAGTAACGTTGGGTACCGAAGGATGGGAGTCATAGATCATTTTATACTAGCACCCCGGGCGTTGTCTGTTGTTCAATTCAGGTAGGCTGAACTACTGTTGTTGCCGACTGACTATATCGAACCTTTACAGATGAGCGATATTCTGATCCCTGTGTCGGTATCTGTCACACTGATTAATCCAATATGGGATTAAATAAAAATTTCATGTGGCAGGAGACTTCCCATGATGGAGACTTTGGAGTAGCGGCGACAGCAAATCAATCCACATATCTGCTCAATTGAGGACTGCCAGATCCCTGTATGATTCCAGTGTTATCATCGGGTAATGAACGGTGAGACGCAAGAGTGGGGTAAGAAAGTGGTAGCCACAACCGCTAATACTCGTTTAGTGATGGTAACCTCTTGGCGTGACGGCGTGTGCTTACTCGTAATCATCAACAAATAGCAGATCAGGGAAGATCCACATAAATCGGAAATTGAGTCTTCGTTGTGTGGCGATACTCACCATTCCGAGTAATCTGTCATCGCTACCCCGACGCCGTCTGTATCCGCGTAGAGTATTTCAGTTCATCCGACGTATGTGTTGTAATGAGCGATCAACCTGGCGTTAAGAGTTCCCGCTCTGAGCCCGCTACCAGCGGTCGGATTGATACGGCTGCTGGCTACGTGGAGCTCGGACGACCAGTGAACGCTGGGCTGCTTGCAATGTTCGTGGTTGTTGGGGCCTACATCGCCGGCGGAGCTGCCGCGGCAACCGGAGCCGGGATGACCGCCGGGGCAGTGACGCTGCTCGCGGTCGTCGGTGGGTTTGCGATGAACGACTACTTTGACCGTGACATTGACCGGGTCAACGACCCGGAGCGACCAATCCCGCGTGGCGCGGTCACACCACAGAGCGCGATCATAATCGCAGCCGTCGCGTTCGGGTCCGCTGCGACGGTGGCCGTGAGTGCGCTCTCAGCCCCACCGACCGCGATCGTTCTCATCTGGATCGTCGCTCTCGTTGTTTACACACCGGTTATCAAAGGGCGGTACGGGCTCGGAAACCTCCTTATTGCGGGTCTCGTCGGGAGCGCGGCTGTTCTCGGCGGGCTCGTCACTCACACCCCAGGACCAGCGGTTGTCATGGGACTGCTTGCAACACAGATGCTGTTTGGGTTTGAGATCCTGAAGGATCTTGAGGACGTGGTCGGGGACACTGAGGCTGGACTCCGGACGCTCCCGCTCATGCTTGGCCAACGCACCACAGTGTGGATTATTCTCGGAGTGCTCGCGGCGACGGTTCCGTTGAGTCTGGTTCCAGTAGTTCGTGAGACGTTCGGACTCGCCTATCTCGGTGTGATCGTCGCTGCACACGTCCTGACCGGAGTGACAATGTGGGCGACTGTTGCTCGGTCGCCGGCAGCCGCACTCAACTGGATCAAACCCGCGATGGCGGTGTGTATGCTAGCGTTTGTCGTTGGCCGCGGGGTCGGAACATAACTGTCGGACAAGACTGCGCCTCTGTGCGACGAGAGCCTCTGTCCGGGCAGACCAACAACGACTGTCGGATATCTCACTTGAGAATCCGACTAATCGTTGAAGATCCGCGCGAGTTTGAGTAGCCACTCGGGAACGCTCATCAGGTTGCAGAGATTCAAGAAGAATACTGGTGGCTTGAGCCACCAGATGAATCCGCAAATTCTTCACATAATATTCTCTCGAGCCGATATCTTGGAACAGATCACCACCAGGCGGGAGGCTCGTATCGATTGTATACCCTGAACGATCTCACTGTCTGGTCTCCAGTCGTATCCAACCCACACTGAGAGACAGCAATTCTATGCGTGAGAGTCCACTCGTGGTGAGAGTTTCAGCAAGACTCCGGGTGAATTCGTGCAGGCCCCGGAGGGCAAGTGCCTCGGAGG
This sequence comes from uncultured archaeon A07HR60, assembly GCA_000496235.1. Classification (GTDB taxonomy): domain Archaea; phylum Halobacteriota; class Halobacteria; order Halobacteriales; family Haloferacaceae; genus J07HR59. The sequence continues at coordinate 34,566 of KI543234.1, forward strand.
GTAACCCGCCGCCCCTCACACGGCTGTGGGGGCGTCCTCTCGGCGGGTCATCCATTTGTCCGCCGATGTCGGCGAGTGAGTGTGTGTTGCGGTCACAGCGAGATAATGAGCGAGCGTGAAGCCCCCTACCAAGCCTCTGGATTGCCTGCTCGATTCAGTCGTGCGCTCAATCGGAGTACCAGGCTGTGAATCTGTATGAGGGGCGTATTCGCATTTTTCCATTCTACTCT
>KI543234.1:34815-36546 GCA_000496235.1 uncultured archaeon A07HR60
GGGGTTGGGGCTATCATCCTCGCTTCACCCGTGCTCGGAGTGGTGGGAGCGTCGGTCGCACTGCTGGTCTTTCTCTCGTACTACGCCATCGCAATCGGCATCGGTACGGCGAGTCTCGTGGCCATCGCCCTTGCACTCCGACGGTAAACGAGGCCGTCTCGGTCGTGTTGCCCGTTGAGGGTGCTCTGCGATACTCCGTGCTTTCGTGCGTTGATGTACATCTCCTTCGCCTGATCGGACGAGATGGGGTTCGAGCGTTTCGTTCGTGGGTCAACTACCCCACCCTACTTCGCTCACTGCGTAACGCAGTTCGCTCGTTGAGGGTGGGGCTTGTCAGTGGTCTCCTCCTCTGACCCAACCCGACCTCACGGCTGGTTGGGTGTGAGAGTGTCTCTCTCAACTCGGCGTCCTCGACCCTGACTTGAGAGCGTATTGACTGACGCTCCTCCAGCGAGACGGCTGATGGCCTCGCAGGAGATACAATTCTGCAATATTCTTTGCCGCATTATAGTCAGCGTGGTTCTGATTTCCACATCGCTGACATTCAAACTCGTCTCGGTGTCGGTTATCATCTCGAACACTGCCACACTCGTTACACCGCTTGCTCGTGTTCTTTGGATTGACAGTATCCACAAACACACCTTCCTCTTCAGCTTTGTACACTACAAACTGCTTAAGCTTACGAAAAGCCCACATCGAATGCCAGTCAGCATATGGAAGGTCATCTCGAATCCCATCAAGTTTCTCGAAGATAATGCCATCACAATCGTATTCGAGTGCTTCTTCGACAATCCCGCTCGCCACCGAGTGCAGTACGTGCTTTATGTACTCATCTTCCCGACCGCTCACCTGCTGAAGCGTTCGGTGGGCTGATTGTGTCCCACACTTTTGCAGGTCGCCACGAGTCTTCTCAAACTCTCTGCGAACGTGATTAAGTTTGCCTGCGCTGAAGAAGCGAGCCGTGCTGGTGACGGCAATTTGGTTAACGCCGAGGTCAACACCCAGAACCGTTCCGTTCTGCGTCGTTGCCTCTTCGTCTGGCATCTCCTTACGATAACCGAGATGAATGTACCACTCGCCGTCTCGGTGGTGTAGCGTGCTTTCAGTGTACTCCCAGTCCTCGTTGCCTAAATACTGGTACTGGTATCCGTCCTCGTCGTTTGGGAGTGCGAGGTCTGCTCTCACACGGGAATGGTCACCAAGGACGGTGAGCGACACTTGCTCTTTCTCAGAGAACACAGTGAGTGTGCGCCTGTCATAGGTGATGGATTTTGAAGTGAAGTGCGGTTTGGTGGATTTCTTGCCCTTCTTTCGTTTCCTGATACAGGATTGGATGCTAGCTGCAACCTCGTGACAGGCAAGAATCGAGTGCTGACTTCCCAAATTAGTCTCTTCCTCCACCGCGCCTTTCGCTACTTTCCTGACACCAGACTGAGAGTGTTCGCTCTCCCACGCAAGATTGGATGCAATATTGCACCCGTCGAGCCACTCGTTTACAGTAGCTTGGAGTAGCTCGTGGTCGGTTTGGGAGAGTCCGTCGAGCCGTGTAATAGCAGTTCGACGGTGGTACTCATCGTCCGATGCCATCGTAATTTCATAGAAGTATCACTGGTTGTTAAAAGGTTGGTTGTTTCGTACTGGTAGACGGTTTCCTCCCCTCCCTACTCGTTCGTTTCACTCACTCCTTGAGGAAGGGGACTCCACCTCGAATATGTTGAATCCGAAACGCAA
>KI543234.1:36566-38459 GCA_000496235.1 uncultured archaeon A07HR60
ATGCCAATCGTGATGACTTGTCAGATGTGACCACTCGCTCTCGTTTGTGCCTCTGTGAAGACACACGAGTCAACGGATTCAGCGGTGTTCCTCGGGTCGATCCACTGGACACCTGTGCAGGAACAGTAGTCCCTGTCCAGTCTTCACTCGGTATCGGGCGTGATCGGCATGGGTGCGAATGGGGGAATGAGATACGAGCAAAATCGCTGTCGTCAGCGAGTGCGGGCATACACAATTGCGCTGCCTAACTGAAGACCGACTGCTATCAAGAACGCCGCGATACTCGCAGTCGTATTTCCGACCTGCGACAGTCCGATTCCGTAGACGCTCAAGAAGGCAATCGTTGTGACTCCCCCAGACAGGATTGTCCAAGCGACTGCGTACATCGGTCTATACTCGACAGGCCAGTAGTCGTCATAAACAAACGCCATATCCATCAGACTCAATGAAAATAGAAACTCTGCACCGAAGTCGGCTGAGACAAGAAGTGGACTATTATCGAGCGATGCCAGCACGAACGCTGCCACTGCAAGTCCAATCGCGGTTACTGTCACCCACTGATTATCTGTCAGGTCAGCACGCAGCCGATTACGGAGCGGCGCTGATTCACTCATCAAAGAACTGTGAGACGTATTGAATAAAAAAGCGAGTGGAACAGTTTCAGCTCTTAACGAATCACTCTCGGACTCGTCCCAGCTCGTCTGCAAGGCCTTGTAATTCGGCAAGGAGTGCAGTCTTCATCTCGTCCCCATCATGCACCATTCCCATATGCGCTCCTCTTCCACATACTGCCCACAACTGACCTATCCTCCGAAACTGTGAATTCTATCCGTAGATTCTGTATAGCGATATACGATATATGTCTTTCCTTAGTGTAGAATAGAAGCGACAGAAGTCCAGATAACCGGATTTTCCTGATGTTGCGGATGAAATCAGTGGTCCGGGCACACCGTAATCTCAATTAAATTTAATCAATCTGAGTCCGTCATGTGAGGCGAGTGCTGGACAAGCTCACGATGTTACACCCAACGTGACCATTCAGACCAGGCTTACGGGCTGATAGAGAGCGTGGTTTTCAATCTCACACTGCTGTCAGGCAACAGAGCCACTCGCAACGCTGGTCTTTCAGAGATTTATGTGCACAGGATGAGATGAGCAAGTTATGCCGAGGAGTGACACCACAGCGCAGTCGCACACACCCGCCGTCTTTGCCCGTCATGTGACAGTCCGACTGCGACCGTCCAGGCTCGGGCCTGAACGGGTCGCAACACACCCGCGGTCTGCGACAGTGTTGTGACAGTGGCAGGGTTGAATCTCGGTAGTATATAAAGACCCCCTCGCGAGCGGAAAGGGGGTTTGGTATATATCCAATTACATACTATTGTGACACGACGACGATCACTCCTCCGAACAGTTGGTGCATCAATCGCCGGAGCCGGGCTGCTCACTGGCTCCGCAGCTGCAGAGACTCACGCGGCACAATCTGGCATCTATTACGAGATCCTCGGTGATGGGACCCTCCGCTACAGTGGGCCGGAGACAGATGAGCAAAACCACCTCAAGCAGGCGACGAGTATGTTCAACGCCGGAAAGCGACGAGGTGACTGGTCGTTTCGACTGCCAGATGAGCGTGTCCAAGTCAGTTCAAATGCCACTGGCTCACCCAGAATTCAGTCTGCAGGTGCCTGTTCAGGCAAGAGCAAGTACGAGAACGGGTGGACCTCACAGGGATTCCGCCATACCTTCTGGTTCAATGACAGTCAGTGTGATGAACTCAGCAACAAACTCCATGGAGGAGCGCAAGTGGCTGCAATCGCTGGTGCTATTTCAGCATACTACGTGAATCCGGCTAGAGTGGCAGTCTCCGCTGTTGCGCACATCCTCTGCAAATTT
>KI543234.1:38479-40637 GCA_000496235.1 uncultured archaeon A07HR60
GATACCGGTCTGCTACCGTCTCCCAGTCGTCGACGGCGTCGGAACAGTCTCGAACACGGCTCTCGAGTTCATTCAGGGCGCTCATGGCGGCCGTAGCGCTCTCGTACCCCGACGGACGATATACCGTCGCATCAAGATCGAATACAGCGAACCGGGGCGCGGAGTTACGTATCGACTCATACTCTGCAGTCAACTCCTCGTAGCGGTTGGTCACGATCTCCCATCGCTTGATCCGGGTTTGAAGTTGGGACGCGACTGTCTCCAGGCCAGCGATCGCCTTATCGGCGGAACTGTACTGCTCTAGATTGCTTCGCGGCTGATCAGGGTCTATATTCGCCGGCGCCGTCGATCGGAGCGATTCATACAACGGCACAAGTTCTTCGGCGAGAGTCCGTGCGCGCTCCCAGGCGTCAACTTCTGTGTTGAATTCCTCTAACTGTGATTCGGCGTCTTCAACGGCCGACTCGGCCTGACCGATGGTATCGTATCGACTGGGGCTGTACTCAGACAAGTCGAACCCAGGCACGACATGGGCCGGTGCGTCTGACTGGAGGGAGTCGTATTTTGATTCGAGTTGTGTGTACTTTCCGTTCGCTGTCCCCCACCGCCACGTGAGGGATTTTAACTGCGCTGTCGGGGGATCAGTGATCAAGACGACTGCGAGAGTCCACGTCATGATGTATAGTAAACCAGTGATGGCCGCCGTGACAAGGCTTCCAGTGGAGTCCCACAAGTCGAGCGCAGCTAATCCCCAGCCGAGACCGGTGTGGACTCCCAACCCGATCACCGCAAATACGCCGACCGAGAGGAGGAATGGGTACAGATAATCGCCAGGACCCATGATCGGACTCTTGAGCTCGGATTTCACCACCGGCGGCGGGCGCAGATAGTACACGACAGTCATCGCAGTCGGTCCACCGACCGAGGCCGCCGCGATAAAGTAGCCGAACGATTCGAAAGAAGAGAGTGAGGAGAGTGTGAGGGAGTTTTGGAAAAAGAGAAGACTAGCCCATAAGATGGCGCTCACTGCATGGAAGCCGTAAAACGCCTTCCAGTACGTTCCAGTGGGGTAGAACTGACCGAGGTCGACCTCGGAGTTATCAATCGCGTCGTACTCTCCAATATCGGCATCGGTCGCCGTCGTGTCATATACCTCGCGCAAGACCTGGCAGACGACGCTAAGCGACGATGTTACGTCGATATCGTCGCACTCTCCGTGTACGTGATCATCATCCGTCTTCTCAGCCGACCAGCCTTGATCAAGCAAAAGCTCCGTGGCTACCGCCTGTCGCTCTTCGGTGAGACCGGTGAGATTGAGATCACAACAGACCCGATTTTGTGCCTGGCTCGTTACCCGGAAGCGGAACTGCACGTTCGTCTCGGTGCCGAACTCTGGTTCGACAGAAATCGTTGTCCATGAAGCCTCGTCGGACTTGGAGCCGAGAGCAAAGTGGTATCGAGCCTCAATCGCGGTTCGTAGCTCCTGTGGATCTCCCTTGATCTCGTTTCCCATTCTGTTATTATTAATTTTCAATCAGGACCGCCGATGTATATTTTTTATCACCAAGTATTGTCACGAGCTCTAGAGCCTTTCTTATCAATACCGGAGTCGTCATCGCCTGAGCTATCTGAATAGAGTTAGTGGGGTCTTGAGGCCACTCTCTGAGGAGTGTATCTGTTGGTGAGTGACTCGTGTTCTCTCGTACGTCGTCGTAGGCGGTTGTTGTACGTCAGATTTCGAATGACACCGCTGCTACGCCTCGTCAACAGCAATCTGACAGCCCTGCTTCCACTGCTCAATAGTCTCTTGCAGGAGTGACTCGTCGGTGGGAGATACCGATAGCCGTGTGATGACAGTTCCGCGGTGGTACTCGTCGTCCGACACCATCTTGAGTACACTCTCAAAGTTAATTAAAAATTAGCTGTGACCTTTCTCAGTCGTCCGTCTGAGTGTGTAGCAGGTCTTAACCAACAGTGAGGATAGCATAACCACACTGTTGGTTAAGCTTGTCACAGCTCACGATCTGATCTATTCTGCGCGTCCGATATTCGAGCAGTCAGCCTTGGAGCTGGTGTTGCCGCAATTGGGCGACATACTGCGCATCCCATCCTTTCGTTTCGAGGTAATAACTGAGTGTAGCGTCGACATATTCGTCAG
>KI543234.1:42028-50689 GCA_000496235.1 uncultured archaeon A07HR60
CTTCTCGTCAGATATCAGGAGAGTTTCGTTGACAGAGCTGTCGATAACGTGCTCGACTTCTGGGCTTGAGTGCTTGACACTCTCACATAGCTAAAGCCGTGGGCTCTCTCCTCGTTTGTTTTTGTCGAACCGGGCGCGACGGGCTTTGATCGGTACCAGTCGTCTAATAACGACCCACGAGCCGTCGACCTGACGAGCCTGGAAGCGCGGACACTTGTTGAAGAGGTGAGAGAGAATGTTGTCATAGACGAAGATGCTGAGCCACCTGTGGCTGTCCTTGTCGCGGTGGCTAATCAGGCTGATCTTCACACTGGTCGCTCCGATGGACTTGGCGCGCACGCCAAGATAGCGAGGACAATCTTCGACAAATGAGAGACTGGCGACATCTGATCTGCGCCATGTCGTCTACATTTCTCTTCTTTTCATTTTGTATCAACTCAGTGTCGACGTCACCTACCGTCTGTAATATTACAGGGTCGTTGGCCCCCTGTCATTTCACTGTTTAGAATCGTGATAGATTACTGTGAACGATTGTATCGGGAACAGCTGACCCATGCGCCATCTCAAAGAGTGTAATTGCGATGGATGCTTGCGATTTCCCTGTAGATAGGATGCATGGGCACTTCTACATCGCTCGATTGATGACGGTTTCTCATATTCAAATGGCAGGGGGGTGAGTGACCCTTACACACACAGATGCCATCTGATCATCAGAGCCACACGCTTCCCCCGTCAGCGGTCTGTAGTCGCCCGTACTTATCCATAGACATAGTTCTGGCAAGATCCACACAATCCGGTAATTGAGCTTTAGTTGTCGCGATACATCTTGAAGTCGGCGGGCGTGGCATCAAGATGGTCCTGGGCGTACTCGGTTGTGGATTTGAGTTGCCGGTCGGGCGTCTGGTCAGTGGTGCTAACCCGGCAGTAGCAGCCGATCATTCGTGCCGGGGTAGGCCGCTTAAAGACTAGAGTGTTTTGTGCCGCCTGTACGGAAACGGTGGTTTTTGATCACACTTGCCGACGGCCAGTCGTTACATCCATTTGTACAATCGTCATATCTACTTGTTATACAACTCGTCAATACAGAGACGCCGAGTGTGACCCTTGCGGTTACCGAGGCGCACTTCTTCACCATGCGGATTGAGACACGCTAGTCACACCAACTCACCCGTGTCTGTCTGCCGTCCAAATGGCACTCTCTTGAGTCAGTGACAGATTATGCTCACACAAACAATAGCAGGAGAGAGAGTATCACGCAAGTGAGGAGCAGAGCGATGAGAAGACGACTGGGAAGAGGGCTCAGTTCTTCAGTAGGGATTGGCTCAGGACCATACGCCCCAGAAAGGATTGCACCACTCAGGCAGGTCAGCGTGACAGCTGCGATGCCCCACGCTGCCGAGAACAGCCCCGATTCGGTCAGAGCCGTCTGCCCCATCCACAAGCTTATGATGAGCATCGAGAAGGCAAGTCCTGACTGACGGTTCAGAGCCGTGTCGTCGCACCTCGGCAGATATATTATCGACGCTGCAGACTCGCTCGTGCAGGGGGAATTCTCTGAGCGACAGTCCCGATTGTTCCATGATGAGCTCCCGTAGTATTGTGCTATCTTGACCTTACTTGGTAGCGTAGTGCTCTTCAGATGGGTCGTTAACAGTATTTAGGGAATCAAAATCAGAGTTATATTGTTTCGTAGCTACAACACTACTTACTTACTTGTGGATGCGGTAATGTAGATGTGAACAGTAACGTAGGTTCAGCAGACCGGATGTTCAGAACCGCAATCGGAGCGATCGTCGGTATTGTTTCGCTGACGATCCTCGCAGGCACCATTTCCCTCCCGATGATACTTTCACCCGTCCTCGGGCTTATATCGGCCATTTCTCTCGCCACGGCAGTTGTGGGGACCTGCCCGATGTACGCGCTTCTCGGTGTCAGTTCCCGCTCTAGAAGCCCCGGCACCTCACAGTAACGGGCCAATCACCGGGAAAAGACGACACATCGCGTTCGCAACCGCAATTACTCTTTTTCGACCCAATCATGTCAGCTACAGATGAAGTGACTTCCTCTCACCTCAAGCGACTGGCTTCCGCTCGCTGCGTGTCACAATAGACGCCGGCTGCTCACAGCGCGGAGTTGAATCAGTTACTGCACGTCGAAATTCGACGCTCCATAACGAGTGAAGACTGACCGGACAGATTGCTCACATCTCATCTACAAGACTGCTGAGAAAGGAATCGAAGTTGACACACTCAGCCTCCAAAATACGTCGAAACAGTGTCATGCGTGCAAAGAAGTCGGCTCGCGTAGACATCAGGCGACATTCAGTCGCACTACCGACGACTGTTGAGTGTCTGAGTTCCACGCTGACGTGAACGGCGCAGTGAATATCGCAGATCGCTACCCCGCCAGAGAGAGGTAGCCCCAAAGTGACCGGGATTCCGGTCAGAAAGTGGTTGCCGATGACTCGGGCGGGGACGGGGCCTCAGTGACCTGACCGGGCCACAAGACAGCCATGCCGATGCTGGAACTCAGCAACCGACAGTTGGAACGTATGCGTCTTGAAACCTGAAACGGTGCAAGCCGGGAATCCGTTCCCGGGATTCCTCCGTCGCCAGACTGCGTCTGGCGGGCAGTCACGTGGAGCGTGACGACGCCTTCAGGCGGACGAGGATGTCAATACTACAGCGAGTTCCCGGACCGTGCCATCATATACGCGTTGTCCTGGTACGGGTTCAACGACCTCGTCGATTACTTCGTTCCGATTGTCGGAACGCCACATCACACGCTGCCTCCCGTTGAACCGATTGTGAACGGAACTGTGCAACACGTCTCGCCGGAACACGAGTTCGCCGCTGCTGGTGTCGGGGTCGGAGCCGGATGCGGCGGCTATTGCTCGGGAGCGTCTCAGAAGACGTCGTCGCCCGCGCGAGCGGGACCGTCTCCCTCGTCCCGCCGCCCTGGACTGCCTGATATCGCAGTCAGAGTGTCCCGATAGCGGTCATCGACCCGAACCCGACGGCGAAGGCGAGCGCGAACGAGCCGACCCAGGCGCCGACGGTGACGCCGATCTTTCGGGGGTCGACGGCCTCCGCACCACCGACCGCGGCGCCGCTGCCGATGATGGCGCTGACGATAATCTCGTTGAACGACACCGGCACACCCAGCAAGACGGCGAGCTGTGCGATGAGAAATGACGGGACGAGCGCGGCGATGGATCGCCGCGGTCCGAGCGACGAGTAGTCCTGCGAGAGCGACTTTATCATGCGGGGCGCGCCCGTCCAGGAGCCCACGAGGATACCGACGCCTCCGCCCAGGAGGACGACAGGCGTCGAGAGCGAGCCGGCCGCCTCAAGCAGCGGGAGCAGCGGGCCGACCGCCAGTCCGACCTGGCTTCCGCCGGCCGAAAAGGCTACCAGCATCCCCAGCGCCAGCAAGACGTGTTTCAGGCCGCCGGTCTCGTCGCGGGAGACGTCCCAGTAGACCACACCCGCGACGGCCACTGCGACACCGGCCGAGAGCGCGACTGTCGCCACGACGCTGTCGACACCGACCAGTCGCTGTCCGAGGCCCGTCACCGAGCCCGGGCCGCCGCCGGGCCCCAGAAATGCGAACTCGGCGTTGGCCAGCACGACGCCGACGACCGCCGCGAGGGTCGGAATCGTGGCCCGCTCGGGCACATCGGCTCGCGGCAGGACGCTCGCGATACCGTAGGCCAGCCCGCCGCCGCCGACCGGCGTCAGGACCCAGACGGTCCCGATTTGCTGGTACTTTGCACAGACGGGAGTCCCGCCGAGGGCCAGGCCGACGCCGATGACCGCCCCGGTGACGGTGAAGGCCGTCGCGATGGGGTAGCCGGTGTAGATGCCGGCGGCCATCAGGCTGGCGCCGACGAGCAGCGCGACGATGACGCCCACCGCGGGGAGGCTGACCCCGCCGACGAGTCCGCACCCGACTGCCTCCGAGACGCTCGCGCCCTGGGTCACCGCGCCCGCGAGTCCAAAGATGCCGACGACGAAGGCCGCACGCATCGTCGAGATGGCGTTGGCGCCGACGGCGGGTGCGAACGGTGTCGCGCCGCTGGAGCCGGCACCGATTACCCACGCCATGAGCAGGCTCGCAAATCCGGCGGTCAGGAAGAGCGCAAGAAGTTGGAGTTCCATTGTAAAAAACGAGTGCGAGGTCAGTCCGCTCCCATGGGCGCGGGGTCGACGCCGTCGGCGGCCCGGCTTTGCCACCACCCCTGCAGGTACGCGCCGAGGAAGATCCCCGCGAGTGCCCAGAGGATGGTCACGTTGCCGATACCGGGGCTGGCGTAGGCGGCGCCCGGACAGATGCCCGAGAGCCCCCATCCGACGCCGAAGATCGAACCGCCGATCAGCACGTTGCGGTCGAAGGACTTCAGCCGACGCTCAAAGCGGTTGCCCGTCAGGGGTGCGCAGTCAAGCACGCGCGGCATGAGGAAGAACACGACTCCCGTCACGGCCGCACCGCCGAACATCACGAACAGTAGGCCGAAGTCCTCGAACTGGAGGAAGTTCAGCACGACCTCGGGACGCGCCATATGGCTGTAGCCCAGGCCGAAGCCGAAGATGAGCCCGCCGACCAGCACGAGGGGGATAAACAGCGGGTAGCGGTCCTTCGCCGCCGCCATTACGGCGTCACCCCCAGTGCGGCGACGATCTGGGCCGTCACGAGGATATCAAGCTGGTGAGTATTTGCAGGAATCGGGGGGACGGCCTGGAAGTCCCATCTGCTGTGTAAGATTGATGTTTCGTCGGTGGAAATTGTATGTGGGTCGAATTGAGTTGATCTGCCTATCATGACATCACGCTCAGCCGGGGGGGTATCGCTCTGTCCACTACCCGTGATTTGTTCACCAGCAGATTGTTGAGAGCCAGGTTCTGCGGCTGCGGAGCCGGTGAGCAGCCCGGCACCGGCGACCGATGCACCCAGCTTCTGAATGAGTGACCGTCGTCGTGTCACAGTATTGGATAATTGGATGCATAATTTAATTGATGTTAGCAGTCCCACAGATTGTGGATAATGATACTCATCCTCCCATTTCCGAGAATCGGTGGTGACACACTCAAGACGACTCAGAGTCCGGGTGGCGAGAGATTCTTCATGAAGAAATCGGATTTCGGCACCAACTGTTCAGCGAGCTCCGCTAGCGCGAGTAACCGCGTGCTTCCTGGGTAGCCACATAACCTGCCGGTTTGGCAGGGATTCGACGGGCCGAAGGGCAGTGGGGGTCGCGGTCATCGACCCAAGTTGCATCGTCTGCTCTCACAAAACAACGACGGCCATGTCCAGATGTGAGTTTCTGTATAGGTTCCGAGACCCCACAGCCGACTCAGTTTTGTTACCTGATGGCCTGAATCGCTCATTCTACACATGTTTGATTGCCAGCCGCGACGTGTCTCGCGCCAGCGTGCTCTGCGAGTGGCCAGGGCGACCGAGAAGACCCGCTCCGAGCGGGGTTTCTGGACAACGAGCACATCTGCAACGAGACTCGTAGTGTCTACTTCAATCGTATACCGTGGAATCGTTGCACAGTGCGGTCTCTGCCCGTTGACAGGTTTAACAGAGATCATGGACAATATAACACTGCTAGCCGATGACTTCCGAAGACAACCCCGACCAGCCGCCTACTCCGCCGATGGGCAATGATACGCAAGAGCCCGACGAGACTGTGTCGTCTGCCGGCACCGGTGGCCGCTCCGACGCCGCCGGCGTCGAATCAGTCTCTCTGGACGAACACGGCGCCGAGTGGACACGCTACTTCCGATACGACGCTGCCTACCGCGATCAGATTGACGCAATCGACAGCTTCCTTGACCTGCTCGCCGACAATGGTCTGTATTTGTTTGAAGGCGCTTGTGGCACTGGGAAGACCCTCGCAGCCGCCACTGCTGGTCTCCACGCGATCCGCGACCGTAACCACCTCTCTGATGCTCGGTGTGGAGATGGAGCGTCGTTCCCCACCTACAGCCGACTCTTGATTGTTACCCCGGTGAAACAGCAACTCAAGCAGTTCGTCGAAGAGATGCGCGGTGTCAACCAGTCGCTGCCCGATGACATCGATACTGTTCCGACTGTCGTAATGCGTGGTCGCGGCGATATGCTTGCATACAGCAACGTGTCACTCGACTCAATCGGGAGTGGATCACTCGGTGACCAAGCCGAAGACCTCCGGGATGTGACTCGATCCGCGATGCGGTTCAACAGCGGTATTCCACTAGACTGGCCCGCTGAAATGGATCCACCGGAGTTCTCTCGTTGCGAGTACGACTGGAGTGACCCCACCGACAAAGCTGAACAACTTCGCGAGCAGTACCGGTACGATCCGTGGCGAGCTGAAGCCATCTCCATGATCGTCGCCGATCTCGCCACCAGTGATAACGAGTTCAACACGCTCACCGTCGATGGTGTCGAGACACCATACCCGGACTACGTCCCGCACACATCCGACCTTGTGCCTGAGAGTGCTTTCGACGACTCTGCGCTCGATCAACTGCCGCTGGATCTCCAAGGGAAGTTCGACCCGTTCTACGCAGGCTTCTTTGCTGGCGAGCCCGGCCCGTCGTTCGATTTCAATAGAGCTCCCGACGGTGTGTTCGACCGCGACGCACTGTTCAAGATCGCTGTCCAGCGTGGGATCTGTCCTCACGAAACGATGGCCTCACTCGCGGAATCCGCCGAAGTAGTCCTCGGCAACTACAACCATCTGTTCGATCCACAGACACGGCTGCTGACTGACGAGAAAGCTGGCCTGATCGACGACGAGACGGTCACAGTCGTCGACGAAGCCCACCAGATCGAATCCCGAGTCCGGGATATGCTCTCGGACGATCTCAACATATACACACTGAAGAAAGCGATCGCGGACATCGAAATCGCACGGAACCTCGCTGTCGGTGACCACCAGTATACGCCACTGGATCTCGACCCGACCGAACAGACTCGGGTGAGGGAAATCGTCAATCGGTCACTCGAGACAGCGGAGACGTACGATGTCGATGTTGCGGATCTGAACGATGTCGAAGATGTCCTTCGGGTCACGATGCAGAAAATCGGCGAATACGGCGCCGAAAAACTCGCAGACGAGTACGATGTTGGGTGGCGACAGGCGCTGAACTGGGGACCAGAGCGGCTCGAAAAGTCACTGTCTGACCCCGAGACGGTGACGACTACCGATCAGTTCACAGAAGACCTACTCGACCGGTCGTTCACCGAACAGGCGTTCGACGATGTGTCCCAAGTGATGCTCGCGATAAAGTCCGTCTACGACCGTCTCCGTGAGGAAGGAATCTACGACCGGGAGCCACAAGGCGTCGGTGTTGGCCGATTCTTCAAACGGTGGGCGACGGCAGACCGTGTCGAGTACCACCGGCAGGTCGTCCTTGAGCCACGACAAAAAGACGCCCCACCTGAAGAGTTTCCCGAGTGGGTCGAAGGCTGGACACCAAAGCTGACACTATTCAACTGTATTCCGTGTGACGAACTCCGTGGAGTCTTCGCCAAAATCGGCGGTGGTGTCCTCATGAGCGCTACGATTCAGCCCGCAGACGTGTTCAAACACGCTGTCGGGATCGACGTAGTGCCGTACCCATCTGAGGACGACGACGACGCGGAGACGACTCCCAGCGAGGTCCCGCTCAGCATTATCTCGCGACCGGACCCCACGGGCCTCTCAGACGACGAGATTCGGCCGACAGACTTCGAGCAGTACCCACTCAGGTTCCCATCGGATAATCGGCTGTCGGTGACGGTGGATCTACCCAAATACACGTACAGAAATCGGGGGAGGCCGACACAAGACGTGCTTGAGATGACCGACACGCGCCAAGACTACATTGCGACGATCATGGAGTTGGTTCGATCGCCAGGGAATGTCCTGATCGCGATGCCGAACTACCGAGAGGCCAAGTGGGCATACGAGTTCGCAAGGAGCCGTGATGTCTCCAAGCGGCTCCACCTCGATCAGTCAACAGGTTCACGAGAGACGACCGAAACACTGGATGCGTTCTTTGACAGTGGTGCGGCAGTGGTGTTCACCTCGGCGTTGGGGACGATCACCGAGGGAGTCGATTACGGAGAATCGAGGAGAAAGCCCCGTTCTTCAAGACGGGAATGAATCCGACACTGAGACTAACTACGACAGATAACGGTCTGAAAGTAATTCAAAATCCTTAGGAAACCGCAATAGATAGAGTATTTTGATGAGTAGTCTTCCACGACGGACAAACGAATATACTGCCGAACCCGTGAGCGAACGGTATAGGCAGTGTTTGTTCGAGTGGTTGACTACCCATGCTCCACTCTGGAACCAAATCACATATCGACGCCGTCAAGCCTACTTCAGCGAGAACGAGGATGTATGGGAAGCCGAGTACACAGACTTGTACGAAGACTACGTCCCTATTCTTGGGAAAACGCCGTGCCAGCAGATTGCACGTAAAAATAGCGAGGCGTGGCGTTCATTCTTCGAACTCTTGGACGCGTATCATTCTGATGACCCTTCTGTAACTGAGAAACCCAGCCCACCGGGCTACTGGGGGAATCGCGAAGACAGATACAAACTACACGGACTCGTCCGAAACGACTTGTACGAGTTCGACTGGGGCGAGAACAAGAGTACGCTTGCGTTCGGCGTTGGAG
>KI543234.1:50709-52997 GCA_000496235.1 uncultured archaeon A07HR60
GGGTGCCAATCCGACGGTCGAGGAAGTCGTCCAACAACTCCAACGACCGGATCTTCTGGTCGATGTCGCTGGAGCCGTGGCCCTCCTCACCCAACTCCTCGTACTCGAACCCCTCCCCGGCAGTGAACCCGGCCGCCTCCAGTTCGTCACGGAGGATCCGGGCCTGTGACACCGGCACACGCGGATCGTTGACACCGTGGACGATCAACAACGGACACGCGAGGTTCTCAGCGTACTCCACGGGACTGCGTTCCTCGTAAATATCCGCGTTCTCCTCCGGGTCGCCGAGGTTCTTCACCATCAGCTCCGTCTGGTAGTGGGGCATCGTGTTCTCGTACATGTCGAATAGATCCGACACACCGACGGAAGTGACCGCGGCGTCGTACAGTTCCGGATACTGGACGACCTGCCAGTTCGTGGAGTACCCACCGTAAGAACCGCCGTAGACGACGATCTGATTCTCGTCGATCCAATCGTATTCCTCGAGGACGTGTTCGACACCGGTGGCGATATCACCCTGTTCGGCACCGCCCCAGTCGTCGTAGATCTCCTCGGCGAACTCCCGGCCGCGCCCGGTGGAGCCGCGGTAGTTCACTTGGAGTACGGAGAACCCACGCGAGAGGAGGAACTGTGTCCGGTAGCTGAACCGCCGCGTGTCGCGCGAGCGCGGCCCGCCGTGTGGGTTGACGATCAACGGCGACGGCCGCACCCCGGAGTCGAACAACAGCCCCTGGATCTCGTACGTCTCGTAGGTGTCATGTTCGACGGCGTGAGCGTCCGTCTCCGGCACTCCGTTGGAGTCGAAGCGGATCGTTTCCGGCTCCACGAAGTCGTCTGAGTCGAACGGACCGTAGTCTGACTGGAACAGTTCCGTCGTCTCGTGGTCGTCGAGGTCATACGCGAGCAGTGTCGCACGGGTCGACGCGGCGGTGTGGTTGACGACGAGCCGGCCGTCGTCGAGCCGGTCGCCCAACACACCCGAGGCCCCGGCCGGCACGTCCAACTCCGTCCCCTCGCCGGTGTCGACGTCGTAGACGACCGGCGTGCTGGTCGAGTCGCGTGACCGCGAGGCGACGAACCGATCACCGTCGTCAAGGAACCGCGACGGGTCCTCGTCGAAGACATCGTCGCCGAACCACGTCACCTCGTCCGTCTCCAGGTCGTACACACCCGAGCGACCCACGTCGGTGGAGTTGTCGGCGATCAGCAGCCGACGACCCTCGGGACCGAAGTCGACGGGCGCCGTCTCGGCACCCGTCTCGCCGGCGTCGAGCACTCGCGGGTTCGACCCGTCCGCGTCGGCGACGTAGATGTCCATGTTGTCGTAGTCGTCCGTCTCGTTGGTCGTGTACGCGAGCGTCTCACAGTCCGGCGACAGCTGTGCGGCGACAGTGGCGCGCTCGTAGTCGGTGAGTTTGGTCGTCTCGCCCGACGGGAGGTCGTGCCGGTAGAGGTTGAGCTGTCCGCCCGCGTTGGAGGAGAATACTAGCGTTTCTCCGTCTTCGCCGACGGCACCGAGGATACACTGGCCGTCCATCTCGACGACTGGCTCCGTCTCGCCGTCGAGGTCGATGGCGTGGATGTCGTGTTGTTCGTCACCCGCCTCGTCCCGGTGGAAGAACAGCCGGTCACCGTCTGGGTGCCACTCGAAGCCGGCTCGAACCGCCCGCGGCACCTCACCGTCGCTCAGCTGCTCTAACTCACCTGTCTCGGGGTTGAGGAGGTGGAGTTCGTTACGTCCTGTCACGTCGTAGTAGATCCCGATCTGATCACCGTCCGGCGAGACACTCGGGGCGATCAGGCTGGGGAGTGATGCGAGTTCCTCTAACACGTCTTGGGTCTCGATTTCTGACACATGTTCTCTAATAGCGAACGTCCTGTTAAAACTGACAGAAGAGGTACTCTATGTGAAACACCGCCCCGTCGAGCCGGATTCTGGCAGGAGTCTCCTGAACACACGACTTCCCCACGCCGGGAGTCGCCTATCCCCTCAGTTCAGGGGTTTTGAGGGGCTCCAGTGAGGGAAGTGGGTGACAAGTGGCGGGCTTCTCCGCCGGTTGGAGCTGACCAGACCATGCCTCAAACCCGGTGCAACTCGGCTCTGGCTTTGCCGCACGGGGTCACACGACCCGTTCTCACCTATCCGTCTCATTGCACACATACAGCGACCCTCGGGTGTGCAACGAGTCGGGCCGGCGCGATCGAATTGGCGAGTTCTCTCACAAGTCGTGTCTCGGGTGGCTCAAAAACTCCGACAGCCAGGTCACACAGAACCCGCGGTGACTCGT
>KI543234.1:53017-56615 GCA_000496235.1 uncultured archaeon A07HR60
GTGGCGCTCGTTGAGGTTGCTGTCTCACAATATCTCCCCGAAAAAATGTTCGACGACCCATCAGACGACTGAGAGGCGTCTCAAGCCTGCCTGAGTGGGAGATTCCCGACTTCTTCGACAAGTCGCTAACGACGGTGACTGCCGTCACGCGCAGGGGGGGAGCAAAAAAAGAATCGACATTACTCCCACCTGTACGAGAAGTAATGTTTCTGCACAGGGGAGTCGTTTCATCCATAGGATGGTAGTGATATTGAATCTCCACCGAGTCACTCAGTCACCTGGATGATGAAGTAGCTATTTCCAGTCTGATGAATCCGCTTCGCGACCGCTCTCAGTTACGACAGATAGAATTCCGGGACCAGTGCGAGATGGGTGAGCATCGCTATTGGAATACTCACGGTGATAATTCGAAGAGTTCCTATTGTCCGTCGTCGAGACAAGGGTAGAGACTCGGCGGTTCCCAGGAGTCCCCATGTGAGAGCAAGGATGAGAAGAAACGGGGATGGCCATTCAGCAGACCCACCAACTATTGCACCAATGAAAATCCACGCGAGAACACACACCGCTGAGAATCCAAAATAGACCAGTTCTCTCATGAGTCCCTCTGGTTCACGAAACATATTCTCTGACACGACTTCTATATATCCCCGCACATCCGTCTGTGAAGCAATCTGGGGTAACATACCTAACGGTCGACCTGACAGTGATAACGGACTGGTATCAGGCACCTACCGAGAGTAAGGTCGATGACTCCAATCCATACAGATGGATCGGGCACGGTTATCAACGAGGGAGGAGTCGCGGGAGAGTCTGACTCATCGACCTCTTGCGGTTACGCAGTCATCTCGACGTGAGTGTGGTGTCCTACTCGTGGCACTGACTCGGACACTGGAGGTAAATCCCACCTGGCACCCACACCGATCACACCCAATCACGAGTGAAGACTGGACAGGAACTACTGTCTCCGCACAGGGGAGTAGCCTTGCCGATCACGAGTGAGGACTGATCATGAATGACCGCCGAACGTGAGGTGTCACTCAGTCTTCTGAGTAATAACACTCAAAGTACGTTTTCGCGAGTGCAATCGGCAGCAAATACGGGAGCAAGAGCGCCCGAGTCGTGATAACTGAAGGACTGTTTCAAAATGCCCGACTGGAATCGCGAACCCCTCGAGGACTTCGAGACATCATTGTTGACGCATGGATATGGTGTCCGTAACTATCTAAATTGGCGCGCCGTATTTCAAGTCGCGTTACATCGTCAATCCGCTGTCTGTAGAGTATTAGAGTAGCTGGGCCTTATTTAGATGCCGAAGATGAAACCTATATTTTGATCAAGAATACGACATATCGCGTGCTCAGTTGGTGTGCGGTATGGCAACCGAGGAAATTACTAATTATGTGTGCGATTTACGATTGTCTATGATTGCCCTCCCCTCAATCCGTCTCATCATACCGGTTTTTATGTACTATACGGCGATCTCTCTCGGTGCTGGTATCTTAGTGGTGAACCCTGCTCGGTTCCTCCTTATTATACCACTTCTCACCAGCACAGTTCTTCTCGGTCACGCTATAAAAACTGCCAATCTCGACGAACTTGGATACGCAACTATGTGGTTATGGGCTGGTGTACTCGCCCTCGTCGTTGTTGGAGCGGTAACTGAGGTCGTTCTTCAGGCAGATGTGCTTCCGTTGGCCGAAATCGCAGTTGCTCGTGTTCTTGCTACGTTTAGCCTCATCGCCATTCTCATCGCAGCATACATACGTGGTATACATAGAGCACCAATAGAAGGGAGTCAAAGTTCAACTATGACCTGAATACGGACATCTGCGCTGAACCATTAGATATCGACTTCAACATTTCTGACAGCCGTTTTCAAAACGAGTTCTCGGAACTGCCCGAACCACGCATGAGCCCGAAGTGTTTGTCCGTACCGCCAATTAAGTACAAAAAGACAGACTCAACCACTGATTGCTGGTGATAGGTGTCTGCGTCGTGGCGAGCGTTATGGCCTATATCTAACGAACAAAACTCTCTGTGTTTGATTACGGTGAGTATAGCTACGAAGACGGATGCTGAGGCGACGAGAGAGCCGTAGAAAGCGCCACTCATCAGTTAACTGCGCCTTTGAGCCCGGTTGATAATACGTTTTTCTTGTCTATCGATGACGACCGCGTCGCACAGGCGTGGCACTTCGCTGAGCCAGTGTGAACACCGAGTCTGCTCAGATGATGCCGCCGATGACGAGGAGTCCCACGGCGAACAGCAGCGTCGCGACCACACTCCCCCCGGCTAGCCACTTGTTCTCCATCGCCTTCTCGTGTAGCGGCATCTCGGCGTACTCCTCGCGGAACGCCTCGAGGTTCTGGTCGTCGTAGAAGTACTTCGTCTTCAGCGCGAACCGCTCGGTGACTGCACAGCCTGTACAGACCGGCTCGCCCTCCAGCCGCTCCGTTTTGATGTGACTGGAGCAGGCGATGGCCCCACAGTTGGAACAGTATGTGTACGTCTCCTCAACGCCGTTCATGTCACACTGGACGCACCGATGGATGCCGTCTTCGGCGGTGACCCTTGAGGGGCCCGCTGCGTAGTACTCGTAGGGGTAAGTGTACTCTTGGATGTCAGTCGTGTGCCGAATCTCGGGGAGGTAGACTGGCTCGATTGACTGGACGGAGATGTCCGAGCGGTTCGGCTCGCAGGTCTTGTTGTACGTGACGTTGTTGTCGCCGGTGTAGGTGACCGTCGTCGTGTGGTGGTCTTGGAGCCGGTCGACGGCCCACTCCTTGTACTCCGTCTGGGTTTGACCGTACCTGTGCTCCTCTACGTCGTCGAACACCTCGGCGAAGCTGTCGATGTTCAACTCGACCGTCGCATGGAGGTTCTCCGTGACCAACATCGCGACATCGTCGGCAGCGACCTGCGGCTGCCAGCGTTCGGCGTGTACGACAAACCGCGTCCGTTCGTTGATCCGGTGGATGACGCCGACCGACGTTTCGAAGACCGCGTTCGTGTCGGCAGTGACAGCCACGACCGGTCGAAACGCCGCTTCCGAACGGGGCGTCGGCAGGTCGGCCGCCTCGATGTTCCCGATGTCTCGGAACGCCTCCGCGACGGGCGCGTCGACGTCGGCCGCTGGGTCGGACGGGCGTAGCGTCTTGTCACAGAGAATCTCGATGCGGCCGTTGTAGAGGTTGAGGCCGATCTCGGCGGCGATCTCTCGGAGGTCCTCGCCGTCGAGCAACTCGATTGGGTGTGGATCATCGTTTTGTTGGAGGCGATCGGCGTACTCCTGAGCAGGGTTCGTAAACCGGCCGGTCGTGACAACCATTCCGCGTTTGGGGCCGTCAAAGTCGAACGTCGCGATCGCCGAGTGGAGCTTCTGGACGACCGGCCGCCCGACGGTGTCCGTGTGCTTGCACTCGACGATGATCGCACGCCGCGTGCCGTCGACAACCTCCTCCATGATGACGTCGCGACCCTCGTCAGCCGTGCGGTCGGCCTGGCGGACGTTCTCGTAGCCGAGGTTGCGGAACACGTCCTCCATCACGTCCTCAAATTCGAACCCCGAAAGACTCGTCCAGTACAGCCATCCTCAATT
>KI543234.1:57185-59447 GCA_000496235.1 uncultured archaeon A07HR60
GTGTGATCTCTTGAGAGTCTCGTCGTCAGGACCTCTCGATGGTGCACCACAGGAATATCCGCGAGTGTGGACAGAGAGAGTACAGTCTGACCGTTCTTCCTATCGAACTCGAAACCAGACTGCACATAACTGAAGCTGCGGAACTCTTGTGGGGCTTTCCAGTTGAGACTCCCAACCTTGTAGCCGTTTTTGTTCAACTGTGAGAGAGCTTTGACACTGTCTTCAATCCGCATGACAGCTGCCTGTGTCACTGTTGAATACAGGTCGTTTAGTTCAGTCCACCAGTCTGTGAGATTGGGGAGCTGGTCGCGTACCCGTCGCACCCGTTGGTTGAGCGTTCCTGCCGACTTGGGAATGTTATTGAACTGTTTGAGGGCATGATTAGACAGTTGTCTACAGGTATCACGGTAGAAGTCCAACTGTTCACGGTGGCCATCAGTCGGCTTGAGTCGATACCTGTAGGTGTAGTGCATCAGTGGCTAGTCGCTACGTTGTTCGATTTTGTCATCAAGTCGGTCACGGACAAACGCCGAGAGGTTGAGCTGATTGTCATCAAGCCACTCGGCTTGGTCATCTCTGAGCGTGACATTTGTGCGTTTCACTGTGTGTGTTCGTTACACACTCAACACACACTATTGTTTCGATTGATGACGGCGGTGTATCCCCTCCCTACTGCGCTACTCGGTCGCGTTGCTCCCTGTGTTGCTCCTTGAGGAAGGGGGCTTACCGCCTATATACGGCTAAATGCAATCAGCGTACAGTTTTGATTTCACTGATGGTGAGATGTCTTGCCGTCTTGTGACCCTACGGGCTGGGCACTAACAATTGTGCTGGCTAGTTTCAGTCCCGGTGAGACGTCTTGTCGTCTTGTGACCATCTGAAATTGTCCGTGACAACCACCGAGCTTCATGGTTTCAGTCCCGGTGAGACATCTTGCCGTCTTGTGACTTCCTGTGAGAACAGCAGAAAACACACCACCGGCTTCTCGATTAGGCAAGAGGGCCGGAAGCATCAAGACGAGCGCCAGATCCTCGGCTCGGGGACGTGTCGTCGGGGGGTCGAGATCAGGTCGTAACCAGTCGAGCGGAAACAAAGACTCTTAGCGAACACGCCCCGGGACACTCACCAGGATCCGCCTGCAAACGCCAGACATACGTTTCGCGGTAGCAGAGTACGTGTTAATGATAGAGGGGAGGCGGTGGTTTCGGTGAATCACTCACAAACCGAGATAACGGTCGTCGGCGACGACGATACGGGACTGATCGCGAACATCACCACGCTGCTGTTTGAGCGAGGCGTGAATATCAAAGATATCGAACAGGCCGTTCACGACGGGGTGTTCCAGATGAGGATGCGTGTCGGCACCGACCAGATGGTTTGCTCCACCGAGCGACTCCGGGACGACCTGTCGGATCTCGCGGCCGAACTGGGAGTCGATATTACAGTGCGGGTTCCGGATTCTGACTCACACTCGATCGCGGCGTTCGTCACGAAAGAAAGCCACTGTCTGGAAGCCCTGTTAGAGGCGTGTGCGTCCGGAAGTCTGGACGCGACTGTCGATGTTGTCATCGGCAATCACTCTGTCCTGCAGCCGTTGGCCGACAGTTACGACGTTCCGTTTCACGATATCGGCGACGAGAAAGGAACTCCTGACGAGGGCGCGTTACTCGAAGTTCTCGATGAACACGATCCCGATCTGCTGCTTCTGGCGCGGTATATTCGGATTCTCGGGCCAGAGATTGTGTTCCGGTATTCTGACCGCATTATCAACGTCCATCCCTCCCTTCTCCCTGCCTTTCCCGGTGCGTCAGCGTACAGACAGGCCATCGAAGAGGGTGTGCGGATCGCCGGCGTGACCGCCCACTATGTCACCCCCGACCTCGATCAGGGGCCGATTATCACTCAGCGGGCGTTCAATGTGCCTGACGAGGCCACAGAAGCGATGCTTCGGGAGAAGGCACAACCGCTCGAGGCTGAAGCGCTGCTCGAGGCGGCTCGTCTCCACCTGAACGGGGCGATAGCAACTGGACGGGGTCGAACTCATATCCGAGAGACAGACGACGATATCAATCTCGGACTCCCAGCCGAAATTGATCGGCTGATCCCGTCCCAACCGGTCGATAAAGACCGTGCAGAAGAGAAGAATTCGACTGAAACTGCTGACGATTGACCGGAATTGCGCCGTTCGCTACGAGAGGTGAATGCGCCAACGGGGTGCAAAAAGTTTCAGTCCCGGTGAGACATCTTGCCGTCTTGTGACCG
>KI543234.1:59467-62354 GCA_000496235.1 uncultured archaeon A07HR60
GAACTGACGCTAGCAGGTGTTGTGGCTGGCGACGACGTTCGCTCTCATGATAGTCGTACTTCGTAGTCAGCCGCCAACTCTTGGAACTCGTCCCACTCCAAGGAGCCGGTCATCGTCGACCTCGCCGTGTGTCTCGAGATAGCGAAGCGAGGCGTCGATTTCGTCTTCGAGGCCATACTTCGTTGCCTGCTCTCGGAGGACCTCCGTGTCGAGGTCGACGGAACCTCGCTGTCGGTGACCACCAGTATACGCCACTGGATCTCGACCCGACCGAACAGACTCGGGTGAGGAAAATCGTTAATCGGTCACTCGAGACAGCGGAGACGGACGATGTCGATGTTGCGGATCTGAGCGATGTCGAAGATGTCCTTCGGGTCACGATGCAGAAAATCGGCGAATACGGCGCCGAGAAACTCGCAGACGAGTGCGATGTTGGATGGCGACAGCCGGACTCGGCCTTCTGTAAAACAGGGGGGTCACAGGAGAGGTGATTTTACAGAAGGCGACTCACGCCGATTCTCGCCGTCAGATTCTCCCAAATATTTGCCAGTGTATCAGCCGGGGGACCTGAACCGGGGGTTCGGATGCAATTTTGTGGGTCGCGTAATCGCGCGGGCGTGAGGCGCCGGTCACATCTGACACACCACGTTTCCGGTGGCCCTGTGCAGGAACAGTACTTCTCGCACACGCAGCCCCCTCAGAGTGATTCTCACGAGCGACACACCCACAGAGAAGACAGCGTGGTGAGTCACGTGCGGTCACAGTCGCGGTGAGCTGCCATCGCAGTTGGGAATCGGCGGCCCCAGCCTCTCACCAATCGTCTATAACTGCTCACGACGGCGCTGAGCTGCCGCGCGGATCTCGGTGATCGCGTCTGACCCACTGTATGCTATGGTGACTTCTTGCTCGCGCCAGCCGTCAGCAGCCAGCCCGAACAGTGGGCCCAGCTCCGTGAGTTGCGCAGAGTCGGCGGCTCTGAGCTCTGCAGCCGAGTCGATCCCCAGCTGTGAGAACGTCGTCTCACTATCGACAGCCGACAACGCCTGGAGATTCACCGGCGCCGAATCTGCTGCCGTGTCCCGGTCGATCGTGAGACCATTCTCGCCGAGCAGTGCGGCCGACTCAGCCAGTGTGGCGAGCGCGCTGTCGTATCGCTGGACGGCCTGGCGGTATCGGAGTCGCGCCAGAGTGACGTCGCCGTCGGCCTCAGCGGTGACGGCTGTCTGGACAGCGCCGTCGGCGGCTGCGAGTGTCTCGGCCAACTCGGAGCGCGTCTCCACGCGAGTGCGGCTCTCACGCAACTGCTGGCGCGCCTGAGCAAGCCCCTGCTCAACCGCCTCACGTCGCTCGTCAGCTGGCTGCAACTGTCCTTGAATAGCAGTGAATTGCTCGACGGGAGTCTCCGACCGGGTGACGGCGTCGGCATACTCACCTGCTTCGTGGGCGGTTTCGGCTGCTGCGAGTGACTCGCGTGCATCCGCCAGCGGGGACTGACTCTCTTGGGCGGTGTTCTCGTCGGTGTCGGTGGCGGACTCGTCTTGCTCTCTCACTCCCTCATCCCCATTTGGGGTCCAAAACTGAGCGCGTGCTAGCCGATCGCATCTGTACTAACTAATCGCGAACATCAAGTTAGCCCAGGAGGGACAAGACGTCCGAAAAGAGGTAGTCGATGATTTCCCACAATCGGAGCGACGGCGTTTCATGCTCGAACGAGAAGGGTTGATAATCAGTCTCGCCCTCGTCGGTGTACTGGAAGTGCGCGGGGCCGAGATCGGGGTGGCCTTCGTCCTGATGCCAGCCAGCATGGAAGCCCGTATTCGGGTCGCTATAGTTGACGCGGAACCAATCGGTGGGGGTCTGACGATACCAGGTGATGGTGAGCGTCGGCGATTCTGGGCCTGTCTCGATACCAAGGCGAATGGGATCGAACGTCGCTCGGAGTTGCTCTGCTTTCGCCCGGTCAGGGAGGAACTCAACGCGACTCATTTCGGACACACGGTCAAGGACGTCTCGTTTGAGTTGATAGTACAGGTTCGCGTTGGGATCGCCGCCAAGATGTGGGACCCCCATGGACTAATCGCTGGCCTCTACAAACGCCGCACTGGAGCTCAGGAAGTCCCACTCGCGAATGGCGAATCTGACAATCTCGAGCCGGCCTTCGAGGTGTTCCCAGGTTCGAGCGATGTCTCGGCGTTCAGCTTCGTCGTCGGAACTGAGGTCGGCATCGGCGATAGTCGCTCGAAGTTCGTTCGGAGAGGAGACATCGTACGTTGATTTCCACTCTTGGATCTGGGTTTTTAGCTCGCTGAGGCGGTCGGTCAATTCCTCAACGGAGCCTGCGTCGTCACAGAGCGCCATTGCCTCGCGCATTGCCTGATGACGATAGTCGGGGCGGTAGGTCGTATGCTGACCTTCGTCATCACGACGAATGACGCCATTGTCGACAAGGCGTTCAAGGACGCGTTTGGTTGGTTCGTAGGACCAGTCGGCTTCGGAGGCGATCCAGTTCGCAGTACGCGGTTCGGTTAACTGACGGGCGACCATCCGGACGCGATCTTCGCCTGTGGTCCGCTGGGTCACGAGCGGTGGGGACTGGTCTCCATCACTGGAGCTGTCGTCGCGGGTCATACCTGCAGATTCGTATTGTAGCTTGATATAGACTGAGAGTCGTTCGTCCTATATTGAGGTAAATTACACTGGTAATCGAAGGCCATTCCGCTGGCGTTCCTTCTTCTCGGGATAACTTTGAGCTACAGATATTACAATCGCACTCAGTGAGTACCCACAGGGCGGTTCCGCCGTCTGATTTGCACAACTCGCGCCCTATATTCAGCACAGTCCCTGAAACCTCTCACCGTTTGAGGGTTTCAACAAGGCCGGATATTCG
>KI543234.1:62374-65613 GCA_000496235.1 uncultured archaeon A07HR60
CGGTGGTGTCGAGTCGGTCGTGGTGAAGTTCACGGTGGTATCGTCGTCGATGCCGCTGAAGTCGTTCGGCGACGCGGCCGTGTCGGTGAGTGTTCCCGCGTCAATCTGGACGGCATACTCCGTACTTGAGGTAAACTCGCTTGTGGGAGTGATCGTCAGGTTGCGTCCGGAGACCGAGACCGTTCCGTCGCCGCCCCCGGTATCAGTGCTCACGTCGAACGTCTCCCGGTCACTGAAGCCGCCGTCGTCCTCCCGAAGCGTGACCGTACCCGAGCCGAACTCCACGTCCTCGCTGAACGTGATCGTGACCCGGGTACTCTCGCTGACGCCGGTAGCGTCGTCGGCCGGTGTACTCGATGTGATGGTGGGTGCGATGTCGTCGGTCACAGTGACGGTAACCGCTTTCTCGTACGTTCCGCCACTGCCGTCGTTGGCTTCGAGTCGAATGTCGTAGTCCTCTTGAGAGAGCGCTGACGCGTCGTCTGCACGCAGGTCGCCGCTGTCGACGTTGAATTCAGCATTGTCACCATCACCGCCCCCGCTGACCAGCGAGAACGTATGGCTGCTATCGTCAACGTCCGCGGCCGAAAGTCTCCCGACTACTGCGTTGGTGCCGCTGGACTGGTCGACGCTGGCACTGCTCAGGCTGATAGCCGTCGGCGCGTCGTTGACGCCAGCGATGCTGACAGTGACCGTTCCCTGGGCTGTGTCGTCGTCGCTGTCCGCGACCGTGTAAGTGAACGTATTCGTCGTGGAATCGGCACTGTCGAATGACTCGTACTGGCCGTTCGGGTCGTAGGTCCAGGATCCGTCGCTGTCGACGGTAACGGTCGCACCGGAGCCCAGCGTGACTGGTGTCCCGCTGCTGAAACTGGTGTCGTCGATGGTGTCGAACGACAGCGTGTCGCCGGCGTCGGGTTCACTCGCCAGCGTCAGCAGGTCCGCGGCATCGCCGTCGGCCACCGAGACGGTGCTGTCCTCGTCGGTGGACTGTGAACTGTCGTCGGGGGCTGTCGGGGATTCGTTTATGTCGGTTACGTCGACGGTGACCGTCTGTGTGTTGGTGTTCCCGACGCCGTCGTCAGCCTGCACGTCGACCACGTAGCTGTTGTCAATGTTCGAGTCGGTCGGATTCTCGTAGTTCGGCGCGCTATCGAACGACAGCTCGCCCGTGTTCGAGTCGATACTGAACGCCGACTGGTCGGCACCGCCGACGAGCGAGTACGTAACTCCGGTATCCGTGCCGCTCCCGTCGTCGGCGTTCACGTCGAGCGCGTTGACAGTGTTTTCGTCCATCGAGGGGTTCGACACCGAGTAAAACGACGGTGCTTCGGTATCGACATTGATGTCGAACGTCTTCGTCGACGAGGTGTCCTCCCCGCCGTTGGTGGTGCCGCCGTCGTCGACGACTTGGACACTCACTGTTGCGGTTCTGTCGACGCTGTCGGCCGGCGTGTACGTGAGGTCGCCGTCGTTGCTGATGTCCGGTTGCTTAGCGAACAGCGTGTTATCGTCGTTCGTGACGATGAAGTCGCTGATGCCCTGGCTCTCGCCGCCGCCAGGGTCGAACTTGGTGGCGAAGTCGGTCACCGTCTGTTCGGTGGTGTCTGCGTTCGTGGTCTGGTCGCTCCCGATGGTAATCGACGGCGCGTCGTTGACGGCGGTGAGCGAGACGGTACCGAAGTCTGAGGGAGTCGTCGTGTCGTCGCCGCCGCTGGTGGTGCCGCCGTCGTCGACGAGTTTCGTAATGGTGATGATCCGGCCGCTGCCGGTCGTGGGAGCGTCGTCAGTGTTCTCGTAGGCGAGGTTATCGATGATCGTGTTCGCGGTCGACTCACTGAATGGTCCCCCGTCGACGGTGACCGTGGCGGTACTGCCCGAGACGCTGACGCCTGCAGTGAGCCCGTTGTTGTTGGTCGACACGGAGGTGCCATCGGTCAGGGCGACACTGCTGCCGTCGACGGTCAGTCGCTCGTTGTTGCCGTCAGCAACGTTGCTGACGGTGAAGTCGAGACGCTCGACCTGTTGGCCCTCCTCGACGGTAAACGTACTCGCCGAGGTGAACACGGTGACTGCAGCCTCATCTTCTGTAAAGGTAAGGTCGCTTGTCGAGACCGACAGTGTCGGCTCGTCGTTGACTGGCGTGAGCGAAACGGTGCCAGACTTCGAGACACTTCCCGTGTCGTCGCCACCGTTGGGTGTGCCGCCGTCGTCGACGATCTCGGTGACCGTGATGGTCCGGTCGTTGGTGGTCGAGGGGTCGTCGCCGGTGTGCTCGTAAGCGAGGTCGTCGAGGACCGTATTCGCCGTCGACTCGCTGAATGGTCCCCCGTCGATGGAGATCGTCGCCGTCCCGCTGGAGACGCTGACCGACGCCGAAAGTCCGTTATTCGCGGTGTTGACACTGGTCCCGTCGGTGAGAGCCACATCACTCCCGTCGACGGTCAATCTCTCCTTGCTTCCGTCGGCGACGTTCGTAACCTCGACGGTCAGGCTCTGTACCTTTTGTCCGCTCTCGAAGACATCCGTACTGGCCGAGGAGAACGGTTCGGCTGCACTCCCACCTTCGGTGAACGTCGGGTCGCTCGTCGAGACCGACAGTGTCGGCGCGTCGTTGACAGCCTCAACGGTCACGTCGACGGTGATGGTGTCGGTCGAGAGGCCCGGCTTAGTATCGGATATCGTCACGTCGAACGAGTCCCCCGAATTGAAGTCGGCATCGGGCGTGTACGTCGGTGACGTACCGAGCGTGTGCGGACTCGCACTTCCCGAGATGCCGAGTGTTTTCCCATCGATGCCGCTGAGCGCTCCGTTACTGGGCCCACTGTCGACCGTCCACGTCAGCGTGTCACTCGGTGAAATGTCTTTCACCTTCAGGGCATTCTTCAGGTCTGCCGAACCGTCCTCGTCGATTGTGAGCGAGGTCGACGTTCCCTGTGTGAAACTCGGGTCGGTATCGGCTGTCTGGAAGTTGTAATTCGTTACGGCAGCGGCGGGGTTGCTGAAGCGGTCGTAGATAACTCCCGAGAGGATTTCGACGTGGTAGGCCGTATCTGCTTCCAGATTGCTCGCCGGACTGAGGGTGACGGTGCTACCCGAGACGGTCACGTCACCGCTGGTCACGTCGAGGGTATTGGTACTGGAGTCGTCACCGTCGTTGACGATCTTGATGTCGCCGCTCCCGAGTGTCACGTCCTCGTTGAACTTGAGGTTGATATCCTCGCTCGGGGCGTGGTCTG
>KI543234.1:65633-72628 GCA_000496235.1 uncultured archaeon A07HR60
GGTCTCGTATCGGTCCTGGTCGCGTTGGAGTAACCGCTTGGCCTGGGCTTTCTCGCTGGTCTGCATCCGCTTGGGCACAACGTACGACAGCCCACGCTGGTTGATCATCTCCAGAATATGCTGACTATCGAACTCCCGGTCCATCAGCACGTTATCAACGTGAACCATCTCCTCAGCTGAATCCAGGAGGTCCTCAACGATTTCTAAGCGGGACTCTCCCTTCTGAACTGGTCGCGCGTCCAGCACAATCGGTACGGCATTCCCTACTAATTGGACTGTCGCCCACTGGTAGGCGTAGTCGTCGGTCTTCTCCTTCGTGCCGATGATCTCGTCTTCGTGCCCAGTCCTGTCACCAGTGAAGGGGTCAGCTTCGGTAATGTCGATTGCAACAATCCCAGCTCGGAAGAACTCCTCTGTCTCCGAAACTTCGTTCAGAAGCCTTCCGATGGCCTGTCGGTACATCCCTCGGGTCTCCGCAATTGAGAGGTCCCGAACTTGCTCGCGATGGGCGTGACCTAACGGCGTTCGCTCACGAGTCGACTCGTAGGTAAAACTACGAGCGCCCTCGTTAGCAGCTAGCCGCTCGCGAAGTCCGAGATACGTCTGTAAGTCCCAGTAGGCGTTCTCGTGAATCTCACAGCCTTCACCTCGATCCAGTGAGAACGCCGGGAAGACGACGTGACTGACGTGGTCCGTAACCGTTGCCGCTTCGTCAAGGACAGATTGCTCGTCCAGATCTGATTCGTCCTCTTCGTCACCGTGAGATGGGAGGTGCCGTTCTGGTTCGCGCGGAACGGCGACATCTGCGTTCTGGGCTTTAATAAGTATGGTCCGCGCAGCTGTCTCGACTGTACCACGAAGCTCGGCAGTGAACCGTTCGTGCCAACTGCGCCATAGCGTCGACTGGTTCGGTAGACTCTCCAAGCCTAACTGCTCGCGGAGTGCCGGGCGACACTCGAGATACTCGATCAGCGCTGTTTCGTGCTCCCACCCGTGGAGTTCCTTCAGCAAGAACACACGAAAGAGCGTGTCCATCTCGTAGCGAGTTGGCCCCGCGTAGCGGTCGTGAGCGTGGAATTCGAAATACGCCAGCGGAAGTGCACAGACGAAGTTCTCAACCGACTCGTGGCGGTCATGTTTGAACCAGGTTTGTGAGACTATCCGAACATCTGACTCCAGCCCGTCGAGCGAGCTTTGCTCGTACAGCGGCGTCGTATCGTATACTGGCCAATCAGCGTGTGGTCGGTGGGCAATCTGTCGGAAGACACTCCGGCGAGACTCACGAGTTGCAGTCACTACGAGGCGCAGAACACGACTCGCTCAAAAACGCGTCTTCTTCGCGACACAGCGGGTAGGCAGCGTTACGACTGCCGCCGAGCTAAGACGATGACCATCGTCAAGAGTACACCGAACGCCACAGCGACGGTGAACCCGGGCCCACTCGCGTCGGTGGCCGATTCCGTGTCCCCGTTGTCACCTGCTGGCTGGGTCGATTCTCCTGTGATCCCTGGGGTCTGTTGCGGGTTCGCTTGCTCTGTTGGGGCTGGTGTCGACGCGTTCAGACCTCATCTGACTGGACCGAGACCGTCCCAGCTACAACTGTACCGACCGTGAGCGTGTACTCGCCAGGATCCGCTGGCGTGAACAAGAGCGACACAGTCCGCGTCGAATTCGGGGCAAGTTCGACTTCTCTGGCGGCAACCACCGTTCCGTTGGATCGCATCTCGGCAGTGTAGGCCCCAGCCGCCCTGCCGAGATTACGGATTGTCGCGTCGACAGTGACCGGCTCGGAGACGGTAAGCGTGTCTGCTGGGCCGCTGACACGCTCGATGACGAACGTCGGGCCGCTGGAGCCGATAGCGAACAGCGAGAGGCCCGGTGATACCGACTCGAAGATGTAGTAACTGCCGTTCGAACCGACATTTTCAGTCGGAAGACGGACTATCCCGTCGGTTTCGTTGCGATAGAGCGCAACAGCACTCGGGGCAACATCCCTCTCATCTAAGTAGGGTTTCTGGATCCGGAACCGGAACGTGACGTTCTCAATGTCTGTGTCTGGGTTCGTGTGGGTCACCTCAACGTAGCCCACGGGTACTGACCCGGTTATATTGAGAAACGCTCGCGTGTCCGTGCGGCTGCTATAGTTTGCTCTCCCCTGGTTGGCGGGTGCCGTCACAACTGTCCCGGCGTCGTCGGTCTCGTTTCCGGGTTCTATGCTGTCGGCTGACCACGTCCGCACCGATAGTTCGAACTCGCGGGTAGCACTCTCCGTCGGGGTGATCGACAGGCGGTCGACCACGACTGTGTCCGTATCCACGCCATCGTCCGCATCACTGCCGTCACTCCCGGCCGCAGACTGAGAGTCATCCGTGGCGATCCCGCGGAGGTCAAGCGTGATGGACCCATCCCCACCGGGGTCGGCCACGTTGAAGGAGGCTGTGCCGTCGTCCGAGCGGGTTCCGGTGATGACGTGGGTGGTGTCCTCGTCCGCGGAAGGCTGGCCGTCATCAGTGTCGGCGGGGGCGCTGCTCCCACCACTACTGTCGTCACCACCGCCGCCACTCGATTCGACAGTGATCGTCTGGATAGCAGTTGCCTCGTTGTTTAGGGCGTCGGCGACGGTCAATTCCACCTCATAGGTACCAGCGTTGTCGAACGTGCGTGTGGTTGTTGCGCCGATGGCCGTGTCACCGTCGTCGAAGTCCCAGTCGTGGCTGACAATCCCGACGTTGTCGGTCGAGCCGGTCCCGTCGAAACTCACCGATTCTCCCTCGCCGACGGTCGCATCCGGGCCGACGCTTGCGGTCGGTGGCATCGAGTCGGTCGTCGTGAAGTTCACGGTAGCATCGTCACCGATGCCGCCGAAGTCGTTCGGCGACGCGGCCGTGTCGGTGAGTGTTCCCGCATCAATCTGGACGGCATACCCCGTGCTTGAAGTAAACTCGCTCGTGGGAGTGATCGTCAGGTTGCGTCCGGAGATCGAGACCGTTCCGTCGCCACTCCCGGTATCAGTACTCACGTCGAACGTCTCCGAGTTGCTGAAGCCGCCGTCGTCCTCCCGCAAGATAACTGATCCCGACCCAAAGACGACATCCTCACTGAACGTGATCGTGATGTCGGTGGTCTCGCTGACACCAGTGGCGTCGTCGGCCCTGCTTGCGCTGTCTATCGTGGGCGCGACGCCGTCCATATTCGAGGCGTCAGCCGACCCGCTCGTCTGCGTGTTGCGAGCTATGTCGTCGATGCCATCGGACTGGAGGCTCACCGTCACCGTGTCGCTGTCGACCGCTGAGTTGAGGTTGATCGTCACCGTCTGGGTTCCGGTTCCGCCGTCGGTGACGCCGCTGGTGTCGATAGTCGAAATCGAGCCGGAATCGAGCGAGAAGTCCCCCGAGCTGATACTGTTCTTCTCGATCCCGGCTCCACCGTCGGAGAAATCCACGTCGATGGTGGTGTCGTCGACCCTGCTGGCGCTGTCGATAGTCGGCGCAGTCGTGTCGATGGTGACGGTCGGCGTTGCTGAGACAGTCGTATCGTCGGCCCACGCGAACTCGGGGTTGTAGATGCTGTCGTCCGGTTCGTCGAAGGTGAAGGTGACCTGGCCGCTGGTATCGGTGACCTTCGTCTCGCCCGTCCCGAAACCGTCGAGGCCGTCGTCGGAGACGACTTCGATGGTGACGCCCTCACCGGCGTTGACCCCGCTCTCCTTTGCGGTTACGTTGATCGTTCCCGATTTGTTCTCGGCGACGGTCTGGTCGCTCGCCTCGACAGTGTCGACGGTGAGTTCGGTGACTGACTCCCAGGCCAGCGCGGGGTAGCCACTCGTGACGAGCCACGTCTCGGGACTGTCGAACGAAAAGCCGTCCATGGTGGACAGTGGACCGAACCGTTGCATCTGGGTCGTCGTGAGACCATTCGAGTCAGGACTGCCAGCCGAGGCGGTTTGCCCAGTCGAACCGGTGTCCCAGTAGCTGTCACTGACCGCTCCGCCTTTGCGTTGCCCGACGAGGCCGCCGACGTAGCTGCTTCCGGAGACGTTGCCGGTCGCGTACGACTCAGTGACTGGGCCGTCCTCGTTAATTCCGACGAGGCCGCCCACATTGTCGGTTCCGGAGACGTTGCCAGTCGCATACGACTCGGTGACCTCGCCGCTCAGGTCTTTTCCTCCGACGAGGCCGCCCGCGCGGTCGTCACTTGCGGTGACATCGCCGGTCGCGTACGAGTCGCTGACCGTTGTTGCAGAGAGTCTCCCGACGAGGCCACCCACGTTTAGAGAGCCGGTGACGGCGACAGTCGCGGCCGATTTCTCGACCGTCCCGCCCTCGCTGAATCCGACGAGACCGCCGACCCTGTCGGTGCCGTCGACGGAGCCGGTCACGGACACCCCAGTGACTGTGCCACCGCCCCCGTATCCGACGAGGCCGCCTACTTGATCGTTACCAGTGATGTCGGCGTTCTCGAGGCCGACGCTCTCGACAGTACCCTCCATTTCTCCGAACAATCCGATGTCACTCGTACTCTCCCGGTCGATGAAGAGGTCAGAAATCGTGTGGCCGTCGCCGTCGAACGTGCCCGTGAATGCCGAGGTGGAGTTACCGATAGGAGCGAAGCCCTTGCCGCCGTTGGCTGTGGAGTTCGCCACGGCGTCGTAGCCCGCCGTCGTCTCGTCCAACTCGTTGACAAGCGTGAAGTTCGCACCGAGGTTCTGGCGCACGTTGTCGAGATGGTACCAGTTTGCGATTTCGTAGGGATCGGTAGAGCCGTCACCGCCAGTGTAGAGCGTGGTACTGGGTGCGGGCTGCTGAGTGTTGTTCTGTAGCGTTGGGTAGAAGACGCCGTAGCCATCGACGGAATCGTCGTCTCCGGTCGTCTGCCAGGTGCTGGAGAAGTCAAACGGTCCCATGTTCCCCGTCGCACGGCTGCCAGTCATCTCGGCAGTCATGAGGCTGGTCACGTCACCGCCACCGTCACCGACACCCTGGTTGACTTCGGTGCCGTCGCCTGTGACCGTCGTCGACTCGGCGTCCCAGTAGCTTTCGCTGACCGTGCCGCCGATGTTCCACCCGACGAGGCCGCCCACGATGTCCTTGCTTCCGGAGACGTTGCCGGTCGCGTACGACTCGCTGACCGTTCCTCCGCCGATGTACCCGACGAGGCCGCCCACGATGTCGATGCTTCCGGAGACGTTGCCGGTCGCGTACGACTCGCTGACCGTGCCGCTGTGGGTGATCCCGACGAGGCCGCCCACCTGTTGTTCCGCGGTGACCTCGCCGGTCGCATACGACGTTTTGACGATACCTCCGTCGTTGTTGACCCCGACGAGGCCGCCAGTGCGCGCGCCGGTTCCGGGAACATCGCCAGTCGCGTACGACGTTTTGACCGTGCCCCCCTCGTTCCACCCGACGAGGCCGCCCACAACGCTGCTGCCGTCGGGAACATCGCCGGTCGCGTGCGACTTTGTGACCGTGCCCTGGTTCCTTCCGACGAGGCCGCCGATGTAGAAGGTGCTTCCAGAGATCTCGCCAGTCGCGTACGAGTCGCTGACCGTGCCCCCGTTGTTCCCGACAAGGCCGCCCACTTCATAATCGCCGGAGATGGAGCCAGTCGCGTACGAGTCGGTGACATCGCCGCCGTTGTCCCCGACGAGGCCGCCCACTCGGTAGAACCCGGTGATGTCGGCGTTCTCGACGCCGACGTTCTCGATGGTGCCACCGTCCACGTACCCGAACAGTCCGAGGCGATTCATATTTTCCCGCCCAATGGAGAGGTTCGCAATCGTGTGCCCGGTGCCGTTGAACGTTCCCGTGAAGGCCGTGCCCTGGAAATCAAGCTGTTGGGTGGTATCTCTCGCGAGTGGCAGGAAGCCGTTGCCCCCGTTTGCACTCCCGCTGGCCACGGCGTCGTAGCCTGTCGTCGTCTCGTTGAGGTCGTTGACCAGCGTGAAGTTGGCGTCGAGGTTCTTGCGGATGTCGTCCAGCTGATCCCAGGTTTCAATTTCGTAGGGGTCGCTGGCGGAGCCGTCACCGCGGGCGTAGGGGCTGACCGTGACGCTCTGGGTCGCCGTCTCGTTCTGGCTCGCGACGGTCACGTTGCCGGTTCCGGTTGTGGTGCTGGCGCTGGTCTCCCACGACAGCGTCAGTTGTGAGGAGTCGCCGCTGGCGAGGGTGACGGCGCTGCTGTCCTGCTGGCTGTTTGCGAAGTCGGTGTCGGTCAGCGTGATCGACTGCTGGCTCCCGTCTGTCGCCCAATTCGTGACGGTCGCAGTCACATCGAGGGTATCGGCCACACCGACCGGCGAGGTGGTTGAGTCGATGGTCACGCCGTAGAAGGGGTCGGTGTCCTGCCAGGCGAGCGCGGGGTAAGAGTCGGTGGCGTGCCACGTTCCAGCGCCGTCGGGGAACGCGAAGCCGCCCATATTCGCCGGAGCGTCCCCGCCGGTCATCTCGGCAGTCGTGAGCGCAGCCACGGCACTCCCACTGCCGGCCCCGACGCCCTGACCGTCGACTTCGGTTCCGTCTTCTTTGATCGTCACCGCCTCGTCGTCCCAGTACCCGTCGGTAATGCTGCCGTCGTCGCTGTTATTCCCGACGAGGCCGCCCACGTTGGCGGCTGCTTCGACATCGCCGGTCGCGTACGACTCGTTGACTGTGCCGCTGTTTTGTCCGGCGAGGCCACCTACAACGGTGATGACTCCGGAGGCATCGCCCGTTGCGTAAGACTCAGTGACTGTGCCGCTGTTTTTCCCGACGAGACCGCCCGCACCAGAGCTGCTGGATACATTGCCGGTCGCGAACGACTCGGTGATCAAGCCGCCCTCGTTTGTCCCGACGAGGCCGCCAATCCAAACGTTTCCGCCGACGGAACTGGCTGCGTGCGACTCGGTGACCGTGCCTCCGTTGTTCTCCCCAACGAGGCCGCCCACGTGGGTTCCGTCTGTCCCGCCGGATGCGCCGGATACATGACCAGTCGCGTATGAACCGCTCACCGTGCCTTGG
>KI543234.1:73779-77763 GCA_000496235.1 uncultured archaeon A07HR60
GATATCGACGCTCGTGAGACCGACGTTCGTAATCGTGACCCCATAGACATTACCGAACAAGCCAATCTGATCATGGACGGACCGATTGATGAACAGATTCGATATCGTGTGGCTGCTTCCGTCGAACGCGCCGGTGAATTCGTCGGTACGGTTTCCGATCGGTTCGAACCCGAGCGTTCGCGGACTCTGTGTATCGTAGGAGACCTTTACATCGCCATCCGGTTCTTCGGTGAGGTCGATGGCCCCCGAATCCGCATCGACCACATTGAAGCTAAGCGAGGTGCCGTCAGCCGTATCAGTGACTGTCAGCGAACTACTGTCGATTGGTGCGTAAGAAAGTTCGACGGGCTTTGGGGCAGAAAAGACAGAGAACGTGTCGGTGAAACTGCTGCGAGTATTCCAGTTATTCGTTCCGGTGGCATCGATATCCCTGGTCTGGACGTATCTTTTACTCAGGGCGTCCGACCGACTGGTCGCATCGCTATGGTTTTGATTGATACACTGTAACTGGCTGACGTTAGTAACCTCATGCCAGCCCGAACTGTTAGTCGTGTAACTGATTGTGCCACAGTCCGGGGCCGTATTGCCTGCCGCGGCCGTAGCGGTCCCGACAAAGCCACCACTGGTCGCCAGCATCGCGAGCCCCACGATTGTGACAAGATATACCGCAGCCAGTCGACTCGCCGTGTGCGTTATGCCAACCACCGCCAGAACCACTGCCGTCTCACTGCCCGGCCGCTCGCGCTACCCGCTGGTGCGGTCACGAGACCGACGACACGAGACTGTAGTCTGTCACCGACGGCCGCCGTCGGTCGGTACCGGCCGCCAGCGGAACTGACCGCGCCCGAACCCACCGACCGACGCCCACAGAGGCATAGAAGCGAATACATATCGATCTTCGGTACGCATCATGCTGGTGTAAAATTGGCTTACAAATATACGCAACAGTGACAACGAGGCAACTAGTCAGAACAGATAGCCACGCGCCGTCGGATCAGTCGACTCGCCCGTCGTGAGAGAAGGCGTCCTTGAAAACGGCCAGTTCGGCGTTGCGCAGGTGATGGAGGAAGGTCGAGGCCGAGCAGCCGAGCGTCTCGGCCACGTCCTCGGCGTTGGCCTGCTGTGGGCGCTCGAAAAAGCCAGCCAACGAAGCCGCCCGGAGTGCGTCTTCCTGTTTGATCGTCAGCCTGCCGAACGCGCTTGGATGTTCATCATCGACAGGCCGCTCGGTACAGGCGTACATACTGGCCTCCGGCCAGTGGTCTTCCACAGTGTCGACGATAGCACTAATGTCGGTCCGACGCGGGAATTCCACAGTCAGATCCAAACAACCGTCATGGGTGATAATCGAGCGCAGGACTTCGCCGTGCCCGCCCACGAGTCTCCGTATTGACTGTCCGTCGGCGCGCATCAACACGACCGCTATTGTCTCCGACGCCGTAACAACGGTCGCCGCCTGAACCGACGGGAGTCCCGCTGCGGTCGATCGGAGTGTCTCCGCGTCTGCGTCCGCAGTTTTGAGCAGAAACGTGACACCTGAGTCACCACCGCTCTGTAGTTCCTCGACGACTACTTCCGGCCTGTCGCCGTCGTCGGTCTCCTCGCGTTCGTCGGCAGCCAGCGCCGCCAACAGGGCTGTCAAGACGTGTTCACCCGTATATCGGAGCGTGAGCTCCGTGACTGTCTCGCTGGCGAGAGCCTCCTGCTGACGGTGGACCTGCTGTTTGAACGCGATCGCGACCGCCACCTCATCGACCAACTGCTGGGCCACGTCACTTCCGGAATCCGTCCGGACCACGGTGAGCGCGCCGTAGGACAGGCCCTCGTGGTCCAGGGGCACCGACCGGACCGAGGACAGCCCACACCGCTCCAGCCGGGCGACGATGTCCGGCTCCTCGTCCGAGCCCGTCGTGACCGTCACGGGAGCGTCCGTGGCGAGCGTCCGGCGTGTCGCCGTGTCGATACTGCCGGCCGCGTCCGGTCCCCGGAACCCCCGGTCCGAGCCGTGATCGGCGACCATCACCGGACGCGGGTCGTCGCCGTCCCGTGCTTGGTTTCGGACGACCCAGCCCGCCTCGTACCCATAGTCCTCGACGAGCAATCGACAGACGCTCGCGGCGATCTCCCGGTCTGTCGAGGTTTCCAGAAGGAGCTGGCGAATGGCCTCTTTTCCGTCGCGTTCGGATTGGACCTGTTTACGAGTCTGCTGGAGTTGCTGCTCTCGCTGCTTTCGCTCGGAGATGTCCCGAGAGTTGATGACATAATGTCCGTCAGGCGTCGGGTTCGAAGAGCCGGTAGTTTCGATCCACTTGTAAGAACCGTCTGCCATCTCGTGGCGGTATTCGACGGTTTCGACGTGGTTGCCGTCGTCGGAGACGATTGCAGCGAACGCTTCGACGACCCGGTCTCGATCCTCGGGATGGAAGTACTCGGCAACCAGCTCCCCGACCAGTTCCTCCTGATCGTACCCGTAGAGGCGCTCAATAGATGGACTCTCGTACAGCACGACGCCTGACGGGTCAAGCAGCGTCAACAGATCAGTTGAGTGCAGCGGAAGCCGGTCGAGCGATGAGACATCCTCCAGTTCGGGAGTTGTCTGTGAGCTCAATCTCTCATCGCTATCCATGCGGTTCTTCTGTGTCCGAATCCGAATGAGTCCTTCGGTTATGTCACTGGAGAATAAACGACTCTGTGAATCTGGAACCATGGGAAACAGCAGTTCCGTTTCACCGTCCAACCATCGTCTTCGACAGACTGCTCAGATCGGTTCCATCCCGTATGCATTGAGAACTGCAGTCTCAACTACTGTAAACGGGCTTCAGTGGAACAGTCGCCTGGTATTCGGGGTCAAGATCTTCATAATGCTCGATCAGGAGATCTATGAATGTGTCTCGGTCAATAAGCGTGATACGCTGTTCGTTGTTTCGTGCAGCAGCCTCTGCTTCGCTCGTATAGCCACCAGTTGAAACAAACAGGCCTCTCTCGTCGTTATTGAGCGCACCGGTGAACGCTCGCATGTCAGGCGACCCGACCTTCGACTGTACCCGCTTGACTTGCGCTTTGATATATGGTGATTCGAATTCCAACGAATCGGGAGACGCAATCACGTCAACCCCCTTGTCCTGACTATCTTGCGTCTTCTTCGCGTGGTACCCCATTGCTCGCAGGACTGCCGCGACCAGTTCCTCGAAAACAAACGGATCCATATTCGCTAGAATGTCGGAAATGAGCTCCTCTGCCTGGTTTTCAATTTCGTCGACACAACGGGACGGTGTCTCCTACGCTATCGCCTTCGTCAGATGTCTCACCGCTTAGAATGCCTGTAATTTCACCAATGCAGTCGTCAAGCGAGAACACCGTTAGTGTGCTTCCAAGCGTATTCTTTGTCGACATTTTGAATTCGTCGCGGGAGACGGTATCTTCCCATTGGACGCGTCTGACGTGAGGGTAACCTTCTGGGTGCCACTCGAAGCCGGCTCGAACCGCCCGCGGCACCTCACCGTCGCTCAGCTGCTCTAACTCACCTGTCTCGGGGTTGAGGAGGTGGAGTTCATTACGTCCTGTCACGTCGTAGTAGATCCCGATCTGATCACCGTCCGGCGAGACACTCGGGGCGATCAGGCTGGGGAGTGATGCGAGTTCCTCTAACACGTCTTGGGTCTCGACTTCTGACACATGTTCTCTAATAGCGAACGTCCTGTTAAAAGTGACAGAAGAGGTACTCTATGTGAAACACCGCCCCGTCGAGCCGGATTCTGGCAGGAGTCTACTGAACGCACGACTTCCCCACGCCGGGAGTCGCCTATCCCCTCAGTTCAGGGGTTTTGAGGGGCTCCAGTGAGGGAAGTGGGTGACAAGTGGCGGGCTTCTCCGCCGGTTGGAGCTGACCAGACCATGCCTCAAACCCGTGCAACTCGGTTCTGGCTTTGCCGCACGGGGTCACACGACCCGTTCTCACCTATCCGTCTCATTGCACACATACAG
>KI543234.1:77783-79949 GCA_000496235.1 uncultured archaeon A07HR60
ACCGCCAGCCCGAACACAACAGCCGTCTGCGGAGTCAGTTCTGGCGAGGTGACTCACCCACCGAGAGCAGCCCCTGTGAATAGGAGAGCAGTCATGCGGGACCGCACTGAGCCGAGAGCAGCTGTCCCCCACTGAAAGCTCTCTCCAACTTGTGAATCCATGTCTGTGCTCAGTGACACTCTCTGCCGTCGATTACTTAGTTGCTATACAAATGGTCAACGCAACTCTCACAGATGACTTCCAGACTCATGAAGAACCCGTCTGTTGACTGGTCGGCAGCGCTGCCGATCGGGAGACCGAGACGGGACTGAGGCACAAGCGGCTGCACAAGACATTCTCATCAGATGAAACACCGTACTGATCATATATACTCTGCATCTCCTGGGGCAGTGTATGAACCGACGGAATTCAGACATACCTGAGCCGCAGGGACGATTCCTTGGAATGCCGTACGATCTCCGACGACCGACACTCAACCGACTGAAAGCTCGGTTTTGGAACCCAGCCGATGACCGTCTGCTGACGCCGATGGCTTTCGGGTGGGGATATGCTGTCAATCTCCGCGCTTTTGTCTGAGTATCTTCACAATAAATGGTGAATCGACCGTCGGATAATACGAGAGTGTCATCTCTCACACGAGGGTCGTCACTGCCGGAAGTGTTGAATTGCGACAGAGATTGGGACCGACAGTGGTAGACCAGCTCCGTCGCGGTAGACTGTCGCGGGCCGCCCTCCAGAGAGACCCGCGTAACCAGTCCACTGAGAAGACAGTGCGACGAGGATGGAAGCGAAGCGTTGTCGCAGTTGACGCTCCGTCGCACTGGGCTGTCGCAAGCCCCATTTCCAGGTGCTCGCAACGACCCAATTCTCAGTTCCCGATGCACAGTGAAAAATCTCTGAGTGAGAGATCTGTCTGACTCAACAAGTGCGCTCTGCGACTGAGTGAGGCGGGCCGACGAGGCCCTCACGGAACCGGCGCGACCGAAATTGCCGAGTTGTGAGACAACTCGTCAATACGGGAGTATCTCGATCCCGTACGCGTCAACTATCTGAGCGAGAAAAAACGTGACTCCTCCGAGTGACACTCCTCTCATGACAGCTTGCGAGAACTCCCCTGCGAGTATCGATAACACGGTACTGAGAGCCGAGATTCCAACTGTGAGTATTCCCCGCATGAGTTCTCCTTTCAACCCTTGCCCGAGACCAGGAACCAAAGCAGAGGCCCCTGCGTACAGTATTCTGTTCATGAACCTGCGTATCTGCTTGAGCGTCATAACCCCGCGGCCGACAGTGTCGAAGACAAATCGTGAATGCGGACTGTCTCCTATCGCGCGTGTGAAATTCACTCACAAGACAATCGGCTGACTTCAGCGAAGACGGCTGAACGGGAGCCAATCGCGAGATTCCGACAGAGATATTGCCGTCTCAGAGGACACTCAGAGTGTCATGGCTGATCTGAAGCAGTATACAGACACTGCGGTACATTTCGGGGACGCTGAGAAGAAGGAGAAAGTGGAATTGCTGTTCACCCTCGGCGCTATTGGGAATGTATTAATTGTTGCACCGTTGGTTTATGTCGCGACTGAGAGTGTCTTCATCTTTTCAGCAGTGGCGGTGGTGGCGCTCGTTGAGGTTGCTGTCTCACAATATCTCCCCGAAAAAATGTTCGACGACCCCTCACACGACTGAGAGGCGTCTCAAGACTGCCTGAGTGGGAGATTCCCGACTTGTTTAATAAGTCGTGTCTCGGGTGGCTCGAAAACTCCGACAGCCAGATCACACAGAACCCGCGGTGACTCGTTTTGACATCCTCCTCGCGCTAAAGCGCGAGGATTCCCACGGCACCGCACCGCTGGGTTGGGATATTGTGGTTTGTCGTTGTCTGACAGAGACATCGATTGGCTGTGCCACGCAGCCGTTACTCCTCTCCTCGGCATGAGAACTCGGAGTTACCTTTCCTGACTCCGTCCCACATTCCAGCACAGAAAGGGTGTTTCTGCCTGCAATTCGGAGTTGTCCGATACTGTCCGATTACACGGGCGGACGTGCCGCCTCGGATACTACAAAATAATTTCTTTGTTAATTTAACTCTATCATATTCGAATCAATATCCACAAGAGTCGGATTCATCCCCGTCCGTCGGCGGGGTTTTCTCCTTGATTCTCA
>KI543234.1:79969-81034 GCA_000496235.1 uncultured archaeon A07HR60
TCGGGTAGTCGATGCCGGCGCCGTGGTGACGAGCGAGCCTGTTGATTTTGGTATCACGCCACGATTTTATTGTAACGATCCCGAGGAAAATGTTGTTGAGCTACTCGAAGCAGAGTAACACTTGATTCGGGTCACAACATAGCTTCTCTGAGGACACAGTCATGTTCTCTGGAGAATTGAAGATAAAATAGCTACATAATCGTTGTCGGGCCGACCCGACTTTTCTCGTCTTTCTCTTTCGCGTCGAACGCGCGCCACTCTGGTTCGCTATCAACGTCGCCTTGCTTCACAACAAGTCCACAGTCAGAGCAGACGTTCTCGCCGTGTTCAGTATCCGTCCCGAGTTGCCCGCTACATTCTGGGCACGTATTTGTGGTATCTTCTATCATACATGATGTAGTTACCCAATATCACAACAGTCCCAGTCTCTCGGGCGATTCAGAGAGGTCGGTGTCCCCCTCTGTACGAGGACAGTAGTTCCTGGACAGGACCGTGGGAAAGAGACGGTTCCAGCGAGAGCTGCCCCAGCCTGGAGACTCACGCAGTCCTATCGGTCGGTCTCGAACTGGCACCGACACGTCTCACAGCGGTCCGGACCGCGTCATCAATTTCGGTGATCTCAGGATACATACACCACTGGAGTACCTGTAGTGACTCGACAAGTCGGTGACTCGGTCGATTGAATAGGGCGTTTCCGTCGGCAACGTACACAGTCCCATTTTCGACCGCGGTCAGGTCTCTCCACCCGTCGTGTCCGCGAAGCTCATCGACAGCATCTCTGGCTCTCTCAATTGTGAACCCGCACGGAGCAACAACAAGCACCTCAGGGTCGTATCGTGTGAGACGGCTCCACTCGACTGGCTCTGATGCATGTTCGGGCTGGAATGAAGCGTCACCACCGGCTCGCTCGATCATCTCAGTGATCCAGTGGCCTGCCCGGAGTGGCGGGTCGGTCCAGTCGAGTACAGCTGTGCGGGGTCGCTGATTCGATTTGAGAGCCGCTTGGGCACGGGTTTCGACTCGGTCGACTGTCGTGGCCAGCCGCGTACTGAGCGTCTCTGCGGC
>KI543234.1:82337-87284 GCA_000496235.1 uncultured archaeon A07HR60
TCACCCTCGAACAGGAGGAGCGCATTCGGGCGCGGGACGCCGAACTGGAGCGCATCAGTGCCCAGGCCGAGCTGGGAACGCAGGAGGGGCGGGAGCAGCGCACAGGAGCGGTCACCGCCCAAGGGAGCACGAAGCGCCGGCGGGAGTTCCAAAAGCGGGCCGCGAGCGTGGACCCGATGGCCGACCCCGAACGGGATGATCCCCGAGCGGAGCCCTCCCAAGATGAACTGGCGACGGTGAACACGGAGGCAGACCGACTCGCGACGCGGTTGGATGGCTGGTCGCGTGCGGCGATCAGTCGACGGCTGGCCAAAGCGGTCGTCGACGGCCGGGACATGGCAAGTGCTGTTGTGCGGGTGTTCGAAGAGTTACAAACGGCGCCGGGACAGGTGGTTCCGATCGGGAAGCTTGAGGACGTCGATCGCAAAGAAGTGAGTGTCGAAGGTCAAATCGATGTGCGTTGGGATAGTGACTCTCCAGCCATCGCTCAAATTGGCCTGATCGCAGACGAAAGCGGGCAGACGAAGATGACGATCTGGGAGAAATCGAATGCCCCCTGGGTCGAAGAAAATGAACGGGTGCGCATCCATGCAGCAGCGAGAAATCGGTACGAAGGACGCGTCTCACTGGCCGTCACTGGCTGGTCGACCCGTTATTTCCCGGAGCGCGGCCGCTGGTGGGACACATAGCTAATCGGAGCAGCCTCTTTGTTGTTGCGTGCCGGACCGACCCAAGCCCCACCTCCCCACCCTCCGCTCCGTGCTCGCTTCGCTGCGCGCGCAGCCACAACCTCGAGACCGGGTCTGAGATTTATCACTAAAATCGGGAGAAACGGTGTGCGACCGGGCGTGTTTGTCCGACCCCACGAGAGGTGCGGGCGTGCCTAACGCTCGGAGCTACGCATGAAAGTTGAAGCAGACTACACGTGCGACATCTGCGGCGAATCGTTCGAAACGAACGTCGAGATTGCCGGCCACGTGGCAGGCCACAGGCGGTCAATCACACAGGACCACATCATCGAGGAGCTCAGACGCGTCGCTGAGCAGAAAGGCCGAAAAGCGCGGCGTGACGACGGGCGTCCATCCAGCTGGGTTCGCCGCGGCTTGCCTCTACAAGGCCGGTCGCGAAGAGGGCCGATGGCTGGCGCAACGTACCGTCGCGGAGACCGGGAACGTCACACCAACCACGGTTCGGGCGCACTACGAAACGGTAGCTGAACAGATAGCCTGACACCGCTCATCTACAAGCAATGCCATCAGATAGTTTTCTCAAGAAATTATTTGTCTCTAGAACGAGTAGCACCCAATATGACCGAGACGTGGGATGACGTCAACGAGCAGGTCAAGGCGGACTGGAAAGCGGAGACCACGCCGTTCGAGCGGGTGTACGAGATCGTCGAACAGACCCACGATGGACAGGCGGCCGCCGAGATCGCCGACCGTGCTCTCGTGAGCGAGCCGACGGCGCGCCGGCACTGCAAGACGCTCGTGAACACGGGCTTCGCCGAGACGGAACCGGACGGCCAAACGACGCTGTACAAGCGACACAGCGACCGGATCTTGATGTCCCGGATCCGCGAACTCCGTGAGGAAGTC
The DNA here is from genome assembly GCA_000496235.1 of uncultured archaeon A07HR60. GTDB lineage: Archaea > Halobacteriota > Halobacteria > Halobacteriales > Haloferacaceae > J07HR59. The sequence goes on from KI543234.1 coordinate 83,933, forward strand.
GACCGGCCGGAGTTACTTGACAGCATCAAAGAGCTGAAAGCCGAGATCCGGCGCTACGAGGACCGCTACGACGTGGTGTCACCAGAGGAACTCGCCCAACAACTCGACGCCGACGAGGCGGCGGGGTGGGACGACCTCACCGCGTGGCGCACGACGCGACAGAATCTCGCCGTCGCCCAGGCCACACTCGCCTACGACGAGGCGAGCCACCAGCTCGCGGTATGAGCGACGACGATCGAGCTGGCGAGTTCGGCACGATCTATCTCCCGGCGCTCCAACGGATTCGTGATCTCTGGATCGAACTTGAGCCGTTAGTCGAGGCCACGGCGTACGATGACGTCGTCGCGCCGACAGAACTCTGGATCAGGCTCAGTGACGGCCTTGGTGACGCCGACAGCGCTCGACTCGATATCCAGTGGAGTGAACTGGGGATGTATTCGTTCCACTACGTCGATAGCGACGATGTCAACTGGCGGTTCGATCGGCACCCGAATGCACACTCCCCTGAGATCCATTTCCACCCACCGCCCGAGGCCGCCACGACGGCCGCTGAGCCGTCCTGTATCGAAGTGAGCGAGGTGTCACTCGTCACTCGTGCTGTCCACCCAATGTGGCGAGCAGCGTACGAGAACGACGACGTAAGTCAGCTGAACAGTGCGTCAAACCCACCCTGACTTTGCAGAACTGCGGCCGACCGGCGAGGCGTCCCACATCCCGGACACGAGACTGGACGACGGGTGTGAGGGTACCCCCCGGCGGCAGCGCGTCGCGGCGAGCGCTGATGGCTACCCTACCCTGATGCGCCGACGGTACCCGACGGCGAGTGCCTCGGGGCTTGACCCCGAGGCGATTCACTGGCCCAGGCACAGCGTGGTATCAAACGCGTGATATCGACTCACTAGTGGGGCTTCTTGCCTCGCGGCTGCCCGACGAGTCAGCAGACATCTCCGTGGGCGAGTGGTGTGGAATCCTGATCGAGAGAGAGTAGTTTGACGATAGATTTTGTTGTTGGGCGAGGAGAGTTGCTCTCACGCCGGAGGTGGTGAACTCGATTGACACATCTGTGTGAGCGCCGGTGAGACTCAGGAGTCTCCAGTGACTGTCTCTCGGAGATTGTTCAGCGTCTTCGGCCCGATCCCCTGCACCTCAGACAGATACGAATCACTGGCTGCGCGGACATCAATCGGTGTCGTGATTTCGTGGGCGCGGAGATTGGCGGCTGTCTGTTCACCGATCCCATCGACCTTGGTGAATTCCACCGGCGCAAAACAGCCAGGTTCGAGCATCTGCTCGATATCGTTCAGAGCCGCGATTTTGAACGTGGTACTGGTGTTTTCTCGTGCGTACGAGTCTCGCTTGATGGCGATTGCTGACTGCATGGCCGTCGCCGGCGAAACCGATAGTCCCGTTCCGTCGTCTGTGTCGGTGTCAGATTCGTCAGCTGGTGAGACAGTTGCGTGATCGACCTGTTTCCAGCGACTGCCACGGGCTCTGTCGAATTGCTCACGACTGGTGAACTGGCGCCCGCCATCAGGTGCTTCGAGTATTATCGACCGGCTATCGGCAAACACGAGTGTGTATCGGCTCGACTGCTCGCCTGCGTGACGCTGATCTTCGAAGACCATGCCAGGATGGAGTTCGGCTGCGTCAGATTGTCGTGGCGATGGATGTTGGATTGTCATAAATTGGATGGGGCTCTGTTTTGCGACTGGCTGAAAGGCGGCTCTGTCTCGGTGAAAATATCTCACGTCACTGTCGCACGGCCAGCACGCGTCGATAATCATGGTACGTTCTCTACGGGGGAGTAGGTGACGATATCCGCCTCTCAGCCACGCTTGCGGGGTTCTGTGGCGGAATGTGAATGTGAAGTTGGGTCGGCTGCTAGCGTAGGCGAATTAGCTTGTCAGATGGTGCTGACGTTGTGGATGGAAAGCGCGTTCGTGAGATCGCATCTCACGGGCTGTCAGACAGAGTCTGACAACGTCATCGAAACAGGAAGCCCCACCCTCAGGGAGCGAACCGCGCAAGCCGTGAGCGAGTAGGGTAGGGTAGAGTAGGGTAGTTCACTGACTGCGATTCAGATTTCTGCTCCCGTCGTGTGTGCAGTTTGAAGTCTACAATGCTGACTCGGTGAGACCGGCGGACACTTGCGCTGTGAGCTTGAGCAAGTGAATTCCGACAATGATGAGCAGAACCTCAATGAGCGAGGTCAGGAGCGCCTCTGGTATGGTATCGAGAGCTTACTGCGCTTTACCGATCGTATCACGCCGAGGCCAATCGGTTCTGCAAGACTGGCACTCTGGGGCGCCGTCAGTCCAGTCCATCACGGAGGAGCGACGAGAGTAAGCGAGAGTGCAAATCCGGCCACAAGAGCGACTAACACGTTTCCAATAACGAAGGAAACGAGTGTCAGCATCATCATGATTCAGTGTCACTGTCGCCGTACCGGTGTCTATTAGATCAATTATACTTATGTGATATCACAATTGGATGGTTTTCAACTATATAGCCTGATGATAATGATGTCACAGTAGACATTCCCGGATGAAATAGTAGTTTTACCCAACAAAGTTTTATACATTGCGTAGTGCATAATCGTACATGATGAAATTGACACGAGCGTTAGACGAGTTGTGTGATTGCGAGTACCCAGCCAGTATCGAAGATATCGAAACGAGGTGTGAGAATGTGAGAATCGAACTGCAAGACGGTTCCGAGACAACGCTCGGAGAGATGCTAGATCTCCTCGATGATCCACCTGACACGTTTGAGTCGAGTGATGACCTATACAACACCCTGATGTCTCTCGCTCCACAGGGGAGTGTCGGAAGAGCAAACTACGATGACCGGGGGACGACCCGGACAGACCGAAATCAACAGTCATTCTAGCCGGGTCCCATCTCTCATGCCTGAGTAGCTCCGGCGAATTGTGTGTGTCAGTGTTCAACCCGACCAGACGGCGGTTCTGTGCCGATCACAGTCGATATGACACACCGCGGTCGTCGTCGTCAAGTAATACCGAAGATACATTGTGTCGGCTCGACTGCTAAATCCCACTACATATGCAACGGCCAATCGATCACGCCGTGTTCGCCGGGCGGGACCTGGACGCACTGGAAGAGACGTTTTCTGCGGCCGGATTCGAGACATCGTACGGGGGGACACACTCGAATGGGGTCACACATATGCATCTCGTCGGGTTCGGAAACCGGTCGTATATCGAACTCATCTCGAAAAACGACCTCTCACAATATGCTCCCTGGTGGAACGATCAGATCGACGCAGATACGGGAACAACCGCGTGGTCAATCAGTGTCGACGATATCGAGTCTGAAAGCCAGAGACTAGCCAC
>KI543234.1:87730-96614 GCA_000496235.1 uncultured archaeon A07HR60
ATAGCAAATATGAGGCTGAGACTCCCGCTGCAGCGGCTACAGATTGAAGTGTGACAGTGACACACGTGACAGTAGAAACGCATGATGGTGGTCGGGGACGCTTCACGACAGTCTACGGTATCGGGCAAACGAGTGGAGTAGTATACATGTTGTCTGACATCTAATGAGTGACAAGAATCAGTCTGATGAGGATACCGAATCTGGTGAAGAAGACGACATTACCGAGATTTATTCGCGTCTGAACGCAGATTCCGAACGGGACCGTTGGAAGGCTATTCAAGCAGTGAGACGCGCTATTCCAGACAATCGTGACCAAAGTGAGACAGCAGTCGAGCGAATCAAACCATTACTCAGCGATGACAGCGACCGAGTTCGGGCCAGCGCGATTCTGTGTCTGAAGAAGATTGCCGAACAGAAGCCCGGTGCTGTCTGTCCAGTCGCTGAGACAATTCGAGAACTGTACGATGATTCAGCGCGTGTACGGATTCGTGTCGCACACGCTCTGAGGTCCATCTGTGTCAACACATCCACAGAGGTCGAACAGAATATATCTTGCTTAGAAAACGCTATCAGTGATGAAAACCCCATCGTGCGACGTCATGCAAAAACGAGTCTGAAACAGCTCGTGACAGCGGAAGGAGACGAAGAGACTGTCGAGAAAGCAACTCCCGACGAGGAGACTGCCGAGCAGGAAGCTGCCGAGGAGGAGGCTAATACTGACGAGATTTATTCGCGTCTGACCGCAGACGCGAGAGATGATCGTTTGGGGGCCCTCAGAGCGGTGGAACGCGCTCTCGCAGACAATCCCGAGCAAAGTGAGACCGCTGTCGAGCGAATCGAACCGCTACTCAGCGATAGCAGTGATCTCGTTCGAGCCAGAGCGGTTGCGTGTCTCGAAAAGATCGCCGAACAGAAGCCCGATGCTGTCTGTCCAGTCGCTGAGACGATTCGAGAACTGTACGATGATTCGGTGCGAGTGCAACGGCGCGTCGCACACGCACTGGGATACGTCTGTGTAGACGATCCCACAGAGGTCGCGCGCCATATGGACTACTTACAGAAAGCTATCGTTGATGAAGACTCAACTGTGCGAGACAACGCGAAGGAGAGTCTCGAACAGATTGCGACAACGGAGGTCGCCAAGACGATCGACACGCCTCTGACGGAGACACAAGAGTCCGTTCCACGCAGGGTAAACAGGACGGCTGTAGAAGTTCGCGTCCTTTGTGTAAGTATTGATGACGAAGATGAAAGCCGAAGACTGCGCGAACGGAGTGTTGAAGCGCTCGCCGCTCGGGCATCAGAAAAGCCATCACAGGTTCGAAAAGTCATTGACGCTGAGATATGTTCCACCGCACTCACGAGCGACATTCCAGCACTCCGAGTCCACATGTCGGCGACACTGCGGCACTTAGCCGAAGATAGCGTCTACTATTTTCTCGATTCAACTGTCGATCGTGAGAACGAAGAGGAAAACGGTCCCTCACCGTTCATCATCGACACCGCCGAAGACCGCCTCACAGACCCAGATGAGCGCGTTCGGAAGTATCTACTCGGACTCTTCGGCGCCATTGCTGCCGATCGTGATTCTGTTGGGATGGTGGAACGCCGGTTCGATCAGATACAGGCCCGACTTGACGATGACTCGATTGCTGTCCGGACCGCGGCAGTCGCCGTCGCACGCCGCTTGGCACCAGTGACTCCCTCGACAGTTAACACCAGCAAATCCCGCTTACGCGACCGACTCAGCGATCCCAACACAGCGGTTCGCGAACAGACCGGAGCGACTCTCACAGCACTTGCGCTCCACGTCGGAGACGCTACAGCAGTTCAGGAGGTGGTTACAGAGGCCCAAGAGGACCCTGCAGTTGCAGAGGGTGTCGCAACTGCGTTCGCGACGGTGATTGCTTCTCAACCAGATCTCGGTCGAGTCGGTATTCCCGCGATACTCCCGCTGTTAGAAGTCGACGCAGACCGGATTCGTGAGGACGTCGTCCGCGGTCTCGCACGGACAGCGGCCGAGCCCACGTCACTGCCCGAACCGGCACTTTCGACGCTCCAATCTCGCGTGCGCAACCGACTCAGCGATCCCAACACAGAAATTCGCGAACAGACCGGAGCGACTCTCGCAGCGGTCGCGCTTCACAGTGAAGACGCCACAGCAGTTCGAGAGGTGGTTACAGAGGCCCAAGAGGATCCTGCAGTTGCAAAGGGTGTCGCAAGTACATACGCGACGATGACTGACGATCAGCCGGGTCTCGGTCAGGTCGGCATTCCCGCGATACTCCCGCTGTTAGAAGCCGACACAGACCCAACTTGTGAGGCTGTCGCACGCGGGTTGGCACAGACAGCGGCCGGGCCTACGTCACTGCCCAACCCAGCAATCTCGGCACTCGAATCGCGATTACCTGCTGAAGAGCAATCGGTGAGAGACTATGTGAGTCAGGCATTGATACAGGTTCTCGCTACCCAGGCTGAGGACAGTGGCCACCATCTCACGATAGCCACTCTTCTCGCTACTGACAATGCTACCCGCACGAGTGTCGTCGAAGCACTCACACAACAGGACCACTCCGTCGATCTGGTGTGGGTCCTCTGGGAGATACTTCGGCAGGAACACGACGAATTCTCTGGCACTGCCACTCAGATCGACGACCAGATACCCCAGCTCAGGACCATTAATAAAGACACTGATGGATTGTCACAGACGCTTCGAAAGCGGGCTGGCAAGGAGAGTGCACGAAATTGCACAGGACTCACCGAAGCCGTTCGAGACTGCCGAGCGACTTCTCCACTCGCTTCTCGGCGAGCGTTCTGGCAAGAATGGCCATCGAATGGTGGCGGTACACGCGCTCCGTGCTCTCAAACGGGTCGGGCTCGCACCGGGCGATGACGCCGGCAGTCTCGTGTTGTATGTGGATATGCCCGAAATTCGCTCGATGCTCACAGACGAGTATGGCGATGTCCGTGCAGACGCTCTTGAAGTTTTGATAACAAAGTGCAGCGCACGTAGCCTCAGCAGTCTCTCTGCCAGCGATCACAAGACAATCGGAGAGTTACTCCCCCACATTCAGGAGTGTTTGACACACTCACACGACCGGTGCCGAAGGGCCGCCGCACAGACGTTGGTTCGTTTCGACTACACGATATTTGAGTCCGTGGATGAGCCTGGTATCGTCGTGAAACCGTTCGATATGATCACGGAGACGAGATACGAGCTTGAGGCTGATCCGTTACTCACAGCGTTGGAAAGTGATCTTCCGGACGTGAAATCGGATATTGCATGGATTCTGAGAGAGTGGACGAATCCAGCGGAGTTAGCCGACATCGGCGTGTCTGCCGAATCGCTGCGTGAGTTTCTTGACTCCGATGACGAAGAGGTTCGTAAACAGGGGTTACTGCTCCTCGCTGAGATTGCTGTCGTCACTCCAGATGAGGTTCGCCCACTGGTCGACGCATTGGAATCCCAATTACGGGAGACGAGACCAGCTGAGTCTGTGCCCCCGAGGTCGGAACTTCTGCTCCGGGAAGCCCATGTAGATGAGCCAGAACGAATAGCTGCTATGGTGCTCGCGCTCGTGGCACGAATCCATCCAGAGGTTGTCGACCTCAAGCGGATTTACTCGTGCGCACTCGATAATTTAGATATTGCTGGGACATTCGATCCTGGTCCCGGTAGTATCGTCGAGGGACTCACTCGCTCAGAGTTAGACACTGGTCCCGTTCAGACGTTCGTCACTCAACTATGGTCACTTCTGACCGATGAGAGCAGTCACACTGCTGCACGGATGCTGAGAACGATAGAGGGCATTGCAGAGTCGAGACCAGAAGCCGCCCGTCCGATTGCCGAGGAACTCCAAACGATACTGTTCGAAACGCCGGACACCATTGCTGCTGACAATTCTACCATGGCCAAGGCGCTGACGCACGTTGCAGTGATGCACCCTGAAGAACTCCAGCTTGCAGAGTTGGTGCAACACAGTGATGCCGACATCCGAGACAGCGCGATTGAGACCGTGAAACGGGCGGCAAAGTCTCACCCCACAGAACTCCCGCTTACAGCGTTGGCACAGTACAGTGATGCGGGTATCCGAGACGGGATAATCAAGACCGTCGAGGAGACGGCAGAATCTCGACTCACTGAACTCCCGCTTGCAGCGTTGGCACAGCACAATAATGCGGATATCCGGGACAGCGTAATCGAGACTGTCGGAAAGACGGTGGAGTCCCAATCCGGCCAAGAGGCAGTCGAACCGATACGGGAACTGGCCCGCGGTAACCCGACGGCCGCTTGTCAGTTCGTTGGTGAACTCGAACAGGCGCTTGACGATTCGAGCCGGAACGCACGACGTCTCGCTGTCGAGGCACTCGCGGCTATCGCAAAGGCAGATCCCGAGTCGGTCCGACCCATGAGAGACGAGTTGCTCCGGCTCGTGGAAGACGCGACTGTTATTCAGCAACACGCAGAAGTGATACTGACGCGAATTGCCACGCCAGATCACATGGAGCCGTGGTGGACGCTCCCGCTCATCGGACAGCAAGAGACATTCGTGAGCCACACCGAAACGCTGATCGCACAGTCAGAGTGCACCGTCGATTGTACCACGCACTATTTTGACGGCATCGTCGAAATGAGCGTTGCCGCCCCTGATGAGTCACTGTTACTCCGGGTGAGCGCCGGTGAGGCGCTTACTGACAGAGCGAGCTACGAAGTGTACGACATCCACACAGACCAGGCGTCAGAACAGACTGATCGTGAGTTACACGCTGAATATACCGAATTTGACCAGGCGATAGAACACTGGGAGGGCCTCCTCGAAAATCGATTCCCATCGGTTGACCGATGAGCTGGCTCGGGGTCAGACTCTGTAGTCGTCTTGAATGGATTGTGACCATCTCCTCGCTCTACAGAGAAACAGGCAGAGTGCCTCGAGGCTTGACCCCGAGGTAGTTCACACGGCGGGACTGTCTCTGTCAGGTATCCAGTCGCACTGACACCCATCCGGCCCTTTTGTATGAGCGAGTCGAAGCTAACTGTGAGATTGGCTATCGGCGATGGCTCTTCTCAGATCACCCATCTCGTGGGAACAGCCTGAAGGGGCCCTCCTTCTCGACGTTTCCAGATGTGGTGTCGATGAAATACAGCTCTATGACCTCCACACCATCGTCACGAACAAACACTGGCACGCAGGTGGTCGCATACTCGTATCGTTGTTTACACTGCGTTCTGATCTGATCTCTGGTCCAGCCACCATTATCTTCGAGGTCATATCGATTCTGAACGTTGAGCGAGTGTGTCTCCGCTGCGGCGTTGATAATTCGGAGTGAGAAGCGTTTCCCATCGCTGAATGTGAATGGACCGCTCAGTTCTGTCGCTAACTGCAAGTCACTCTCTTCAGCGTTATCAAGACACAGCTTGTTATCTCCCGATGCGACGGCAGCAAACGCTTCGAGCGCCGGAGCCGTGTCGGTCAACACGTCGCGCAGATACTCGTGTATGGCGTTTCCGTAGGCGTCTAGCCCAAACTCACCGTCGGGCGAAACGATCTGCAATTTAGCACCTGTCTGTGTCACCTGTAATTCTCTTGGGTCGAGAAGCGGACACAAGAACGCGAGCCGATCCGAGTCAAGGAGATATGCGTAACTGAACAGGCGAGAGCGGGACGGCGATTGTCTCACCGGGTCGTGACCTTTCGCATAGTATTTCGAGTCTAAGATAGCGAGTGTCTCCTCGCCTTCCTGCACCGCGTGGTCGGGCTCGTGATACATCGACCGTTCACCCTCGAATGGCTCCACCGACGGTGATTGAACAGGAGTGACGTCGTCTAATGCATTCAGATGGTCGTAGGATTTGATCTGCTCGAGTTCACGCTCGATAACGGCCTGTGAGTACTGCTCGAACAGTGATTCCATATTCAGGACGTAGTCTACGACCAGCTCTCTGTGCCCGTCGCGCAGCTGTTGGCCCAGTGATGACGACAACACCGCTTTCGAGATATCAAATGCCGTTCTGTAATACTGGCGCTGGGTCGGGAGATCATACAACGAGAGTGCTCTGTATGCGTCGATCCGGTCCAGCCCGCTATCTACCCCCATGTCCTCGAGACGGTCCACTTCTCGGTGAACCTCGGAGAAAATGCGATCGTACGCCGGGTGGTCGGTCTCGCTGGCGTGTTGTCTGAAAATTCGAAGCAGTGTGTTGCCTGCGAAGTGGAGCAGCGAATTCACCGCGTTATCGTATTCAGTCTCGTTGTGAATCCACTGCGGTTGGATCTGTCCGCGGGCGTGATTCAGCAGTGTTTGCTCAACGTCGATAGATCCACGCCCGTCGAGACTGCTGGTTCGTCTGGGAACGAGATCCCGAATATACCCATTGTGTTGGATCGTTTCTATTCCGTTCAAATAATTAATCGCTAACACGACAAACACGTCTTCAAGCTGGATATCACCGGAGAGAAACTCCTGTAGCGGGACTCCGTGATACTCGAGTGACCGATTCTGGTCGTACACTGCCAGCAGCATGTCAAAGATGTACTTCCACTCAATTTTCGGATCGACCTGCACCTTCGACGAGGGTGTGAGACTCACGATCCCAACGATGTCTGTCGCTTCGACGTGGAGTATCTCACCGCCATCACCGGCCACGGTGACATTTACGACCTCGTATTCTCGTTTGGAATCGAGTGATTGCTGCGTTTTCGTGAAGACATCAGAACTCGTCTGAGAAAACGACGCGCGGCGAAGCCGATCCGTTATCGAGGGTGGGCAGTTTTGTATCTGGATCTCACCCCGTTCGGGGATATTGAAGACATCGTGGCCAAACTCGTAGACCTCGTCGACGGCGCTCATTATTCGTAAGAGCCCATTTGTCGGCGCTCTTGTTCGAGTTCCCGTTCTGCGAGTTCAGCCGCAGGGGCCAGATCGAACTGTTCGAATTCCTCGTCGAGTGCGCGGTAGTGTTCCGCAATCCGCTCGATCTGTGGGAATGCAGCAGCATTGAGCAGGCGAGGGACGGTGTACGTGCAGAGTGCTTGCGCGACTGCGTCTGTTTGGGCGTCCTCGTACTCACCACCCTCGCGACACCCCACGCCGAGAAACACAGCCACGTCTCGGTAGTGCATCGGCCCGAATCGCATAATTGCCCTCTGTGATGGCGACTCGAGTCCGTGATTGATGCCTTCGTAATCCCGTTCGAAGAGACGCAGGAGTGCGCCTTCACTAAGATCAGTCTGTCCGGTCACGTGAGTCTTGATCCACGTGGTGTACAGCTTCCGTCGCTCGTGTTGCTCGTATTCGTCGAGTTCGATCATCGCGAAGCGACGGGTGATCGCGTTATCGAGTTCGTTCACCGTCCGATCTGACATGTTCATCGTGCAGATAATGTTCACTCGTTCGTCAAGTTCGATTGTACTCCCATCATCGGTTTCAAAGATGGTTTGGTGAGGGTTTTCGATGGCCGTATACAGCGGCCCGAAAATCTTCGAGATGTCTGCTCGGGTGATTTCGTCCAAGATGACGCCATACGCCACATCAAAGTCACGTGCCCGTTCGACGGCTTCAGAGACACACCCGAGTTTCGTCCGGTAATTCAGCGATTCGCCCGTGTAGTCTGGGCTAATCCCCCCGATAATTTCGGATGGTGTCCACGACGGCGTTGCGGTGTTCAGACTGTACCCAATACCCGTCTCCCTCGCGAGTTGTTTCGCAAAGGTGGTTTTCCCAGTTCCAGTCGGTCCATACAGGACGACAGGTTTGCCTGTCTCGAGTGCGACTTTCGCATTCCGCTGCACATCTTCCGGAACGAGAATCTCTTCTGGCGTGTCGTCGCCTCGCAAACTCACGACACGCTTGTGAGTATCGGACGCGAGTGGTGACTCAAGAACAGCCCGTCGCACTTGCCCAAGGCCACGGTCCCCGTCGTGAACTCTGTCGAGTTCTTGCTCTGTGATCAGATATCGTATGAGGTCCTCACTTTTCGCATCCTCAATCGCAGCAACGACATCAGCACCAACACGCCGAAGGACACCGATATTGTCCTTTGCTTGCTCGACAGTGTACCCATCCGACGAAGGAGCCATTGTCAGTTACCCACCGCTGAGGCGGTGGGCTTGTCAGTGGACTCCCGTTCTGCCGACACGTAGGCGTCGGACGCCACTTCAGTAGCGTTCACGGTCATCATCCCTGACTTCAGGGCGTACTGACAATACGCCCCTCCGGCGGGGGACTTCTGCCCTCGCTGGAGTTTCAGTGCGAGTTTGCGGGCCACGTTCTTCGCCGCGTTGTAATCGGCGTTCACCGAGTACGAGCAATCAAGACAACAAAAGTGCTGTCCGTTCCGGGTTTCCTCCACCGTACAGCCGCATTGTGAACACTGCTGGCTGGTATAAGCCGGCGCAACAGTCTCCACGACAATACCAGCCATTTCAGCCTTGTATGCGACTAATTCTTGGAGTTTATCGAATGCCCATTGCTGAAACTTCTTCCCGTCGCTGATACGCTCACGGATCTGCTCTAAGTCCTCGAACGCGATGTGCGTGCAACCGTGGCGCTGGGCTTCTGCCACGATTTCTTTGGACCATTGGTGCAAGTGGTCCTCACTCCATTGTCTGAACCTATCCCCAATCTGGTGGTAAGTCAAATGGGCACTTCGTGTCCCCGTCTGTTGCAGGCTGGCGCGGCGTTTCTCAAATTCCCGGCGCTGGTGGTTCAGATAGCCAGCGTTGCCGACGAACGCCCCTGTTGAGGTCACAGCAACGTGGTCGTCAACATTGCAGTCCACGCCAAGGACTCTCGAATCCTCGGCTTTCTCAGGACTGCTCGCATCAATCTCCCTTTCCATCGCCGCGTGTAGGTACAACTCGTCGGCTTCGCTGTCATAGTGGAC
>KI543234.1:96634-101047 GCA_000496235.1 uncultured archaeon A07HR60
ACTCTTGAGAACCAGGCGGTTGAACGATTGTCAGAGAGCTTCTGAATCACATTCTCCAATTCTGAGTCATTGAACTTTCTAGCATTTGCAATTCCGTCCGGAGATGACAACCAGTTAGTAGTTGACGAACACATGACACTATACATTTACTTTATTGCATTAATTTTCTCGGTCTGGATATAAAAAATGAAAACTACCGCTGCTGAACACGTATCAAACTCGAAGAGATCATCACCAGATAACAGAATTCGCCCTTGGAAAACACGTCTGTATAGAGATATGAAGATGGTAAAGTTGACACAATTGGTCCGAACTTGCCTCTGGATTCACTCAATAAGACGAGCAGACGAACCGAGTGTGTCCACGCTGTGGCGATTACATCGATGAACTCAACAAGCCGCACGGGTCCTTTCCTGCCACGGCAATACTGATATTCTGGGTGCGTATCGGCCAAACAATATCTCAACGCTCGTTTCAGAACAGAGACTCGTCGATGTACCCAAAAGAGTGATCAGGCAGAAATAATCGAATATCAGCCCGACGGCCACAAGGAACACCCTTCAGGCGCCTGTTTACAAGCCGGGCTTTCTCGACGACTGATATATTCATACCAGTGTTGAGTGTGGCCTCTATCAGTTAGATTATCTGGCGTGTGAGCTAGCTTGGAGTCCAGATTACGCTCAGAGTTCGTCATCGTCGCGGATGCTTTTTGTTCGCACCGGCCAGCACACTCACAGAGGGCTCTCTACGCATAATCATATTTTCTGTTGACCGCGTTCGTTCAGGAGCCCTTTACGTATCATAACTTTGATACTTTCTCTCTGTCCACAAGGCGACCGTGTGTAGCGCCTCACGCTGCGCCTCTAGTTTAGCGCTGGACCCCAGATAGCTTGGCAGCGGCGACGCTGTCAACAATATCAGTGAGCGAGACCGTGCGCTCGATGTACGACGGGACTGGGTCGTCAGTGACAAAGGTTATTTCGAGCCCGGAGGTCGGCTCTAGCTCGTTATCCGCCCGTGCTCGGAACAGGATTAGGGTCGTCGTCCTTTCGCTCTGTAACCTCACTTTACGAATAGTAAGACGTGTTTGGTCGAAAGTTCGTCTCGTAATCTAAACTTACGCGTCGGAAGTTACAAATTGTAATCCATACTTACTAATCGTGTGTCATGGCCGGAGATGACTTGAACACGACCGACCGGCGGATACTCGAGACTCTCGAAACCGGGAGAGCGACTCCGGGATACCTCGCGGATGAGTTGGAGCTTGAGCGACCGTCCGTGAGCCAACGACTCGCCGGCCTGGAGGACGACGGTCGTGTCCAGAAAGTCGCTCGTGGCTTGTACGAGCACGCCTCTGGCGAGACGGTACACCTCCCCGAAGATCTCGCGGACCAGATATACGAGCAGAAAGGACGCGGGATGTCGTACCGCGAGCACATCTCGAAGCTCGTCTCTGGTGGTGGGACCGACACGGAGTCGGAACCGGACTCGAGAATATCGTTGGAACCCGAGAGCATGGGCACAGAGGATATGGTCGACGACAAAACGTCACCGCCGCAGTTGGAGGACATAGCAGACGGGACGGAAACGACCGTCGACGACGCGTCGGACCATGGTGTGAGTAGCGATTCGGACTCGCTCGACAATGCCAAGGCTTACGCCGATGCTTTCGGCGAACTCGCCGGACAAGGTGACTTACTCGTGCGTCGCGCCGACGCGATCATGGACATGTACGACCTCCTCAGAGAGCAGGGCTCCGCAGAAAAGAGCGACTTCCTGGAGGTCGTCGATCCCGACGAAGTCAATTACGAAGATCCCGAGTCCGTGTGGTCGAACATGGTGAAAGGACAGGACACTCTGAAAGTACTGCCGGGAGTCGAGACGTCGCCGCCGGGACGGTCAACCTGGAAATACACCGGTGACGAGTAGGTCCGCAGAGCGGGATCCTCGGGATGGAGTGGGGTCGCGCCAGGATGCAGCGGGACTCCCGAACGTGTACATACGAACGTTTGTTCGACTGGCCCGGGCCGATCGCGTACATAAGGTGAGGCTCTCGACCGTCACTCGATATATCGAACAGGGGCTGAGAGACCGAATTCTTCGGCTGTATCCGCGTCAATGCCTTTTGCGCTGTAGATGTCGGAGTCGTAGTGTAGTTCGTGAGTGACCTGGTATGCATCACGGAGGTGTTCCCTGACCCGGAACACGTCGACCTGATCGAAGGAGTTCGGGGTATACACTGTGAGCAGATGCTCGCTATATGTCGACAGGTGGAGCTAGCCGCACGTGGTCATCGCCTTGACCGCCCGGATGATCCCGGCTTCTGCGTCGTTGACTTCCTCCCACCCATCAGCGGGGCTTTCCCTGTGTCTCTCCGTAATGTCGAATGGCGATTCATCGGTTCACCTGTAGTCGGCGTCGAAGTAACATAATTGTCCGGCAGACTGATCAACGTAGAACTGAAGCAATTTGTTAGCCGTATATAGGCACTAAGCCCCCTTCCTCACGGAACGAGCAAAGCGAGTGAGTAGAGAGGGGATACAGTGCCGTCCTCTTTCTTTTCCAACCTCACACTCATGCTATACCACAATTTAAATACGTAGGGTACGTATAATACGTATGGTGAAGAAGAAAACTATCACTATCCAAGAAGATCAAGAAGAGTGGATTCAGGACAACCATCTCAACCTCTCTTCGTTCGTGCAGGCAAAACTCGACGAACACATCCAAGACCGACAATAACACAATGCACTACGCCTACAGGTATCGACTCCATCCGACTGAAGCCCAGCGAGAGACGCTGAATTTTCATCGTGATACCTGCAGGCAACTCTATAACCACGCGCTCACCGAATTCGAGCAGATTCCCCAGTCGGCGGGGACGCTCACCCAGCGAGTGCGACAAGTCCGTGACCAACTTCCCGATCTCAAAGACTGGTGGGACGACCTCACCGAGTTGTACTCGACGGTCGCCCAAGCCGCTGTGATGCGGATTGAGGATGCCATTGAAGCTCTGTCTGAACTGAAAACGAAGGGCTACGATGTGGGAAGTCTCAATTGGAAGTCGCCACGCGAGTATCGGAGTTTTACGTACGTACAGAAAGGCTTCGAGTTCGACAAGAAGAACGGCCAGACTGTCCTCTCACTCAAAACACTCGCTGACATCCCACTCAGCTACCACCGTGAAATCCCCGATGATCTCACGGTCAAAGAGGTGAGTATCAAACAGGAACGGACTGGTGAGTGGGACGCCTCCTTCGCGGTGGATGACAAGGAAGAGCCAGCCAAGCCAGAGAATCCAGCCCGTTGTGTCGGTATCGACGTAGGAATTCTCAAGTATGCTCACGACACAGACGGATGTGCTGTCGGGTCACTTGACTTGCAACATGAACAGGAGCGTCTCAAGCGTGAACAGCGGTCCCTCTCGCGAAAACAACACGGCTCGAACAACTGGGAGAAACAACGGCTGAAAGTAGCTAAGCGTCATCAAAAGGTCCGCCGAAAACGCCACGACTTCCTGCACAAACTCTCGAACTACTACGCCACCGAGTACGACATGGTAGCCGTTGAGGACTTGGACGTGAAGCCGATGTTGGAGTCAACTGGCAACAGTCAAAACACCGCCTCGGCAGCGTGGGACACGTTCACCACACTGCTCGAGTACAAGTGCAAGCGGGAAGGGACGCACTTTGTTGAGGTTGACCCAGCTGGGACAACGAAACAGTGCGCTTCGTGTGGTGTCGGGTCAGATAAGCCACTGTGGGTTCGAGAACACTCGTGTCCAGCGTGTGGATTCGAGATGGATAGAGATGCGAACGCGGCCATTAATATTCTGTTTCGCGGGTTCGAGAAGCTAGGACTGGGACAGTCCGAAGAGACAACGCCTGTGGAGACCGCGCTCCCTCTGTTCACCTCGTCGGACGGTGCCGACGTTGTGGATGGAAAGCGTGTCGTGGAAACAGGAAGCCCCACCCTCAAGGAAGCCGCGACAGCGGCTGAGTAGGGTGGGGTAGTTCACTCCTCACACACCGGCAGCTGGAGCCGCCGCTCGCGACGAGCCGGAGTAATGTCGGATTTTACATAATAAACACCGTAAAGACGCCCCGATTAGACTTGACTTTACTCACACTGCGGGAGTACGTAATGTTCCGAAACTCGGTGGACGACAGTCAAATGAGTATCACACGACGGACCCGCGACCTGGAGAGTATGACCGACCTGTCTCCGAACCAGGCAGAGGTCGCGGCCATGCATGAGGCCGGATATGACCGTGAAACGATTGGGGCGCAATTGCAGATCGAACCCGAAACGGTCGACTCACACCTCGACCGGATTCGAATCAAGACCGACCGGGCTTCGAACACATGGCAGAGTGTCGGTATGCGTTTGGCGGGACCTTCTTTCGGACATCAA
>KI543234.1:101067-114071 GCA_000496235.1 uncultured archaeon A07HR60
GAGGCGGTCGACTGGCGTCGCGACCCGCCGGGACAGGGGTTCACCCCGGATCCTGTGGATAACCAAGCTGTCTGCAGAAGAACCGTGGCGATGAGACAGATCCGACGGGAGCCGACTAGTCTGGATACCCACGCAGTCCTATCGGTCAGTATCGAAGTCGGCTGGGAGGTCGGCATTTTCAAGATGAGCGTCAGTGAAGTCGGCGTCTTCAACATCGGCGTTGGAGAGGTCGGCGCCAGTGAGAAGACTCTCGCGAAGGTCGGCAGCGGTGAGATTGGCGTCTTGAAGATCAGCACCGCGGAGGTCAGCCCCAGAGAGGTTGGCGTTCCTGAGACTGGCCTCAGAGAGATTGGCGTTCGGGTGAATGTCAGCTGGTGATATTTCGTCGCTGTTAGGGATCGACAAATCGTCTTGCGTCATGCGATTATACAAAAGAGACACACCAATGAAAATGATGCGAGTTGCCTATTCAACAGCCGGACCTGTCGCTCGCGAGAACGGTGATGGATCACGAATAGGTGCACGCACAGGACTGTCTGTACAGAATCGTGGTGAAGAGACAGGTCCAGCGAGAGCCGGCCAGTCTGAACACCCACGCAGTCCTATCGGTCAACATCGAAGTCTACTGGGAGGTCGGCGTCTTCAAATTGAGCGTTAGTGAGGTCGGCGCCGCGGAGATCGGCGTTGGAGAGGTCGGCACCGTGGAGGTCGGCGTCAGAGAGGTCGGCGCCATTGAGTTCAGCCTGGCGGAGATCAGCACTGCAAAGATCGATGCGAGTGAGGTCGGCGGCAGTCAGGTCAGCCTGCCGGAGGTCGGCGTGAGTGAGGGTAGCACCAGTGAGGTTGGCGCCGCGGAGATCGACGCCAGACAGATCGGCACCGTCGAGAGTGGCCTCAGAGAGGTCGTCCGCTGAGAGGTCGATCTCAGAGAGAGTGGCCCCAGAGAGGGAGGCATCGGAGAGGTCGGCGTCGGTGAGGTCAGCGCCAGTCAGATCGGCCTCAGAGAAGGTGGCGTCAGAGAGGGGAATATCGGAGAGGTCGGCGTCGGTGAAGTCAGCGCCAGTCAGATCGGCCCCGGTGAGGTCGGCCCCGGTGAGGTTCGTCTCTCGAACATTGGTGTCGCGGAGGTCGGCGTCAGTGAGGTCCGCTTCTCGGAGGTTGGCTGCCCGGAGGTCGGCGTGAGTGAGGGTAGTCCCGGTAAGGTCGGCCATTCGAAGGTTGGCACCGCGGAGGTCGGCGTGAGTGAGGGTAGCCCCTCGGAGGTTGGCGCCGCGAAGGTCAGCGCCCG
The DNA here is from genome assembly GCA_000496235.1 of uncultured archaeon A07HR60. Taxonomy (GTDB): domain Archaea; phylum Halobacteriota; class Halobacteria; order Halobacteriales; family Haloferacaceae; genus J07HR59. Next base: position 102,356 of record KI543234.1, read on the forward strand.
AGAGATTGATCTCTCGGAGGCTAGCGTTGACGAGCGTGGCCTCAGAGAGATACGCCTCCGAGAGGGCAGCCCCAGAGAGGTCGGCACGGCAGAGGGAGGCGCCAGAGAGCCCGGCGTTTGGATGAATATCAGTTGGTGATATCTCATCGCTGTTGGGAATCACAAACTCATCCTGTGTCATACACTCATCTGAAAGGGCGTCCTCGTGATGAACATATTGTGAACCGCCTCGTCAACGGCCGGGGTCAGTGCTCCCGGTCGCCGACGACGAACTCCGACGCGTCCCGCTCGCCGTCGGCAAACTCGACGGCGCGTTCCATCAACAGCCCCGCAGAGACGTGCCCTTCTGCTTCGAGTAGCTGGACGGCCGCCTCAATCCAATGGTCGTAGTAGGTCACTTCCGTATCGGTTTCGAGGTGCCCGCCATCGGATTCAATTTGATCGATCAACTGTTGCTGGAACTGCTCCCACTCGAAGACACCCTCCTGCCACAGCGAGACGACGAGTCCAAACGCCCGTGCCTGGGCGGGCGAGTCGAACGTCGGTCCGTCGTCGGCGACCGATTCCTCAGACTGTTCGATCAGTTCTGCCAGTCTCGTCTTTGCCTCGCCTTTGTCAATCGGCTCTCTATCAGAGTGCCCGTCGCTCATCGGTCCCCCAGCCGTTCAACGCCGATCATCGCGTCACGTGTCACCCGATCGACCAGTTCCTGCTCGTCGAGTCCGGCAGTCCCTGGCGGTCGTTGTGGGAGGACCATGTATCGGATCTCGGAGCTGGAATCCCAGACATCGACGTCGATAGAATCGTCGAGATCGACGCCGAACTCGGAGAGGACGGTCCGTGGTTCGCGGACGATTCGCGAGCGGTACTGCGGCGATTTGTACCACGTCGGCGGGAGACCCAGGAGAGACCACGGGTAACACGAGCAGAGCGTACAGACGACCGCATTGTGGGTCTCTGGCGTGTTCTCGACCACCGAAAGGTGCTGTTGCCCAATCCCAAAGTCGAACTCGTCAAGCGCGCCATTAGCGTCCTCAAGTAGCTGCTGTTTGAACGTGGGATCGGACCACGCCTTCGCGACGACGCGAGCACCATTCATCGGCCCAACCTCGGTCTCGAAGAGTTCCAAGACCTCATTTATCGCCTCCATGCTGATCACGTCTTTCTCCAAGAGCAGCGACTGGAGTGCCCTGGTCCGTGATTTCAATTCGTTTGGGCCCCCGCGGGGTCTGTGTGTCCGTGGTCGTGTCCGTCGTGTGTGTGGTCGTGTGCCATGTGAAATCACGCCTCTTGTGGTTCGCCTTCTATCGGTGTCTCGACCGGTCGGAGATACCGTTCCCAGAGATCGATGTGGACGGTGTCGCCGTCCCCATCCGTGTCTGAGTCGGTGTCATCGTTCCAGAGCTCTGCGGCTTCGAAACGAACAGAGTATAGCGGCTCAGCAGCCTCAGTTCCATGCGCTACCTCGTCGGGAACGGCGTACGTCCCCTGGACGGCATCGATCGTCCCTTGCGCCCGCCTGGCGTACCCCGGACATCGTGTATGCCCATCGGGATGATCGTTGCGAACGATTACGTCACATCCCACTTCAAACTCCGGTTCGACGGGCTCGCGGTCGTAGGCGGCGTCCGTCCGGAACGTCTCGTTCACCAACCCGACGAGATTGCTATCGGGGGCGTCCGGTTCGTCGTGTTCGTGGTCATGGTCGAATAGTCCCGTTCCGTCGTGTGCCTCTCTCGCCGATTCGAGCTCCTGTGCGGAAATCGTGTCCGTCTCCAAGAGCAGCTTCTCACTCCCCAGTGCCCACCGCTCGAAATACGAAACGTCGAGATACGTCGCGGGATCGAGCCGTTCGAGTGCGTGTCGTTTCTTGTCGACGCCGTAGATAGACTGGTATCGGAGCAGTTTCTCGACGGCGAACACCGCTTTCTCCCAGTCGTCGTGGAATGCGGCGTCGTCGTCGGTGTCGACAGAGCCGAACCCGTGCATTCCGCCCACATCGTGGACACCGTCCATAGCGTGGTTTTCATCTCACTGATACTAATAGCCCCCGCCCGGATAATCTGTGTCGGACTGATTCGCAAATCCAGAGCATGCCTTTGTTCGAAATTCCGACTGAATTCGAGACCGGTGGGTTACGAATAGTGAGACGTGGTCGGCTGAGTGTTCAAATCGGAATCTGAATTTACGGATACCCGCATTGTGTCGCATAAACGCACAGACCCTTTGCAGATGTCTGCATGGATTACAGAAATACCAAGGCGAATGCCACAGGGCTTGACCCCGTGGATGAAGCCGACACTCGTTCTCCAACCCACACTCTGTCATTCCAAGCAGCCACTCTATGATAATATGATGGTTGTTTGGTCTGGCTTCAAGTCCACACAAACACGGGCGGTCAGACCCTCGACCCGTCATATCTCACTCGGAGTGGGAGCCTCCACAGATACGCCTGTGGAGATGAGAACCGCTGTGGGACTGATTCAGCCGAGAATGCGTCTTGCAAGTTCCATCGTGAAGCAGGAAGCCTCGGGGCGTGACCCCGAGGCACTTCACACATCTTCAACTGCTATATCTTCGGACGGGCATGATAGACGAGATTTGCACTCTCGAATTCGTCGCTCGTGAACAACAAGAGTCGGGGGTGGTGTTTGTTCGTTGTTACCGGTGTGGGAGACGACTGGTCAGTTGGAGTAGAAGTAAGACCCAGGAATCTCCCTGTCATTCAGAGCCCTAACAAGAGCACCAATCACGCCCAAAGTAACGACGACAGCGAACAGGAACTCCTGAACGAACTGGCGACGTTTGTCACGTCAACACTCACCCAACGTGGTGCAAAGCTCGTTGCGTACAACGGTGAGCGGTGGAACGGAGGATTCGACCTCCCGTTCCTTCGCACACGGCTCCGTACACACGGACTCGAATGGCCCTTTGGCACGTTGCCATACGTCGACGTGATGGCCGTCTTCGAGACACGCTTCAATACGAGTGAAGATACGCTGAGTGGCGTCTACGAGGAACTGATCTGCGCCGGATTGAACGAGCTGGATCCATTCACCGACAGTAGCGAGGCGGTCACCGCATGGAAGGAGGGTGCCTACGAGCCACTCATCATCCACAACGTGGCCGATATCCGACGGACTCGAGCGTTGATGAACCTTGCAGAACGGTACTGTTCGAAATCGGATTTCTCGATGAAATCGCTTGACCCTGTCGCATAGAAGATCACGCGTTTCAGGCAAGAAATGAGGCAGCGAGGCTGTTTTGCGTCCTACTGCTGTTTCCACAGAGTTTCGATTCGGTCTTCGACGTAATCGAGGGCAAGGCGGCAGACATCACGATAGTCTGGGGGCCACTGTGCGTTCTCTGCGTCGGCACGACTTGCATCCGGCGGCGGATGGAAGTGATTTCGCACGTTGTGACTGCTGGGGTGGCGGTCCCAGCGACACTTCCACACGCCCTCTTGGCGCTCTTCTTGATAGTGAACGGTGAAGTCGTCGTTGCGATACCATCGAATCTCAAACCGAGCAGACACATCACCCGGGTAGTAATCACCAGCGAGTTCGACACGGAGATACAGCTTCCCCTCCTCGACGAGGTCCACTGCTTTGAATATCCGACAACCAGCGAATCGAGACTGTATCCGCTCTAACACCGCACGGTCCAGTGACGCGGGACTCGCGCCGTCGTCGGCCGGTACCATTGTCAGCCGTGGGAGGGCGCTGTGGAGCTGGTCGCCTTCTGGCGGGCACGCTCATGGAGCCGGCGCTCCTCGATTGCGGTCGCCCAGTCTCCGAGGTCCGCATACACGTCGTCAACGCGCTCGGCGTCGAATTCGAGAACATCGACGTCATCGGGCGAGTCAGCGTCGTACTCCTCGCGGTATGCCTCGATTTGGTCGGTGAAGTCCGAGACCCGGGCCTGTAGTTCGTCGACGGTGTGTGCGTTCGCCAACTCATTCACTCGCCGCCACTCGAAGTAGTCGTCGTTGCGCTCGTACCGAGCTGGACGACCATCGTGGTGGACAACGATGCCGAGGTCAGCGTAGAAGGACAGATGCGTCCGTGCGGACTCTTCGGAGCAGTCTGCACGCTCGGCAATCTCGGCGGCCGTCATCGGCTCCCGTGTATGAAGAACCGCGCCGTACACGCGCTGTTTCGTGTCCTCGCCTTCGAATGGCCGGTCGAATGGCGGCGGGCCGTCGCGACGGGCATCATCTGACATACTTCGACCAACGGACTAAGACCACATATTTCTTCCTCCACCCAAAATATGTCCTTTTGACTCCTCATGCTATCAGGTCGACAACCCTACCCAATTTGCTTACTAAGCAAGACCGCTATCTCCGATTGAGCGATGGCCGGTGTCGACGAATTGCTCGGCATTGCCGATCGAGAGCGTAGCGTTCGCGAACGCGAGGTCTCGACGGAGCGTCTTCCGCTCACGAATCGTCTCTAAGTCGATCTCGTCCTCTGGAAACCCGGATTCGGAGAGCGTCTGATTCGTCTGGTCAACAACCAACTCCTCGGGCGATCCGACGCCGGCGAGCGAGCTGTCGACCCTCCGGCTCAGCGTCCCGGTGACCGAACCGACGAGGCGGTGGTGCTGTGCCGATCACAGCGGGTGTGACACTGTATTTGAGATCCGACCCACATATTCGCGGATAGATGCAAGAGTGCCAGTCAGACGGTGTATTGTTTTTCCAGTCGGTGATTTGAGTATCCAACTGCGCTGCGAAGGCATGATACACTATGATCTATTGTTGAGTCTCTTCCTCAATCGAGTCCCGCCAGATCCTCGTACAGCGTCATGATGCCAGCAAAATCGAGATCGCCCCGACCCTGCTCCTCTAGCGATTTGTACAGCTCGTGGTTGGTTGACGTGATTAGCTGGGGCACGCCGTACTCCTCACCGTCCCTGGTGGCGATCCGGAGATCTTTGTACATGTACGACGCGAAAAAGCCTGGTTCGAACTCCCCTGCAATCATGTCTTCAGCCCGCGTGTCGAGCGCCCACGTCTGGGCGGCACCACCGCTTATCGCATCGACCAAATTCCCTTGATCAATCCCGGCTTTCTCAGCGAACACGAGCGCCTCGGCGAGGCTCGTCATTTCCGCGGCGGCGATCATGTTGTTGCAGACTTTCGCGACTTGTCCTGCACCAGTCCCTCCGACCCGGACGACGTTGCCACCCATCACCTCGAACAGCTCCCGATGGTCTTCGACGGTCTCCTCGTCGCCGCCGATCATGATGCTCATCCACGCGTCCTTTGACCCCTCTTCCGAGCCGCTGACCGGCGCGTCGATGATCTCAACGCCCGCGGCTTCGAATTCCTCGGCGACTTCTCGAATGGCTCTGGGACCGATAGTACTCATGTCGATGCACACCTGCCCCGCGTCGATTCCCTCTATGATTCCGTCCTCGCCGAGCGCCACCTGACGGACGTGCTTTCCCTCCGGGAGGAACGTGATCACGACATCCGAGTCGGCCGCGACTTCCCGCGGTGTCGCTCTCGCTTCCGCCCCGTGCGCCTCAAGCTCTTCGACGGGGTCGTCGCGAACGTCGTTGACGAGCAACTCGTAGTCCGCCTCGACGAGGTTTTTCGCGGCCGGTTTGCCCATGATTCCGAGCCCAATGAAGCCGATCTTTCGGTCAGTCTGAGACATTGTTGCACCGTTTCGACACGATCGATTAAATCTACCCCCGAGTGTCGAGTCTCCTCAACGAACGAGGCCATCACCTCGAGCGAAGGAGGGGGGTAGTCTACTCGTAGCCGGTCGTACGAGACCAAGGTGATGTGAACAAATCTCACCCAACACGTGCCCTGTCACGTTATCGACTGGTGGATAATTCATCTCAATAGCCAAACTCGCGTTCAGCAGCCAGACGATGGCAGGCGGGTATGCGTCGACGCAGGTACTGAAGCCATCCAGCCAGTTCGTGAATTGCAGGATCCATCTCGAGTCTCACTCATTGCGTCTCTATTCGCAAGACTGCGCGGCTATTTCATTTCTTGTGATAGGTGACAAGGTTTAGAGTAGAATATCACCAAGGCTGACATGTATGTCAGAGGCTCAAGCAATCAATCAGGAAGGAGGAATCGAACGGGATTTGACGGTATTCCAGCACAACATCCTCGCGATACTCGCCGAGGAGCCGCGGTACGGGCTCGCGATCAAGCGCGAACTGGAATCTTACTACGGATCCGAAGTCAATCACGGCCGACTCTACCCGAATCTCGACGATCTCGTCAATGAGGGACTCGTTGACAAAAGCGAACTCGACAAACGGACCAACCAGTACGGACTCACCGAAAAAGGTCGACAAGCGATCCTCAACCGGGTCGGGTGGGTCCTGTCGAAGTACGTCACTGACGACAGTCGCGCCAGTGACGTTTCAGATCTGATCGACGCATAGAGGAGGCGAGTTCGATTGTCGCGCCCAACGCCTCTCGGTGCGGTCCAAGCCGTTCAACTCGGTTATTCTTCGGTGTCTTCGCGAAGGGTGAGGACGGGGACGTCTGAGGAGCGCACGACCCGCTCAGTGACTGATCCGAGGAGATAGCGGTCGAGCCCATCCCTCCCCTGCGTCCCCATGAGGATCATGTCGATATCGTTTTCGGCGGCGTACTCGGTGATTCGCTCAGAGGCTGAACCGGTAGTCACCGTTTCGGTGCTGTCCACGCCGGCATCATCGGCCCTGTCTGCAATATTACGGACGGCCTGCTCGCCGTCCGCCTGAATAGTGTTGATGATCTTGTCGGCTCCACTCCCCATAGACGCGTACGGGCTCTCGTCAACAACGTACAACGCATGAATACGGGCGTCTTCACTCTGTGCCAGGTCCATCGCATGCGTTACCGCTGCTCCTGCAGCCGATCCACCGTCAGTCGGAACCAGTACCTCGTTGTACATGTTAGTTAGTGACTAACAGGGTGTATAAAATAACTTCCGCCGGGTGCGTGAAGGCCGTTCATCTGAGAGTGCGACCATACTCAACCGGGGCCGAGGCGAATTGAATCCGATCAGATCCGATCAGATCAGATCAGATCAGATCAGGTGTCTCGTGAATCAACAAATCTCCGCAGAAACACTCTGTTGATCGACGTTGGCAATAGTCGATGTTTCACGAAGCTCAATCGCGTTTCGCGCATCCCAGTGCGTTTGAAACACGAACGTAGCCAAAATCGGGATGATAGAATCTGCAAGCGATTCTGGTTCGAAGGGATCTCACACTCCTCTAGCCGAATATTTACTAGCAGTCCGACAGGTTCTGCTGTATGACTGTTGAGACACCACGGTGTGGCTACGAGTACCAGCATTTACTCGATGCTGACCCGGATACACGGGTCGATATCTCTCGTCCAGCGCCGTCTCAGTGCCCACACCCTGTGGTCGACGCTGCGGAAGGGCAGTGTCTGTTCCATCTCATGGACGACGACTATCCGGTGAGTGAAGCCACAGAGGCGTTTCTCGACGCACTGGACAGCGAGTCCCGGTCGTCGAGCTTCGCTGGCGCCTATCTCCCGGGCTTAGAACTTGCTGACGAGGTTATTGCCACGGCAGATAAGCAGCCACTAGACCTTCGCGGCTCGATTATCGATGGAGATATCGATCTGACGGGCTCACTCATCGAGGTGCCGGTATTGCTTGACGGGGCGTCGGTGACCGGCGAATTTCTCGCAGAAGATGCGACGTTCGAAGCACCGGTGAGTCTCGTCGGCACGATCGTGCGTGGCGGGATGCATTGGCAAGCAGCCGACATCGCCGGTGGAGTCGTAGCCAACGAGCTGGACGCGGGATACCTGGATTGGCGGGGGGTCACTGTCGATGGACCAATTGTCTTCGATTCGGCAGCGTTCGCTTCCTCGCTGAAACTTGCCCGAGGCGAGGTCTCGGACGACCTGTCGCTGGCGGAAACGACGTTTGATTGGCACATTGATGCGACGAAACTCACCGTGGGGGGAGACATTGCACTCTCCGGGCTCACAGCCGACGGGAATATCGACTTCGTTGGAACCGATGTTGACGGTGATGCCGATATGCGGAAACTGGAGGTTGGAGGTGACGCTGAGTGGGATCACACGTCTATCGGCGGTGAACTGCTTGCGAGTGACTGTTCGATCGACGGTAAAGCAGGCTTCGACGACGCACAAATCCGAGGCGGCGCGTGTGTGTTCGACGGCGCTGAAATCGGTGAGAAAGCCGACTTTGCTTCGGTCGCGGTTCCTGAGGGGCGATTTTCGGCGATGGAGGCTGTCTTCCATGGGGAGGTGTGGTTTACACACGCGGTGATCGAGGGGATGACTGACTTATCCAGAGCCGTCTTCAATGGGGCGACACATCTACGGGATGCTGATTTCTGCGCCGACGTGTCACTGCGCGGGGTGGAGGGGACCGGGCAGACATGGATGGCCGGATCGACGATAACCGGGCAATTCGACTGCTCTGGAGCGGAATTCGACTACTTCCAGTTTTCAGCGACTGTGCATGGGGATGCTGACTTCGAGCGAACCGAATTCATCGATAAGACGGTCTTTACATCGAGCACGTTCCACGGTCGCGTGTGGTTCGACGAGGCGTCGTTTGCTGGGTCACCGGACTTCTCCAAGACGCGATTCACCAATCAGGTATCCTTCGACGACACGGAGTTTCTGGTCGAGCCGGTGTTCGAAGCGGCCCGATTCGCGTCACGCCCTGATTTCACCGTCGCTGAGTTTCCGACTGACGTTGATGTCGATCCCGAAGATCGAGAGCGCCGGTGGCAACTCGTCCTCGTCCATCCCGAATCACTCGTGAACAACGGCTATGCACTGCCTATCGAGGAGTTGACGGGCGAGTTCGTCGTGCCAGCGGGGGTGAGCCATCTTGTCAACGATCGGTTATCACGGACGAAAGCCGTGAATGCCGCACTGTCCGAACTCGAACAAGGACGATGGGGAGACTTGGTCGACAATTCACTCCGCACCGCTCGCACGGCAGTGACACAACTGGATGAAACAGAGATGATGACACTCGTGTTCGGGGTCACAGTCGACACCGATGGTGACTTTGCAACGGGATTTTTCAAAGATATCGTTGTAGCGGGGGTGTACGAACGCTCTAGCGGGACCGTCGTATTCGGTCATCTTCATCCCGATCTCACAGCGGTCGATTATCTTATTCCGATTCCAGCAATTGACAAGGCGTTCGATGCTGGTGCTGCAGTGGCGACGAGAGCCGAACTCAGGAAGGCGATGCTTCGCCACGAGCGCTTCCGGTTGGCGCAGTTGGGCGAAGGTGGTGACGACGGAGAGCGGATCCACAATGCGGTGGTTCCCGTTCTCGTCGCTGCTGGACAGACGTCAGACTCGTAGGCGTCACTGAGATAGCCGGATTAACCACGCATAAATACCTCAACGAGACGTGGAGACGGTTCTAATCGGTCAATCGGGTTGAGAAGCAAGGGTCGTGGGCTCTACAGCCCGTCGTTGAACGGTATCTGCGCGCAATTCACGGGTCATTTGACGGAAAATCTATCACGTGTATTTTTGAACTACCTCGGAAACAATATATATGGCCTTTGGTAAGTTCACGTCACTCACATACCGTTCATCGCAAGAAGACGTGCACGAGATACTCACTGTTGACGGAGACCACCCACTCAGTCAACCGTTCGACTGGTTCATTATGACGCTTATCGCGGTGAATATGATTACTGTTGCCGTCGTCACGGTGGATCCAATATTCAACGCGTATCGCGACTTCTTCGTGTACTTCGAACTGGTTTCAGTGGCGATTTTCACTGCCGAGTACCTCGGGCGACTGTGGGCCTGTGTCGCGACCGATAAGTTCGTTTCTCCAGTCACCGGAAGGATACGCCACGGGACACAGCCGTTGTTAATCATCGACCTGTTGGCGATCATTCCGTTCTATCTCGGCGCGTTTTTCATCGATCTCCGCTTCCTCCGGGTACTGCGGCTTTACCGCTTTTTTCGCCTGTTCAAACTGGCACGATACTCTGACGCGATGCGTGGTTTTGGAAATGTTCTCCGCGAGAAACGAGAAGACCTGACTCTCGCACTCTCTGCGACGGCAATCCTGCTGATAATCTCTTCGAGCGCCATGTATTTCGCAGAACGAACGGCTCAACCAGAGGTGTTCTCAAGTATTCCGGCCGCTCTCTGGTGGGGTATCGTCACGCTCACGACAGTCGGCTACGGTGACGTGTATCCCGTCACTCTGGTTGGCCGTGTGCTCGGAGCCGTGATTGCACTGCTCGGTGTCGGGCTGGTCGCACTCCCTGCCAGTATTCTTGCCTCCGGATTCATCCAAGAAGACGAGCGGACAAACGGAGTGTGTCCACATTGTGGCGACTACGTCGATGAACTCGAGGAGCCGCATGAGCCCTTCCCCCCGCGAGAGAACTGATGGGTTCGGGTGGGTATCGACCGGTCCACATCCCAACGGTCGTTTCAAAACACCAATCCACCGGTAATCCCCGAGAGGATGGTCACACCGAGATAATCGAATATCAGTCCGACGGTCACGAGGAACGCTCCCCGAGCACCTGTTCGCAACGCGGTATTTTCGGGGCCGTCATTCGTCACCAGCAGATGTTCCCCGTCGGGGGTCATGGCTGCACTCACGTCTGTCTCTGTAGCGACGCTTTCTGCCGCTTTGCTGGCTTTTCCGACGATCGTCACCTCCTCACCAGTGGTGAGTGTGCCTTCGACCAGCTCGATCGGATTCCCGAAAGCACCCGAATCCTCCGTGTCGGTCGATGGGTCCACGTCCACTCTCTCTGTATTGACGTGGTCTTGCATTTCCTGCCGGCCTCCAACCGTGTTCGTGCTCGTATCTATGTCGAGACTCTCCTCAGACGGATCGACACGAATCTCTGCTGTCCCGTCAGATACGACGAACGGCTGCCACTCGATACCAGAGTCAATTGTCGAGTCACCGGCGTCCTGTAGCGTCTTGCTAATCGAATACTCGTAGGCGACACACGGGTCGTTCCGAATTGGCGAGACGAGTGTGTCACTCGACTGCAGTGGACGCGCATGGCCCTGGATTTGAACCGATTGGGCAGTATCGAGTGCCTCACGAATTGTCGCCGATTCTGTGGTCGACACTCTCCACCAGTCGAGTATGCTTCTCGCTCCGCTGATCGTCGCGATCACTCCCACCACAGTCGCGACGATCCCACCGCGCAAACCGGGGCCGAATCCATCGACAGTCGATATGAGACCGCCATCTACCAGAAGGATCTCTAGCAGATTGACCAACACACCTCCGACTTGCGCACTCAACGATTATCTTTGTCGCCATGTCGGCTCATCCACGGGCCAAGTGAGGCGGTCCGCTGATGAGCTGACCTTGATCCGGTTTACAGAGTATCGAGGCGAAAGCCCACATCATGGCTTGAGCCGTGGGATGAAGCCGACAACTGGGAAGTAGTCACACTGGTTCTGCTGCTTATTATCCGTCACTTTCAACTAAAGCTAGCCCTTCATTCAACATAGACATGCGATGTGCTGCTGCGGGGAACCTGCTCACGCTCAAGACGGCCACGAGCGGGTCTCACCAACTACTCACACACCACCGCAGCCCACCCAGCAGCAGTTGGCATGTCGTCTCCAAGGACTCTCCACGAGTGGGTGCAACGGAGAGTCAGGCTGATGGCCCAGCCTGCTGCTCACGGTGCTGGACGCCCGTGAGTGCCACGCTCCCGACGA
>KI543234.1:114091-115479 GCA_000496235.1 uncultured archaeon A07HR60
CCCAATTCATCAGCGAGGAATCCTGGCGTTGCTCTCCCGGTCTCGAGGACCTCGAGAATACGCCTGTCCGTCGTGTTCGAGTCCTTCGCCATGTTCATCTGACTGGTAGTGTAGCCACGACTAATCATTGTGGATTACCGCTGTCTCTCCCGGGGACTATATTGCGGAGATAGCGGGTTTCGAGCCGAAATAAATATTGAGTGGCGGTCACGTGGTCAGTGTCATGACGATTGTTGGTATCGACACGAAAGGCGACCCATGTCACAATCATACTCGTGTCGGTGATTCTGATGTTGATGGCTTGGCCGAACGGACCACCGCGGCATATCGACGTCCTTCCACCCGATACGAAAGAGCGACACTCCGACAGCCTGGATACCTAGGGTGATCTAAATTGCCAGAAACCACTTGTTCATTCTGTGACAGTCAAGTTGAGGCAGTGCCGCTGAACATGACGGATACGATGTTCAGTTGGCGATGCCGGGAATGCGGTAATCCGGTCATGATTGAGGGGAATGCGAAAGAAGAACAGAGACAGCGGCAGGCCAGAGAGCGGATATCAACGCAAATTCAAGAGTTGGCTGACGAACTTGATACGGCTGGGTATTTGCCATCTCCATATGCTGTTGAAGAGATGCACGATCGGGTGGAAGAAATTCTCGATGAAATAGATCAAGAACTGAATCAACGCTAAGCCTCTTTCAAGCCCCATCGTCCGATCAAGAGCTACCTCGTACGCGGAATTCGTCATCAGATGACAGCATCGTGTGATAAGATGTGGAACTTGACCCTCGTTAGCAGTCACATAACTCGGGGATAGCCTAGTTAGTCTCTCATTTCGGGAAATCGGGGGCGACCTGCCTGTGTGATCACTAACGGCATAAATCGATATATCAATTAAATGGACGAAAATTGGTTCTACAATTCAGCCGCTGAGTGTATAACGTATCTCCTTGATTGCAAACTTGTTCCCTCGCTTCAACGAGCACCACCCGATTATGTAGGGGGTTTGCTGACCTGCCACAGGTATCGTTGCTCACTCGATTCCCACCGACGTGACCCGCCCAAACTCGTGGTATTGTCGGCCTCTCAGTTATCCGAACGGTCCTGGCGCTGGCGGTCTTCCTGACTGAACCCGCCAGTCGTTCCCTGTTCGCGGGCTCGGGAGACGCTCGATGAGACCGATTTTTGAGCCGCCTCGGCACCGTCGCCGTCGTGGGCCATATCCAGAGACTTGTCGCGGTCCATGCCCATGTGCTCGGCCGTGAGCGCGGCGTCCTGGTTAGCGCCGATGAACAGGAATTCCCAGCCGTGCTCCTCACGGTGCTCTTCCACCCGCTCGCGGACGACATCCTGAGGCGTCTCGGAGGCGTTCTCCTTGCCGTCAG
>KI543234.1:115499-121094 GCA_000496235.1 uncultured archaeon A07HR60
GCGTGATGACGACGGCCGCGGGAAATGCGGACTCTAGCCCGCTGAGCGGCAGGAGTAATGTCGAGTTGAGACGCCGAACAATCCGAACAAGCCGAGTGAGACTGCAGACCCGCATGCCGCACATCCGACCAGAGAGGTTGTCGTCACGCTGGTGCTCGCGAGAGACCTACGTCTTCTCACGAATTGAGATCATACACACATCATCAGATGAAGAGAGAATAAGCAGTAGTTATTATGACATAACGCTCGTATAGACATGATATCATGATGATTCTCGTGACACTCACCCGCCTGCTGTTCCAGAATACTCGCATGAAAGATAGATTTGAGTCACTCACAGCAGCCGACAGACCGAATTTGAAACTCGGTCGGAACGACCCCGCGGAGGGATACGGCGAACCGAGTCAGCGGGACCGCAGCGAGCAGTAAAAATCATGTCTGCAGATCTTCGCGCACAGTTCGACGACTGGAAACAAAACGATGCGACACTGTTGAGTACCGACGTCAGAGGTGATGATTACGAGTCGGTCGATATCACGGCCGCAGCCGACCGCGCAACAGAGCTGCTCGATATTGAGGCAGACGGGAAAGACGCGCACGTCATCCCACTATTCGCGAAGACGGAACCCCGCCCGACGAACGAGTATGTCCTCTACCGACCAGCAGACGGACAGATCGGGTGGCAGGACTCACGCTTTGGCGATCCAGGCACAGAGCGGTTCACCGACTGCGAGCGGCTCGCCGAGTACGAAATTGGGCACCGACTCCGATTTTGGCTTCCCTCGTATCTCCCCGACGAGCCTATTGGTATCGACGAATCGGTGCTTCCGCCGGACACGATCACATCGCAGTCGCCGCTCGACAGTGCCGCCACGGAGCGGTTCTTCGACGAACTCAACGGGTTCGTGACGGCCGAGCGCACGGAAGAACGCGAGGCCAACTGGGCGATCTACGAGGAGATGGGGCTCGACAGCGCGATTGCCCGCGGTTCTGCATCGGGTCCACTGTTCCACGTCACCGGCGCCACCAGTGGTGGAGGTGACGCTACGTACTCGTTCCAGATGGCGGTTGAGGATGACGATGACGATGACGACGACGAGGTGGACCTCCGGGGCGACGAGGGGCTGTTTCAGGGGAATTTCTGTATTCTCGATACGGACGCCGATGACGAGCACTTTCCCATTCCAGTTGAGTTGCTCAATGTCGACGATCCGCGGGTGACGTTTCGGCCGCAGTGGGGACAAATCGACCAGACTCGAATGGTTCACGAGGTGCTCGACAGCAGCCAGGCGCAGGTGTGGCTCTCCGATTTACTCGTTCCAGTGCCCTACGACCGACGCGAAGCCGCTCGTCAGACAGGTCAAGCGGTCAGACCGGAAGCGGGGCTTGATCACCGGCGACAGGACCGTCCGGTTCGACGTCAACAAGTACGCCCTCCCTGAGAGTGAAATAGAACTGAACGAGCACCAACAGACCGCGCTCGTCTGGGCACACAGCGCAGAGGATATCGTCTGTATCCACGGGCCACCGGGAACGGGGAAGACACGGACACTAACCGCGTACGTGGAGTCTGCCGTCGAGCGGGGGCAGTCGGTCCTGGTGACTGCTCACTCGAATCAGGCCGCCGATAATCTGTTAGTCGGTGATAGCACACCGAACGATCCCGAGCCAGAGACACTGCACGCGATGGCTGCCGATCCGAATCGGGAGCTCTCAATTACGCGAGTCGGTGGAAACTCCAGAAATGCCGTGGTCAAACAGGAGTACATGGGCGGGATCCCGGATCGGGCGGACGTCGTCGTGGCGACGACCAGCGGTGCGGCACGATTCGACCAGAATCAGTTCGACGTGGCGGTTATCGACGAAGCGACACAGGCGAGCCGGCCGGCGACGGCAATCGCGCTCAAGTGTGCAGAAAAGCTCGTTCTTGCGGGAGACCACAAGCAACTCCCGCCGTACTGTGCTGACGAGGGAATGCAAGACGAGGAGACTCACATCTCACTGTTCGAGTACCTGCTTGAGCAGTACGACGACGAGATCTCGGTGCTACTCCGGACACAGTATCGGATGAACGAAGAGATAGCCACCTTTCCTAACGATTCGTTTTATGACGGCCTGTTAGAGACTGCAGATCGAAATCGAAACTGGATAGTCGGCAATCTCGCACCGCTCACTGGAGTCGATGTCATCGGGGACGAGCGGCAACAGTCAGCCGGGAACTCCTACTACAATCCGGCCGAGGCGGCCGTCGTGGCCACACACGTGGAACGTCTGGTCGACAACGGGTTGGCGCCGCAAGACATCGGGGTGATCAGTGCCTACAGTGGACAGGTCCAGGCGATCACACGGACCGTGAATACACTCAATATCGAGAACGTTCGGCGCGTCTCGATCGATACGGTCGACTCGTTCCAGGGAAGCGAGCGGGAAGCGATCATCGTCTCGTTCGTCCGGAGCAACGACAACGGTCACAGCGGATTCTTGGCATTCCCCGACGAGGGCCCGAGACGGCTGAACGTCGCGCTCACCAGGCCGTGTCGCCGGTTAGTGCTAATTGGCGACTGGGAAACTCTCGGAACGGTCGCGCCGCACAGAACAGAGTCAGACAGCTGTGCACCGTTGTACGCAAGATTGTCTGAACACCTCCGCGCACAGGATCGAATGGTTCAGCTACGTGATTAATTTCGGCACCCAGTTATGCTAACTCTCTTCGGACGGTGCGGAGCGGGTCTTGTGATTCAACTTCCTGTTGTCTCTGTATCGGGGCTTTCGAGCACTCTCTCGAGGAGCACCACTAATTCGAAGCCGGAATCTCTGGCCTGGCGGTGATCGCTTGTAACACAGGGTCACAATAGAGTGATAAACCGATCAAAATATTTGTCAGAACGGACGGCGTTCGATACATATCACTGATAACTGTTGGTGGGGACCTGCCAACGATGATAAACCGGCGATTCGAACCATGGTGGTTACCGCCTGAGTTCACACCAGTGAGAGTATTTCTGACCTGACCAGACCAGACCAGAGGACCGGCCGTTAGCGTCCTCACGGTCAGTCGTCC
This sequence comes from uncultured archaeon A07HR60, assembly GCA_000496235.1. GTDB lineage: Archaea > Halobacteriota > Halobacteria > Halobacteriales > Haloferacaceae > J07HR59. The sequence goes on from KI543234.1 coordinate 118,561, forward strand.
TGGTTCAGGAGCCTTACGCAGTAGATATATCCAGCCGATAGATCACCGTGCACCTCAGCGATTGCATCACGCCAAGATTGGACCGATGAAAAGCCAGAGAAGGATTGGTACACGTTCAGTGACGAGGCTGTTGGCAAGATTGCCCCGGTGGGACGTGTAATCTCGACTTTGCCCTGGTCGCTCCCAGTGGGCGTGTTTCGGTACACCGTCCGTCCGGTGGAGCGGTCAGACTGGCTGAACCAGTAGACCATCTCGTTGGTTTCGAGTTGTTCTTTCGCTGCGTCGGTTGCCAGAACGACCGGCTCAACACGGCTGGTCATACACTCGTCAGCGGCCCAATCCTCAAAAACTGTCGTCCGGTGAAAGGAGTCACAGTATCCGTCTGCCGTCGGCAAGAATTCCCGCAGATCGGGTGGTGTCTTTCGCCTATGTATGGAGGTGTGTAGGCCTACTCCCCCGAATTCTCGGAGTCGGGACTGTCGCCCGTGTCGGTCTCGGGCCCGGGCTCTGCTTGCTCCGAGGGTGCGGGATCATCCGTGTGTACGGTGTCGGGTGTTTTGTCCCGCTCGGACACCTCCGGGAATTCCTGTTCAACCCGGAGTACCTGTTTGATGTACTCCTCGTAGGACGTCGTGGGTCCTTTGCGCTCAGATATCTCGGTGGCGAGATCTGCCGACAGGTGAATTCTCTCACCCGCCGTGAGGTCATACAGTTCTGAATTGAGTCTCTGGACGTGATCGTCGTCAACCAGTTGGGTGAGTCGTTGGCTCACGTGTGACTGCTCCAGGTCTAATTCATCAGCGAGGAATCCTGGCGTCACTCTCCCGGTTTCGAGTACCTCGAGGATACGCCTGTCAGTCGTATTCGAGTCCCGTGTCATGTTCAACCGGGGAGTAGTATGTGTCACGACTAATCAGTATGGATTACGCTCGTGTCTCTCGGACTCGTTGGAAAAATGGGACTATGACGATAACACGTCTTGTGCGACTCTTATCCCCGCGATTTAGCTATCTGTGCCCGGTATGCAGCAGGTGCGCGCTCACTGATCCTGGAAGCGGGAGAGAATTCTATCCTCTGGCGACAGCCGGTGCCGTTGCTCGCTTCCCGCCATCCTGAACCGTCCGGTGTCGTGGTGTTATCGACCACTCAGTCTTCGGAGCGATCCTGGCGCTGGCGGTCTTCCTGGCTGAACCCGCCTGTCGTCCCCTGTTCGCGGGCCCGAGAGACGCTCGCTGAGACAGACTCTTGAGCCGCCTCGGCACCGTCGCCGTCGTGGGCCATGTCCAGAGACTTGTCGCGGTCCATGCCCATTTGCTCGGCCGTGAGGGCGGCGTCCTGGTTAGCGCCGATAAACAAGAACTCCCAGCCGTGTTCTTCACGGTGTTCTTCCACCCGCTCGCGAACAACGTCCTGAGGCGTCTCGGAGGCGTTCTCCTTGCCGTCGGTCAGCACCACCACAATGACGTTATCGACCGTCTTGGCCGCCTCCACGCCAGCGACATAGTCGTCGGTCTCGTTGATCGCCCGTGCCATGGCGTCGTGTAAGGCGGTCTTGCCGCCCGGTCGGTAGTTGTCAGTGTCCAGTTTCTCGGCGTCGGCGATGTCCGACTCTCGGTACACCAGGTCGACAGTGCTGTCAAAATCGTACAGCGTCACCGTCGCTTCACCCTCCTCCTCGCGTTGCTCCATCAGGAACGTGTTGAATCCACCCCGGGTGTCGTCAGCAATCTTCGACATTGATCCCGACGAGTCCAGCACGAACGTGACGTGTGTTTGTGACTCCATTCAAACCGGTGATGGGCTTATACTGAAAAAGGTCACGGCGCTGATATTACTACGTTCACCACCCACACTGTCGTGCTGCTGGCCGGGCCACGCCCACAACGATGAGTAGGGCTTAGCGCAATTTATCAGTCTCACGGTGTTTGACGAGGTTGCGATTCCAACAAGGCATCATTGAAACGTTGTTCCACATTCTAGATAGCAGGTCACCGGAACGGGAGAACTGTCAGAAAGCAGGTGATACAGGATAGAGTGTCGTCCGACGAAACAGATGATAATAGACTGTTTCAGCAGAAAATGAGATCACCACTGCCGTGGACCTTTATTCTCTCATGAATATAACTAGATAATGTCGTTCGACCAACTGAAGTTTCAGATTGAGGTGTACGACGTTGATAAAAGAGACTCTATAGAGATACTCGAAACACTGTGTCAAGAAGACGGAATAGCGTTCGACGAGAAGACGTACGATAACGACTACTCAGATCTAGCGCAGATACAAGTTGATACAGACGGCATGGAAGAAAAGACGTATTTCCACACATTCTATGCCTCAGATCCGGACGGGCACGACGAGCATCTCAAGATACACCACCTGATAGGGCCAGAACTCAGACAATCACACTCCTTGCCGAAGATATCCGCAGAGATGACCGGATTGAACAAGATCAAACAACAAATAGAGGCGATTGGGGATTTCGAGACTGATTTCAGAATATTCACCGAGACTGACGGTCAGTAAGTAGCTGTTT
>KI543234.1:121114-122545 GCA_000496235.1 uncultured archaeon A07HR60
ACGACCTCCTTTCGTCTCTCTCGACACGAGACGACTTAGACTACACGTACTCCCAACTGAATCTCCAAGATATTCAGGTCGAAACCGAGGTTGTCGCCTCCAACGAGACCCGTCCTGATGGGATTATTTGGCTTCCGGGAGCCTGGTTCATCTGCTGGGAACTGAAACTTTGGGCGTCTGAGACGCACAAGCAAACGGAAGCGTACGTCGATGCTTCGTCATTCCCGGCGATCGGCCTCTCCAAAGACGAGATTCCCGAAGACGATCGCCACTATATCTACCTTGCTCCGGAGAGATCACCATCACCAGAATCCTCCAAGTTCGACCAGGTGTCTTGGAACTGGATCGCTTCAGAGCTTCAGGCATCGCTTGCCAAGAGCCAGGGCGCGTATCCGGCACGGACGGCCGCACAACTCAACGACTTCATCGGCACGATACGGCAGGAACTGACAATGACAGAGAATCAAGCAACCCAGCGGGAGAAAGCACAACTATACGTCGATTATCACGACGAAATACAAACCATCCAGGACGCGTTTGATCAACAGTGGGAGCGCTTCGCTGATGACTGGGGACGACGTCTCGCCCAGAAGCTGGACACTGGCGATATCATCGACATTCCCAATCTCTCCGACAATCACGTTGCTATCGATCTGAACGCAGACACCAGCGAGTCAATGCGCTGGATCTTTCGACAGGGAAGCTCGTGGGCAAGTATCGCCAGAGAGCAGTGGAGACGGCGCACGGATGATCATACCGTTATCCACTCATCACGTGACGACGATGATTACGCTCAGGTGATGCTCTATCACCGACTCGAAAAGGACCGGCAACAAGCGATTCAAGACAGAGTGCTGGAACTCACGCTTTGGCACGGGACCAGTAGCGACGAGGCATTCTGGAACATGGTCAACAATCGGCTTGACGATCAGATCGAAACGCAAGGGTACACTCTTCCACCATCGGTGTCGTTGACGGGTCGTCCCGGGAGTATTCTCTCGACAACATACTCTATCCCTGTTGATGAACACGACGACTTCTTTGATGCATACACTGCAGCATTGAGAAACGCGTTTATTGACTTTGCCGTGGAGAATTATCAGCTCTCGGCTCTCATTACCGACGCTTTCGAGCACTCTCTCGAGGATTACCACTGACCAGACCAGAGGGCCGGCCGTACCCAGATGGTCAGTCGTCCTGGTTCAGGAGCCTTACGCAGTAGATATATCCAGCCGATAGATCACCGTGCACCTCAGCGATTGCATCACGCCAGGATTGGACCGATGAAAAGCCAGAGAAGGATTGGTACACGTTCAGTGACGAGGCTGTTGGCAAGATTGCCCCGGTAGGACGTGTGATCTCGACTCTCCCCTGGTCGGTGCCAGTGCGCGTGTCACGGTACTGCGTCTGTCCGGTCGAACGGTCAGACTG
>KI543234.1:122565-126875 GCA_000496235.1 uncultured archaeon A07HR60
CATCACTCACTAATGGGTGGTGGCTCCGTACTTCAGGCTGGACAGATCTCGATCGTCGTTATCCCGTTGTTGACTGTCCGATTTGCAATCTCAGGCGAATCGATATCGATCTCTTTCAGAGTGGTATACTCTGATGCTGAACCCGTTATTCGCAGCTGCCCGGCTTCGATTGTCGCATCTGCCGGCGCGTCAACAGTAACCTGCACTGTATCGCTGTCATCTCGGCTCCGAATGGACACAACTGGCTCCTCATCGGCTTGATCATCCGCTGTCACGTCAGCAGCGTTCTGCTTACGCGAGTGGTCAAACCGCGTGTTCCGCCGCTTCGCCGCAGACTTCTTCGGTCGGTCGTTTGTATCCGTGCGGATATTTCGGACTTCAGAGTACGTTTCAATGTCCATGTCCTCCGAATCCATCTGTTCGAGCAGCTTCCGCAGGTCGTCAAATATCATGTACATTTGTGTTAATAGGTCGGTGGGTTATGAATCATCCGCCGATTTCGAAATTCTTCCTGCCCAACACGATGCAGTCTCCTCGCATCTCCGTGTTTTATTCACGGAATGTACCCTCTGGGCTAGTCAGCGGATTGAGCAGTCCCACTCACTGCCTCTCTCATCGGCCTGTAACGATTGCGCCGAGAGGTGGTGCCGTCTACGGTGACTGACCCACTGTGACCTCGCCAGTGTTGATACTAATATAGAGTGCGTACCGAGACAATGGCGTGCGCCGACGCGATGGATCGGGGAGCTAGTGGCTGACCGCTGTGAGTTGTTCGCGTGTCATATTCTGTGCGTCGAGTCGCACGTCTGGCGGGCTGTGAGGTGAAAAAGTGGAGGGCCGAAACGGGGTATCAGCGGTGACGTGACAGATTAGGACGCGTCGACTTCAATCTGGGCGCCGAGCGAGTCATCTGCGAGTTGGCCGACTGCAATGGCGGAGACGGCGGCCCCGGCCGGCAGTTCGGTATCGGGTAACGACAGTGCTGGGTCATCGCCACCGGCGGGGACGACTTCGAGGTCGTAGCTCCCCGCGTCAACTGGAACGTAGCCGCTCGTCTCTCGGAATCCAATATCTTCACACAGCACTGGTCCACCGTCTGCAACTTGCACATTCACCGCTGGTGCGTCAGGCGAGGCGTGGATGAACCGGGCGTGCGTTTGGTCGTCGGCGATATCGCCGGGTTCGTCGGCAAACACACTACACTGGAGAGATTCTTCACCAACTTCACCCGTCGCGAATGCGGAGTAACTGGCGTCCGCCTCTACGTCAAGCGTTACTTCGAGAACTGCGTCTTCGCTCCCGTGAGGAGCGACCGAAACATCGTGACTTCCAGCCGGCAATTCAGCGTACTCTGAAACGGCCTCAAAGGCGAGATCCTCAAACGCAATCTCACCGTCAACTCTGATATCAACGTTTGGTGCATCTGGACTGAAATGGCCAACACGAACTGCTGCTTGATCGGACACTGTACAGCAATTTTGGATTTGAGCAGGTTTAAATCCAATTATCTAGTCTTTGTATATTTATTACGGGACTATAGAACTATATAGACACGTTCGTGCGAAATTTCAACCGACAGATGTGACTCACTGAGGGATACAATCGTCTGGCGGGACAGAAGTGGACGTGTCAGGAGGGCTGATCCAGACTTGAAGATCGCTGTGGTGTTTCTATTCGTCAGCGCCACTGGCCAGGGGGTCTGCTTAACTCAATAACCGCTACCACACTAACTACACACACTCAGTGGGACAGATTATATTAACTGTGAAAGAATTCGTTCAACGGCACATATGACAGACGAACTAAACGATTCACTGAGAAATCGCGCTCAGGGTGTCCTACTCGGATTAGCCTGTGGGGATACGCTCGGCCGGCCGGTGGAGTTCAAATCGAGCACACAGATCGCTGCCGAACACGGCACGGTCACAAAGATGCTCGGAAACGGAACACACCGCCAGCCGGCCGGGACAATCACCGACGACACGGAGATGGCGCTGTGTATCGCACGGAGTCTCGACGAGTCCGGTGAGTTCGATCCCACCGACATCGCAGACCGGTTTCTCGGGTGGTACCAGTCGGGCCCGTTCGATATCGGGTTGATGACTGCCGACGCGGTTGGGCAACTCGACACCGGAGTTCCGTGGGACGAGGCTGGACACACCGTCTGGGAGCAGCGGTCCGAGGGACAAAACGCCGGGAATGGTAGTGTGATGCGGTGTTGTCCGCACGCACTCGCGTACCACGACGATCCAGACACTCTCATATCGGTGAGTCAGGACTCGTCTGCAATCACGCATTACGATCCGCGATGTCAGTACGGGTGTGTGATCCTGAACCTCACAATCGCCAATCTGCTGCACGACCGCGAGCAGCCGCTCGAGTCAGCACTCGAGCGTGTCGAGTCAGAAGCCCCCGACGAGTTACTGACGGCACTCACAGGACTGTCAGACGTGTCGGACGCTGATCTTGAGACGAACGGCTACGTCGTGACGACACTGCAAACGAGTCTCTATCATGGACTGACTGCCGACAGTACGCGGGCTGCGATCATCGACGCAGTGAATCTGGGTGGCGATACGGACACGATTGGTGCAGTCACCGGAACAATCGCCGGCGCACGTCACGGCCCCGAGAGCCTCCCTACGGAGTGGCTGGACGTGATTGATGAGCGAACAGAACTCGAAACGCTCGCAGAACGACTCGCAGAGGGAGTCTAATGCACGTACTAGCGTTCGACCGAGATTGGACCGTCGATCTGAATCCGCATCCACGCCACAACGCGGTCCCACTCGAGTGGGTGCGACACTGGGCACAAGAAAAGGACCACGAAGTGTGGGCCATCGGCAATCAGGATCTCGTTGGTCAGCTACCCACGGCTCAAGCCGTGGGCTTGTCAGTGGACATCCAGTCCTGAGAGACATGATTTATATCATGTTCTGTAACGGAAAGGATCCCTGATATTAAGGCCAGCTGACTCGTTGCCTTCCCAGGCGAACACGTTTGGCTCGCTGGGAGTAGTGACTCAAAAATATACCTCAATCCACTGTTTCGTGCTGCATTATAATCCGCGTTCCACGACCGACCACACTACTACACTCAAAGCGTTTGTGACTCCGATTAGACTCGCTCACAGTTTGACAGTCAGTATGGCTACACCCGTTGCTCGTGTTCTGTGGATTCACATAAACAACGCTGATTCCGTATTCAGCAGCCTTGGACTCGACATACTCTTGGACTCGGCCGAACATCCACTGCTGATATTTCGGCAGGTTGCTCATCCGCTTGCGGATTCCATCAAGCTTCTCGAATGCGATGTGCGTTGACCGAGTGTCTACTGCATCTTCTATGATAGCATTTGAGACGAGGTGTGCGTACTCATCAAACCATGCTGACTCGGTTCCAGACCGTTCTTGGAGCCGCAGATACGCACTTCTGGTTCCTGTTTGGTGGAGTTCTCCACGCAGTTGCTCATACTCTGTGCGTCGGTGGTTAAGATAGTCGGCGTTGCCGTGGAAGCCGCCAGCACTTGTGACAGCAGTCCATCCCTTGACAGTGAGGTCCACGCCGAGGACACGACTCGTATCCTCTGTGGGCGCGTTTGAAACCTCTGTGCCAGCTTGTGTTGTCCAATGCTGGTCGGAAACGTCTCTTTTGACTGCAAGATGGAGCCAGTACTGCCCGTGCCGATACACGAGCTTGCTTGTCGTCTGTTCCCACTCTGAAGAGAGTACGTACTTGTCGTACGGATTCTCATCGAGATTTGCTGGTGTCTGATAATCAAGCGTCACCGTTGAGCCGGTGGTTGCAAAAGTTGCATCGTGCTTGGAAAATGTCCCCGCTCGCGTATCATAAGTCATTACCCACGATCCACTCGCTTTCCACGTTGGCTTACTAATACGTTCACCACGCTCCCATGCTTTCGTTACCGAATCCATCGCGCTTGTCACATCCTTGATAGCTTTCTGCACGAGGTTTGCGTGGAGACCGTCTGTTTCCTCTCTGAGATCGTGGGACAGTGCGTCTTCGACAGCCCGTTTTGAACTGACGATGTCGTCGGGTTGCGTGGGATTCTCCCAGCAGTACTCACTGGCTCGGTCACGGCAGTGCTGGTATTTTTCAATGGTTTGGTGGAAACGCTTGTCTTCGTCGCTCAACGGTGTTTCGAGCGGTAGTATAACTGTCCTATTCGCTTCCACCATTAAATTTTTGTAGTGAACTCAGCGGATTAAAGGTTTGGATGGCGGTCAACCGACTCATGTTTTCTGTGTCAATTGTGTCGGCTTTCCTCCCACGGCTCAAGCCGTGGGCTT
>KI543234.1:126895-132930 GCA_000496235.1 uncultured archaeon A07HR60
TCGACGGGTGGACACATTACCACGCGTGGGGCTTTCTCGACGCGATCAACGACGGACAGTTAGAATTAGATACACCTTAGCATGGAGACACACGACACAGTCACACCTCACTCTCAACGCCTCATTTGGTGCGTCTTTACGCGTTCAGGATCGTCAAAATATTACAACATCGATATCCTCAACGAGCAAGATCATGTGTGTAAATTATCGGATACGTTCCAGACGGCGCTCGATACCTGATCGGCAGTGACGAATATACCGACGGAGAGGTGCCGCCAGAAGATGCTGCTGCACGGGTTCTCGATCTTGAACGACAGATCCTCTTCGAGCCACGGGCGTTTCATTCGATCACCGCACATATATCGCGGGTCACTGAGTACAATGGTGACTTCGGAGGAGCTGAGCTTCTAACCGGTGTTGAAATACAGGGGCCAGCGATTGAGGAAACACCATTCAGACTTGATCCAGAATCTGGCTAATTGGACACAGCCTAACAGCATGAAGGCCGACCTCACCGACCTCGCCGATAGACCCAAGTCACAGGCAGATCAGGGAGTCGAAGTCCCGTCTGCGGGGCTTTTTCGGTAATATATCAAAACAGTAAACCGAACACGTACCCGTTATTTCAACGAACATAGATGTCGACCTCTTATCGGGCGGTGCGACGCTCAGGCAGGATTATCTCTTCATCAATATGAACAGGCGTCGATTTCTAGCCACGACAGGTGTCGTTGTGGGCACCACCGCAGTGGCAGGCTGCACGAGCAGTGCGGGAGACCCCCCACCGCGAAGATCGAATGTCATCGAGACCGTCACAGTTGAAGATCAATCGCTCCACGTTCAGTTAGAGCCGACGAGCGAGCAGTGGGTCATGTCTCGACGCGATCTCTCTGTTGATGGGACTAACGAAACCACTGGCAAAACCACCGGTCGATCTCCGGTGTCCGCCAGCGGTGAGAGTGGCTCCCCCGATACGGCGTCTGTTCTCCGGGAGTCCAGTCGGGCGATTCGCGGGCTATTCGGTCAGTTGTCGCCCATCGGAGTCGCTACCGCCAAAGGACGCGGAGCAACTGGCCGAACCACCAGTGGCGGATTCAGTTCCGCCCCGAAAACCTCGAAAGGTCGGGCAATGCTGTTTGGCGGTGCCTACGTCGGACCGTGGTACAACAATCACCAGGATACGGTGAGCAAATACCCGGTTACGGCCACCACGCTGGGTGCTGTCTATCTTGGCGATGACGAGACGTTTCAGGAATCTGCCCCAGGCCCGGGTCCCGTGAGTTGGGACACATCGGCCCCACCGTCAGATGGGCCGTCGTCGGCTGAACTGACCATGCCGGTGGTCAGGCCGGGCTGGTATCGACTCAGTGCCGAGATCGAAGCGACTGACAGTGTCGCTGGGCCGAATGACGACCCACAGTTCGGGTGGGAGTCGATTGATGCTCGCGTCGAGCAGACAGCTGATGGAACGGTCGAGATAGCTGAAAAGTGGAAGGTGTCCCCGCGGATCTAATCCGGCTGTGAAACAAACTACTCATATGCTCTCTCCCACACGCGTGCCAGGTAATTCTCTTAAGCCTGCAATCCAGTCAGGGTCGGATCCACACCCACACCCACTCGTGTTCTGATGAAGCGCCCGTCTCTTCGTTTCCCACGGTTTGCTACGCAGTCGTTGCTCCATTTCGAAGCGCTCCTAGTGTCACTGTGCAGTTTCGCGTACGAACTCGTCTATTCGGAACTTCTCACAGTCATGTACGGCGGTGCTGTAGTCCAATATGGGTTGACAATCGGGCTATTCTTCTGCTCGCTCGGACTCGGCTCGTTTCTGGTTCGGCAATTCGCCGACCAGCAGTATTCGAACTTCTTTAGAGCGGAACTGTATCTCGCGGTCGTCGCCCCGGTCGGGTTCATCTTCGTCTTCTGGCTCAACGGGATCACCCTTCCATCGGCGATTCCACCGATACTCGAGCAGGTCGCCGCACGACTCCCTGTGGTCGTGATTGGAGTGCTATCGGGATTCGAACTCCCGCTGCTTCTCTCGATGGTCGAGGCTGAAAGCGAGTCACCTGACTCGGGCGCGACTCCGACGCGGTGGCTGTTGACGGCCGTCTCTCGGCCAGGCAGACGCATTCTATCGGTTCTGTTTCACACCGACTCATCATCGGAGACGACCGATTACGAGACCTACTCGACAGTCCTCGCGATGGATTATTTAGGCGGGCTTGCGGGAGCGTTCGTGTTCGTCTTCGGATTGTACCCGCGGCTCGGCCTCATTCCGACGGTGTTCGTCCTCGCATTTCTCAACGGTATCGCTGCACTTGGCTTTGCAGCCCGGTTCAGCGACCGGCGGTGGGGGCTATATCGGTCCGAGTCACGGCAAGTCGTCACTCGTGAGCGGAAAGCCCTCTTCCTGGCGTGTGTGCTCATTACCGGCGGATACGCCGGGGTCGTGGTCAATCACGATTCCGTCGACGAGCAGCTATCTGAGTATTACCTCTCGAACCTGATCGAGCAAGAACATCCCCCCGAAACGGTCGATGCAACGATCACCGAACACGAGACCACACAGTACCAGCAGTTAGTCAAATACGAGCGTGAGTGGACAGGTGACGGCTCAAACCGGGTGTTCCCGTCTCAAAACGAGACCTGTTTCCGGCTCGATACGGCGATTCAGTTGTGTGAGTCGTGGGCCGAGTCGTATCACCGCGGGTTAGTCGACGTTCCGATGACGATGTATGCCAATTCTCCGGAGACAGACGTGTTGCTCGTGGGCGGTGGCGATTGGATCGCTGCCGACCGCCTCCGGAACCACTCCGTGTCGGTCGATCACGTCGATATCGACGGCGAGTTCATGGACAAAGCCCGCACGGACCCCTACTTCCGGCAGTATCACAACGATGCCTACGAGTACGACCGTCTCACCACCTACGAGATGGATATTTATCGATATCTCCAACAATCTCAGACCGAGTACGACCTCATCCTGCTGGACCTACCTGGGGCGACCAACGACGATCTGCTGCCGCTTTACTCGACGGAATTCTACTCACTCCTCAATACTCATCTCGCAGAAGACGGTGCCGTCGCCACCTGGGGATACTCCGAGTACGCGTATCCGGAACACCACCAGACGTACATGGAGACCGTCCGTGATGCTGGATTCCGGTCGTATCAGTCGTATCGGAGCCACTACGACGCGACCGGCGACGGGTCAGATAACCTCGGTGAGCAGTTCTACATCTTCGCACCCGACGATGAGCGCCCGACAATCACGCCGTCTGGAAACACCTCCGAATACGTGACTACCCACAAGACCGAGTACGCCGACACCGACTGGCGGCCAACACCCCGTTACGAGAACAGACAGCCAAACAGTGTGTTCCACCCGAATCGGCACATTATCATCGATACAACGTACTCCAATGACGACTGACAAGTTGTATCTCCGGTACGCGCGGTCGTCAGCCGAGATAGACCGGGTTGATGTCAAACAGCGACGAACCGTGAGACTCGGTGATATCGAATTCAATCTCGCAATTATCGGTAATTCACACTATATTGAGGCGCCGGGGATCAGTTTCTACGAGATGGTCTCTTGTGTCTCCCCTCGCGGGAGCCGCAGTCCCGACGCTGTTGTCCCGCTCACCGACGGGGTCACTGACCAGATTACTCACCAGACCGCGAATTATACGGTAGAGACGGCCATCGACGTGCAGCCGCTATCTGACTGTCCGTCACCGGAATCGGCCGATATGTCATATCGGTTCGGAGAGGGGGCATACACGACGATTACACACACGTCTGTCGACCCGACGTACCGCACATATCACACGTACCCCGAGTATCAACTCGGCGTGTGTACCACACAGATGATTCAGTCTGCTTCCGACGACTCGACAACCGCACGTCCACACTCACACTAGTCACCGCGACGCATCTCGGGCGTCTCGGGTTCAATCTCGGTGTCGGTGCCGCGTTTCGCGGCGATGAGAGCCGGCTGTATCCGTTGATTTTAGATCCCAATCGTAACGCGGCCGGATCAGGTCACCTCCTCGCCCACGTTCACGCCGGCGAATCTCTCCGGCTGTGTCTCGGTCACGCCCCATTGAACTGAACCGTACGAGTGTCAGGGCACCTGTGGAGTCTCGTGGGCTTCACCAACAAGTCCGAGCCGAACGGCTGACCCGGAACAGGTGTCAGACGATGCATTCTCTGATGGCCTAAGAGCAAAAGGGACAAGCGGTTCGTGGGTGGCTGTCGTCGACAGGCGACAACGTTGATATCGCCTGAGTGACTACTATACGTATACAGGTGCGCTGCTTCCCTGCTGTAGGTTTCACACATGTCATCTGGCACTGATTGGGACACAAACGCAGTCGAGTATAGCGGCGATATAGCGGTTAGTGGCGACGAGACGCCGCCTGTTGGTATTGAATCGCCAGAGGACGTGTATATCCTCCCGCACAGTATCGAAGGGGATCTCAAGATCGTGAACGCAGAGTACGTGTTCGCCGATGTTCCGACTGGAGATACCGTCAATGATCCGACTCCAGAAACCGAAATCACCGGCTCGCTGGAGGACGCGTACTACCAGCCACACGGCGTCACTGGCGACGCTATTCTCGTCGATCCAGAAGACGTGTTTATCGCTCAGAACGCAGTCGAGGGACAATTACAGGTTGTCGGCGACGAGCAGCGGTTTTATGAGGACCAGGCTTCCCCGCAGTTCCCGTACGCGCAACTGGACGAGACCGTTGTCGGCTGGCAACAGTCGGCAACTATCACGGAGCCGCGCGTCGGTGCAGCCGTATCGGGATACGACAATAGCCTCGCTATTGAGGAGGCCGAGCACGATCTTGATATCTACGTTCTCGGGAGTGAACACGAGGTTCGGGTCACGAGCCAGGTCGGCCGCGAGATGTCGGTGAACGTATTTTTCGTTGGAATCAACAACACCGTGTCGACGGGACCTTACGTCGATGTCACTGTCGCGAATGAGAGCGGAACGGACAACACCGCCACACAGGATTCATTTCCCGTCGATCGGCTCATCGAACAGACCGAGACAGAGGCGTACAGTGAGGCTGGATTCGGCCGTGCTCAGGTCACGTATCAACAGCTGGCCGACACTGATGACGAGTATTGCCCAAACTGCGGGTGTGTCGACGTTACCATTATCGAGCGGCGACAACGGGACGCCCTCTTTGTGTTCGGCTCCCCAGTATACACGTACGACGATGGCGGAGTCTCATATGAGTGTGAGGAGTGCTCTCCCCGTGGCAGTCCCAGAGTAGAGCTCACTCCGGACGAGCGCAGAGAGCTGTTTTCCTGAGCAGAGCCCGTGACCGCCCACGATCATACCACGTCGGTGACACACGGAGAGTGAGGACGGTCTGCAAATGCGACTGGAGTGGCATATCGAAAGGGGATTAAGAAGTATATACTCAAGAATGCGAGAGACAACTACACCCGCAAGACCACGGCTGACCACTACGCGCATGTCTCATTGACATGTCCTAATCCACTCAAACCGCACCGGCTTAGTCGCGAGAGCCCGCCGCCCCGAAGATTTAATTGATGGATTCACGCTGTGAGGTACATGCACACACGCATGTTACGCGTCTGCTGCCGCACATTGTTGGAGACAGGAACATGAGCGAGACTGGCAGCGACTATCTGCTGTCGGCACTGGCCGACGAGGGTGTCACAACACTGTTCGGGCTCATCGGCGAGGGGAACAGCCATCTTCTCGATCGACTACACGAGGTGACCGTCGAGTATCGGTACGCCCGCCACGAGCAGGTTGCGGTGATGATGGCCGATGGATACGCTCGCACAACTGGCCGCGTAGGCGTCTGCACGCTCACTCACGGCCCGGGTCTCACGAATGGCGTCACGGGGTTGGCCGTGGCCGACCGGGACAACGTTCCACTCGTGGTGATTGTCGGTGACAGCGCCCAGGCTGGCCAGGAGACATCACTCCAGTATCTCGATCACCTCCACATGACGGACGATGTCACCGTCTACGGGACTCG
>KI543234.1:132950-155049 GCA_000496235.1 uncultured archaeon A07HR60
TCACTGGCCGATCGCGTCACACCGGCCCCGGACCGCGTCGCGGCCGTCCGTGACCGGATTGCCACCGCCGACCGTCCGGCGGAGTTGGCATTCGACTCCGCCCCAGACCGGGTGGACCCCCGAGCACTGACGGTTGCGGTTTCCAACGTTGCGCCGTCGGATACGATCGTGACGGTTGATTCCGGCAACAACACCGGGTTCCCAGCGGTGTTTCATCGCGTCGACGGCGACGAGCAGATGCTCGTCAGCGGGAATTTCGGGAGTATGGGGTACGCGCTCCCCGCCGCGCTCGGGGCCAAAATCGCCGCCCCCGACCGCCCCGTGGTCTGTTACACCGGCGATGGCGGCCTGATGCAGGTGCTGCAGGATATCGAAACGGCGACTCGCTACGGGCTGGGGATAGTTGTCGTCGTGTACAATGACGCCAGTTACGGTATCATCCGGCATCGACAAAATCAGGATTACGGCCGCGAGACGGGGTCGAACTACGACAGTCCGGACTTTGCGACGGCCGCCCGTGGTCTCGGTGCCGAAACCGTGACTGTCCGCGATCTCGACGATCTCGGCGTAGTTGAACGGCACTTGACCGGCGACTCCGATCGGCCGCTCGTGGTCGATGCAAAGACCATCCCGGAGGTTTCCCGCCCGGGGTTCCCGCCGTACTGACCGAACCATTACATGCTGGCCCATCGAGGCCGACGTATGGAGCCACTCACGGTCTTTGCAGAGTGTGACACGAGCATCGTTTCAGACGCGATGGACGCCCACGGGCTCGATGGTGTTATCACCGGGATACCGCCAGCTGCCCCCACACATACCGCCGTAGGGCGGGCGCGGCCGGTAACCTTCGAACGGGCCCGTGAAGGTGGAGATGAAGAGGGGCCCACCAACTTCCCGCACGCCATGCTCGACGCCATCGCCGCTGACGAGCTGTTCGTGTTGAGTGGGGTCAGTCGCGATCTCTCCTGTTGGGGCGGTCAGGCGTCCGCCCTGGCCGCCGCCGCCAGTATGGCTGGAGTAGTCATCGACGGGGGCTATCGTGATTCCTCTGACATTCGGGACGGCTCGTTCCCAGTGTTCGGACGCGGGCCAACCCCACGATCCGGACAGAAACGGGTTCGTATCGCCTCGACGACCGACCCCGTGACCGTAGACGGCGTCCGCGTCGAACCTACCGATATCGTCGTCGCCGACGCGACCGGTATCGTCGTCGTTCCGGCCCGCCACGCAGACGCGGTCGCCGAGCGTGCCGCTGCGATCCGTGATGAAGAAGCGGACCTTACCGACAAAGTCAGCGCAGGGGTCGCACTTGAGGAGATACGAGACACCCACGAGCAGTTTTGATCGGCGCTGTCCAATACCGCACTACCAATCCCGTAGAGTGGGGTGCGGTTTCGTGTCCGCTCGCTCGGTGAATGTCGCATAGCCGTCTCGAACGTCCGACCGGGCACGTGCTGAAAGGCGGATCCAGATTCGGCTCCCACGAACGACTCCGGCACACGGTCTGAATACTCCAAGAGGCTCTGATACCGGTAGCGAGACCACATTCGAGCTGTGAGAGATATTAAACCACTTCTTGCAGTATGTCCGCCATGATTCGGGTTATCGACTCTTCACAGGTAGCGTCACTGTTGGACATTCGCCCGCTCGTGACGATTGTGGGACAGGCGTTGATCAAACAGGGGCGTGGCGAGGCGGTTCGACCCGAACGACCACACTTCCCGGTGGGAGAGGGACTCGGCACGGGCGGCTCTGAGAAGGCTCTCGGAACTGGACTGACGATGCCGGCATATATCACTGGGAGTGATTACTATGTCACGAAACTAGTGGGGCTTTTCGAGGCGAATCCGACACGCGATCTGCCGGTAATCAACGCACAGATCCTCGTCAACAAGGCTGACACCGGTCTCCCCGTGGCAGTGATGGACGGAACCCGAATCACGGCAATGCGAACCGGGTGTATCGGCGGGCTCGCCGCTCGAGAGCTGGCAGCCCAGCCGGTAGATCTGTGTGTCATCGGCGCGGGAACCCAGGCCCGGTGGCAGACGCGTGCGATTGCGGCAGTCACTGATCTCGATCGTGTCCGGGTGTACTCGACAAGCGAGAGCCGGATCGCCTGTGCCGAAGAGTTGGACCAGGATCTCGATGCGTCGGTCACGCCCGTCGAATCAGCACAGGCGGCCGTCGAGGGGGCCAACACGGTGGTCACAGCCACGCCGGCCGAAGAGCCCGTTCTCGACGGTGAGTGGCTCGCTCAAGGGACCCTCGTCGTCGCAGTCGGTGCGTACTCAGCCGAGATGCAAGAGTTGGATCCGACGACGTTCGACCGGGCGAGTCAGGTGTTTGCTGATGTCCCCGCCGAGGTCGCCGAGACTGGCGATCTCCTCGCGACACCACTCGATAGCGACGACTTAGACCCGCTTTCGAACGTGATTGAGGGGACCATTGGACGAACCCGTGACACCGACATTGTCGTTGTCGAGAGTGTCGGGTCGGCGGTGTTCGACGCAGCAGTCGCGACACACACCGTCGAACGAGCGGAGCAAGACGGCGTGGGAACTATCGTTGAACTGTGACTCGCTTGTAAGATCCCAAATCGAACAAGAGAAAATTAACAGCGCTGGCTTCGTGGTTAGTTGTTGTTCTCGAGGGCATCGAGTACGCACGCTGATGCCATCACGGCCTCTTTTGGGACGGTACTCGACTCGTCGATTGTGACTTCGTATGTGTCTTTGAGCGACAATTGACCCGCTATCTCTCCGATTTTCTCGTCACTGGGATTGAATATTTCGTACGTATTGGGGACGATATTCGCTATATTCGAGACGTGTCTGAGAACAGACACCAATTTACTCTTCGACTGTACGGTCGCGATCGCATCGCCTGTCTGTGGATCACGTATAGTCCAGGTCTCGACGAGAAACGAGAGATCCTCGTCGAGCACGACTACCTCTTCACCAACGACAGAGTCAAGCAGTGTATAGCTTCCCGCGACGTCCAACACACTATCTGTTTTCACCGTGAATGCTTCCTCACCACTTCCATTGACGAACGGGAACTCTTCTTTCAGATTGAACATCTCCTGCTTTCCCCGCAGGACAACATTCCCGCGTTCATCCGTCAATGTGTATTTGTTCCGAATGAGACTCTGCTCGATTTCATAGTATCCATCGGTCAGATCGACGTTTTCTATACTATATTGGTCGTCCTGGGTCATGTGAACACCCAGGACCTATCTGGTATAAATCATCTTCACGGGAAGTGTCGTACGGGACTGTGATATCTCCTGAATCACGTTGAGTGAGTCTTTTTATGTCCGTCTTGTCTCATTCACATACCAGTGAGCACAACCGAGACCAGAATCATACGACAAACATGAGGACCTCGATCAAAACGTACACATCGGAGCTAACGGCATTGTTGGTTGGGACAGCGTCGATTGTGGGGATTGTCGCTGCGAGTGCTATTCGGCAGGGGCCGATACCAGGGGCCACTGAATTGATAACGACGTTTTCTGTGACCGCAGCGACCGTTTATGCAGTGCTGAGACTGACAGACGTCGATCTGTCCTAACTTTTCTGAGACTCGACTGTGAGACTGGCAGGAATCTCTTCCATGTGACATACAGAAATTATCTTACCGGTGGGTACACCGGTACTGGATATGTCCGATTATCGTCCAGTCCCCGAGGCTGACGAGAATACCTTCCGTGAATTGGTCCACTACGCCTTCTCACCCGAGGACGGACCGTTCGAGGACGCTTCATCGGATTCCGAGCCCACCATCGGGGACCACCGTGGGCTATACGACGATCATATAACAGCCGTCTGTCGACACTACGATCTCCCAGTTGAGTTGCGTGCAAGCGTGATCGCGGCTGGTGGGATCGGCGGTGTTGCGTCTGATCCTGCGCAGCGACGTGAGGGGCACGTGCAGGAATTACTCGCCGAGTCACTGGCGGAGTATCGTGACCGTGACTGGCGACTCGCATTTCTCTGGCCGTTCGACGTGGGATTTTATACTAACATGGGATGGGCGACCACTTCGAAACTCGCGACATGGGAGATTACTCCAGACGATCTTGATGGGATGGCTGCCACTGATGCTGGAAACGGGCGGTTCGAGCGACTGTCTGCTGACGACTGGCCACGGCTTGAGCCGGTTCAGCGTGCAGATCATGATACAGCCCTCGCAGTGAGACGCAGCGAGGGGTGGTGGCGCGAGTTCGTGTTCGATCGCTACGACAAGACACCGTACGTGTATGGATGGGTTGTCGACGGTGATGTGCGAGGATATCTCGCGTATACGATTCAGGGTGGAGACGACGGGCGAACACTCGTCGTTCGCGAGCAGGCTGCGATCGACACGGCTGCCCGCTGTCAGTTGTTCCGATTCTGTCGCGATCACGACTCACAGGTGAACCAGATCAAGTTCTACACGCCCGCTGAGGCGGTCACCGGCGACGGCTTCGACCCACACCTGTATCTCGACGATCCTGGGGCGTGTGATGCAACCGTGACCGCTGGTGCGATGGCCCGTCTGGTCGACGTCGAGGCAGATCTCCCCGCAATCGGCGGTACAACGGCGACCACGACGCGGTTCGATCTCGTCGTTACTGACCCCCTGGCAGACTGGAACGACGGTCGGTTCCAGGTGACGGTGGGCGATGATGGCATTGAGCAGAGTATCCGAGCGAGTGACGAGTATCAGAGCGCACAGATCCCGACTGCGCATCTCGGTATCGGTCCGCTATCACAGGTCGTTATCGGTGCTCGGTCTGCAGATGAGCTGGCTCACAGTGGGGAGATTACGGGCGACGACGAGGCGATTACCGCGCTTGGTGATTGTTTCCAACCTACGCAGCCGATGATGCGAGAGAACTTCTGAGCCGTGCGCTAGGTCACACGGACGAACAGTTCGGGGTCGAGTACGGGGCCGAGGTCAACACGCTGAGGAGCTGTATCAGACGGCCCCCCGCGAGAGTGGTCCCAACTTGTCAAGTGCGACCACCTTTTCAACAAACTGTCGGGTCAGAGGGCCACAGGCCACATGCCACCTTCTCACACTGAACGAATGGTTGGTATGGTTGTCTTTCGACTGCGTATGTTTACCTCGCAGCACGCGCCTGCGCAAACCCGCGCAACGGCTCACGCGGGATCGAACTCGTGTATCGGCCAGTCTTGTTCGTGGGCGAGAGCCATCTCTCGCTCGTCGGCCTCGGGAGCGCGGACCGAAAATTCGACTGGCATGCCGATTGCGGCGTCGGCGTACGGGACTGTCAGCCGGCCGGTCAGACGCGCCTCAGAGTCGAGTTCGACGATGGCAACTGTGTACGGTGCCCGATCGGCGAGGGCGGGTGGCGCCGTCCGGACTTCTGTGTACGAGACGACCTCGCCGGTCTCGGGTTGGCGTTCGATCCGGAGGTCGCGGCTTCCACAGTCGTAACACGCCGGGCGTGGCGGGACGAGTCGCGTTCCGCAGGCCTCGCAGGCGGCCGCGAGCAGGCGCCCTTCGTCCAGGGCCGCGAAAAAGCCCGGGAGCGTGAACGGGCTGTCGGACGTCAGTTCCTCGGGCGAGCGCGGTGCAGTCGCGTACTCGTCGGGTGTCTCTGCGTCGGTGTCGGTGGATTTGGTGTTGTCGGACATCGTTAGGTGGCGGAGAGAACGTGTGCGACGGTGACGGCGTCGGCGACACCGCCCTCGTTGATCAACAGTGCCGTGTCGGCGTCGTCGACCTGGCGCTCGGACGTCGCGGTCCCTGTCAGTTGTTCGTAGGCCTCGACAGCCTGCGCGACGCCAGTCGCGCCGATTGGGTGACCGCGGGCCTTGAGCCCGCCGCTCGTACTCATGTGAACGTCGGTCCAGCCAGCCGAGCGCTCGGCGGGGGCGAGCGGGCTCTCGTAGCCCTTGCCGCGAGGGGCGAAGCCGGTGGCCTCGGCCAGGAGCGCCTCACAGACGGTGAAGGCGTCGTGGACCTCCGCGATGTCGACGTCGGCCGGCTCGATCCCGGCCTCGTCGTAGGCCTCGGTCGCGACCTCGTGGGCCCCTTCGATAAACGTGAGATTCCGGTCGGCAATCGCGAGGTTGTTGGCGCCGGCGCCGACGCCCGTCACACGGACAGTGTCGTCGACAGGAAGCGACGCGGTCACGTCATCGTTCGCGACGAGGACCACCGCAGCACCGTCGGTGACTGGCGCACAGTCGAACAGTTTCAGCGGCGGTGCGACGTAGTCGGAGTCGAGAACCGATTCGACGTCCGTCTCGCTCTGGAACATCGCTCTGGGGTTGGCGGCAGCATTTTCGTGATTCTTGACCGCAATGTGTGCGAGGTCGCGCTCGGTCGCGTCGGTCTCATGGAGGTACCGCTGTGCGAGCAGAGCGTACTGGCTGGGAGCGGTGACGCCCGAGCGCTGCTCGGTCGCGCGGTCGAACGCCGCCGACAGGGCGTCAGTCGCCCCGGCAGTCCCGCCGGCGGTCATCTTCTCGACACCACACGCCAGGACAGCGTCGCGACGCCCGCTCCGGACGTCTTCGACGGCGTGGCGTAGTGCCAGGGCACCGGCGGCGGCACATCCTTCGACCCGCTCGGCGGGGGCGTGGCGCAACCCACACCACTCGGCCATGAGCGTCCCGGACATAATCTGGTGCTCGTAGGACTCGGACTGGTTGCCAACATAAATCGCGTCGACAACATCGGCAGGATCGGGCAACCCCTCGAATGCCTCCGTGACGGCGACGCTGAAGAGGTCCCGTCCGGTGAGATCGGTGCGGCCTAACGGGGAGGTCCCGACAGCCGCGATATGTGGGTCTGACACGCTTGCGTCAATCTCGGGGGGACACATAAGTGTTCAGCCGAGGGCTACCGACAGAGAATCTTATACAGACGCCGTCACTCGGCGAGACCGCCGTGGGACTCCCGGAGTTCGACTTTGCGGATCTTGCCCGTCGAGGTCTGGGGGAGCTCGTCGACGAACCCGACGACGGTGGGGCATTTGAAGTGCGCAAGGTTGTCACGGGCGAACTCGATGACCCTCCCCTCGGAGAGGTCGGCGCCGTCGGCGGTCACGACGATTGCCTTGGGTGTCTCTCCCCAGTCCTCGTGGGGAATCCCGATCACGGCGACACGCTCAATATCAGGGTGGCCGTAAAGCGTGTTCGCGACCTCAACGCTGGAGATGTTTTCACCGCCGCTGATGATGACGTCCTTTTTTCGGTCCTTGATCGATATCATCCCGCGTTCGTCGATCGTGGCGAAATCGCCGGTGTGGAACCACCCGTCGACGCGGCTGGAGAAAGCCTCACGAGTCTGCTCGGGTTTGTTCCAGTAGCGGTCCATGACTTGGTTGCCTGCCGCGGACGATGATCTCGCCCATCATCTCGTCGTCGGGAGCGACGTCCTCACCGTCTTCGTCGACGACGCGCTGTTCGGTCCCCAGCATAGCGTGGCCCTGTCGGGTTTTGACCGCGAAGCGCCCCTCACTCTCGATTCGGCGCGGCGAGTTGCTCGTCGTGATCAGCGGGCCGGTTTCGGTCAGTCCATACACGTGCAAGATATTCCAGCCGAGTTCGTCCTCGACGGTCCGGATGGTGGCCTCGGGCGGTGGACTCGCCGCAGTCGCGATCCTCACCGGCTTATTACCGCTCGCCGCAATATCGTGTGACTGGTACTGGTCGACCATCATGTCGAGAACTGTCGGCGCACCACACAGGTAGGTCACGTCGTGCGCGTGGATACGGTCGAAGGCACCTCGTGCGTCGAAGTGCCGCTGGCAGACGTGTGTCCCGCCAACGCCGGTGATAACGTAGGGGTAGCCCCAGCCGTTGACGTGAAACATCGGAAGCGTCCAGAGATACGTGTCGTCATCGCTGATCTCGGTGTGGTGAGTGGTGATCAGTGCGTGCCAGTGCTCGGTGCGGTGGGTCCGGACCACGCCTTTCGGGTCGCCTGTCGTCCCGCTCGTGTAGTTGATCGTCGCGGGGTCGTCCTCTGAGATGTCGGGACGCTCGAGTGCGTCGGGGTCGGCCTCCGCGAGGAGTGACTCGTAGTCGCGCCAGTCGCCGTCGACACGATCGGCCGGATTGGCGATGAACGTCTCGGCAGGGACGGAGTCACGAACTGTCTCAACCTTCTCGGCGTACTCGTGGTCGGCGGCGACTACCCGGGCCCCGCAGTCGTCAAGAATGTGCTCGTAGTCCTCGGCGATAAGCCGGTAGTTGAGTGGGACCGAGATGGCTCCGATGACGTTGATTGCGAACAACGTCTCCAGAAACCAGTGGGTATTCGGTGAGAGCAGCGCCACGCGGTCGCCCTGTTCGACGCCGAGCGCAGAGAGCGCCGCTCCAGCGCGGTCAACCCGCTCGCCGAATTCGGCGTACGTGAACTCGGTGCCGTCGTGGGCAACTATGCCGACAGCGTCGCCGTAGACATCAACTCCCCTATCGAGGAAGTCGAGCGTCGTCATTGGTCGGTTCATGATGTGCGAAGACGCACATGTGAAGCGTAAAGATATTTCCCAAGACAGAGCCCACAGAGTGACTCGCTGGAGTGACTGTCAATGCTGGAAATAGCTGGGTTCCAGGTTCGATTTGCCGATCCGTGTAGCGACGGCACGAAGCAACTGCCCCGGGGCTTGACCCTAGGTGGGTTCACAGAATCACCGCCAAATATCTCTTCAGCCTGCTTAGATACGCTAGCTAAGCGAGCGACTCCTCTTCGTCTTGAGCGGGACGGAGATGTTGGGTTCCCCACTCGTCCATCGCTTCGATTACCGGACGAAGGTCTGCTCCCCGATCAGTCAACGAGTATCTGACCCGGACTGGTCGGTCGCTGATCACCTCTCGGTCGACCAGGGTCTTGTCCTCCATGTCTTTCAGTGTGTCAGACAGCACTTTGCTCGAGATCCCATCGACGGCATCCTGTAATTCGCTAAACCCCATCGGCCCCGACGATAACAGTCGCTCGATCACCACTGGGTGCCACTTTTTCCCTATCAATGTCGCTGTCGACGTCACCGAACACCACTCTTCGCCGTTACACCACACCGGGAGTTGTTCGTCCATACCGCCAGTTCGGCTTCGACCATCCAGAAGGTTACTATCGAATAGTCACTTACTATCAGTGATACACTCAATCCGGCGGCTCATAGGTTACTACACAGTGACCCGATTACCGGGAGGAACCTGGGTTACCAGCGGCTCGCCTCGGCCTTTTGTACAACTATCTCATACCAAGTTACTGGAGGTAACCTAGATGTCCGATCTCACGTTCGACGCGAGCAGTACCGCCCTCCTGATCACAGATCCGCAGATTGACTTCCTCAAGCCAGAGAGTGTCGTTTGGGACAAAGTCGGCGAGACGGTCGAGAGTAATGCCGTCGTTGACAAGCTGGCTCAGCTTCGCGAGGCGGCCCAAGAAGGCGACGTACCGATTGTGTACTCACCTCATTACTACGAGGACGACGAATTCGAGAGTTGGGACAGTCTGAACACAATCGACCAGATCATGTTCGACACCCGCATGTTCGATGTAGATGGTCCGGGAAGTGACTTCGTGCCCAAACTGGAACCGGACGACGAGACGTTCGTGCTCTCGCCGCACAAACAACTCTCGGGGTTCTGGAGTAACGACGTGAACACGCAGCTCCGCCAGCGCGGAATCGATACGTTAGTATTGGCCGGCATGAGCGCGAATCTCTGTGTCGAGTCTCACCTTCGTGACGCGGTCGAAAACGGATTCGAAGTGGCAACGGTAACAGACGCAACCGCTGCCGCTGGCGAGGACGCGCTCGAGGCCGCCCTCACAAACTTCAATTTCATCGCTCACGAGACGATCACGACTGACGAAGCCACCGACCGGTTGGCAAACGCCGATAGCGAAACCGAAACTGCCGACACGACGGCCTGAGCGGAGTTGCGAGCCGCCCCGGGGCCATTTCCGGGCTGACGTGTCTCCTCTGGACCCGTCGATACGACTCCGGGTTACAGTGGTTCGAGGCGAAAGCCCACATCATGGCTTCAGTCGGGGGATGAAGCCGACACCGAAGAATCACACACGCTCTCACTGTTCGCTGTTGTCCGAGACAGTCAGATACAAAGAGTCCCTGTTTTGAGAGAGACATGCGACATGCTGCTGCGGGGAACCCGCTCACGCTCGAGACGGCCACGAGTGGGTCTCGACTACTCACACACCACCGCAGCCCACCCAGCAGCAGTTGGCATGTCACTCCTCAGAACTCTCCACGAGTGGGTGCAACAGAGAGTTTGGGCTGATGGCCCAGCTGCCTGCTGCTCACGTGGCTGGACGCCCGTGAGGTGAGTGCCACGCTCACGCACACGCTCTCTGCGAGAGCGGGCAACAGTGAGCGGATACCCAAGAATCCCACACCCTCGTTCGAGGGCCGCAACTGCCTCAGCGAACCCGCACGTTCACAGCCGCAGTCATCAGGAGTGCTGGATAACTGACGGAGGAATCGAATCCCACCCCTGCAGGGGTGGGAGGAGGTCAAGCGATGAGCCTCAGTCGCGACAGAGGTATGGTCTGACAGCGGTGTGTCAGCGGCACTACCGGCCGCCATCTCACGCCCTCCAAAGCGACGGACGAGTATTCGTGTGAACTACCCCACTCTACTCGCTCACGGCTCGCGCCGTTGGCTCCGTGAGAGTGGGGCTTCCTGCTTCTCTGACAGCAGTTGGAGAGACAGACGCTGTTCTCCTGGCTCCACAGAGGTTCCAGTCTCCACGGGCGTGAATGCGGAGTGTCCCACTCCTCCTCGAGAGTGACACACCGAAGATGAGGCGTGACCGCCTTTCTTGTCGGGCTCGAAGCCACGCCTCTGAACAGTCCGTGTCACGATGTGAAGTATTGACTTGGGTAATCACAAACTGGTCGATAAGTGTCGGGCGATTCATCCCCTCCCTGCTCGCTCGGCCTTCGGCCTCGCTCCCTGAGGAAGGGGGATTCTCTTTCGGCCTGCTAATATTGCGGCCGGATATTGGCTCAATCAAATCCTCCTCCCGACAGAAAGATTATGACGCCACCCGCGTGTGACTGATGATTGCGTTTGTGAGTCATCTGGCTCGAGAAACCTAAGCGAGGCAGACATTTATTCTCGCTCAGATGTAACCTAATTGTATAGATGGCTATCAGCAAACAGAGCAAAGTGCTGATTATCTCTGCTGGACTGTTATTGCTTGCCGGTAGTGTCGTTGGTGTTGGGGCAGTGACGAGCATCGACGACTCGTTCGAGATCGAGGACTCACAAACAGAGGAGTGTCACCACGAGGAAGCGTCGGAAGGACACGAACCACACGAAGACTCAGATGAGGACGGCGAACCAGGCAAATGCCTGGGAGAACACTCACACGGGGGGGCATCAGAGTAACACGAATCGGAACCAGGCGATGATAGCGACGCGTAGCGAGGTCAACTGACTCACTTCCACCAGCAACTCAGTGGACCTGCCCGCCACGGTGGCCGCATCATGAGGGACCTGTAGAGCAGAGTGGTTGAGAGTGTGGCTTCACAGGCGGAGACGACTCCCAGTGGCCTTGACATCCTCCCACGACTGAAGTCGTGGGATTCCTCCGTGGGCAATCCGGCCAGTGGATTACCCCGGCTGTGAACTTGCGGGTTTGCTGATGCTGGTTTGGTCAGTCGGGCGCGACTGTTCCCCAAAACTACCGGGTGTCCAGTCGTGCCCGTTCCACTCCCAGTACGCCCCGTCGCAGGGTGCGTCCCTCCCGCGTTCAGCAGAGAGGGCAGCAGGCCGTGCCATCGGCCCGACTTCCGACTGCAAGAGGTTCCACGCTCCTGCCACGTCACTATGGGCGTCCAACTCACACTTGTGGCAGCGGAACGTGTCACTATTGCGCGTCACAGTATTGCTTCCACACTCTGGGCACTGACTACTCGAATCAGCCTCATTCCCCTGCTCAACAGTGATGCCGACATCACCGAGCGTGAGGCCAAGTCGTTCAACAAGCTGCCGGTGAGACCAGAAGTTGTGCGTCTTCTCGTTCACCGTGGCTGACCAGTGCGCATCCAACACATCGGTCAAGTCTCCGACGTACACCGTGTCCACGTTGCGTTCCAAGAGC
Source organism: uncultured archaeon A07HR60 (assembly GCA_000496235.1). Classification (GTDB taxonomy): domain Archaea; phylum Halobacteriota; class Halobacteria; order Halobacteriales; family Haloferacaceae; genus J07HR59. Next base: position 145,046 of record KI543234.1, read on the forward strand.
CAGTCAGCGGCGTGTGTCACCGCTGCATTCCGGCTATGATCGCGCTTGTCTCCCCGCTCATCATACACGCGCTGGATGCGCTTGCTCGTGTACTGATTATCGCGGAGGTCTGACTGTCGCTCACCAATCAGCCCGGACAGTTCTTGGAACCGCTCACACTCTGGGCGGGCGTGATAGACAGCAGTGTCGTCAGTGGAGGTGACGATAGCGAGGGTGTTGTTCGCGCCGACGTCGATAGCAGCAGTGTGCGTCGTGTTCTCGGTATCGAGTGTGTGAGTGAAGGCATCCAGTCGCTGTTTCTGTACTTGCTCTGGCCGAATGCGAACTGGATGCTTGACACGAAGCGTGTCTGCCGCTTCGTCGTAGACAAGCTCTACCCTACTATCGTCGCCGTTCCACTGTGGGTTGCCGCGGAGTTCAAGCGTGACGCGTTCTTGATGCTCACAGTCGTATTTCTCTTCGAGTACGTCACCGACGCCGAATTCGAGCGTACTCTGGTCTTCGTCCCAGACGAATGCGTAGAGATCGTTACGGACGAGACCGTGAAGCTTGTAGCCCTCATCACGGTTGCCCCAATATCCCGGTGGACTGGGTTCCTCCGTCACCGACAGATTAGATTTGTCGTGATACTTGTCCAACAAACGAAAGTGGCTCCGCCAAGCCTCGCTGTTTTTGCGAGCTCCCTGTTGACAAGTGGCCTTCCCGAGTATGGGCGCGTAGTCGTCGTAGAGGTCGGTGTACTCGACATCCCACACATCGCCCCCCTCAGCAAAGTAGGCTTGTCGGCGTCGGTAGGTGATCTGGTTCCACAAGGGAGCATGTGCGGCCAACCACTCGCACAGACACTCGCGGTCCCGTTGACTGGCTGGTTCCGCGGTGTACTCGGTCGTGCGCTGTGGTCGGTCCCTCACAGATAAAATGTCGGCCTATTGGCTTGTGAACGGTGGGATTGCAGGCAGGCGTTCGGATTGTGGTTGTACGCAGAAGTGACGGATTCATCCCACGACTGAAGTCGTGGGCTTTCTCCTCGAATCTCTGTAATCGGCGGCTCTCGCGCTGTCACTGCTGTGAGTCAGCAGTTTCTTTCACCGTGCGTGAGCTGTCGTGCGGTTGGGCGGTGAACTCTGTCGTGGACGATGTAGTTTCATCATTACGTGTCGGCGTGTCGACCGCGAGTAGATTTCCCATCCGGCGGTCGAATTCTTCGTGGTCAATAGCTCCGTTCACGTACCGTCGTTTGAGTAGTTCTACTGGCGATAGTTCCGAGTCGTCTTCCAACTTGGTTTCCGTCGCCAGTTGTACGCTATATTGAACCACCAGCACGATTGGCACCATGATCGTGAACGCCGCAAGGGGGGCTCCTCCGGTTGCTAGCTGTAGGCCAGCCACCCAGAGTCCGAGCACGACACTCAACAACGGCGGTGAAGCCGCCATTAGGGAGAGGTACTTTTCAGCAGTCGCGTTGAGTTGGGCAACGCGATCGAATAGAGGTCCTGACATTATAATTAGGTGAGCGTGAAGATGAATAAATTCTCTGTCGGTTGAGGATTCGCGGCGTGTCGTACGCCGAGTTCCGTATCGGACAGTTTTGTCCCGTAGTCTCAGTCGAGAAAGATGGTCACCCACGCGAGACCAGCTGAGAAGCGATTGCGCGTTTCTGTCTCCGTGCGTATCTCAAGCACGGCCGTTAGGATCGTCTCCACTGTTGTTCGCAGTTCGATTTCAGTCGGCCGTCGCAGGGTCACCGTCAACCTGAGAGCTCCAGAGGTCCGCATATGCACCGCTATCTGTTAGCAGCGTCTTGTGGGTCCCTTGTTCGATAATCCTGCCGTCGTCCATGACGACGATGCGGTCGGCATCCTGGATGGTCGAGAGCCGATGTGCGATGACGAGGGCTGTCCGGTCTGCGATGAGCCGGGAGAGACTCTCTTGGATGTGCTGTTCAGTTTCGGTGTCGACGTCGCTCGTTGCCTCGTCGAGAATGATGATGGCCGGGTCGTTGAGGATCGCTCGGGCGATGGAAAGCCGCTGCCGTTGTCCGCCGGACAGTTTGACCCCGCGTTCGCCAATTTCAGTCTCGTAGCCGTCTGGCAGCTCGGAGACGAATCGGTCAGCCTCGGCGGCATCAGCCGCGTCACGAACTGTATCGGGCACGGAATCACCGGCTCGCAACTCGGTCAACGTCTCCTGGTCACCGTAAGCGATGTTTTCCGCGACAGTGCCAGAAAACAGATACGGTGACTGACCGACGATAGCCACACCACGACGGAGATGTTGACGGGCGTACTCCCGGACATCGACGTCATCGACACGGACACTCCCACTCGTCACATCGTAAAATCGCGGAACGAGTCTGGTCAGTGTGGATTTACCAGCCCCTGTTTCACCGGCCAGCCCGATTGTCTCTCCCCGTTCAATCGACAGCGAGACATTCTTTAAGACTGGCTCGCGGTCACCGTACGCAAACGTGACGTCGTCGAACTCGATATCACCGCGAATCGAATCAGGCTCGTATGGATCATCAGGATCTGCGATCGCAGGCGTCTGTCCGAGCAACCCGAAGACACGTTCGGCGCTTGATTTGGCCTGTTGATATTTGTTCGCCGACCGGCCGATTCGCCGCATCGGCGAGTACAGCCGGCGCAGATACAGGAAAAACAGTGCGAACGACCCCGTCGATAGTGCGGCGTTGTCAGCGAGTAAGATGATATCTCGCCCCCCGACAAAGAGGATTGCTACGAAGACGATACCGGTCATCAGTCGGAGCCCGGCGAAAAATGCCCGGCGAAGTCGCAACGCGCCGATCTGTTCGTCGTGATACTCTTTGCTCTGTGTCGCAACGCGGTCGTATTCGAATTGGTAGCGGTCGAAGGATTTGATAATATCGACACCACCGATATTGTTCTCAAGACGGCTGTTCAGTCGGGACACCGTCTCCCGAATCGACTGGTATCGAGGTTCAATCCAGGTGAGAAAGCCCCCACTGGCGAGCCCGATCACCGGCACCGGGAGAAGCGCGATCACGGCGAGTTTCGGCGAGTAACTCCAGAGAATGATCGTAATTCCGGAAATTGTGGCCACAACTCGGATCAACTGCCGAAACTCGGAGTTGAGGAACTGTTCCAAGCGATTAATATCGCTGTTGAGCACTGACAGCATCGCCCCAGTCTGGTGATTGACGAAAAACGTCATCGAGAGGCGTTGCAGATGGTCGTACGCGGTATTTCGAAGGTCACGCTGTGCCTTTTGTGCCGTCGACTGAAGCAGATACCGCGAAGCAAACCGTGTCACAGACCGCAGAAGATACGCCACCGCCGCGATCACGACGAGTTGGCGGAGCAGTGATAGCCGGGCCGCCTCAGTGACGATTTCACCGGTCGGCAACAGGCCGACATCGGTGAGTAACCCTGGATCACCGTTTCCGAGTACAACACGATCAATAGCCGCCGCGACGACCAACGCCGGAATGAGACGGGCGATTCGTGTCAGAATCGATGTCACCACACCAACGACGAGTCGCGGCCAGTACTGGAGCGCGTATGTGATGAGACTGACCATCGGGTGGCCGTCAACGTTGTTCCGAACGTTCCGGAACCCCCCGTATTCATCGGACATATTCAGTATTCCGACGCGGACGGCCTAACGGTGACGTTTCGGATATTGTCTAGTCGTATCATGACCTGTGATACGTCACACATGGCAGCAACAGCGATTAGCCTTCATCCAGGGTAAGTGAGTTCAGATTCGCGGTGTCTGGGAAACGGAACCCATGACAGCGCGATCTACCGGAAAACCCGAATGTAACGCCAACGAGGACTACTGTCACATTCTTTACGACCGCCTCACGTACTCAGACACATGAGCCTCGAGCAGTTGCACACAGACGTGCGGGCATTTTGTGAGAAGCGGGACTGGGAACAGTATCACACGCCAAAGGAACTGGCAATCGGGATAGCGACCGAATCGGGCGAACTACTCGAGAATTTCCGATTTAAAGACCGAACCGAGCAGTCTGAGTTGTTGACTGATGACGCCAACAGAGAAGAGATCGAAGATGAGGTGGCTGATGTGTTGTTTTTCTTGCTTCGTTTCGCCGATCTGTACGATATCGATCTCGAGGAGGCGACCACGCGCAAGATCTCTACAAACGAGACACGATATCCTGCGAACGAATATAAAGGAAGCAACAAAAAATACGACGAGTAATTGTCGATGCTGGTTTATGAGAGTACGAAAACCGGATTCTTGAATGATGTCCTGGAGGGGCAGTTAGTTCCAAAGATCAGGGACGGGTATCAGTCGCAGGGCATCGGGATGGGCAGTCGAGGAGAGGTGCGGTCTTGGAAGAACTCACTCCAGTACATGCACAGTGTACTGAACGGCAGTTCGGTTCCGGCCGACGCGGGCGTCGCGATCGAATTCAAGATTCCGCTGACATCACGCCGGGTCGATTTCCTCGTATCAGGGTTCGACGAAGCAGACAACGCGAACGTCGTTATCATCGAACTCAAGCAGTGGGAGGGCACCAGCACGCAGACAGTCGAAGGCAAAGACGGGATCGTGAAAACTGCTCTCGGTGGTGGCATACGCGAGACTACCCACCCGAGCTATCAAGCAGTCTCATATGCCCAATTGCTCAAAGACTTCAATGTCACAATCCGCGAGAAACCGATCAACCTGTATCCCCTTGCGTATCTCCACAATCTCGAATCGCAGCACCGCGAAATCCTCGATAACGAAGTGTACGAGTCTCACACCGAACAGGCACCGCTGTACGTCCGCGGGGATACAGAGCAGTTGCGCACATTTCTCGAATCACAGATCGAGATTGGAGATAGCAGTGAGAATCTTTACGATATGAATGATGGGAAGATTAGACCATCCAAATCCCTGCAGAACTCGCTGTTGGAGATGTTGGAAGCCCAAGACGAGTTCACACTGATCGATTCGCAGAAAGTCATCTTCGAGAAAGCCGTGGAGTTGGCCAATCAGTCGCGCCGTGACGGGCAAAAACGGGTATTGCTCGTCGATGGTGGCCCTGGTACCGGTAAAACAGTCGTGGCGATCAATATTCTCGCCGAACTCATTCAAGACAACATGGTCGCTCAGTACGTCTCGAAAAACCGGGCGCCACGGGATGTGTATAAGGAGAAGCTTCGCGGCGATAGGCTCGTCAAAGAGATCGAACATCTGTTCACTGGCGCCGGCAGCTTCGTCGACACTGACGCCAACACGCTCCCCGCACTGATCGCCGATGAAGCTCACCGACTCAACGAAGAGTCGAACTTCTTCGGCCGCGGTGAAAACCAGATTATGGAGATCATCAATGCTGCCAAGTTCAGTGTATTCTTCATCGACGAGAGCCAGCGCGTCCATATCGACGACATCGGCTCCAAGCAAGCTATCCGCAAACACGCTGACGATCTAGGGGCCGAGATTACGGAATTGACACTGGAATCACAGTTCCGGTGCAACGGCTCGGAAGGGTACATTGCTTGGGTCGACGATGTATTGCAGATTCGGCAGACAGCCAACGCAGACAGATTCGATCTCGACTTCGACCTGCAGGTGATGGACTCACCCGAGACACTGCATGCGGCAATCGAGACTGCGAACGAACGAACGCGGCTCTCCCGCGTCGTCGCAGGGTACTGTTGGGAGTGGGACAAAGACGGTCGCGCCGACCCCAGCGTCACCGATATCAAGATTGGAGACTACGAGCGGAGTTGGAATCTTGATACGAGCGACCCGTGGGCGATTGCAGACGGGTCTATCGACGAAGTCGGGTGCATCCACACCTGTCAGGGCTTGGAATTCGACTACGTCGGCGTGATCATCGGCGAGGATCTAAAATATCGCGACGGAGAGATCGTCGTCGATCACGAACAGCGAGCAACCACCGACCGGTCGCTGTTCGGAATCAAGAAACTGTCCAGGGAAGAGCCTAAGAGGGCAGCCGCGATAGCTGATGAGCTGATCAAAAACACGTACCGCACACTCATGACCCGCGGTATGAAGGGGTGCTATTTATACTGTTGTGACGACCCGCTAGGTGAGTATCTCGAGACTCGCATTAATACTGTCCAGACGGGTTCACGGCAGCCCCAGTAGCGTCTCATTCGGAGACATATGTAGCACGGTCCCGTGCTCCCGGTGATAGAGATGTGGACATACGTATTTTGTATTTGTCCATCGACGGTGAGCATATGGACCACAGCGGCGATTCATCTGACGACATGAGTGGCGAAACAGTGGCGGCGGACGGGGGCACGGAGAGCCGACTCGTCGGCGGGTGGGAAGGGCGATATTACGAGGACTTCGAGGTCGGGGACATATACAAGCACCCGTACGGCCGGACAGTGACGGAAACAGACAATGTCTGGTTCACGAACGTGACCATGAATCTCAATCCGATGCACTTCAACGAGGCGTATGCCGCGGAGACGGAATTCGGTGAGCGACTCGTCGACGGGACGTTCGTGATTGCGCTGGCGGTCGGCATGAGCGTCATCGACGTGAGTGCCAACGCTACGGCGAATCTGGGCTATGACGATATCCGCCACCACGGGCCGGTTTTTCACGGAGATACCTTGTTCGCGGAGTCCGAGGTGCTCGAAAAGCGCGAGTCCTCCTCTCGAGATCACGTCGGGATCGTCACCACCGAACTACGCGCGTTCAACCAGAATGACGAACTCGTGCTTTCCTTGGAGCGCACACCGATGGTACTGAAGCGGTCTCACGCCGAGCCGAGTCCTGCGCAACCAACAGGCTGGCCCGAGGGGGTTGGCACCCAGCCGGAGAATCTAGAGTGACCCCACCGTCCGCTCCTGATACCCCAACCATGAGCGACCCGGTCCCCGAAGTCCGAGTAAACGGTGACCTCCCGATCACCTCGCCCACATCGGCGGCTGCACTCGTCCCGTCGACGGCCACGCTGCTCGTCTCCGGCTTCGGCGGCGTTGGCTACCCGAAACTCGTCCCCGAGGCGGTGGCGGCGGCCGACGACGACCGCGAACTCACTGTCATCTCGGGCGGCGGCGTCGGCGACGAGATTGACCGCGATCTGGTTGAGTCCGGTGACATGGTGCGGCGGTATCCGTTCGTGCCGAACGAGACATCGCGTGCGGCCGTCAATGACGGTCAGATCCAGTTCCACGACCGCCACATATCGCGGCTCGCCGACGAGGTGCGATTTGGCGGGCTCCACACCGGCATACGCGGCGAGTCGATTGCGGTCGTCGAAGCAGTCGCCGTCGGCCAGGGCTGGCTCATTCCGTCCACCTCTATCGGGCACACGCCAGCGTATGTAGGTGTAGCAGACCGGCTGATAATCGAGGTGAACCGGGCGCAGCCGGTTGACCTTGCTCGTGTCCACGATATCCACGTTCGTGAGGACCCCCCACATCGGGACCCGATTCCGCTGGACGACCCCCTCGGTGAGACCGACGGGCCGGCTGTTCAATTCGACCCCGCGAAGCTGGCGGCCGTCGTCGAGACCGACCGCTCGGACGACCCGTACGAGTTCCGCGAGATCTCCCAGACCGACCAGGCAATCGCCGACAATCTCGGCACGTTCCTCGAGGCGGAACTCGACCGGAATCCGCTGTTCGACGAGGCGGCGAACCTCCAGTTCGGCGTTGGGAGTGTTGGAAACGCCCTGATGGGTGCGCTTGCGCAAATCGACTTCGGTGACCGGCCGGTGTCGTACGTCGGCGAAGTTGTCCAGGACGGGCTTCTTGAGATGCTTGATGCTGGTAATCTCCGCGGGGTGAGCGCGACATCACTGGCGCTATCGGCCGAGGGACAGAAGCGCTTTTTCGACGATATCGAGCACTACGCCGAGGACGTGGTGTTGCGACCGGCAGATATCTCGAACGCGCCCGAGCTGATCGACAGATTCGGTGTAGTCGGGGTGAACAGCGCCGTCGAAGTCGATCTCCACGGCAACGTCAACGCGACTCACATCGGGGGGAGCCGCGTCGTCAGCGGAATCGGCGGTGGCGGCGACTTCGCGCGGAACTGCCGTCTTGGCATTATCGCGCTTCCGTCTACCGCGGTCGGCGGTGACGTCTCTCGCATCGTTCCGCTGACCCCGCACGTCGATTACACCGAGCACGACGCGAGCGTGATTGTCACTGAACACGGGATTGCGGACCTGCGCGGGCGCTCACCCCGCGAACGAGCCGACGCGCTCGTGGAGGTAGCCGACCCCGCGTTCCGCGAGTCGCTTTCCGACTACAACGACCGGGCTGCAGACGAAGGCGGGAATACACCACAGGATCTCGACACGGCCTTTTCATGGGAGTGACCTAGTCGGGTCGTCTCCCGAGTTTTGCTCAACTCGCCCAGAATCGGCCCTACTTGATGATCCGTCCGTGATTCCAACACCCGGTATTCGGCTGTCTTCACAACGTGTTTCCACACTCCCGACAGGAGATGGCCATCTCCTCGGGAGTCGGCATCCGGACGTCAGCCGCGTCGTCATCTGGGACGAAGGTGTGGACGGTCTCGGCTCCGCAGTCCGGGCAGTCGGCGAGCCCGAGCGACTGTTCCCACACGTGGCGAGCCCCCGGCGACCCGACAGTGACAGCTTTGACCAGATCATCAGACTCGTTGCGCCCAGTCTGAAACACGTCGTCTTCCTGGAAGTGGATGAGTTCGTTCGGCCCGACCTCCACGTATTGCGGGTCGGCACCCGCTTCCGGCTTGGTCTCCCACGTCGCAGTCCCTTCGAGCACGTAGAACAGTTCCTCCTGATTCAGGTGTTTGTGTGGCGCTCCAGAGAAGGACTCACCTGGGTCGAGTTCGAACAACACCATCGCGAAATCCATGTCGTCGATAGCTCGTGAGACGGGGCTGCGCGTGGAGTTGACACCCATCAGGTGGGGGACGTTAGCTACATCGTCGGTTGCTACTTTTTGCATGTGACATGTGCACGTGAAACAAGAGATAAGTAGTTTCGGGTGGCATCGGAAGTCTCACGACAGGATGGGCACCACCGCATCGGGAACGGGGGGTAATCGCGGGGATAGAATTTTGTGGGCGGTTGAGTCATTGGTCATATGCCAACCCAGTCACGTGCCGCAGTATTGGACGAGCCGACTGACGAGGGTGACTTCGCCGACGAGCAGACGGTATCGGTTGAGACAGTTGAGGTAGCAGACCCGCAGGGCGAGGAGGTGTTAGTCGAGATCAAGGCGACGAGCCTCTGTCACACCGATGTCGGATTTGCCCTTGGCCACTTCGACTGCGCGTATCCCCTCGTGTTAGGCCACGAGGGAGCCGGCGTCGTGACGGCAATCGGCGACCGAGTCACCGACCTAGAGGTGGGCGATCACGTCGTCCTCGGTCGCATCGCATGCGGTCGGTGTGAGCAGTGCCGGGCGGGTCATTCGAACCTCTGTGCCCGACGAGTCCCCGCGAACGAGAGCGGGCAACTCCGAACCGGAACTGTCCCGTTCAGCCGAGACGGTGAACAGGTTCATCACTGTCTGGGCGTCTCCTCGTTCACTGAATACACCCTCGTCAGCCAGGATGTCGCCGTTCCGGTGCCGACGGAGTTGCCGATGGACCGGGCGTGTCTGCTGGGCTGTGGCGTCTTCACCGGGTTCGGCGCCGTCGAGAATACCGCCGACGTCGAACTCAACTCGGCGGTCGCGGTGTTCGGTGCCGGCGGGGTCGGCCTGAACGGGATCCAAGCGGCCGATATCTGTGATGCCGACCCGGTCATCGCTGTCGACATGGTGCCTGAAAAACTCGAACTCGCGCGCAGTCTCGGCGCGACTCACACGATCGACGCCAGTAAAACCGACCCTGTCGAAGCCATCCGGGAGGAGTGTCCCGACGGCGTTGACTATGCCTTCGAGATGACCGGTCAAAGCTCGGTCATCACACAGGCGCTCGACACTGTGGGCTCCCGCGGGGAGGTCATACGTCGTCGGCGTCCCGCCTATTCGGTAAAGAGCAGGTAGATCTTGACGTCTACGGGATGCTGTTTGGTGAAA
>KI543234.1:155069-157451 GCA_000496235.1 uncultured archaeon A07HR60
GGAGTGCTCGTTGGCCGCACGATTGAGGCGACCCGGTAATCGGCACGTATGAGCCAGGGCGTGTTCGTGCCGGATGAGTACGGCAGCTTCCCACATGAAACCCCCACAGAACGGCTATGCTGGCAAGCGCTGACAATCATCACCTCCAGTCGAGACCTACGGAGACCCGTTCGTGATGCGTGATGCGGCCCAGCATTGGTTGTTGGAGTCGCGCTCGCGAGTACACACAACACCTACCAACTCGGAACGCTCGACAAGCACGTAGCATTGAGCTCCGAGCTCTGGAGAAATTCAACTGATTCATCACTGAGTTTATTCTTCGTAAGGACGAAGCTGTCATGCGATTTTAGATTCATCGGGCAGTTTTGTCTCTGCAGTAGTTTTATTTCAATGCCTGACATCGAGCAAGGATATGAGTCGAAAGGCGGGAACCTCGCACCACCTATCTGAGAAAGAACTTTTTGGGCGATTGGAAAGCAGATGGGAGCGGTTTATCGACGATTTTGATGACGATATCGCACCGGATACCATTCCCGAAGTACTGCGGGATAAGGTCAAGAACGGAAATGCTGAGCGGGCAATTGCTGGTGGGCACGAAGGACGAGAGGTACTCGAGTTGCTGCAAAACGCTCGTGATGCGATTCCGTCGGGAAGCGACAGCGGTCGGGTCTACATCGGGGTGTACGAGGAAGGGGTGTTAGTCGCTAATACCGGAGATCCGTTCGATCTATTCGACACAAATGTCGAAGACGCTGTCACTATGATCGGCGAGTCTGCAAAAGAACAGTCTGATGATGAAATCGGACATAAAGGAGTCGGGCTGAAATCGATCCTATCGACAGGGGAAGCGTTCGAAATCTGGTCCCGACACACTGCAGCAACGGACGACATACTCCGAATTCGACTGAGTCGAGCTCCGATAACCGCTGCGCTGTTGCGGTCGCTCGGCTACGATGCGGACCCAGCGATATATCAACATGCGATCTCGAGCCGTGAAATCCAATCGCTCTGTACCGCAACACCCGATCCGCTACGAGAGAACCCATTAGACTTAGAATCCCGCGAAGCAATCGGCAAAATTCCGTTATTTGACTTTCCAGCGCCACTTTCTCCGACCGGTACGGTGCAGGACTCTGTTGAGGACCACGCGTCCGACCTGATTACAGCCAGTGACGAATGGTACGGTGAGCCGTTCCGTACAGCTGTGTTCATCGACTATGAAGACGATATCTGGCGTCGTTTGTTGTCTGATTTCGATATTCCGCATCCTGACGAACCGGAACGTGCGATGGCGGAACGGGCTGATGCACTGTGGTCATACTTGTCCAGTGAATCTGCAGAGCCAGGCTTGACCGCCGAGACACTCGTCCAATTCGGTGGGATCGAGACCATGCTACTGGAGCGAGTTGATGCCGACGGAGAACAGTCTCGTGAGCGATGGGAGATGAATCGGTCGGCTGAATCACTGGACTCGGCTCCGATCTCTCAAGAGATCGTCGAGGTCTCGATTACTTCTGAAACCAACGATACGATAACACAGTCGTTTGATGAGTTTGAATTCGAGAACCGATCAGGGGGCGTCCAATTGTTAGTTCCGCGTGTTTCAGAAGGCAAAACGGAGCCACAGAGGTACCCGCTGTACCTGTACTATCCGATCAAGAACACACGAGATATAGCATTACCATACAGTTTACACGGTCACTTTCTTGTCGAGACAAACCGGAAAGATCTCAGTCTGAATAGTCTTGACGCGAATCAGGCGACGCTTCGCAACGGCATCGATCTGATTGGCGCTGTTGCTGAGGCCGCTGCCGAGGAACAACTCGGTGACCAGTATCCGTGGATTTTGCTCCCACCGGTTCCCGAGCAATATCCCCGGACACCGAACACCCAGACAAATATTCTCCGGTGGTTCCAAGGAAACGTCTACGAAGAGTTGCGGGAGCGAGCCTGTATTCCAATCACGCACACCGACAGTGAATACCAGTCAGACACGAGAGCCCCAGACGAGACATTGTTGCACTATGACAGCACGATTCGCGGCGGGTTTCGTGCACTCTACGAGATTATCGACGAGATTACTGATGAGGGCGACACCCAGACCCCCATTGGAACCGATAGTTCCCGGTTCCCGACAGAAGAAACCCTGGTCGGCTGTGAACGGTTTCCTGCAGACTGGGATGACCGAATCAAGCAGCTGCTAAATATCGAGGACACTGAGGCGTTTTCAATCAGGGTCACTGAAGCGTGGACTGGCGTTCTGGCAAGTACCCTCTCGAAAGAGGCGATTGAGACCGATACTCCGCACGTGACTTGTGCGGCGACGGCCGCAAGGCGACTGTTCAACGGAACTGTTGAATCAATACTGGAAACGGGTCAAGA
>KI543234.1:157471-158670 GCA_000496235.1 uncultured archaeon A07HR60
GAGTTTCGGCGAGTACTCCAGAGAATGATCGTGATTCCGGAAATTGTGGCCACAACTCGAATCAACTGCCGAAACTCGGAGTTGAGGAACTGTTCCAAGCGATTGATATCGCTGTTGAGCACCGACAGCATCGCCCCAGTCTGGTGATTGACGAAAAACGTCATCGAGAGGCGTTGCAGATGATCGTACGCGGTGTTTCGAAGGTCACGCTGTGCCTTTTGTGCCGTCGACTGAAGCAGATACCGCGAAGCAAACCGTGTCACAGACCGCAGAAGGTACGCCACTGCCGCGATCACGACGAGTCGGCGGAGAAGCGACAGCCGGGCCGCCTCAGTGACGATTTCACCGGTCGGCAACAGGCCGATATCGGTGAGTAACCCCGGATCGCCGTTTCCGAGCACAACACGATCGATAGCCGCTGCGACGACCAACGCTGGAATGAGACGGGCGATTCGTGTCAGAATCGATGTCACCACACCAACGACGAGTCGCGGCCAGTATTGCAGCGCGTATGTAATGAGACTGACCATCGGGTGGCCGTCAACGTTGTTCCGAACGTTCTGGAACCCCCCGTATTCATCGGACATATTCACTATTCCGACGCGGACGGCCTAACGGTGACGTTTCGGATATTGTCCTGTCGTGTCCCAAACGTGGTTATACCACACATTACGACACCAATGACCGGCCCTCATGAAACGTGAGTCGACGCCACACGGGTCGTCCGGGAGAGTGAGTTGGTCCTCAAGCGTGCGGTAATCAGGCGAGGTTCCGCTGGCACTCTCGGGCCGATCAATTGTTAGGAGGGGGACCACAGACCGGTCACCGGGACTCTTTCAGGCGAAATGTGACATGATGTCTGCTTCGATGTCGTCGCGGATCTCCCGGAGCAGCTTAACGGCGCTTGGGTCGCCACTCTCGAAGTCGTACTCAGTCTCGTCAAGTGCGGCCACTGTCCCGACAACATCGCCATCATGCCGGACCGGGACGCCGTAGTACGCCCGAAGCCCGAACGCGTCGAACTCGTCAGCACCTACCCACTCTTCGTCAGTTTCCGCGTCGGGAATGTGCAGTTCGTCGCCCGTGTTGTGGACGCGCTCGCAGTATGCTGCGTGTTCGCCATCGTTGGTACTCTTCGTTCCCTTTGCTCCCTTGACATACGTCTCCGCGTAGGGACCGGCAGTACAGACGATACGCGT
>KI543234.1:158690-164817 GCA_000496235.1 uncultured archaeon A07HR60
CTGCGGTTCGTCCGAACTTCCACCGTCGCAGTTGAGGTCTGGCTCTTGTCGAGAGTACACCTTTCAGCCGGCTCGCTGCATGTCACTCCGGGTTGTCCCGGCGCCGGGTCAAGCCACTGCACCGCCCCGTCCGAGGGATCGTCACCTGTGCCGCTGACGTTTTTCGGGAACCCAGTCGCAACTGGGGCACACCGAACCGACCAGGAGGTGTTCGACAGCGATAGATTCACTCTGTTCTCACCAACTTGACTGGCGTTCTCGAAGTTCGGTTCGTCACTGAGCAGTCGCTCCCACTGTGCGGCCGTGAGCGTAGTGGGCAGCGACACGGAGACGGGCTTGTTGACGGTCGTGGATATGGGATTGATACTGCCGAACTCGACAGACTGAGACTCGATTCCCGAGCGGGAAAAATCGTCCGTGAATGGGTACAAATTGAGTGTCGACCCTCGGAGGAGCTGCTGGTTGGTTTCGAGCAATGTCGCTCCCTCGGATGTTTGCTGATGAATCACCGTGTGCTCGAAGACGTACGGGGGTGTTTGCGAGTCTGAAAACTGTTGATAATCGGTATCGAACACGATATTCCGCGTTTCGACCGGCGATTCGGCTCCACAGACACTCGAAACGTTGAATCCATCCGCGGTGATCGTTCCGTTGGACACCGTCGTCGTCTTCACAGTGCCGTCTGGTGGAGGGCCGTTCACGAACAGCACCCGTGTCGGAAGTCTCGTGCCCGGCGTGACTGTCGTCGAGCGGATTGTTCGCGACCCCGCCGCCTCGAGATATGCAGTCTGCAGGTCTGCCATCTCACCCTGCGCCTGTTCGTAGTGGGCGATCTCCACCTGTTCGTTCTCTGCAGGGATGACTTGGGCCTGGAAGATCGACAGTGAGGCGACTAGCAGTCCGAACACGAGTACGAACCCGAGGACCGCACTCACCGCCCGATCATCCTCCAGCATAACCAGAATTAGCCGCTTCTCACGGGTGAACATTCGGCGCAGATACTCACGATTGATATCCGGTGGGGGTCACGTCAACAACAGGAGTGGGCTCCTCGACCGTCGACAATTGCTCGGCCATGAGACAGACACAGGCAGACCACGGCAGTTTCTCGAGAAGAGCGGCCCCAAACTCGCGTTTGGCCAGCCGTGATCGCGTTCAGGTCTGGACGGGAGAGTTGGTCGGGTCAGTGATGCCAACTGCTCTCGCCGCAGTGAACAGAAGCCAGCCTAACAGACCCAGTGTGCTGAGCAGTTCCGGGATGGCGAGTCCGGGAGCGACCGATTGGCCGAATGCGATCCACATAGTCCACACCACGGGGTTGAGTGTCGCCGCCACGAGCACGACAGCGGCGTTCAACCGCTGGCCGGCAACGTAGGCTCCCGCGCCGTACACGAACAACGCGAGCGCCACGCCGACGAAAAACGCGATTGCCACCGTATTGTGGAGCGGCTCTCCGATTGGAAAAACGCCGATGAGCGTCCTGAAGCCCATGGCAACCCCGAAAAGGAGTGACCCCACCCGCTGAAGCCGACTGCTACTATCTCGCAGTAACCAGACGGCAAACAGGATACCGACCAGGCCACCGAGGATCAGCCCGCCATTAAACAGCGGCGCCGTCGGCTCACCACTCGCTCCCAGGTCCGACAGCGCGTTCTCGGTCCACCTGAACCACGACGCCATCAGCGTGGTCACGACCGTCGTCCCGACTGCCACGACACAGTACCCGATCCCCGTCGCTGCCCCGAACAGACCCCTGCTGTCAACCACTGTAGCAGACTCACGGTCCCTCTGCCGGATAATCGTGCCGACGACACGAACCAACGGCCTCGTCTCCTCCGCCGAGTGACCTTCGCCGACCTCGTGACTGACGCCCGGTCGCGATGACAGTGCCGGCCGGCCGCGCTCTCACCCGATGGACCAGATACTATTTTAGGGTGCCCAAAAAATGACATGTACTGACCAATATAGACTCCTATATACGGGTCTTGAACCCCATACTGTCCGTTTTTAGGGTTCCCTAAACGCACAGATTTATGACACTAACGCGTGTATGCAGATGTGTAATGAGTACCAAAGGAGTCGAGCAACAGACGCGGAACTATCTCACGAGTAACGTCCCACAGATCCAGCAGCACGGCGGCAGTTTCGAGATTCGCGAGATTGACGACGACCACGCGACGATCGCGATTGGCGGCGCGTGTTCGGGCTGCGGCATCGCCCCGATGACCATGAAGGCGATCGAACGCAGACTCCCCGAGCACGTCGACGGCATCGTGGACGTCGAAGTGGTCCGGTCGGGCGGGCCCGACGCTGCGGTGATGCCCTCGAAGACCGACAACATGCAAGAGATGGACGAATACGAGGACTACAGCCCGCCGTTCTGATCGGCTGCGATCAGACTCTCATTTCTCACTGTACCCTGGTGTCGATTCTTCCCCGAGACGAATGGTGACGACGGTGGCCACGTTCTGCTTGGACCCTAGACACGACGTTGAACACCACCGGCGGGCAGTTGACCGTACCTGATGGCCAGCGTGGACGGCACGAGTGTGCGACGTGGACAAGTCTGAGTGGTACGTGGACAGCATTGCAAGCCGCTGTGAACGCCGCTGAAAGCGAGTATGAATGGGTGGCGAGCAGATCTGATAAGTCTGGCAGTATGGACGCCACTGACGGCCGGCTACCGGCCGTGAGTCGGCACGCGTCCCGATGGTGAATCGAGCCATGCATTGCTGTTGAGTCGGACTGGCGAACAATACTAATACTTGGCTTGTGGTAACGTATATCATGAACATTGAGGAGCAACCCGAGTTCGACCATAGCCACCGACGCGACGTGTACCAGTACGTCGAGCGGCGAGGGCGGGTTGAGTCGGAGACGGTCAGAAAGGCGCTCGGGTTTCAGCGGAAGTCGTTCGGCCACCACCTCGCGGTGCTCCGGCGGGATGGGTATCTCAGGAAGACGGGCGGGCAGTTGGAGGTGGCCTTCCAGACGGCCGACGAAGAGGTGCACGAGTCGGGCGAGAGTAGCTTCACAATCCGGCCGGCGCGACAGGCTGACCTCGGGGGGTTAGTGGGCGTCATCCGCTCTGTCGCGGCCGGCAGCTCCTACATTGCGGCCGAGACTGTGGCCGAACTGATCGATTATGAAGAAGCGCTCCTCAGACGCAACGACGCGAACTCGCGGATATTCTTTGTCGCGACCGTCACCGACGAGGTGGTGGGCTGGGTGCATCTCGATCTTCCAGCCGTAGAGTCACTCGCGCACACAGCCCAGTTGACGGTTGGTGTGTTAGAAGAGCATCGAGATTCGGGGATCGGTGGCGCACTGCTGGAACGGGGTCGGAAATGGGCTGTAACACGGGACTACGAGAAGCTCACCCACGGGATTCCCGCTTCGAACGACCGCGGAAAGCGATTTCTCGAGGCCCACGGCTGGATAGTTGAGGCCGTCCGAGAAGACCACTACCGGATTGACGGCACGACTGTCGACGAGACGCTGATGAAACGGGAGTTGTAGCGGAATTGTTTCGAGTAGGGTGTGAACTACCCCACCCTACTCGCTTGGCTTCGGCTCGCTCCTTGAGGACGGGGGCTTACCGCCTGTGAACCGCTAAATCACGTGTCTTGAGCGGCTGGCTAGTCAGCGAACTCGGTCACCACCTCTACGCCGGCGGTGTCGTACTCGTCCATGACGGCAAGCCGGTCGGACACCTCTTCGAGTGCCAGATCACGTGTGACCAGTTTTCCGGGTTCGATGTCAGTGGTGGCGATCAGTTCGAACAGCGCACTGAGTCGCGTCGGGGGAATCCCCCGGCAGCCGACGAAGCTAATCTCCCACCGCGTCATCTGGTCGGTCGGGAGCGCTATTTGCCCCTTTTCGGCGGCTGTCGTCAACCCGACCTGTGCGTGGATGCCTCGCTCCCGGAGACAGGCCACCGAGTTGCGACACGTCTCACTGATGCCGACTGCATCAACAGATACGTCGGCTCCGCCCCCGGTGAGAGATTCGATTTGTGACGCCGGTGACTGGGTCGCAGCCGAGACAGTTTCGACCGCGCCGAGATTCGCGGCTCGTCCGAGCGCGTCATCATCGATGTCGACGGCGATCACCCGAGCGCCGAGCGCATTGCCCAACTGAACTGTCGAGAGGCCCACACCGCCGCAGCCGTGGACGGCCAGCCAGTCGCCGTCGCTCACCGCCACCCGATTGGCGAGTGCGTGATAAGCAGTTGCGTACCGACAGCCCAGTGCAGCCGCCCCCCGTGGTGAGAGCGTGTCGGGCAACAGAGCGAGATTGTAGTCAGGCGCGGGGACGACGACCTGCTGAGCGAATGCACCGGGCGCGTCCGGTTCGAACCCGAGCGCCGACCCGCGGTGACAGACGTTGCCGCGGCCCTCCTGACAGTGCTCGCAACTGCCACAGCCCAGGGAAAACGGAACGACGACTTCGTCACCGACGTCGATAATGTCGACATCAGCACCCGTCTCGACTACCTCTCCCGCTGGCTCGTGCCCGAGGACCTGCCCCACAGGCACCTGATCGTTGGCCCACTCGCCGTGGCCCTGCCAGGCGTGCCAATCGCTTCGACAGAGACCACACGCCTCCACGGCTACGACGGCCTCGTCTCGTCCTGGTTCCGGCTCCGGCACCTCCTCGACCGCTAACGGTTCACCGTACTCCTGGAGGACTGCAGCGCGCATGTCCTGCTGGTGGCCACGGGCGAGCAAAATACCCGTGGTCGGTCACCCTGGCGCGGGTCGTCTCGACCACGAACCGATCTCCTGGCGTCTCCTCACGTTGGCCTGGTTCCCACCCGCCAGTACCGGGCTTGTACCGGCTGGTCAGTGCCGGTCTCATCTTCACCCGTCAGTGGCAGTCCCGCACCCACCCGCCAGTACCAGTCTCGCTCACGCTGGACAGTGCTGGTCTCAGCGCATTGATCGCGGCTAATCTCTCTTCCAGTCGTCACCGCTGGTCTCGGTGAATCCGGGGAGAATCGGCTGTCGCCAATCGGCCTTCGCGGTGTTTTTTATCTCCGTGTGCAAACAGGTGCGTGTGGAACCGGCACACGAGATCCTGGGTGTTGCCCCAGACGCGAGTGAGCAGGCCATCGAGCGGGCCTATCGCCAGGAGGTTAAGCAAGCTCACCCAGACAACGGCGGGTCCACCGACGAGTTTCGGGCCGTGCGGGAGGCCTACGAGACGCTTCTCTCAGATGATGCAGGTTCATCTTCCGCCACGGGCACTGAGACTGACAGGGCCGACTCGGGTGCCTCGACACGATCGCCGGGCGGACGAACGACGGGCGGAGAGACAGCGGGGCAAAGACGCGATGACGGCAGCACCGACCAGACGGTAAATAATGGCTCGGAGGCAGCCGATGGGGACACGGCAGACCCGGAGCCGACCCGTGTCGAATACCTCAATTACGAAATCCTGGCTGAGACTGACTGGACGTTGGGTGATCACGACCTCTTCGAGCGGGCCTCACGGAGCGATCTGGATGCGCCTGATTACGGCGAATTCCTCGTCCAACCCGGTGAATCCCTCTTAGAGGGTGCAGAAGAACGTGGGTTCGCATGGCCGTTCGCCTGTCGCGGTGGGGCCTGTGCTAACTGTGCTGTGGCTATCATATCGGGGGATCTCTCGACGCCGGCAAATCACGTCCTCCCGGACGATATGACGGACCGCGGGATTCGACTCTCTTGTAACGGAATGCCACTGACGCGAGAGCTCCAGGTGGTATTCAATCTCAAACATCTTCCCGAATTGGAAGAACTCAGATTGCCGCCGACGCCATTCGAGCGGTCTCAGGCTGACGACTGATCAGACGAAGTCACCTAATCCCGATTGTCCATCGTCTTCTTCAGCATCGGCTGCCCGGTCTTCCGGGTTGATTTCCTCTGAATCGTCTGACTCGCTGGGATCGTCTACTTCGTCTGACTCGTCAGACTGGACTGCCGGAGTGGTCTCCGCGGGGGTCTCGACTTCGAGTGTGGTTCCGGCGCTTGATTCAGCCGTCTCGACGAGAGCCTCGTCTTCAGCGTCCCCGGCAACTTGTGATTCTTCAGACGTCTCGTCTGACTCGTCTTGACGCAGGCTCGCGAAGGCACCATCGGCGTTG
>KI543234.1:165529-183781 GCA_000496235.1 uncultured archaeon A07HR60
CGTTGTCGGACGTGTATCGCCAGTAGCTGTAATTCTGCGTGGCGTACACCCGTCCGAGCCACTTGTCGGCGTTCGCGAGGAAGTCGTACGCGCGAGCCGCCTCGCTGGAGTCGTACACTCGGAGGACGTTCTCTTCAACCCAACTGGTCACGTCATCGGGCGTCTCGTCGACGTCGTAGACCGTGTACAGCGCTTCCTGCGCGGAGGCTTCTTCCTGGAGAATGTCGTCGAGAAACGGAAAGATCCCGACTGTCTGGTCGCGATTGCCCATCATTACGTCGTCGAGTGTGACTTCCGAGCGTCCCTTAGCGATCGCCTGGAGGTCGTTGACCGCTCCTCGGAGGTCGCCGCTGTTCCGTTCGGCGATACGTTGCAGTGCGTCCGACTCGAATTCGATATCCTCGCGCCGGCAGATGTCTCTGAGCACGGGGACGATCGACCGAGCGGAGACGTCTCGAAACTCGATTTCTCTCGTCGCGTTCCGCAGGCCACGCGACATGTCATAGTACTCGTTAGCTAGCAATACGATCGGCTGGCCGGAGCTTTTCACCAGCCTGGTGATCGCCGATGCTCCCCCGCGGTCGTAGTTGCCGTGGAGGTTGTCGGCCTCATCCATTATCACGAGCTGCCGGCCGACGCCGTCCTCGCCGGCGTGTTGGTCGGCGTCGCGACTGGCACTCCCGCCGAGCGTGGCATTCTTCGCGGCCCGTCCCGCGAATCGCTCCACCACGTCGGCCGTCCGCTTGTCGGAGGCGTTCAGCTCCATCGTCTCCCAGCCCATATCGCTAGCGAGAGCGTGAGCGGCGCTCGTTTTGCCGACTCCTGGACTTCCATGTAATACTGCCGCCTCGCGGTGGTCGTCCCAATTGTCTGCCCACTCTTTGAGGGCATCCCGGGCTTTGTTGTTTCCACGGACCTCCGACAGTGTCGTCGGCCGGTATTGCTCGGTCCAGTCTGCCATTACACAGAATTCGTTCGACCGCCGCTTAGGGGTTGCGGAGCCAAGGCCGACGACTGATCTGGCCGCCTCTAACACAGCCAGTTCGTGAGGCTGGAGCTTCGTCGAAGCGGCTTCCATTACGACACGACCACCCGATTCGGCGACTCCCCAGATCGGTCTCAATCCACCCTGACAAGACCGACGCGGCTGACGAGGCTCCCTCGACCGGCTCCCGGGCTCGACCAACTCAATCGGAGTAGCCGGCCCCACCGATTTGATCGATACGGCTGATTCGATCGTCGTGGCCACCGCAATCAATCTGAATAGGCTGGGCGGTCTCGTATGGCTCAATCCCCTCAATCGCCGCAATCGGCAGACCCGTGCGTGCGACTTCGACAGATGCCGAACCAGCGGTCCACAGTGTCGAATAGTTTTTACTTCGGTCGGGCGAGTGTAGCCTACATGGGATTAGACGACGATGCACGGGAATATCACCGGGAAGAGCCGCCGGGGAAATTAGAAATAGCGACGACGAAGCCGACGAACACTCAGCGCGATCTGAGTCTGGCGTACTCTCCGGGGGTCGCAGCGCCGTGTCGTGATATTGCAGACGACGCGAGCGACGCGTTCGATTACACGGCCAAAGGGAACCTGGTGGGTGTCGTCTCGAACGGGAGTGCGGTTCTCGGGCTGGGGGATATCGGAGCGCAGGCCTCCAAGCCCGTGATGGAGGGGAAAGGAGTCCTCTTCAAGCGGTTCGCGGATATCGACGTGTTCGACGTGGAGTTAGACGCAGACTCGGCAGACGCCATTGTGGAGTCAGTCGCCGCGATGGAGCCCACGTTTGGCGGCATCAATCTCGAGGATATCAAAGCGCCGGAGTGTTTCGAAGTTGAAGAGCGCCTGCGCGATCGAATGAACATCCCCGTCTTCCACGACGACCAACACGGGACGGCGATCATTTCGGGCGCGGCGCTGATCAACGCCGCAGAGGTAGTCGAGAAGGAGGTGTCCGAGTTGAATATCGTGTTTTCCGGCGCCGGCGCCAGCGCCATTGCCACTGCCCGATTTTATCTCTCGCTCGGGGCCCGCCGGGAGAACATCACCATGTGTGATTCCACGGGGATCATCACCAATGCTCGCGCAGAAGAGGTCAACGAGTTCAAGCGAGAGTTCACCACGGATCGGCCTGAGGGAGACCTCGCAGACGCCATGGACGGAGCGGACGTGTTCGTCGGACTATCTGTCGGGGGGATCGTCGACGGGGAGATGGTGCGGTCGATGGCGGACAATCCCGTGATCTTCGCAATGGCCAATCCCGACCCCGAAGTCGATTACGAGACAGCTAAACAGGCTCGCGACGACACGGTCGTCATGGCGACGGGACGGTCAGATTATCCGAACCAGGTGAATAATGTCCTTGGGTTTCCGTTCCTCTTCCGGGGTGCACTCGACGTCCGAGCGACAGACATCAACGAGGAAATGAAACGGGCAGCCGCGACGGCGCTGGCGGAACTGGCCCGGCAGGACGTTCCCGATGCCGTGGTGAAAGCCTACGGCGACCAGCCACTCCAGTACGGCGCCGATTACGTGATTCCGAAGCCGCTGGACCCGCGAGTCCTATTCGAAGTGGCGCCGGCTGTCGCACGGGCCGCCGTGGAGTCAGGTGCCGCTCGGGAAGAACTCGCTCCCGACCAGTATCGCGAGCGACTAGAGGCGCGGCTTGGAAAATCCCGTGAGATGATGCGGGTGGTTCTCAACAAGGCAAAGAGTGACCCGAAACGGATCGCTCTGGCCGACGGCAGCGACGAGAAGATGATTCGGGCGGCATATCAACTCCAGGAACAGGGGATTGCCGATCCGGTCTTGCTCGGTCAGCCCGACGATATCCACCGAACGGCCGACCGGCTCGGGCTGTCGTTTGATCCTGAGGTCGTCGGGCCCGACGAACGGGAATTGGAAGTGTACGCTGACCGGCTCTACGAACTCCGCAAGCGGCGGGGCCTCACACGCACAGAAGCCGAAGAGCTCGTACGGCGGGACACCAACTATCTCGGCAGTGTGATGCTCGATTCAGGTGATACTGACGCGATGCTTACTGGGCTGACACATCACTACAACTCCGCGCTCAGGCCCATGTTAGAGGTGATTGGGACGGACGATAACGCCGACTACGCCGCCGGCGTGTACATGCTGACGTTCAAAAACCGGGTGATATTTTGTGCGGATACCACCGTCAACGAGAATCCCGACGCGGAGATGCTCGCAGAGATCACTCGGCATACGGCCGACCTTGCCCGCCGATTCAACGTCGAACCGCGGGCGGCCATGCTGTCGTACTCCAACTTCGGGAGTGTCGACACGGCCAAGACCCAGACCCCACGCGAAGCCGTCTCGATTCTTCACGACGACCCCGAGGTCGACTTCGGCGTGGACGGCGAGATGCAGGCAGACACGGCCGTTGTCGAGGACATTCTGGAAGGGACGTACGGATTCTCGGAGTTGGAGGCTCCGGCGAATATGTTGATCTTCCCTAGTCTCGAGGCTGGTAATATCGGGTACAAACTCCTTCAGCGTCTCGGCGGCGCCGAAGCAATCGGCCCGATGCTGGTCGGGATGGACAAACCAGTGCACGTTCTCCAGCGAGACGACGAAGTGAAAGATATCGTCAATCTGGCCGGTCTCGCCGTCGTCGACGCTCAAGAGTAAGAGAGTACTCGCCGATCCACGCGCTCGCATCCGCCGTCGCCGGTATCTGAACAGCGAGTCCTCGCCAGCCGGACTATGCTGGCTCCGGGTTCCTGGCAGTTTCGGGTCAGGGGAGGGAGAGCCAGAAAGATGCCAGTGTCCTCCGGAGGCCCGGTTTCGGCCGGTTTTTATTCACCCGAGGATTTGATAGAGTATGAATGCGAGTCAGTCGCTACGCTGTCGTGAGGAGGGGTCATGACGGATCCACACGGTGACGGTCAGCTTCGAACTGCCGGCGAGCCACTGTCCAGTGCTGATGCGGCGGTCGTCTTAGCACACGGCCGCGGCGCAACAGCCGAGAGTATCCTCCAGACGGCGGAAGCGTTCTCCGTCGAGGAGGTCGCGTATCTGGCGCCACAGGCGCAGAACAACACCTGGTATCCGAACTCGTTTCTCGAACCGGTCGACTCGAACGAGCCGGGGCGCACGTCCGGTCTCGCAGCCATCGACCGGGCCGTCACAGCGGCCGTAGACGAGGGTGTCCCGACGGAACGGGTTCTCATCGGCGGCTTCTCACAAGGGGCGTGTCTCGCCAGCGAGTACGTCGCCCGGAATCCGGCTATGTACGGCGGGTTAGTGGTGCTCAGCGGGGGCCTGATCGGTGACACTATTGACCCAACCGAGTTCGACGGCGATTGTGGGGAGATGCCAGTACTCCTGGGCTGCAGCGATCGAGACCCACACATCCCCGAGCAGCGGGTGCACGTGACGGCCGACGTATTCGAGTCACTCGGTGCGCAGACCGACACCCGAATATACGAGGGGATGGGCCATCAGATCAACCAAGACGAAGCCGACCGCGTCCGCGAGATGACCGCTGGACTACTCACGGAGTGACTCTCACTGCTACCGGCGGATCACCTGAAAGAGCTGACAGACCTCCGAAATCTGGCTCTGGCTACCAGGCTCACTCCACACAGTCGTTTCTAGGACTCGTGAGGTGAAACTCGAGAGTGATATCCAACTGTGAAACCGGACTCGGAGACTCAGCGACCGAAGCGAGCATCGAATGCAATTTCGAGACCCCTGTTTGAGCGAGTCAATGCACAAACAGATTCGGACCACGCCCTGTAGCACACGTACAGAATCAGTTTCCGGTCTCACGGGGTCGGTGATTCAGTGCTGGAATTCAGGCCCGAGTTCCGAGGTCCAAACCCCGAGGGCTGGTCTGGGCTCAAGAACCGCCAGCAAACGCCAACACGACTCCATCAACCGGCTCGTGACACGGCGGATATACTAGCTTCGAAAGGTATTCTCCAGTCCAGAGAAGACTGGTAGCGTGACACAGTATCGAACGATTGGACTGTTTCTCCTGTTGGCGGCGTTGTGGGGCTCGGCATTCGTGGCGATCAACGCAGGCCTCGAGTATTTTCCCCCGATACTGTTTGCTGCCTTCCGGTTCGATATTGCCGGGCTGTTGATGCTCGCGTACGCAGCGTACGTGACAGACGACCCGTTTCCCCGGACACGGAGCGGTATCGCGACTGTGGCCACCGGTTCAGTTCTCATTATCGCAGGATATCACACACTGCTATTCATTGGGGAGACAGATCCGGCCGTGACGAGCGCCATCGCGGCGATTATCGTGGGGTTATCACCGCTGTTGACGACCGGATTCGCCCGGATAGCACTCGACGACGAACGATTGGCGGTACCAGGCGTGATTGGGCTGGTGCTCGGATTTGCAGGGGTGATTATCCTTGCACAACCAGACCCGACGAATCCACTTGCCGGGCGGACAATTCCGATGATAACCGTCTTTCTCGCTGCGGCGTCGTTCGCACTCGGGTCGGTTCTCACCCGGGCAATCGACTCGAATATCCGTATCGAACCGATGGAGGCGTGGGCCATGCTCGGCGGAGCCGGAATAATGCACGTTGGATCGGTGGTCGCGGGAGAGTCGCCGGGTGAGGTGATCTGGACCGCCGAATCGGTTCTTGCAATCGGCTATCTGGCGGTCGTCGCTAGCGCAGTTGGCTATTTGATCTATTTCACTCTGCTCGACAATCTTGGCCCGATCGAGATCAATCTCGTTTCCTATGTGGCTCCGGTGTTCGCTGCGCTGGTGGGCTGGGTAGTCCTCGAAGAGGGGCTGACCGTCCCCACAGCGGCCGGGTTCGTCATCATCTTCACCGGGTTCGTTCTCATCAAGCGACGGGCGATTCGTGCTGAAATCCATGAGTATCGCCACTCGAATGTGTCTCCCGAGTGACGCGCCTCGAGGTTTCGAGAGAGGTTGTCGATTGGGTTCCAGTGTGATGCAGAGACACGTTTTCGGGAGAAACTCGATGAGGCCTGCCGAGTGGCGTCTATTGAATTCCCGCACGACGGACCCGGAAGAAATTATTTTGCCGGCCAGTCACCAGGCTAAGTTGTGTTCCCCGAGACAATCGAAACAGAACGACTCCGATTGGAGCCCTCTACCTCGGAGTACGTGGATTTGCAGACGTTCTACCGGATTTGTTCGTCAGACCCCGGTATCGAGGAAGTCACACAGTACACGTCGTGGAGCCCACACGAGACTATCAAGGAAACCCGAGAGTATCTCGAACGAAGCGCCCAGCAGCGAGAGGACGCAGAGGTGGCTGGCTACGTCGTCCGGCCCCGCGAGGGAGAAGACGGAGCCGGCGATATCGCCGGGTGCACAGGACTGCGGGTGCAGTGGGACCGTCAGGTCGGGTCTCCCGGGATCTGGCTGCGGAAACGGTTCTGGGGCCGCGGCTACTCTGGCGAGCGAGCAGCCGCGCTGATGGAGTTGGCCTTCGACCGGCTCGATCTGGAGTTGTTCATGGTGGGTCATTTGCCCGATAACGAACCGTCAGAGCAGGCCATTTCCAGGTATATCGAGCAGTTTGGGGGCCGCCGTGAGGGCCACCTCCGCAACTCGATCACGGATCTCGACGATAATATCCACGACGAGGTGAGGTACTCTGTGTCTCACACAGAGTGGCTCGACGCTACCGATGGCGGCACTCGTATCCTAGGAGACCCGTGAGGCCCGCGGTCTCTCTGCAAAACAACTGAGTTTCGCATCACCTCTCATCATGTACCGATATGGCTGCCCACAGCGATGGCGGCGACGCATCTCTGGATCGCGTCGGGTGTCACCTCGCGATCACGCTGGTCTGCGGCGGGGTCTGCACTCAATTTGGCGCCGACGAACGCTCCCGGACTACCGGATACACAGCCAATCCAACACTCCCGACGACGATCCCAACGGTCAGCGCAGTGATTGAGACCTGATAGCCGAGATTCCACAGTAATACCGCGACGTGGGTAACCGACAGCATCCCCATTATGCCGTTCGTCATGACAGGCATGATCTCCGGATTCGTCGGCGGGTCAGCTTGATACGCGAGTCGGACTGCAACCAGCGCCAGTGCCATCGCAGCCGGGACGACAACAATCCCAACCAATTTTGAGACGTATCGGTTGGGGCTGCCACCGGCCGTGAAGTGAATCGCCATCTCGGCGGGTAATCGGGGCAAAAGGAGTATACCGACGAGTGTGGTCAACAGGATGAGCGACACGGCTGGTGTGACACGTGATTTCACCGTCTTGAATATACTGGTAGTTTCCGCGTCCCTTTGTGACATTGTTCGTATCCCTGCTACGGCGATAGAGAAGAATCAATATTTCGCGACTTCACCTGTGACGTGCCGACCGGGACTGAATCTACCGTGGACATCATACCAGATAATCGCGTATCCCGGTGACACTGCATCATCAACGATAGATCCTCGGCGTCATGCCGACCAGCCGGGTCCTGCGTGAACACATGAAAATGGGTTGCAACGACACCGGGGCAGGAGACGTGAGCCCGAAGTCACTCCGAACCACTCGGTGAGCCGGCTCTACAGTGTAGTCGCGACTCGCTGGTCTTCGCCAGCAGTCACCCCCAATTGTAGGTCTACCTGACGCGGGTGCGACTTTGTTCGCGCATAAACTGCTGAAGATAGTGATAGCCACCGGCGAATTTCCCGGTGGTGCCGGAAAACTTCCATCCGCCGAACGGTTGCGCCTGCACCAACGCGCCGGTCGTGGCGCTTCGACGCCGATTCACGTAGCACATGCCCGCCTGGATTTCGTCGAACCAACGGTCGATTTCAGACTCGTCTTCAGAGAATAGCCCTGCACAGAGGCCGTAATCAGTATCGTTTGATTTCCTGAGTCCCTCTTCGAAGGTAGACACGGGATGAACCGTGACGAACGGCACGAAGTGTTCGTGCCGAGCGAGTTCGTGATCGTGGGGAATATTGGTCACGACGGTCGGTTCGACGTATCGCCCCTCGGGAAGGTCTGTGTCCGTCACGACGGATCCACCTGTCCGAATGTGACCCTCAATCTGGGCCTGCTGCGTGATCTCTTCGTATCGATCCACCGCGGCTGTCGATATCAGTGGCGAGACGAATGTATCACGAGACGTTGGATGGCCGATTGCCAGTTGCTCGGTGTTCGACACCAGCCTGTCTGTGAAGTCCTCGTAGACGGCTTCGTGTACGTACACCCGAGATGTCGCAGAACACTTCTGGCCGCCGAATGAGAAGGCAGCCCTTGTGACACCCTCGACAGCCCCCTCAATAGTAGCGGTGTCACCGACGATGACTGGATTTTTGCCGCCGAGCTCCGCGATAACGGGGCCCCGTTTGCCTAACTCCAGGAACGTCTGCTGAATCTCCAGCCCCACGGTCCGTGACCCAGTGAACACGACGCCGGCGACAGTCTCGTGTTCGACGAGTGGCTGGCCAGCCGCGTGACCGTCACCCGTGACGAGGTTGACAACACCGTCAGGAATCCCCGCCTCTTCGAGCACGTCAAGATACTTGTGGGCCACGAGCGGCGTTTCCATGGCCGGCTTCAGAACCACCGTATTGCCGGCCAGCAGCGCCCCAGCACTCATACCGACCAGAATGGCGATTGGGAAATTGAACGGCGCGATTACCGCAAATACGCCGTACGGGCGCAGAAGATTCGACGTGTGCTGGCCGGGTGTCGGCTCGCCAGTGTCGAATCTGAAGCCGTTTGAGCCCATTAGCTCGTGGCTGTAAAACTCCAGAAAGTCGATTGCCTCGTCGACATCGGCCATCGCTTCTGTCCGATTTTTGCCGTTTTCCAGCGAGAGAGTGGCCGCGAACTCGAATTTTCGCTCGCGAAGCAGCCTAGCCGCCCGTGTGAAGATTCTAGCGCGGGCAGATGGCTCCTGGTCTTCCCACATCTGTTGTGTCGCCGCGGCTGTCTCGACTGCCGTGTCGATGCAGGTCTCGTCGGCTCGCGCGAAATCGCCGATACGAAGCTTAACATTACCCGGTGAGTTCACGGCAAACCGGCCGTCCGTTTCAACAGTCTCGCCCCCGATCCGGTGTGGATGAAACGCGCCGAAGTCTGCCCGGACCGACTCGACCGCCTCCTCGTAACGGCTGTGGAAAACGCCGAGATCACCATTGTTCTCGAACGACTGATACGTGAGTTCGTTGTTGAAATCCGTCGGGCCCACGAACTATCACCGACCCGCAATACGGCAATACTCTCACCCGGGGATTGGGGGATATGAATACAGGACGATCGGGAGAATCACTCTCACCGCGGGGGCCACCCACTAACGCATTGTTAGCAGTGTTCTCACACTCGAGTGCGGTGAGGAGGCAGTTCACGGGTTCTGTGGACGTGATAGCCGTCCAGGTCAGGTGTCTTCGTTCTCGGGCGGACGCGAAGAGAGCCGGTCGAAACGATTCTGCGCATCCTGCTTGCGGGCGGTGGTTCGGTCAGGATCGTGAGCCAACTCGGTGAATTCCCCGTCGACGATCACCACCGTGAGCACGGCGTCGGCTTGCCGACAATCTGGGGGTAACGTGGGGGCATCAACGACAGTGTCGCCAATTTCCTCGCCGTCCTGCTCGATAAACACCCTCGCGGAGCCGTCTTCGACCGCATCCACGACGGCGGTGTAGCGACCATCATCGACAGCACCCAGATCTGTCATCAGTACGACTCCTCCAACACGAGTGATCCGTCAGCGGTACGGACAGTCACTGTATCGCCGCCATTGTTCCAGACAGGTGAGCCGACCCCCAATACACGTCGGTACTCGTGTCTGTCCGGCCCCGGTATGGAGAGTGAGCGTCTCACCTGGCTCCAGGCTGATTCCCGCGGGAACGGTGTACGTCCGACCGGCCTCGTCGGCGACCGTCCACCCCGACAGTTCGAGAGTGTCACCACCGGTGTTCTCGAAGACGAGGTACTCATCACCGAGATTCGTCCGCTCGTCGCCGGCGGCATCGGCGTGAATCTCCACGATTGATAACTCGCCCGCAGCGGGTGTCGAGGTGCCACCGTCAGTCACTGGAGTCGCCGTCGGCGTGAGGGTTTCATCGCCGCCCAGAACCGCCCGCTCGGTCAAGACACCGGTTGTCCCGACGCGAGCAGGGTCGCCGTCACGGAGACTCATCGCGGTAGACGGCGCAGCGTACTGGGTCCGTACAGACACCGACTGTCCATCACTCACTAGCAGTATATCACCGTGGGTACCAGTCCAGTAGGTCTGTCCACCCTGGTCGCCGAGTCGCTGAAGGACTGTCCTGGCGGGGTGATCGTACCGGTTATCGTACCCGCTGGAGACGATCACTGCCTCCGGGGAAGCACTGTTCAACAACTCGTCACTCGAGGAACTCGCAGACCCGTGATGGCCGGCTTTCAGCACCGTCGATTGGAGTCGCTGGCCGTATTGCTCCACGAGATACGCTTCTTGATCGTCTTCGGCGTCACCGGACAGGAGGAAACTGGTCTGGCCGTAGGTGAGTTTCAACACGATACTGTTCTCGTTGCGAGCCTCACCCTCGAGATACGGGTCTGGCGGACCGAACACGCTCACGTCAACGCCTGCGACTCCAATATCGTCGCCCTCTCGCGTCTCATACAGCGTCACGTCGTGGGTCTCGACCGCGTCGAGATACTCGCTGTACGTCTGTGTGCTCGCTGCGATTCCCGGGTCGTAGACGGCTCCAATCCCGTCGGCAGCCGTCTCGTAATATTCGATAATCGCGGCGTTCCCCCCGATGTGATCGGCATCGTTGTGTGAAGTGACGAGATAATCGATCCGATCGATACCCTGAGATCGCAGATACTCTAGTACGTACTCGCCATCGTCATTGTAGTGACCGGTATCCACGAGCATCGTCTCGCCCTCGGGGCTCACCACGAGTGTGCTCACCGACTGTCCCACGTTGATGAAGTGTATCTCGAGTGTCCCGTTTGCCGGTGACTCACCCGTGGACATCGCGGGCGTCTGTGTCGGTGTTGGTGTCGATGAGGATGAGCCACCCTCGCCAGGGTCGTCCGTCTGGGCGGCGGCTGTCTCGGGTGCCGTCGATCCATCCGAGACGGCACCTCCACATCCGGCAAGCAATACCATCCCCACGACGACACAGATCAAAACGACAGTCGATACCGGACGAGATGACACGATATTCCCATCATGCTGCGGGTCATAAAGTAACCCGCTTCCTGAGACGTGTCCCTGCCGGCGAATTCGTCGGCAGAGTTGTCAATGGCTCTCGGTCAGCACGACCACGATATCGATTGGCATGGTAATTGTTGTGCCGTAACGCGTTTTCACTGCGTGATTTCGCTGGGGATTTGTGTGGCCGTCGTGTGAACACAGGTATGGAGCAACTCCGAGAAGAAGTTGCAGAGCACAGAACTCCAGAAGAAGATGTCGAGCCGCTTCTGGTGAACCGATGGTCACCGAGGGCGATGACTGGTGAGCCGCTGGACGAAGACCAGTATCTGCCGCTTTTCGAGGCTGCACGATGGGCGCCGTCTTCGTACAACAACCAGCATTGGCGGTTCCTGTACGCTACGCAGGACGACGAGGAATTCGAGCAGTTCTCGGAACTACTCAATGAGGCAAACCGCTCCTGGACCAAGGATGCGGCCGTGCTCGTCACTCTCGTGACCAAGCCGACGTTCGACCACAACGGGGAACCGGCCCGTACCCACTCGTTCGACGCCGGCGCGGCGTGGCAGAATCTCGCACTGGAAGCCTCGCGGCGCGAACTCGTCGCCCACGCGATGCAAGGATTCGACTACGAGGCCGCCGCAGACGAACTCGATGTCCCAGACGACTACGACGTCGAGTGTATGATCGCGATTGGCGAGCGTGCCCCCGCCGAGTCGCTGCCCGATGAGCTTCAAGAACGTGAATTCCCGAAGGGCCGAAAGCCGATGGACGAGATCCTCCACCACGGCGGATTCGACGAGTAACTGAGTTTTCGCACCCGCCCCGGTCACAGCAGTGACTGACTTGACAAGCCCCAGTAACTGGCCGGATCGCTCGCGAGGATTTATCGACGGATTTTGACTAACTGGGTGGCTCTCAGAGGCTGACTGGGCGGTTTCCCAGGCCAACCAGGTGGTCGCACTTCACCACCTGAGAGCGATCGCCACGCGGTATGTGTGCAACCGCTCCGAAGGTGAGCGGAGAGTCACCTGCCACCCTGGACTCGGCTCCGAATCGGGCGCCATTATGGACGTGTTTCGAATCGTCGTCTCCAGAATCCTGGTTCTAACTGGTGTCACCAGCCGCTCAACTTTCCTATGGGGTTTCTCGACTATCACACGCGGCTTCAGTGTCGCTTTCTGTGCATCAGTGAATGATTTAT
Source organism: uncultured archaeon A07HR60 (assembly GCA_000496235.1). GTDB lineage: Archaea > Halobacteriota > Halobacteria > Halobacteriales > Haloferacaceae > J07HR59. The sequence continues at coordinate 177,875 of KI543234.1, forward strand.
GTTCAATCTGGACCCAAATTTAGATACAGTGTCTGACGAAACAACTGTCCGAGTTGGGCATTTCAGCCCTGATGCACCGAACGTCGACGTGCGAGTCAACGGCGATGTTGTATTCAAAGATCTGGCCTTCGAAGAGGTGACAGAATACGCGGAATTGCCGGGAGGCACCCACGAGGTAACGGTCGCACCGACCGGAACCGAAGACACAGTTCTCGATATCCAGCTGGAAATCGAGGAAGGAACCAGTTACTCAGCGTTTGCGACGGGTCTGGTAGGCGAGGAAACGCTCAAATGCAGCGTCTTCGTCGACGAGCCAGGCGAAATTGCCGGTGACCAGACGCACGCCCGGTTCATTCACGTATCACCGGACGCGCCCGCGGTGAACGTCCGGGTAACCGGTGGTGGGCCAGTGTTGTGTGAGGAAATTGGCTTCCGCGAAACGAGCGGATACGTCCCGGTTGACTCCGGCGAGTACGATCTCGAGGTCGTTCCGACGGGTGGCACCGAACCCGCCCTCTCTCTTCCCGGCACCGTCCTGGAGGGTGGGACTGCGATTACCGCTATTGGGTTCGGTCTCCTCGAAGACGACACGCTAGACGCCCTGTTTACCGAGGAGTGATCGACTGCACCCGGGAAGGCTCGGCCGTGACACTCTTTTCGGGTATCCTGAATATCTGAGAACAGCCGTCAAACCGCCGTACAACGAATCATCACCGACGGAATCCATTTTCACCCGAGAATACGGACAAATCCGTTTCTGCAATTCCAATCGTCACCTGCTCGTCAACCCCGGGTGGCGACTGCTCCCGCTCGATTGTCACCTCTTCTCCCGACGAAAGGCGGACTCTCACGTCGTATCGGCTGCCGATATCAGTGACCGAGGCCACGGTTCCAGGGAGCCTGACAGTGGTGTCGGCAGCGTCTGCAGCCAGTATCGCGGTGTCGGCGGGCCGGGTGTGGACGCGCAGGTCGTCACCGCGGCAGAGATCCGTCTGTGAGTGTCCAGTAATCTCCATGACAGTCTCGCCGATCTCGAGGGTGAGCGGATCCAGTTTCACGACTGTCGCCGAAATCACGTTCGACCGTCCGAGAAACGATGCTACAAATCGGTTCGGTGGTGACTCATAAAGCCGGCGCGGGTGTCCCATCGCAGAGATGGCCCCGTCGTTCAGGATGATGAGTCGCTCTGCGAGCGACATCGCTTCCTCCTGGTCGTGGGTGACGAACAGCGTGGTTACTTTCGTCTCCTTCTGGATCCGAGCGATTGCGTTTCGCAACTGACTCCGGAGTGGTCTGTCCAGTGCCGACAGCGGCTCATCAAGCAGAAGCACGTCCGGCTCTGGGGCCAACGCCCGTGCGAGTTCGACTCGGCGGCGCTGTCCGCCACTCAATTCGTCGGGGTGAGAATCGTGCCGGCCGGCGAGCCCAACCAGTTCGAGATACTCGGCGACGGTTTGGGCTCGGTCCGTGTCAGTGGTCTCGCAGGCTGTCAGTCCGTACGCGACATTTTCGCCGACGGTCATGTGGGGGTACAGCGTCGATCGCTGGAAAACGACGCCAACGTGTCGCTCTTCTGGTGGCATAGTCGTAACGTCAGCCCCGCGCAGTCGCACGCACCCCGCGGTGGGGGTGAGATGACCGGCGACAGCCTGCACGACGGTCGTCTTCCCGCAGCCACTCGGCCCGAGTAGCCCGACCAGCTCTCCGTCGTCCAGAGAGAAAGACACGTCCTCAAGCGCTGGTTCTGATCCATACTGGTGGGAGACGCCGTCGAGTGTGAGCATTACCGTTCGATCACCGTCGGGATTCGGGCGAGTCGTTGGATCGCCGCCACCACGAGCAGGGTCACTCCTAGCAGGGCAAACGCCAGCGGGGCGATCGCGTCGATGCCGCCGGAGATGAAATCGACCCAGATACGGGTCGGCATCGTCCGGGGATTGTACGCAACCATCATCGTCGCTCCAAACTCGCCGATAGCCCGGGCGAACGTGAGCACAACCCCAGCGAGAATCGCCCCGCGTGCCAGTGGGATAGAGACATTCCAAAACGTCGCAAGTGGACCGTATCCCAGCGACCGTGAGGCCTGCTCTAACCGCTCGTCGACGGCGGCGAATCCGGCACGAGCCGTGATCACCACGAACGGCGCGGCAACGAACGTCTGGGCCAGAATCACGCCCACCAGACTGTCGGTGAGTGGGACACCAATCGTCATTGCGGCCGCCCCGATTGGTGTGAACCTGCCGACAGCCGTGAGTAGCATCGCCCCCCCGACCACTGGCGGGACGATCAGTGGAAACACGACAACCGCCTCAATAACGCGTTTCCCGCGGAAGGACCCGCGAGCTAGCGTATACGCCAGTGGCACGCCCAACACGGTCGCGATTGCCGTGGAGACTGGGGCCGTGAGCAGTGAATTGCGGATCGCAATCTGGGTGGCCGGCCGGCTGAGCGCGTCGACTGTCTCTGCAGATCCGGTTCGGCCGAGAAACGACAAGAACGGAACCGCGAAATACACGACCAACAGGCTTCCGAGAAGGCCCGGGATGAGCAGTCGTGTCACGGTGCGGGTAGCAATCGTCTGTGACAGTTGGCGCGTGACACTCATTTCCCGATTACCCCCTCAGGAGCCGTTCCGTGCACGGTCGGAAATCCGCTCACGGTGAGCCCATTCTCTTCGAGCAGGCCGCTTGAGTTCGCCAGCGCGGTGACGAATCGTCTGCTACTCGCGGGCTCGGTCGCACCGTCGAGCACTGTCGCCCCGTAGACAATAGGTGCACCCTTCGCCGTGTACCCGTCGGCGGTCGTGTACGACACAGTGGCATAATAGTCCGCGTACGCTGGATTCGAGAAATTGTATCGATCGGGAAATTCCCGAAACGAGAGCCCGTGATCAAGGGCCATATTCCGATAGGCGATAGCAGCCGCACGCTTGCCCGTGTCCACGCCGCCAAGCAGACGCGGTTCCTCTGGCTCTCGATACGCCGTGGCTGTGATCTGGTCGGCGAAGCCGTCCAACTCGTGGACATCTTCGGCCAGTCGTAACGCCTGTATCGCCCGGTACCCGAGCGGGTCGAGTTTGGGATCGCTGATGGCAATGTCTCCCTTGGCTGCCTCAGCGATGACCTCGTACCACGGCTGACCCGCGTCAAGCCGCTCACCGATCTGTGTGGTCGGCGAGTAAGCGATCCCGAGCGAATTCGACCCGAACGCGACGTCCCAACTCGTGTGCGCACCGTAGAGTCGGTCGCGCAACAACTCCCGGTCGGCGCTAATCACGACATCGGGAGACTTCTGTCCGTCTTCGACCATCCGCATCACTGCCTTCGAACCATAGTATTCCCCATGAAATGCCGTTCCGGTCTGCTGGCTAAACCGGCGTCCCACGTGGTCATCGAGCACCACTGCAAGACTCCCGGCAGAAAGCACTGAAACTGACTTTCTCCCTCCAAGACACCCCGCAGCGCTACCCACCACGCCCCCAGACACTGCGGCAAGAACTGACCGCCGAGAGTGGGGACGCATACTCGTGTGATAGAAAATACTCCTCGAGTATGTAACTTACTACAATTGATTTTTTCCTCAATGTAACCAAAATAGGTTTATCAGCACAGCAGCTCGATTGGTCGGTCATGTCCACAATACGGGTCGCGAAAGGTGGTCACGTTTCGTCCAGATTCCGGTCGCCCACTCTAGTTCGGTCCAGTCCAGAGAGACAATGCTCGTTTCGGTGAAATTTGAGTCGAACGGTGGCCAGAGTAGGACTGCTCCAATCGCCCCTCCGGGAACCAATCGAGTTCCTCTGGCGTCTGCAGACGGGGGGATCCGTTTGGCCCTGAACCGACCCACTTCACCGAGTGGTATCAGTCGATGAGTCTGTCCTGGAGTGACGGGAGCTGCTTCGCATTGAACACTAATTCGACTTCTTCGGTTTCTGGGCGACCGATACAGGTCAGCCTGATCCCTGCTGATACTTCTTCGTCTGTGAGAATATCCTGATCTTCCATCGTTACTTGTCCAGTGGTGACGACCGCAGCGCAGTTCGTGCACGCACCAACGCCGCAGGCGACCGGCCAGTCGAGACCCACCCGCTGTGTCGCCTCGAATATTGTCTCGTCTTCGACTGTGAGACTCCCGAATTCTGTGTCTTCGAGTCCCGCCTCACGTGCCCGCTCGAACAGATCATCATCGTCTAGAGACCACTCGCGGCGCTCGATTACGTCGTAGTCGAGGTATCGTACGGTTGTCATCAATCCAAACGAGTGTAAGGCTCACCCCCGGGAGACGGTAACCCGTAGAGCTGTGGGCTTTTCAAACTAAACGGGACCGTGCAGTGAACCGGCATCCCGGAGCCGTCTGCGGGTTTGGGCGATTCCTCGACTCCTAGTCCGTTCGATAGCGGCGTGGACTGGGGTGCGTGTCTTCTCAACTTTCGGTCCGGTCGACGGCGGCCGTGACTAGTGCGTGTGCCTCCTCGAACAACTGGTCCGTCGTCGTGTCGTCACGCGCCTCTGCAGTGAGGCGGACCAACGGTTGTGTGCCGCTTGCTCGAATGAGGAACCACCCCTCGTCTCTCGAGACCCGCACCCCGTCCAGTGTCGTGACTGCCCCTGTGATTGCTGTCGAGTCGGCGTGGACGGCTTCCATCACTGCTGTTTTCGCGGTGGTCTCGATACTCGTCCGACGGATTGGATACGGTTCGAATGATGCGACACGCTCGGACAGTGGCTGAGCCGCGGCCAGAATCGCCAACCGGACAGCCGCGAGTGGACCGTCGGGACAGAGGGTCTCGCTGGGGAAGATCCAGGCACCCGATGGCTCTCCGCCGAAGACGACGCCCTCTTGTCTGGTTTTTTCAGCCACGAATACGTCCCCAACGGAGGTGTGGACGAGTTCCGCACCGACGTCCGCGAGCGCGTCGTCCACAGCGAGGCTGGTATCTACGGGGGCTGCGACCCGATCACCGTCTCCGGCGATTTCGTGAGCAAAGGTAGCCAGCAGGAGGTCACCGGGAACAAACGTGCCAGTCTCATCGACTGCCATCATCCGGTCGGCATCACCGTCGTGGGCGACCCCGAGGTCGGCGTCCCCAGCTTGGACGAATCGGGCGAGCGATTCACAGGTATCTGCCGTCGGCTCGCTCGGCCGTGCAGGGAATCGGCCATCGGGGCGTCCGTTGAGCGTCTCGACTGAAACGTCCAGTGCGCGGAGCGCGTCGACGGTGACCCCCCCGGTGCCGTTTCCCACGTCGACGACGACTGAAACGTCGTCTCCAGACCGTGATTCTGTCTCGAACCACTGTTGGCCCGCCTCCACGAGTGCGCGCTGGTGGGCGTTCACAGCTGATACATCTGCGCTCCGCTCACCGTGGCCGTCCCATGGGGCCAACTCGATCGTCTGTTCGGCCATTCGATCCGCGATGATCGAGCGTCGCTCTTCGTCGAACGCCTGTCCAGACGGCGACCACAACTTCAATCCGTTATCCTGTGGTGGATTGTGCGAAGCGGTGACGACGGCGCCTGCGTCAGCTCCCACACGGCCGACCGTCCGGGCCGCAGTCGGGGTTGCCACGACTCCCAGATCGATTACATCGGTCCCAGATTCCATCAGCCCCGCGGCCAGTGCGTGGCTCAAGGCACGGCCCGAATCCCGGGCGTCCCGGCCGATAACGACCGAGTCAGTATCGACCCCGAGGGCGCGACCGACAGACAATGCTAGCTCTGCGGTCACCGCTTCTCCAACCGGGCCGCGAATACCGCTCGTTCCGAACACACCTGCTCATCATGGCCAACCGGCAAAGTCGTTCTCCTATCGGCGCCGTCTCATCGCGAAGTCGGTCTCGGGGCCGCACGGCCAGTGAGTCAGCGTCGATTGGGCTCTTCTCCCCGAACAGCATTGGCGTGTCAGTCC
>KI543234.1:183801-194358 GCA_000496235.1 uncultured archaeon A07HR60
CGTGGTCGATGCTGATTGGCTCGACGGCGTCGTAGGCGGCGTCCACATTCCCTGCGCGAAGCTCTGTAACCATCGGCTCGAGAGCGGTTCCATCCGTTTGTGCAAAGAAGGTCTCGGGTGTCCACGCGAATACGCCCGCATTCCACAGCGCACCGGAATCTATCAGCGACCGCGCGGCCGTCTCGTCAGGTTTCTCGGTGAATTCGTCGACTGGCATGTGTCCTGGAACAGAATCGTCTTCTGTCGGAGATACCGGCTGGATATATCCGTACTCCGTGGCTGGTCTGGTGGGTGTCACTCCGAGCGTGACGAGACTGCCCTCTCGGGCAGCACCTGCGGCTGTTTCCGCCGCCTCAGAGAACGCTTCGGGGTCTGAAACGTGGTGGTCACTGGGGAGCACGACGACAATCGCGTCCCCGAATCGCTGGCGAATCTCCCACGTGACGTACGACAGTGCCGGGCCGGTATCTTTGCCAGTGGGTTCGGTGATGACCTCGGCCTCCTCAGTGACTGCTGACATATCATCCTGGAGCCGTTCATGCGTGAGAAGCACTGTCTCGTCGGCGAATCCCACCCGGGCAAGAGTGTCTTCGACGAGCGAGCGATCACCCTCGAAGGATAACAGTGGTTTCGGTCGCGAGGGTCGACTCGCTGGGTAGAGCCGCGTTCCGGATCCTCCAGCGAGAACGCACGCCACGACCGTTCGGTCCTGATGCTCGACCATACCGTGTGCACAGCCCCACCACGTATCAGACACACGGGCCCGGCGGTCAGTAGTCACTCCGAGTCCAGCGTGTTAACGTAGTCCCGACTGGAGCGCAGATCTGATTCATCTGTCGGGAGCGATGTGATCAGCGGTCCGACCATCTCTCGCACATGCACACCGACTGTGAACCGTCACTCCGCATGTCAAGCCGAGATCAGTGCGTACGAACTGGTGTCGACCGCTATCAGTCGTCCAAGCGGTACAACACAATCGCCCTTTGGCTTGACCCCGTGGTGGGTTCACTCAAAATACGTCTTCGCGAGCGCAATCGGCAGCAAGTACGGGAGGAGGAGCGCCCGAGTGGCTATGCCTCCGAGCGCAAGCGCGATCACCACCACCGTGACAGAGGGGACGACCACGGCCAGTACGAGTGCGTACAGTCCGAACAGTTCGTGTGACGTCGCGATGATCGCCGCGGGCGAGTGGTCCGTGTACGCACTGTCGGCAATCCAGTGGCGCCACGCGTGTCTGATCTGGCCGGCACAGACACTGAGAGTCGCAACTCCCAGAGTCGGGGTTACCGCGGGGTACTGACCGAGTAGTTGTTCGAACAGTGTGTAGCCGACGCCCGCGAGAATCGGGAAAATGACGAGCGTCCGCGTGACGAACTGGATATTCCGCGCGTACACCGGGGGAAGTCGAGCGGTGAGTCGAATCGGGGTCGCGTCTCCCTGCCATCGGTCCGCATCAAGAGACGCCTCATCATCGTATCCCATTACTCTGGAGAGCTGCGCCTCCTCAACCGGTTGTGTCGCGAACAACGCGATCGTCGAGTACACGAGCGCCATTACGGTGAGTTCGACGAGGTAGATCAACACCAGATTGACCAGACTCCATCCGAACGCAACCGTGCCGACGACGGGAATCAGATTCGCGATTACCGCAGAGACGGTGGTCCGGTTGTCTGGTGTGTCCCTTTCACGCAGCCACTGTGCGAATCGCCCGAACACGAGTCATTCGATGCATACGAACAGGAGCGATAAGTCTCTGATGACTCTCGAGGGTGATATCGGCTGACGGTCTCCCCGCCGCGAACGGCGGCCGTTCTCCTCAAGTTTCTGTCCCCTGATTGCTGAGAACTGACTGTCGCTGGTGACGTCGTGGGATACAAGACACTAGTTTCTCCGTGAGATATTGATTGTATGAGTGATGATAGCCGGCTGAGTCGAGACGAGCGACCGAGCCCCGCTCACTTCGAGCCTCCACCATGGGCTGAATACCAGCAGCTTCGCCAAGCGGTTACCGACTACATGGACCACGACCCAGCCGATCCAGAGTGGGCCGATATCTGGCGGGCCCTGGCCGCCATTATGTCTGCACACCAGCGAGAGCGCTTCGTTCAGACGTTTGATCTGGAGAACCCGGCAGACAAAGCGTGCATCGGCCGACTGATTGCGGATGCAGATAGCTGCCCTCACACGTCTGACACCCAGGACCAGGAACTCCCACACTCTCCGCCATGTGCCGAGAACGCGACGCTGTGGGTGGATGACACCGGGCCTGCAGTGTACTCGATACACGTGATACCAGACTCGATGGGCCGATTACAGTCGGGAACTCCCGCACAGGACTCCTGGCACAGCATCCACGAGTTCGCGACAGAGTGGGGCCTCAGGGAGTCCATCCTCCCCACGTCGTGGTACGACGTTGGATCGGCAGTGCAGGTAGTCTATATGGCCGGAGAATGACCCGAATGGCCAGTGTACAGGCCGTGGCAAGTCTGAATTGGGGCGACTCAAGGCCAGGGCAACTCTGAGTCAGACCAGACAGCACGAGACGAGTAGCCTGAAAAGCGGATGTAATAGGTGGCCTTCGAGTGGCGTCGACCGAAACCTCGTTTGACCGAGGGAATATGTCGATGTAGCTCGTGTGTACAGTATGGAGTTGGGGCATGTCTCGGTTGGCCGGTGGGGAGATGTGCCTGAGACGGTGGCAGTGGGTCCGCCAGGCTACCGATCACTAACCGGCACCACGGCCACAACACTCTGGCTGGCGAGACGCGACCGGCTCAGATCGGGTCTAGAGAGCCAACCGGGGCACACTGGTGTTACTCGATTCGACCTCACCGTCCACCGATGAGTCACAGAACCACTCACGAAGTCGACGGGCAGACGTACGAAGTTGTTCACCAACACCGCGGAGATATCATCATCGACACTGACAGCGGTGAAAAGCGTCTCGTCGACGACTTTGGAGAGTGGGTTGCCAGCCAATACACCGACCACACCAGCGATACCGGGCTTGAGCCGGACGACAGCGCCTGCCCCATCTGCGGGGAGCCGTACGACTCGTATCTCACACACCTGAAAATCTGCTCGGTGATCGACGTCTGAAATAGCTTCTAAGGAGCAAAGGCGATGTGTCATTTTTCGGTGGGTGGACAGCCAGGCTCTGTCATCTCAGCCGGTGTGACGCTGTCTTATGGCGACTCAACGGGTGTGATGTCGGCTCGTGTGGTCACGACTGGTGTGGCACTCTCCGTCTGGACTCGGCAGGTGGCGGACCCAAGACACGCCAGGCGAGGTCTCGACAGTGAACAATCCAAATTGTGGTCGTGATATCGGTCGAGTGACGCGGATGAACTGCCCCAGGATCACGCCTCGAAGCACTCGATTTGAATCGCCTGTGGATTTCAGAGCTCAAGATCACTGCCCGTGTCGAGGTCGATATCCCGGGAGAGGTCTCGGCCGTCATCGGTGATGATGCGTTTCTCGGCAGAGATCTGGTGTGCGTGGGTGCCCTCGAGTTCACAGATTTTCGCGGCCCAGGGAGCGATCGCGTCGGCACCTTCGGCGGTGAGGTGTTGGTGCGTGAGGACACGGAGATACGTGGTCACGTTGACACCACCGCTGTAGTCGGCCACTTCGAGCGTCGGCAAGGTATGGTCAGTGCCGACGGCTTTGTCTCCAAAGACCACAGGGGCGTGATGACCGAGGAACAGGGAACCATAATCCCGGAGTTGGTCCATGAGTTGCCGGGGGTCGTCGATCATTACCTGGAGGTGCTCGATCGCGTACTCGTTGGCGACATCAGCCGCTGTCGACAGGTCGTCGGCCAGCACGATCTCTCCATTTTCGTCCCAGGCCTGGCGGGCGACATCTTCCGTGCGCAGCGTCGGGAACTGGGCGTCCATCGCATCGAGAGTGGCATCAATCGTCTCGCGGTCGGTCCCGACCAGGATCGGGCGTGACCGAGGATCGTGTTCTGCCTGAGCGAGCAAATCCGTCGCCACCATCTCGGGGTCGCTCGTGTCGTTACAGATGATCAATACCTCTGTCGGACCGGCGAGAAAGTCGATTCCAACCTGGCCGAACGCCTGTCGCTTTGCCTCGATGACGTAGATATTACCCGGACCGGTGATCTTGTTGACTCCAGGAATGGTTTCAGTCCCGTATGCCATAGCACTGATGGCCTGGGCGCCGCCGGCGACGTAGATATCGTCGGCGCCAGCCTGATCCATGGCGTACAACTGTGCCGGATCGGGGAGGCCATCCGGCCCCGGCGGCGCACACGCGATAACCTCCTCGACGCCCGCGACGATTGCCGGGACGATCGTCATAGCCGGCGCCGCGACCAGTGGGTGCCGACCCCCAGGCACGTACACGCCGGCTCGCTCAACAGGCATCAGTCGCGTTCCGAGAGTGATGCCGTCCTGGAATTCTCTCTCGAAGCCGTCGAGATTCGCGAACTGCTCCTGGTGGAACTCACGGACGTTCTCGATCGTGTTCCGGATCGTCCGCCGGTCACCCTCGCTGAGCGTTTCTTCGGCGGCCGCGATTTCGTCTGCGGTAACCCGCAGGTTCTCCCGCTGCACACCGTCGAATTTCTCCGTCAGTTCCCGCACTCCCTCGTCACCGTCGTCTCGAACAGTATCGACTATGTCACGAACGGCGTCGGTAACATCTCTGGGAATCTCCAGCGACGCGTCTGCTGCTTCTTTCAGATATTCATATGAGTTCGGCATTCGCTGGTACAATGTGAGAGCCGAGTTAAATAGCTTAAACTGTTGATGGGAGGCCGTCTGGAAGTCTTCGGTGTCACGTCTCAGTTCCGGCGCTGGTTCTCTCACGGTCGCTGAAACGGCGATCGGCAGCAAGAGCCACCGGTTATTGGCTCGAAATCATATTCAACTGATGCGAGTCGGGGAGCGTATTGTACTCAATCGGTCGGTGAACGCCGACATCTGACCCGGCCCTGCTGAATCCAGAATCGGGAGACCAGTCTGTCTGGTGGGCAGGTGGTCTTGGGCTCAATACCACGTCGACCCAGCGTCGACGCTGATGTCCTGGGCGGTGACGTGACGGCCTTGTTCGCTGGCAAGGTAACTCACCGTATTCGCAATATCTTCTGCCTCGACGAGCGTGCCCAGCGCCGTGTCGTCAGTGAACAACTGCTGTTTGGCCGTCTCATAATCCGCTCCCGTCTGTTCGGCCTGCTTTGCGATGACATCCTCGATCCGGGGCCCACGAGTGGCTCCCGGGCAGATTGCGTTCACGGTCACCCCGTCATCGCCAAGTTCGAACGCCAGTGTCCGGGTGAGCCCGAGCACGGCCATCTTCGAGGCGGTGTACGGCGTGCGATTCTCGAGTGGCCGTTTCCCCGAGATTGAAGAAATATTGACGATTGATCCCCGGCTACTCTCCCGTAGCGGCGCGACTGCGTGTTTGGTCGTCAGAAACATCCCCGTCACGTTGACCCCCATCGTTCGGTCCCACTCAGACAGCTCGACATCTTCGATCGGGGCGGTCGGGCCGGCGATACCGGCATTGTTGACGACACAATCGAGACCGCCGAACTCAGCGACCGTCTGGTCCAGACTCTCACGTACCGATGTCTCATCGGTGACATCTGTCTCGACAGCGAGTGTCGATTCCGCGGCGCCGATACGCTCGGCAGTCTCGTAGATCCCGTCGCTTCGGGCGGCAATCGCGACGTTGTATCCGTCGTCTGCGAGACGGAGCGCAATCTCTTGGCCGATACCTTGGCTCGCTCCCGTGACGAACGCCGTGGGCTTCACCATGCAAGCAGACACTCGTGTACGGCCATATCAGTGGCTCGCAATGTGACCTCCTGGCTTTTCTCAGCATGAACACTGCAACTCCCGACTGTCAGGCCGGATACTTCCCTCCGACACGAGAATCTGTACTGTCACCCCCTAACATCTCACACGAGTCCGGGAGAGTCACCCGCTGGCTGTTGCCGTCATACACGAGTTCTCGTCACTGGGCTCCTTTTGCTATCCGAACACAGTGAAACCGAGCGGTGAAGTGTTGTATCAGACGACAAAAGCCAACCCTGCCGCGAACGGCTCCGACCCAAGAGAGACCACGGAGATCTGCAACAGGCTACTACGGGAAGTGAGTGGCTCGCCACCGGCCGGGTCCGAAACTCCGCACGCGCCGTCTGCCGTTTTTTTCGCCTGAATTGTTAATGGTAAAACAACAATCAATAATTACTGGGGATATGTAGAGTGTAGTATGTCGAAATCTAGCAGGTTTGGCGCAGAGGTTGTCAATGAGATTTACCGAGAGGGAATGCTGGAAGACGAGTCGACGGATCTTCCAGTGTCGTTCGAGGACCTGCGAGAGGAGGCTCACGCCTCGATGAGCCCTGAGGGACGCGCCTACGTCCACGGTGGGGCGGGCAGTGAGGAGACGTTCGAGCGCAACAAAGACTTCTCTGACTGGCGGATCGTCCCGCGGATGCTCCGCGGCGTCGCCGAGCGGGATCTGAGTACCGACTTTCTGGACCGCAATCAGTCGTTCCCGATCACGCTGACGCCACTGGGCGTCCAGTCGCTCCTTCACGAGCAGGCGGAACTCGGTACCGCTGCAGCGGCGTCCGAACTCGATGTTCCGCTGTCGCTCAGTTCGCTGTCCTCGTTCACCATGGAAGACGTCTCCGAGGAGATGGGTGACACGCCGAAAATGTTCCAGTTCTACTGGTCATCGAACGAGGCGATTGCGAAGAGTTTCCTACACCGCGCGGAAGACGCCGGATACGATGCCATTGTCGTTACCGTAGACGCGCCAATACTCGGGTGGCGTGAGCGACTGATCGAGAAGGGATATTACCCATTCCTCGAGCAAGAGGGCGTAGCAAATTACTTCTCGGATCCGGAGTTCCGGTCGCAACTAGACGAGCCCCCCGAAGAGAACCCCGAGGCCGCCGTCGAACACTTCCTCGATATATTCGGCGATTCCAGCCTCACCTGGGATGACCTCCAGTTCGTCCACGACAACACTGACCTGCCCGTCGTCATCAAGGGAATTCTCGACCCGCGAGATGCCCGTCTCGCTATCGAACACGGCGCCGACGCAATCGGCGTCTCGACGCACGGCGGTCGACAGGTTGACGGCTCTATCACGGCGTTCGAAGCACTGCCGGCCGTCGCTGACGAGGTCGACGGCGAGGTGCCCATCACGTTTGACAGCGGCGTTCGACACGCTGCTGACGCGTACAAGGCGTTGGCGCTGGGAGCAGACAACGTGCTCTTGGGCCGGCCGTACGCGTACGGATTGGCCGTCGACGGAGCAAACGGGGTCCACTCGGTTCTCGAGAACTTCATCGCGGAGCTTGATTTGACGATGGGATTGGCCGGACTCGACAGCGTTGATGATATCAGCACCGATTCGCTCAAACACGAATCCCAACTGTACGATCCCGTCCGCTAGACGTCTCCCCTGAGCTAATACCGAATTCGATTCGAGCAGCCCACGCCACGTGGTCGAGGCTGCGGTCTCACTGACCGCGACCGTCTCTCACCGCAGCGCCCTTGCAAAGACGCAGGAAACCCACAATTACTCATCTGTCTCGATCTTGAGTCGACCCGCCGAGCGCATCAGGTCGAGAGTCATACCGTCGGCCCCATCGCACGAGTTTTGTGAGATTACGGTCAGATGAAATTGAGGCAGAATCGGACGAGACGGAATGCAATATGACGGGACAGCATGAGGTATGTAGGAGTCAGTCACAGGAATCCTCGAACGAACAAGAGGGAGACCACACTGGTGGCAACAAGACTGAGCAGCACCACTATGATTGGTTTCACGCCAGTGTCACGCATTCTGGTGAGGTTCAGTTCCATTCCAAGACCGACGAATGCGAACAGGAACAGCCAGCGGTACGAATGTTCGAGCGCGAGAACTTGTGCCGCCGAGAACACACCGCTGTTCACTAGTATCACCACACCGACGAAGCCGAACACGAATTTCGGGAATTTCTCCCAGACGGTCTGAAGCCGCGAGACTCCAGCCTTAGTGGTGTTCGCTCGAGTGTAGGCTACCGAGTAGAGCACGACAGCAATCCCGATGAAAGCGTTTCGCGTCAGTTTCGTGATCATCGCCCACCGACCAGCCGCCTCAGAAAAGGCGAACCCAGCGGCGGCGACAGGACCCGTGCTGTACATACTAACGCCAGCCCAAACACCGAATTCGACCGACGAGAGGCCTAACAGTTCGCCCAAAAGCGGGAAACTGACGAGAGTGAGAACATCGAATAATAACACGGTCGCGACAGTGTATGTGATGTACTCTTTTTTCGCGTCGATTGCGCCCGCCGTCGCCACGACCGCAGAAACACCGCAGATCCCGGCGCCAGCGGCAAGTAACGATCCCATCTCCGCCGGCACTCCAAACAGCACACGACCGAGAATCTCCACGATGAGGATCGTCACTGGGATCATTAACAGGACGATCACGATGACTCGGGGACCAGCCTCAACTAATGCCTCGAACGCGACACGCGAACCCATAAGAATGATCCCCGCCTCCAAAAACAGTTTGTGGACAGCAATCCCTCGCCCTGCCCACGTAGGGATCGTGCCAGCATTCCCGACGACGACGCCAAGAAGGATCGCCGGAATCAGTGGACTTCCGACGGGTATCACGGTGGCGATGGCCCTGGCAACAAGCCCGAGACCCACTAATATCGCAATCCCAGGGAGTGTTCGCCTAAGATGCGCAATCATCCTACCATGGGATTGACATTCCGAGACGAACCAGCCCAATGATACACAGGCTGAGAATGATCGCTCTCACGTCTCGGGGGAGTTGCTCGTAGTACTCGATACCTCGTCTAGGGAGACTCGTCTCTGTCGTCGAGGAGTTATTGACCATTTCCGGAGGTGACCGCACAATATCGACAGTCGATTCGAACACTAGTACGACGCTTGCTGGGGTATATGCACGGTTGACTCCGATATTCTGTGGTTCGGTTAGGCCCTTCTGGCAATCGTCGGCATACGATATATCCAAGCATGGATTCTTCCCTGCCCCGAAGAGCGAGGCTCCCGCTCGCTATCCGTCGTGAGTAGAAACTATGATTGAGATCCGAAGGGACGATTTCACGCACGGCTCGACGTTATGCTGATTTCCAGAAGTGAAGCCATAGAATTGTGGAATACAGAGGTGACGCGCTACCCGCTGGCGGTGTCACCTGAAAGTTCGGAACTGGCAAACTCTGTATCACACGACTCACAGACGTAATCAGGGATGCTTACCGCCCGTTGAGGAGTCTGGTTTCTCTCGGTCGAAACAGGGTCCTTGAGGGTGTGAGAATCTACATCGGCACGTGTGACCCTGGTTTTCCGGTCAACAATCCCGAATGCCCCGCTGATGGACAGCTGCGACGCGACATCGACTACCACTGGGTCGATCGTATCCACACTCTGGCCCTGCCGGAGTGGTCTGTCGCAATCGGGGCAGTCATTTTCTGTCCAGGTCGGTGAGCTCGTGTCCTGAGACCAGAGTAATCCCGCGAGCAAATGAATGTCACCGGTTTTCAGATCGCGAATCGGTCGACTATTCGGTGCACAGACGAGTGGAAATTGTGTCCCTGACTGGTCTGTGACGATCAACCGGCGGACGGTGACCCCGTTCCGGGTGATAGTCCGCTGGGTAATGAACGTGACAGTGACATCCAGACGCGTCCCATCATTCGCATCCTCGTGTATTGTGTGCATTGGGTCTGTCGTGACTGTCTACGCGCCGAACAGTCGGTCGGGTGGTTGAGAGGGATTGAGAACGGCTCGGACATCCGTCAAGATTAAACTACATTGCAATGGGCTTTCCGTAGCTTATGCGCTCATTGATGAGTGGATTACCGGCATAAATTCTTCGACAGCAACACCACAGTCTAGGTGACAATCCCAAAAACGGCTTGATGGTGTAAGTCATTTCGCGTCTTTCAAGTGAATTCTGTCGTTTCACATAATTTGCAAATTAATGTTGATTATATGTACAAAATGTCAAAGCGGCCCCCTCGTAAATGACAAGTGAATGTCTACCGATGCCGGAGACGCTCTCGTCAGGGCACTTCACGACCACAATCCCTGGTGGGACGACGGGGCCAACGCGTTCGCGCTTCCCGCTCGTCCAAAGAGCGATTTTTATAGAAAGTACAAGGCGAAAACCCACGGCTTCAGCCGTGGGATGAAGCCGACAACTGGGAATCAAACCACGCCCCGGTAGCAAGCTGACTCCCCAACGTTTGAAAATCACAAGCTCTACATATAACATATGGACGTGCGGCGTACTGTCCCTATCACGCTCGACGTGCATAGTGACGACGCCGCACTCCTCGAAGAGACTGTAGACACATTTCTCTGGTCGGCTCAATACGTCGTAGACCACGCTTTCCAAGGCGAATACGTCACCACCAGCAAGACCACGCTGGATGACGAAACCTACGACGACGTGCGAGAAGCGACAAATGAATTCAACGGGGGACTTGTCCAAGCCGCCCGAAACAAAGCCGCTGAAGCCTGCACGAGCGTCGTCGCACGCTGGAAG
>KI543234.1:194408-195931 GCA_000496235.1 uncultured archaeon A07HR60
TAATATCAGCCTCTTCGAGATGGTCGAGATGCCGCTGCTGGAGCGCACTGTACACCCGGCGACGCTCCTCACTGGTCAACTCCGGGACCGTCTTCTCGTTTTCTCGAGCGGCTATCCACTCGGCCAGATCCCCGAGATCGACCGGTGGCTCGAGTTCCTGTAGCGCCCGGACGACGCCACGCCGCCGTTCATTACTCAATAACGTGAATACGTCTTGTTCAACTTGTGCGATGGACACTGTCAGTAATCTCGGTGGTATCTGTCTGCTGTGTTCGACGACGACGACGAGTCTGCGTTCGTCGAGACGGTCTCGTGACTGTCTCGTCTCTCTGCATCGATTCCGTGTCGAACAACCCGCGCACACCGCATCCAGGTCTCTCGCGAGCTAGTGGAGGTTCGGAATCACAGTTCACCTGATACGTAAAACCCCAACCCACTATTTATTGCTTGTCATCAATGCATTTGTTGAAATCCAGACAAGAGTGGAATCTACATCACACGCGATCGGTGCCGGGTCCGCTCGATCAGGTTGAGTAGTATCAGCCACCGGACGGAAGCGGTTGTGTCACGGTGAGTCAGATCACGGTTGATATCGACAGTCTATCGCTGCAGAGCACGGGTTGTCAATCCGCGCAGAAACCTCGGACATGGCATTCGATGTCGCGGATTCCTGCCCGAAACGTCGTCAGTTGCGCTGTCCGGAATCGCCGACCGGCGCCAGTGGGACACTGATCGCGTGTGTCGACGGGTTCGGGATCGCATGCACTCGAGATGGCCCGGGCGGACACTCATTTCTCGACGTGTTCGACAGCGTCCGTGGCGAGGGCACGTGCTTCCGCCAGTAACTGGTCGGTTGTGGTGTCGTCACGCGCCTCCGCAGTGAGCCGGACCAGCGGTTGTGTTCCGCTCGCTCGGACGAGGAGCCACCCCTCGTCTCGCGAGACCCGCACCCCGTCCAACGTCGTGACCGATCCCGCCATCGTCGTAGCCTCGGCGTGGACGGCTTCCATCACGTCTGTTTTCGCGCTCGTTTCGATACTCGCCCGACGGATGGGATACGGTTCGAACGATGCGACACGCTCGGACAGTGGCTGAGCCGCGGCCAGAGTCGCCAACCGGACGGCCGCGAGTGGGCCGTCGGGACAGAGAGTCTCGTCGGGGAAGATCCAGGCACCCGAGGGCTCTCCGCCGAAGACAACACCCTCATCTTTCGTCCGTTCAGCCACGAATACGTCTCCAACGGGGGTGTGGGCGAGTTCCGCGCCGACATCCGCGAGCGTGTCGTCCACGACCAAACTGGTGTCCACGGGGGCTGCGACTCGGTCGCCATCTCCAGCCATCTCGCGGGCGAAAATAGCCAGCAGCAGGTCACCGGGGACGAATGACCCGGTTTCGTCGACTGCCATCATCCGGTCGGCATCACCGTCGTGAGCGACCCCGAGGTCGGCGTCCCCAGCTTTGACGAATCGAGCGAGCGATTCACAGTGTCTGCCGTCGCTCGCTCGGCCGTGCCGGGAATCGGC
>KI543234.1:195981-208698 GCA_000496235.1 uncultured archaeon A07HR60
CGCGCCGAACAGTCGGTCGGGTGGTTGAGAGGGATTGAGAACGGCTCGGACATCCGTCACGATTAAACTACATTGCAATGGGCTTTCCGTAGCTTGTGCGCTCACTGATGAATGGATTACCGGCATAAGCTCTTCGACAGCAACACCACAGTCTAGGTGACAATCCCAAAAGCGGGTTGATGGTGTAAGTCATTTCGCGTCTTTCAAGTGAATTCGGTCGTTTCACATAATTTGTCAAATTAATGTTGATTATATGTACAAAATGTCAAAGGGGCCCCCTCGTAAATGACAAGTGAATGTCTACCGATGACGGAGACGCTCTCGTCAGGGCACTGCACGACCACAATCCCTGGTGGGACGACGGGGCCAACGCGTTCGCGCTTCCCGCTCGTCCAAAGAGCAATTTTATTTTCTCACTCAACAGGACGATTCCAGTAACAAATTCGAGGAGCGACCGGTCTTCGCGCTCGTCGGGCGCCACGGGGTCGGGAAGACCACGCTTCTACGCCAGTTTATGAATCACAGAATCCAGAACGGTGACGACCCACATCGGTTCCTCTATTTGCCGTTCGATGCGGACGCATTGTATCAGCTCCAGTCCGCTGCGCAGCTTCGGCGGGCGGTCCGCTACTACGAAAGCCGGATCCTGACGGAGTGTGATTCAGACCGTTCGCACTTCGTGATTCTCGATGACGTCCATCGGGTCGAACACCCCAACAAACCGACGATCGATGGCTGGGGGAGCCCAGTGACGGAGCTTCTCGAGGACCCGCCCGACCGACACGTCGTGGTGACTGCGAGTGCAGGCGCCCAGATCGAGCGGGAACTTCAGCGTGTCGGCATGGCCTCCGCAGAGTACGATATCCAGCCGGTATTACCCGAGAAGTTCCGGGATTACCTCTTCGCGCTCTATCCCGACATGGAGGCGGAAGAGAACCGCGTCAGTCCCACCTCAGTACGCACCGGCGAGAACAGCTTACCCGCTGCGCTTCGCACCGAAGAGATCCAGCCGTTCGTCGAGGAACTCCGCCAGAAATACGAGACGGTCGCGGATGTCCGACGTCAAGTCCAGTCACAAGTCGTCGAATACCTCACCATGGGCGGGATCATCGCCTACGATGTCGAAGGCACGCCAGCGTCGGCAACAGAGTTGATCTCAGCCGATTACGCCGCCCTGCGTGAGAACGTTCGGCGAGCCCTGTACCGCGAGGTGCCTGGATGCGAGTCGATCAAGACCATTGCCGATCTCGAGCGGCTCTGTGCACTTGCCGCCCGGGACTGTGGGGGCGACCCGCTGCAATATCAGGAACTCGTCGATCTGTTCGATGTGGACCGTCGAACCATAACCGACAGTTATCTGCCGGCTCTCTCGAAGCTGTACCTGCTGACCGGGGCCACCGAATACGACAACAGTCGGCCCCGTGCAGTCCGGCTCTATCTCCGCGACACGGGGCTCGTGACCGCACCTACCGGGACCGATTCTCCGTCCATTCGTGGAGACCTCGATCGTGAGGCCGATCTTGCCCGGGTGGCGGCGTTCGACCACACCATGCGATTCGCTTACACCGTCAATGTCACTCAGGGCAGAGATGCCGCTCCCTCTGTTCAGTACTGGCGCGGAAGCGACGGCAAGGTCGACTTCGTGTTCGAACTAGATGGCACACCAGTCCCGCTCGGACTCGCCTACAGACCGAACCAACGTGAGGAATCGCTGGCTGCAATTCGAGAGTTCCTACGCCAATACGATTCTCCCGTCGGCATCATACTGACAGGCGATACGGTCCAGCAGGGCGAACCCATCACGGATTTGGGCGACGGGGTCATCCAACTGCCCTATTGGCTGTACCTGCTTTTGTGCTAGACTGCGTGAGTTCCACGCAGCCCCTGGTGGACCCGATAGCGCTCACACCCGTGGGATAGCGTCCCTATGCCAAACAAAATGCGTATCCGAAACAGTGACGACGAGTGAGTTCACCGGTCGATACCGGGGTAGTCGTCGGTGTTCGCCAGATCGGCGACCGTCTCGGCTGTGAATCCGCCCATGTCACCCTCAACCGTCCGTGATAGTGCAGCAGCGGCCGTGCCGTGTGTGACCGCATCGGTGACTGAATCACCGGCCAGCCGCCGGGCGAGAAACCCGCCAACCAGTGCATCACCAGACCCCACCGGGTCGACCGTCTCAGTATCGAAGCCGGAGTGGTCGGCAACGGTTCCATCGTGCACGACCAGTGCGCCGTCGGCCCCGCGAGTCACCACGACAGTCTCGAATCCGTGAGTCTCCGCGAGCGCCTGGCCGATGGCCGCCGGGTCACCCTCGTGTCCCAGCACTGATCGGGCGTCCCTGTCGGCGACGAACAAGACGTCCACAGAGGGGAACAATGCCGTCAACTGCTCGCGGGCCTCTTCAGGCGACCAGAGTTTCGTGCGGTAGTTGACGTCCAGAGCGGTCCGGGTACCGGCCTCGGCGGCGACATCTAACAGCCGGTGTGTCGTGTCTGCGAGAGTGGCCGACAGCGCCGGGGTGATACCTGAGGTGTAGAAGATGTCAGCAGTCTCAATCGGCTCCTGTGGCAGGTGGTCTGGCGTGACTTCTCTAATCGGGGTTTTCTCGCGGTCGTAGGTGACCGATTGGCCACGCGGACGCGGCCCGCGTTCGAGATAGTAGGTTCCGACCCGTCCCGTGTCAGTGCGGAAGACCTCCGGGCTGACCCCTGCTCCCTGGAGCCCGTGAATAATCCGGTCGCCCAGCGGTGTCTCCGGAAGTGCCGACAGCCACGTCGCGTCGACATCGAATGCGGACGCGGCGGCTGCGACGTTGCTCTCGGCGCCGCCAACGTGAACGTCGAATTCGCTCGTTCGAGAGAGTGGCTGCTCGACCGGCGGCGACAGTCGAAGCATCGTCTCTCCGAACGTGACTAGTGAACTCATGACTCGTCGAAGAGGGTCTCCCCACTCACGAGATGCTCCGCGAGGACGTCCATATCCAGGCTAACCCCGAGTCCTGGACGTTCGGGTATCTCGATACGGCCAGATTGAATCGGCTCTTCGTCGACCAGATCGCTCCACCAGCCGAGTTCGTAAGAGTGGTACTCGACGGCAAGTGAATTCGGAATCGCGGCGGCCACCTGTGCGCTGGCCATCGTCCCGATGGGCGAGGCAACGTTGTGCATAGCGACGGGGACGTAGTGTTGACCCGCGACCTCGGCGATTTTTCGCGTCTCTCGCATCCCCCCGACTTTGGGCAGGTCCGGCGCGATAATGTCGACACCACCGTCTTCGATCAGCCGGCGGTGTTCGGTGACTCGGTATCGGTTTTCGCCGGTTGCGATTGGGGTTATCGTCCCGTTCGTCACGTCGGTCTGGACCTGGAGATTCTCCGGCGGGACCGGGTCTTCCAGCCACCAGACATCGTAGTCTTCGACCGCGGCCGCCAGTCGCTTTGCGGATGACGCGTTGAACGACCAATGACAGTCGAACGCCACCTCGGCAGCATCGCGCACCCGGTCGGTTACGCGGTCGATAATCTCGACTTTGTGCCGGATCTCACCTGGATTCAGGTGCCGATTCGCGCGGTCGCCCTCGTGGCCCGACGGGACGTCCAGATCGAATTTCAGAGCGTCGTACCCCAACTCCTCGACAACCCGCTCGGCCTCGTCAGCACACGCGACTGGATCGGCCTCGGCTTCGGTGTGACAGTCACAGTACACCCGCACGGAATCTCGATATTTGCCGCCGAGAAGCTGGTAGGCCGGCACGCCGAGCAACTTGCCGACGAGATCGTGCAGCGCGATTTCAATTCCGGAAATCGCCGTCACAGTCTTGCCCTCGATCGAGCCTTCACCCGACATTTTCTGGATGAGGTGTTCGTAGAGCCGGTCGATATCCATTGGATTCTCGCCGATCAGGAACGGTCGCATTCGGTCGATCAGTTCTGGGACAGCCGCCCCCCAGTAGGCCTCGCCAGTCCCGACGACACCGGCGTCAGTGTACACTCGGACGAGCGTCCAGGGGAAGTTGCCGTCGACCATCACCGTCTGAACGTCTGTGATCTCGATTTCCCGCGAGCCCCGCGAGTTGGACAGCCCCATCGAGGAACTCGAGAGATCCCGCATAGTGTAGTCTGCGTTCGGGTCTCGAAGAATCGATTCGTCTGCGTTCATGAGTCATCATGACCCGATGGGATAGTGAGCGTTCTCATTGACATCGTCTCTGTCGTCTCTGATTGAGACCGACCGTTGTCGGTGGCTCTACAATCGTGAGCGGATGGGTGACTGGCTCTGTCCAGCATCAGAGCACGCCAATCTCTCGCAGTTCGGTGGACAACTGTTCCTGTTCAGTCTCATCCATTACCCGCAGTGGGTCACGTAATCCGCCAACGTCGAAGTCGACGTTTCTGAGTGCGAGCGCACTCTTCACTCCCGCCATGTATGGCCCTTCTTTGAGTGCTGACCGGACCGCAAAGACCGTCGACTGCAGCTGCTCGGCGCGGTCTTCGTCACCGATGGCATAGGCTTCGTATAGGTCCGCGACCAACTCGGGAAAGACGTTGGCCACGGCACTGACAATGCCTGTACAGCCGATTTCAAGCCCAGCGAACAACAGTGAATCTGATCCGACGAGAAAGTCCATCTCTGGGTGCCTATCGACCGCCTGCGCCAGCCAGGGGACGTCTTTTGAGGAGTCTTTCAGCCCGGCCACACCCTCTATGCTGGCGATGCGACCGAGTGTGTCCAGCGAGAGTGTATTCCCGGTGCGGCTCGGGATTTGGTAGACGTACACCGGCAGGTCGATGGCGGCCGCGAGTCTCCGATAGTGGGTTACCGCTGCATCGCCGTCTAGAGGATAGTAGTACGGTGTCACCGCGACGACCCCGTCGGCACCGGCAGACTCGGCGTGGGTTGCGTGCGCGACCGTCTCTCGTGTGCTCGGGGCGCCGACTCCAGCAATCACCGGCGCGTCGACACCTGACGCCACAGCCGCGACGACCTGGCGGCGCTCCTCGCCAGTCAGTAGCGCGAATTCCCCGTTGGTTCCCAGCGGGAACACGGCACTGGCACCACCCTCGATTACGAACTTTGCATGAGCGACCGTCGCGTCGAGATCGACTGCCTCGTCGGCATCGAACGCTGTCACGACTGGTGGCACCACCCCCGCAACGTCGATCGGCCCAGTCTGGACGTGGTCTTGGTCTCGGGCACGGGTGCACGGTCACGCTCGTCATGCTCTGTGCTCATGCTCACGATCTCTACTCCGGCTGGGGTCTGTGACCCGGTCTTGCTGATCTGTCATATTACGTGGAGAGGTCGGCGAGTTTGGTCAACGCGAGGGCAGTACGCAGCATTTCGGCGGCGTCACCCTGGTCGAACACCAGGTCGTCGGTTTCCCGGACGTGGTCGAGGACATCCTCAGACGCGTGTTCGGGGGCAGCTGCGATGCCAGTATCGTTGTCCTGTGCCCACCGCATCATCCGGAGGTCACTTTTCGAATCGCCCATGACCAGCGCGAACGGGTCCTCAATCCCAAGCACATCCAGGGCTGATTCGATCCCGTAGACTTTGTTGAGTTCTAGCGAGCCAATCTCGGCTGCATCTGCCTCGTAGTATGCCACGTCGATCAACTCGAAAAACTCTCGGAACTGCTCGGGGACGCTCTCAGGCGTCACTTCCGCCGGTGGGCGGGCGTCGCGCCGGGTGAGAACCTCGCGTATCTCTGGGTCTTTGTCGGCGTAGTATGCCCGAGCGAATCCCGACACACTTGGGGTCGCCCCGAGCACCGCTTCCACACTCTCTTCGAGAACGTCGATCAGATACACGAGCGCGCGGTCGATCGTCTCGCGGGCCTGATTACTGCCGGTTTCGAAGTTCGGCTTGATCGTGAGGTTGAATTCGTTACCTTGGAGATGGTAATCGCGCCGAAGATCCGCTGGTGCGTCTGCGAGCACGCGTGACCGGGCGTTACTGAAGATGGTCTTGATTCGCTCGTCAAGATTACTGTACAGCAGTTGTTTGGTGTCGGCCCCACGACCGGGGGTGAATACTCCCGTGCCGGCCTCGTAGACGATACTCACGTCGCCGGAAAACACGATCTCGTTGCCGAGACCTTGGATGAGGAATCCCTTGACGTTCTCCAGAGTTTGGCCCGTGCAGATGACGATCGGAATTCCCGCCTCGTGGAACTGGGTGAGTAAGTGAAGCGTCTCCCGCGGGATTTCATTATCAGTGGTTCCTGCAGACCGGAGCGTCTCGTCGACATCGAGTACGAGCACGTTCGGCGTCCGCCCGTATTTGGCAAGCAGATCGAGCGCGGTGAACGCCTGCTCTCGGGTGGCGGTGGCGGCCAGTTCCGCGAACGTGTCACCGGCATCTGCAAATCGGCGTCGGATCGCGGTTTTGCGGTCTCGCAGTTGTGTGTTCGCGTCATTCCACCCTTCGAGAGCCACCCGGGAGTCAACCGGCGGAAACAGCTCGACGAACTCGGCGTACGACCGGACCGTCCGCGTGTCGAACTCGTCGTACAGTCGATACAGCAAATCGTACCGTTCCATCGGGTCTTCGGGTGAGTGTGTCATGTGTCGCAACCGGCGCTTCTACGATATGTAAATATTTACTCACCGACCTATAAATATTTCTTCACAGCAGATGAAGGTGTGATATGAAGGCAATTGTCGTCAAAGACGAGTCGGACCGGGCGGAGGTGACAGAGATTCCTCGGCCAACGCCGGGTGAGGGGGAAGCACTCATTCGGACCCTCCGTGTCGGGGTCGATGGGACCGACCGCGAGGTTATCGCAGGCAGTTACGGCGGCTCTCCCGCGGGCTCCGACCGACTGATCTTGGGCCACGAAGCCGTCGGCGTCGTGGAGGAGCCGAACGGCACTGGCTTCGAGAGCGGGGATATCGTGGTGCCGATGGTCCGGCGCCCCCCGCCAGAAGGGTCTGACGAGTTCTTCCGTCGCGGCGACCCCGATATGGCGCCGCCCGGGAAGACGGTCGAGTGTGGGATCGACCGTGCGGACGGCTTCATGTGTGAGTATTTTACCGCGCCAGCAGAGTATCTTGTCGAAACGGGCCCCCAGACGACCGACTGGGGATTTCTGATCGAACCGCTCAGCGTCGCCGAGAAGGCGCTGGAGCAGGCGCGAACCTCGCGGTCCACATTTCAGTGGGACGCCGAGACAGTCCTCGTCCTCGGGAACGGGTCACTGGGGCTGATGGCTGTCGGGATGCACGTTGACGACGCGACAGTCTACTGTCTGGGCCGCCGCGACCGGCCGGATCCAACAGTCGCGATCATTGAGCGGCTGGGCGGTGTGTACGTCGACTCCCGAGAGACTCCTGTGGCAGAGATCCCGGCAGTACACGAGCCAGCCGATCTCGTATTCGAGGCCACCGGTCACGCCAACCACGCCGTCGAGTGTGTCGACGCACTGGCCCCGAACGGGGTTGGTGTGTTGCTCGGCATTCCCGAGTCGGGCCGCTTCGAGTTCGACGGCGCCGGGTTCCACAAGGAACTGGTGTTACACAACAAGGCTCTGGTTGGCAGCGTCAACGGCGGTCGACGGCACTTCGAACTAGCCACAGAGACGTTAGCTTCACTGCCAGCCTGGTTTTTCGACGACTTCGTCACCACCGTGGCACCGCTGGAGTCGTTCGAGTCGGCGTTCGAAACCGGTGATACCGTCATCAAAACTGCAATTGAATTCGACACGCCGTGACGAGACGTCTTCGAACACAGACGCTCACGTGTCAGCAGATGACACCGGCGTTTCAGCAGCTCTCGCCGAACCTGTCGGCATACTTCGCGCGGGTCATTGCCGAACCGGGCACACTCTTGTCGGATCAGTAGATACTGAATGTATGAGCGATGAGACCCGTCCGATCAACTCGTCAGTCTCGGAGAGCGAGTGGACTTCGGCGAGTACGAGACTGATGCGTATCTGGCCGTGCTTCGGCATGGCAATCTGACGGCAGCGGAGATCGCCGAGCAGACGGCGATCCCGCAGCCGCGAGTGTACGATACCGTCCGGAATCTCGCTACCAAGGGGTTTGTCGAACTCAGAGACTCCCGGCCGCTGGAGGTACTCGCGGTCGATCCAGAAGAGGCGTTCGACGATGTCCAGACGACGCTGGACGACTTACTTGGGGAACTCGAACGAGCGTACGAATCGCCGTCCCGGGACGCCGAGGCAGTGTCACTGGTCACGTCCCGACAGACGATATACAGGTATCTCGAAGACATCATCTCTAGTGCCGAATACGAGCTGGTGTTGTCGCTAACGCCGGCGCTTCTCGACCGACTCACTGAGACGCTGATGGGGAAACGCGACGCTGGCGTGACCGTGGAACTATTGTTATCACCAGAAGCTGACGTCGCCGATCCAGACGAGTACGATTACGACCAGGTGGCGACTGCCACCCGCGTCCGACGAGGCGTGACAACACCGGTCGTTGCCATCGCCGATGGGGGATACTCACTGTACACCACCCGGGCGGCACTCCGGAGTGATGGCGATGATTACGGAGTCGTGTTCGACCGCTCTGGACTCGGGTATCTGTTACTCAGTTTTCTCAATACGGTCGTGTGGCCGACATCGAAGGCACTCGTCGAGAGACAAGTCCACCCCGAGTTCCCCCGAAAGTACGCGACTGTCCGCCGGTGCGTGAGGGATCTTCGGGCCGCCGACGGGCCCTTGTACGCGACCGTTCGGGGCCGTCGGCTGGTGACGGGAGACTACGAGACGATATCGGGCGAGATCACCGACATTGGTGAAACCACCGGCCAAGATACAGCCGCAATCACACTCGATACTGGGGAAGAAACCCTCAACATTGGAGGCCAGGTCGCCGCGCTCGAAGATATCGAAGCACACGAGCTGACGGTGGCGCGGAGCTCACCTCCTGACGCCGACTCCGTCGGCCGGTCGACGCGTGATTGACGACGGCTCACAGCTGCTATCCGAGCGTCGTCTTCTCGACACAATATAGGGGCGATTTACCGGCAGGCACGGCGAATGCCACGGGGCTTGACTCCGGGGCAGTTCACTCAAACCTCTCCTCACTACTCTCCCTCCCCGTGTGCTGATTTTGCGTATCTGTCCATCAGCGGACCCATACACAGACCGAGGGCTAGCGGCGTCCCGTTATCGCCTCCAGCGACGGTCCTGATGGGTTCGCTCGGACTGGCTCCAGGGCTGGGACTAAAGACACGTACTCTGCTCATGCGGCGAATGCGCGCTTACAGCCTCCTGCATAGCTCACGGGGGCAAACCCGCCAGAGCGGAACAGAAGTCACACCGGAATATGGACGCACAGCGTCTTCGAGAGCGTGTCACAAAATTGTGATTATTATTCGATTGTGAGTAAATGCTATATATCTCGGCTACCTCTCGTGAGTATGTTTGCGTCGGGCACGCGTCGAGAGCGGCTCTACATCGACGGGCAGTGGATCGATTCCGAGGAGTACATAGATGTAGCAGACCTCGCAGAGGGCGGATCATTCGCTCAAGTAGCGGCAGCGACGGACGCGGATGTCGAGAACGCACTGGCGGCTGCTACGGCCGCCGAATCCGCTCTGCGTGACACCACGGTCGTCCAGCGGGCACAGTGGGTCACGGAGATTGCCGAGCAGATCCAGCACCGGAAAGATGAACTCGCCGAGGTAATCGTACGGGAGGCCGGCAAGCCAATTGCTAGCGCCCGGGGGGAGGTTGAGGCTGCTGCAGAGCGGTTCCGACGCGCGGCCGAGGAAATACGCTCGCTCAGCGGTGACTACGTTGAGGGAACGACCGCCGGCCACGAAGGCTGGGAAGCGATCGTCCGTCACGAACCGGTGGGGACTGTTCTCTGTATCACTCCATACAATTACCCGCTGTCGACGACCGCACTCCAGGTTGCCCCGGCACTGGGCGCGGGGAATGCGGTGGTGTTGAAGCCGGCCAGTAAGACGCCCGTGAGTGGGTCGATTCTGGCCGAGATTATCGCGGACGTGGTTTCGGACGGACCGTCCGGGGGATTCAGCTTCGTTTCTGGCCACGGGAGCGATATCGGTGACGCGCTGGCCGGTGACGACCGTGTCGACGCAATCGCTATGACGGGGTCATCACAAGCGGGAACCAGAGTGGCCGAGATGAGCGGGATGGTCAAACTCCACATGGAGTTAGGGGGCAACGCCCCGGCAATCGTCTTCCCAGACGCCGATCTCGAAGCCGCAGCCGCAGCCGCGACGGCTGGGTCACTCAAGTACGCTGGCCAGCGGTGTTCGGCCGTCTCTCGAGTGTTAGTCCACGACGCTGTTTACGACAGCTTCCTTTCGAGACTGGCCGCCGAGGCGCAAGAGTGGGTGTCTGGCGACTTGTTCGATGAGGAGACGAAACTGGGGCCGCTCATTTCGGAGTCTCAGGCCGAGTGGGTAGAAGAACTCGTCACGGATGCGGTTGACCGTGGTGCGGCGATCGTTACCGGCGGCACGCGGGAGGGACGCAGTTACGAGCCGACCGTGCTGAGCGGTGTGCCCCACGAGGCCCGAATCGTGCATGAAGAGCAGTTCGGCCCCGTGATCCCAGTCGTGCCGTTCGGAGACGAAGCAGAGGCGCTCTCGGTCGCAAACGGAGGCACGCTGGGACTTGATGCGGCCGTGTTTACGAGTGATCACGACCGAGCGATGCGGGTGGCCGACGCGTTGCAGGTTGGTGGCGTTCGAATTAACGGTGCCCCGAGCCACGGGATCGGTGATATCCCCTTTGGCGGGACGAACGACTCGGGAATCGGTCAAGAGGGCATCGGCTACTCGGTCGAGACGTTTCTTGAGCAGAAAACCATCGTATTATGACTCGGCGGGCTGGAACTTTCGCGATATGAGGCGTCGAGCGAAGATTGTCTGTACGTTGGGGCCCGCATCCGACACCACCGCTGCGATCAGGGAGTTGATCGAGGCAGGGATGTCTGTCGCCCGATTCAACGCCAGCCATGGGAGTCCCGAACACAGAGCGACTGTGATCGACCGCGTGAGGGCTGCGGCCGACCAGATCGGCGAGCCAGTCGCGACGATACTTGATGTGCCTGGCCCAGAAGTGCGAACTGCCCCTCTTTCCGAGCCGGTGGATCTGGAGGCCGGCGAACGCCGGCGGCTCGTGGAAGGAGACACGGTCGACGACCAGACGCTCGGCGTGTCCACGGCAGTGAGTGCTGTCGATCCCGGTGATACGGTCCTGTTTGACGACGGGCGGATCGAGACGACCGTCACTGCAGTTGCCGGTGAAACGGTGACAGTCCGGATCGATTCTGGCGGGAGTTTGGGGGGTCGTCAAGGAGTCAACGTGCCTGGTGTCGATCTCGGTCTCGATATGGTGAGTGAGGCTGACCGGACGGAACTGGAGATGGCGGTGCGACACGACGTCGAATACGTCGCCGCCAGTTTCGTCGGCTCCGCCGAGGACGTGTACGCGGTCGACGGGGTGCTCGACGAGTTAGGCGCCGATATTCCAGTTATCGCGAAAATCGAGCGAGCCAAGGCCGTCGACAATCTCGAAGAGATTCTCGAGGCTGCAGATGGAGTGATGGTCGCCCGGGGTGATCTCGGTGTGGAGTGTCCTCTCGAGCAGATCCCACTCATTCAAAAACGAATCATTCGCGAGGCCCAGCGCGCTGGGTCGCCGGTGATCACTGCCACAGAGATGTTGGACTCGATGGTGGAGGCAAGACGGCCGACTCGGGCCGAGTCGTCTGATGTGGCGAACGCGATTCTGGATGGAACAGGTGCGGTCATGCTGTCGGGCGAGACGGCCATCGGAGCCCACCCGACACGCGTCGTGGAGACGATGGATCGGATCGTGCGGTCTATTGAAGCGAGTGACCGATACGCCGAATCACGCGATAATCGCGTGCTCTCGGCCGGCGACATCCGGACCGATGCAATCGCCCGGTCGGCACGATATCTCGCACGGGACGTGGACGCAGAAGCGATCGTGGCGGTCACCGAGTCGGGGTACACTGCTCAGAGAGTCTCGAAGTATCGGCCCACGGTCCCAGTGGTGGCTGTGACTCCGGACCGCCAGACGCGGCGCCGACTTGCCTTGCGGTGGGGGGTGTTGCCGCGATATCAGTCTCCGCCGGATGGGGAAATCTCAACACTGATTGACCAGTCGGCGACGGCTGCGATCGATGCGAACGTCATCAATAGTGGGGACACAATCGTCGTTCTCGCGGGAATGATGACCGATCTAGAGGGTGGCGATACCACCAATATGATGAAAGTCCACTTGGCGGCCGAGATTCTAGCGACCGGCCGCGGTGTCCGGTCGGGGCAAGCCGAGGGCTCGGTGTTTCTCACTACTGACGGCGAGTTAGCGGACTGCCCAGATGACGCGATCGTCTCGGTGCCGGCAGAATTCGACGGCGAATTCCGCGGTGACCTCTCGAAAATCACTGGACTCGTCTCTACCAACCGCGGAACTACCAGCTATCCGGCCGTCGTGGCCCGCGAACTCGGGGTTCCGATGGTGGGCGGGATCGAACAGACCCTTCCCACAGACGGTACTGTCGCTATCGACGGTGAACGTGGAGTCGTCTATAGAGAGTGACTACGTGGGAGCCCGATGTCGCAACAGGCGTCTCAGACCAAGTTATTCTATAGCCGCCGGTTTATATGTATGAGCCACTATCCTCCGCTTAGAACTCTCTGCAGTGGACGCATGCTGATGATGCGTGAGCCGGTGGGTAGT
>KI543234.1:208718-215649 GCA_000496235.1 uncultured archaeon A07HR60
CCTTGCTGGAGTGTCACCGATAACTTTCGAGCACTGTTTTTCGCTGCGTTATAATCTGCGTTCGCCGTATACTCGCAATCCAAGCAGTTGAACTGCTGGTCATCACGGTTGTCTTCGAGCGTACATCCGCATTTGGAGCATTGCTGACTTGTATACGCTGGCTCGACGGTTTCAACGACAATGCCTCGCCGTTCGGCTTTGTACTCGACACGGGTTTGGAGAGCGTTGAACGCCCACTGTTGGAACTTTTTGCCGTCACTGATGCGTTCTCGAATCTGCTCTAAGTCCTCAAACGCGATATGCGTACACTCGTGTCGGTTGGCTTCTGCAACGAGTTCCTTCGAACACTGGTGGAGATAATCGTCACTCCAGCGACCAAACCTGTCCCCGATACACTGGAGCGTGTTGTGGGCGCTGTGGGTGCCTGTCTGTTGGAGGCTCGCACGTCGTTTCTCGAACTCGCGGCGCTGATGATTGAGGGAGTCAGCGTTGCCGATGAACCGTCCTGTGCTGGTCGCAGCGATGTGGTCGTCCACGTTGCAGTCCACGCCACGGACGTTCGAATCCTCGGCTTTCTCAGGACTGTTCACGTCAATTTCTGTTTCCATCGCTGCGTGCAGATAGAATTCGTCGGTCTTGCTGTCGTAGTGGACGGTACTCGTACTGACCGAGTAGCTGTCATTCAGCAGGTACTCTCCGTGCGGGGTCCGTTCAGGATTGTCGGGGAGGTCGTACTCGCATTCGACCCTGCCGTTCACCGTAGCGAGGCTTACCTTGTCACGGTAGTAGGTGGCGGCCCGCTTGTCGTAGACGATGCTGAACGTCTCGTACTCGGGCTTACTAGTGTTCTCGCTATGTGCAAGCCTACCTACGCAGTTGTCAATATCGTCAGTAGCGCGTTTGATTGCTTTCTGGACAAGGTTCGCGTGCAACTCGTCGGTTTCCTTGCGGAGGTCGTCGTAGAGAGCGTTTTCTGCCTCGCTTTTACTAGTCACGCAGTTCTCGTCAGGATAGCGCCACGCCCAGTCTGCCGTGCGGTTGGCGCAGTATGTGAATTTCTTGTTGGTGGCGTGGAGGTCACTCTTGCGGTCGTCAGGCACGTCGAGGCGAACCCGAACCGTTCGAGTTACGTCCCACGTCATCTGCATCACAGTAAGGACTGCTCTTTATTAATAGTCTTGAGTCGTCTCAGAGAGTCAACAATGGTATTATCGGTGGCGTGTTTCATGGAATGTACGCGCTTCCTCCCACGGCTGAAGCCGTGGGCTTCCGCGCTGTTCCCACTGTGATCCGCGGGCGGACGACAGGGAAGTGGTTTGGAGGAGAAAATGGCGAGTGCTGGGAGCCTGCCCCCGGGGATAATCCGAGTGAGCCGCTCGGATGATCTATCCGCCTGTTTGTGTCCCGAGTACAGTCGCTAAGGCTCGGATCTCACTGTGCGTCACCGACCTGAATCGCCTGGATTAGCGAATACACCGGGACTCCTTCGATCTCTTCGATTCCCTTCTTGTCGACGAGAACGACACAGGCGACCGGATTGCCACCTCGCTCAGTAATCCCTTCGATCGTCTCTCGTACGGTCGTCCCACTGGTGATGGTGTCGTCAACGATGTAGCAGTCGCGTCCGCGGATATTTGCGAAGTTTTCTGAGAACGTCCCCTCGAGCCCTTCCATATCGCCTTCTTCCCACTGGTGTTTCCGGGGGGCGTACGCCGCGATGTCGGTGTCGAGTTCGCGGGCCACAACTGTCGCCAACTGTCCGCCCGCCTTCTCGATGCCGACCGTCAGATCGACCTGTTCACCTTGTTTGGAGAGTAAATCCGCCATCGCCATGCCGGCGTAGGCTAATCGGGCGGAATCGCGACCAATCGCGCTCCAGTCGACGTGAATATCGCGCGGTTCCCCCGATTGAGTCTGTCTTGCAGCGCGCGGCTGCTTTTCTCGACCCAACAACCACGTGGCAGTCTGTCGAGAGATATTCAGTTCGTCGGCGATCTCGCCGTTCGAAAACCCGCGATCCGACAACTTCCGTGCGCCCTCGATGAGATCATCGACGTTTTTCATCGCTCATATGCTGTTAGTGGAGTCTGTGGCCGATAACTGTTAGTGTGCGCTCCCGCTGATGAATGATGGCCAATTGCACCGCAATCACGGTACAGAGTTGGAGACACGTGCGTCTACAGGAAAATCACACAAACAAAGACGGTGCGGCCGTCAGTCGCCGCTGACGACACTCGCGTCGGTTGGGTTTGGCTCACCAAAGGTCGTGACGAATTCGTCAAGTCGGTCCGGATCCTCGGCAGCCAGGAGCTCCGTCGTCGCCGTCTCGCATTCGACATCGACACCGAGTCGATCACAGAGTTGGTCGGTCACGGCTTCGGCCATCTCCCGATACGTGGTCAGTTTCCCACCGACCACACTCACGAAATTCGACACGCCAGCGTCCGTATGATCGATGACAGAGAACCCACGCGAGATTCCTCGCCGGTCTTCGCCTGTCTCGTCGGGAGCGTACAGCGGCCGCACTCCCCACCATTCGCGAGTCGTCACTGCCTCTGCCAGGGGTGGCAGCATGGTCGCACACTCCGCGATTGATTGCTCGACCTCCCATTCTGCGTGTTCGTAGTCGTCCGGGTCAGACACTGGAATACTCGTCGTTCCGACGACGGCCTCGCTCTCGTGGGGGACGATTATGTCACCGTCAGCGGGCGGGCGACAGCGGTTCAACACCGGCTTCAATCCGTCGTATTCGAGTGCGATCATCACGCCACGAGAGGGGGCCATTCCAACATCGACACCAGCCATCGACGCGACCTGACCTGCCCACGGACCGGTTGCGTTGACGACGTATTCTGGAGCGATCACCTCGTCCACGCTCCCACCAATCGTGACCTCCGTGATCTGACCGTCGGTGAGCGTGAACTCTTCGACGGGTGCATGTGAGTGGACAGCCGCTCCACGGCTCGCGGCATCAGCTGCATTGGCTGCCACGAGTCGCGACGGATAGATGACCGCGTCGGGGACGAGCAGTGCTCGAACAACATCCGATGACAGCTCTGGGACCCGCTCACGGGCCGTCTTACCGCTAATGACGGAGGTATCGATACCGACCTCTTCGCACGCAGCCCGTTTCTCTTCGAAGTAGGCTGGATCGTCATCGGCGAGTTGAACGAATAGACCGCCGGTCTCGTGAATGCACTCACCGGCAATTCTCCGGAGCGTCCGATTCTCACGAATGCAGTCTCGTGCCCCGATCGGATCCTGTTGGGCATATCGTGCTCCACTGTGGAGAAGACCGTGTGACCTCCCAGATGTGCCACCGGCAAGACCCGCCCTGTCGACCAGCATCGCGTCGATCCCCCGAAGCGTGAGGTCTCTGAGCGTGCCTGTTCCTGTGGCGCCGCCACCGACGACCAGTACCTCCGGTGTCTCGGTCATGGGTCAAGGTATTGTTTCGCGTGGCTGGTCTGCCGCTGGAGTTCAGCGGACGCACTCGCCGTAGCTCGCTCCAACACAGTTGCAATCGCGCGTGAACAGCAATCACCCTTCCGCTCTGTGAGGCCTATTCAGACTCCAGATAGCGTGTGTCGAGTCGACAGGGTATCGCGAATGGAGAACATCGGCCAAGAGGTGTCACCGCCTGGAAAGCTGCTCTCGATTAATGGCTTAATCGTCACTCTGCAGTAGTACTTGTGTCACCTGATCTCGAAACCTCGCGGTACGCTCGGGGTATCCTCGCCAGAGCGGCAAGTGTCACTAGGTGGCTCTTGACGGGCATTCTTCCATTGGGTATCAGCCCACGGCGTGGCAACTCGAAATGCCGCCACCCGATTGGCCACTCGTGGGAACAGCCGAGACACACTCGAACGTGTAAACTGTATCAGTGGTTGTGTCTCTTTCACCGGCACGAACGCTGGTCACCGTGCTCGCCATTATGATCGTGACTACAGGAATCGTCGCAGCCGCTGGCGCCGGCGGACAGCAGGTGGCCACGCAAACTGAAGACTCGCGGCCAGTCACCAACGCCGATACGGACGCCTCGCTTGAGGATGGAACAGTCACGCTGTCGGTCACTGACGAATCCGAGCCGGTCGAACAAGTGACTGTGTCCGTCGAGAGTGAATCTGAATCCGGCAAATCGGGATCGGACCAAGATGAATCCTCCGAGTCTCAGGACCGCCAGGTCGGACAGACAGACGCCAACGGCACTGTGACGTTCCCACTGGGCAATAGGTCATCCCTCGAGGTCGAACTGTCGTTTCAGCAGTTTTCCGGAGAACTCGAATACGACGTTACCGACAATTCACTGATTCTCCTCGAAGAAGAGTACGACTACGCCGAGGAGCCTCCCGAAGATGGAGATGATAGCGAAGACGATCGCGAGAATGATGCTGACGACCCCGACGATCCAGACGACCCTGACGATTCAGACGATCCCGACACCGTGGACGACCCTGACGATCCAGACGATCAGAGGGACCACTGAGACAAACTGGACCCAGAACTGAGCGGAAAGTTGGTAGGACCTATTAATCGCCGCGGAAACAAGCGGTTCTGATACACTCGGCTTGCTCGTCTGTCTCAGCTCTCTACTCAGGTCTGGTCACCCTCGCTTGTCGCCCAGTCGAGAGAGCGTTCGACCGCGTTTTCCCACCGGCGGTACATGTCACCTGCTTTTGCAGGGGTCATGTCCGCCGCAAACTGGCGGTCCATTTGCCAGTTCGTCCGTAATTCGTCGATCGAGTCCCAGTACCCAACTGCCAGCCCCGCGGCATACGCTGCGCCCAAGGCCGTTGTTTCGTCGACGACAGGGCGCGCGATATCGGTCCCGATAATATCTGCTTGGAGTTGACACAGGAAGTCATTCTTCACTGCGCCGCCGTCGACTTGGAGACGGTTCATCTCGACCCCCGAGTCCGCCTCCATTGCCTCCACGATATCGCGTGTCTGGTAGGCGATCGACTCCAGCGTGG
Organism: uncultured archaeon A07HR60; assembly: GCA_000496235.1. GTDB lineage: Archaea > Halobacteriota > Halobacteria > Halobacteriales > Haloferacaceae > J07HR59. The sequence goes on from KI543234.1 coordinate 213,692, forward strand.
CCCGGACGATATGTGCTTTTGTGGTGCCGCGAGTGATCCCGACAATGGTGCCTCGGGCTCGGCCGTCCCAGTGAGGTGCACCGAGCCCGGTGAAGGCCGGGACCAGGTAGACCCCGTCAGTCGAGTCGACCGATCGTGCGAGTTCTGCCGTTTCCGCGGCGTTCTCGATGAGGTCAATATCCTCAAGCCACTCGACGGCAGCCCCGGTGACGAAGATCGAGCCCTCTAACGCGTACTGGACCGGCTCACCAGATCGCTGGAAGCCGACCGTCGTCAATAGCCCGTGATCGGAACTGACGGGCTCGTCACCGGTGTTCATCAAGAAAAACGACCCCGTTCCATACGTGTTTTTGGCGTCTCCCTCGTCGAAACAGGCCTGTCCAAACAGAGCGGCCTGCTGGTCACCCAGAGCCGCTGCGACCGGCACCTCAGCGCCCAGGAATCCGTCGGCGTCGGTGTACCCGTAATACTCGTCGTCACTCGAGGGCCGGACCTCCGGTAGCAGCTCAACGGGTACGTCGAACTCCTCGAGAAGGTCGTCGTCCCACTCCATCTGATTGATATTGTACAGCATCGTCCGGGAGGCGTTGGTCACGTCAGTGATGTGGCGCCCGGTGAGCCTGTCGATGAGCCACGTATCAATCGTCCCCATCCGCAGTTCGCCGTCGGCTGCACGGTCACGGACGCTCTTCGATTGGAGACGGTCCGTCCCGACGGGGTCAGCATTGTCGAGCAGCCACTCTACTTTCGTCGCTGAAAAGTACGCATCACACTCCAGGCCCGTTTTGGCCCGGATTTCCTCGACTTTACCCGCTTCCTGAATCTCCGCAACACGGTCGCTCGTCCGGCGGTCCTGCCAGACTAGTGCGTTGAAAATCGGCTCACCGGTATCGGCATCCCAGATCAGCGTCGTCTCGCGCTGGTTGGCGATCCCGAGCCCGGAGAGCTGCGTCGCCTCTAGCCCCGTTTCTCCCAGTGCACGGGTGACGACCGTCTTGGTGTTTTCCCAGATACTCGTGGGGTCGTGCTCAACCCACCCCGGTTCGGGGTACATCTGCTCGTGTCTCTCGTATGCGTTAGCGACGACCTGGCCGGCGTGGTCGAAGATCATGAACCGGGTTCCTGTCGTCCCCTGGTCAATCGCCCCGACGTAGGTGTTGTCTGGCATGGTGGGTCTGTCTCGCCGTCGAGCGCACTCGCACGACCGTCACACGATACTGAACGGTCCCACAAGAGCACTTCGTCCCGACCGCCAGTGCAGTCGCTTCTCACCTTACTCCCCCGGCCCTCACACTCGCGTCCACATCCGACGTGAGAAATCGCGTCTCCGTCAGACGAGCGGCCGTGAACTGGGACCATTAGCCACGAGACTCCTTTAGGATCCAATTCGGCCGGTGTCTCGCGAATAGCCAAACACATACGTGGCTCCCAGCCGTATGCCAGATATGACATGGGTATGTGCTATTCACCCAGACAATCTCGCTGACGAAGGGGAGAATCGCAATGGGATACCATGGTCCGAATTGAAACCGACGGTCAAACAGTTCTGTGGGTTTTCTGAGGGGAAGCTCGATGATGACGGTGGATTCGTGAATATGACACCGGCGGAACTCGACTCGTGGGAAACGGACGAGTGTGCCGATCAAAAGTCACTCGAACCGCAGATCGTCCGCGATCGCGTCCGCAAGCCCGCGACGACACACCCCCGTGACTGGGAGTCGTACGGCGACTCGGGAATGGACGATCCCGAGCGGATGGGCCATCTCGAAATCGCCAATAAGGTCATCTCATACAACTCCAGGGGCTATGGCTCCTGGAAGCTGTACGGAGAGTATAAAGAGTTCAGTGGGGTCCCACACCGCTGTCCGTCCGGGTGGGGAATCGCAAATCTGAATTGGCAGCAAGATCCCGACCGGGTGTACGCCGGTGAATTCTACACACCCGACGACGAGCGACAG
>KI543234.1:215669-216947 GCA_000496235.1 uncultured archaeon A07HR60
GTGTCGGTTGGCTTCTGCAACGAGTTCCTTCGAACACTGGTGGAGATAATTGTCACTCCAACGACCAAACCTGTCTCCGATACGCTGGAACGTGTTGTGGGCGCTGTGGGTGCCTGTCTGTTGGAGGCTCGCACGTCGTTTCTCGAACTCGCGGCGCTGATGATTGAGGTAGTCAGCGTTGCCGATGAACCGTCCTGTGCTGGTCGCAGCGATGTGGTCGTCCACGTTGCAGTCCACGCCGAGGACTGTCGAATCCTCGGCTTTCTCAGGACTGTTCACGTCAATTTCTGTTTCCATCGCTGCGTGCAGGTGAAGTACCACGGGCGCGGTGGCCCGTGGCGTCTGTGTTTACTCTTGCACTGCTGAGGTAACGGACTTTAATTCCTCTCGCGCTCCCATTTCTGGTTGCGCCGACGTTCCGTGTCGGTAAACACCCGAACGCAAAACGCGTCCGTGAGAGTCGGTCGCTCCACCACGACCCGATGCCGCCCGTCTCACCTTCTTCACTCGTGGAAGGGTTTCGAGAGACGGCACATTTTCATCATCCTGCGCTTCAAACCAGTTCTGCACTACACACACTGCCGCCTTTCTGTCAGCGTGGTCTTGGAACTCGCACTTACGGCACTTGAAGCGTTTCTTGTGGCGATTTGCCCGTGCTGTGTGCTGGCACTCGGTTCGCGGGCATCGCTGACTCGTGTACTCAGGGTCAACCTCGTCTGAGGGAATCCCATCCCACGAGGCCTTGTACGACACCATGTCTTGGAGTGCAGCGAATGGCAGCGAGTGTAGGCGGCGGTTCATGCGCGTCCCATAGTCGATGCTGTCTCGCATGTCTTTGAGGTCCTCAAAGACGATTACAGGGTTCGAGAACTGCGAGACCCATTCAATTACGGAACGCGACACTTTGTGAAGGCAGTCCTGAACGTAGTCGCGCTCCTCGGTTTGAATGACTGTCTCAAAGGCGGTTTGCTTGGCTTTCTGCATTCGCTTTCGCTTGGTGAAAAACTCATGGCGCTGTTCTTTCACCGACGGATACTCGAACACGACTGAGTCTTTCACTGAACCATCCCTATGCATCGCAGCGAGCGCAATGCAGTCTTCGTTCACGTCTACGCCGACAATCGTGTCAGCATCAGCCTTGCTGGCGATTCGATGAGTCTCGTGAGTCACAGTGACATGGAGTCGCCACTCGTCGTGTTTGTATACGACTTCAGAAGTGCCAACCCGCCACTCATCGTCACTAAACGCGGTTCGCAATCGGTCAAAGTGGCTCGGGCT
>KI543234.1:216967-218420 GCA_000496235.1 uncultured archaeon A07HR60
GTCAAGAGACGACACAATTTCAACTAGTTCGGGGCATAATAGATACCGGCCAGCAAACAACTCTCACAGTCTGGAATTGAAGAGCTCAATTCCGTCGCTGGTCGGTCGGGAGTGTGGAACTGTGGCCCCTCTCACAAACGTCCACGAGCCGTGCGACGGGGGTTTCAACGGGTCGTGGTCGTGGTGGGGCGACCGACCGCCACGGACACACAGTGTGCTCGGGTGGTAATTCCAGCCACTCCGTCACAGGAACGCTCGGAGGGAATGACAGTCGCCTGCGCCTGCGGGTGCGGTGCAGTGCGGCCCTCCACGGTGACGCCGCCGGGCTTGACCCGGCGGTACTTCACACACCAACCGTTCGATTGTAACACTCCGCGACATGGGGTTTCTCGACGGTTACTCGGCCAACGGAAGAGGGCGGCCAATCCTGTCAATTCGACTTGGATTGCAGTCACGTATTCAATGTTTCTCTCCTCGATTTTCGAATTCCACATGCGCGGCCGTCTGTCGCCCTACTCAGCGCTCACCGTCTCAGGTCTGCACTGCGGCAGGGGTTGCAGTGTTTCGGTCTGGTGTGGCACCTCTAACCGCGGGAGAGAGACCATCTCCAGCAGGATTTATATGTCCGTTTCGTCACAGAAAAACTATCGACTCAACCGAGACCGACACCCCGAGCCACGACGCGATTAGTGAGGTTGGACCAGCAGACGCCTCCCTGGAAATTGTCAGTCTCAGTGACGTCCACGGATATCTCGACTCGGCTCGAAGTGCGTTACTCGCAGTCGGAGAGACCGACGGGCGAGCGCCGGTCGTCGAACCCGACGGAGAGGGGAATCTCCACTGGGCCGACAATGAGTACGTCCTCGTGTTCAACGGCGATCTCGTCGACAGGGGACCAGATAGCGCGGAGACGGTCGACCTCGCGTTCCGGCTCATGCGGGAGGCACCGTCTGGCCGGGTTCGGTATCATCTCGGCAACCACGAAATGGCGATTCTGCTGCCAGAAGTGCTCAACTGGGTGGATACCTACAGTCACGAGCTTGACAGTGACACGCGGCGTGAGTTCATCGAGACCGTGGCGAGTGGGCAGGTAACAGCCGCGTTCGAGGGGTACAATCACGTGTATACTCACGCAGGTGACGCCACGACACTCGACGTGTCACAGCTGAACCAGCAGACACGAACGGCAGCGAAAACACTCCTCGCCGCGATATCCGAGGGGCAGTTCGATTCAACTCAAAAAGCCATCCCGACCGAGTATTCCGATGTTTTCGGATTAGGAGACCCGTTTGGCCGAGGCCCAGAGGCGGGTGTTCTGTGGATGGATTTCAGCCATATGCCGGCCGACGCGCCATCGCAAATCGTCGGCCACACCATGCATTCTGAGCCCACCCGGAAAGGACAGACACTCTGTCAGAACGTCATCCGACAAAACCAGGGGAGCGATGGCGGT
>KI543234.1:218440-223270 GCA_000496235.1 uncultured archaeon A07HR60
TCACCTGACTGGGTCCGATGATGCTTGGTGCTTGGGGCGGGTAGCCGCCATCGTCGGACTGAGCGGAGTCACTCTGTTCCACACCAATTTTTGTGGAAGAAAGAGCGGCCCGCCAGCTAAAAACTTAGCGTGTGAAAATCTCGAATACTGCGTGATTCTCGTGGACCGTGTCACTCCGTGACGACGCGTATCCACGCCGTGAACGGCGTGGGATTGCGCCTGCTCCCCGTATAATCGATGACGTGGTCCGGAGAAAATATGTACTCGTGGCCATCTCGCGGAGATGTGATTTCACTGTGATAACGGGGGGCGCCTACGGGCTGACTAAGCCCAGTATCTCGGAACGCGCTTCGGAGTAGTCCACCTGTCACTGCGTCAAATCAGGCCACCCGGTGCTACCATCTCTCGGAGCAATACGGTTGTGATACACTGGGCGGCGACTGAGAACGGGTAGTCACCCCATTCCCGCCGGAGTTCCGGTCGATCGCGTCCTCAATCTTGACCCTGTGACCTACCGCAAGTGGTAGTCCCGATCGGTGCCAAACACTGGAGTGATATGCCGTGTCACACGTGACCGCGCTGTGGTTCAGTCCACGACAACCAGATCATCCACTGGTGAGATTCACTCCTCGTACACGCGCTTGTCTGGGATCACGCCACGCACACCGCCAGTTGGATCCGGGATATCTCCCGCGTACCGGGGGATGATGTGCCAGTGGAGATGGGCTACTGTTTGCCCGGCTTCCTCACCGTTGTTCAGACCGATGTTCGTCGCATCTGGCGAGAACTCCTCTCGAATCTCTGTGTGAGCCCGCTGGAGAAACGAAAAGAGGCCAGTCCCGGTAAGCTGACTGAACTGCTGAATATGGTCTTTCGGGACGACCAGCGCGTGTCCCTCTGTGACGGGGTACTTGTCGAGAAAACAGAGATACTGGGTCGTCTCGGCGACAACGTCGGCTGGTTGGTTCCCGTTGATGATCTCACAAAACGGGCAGTCAGGCTGACTCGTCATGTTTCGACATATCGCTGCTGTTGTCAGCTACCCACCCGTAAACGGGTGGGCTTGCCGGTGGACTCCCAAGTTTCGTGCTCCACAAGCGGAAAGCCCCACGCCCATTTGTTTGTCAAAACGGGCTTTCTCAGGCGGCTTCCAGCAGGGGAGTCAGAGGGACTCGTTCAGTATCCCCGACTTCAGGGCAGGCTGACAGACTGCCCGTCTCACCGACCGCTTCTGGGCCTGTGAGACGTATATTCTCCTTTTTATTGAAGTCTAATAAAGATGACGCGCTTCCTCCCACCAAAGAGGCTCAAGCCGTGGGCTTCCGCGCTGTGACAGCTGTGATAGAGTCTCGTCTGACTCCGCCGATTGGCGACACGGGGTCACCAGGCCGCGAGACGGCTAGCCGGGAGGGTTAATCGCTCGGCCATACTCTGCAAATCCGAACTACTATTCGTTACTGTCTGATTCGTTTAAGCAGTGACACTGGTCCAATTGTTGCTCGGTGAACAGCCTCTCCTGGTGTGGGTCGTTCTTGGGATTGCTGGGTTCGGGGTGACGTGGAAGGGGGCAAACGTCGTCGAATCCACGAGCCAGACGATCAGCGATCATTACGGTGTGTCGCAGGCGATTCAGGGGAGTCTCATCGTTGCTGTCGCCACCTCCTTTCCGGAGTTGGCGATAATCGTCATTTCGGTCCTGTTGTTGGGTGAGTTCGGTGTCGGGGCCGGGGCGCTCATCGGCACGGCCATATTCAATATTCTCGTCATTCCTGGTGCTGTCGCGCTTACGTCCGGCTCAACCGCAACCACACGGGGAATTGTGTATCGAGACGCGCTCTTCTACGTGATCGCCATTCTGGGCTTTTTTGCGGTGATCGCGCTCGGGATCCTCAGCACCGACGGACCGGAGGTGGCCACGGTCACCCCAGGCATGGGCATCGGGCTACTGATCCTGTACGTTGTCTACGTCGTCCTCATCGCCGAGGGACGAGCCGACGGCGGCGGCACCGAACAGGAGAAGGCGGACGCGATCAGCAAGCAGGCGGCGCTCTTCGTCGGCGGACTGGGCGTCATCTTGATCGGTGTAGAATCGATGATCTCGATGACGGTCGAACTCGCCGCCGCACTGGCTGCCCCACCGTTTTTGATCTCCGTGACCGTCCTCTCCATCCTGAGTTCGTTCCCAGACTTGCTCGTCGGGGTCAAGATGGGCCAAGGGGGCGACCGAAAAGCGGCGATGGCCAACGTCTTCGGCACGAACACGTTCAATCTCGTTGGAGCACTCCCGATCGGAATTCTGCTGGCCGGCGGCGTCTCCATCAGCTTTCTGACGTCTGTGCCGCTGCTGTTGTTCCTGTTTTACAGCACACTCGTGGTCGTCGTCGTTGCCGCGACCGACTTCGAACTCACCAGGCGTGAAGGAATTCTTCTTATCGGCATCTATCTGGTCTTCCTCCTGTGGATGGTGTCTGAAGCCACTGGCTACTCCGCGTATCTCACTGAGCGAACCCTCCAGTCGTACCTGTGATACTGCCAGAGCTGGTCATCGGCGTATGACTACTGGCTGTGGACTTAGATCCCACACAACACCGTGGGTACCAGTGTCGAGTTGCAAGTTGGCGCCGGCAATCGTGAACTGAACTGAACTGAACTATCCGAATTGAGCTTCGAGGTACTCGTCTTGTACACGGAGAGAGTGCGCCGGGGCCCACTGTGGGCATTCAGGGAGTGTGTATTCTCGGCTTACTGTGACTGGAGAGATGATGCTCCCGAAGAGTGCCAGAGAAGGGTGACTGGGTTGTGAATGATACCGCGAACCGCCCATCGTATCAGCGTATCAGAACATCCTGTATCCAGTATCGCATGCGACCAAGATGACAGCCATCGGTCGGCAGTCGTCGGTCACGTCATCAGTCGTTCGCGTCGGCTTCGGCCGTGGTGGTGACTCCGCTGGGTCGGTCGCCATCGCCAGTCGTTGGCGGTTCGTCATCATCACCGGTCGCAGGCGGCTCGTCGCCACCGTCATCGGTGATATCGGCTCCACGCCAGTTCCCCAACTCAAACCAGGTGGCCGCAGCAACGGCAGCCGTGATTCCTGAGACAACGAAGGCGAACCAGATACCCTTCGGTGTCTCGCTCGCGAAGATCCAGATATCGAGTGGGACCAGCCCCTGTGAGGCGACGTATGCGATTGGCAGACGCATGAACCCGAACAGGATGACGGCGATCGCAGCAGCCGTCAGCGTCTTTCCGGCTCCGCGGAACCCACCGCTATACGCCCGCAGAACGGCCACAAAGCCGAACGTCGGCGCGATCCATCTGAGGAAGGTAGAGCCTTCGGCCACGACCGACGGGGTGCTATCGAAGATCCGGATGATTTCCGGCGCGAACACGAACGTAATCACTCCAAGTGCCGACAGGATCACGAACCCTGTCTTGGCCGCAAAGCGATTGGTCTCGACGACCCGGTCTTCTCGACCGGCACCAATATTCTGCCCAGTCATCGCCTCGACGCCGCGGTCGATAGCGATCGCGGGCATGAAGATCATCGAGAACACGCGAATCCCAACACCGAATCCCGCCACCACCGAGGTCGAAAACATCGTCACGATAATGAGCACCGCGTTCACAGAGACCGCTCGGCCCGTGTTTTCGATCGACGCGGGAACGCCGATACGGAGCAGCTTACGGGCGTAGCCCAGATCCGGCACCATCTGTCGAGGGTGGATTTGGATACCTTGTGTGCCCCGCAACATGAGCCAGATCCCAGTCACGGTAGCCAATCCCCGTGATAACACGGTCGCGACCGCTGCCCCCTCGACACCGAGTGCGGGTAGCGGTCCGGCGCCGAAGATGAACAGCGGGTCAATCACGACGTTGATGATGACCGTCCCGAGCATCACCAGCATTGGTGTAATCGTGTCACCAGAACCTCTCATGAGGGCGATGAAGACGGTGAAGCCGAAGAGGAACGGCAGCCCCAGACTGATCACTTCCATATAATCGATCGCTAGCGTCAGCACTGACTGTTCGGCCCCAAACACTTGCAGCAGTGGCGGGACGATCTGATAGCCAATGACACCGAGTCCCACTCCAGCCAACAGCGTGAACACGACCGTCTGTGAGGCGGCGTATTCAGCCTCGGCAGACTGCTCAGCGCCGGTGTGTTGAGCAACAAGGACACTCCCCGCCACTGTGAGGCCGAGACCCAGCGAGATAAACAGATACACCAGCGGAAAGCCGAGACTGATCGCCGCTAGAGCTTCCGTACTGTACCGACCGAGCCAGAACGTATCCGCGAGATTGTACCCAACCTGGAGCAGATTAGTGATGACGATCGGAAATGAAAGATAAAATAACGACTTCGGGATCGGGCCATCTGTCAGATCTAACTCCGATTGGCTCTTGAATAAGCCGTCTAATCGCTGTAAAATACTCATCGCCAGCCTTCACGCGCTCTCAACCGAGACTCCCCAACCAAGCCTGTCTGCCTGGCGATCATACTTACCCAATCTATTCGCACTGTCACCCCTACTCACCTCCCAGATATAAAAGTCCGTATGTGCCTGCGGTCGCACCCACTCGGCTCACGGGAGCCAGTCTACGGCTCACAAATGTCGCATTAGCGATTCTTGATTGTACGCAACTACGCTCGGTGCGAATCATGTAACTCCGACAAGAGAGACGCATACTGCGGTGGAAGAAGACGGAAATCCCGCACGATGCTTCATCATTTGGGAACTGAACTTGACCCGTGAAGTGCCTCGGGGTCACGCCCCGAGGCTTCCTGCTTCGACGGAACTTACAAGACGAATTCTCGGCTGAATCGGT
>KI543234.1:223290-228919 GCA_000496235.1 uncultured archaeon A07HR60
CCTGCCACGCCAGGGCTGATTTGGCGACGAGACTCAACACGACGTAAGTTTTCTCGCCGAAGAGATAGTCTTCCCACCGAGAGACCTCCAGATACTGAAAGACCATGTTCAGCGCGAAGAGATTGAAAAAGATGAAAATCGAGGCGTAAATGTAGATGACGAACGTCGGGAATTGGCCATCACTCGCGGTCACGGTCCCGATGAACGTGATTGCGATGACGACCCACGGAATGAGGCCGGCGATGACACCGACCCAGTAGGGAGTCCAGTCCAGTTCGTCAGTGGATTCGTTTCGCTGCTCCATCAGCAGGCCTGCGAGATTCATCACGGCGACGAGCCCGAACAGACCCACGAGCGTGCCGAGATCCCAGATCCCGGCGAGCATCGCAATCACGACGATCATCAGAGACGCACTCACGGAGTACTCGTACCATCGGTAAGGATTCATTCCCCGGTCGAGATAATCCATATACTGGTCGTACTTGACCGTCGAGACGATTGTATGCGCGATTGCAGAGATGAATAGAAATCCAGCCACCAGCAGCGGGAGATTCACGTCGATGAACGACACCGCCTCCGGGAAGATCGTCTCAGACTGTGGGTTGAACCCGTATCGAGTACGCGTCATCGGCCAGAGGACGCCTTCGGCGAGCAGAACCATTGCGACCCCCTGGATGAAGTGGAGAACCGCCATCACAGCGTTCCACGTTCGAAGGCGAGTGCCCCGTGCTGACGTCTGTTGATCGGCCGTCGCTGTGGCGTTCGAGGTAGCCATGTGTCCATTAAGTCAATCGTCCAGATGTGATAACCTTGGCCATTCCCACCTCCTGGGCGGAAAAAGACCGCATGATGATCGTTGGCCGCGACTTCGTCGTATTCAGAAAGAGATCATCAACAATCGACAGCGGTCAGAGTCTCGCCTGAGCGCAGAGACGACCAGATACTGACTCACCGAGCAAGCACAGTCAGGAATTTCAGAGAGCCACACGCAACAGATACTTTCTTATCAAATCGCTTGTATAAATATGAAGGAAGCTTACGTCACTGCCACCCGACCGACCGGGGCTCATTCAGTGTATCTCACACTCGAGCTCGCCGACTCGGAGGCGTCGTTTACCGGTCAGCCGGGCCACCACACTGTCGTCTCGAAGCCAGAGTCCGAGCACGGGCGTCAGTCTGCGATGCCTTACAGTGTGATGAAGTTGGGTCCGACCCGTATCATGCTCCTCGTTCGTGGATACGAGGACGGCAACGTCTCTGCATGGATCAACGACCGAGTCCCGGGAGATACCGTCTCCGTCCGGACAGACCTGTCTGGCAATCTCACGCTGCAGTCGGCGGATCGGCCGGCAGTATTCATGGCGAGCGGGACCGGCATCACTCCGATGGTCGGGCTTCTCGACCAGTATCTCGAAGGCGGGGGGTCAGACGCCACAGTCATCCTCGGCGACAAACGACAGGAGACGCTGTTAGGGACTGAATTGCTCGAGTTCCTCGGGACCGATTCGGCCGTCGATATCGAGTACGTTCTCTCACGGGAATCGTGGGCTGGTCGTGAAGGGTACGCGCAAGAGCATCTCTCGGAGATCTTCGACGAGATCGATGACAGTCGAGACTACTATATCTGTGGTGTGCCGCCAATGGTGAACGGGACCAAAGACCTGCTCGCCGGCCACGATGTCAGTGAGGAGGCGATCATCACGGAGGGGTGGGAGTAGGTTCAGGAACTGTGGACCGGGAAAATCACAGTGCCTTTGCTCAGCCCCCGTGACTGGGTCGTATGGGTACTAGAGAGATTGACGATATCGACAGGGCGATTCTGCGGGCTTTACAGGAGGATGCGCGAAACATGTCTTCGGGCGAGATTGCAGAGCGGACTGGTACCTCGGATAGTACAGTCCGCAAACGCATCCAGCGACTCGAGTCTACGGGGGTCATCAAAGGTTACAGTGCCAATGTTGACTACGGAACAGCCGGCTATCCACTCCGGATGCTCCTGTTTTGCACCGCTCCGATTCCCGAGAGAGGGGCAGTCATCCCGGATATTCTCGATATCGATGGGATCGTCTCCGCACAGGAGCTTGTCACCGGTCAGCAGAACATCCTCGTGACTGCCGTCGGCGAATCCGACGACGACATCACACCAGTGGCACAGGAATTACTCGATATGGGGCTCACGATTGCCGATGAAGTGCTCGTGCGCAGCCACGAGAGAACACCATTCGGTGAATTCGACACCGCCCCGATCACCGAGAGCGACGAGTGAGTCTCGCTTGCAGGCCAGTGGACCGTCGCGCTACGAAGACATAACTGCCGTCTCATCACGAAGATATCCGCATTTCCGTGTGAGGACTATACTCATTCTCTGCGAGCCTCCCGACTATCACGGTCTTTTATACCGATAATTATACCGAATCGGTCGTATAGATACGTTTAAATCCCAGTCTGTTCGCTGTAGTGTATAGTCACGGCCAGCACACGGAGTCTGGCGACGGGAGGACTCGTGGCTGAGTTCGTCACTCGAAGACGGGGCACACTCATGACCGATCGACCGACACCACAGACGGTAGGACAACTTCCGGGGGCCAGCCAGGAAGGCCCGCGCACTCCCGTCGTGTTAACCCGGCTCGTGTGGGGGCTGTGGATCGGGTCCGTGGCCGCACTCGTGTTTCAGTTCACGAGCGGGACGACCTGGACCGGATTCGGGGCGCTCGCTGTCGACGGGCTGACCGTTTTGATGTGGACTGTAGTCACCTTCTTCAGCGGCATCGTTCACAGCTACTCTAGACGGTATATGAGGGGGTCTCGAACCGTGCGTTTGTTTTTCGGCCGGATATTCGGGTTCACGCTGGTCGTGATGGTGTTAGTCATGGCCGATCACGTTGTCTTGTTCACCCTTGCGTGGCTGACGATGGGACTGATCATGGCCGATCTTATCGGTCACGTTGACGGCTGGCCTCAGGCGCGGGCTGCGGGTGCCCTCGCGCGGCAGTACTTCGTTGGAGGGAGTGTGCTGGTGGGAGCCGGATTCGGGACGCTGTGGTACGCCCGCGGGATCACCGCGGTATCTGAAATTCCAGTGGCGCTCACGGGCTCGTCGCCGGCGGTCGTCATCGCAGCCGGGTTCTTCCTCGTGGCAGCGATGGTCCAGTCGGCACTGGTCCCGTTTCATACGTGGTTGCTCTCGTCGATGACGGCACCGACGCCGGCCTCGGCGCTGATGCATGCCGGATTCGTCAACGCTGGCGGGATCTTGTTGGTGCGTGTTGCCCCAGTCATGACAGTCGAACCCGGCATCATGCTGGCAGTCGTCCTCGTCGGGGCAACAAGTGCCCTCGCGGGGAAACTCCTGAAGTCAGTCCAGGTGGACGTGAAGACCCAGCTTGGCTGTTCCACGCTTGCTCAGATGGGATTCATGATTTTCCAGGCCGGGCTAGGCTTTTTCGGCGCGGCGATTACCCATCTCATTCTCCACGGGTTCTACAAAGCGTATCTGTTCTTGTCCAGTGGGTCAGCAGTCGAACACACGAGTCCAACCGACCCATCAGAACCGCCTAGCAATCCCGGAGCGGTCGGAACGATCGTAACCGGTGTGACGGCTGTACTCGGCGGGGCCGTGTTCATCACGCTCACTGGCAAAGGAGCCACAGCCGACGGCGGCATTCTGTTGACGGGAGTCGTCGTGTTGACGACGCTGCACACGACCTGGAACGCCCTGGGACAGAGCGGGCTGTCTGCGGCTGTCCGATACGGTGTGATTCCATTCGTCTTCTTGCCCGCTATCGCCGTCTATTCACTCGCATATCGCGCAGTCAAAGCGCTGCTCGGCGGCCTGCCACAGCTAACAGTCCCAGCGGAACTGACCGTCGTCCACGGCCTCGTTGGCGTGGTGTTTCTGGGAGCGTATCTCGCAGTCGAGACTGGCCTGTACCAATCGAGTACCCGTCTCTACGTCGCCATGATGAATACCACTCGCCCCGCTGACGGGACGTCACTCACGTCGAAAGAGGAGTACAATGAGTACTGACGCCGCTATCACCGACAGCATCGAACGGGCTGCTGCTGCAGTTGGCCGGGTGTGGCCACTCCACTCGTTCGTCACGGCCAACCCGCTGGCTGGGTTCGAAGACCGGCCGTTCCACGAGGCTGTCCGGCACGGCGAGCGACTGTACGGTGAAGATGGGTACCCGGCTCCCGAAACGCTTCGCCGGGCGCTCGACGACGGACGGATTGACACCGACAGACTCGAGTCGCGTCTCTCAGCAAACGGCTACGCGGCTGACCCTCCAGCCCTGCTCGAGGAGATGGCAGACGCTCATTCGACTGTCACAGGCGACACCGACCCGACGACTCCAATGGACAGGGTCAACAAACTGTTGACGAAGTGGCTCCCGGTGTTTCTGGACCAGGGGCAGGCCCACTGGTCGATGCCGAACCGCGAGCAGGGGTTCTACGCGGCGGTCCGGACCGTTGCTCCCCACGACCGGCTGGTTCCCGACGACTGCCGTCTGACTGAGCTCCCGCCCAGTCCGGAGGCCGCTCTCGAGGTATTACTCGCGGAGTATCCGTCGCGCCAGTGGGCCAACATATTCGAATCCCAGTTGGCCGCTCTGCCGGGCTGGACGGGGTTGATCAAGCAGCGAATCACTGCCGACCGCGAGTGGCAGGCTTCTCACCCAATCACACTCGCGGGATATCTTGCGGTTCGACTCGCGGTGGCAGAGGCGCTGGACGCACCGTTTTCGACGGCCGACGAGACACGGTCAGATCACGATGGCGAGCCTAGGAAAGTCGGTCACGACACGGGCGACAGCACGACAGAACCCGCCGGTAAAGCGGAGTCTGATCAGAAACCACTGCCAGCGGTCTGGCTGTCTGCCTGGGAGGCGACGTATCGCGCGCAACTGACGGACGCTGTCGTAGGCGCAAGCGCTAATCGAAGCCAGACTGACGAGAGCGGCCGGCCGGACGCACAGTTCGTGTTCTGTATCGACACACGGTCTGAGCCGATCCGGCGCCACATCGAGAGTGCAGGAAACTACGAAACACGCGGATACGCCGGCTTTTTCGGGATCCCCATGCGCCACGAGGGATACGATTCCGGGCCGGCAGTCGAGGCGTATCCACCGATCCTCGCCCCCGAACATCACATCGCCGACCAGCCGGCTCCAGAGCGGAATCAAGTCCGCCACAATCACGACCACTGGACGGCGACGCTGGACGCTGCCGCCGATATCGTGGAGACACTGAAGACAAATGTTGTGACCGCCTACAGCTTCGTTGAGAGTGCCGGGGCGGGCTACGGAGCCGCACTGGCGGCTCGAACCCTGCTTCCGGGACGAATGTACGAGTTGGCCGGGTCAATCGACGACCGCGTCCCGGATCCCCACGAGTTCTGTGAGCCCTCACTTGACCCTGAGGCTTCGTCTGCTGGCGACCTTCCGAGAGGGCTCACCATCGAGGAAAAAATCGAGTATGCGGCCACGGCGTTCGACCTGATGGGCTGGGACCAGTTCGCTCGGGTCGTGGTCTTCGCGGGTCACGCTAGTAGCACATCAAACAATCCGTTCGAGTCGAGTCTCGACTGTGGCGCGTGTGCGGGCAACTCCGGCGGTCCCAGCGCCAGGGT
>KI543234.1:228969-231101 GCA_000496235.1 uncultured archaeon A07HR60
AGTGCCAGCCCCTTATAGTGTACGCTGGCACGGTCGATCATCGTGTTCCCGGATCTGCCAACCGATGCGGATATTCATTGTCTCACTCTCGTAGTGAGAACAGCCAGATATGGCTTTTCTCTCACCGTTTTGATTGCTACTGGCAGACGGCCAGTGAGTTGTACAGATGGTACTCACTTATCAGACAAAGCCTGTTCCACGGAATCCGGACGACTCACACACAACTGACAGTATCGCAACTTACCCTCGGCGACGAGCTATCAGTGCGGCGACGAGTAACGCGAGCAGTGCAATTACGGCCCCGAACCCGGGAATACCGTCTTCCGTCGGAGTAGGTGTCTCTGTCGACGATTCGGTCGACGGTTCGGTCGGCGTTTCCGTCGGTGTCTCCGTCGCTGGGTCTGCTGGAACTTCCGTTGGAGTTGGTGTCTCCGCCGGCGTCTCTTCGCCGGCAGTCACTCTCAGAATTCCAGTCTCACTATCATCCTGCGTGAAGACCCCGTATTCGACGTCACCCTCGAGACCGGTGGTTTCGATGGCACTGAATTCGACGGTCGTGTTCTGTCTGTTATCGAGGAAGACCTCTTGAGTTGCAATTGTTTCCCCGTCGAAACGTAGCTCGACATCTCTTGTCGCTGCAAGAGTGTCACTCGTCGTGATAGTGGCCGAAACAGTGATTTCTTCACCGCGAGTGATCTCGACAGTTCCTGGCGAGAGATCCGAGACAGAAAACACCGTGTCTGGATCTGTCTCAATCCTTCGCGTGGGCGGATTCACGGTCACTGTCTCGGTTTCGATGTTCCCGCGCGTGTCAACGACCTCGATACTCACGGTGACTGTCTCTCTCGGGCTCGTGTCCGCGATATCAATTCGGGCGCGGGTACTGTTTACTCGCCGGGTCACCCGTGGTTCATCTACCGAGGCAGTAAGTTCGGTTTCGCCAATATCGATGCGTGAAATGGCCCTGTCTGCCGGCTCATACTCGAAAATCACTGTTTCTGTGATCTCTCCATCGCGTTCGGCCGTCTGTTCAACGTTGCTGGCGGTAATACTCGGGGGGTCGTCAGCCGTGCCCGCAACGGCAAATTGACTGAATCCAGACACCGTCGTGGTAAGTGTGCCATTTTCGAGGGTCGTTGGAACCGGCTCGAAGCCACGTTCACCCTCCTGTGACCGAATGATGGTCACTTCGTCCGTCCTGAAACCAGGAACTGACGCCAGTTCACTGTCGGCAGGAATCTCTATCGTTGCCTCCTCGACCTGCCCGTTTGAGACTCCCGGATCGGCATCAATAAAGCCGTTTCCGGTAACCTGCGTCGAATCGGGCTGTGTGTTTTCTGGTGGCGACTGTGTCTGCGTGAACTCGGCGCTCACAACCGTTCCTTCATCCTCGGTCGTATTTACTGAGGTGTTGAGGCCAACCCCTGGCGGGTCAAACTCGACTGTCCCGTTCTGGTCGACTGGGTTGCTGATGATGGACGAGTTGGCCGTGCTTACGACTGTGTTCCCGGCCTTGTCTTCGAGTTCGAGTCTCGTCTGGTACGTTGTCTCATTCCCACTGGTATCGCTGCCATCGAACGTGAGTGAGAATCCGGAGTCAAACCGAGTCGTGAGCGATGTTGTCTCTCGGGGCTGACTGTCTGCAGTGGCAGTGAACTTCGTCACTGTGACGTCTTCGTTCGCAGACAGCGACACCGTTGCCGGATCAGTCCCGAGATCAGTAATTTGTGTTTGGACAACTGGGGCTGTGGTGTCGACCGTCACAGTGTCATCGATGGTTTCGTTTTGGTTACCCGCCGTATCCGTCGCGACCACAACGCCAGTGTATTCACCATCAGCCGGGAGGGTTGTCACGTCGATTTCTGCCTCGACAGTCCCGGCGGTACCGCTGATGGTCGCTGTCTTGGGCGTCGTTTGGAATGGTGCGAACGTGGACCTCACTCCGAATGCGACCTCGTCGACAGAACTGTTCACCGCAGAGATATCAGCCCGGACGGTGACGACATCGTTCGTCACGTCCGCGCCGAGCCGGACGTTCTCGACGATCGGCGGACTGTTATCGACTGTGACGGTTCGAGTCCGGGTCGACTCCCCGCCGAAGCGGTTCGTCGCAGTGACGACGACCGTGTATT
>KI543234.1:231151-244954 GCA_000496235.1 uncultured archaeon A07HR60
CACGATGACGTGAGACAGCTCCTCGATAACGAGTGGCTGACGATCACGGTCGTCGACCCGGAACAGGACCACCGTCTCTTCCACTACGATGGTGAACTGGAGTGGGTTTCTCGGGGACGTGACTCGGCAGCGTACAGAGCCGAACAGGCACCTGCTCGTTCACCGACCGACGACTGATCACCTCCGTGTCCAGAGCCCGTAGCCGACGGGTCACAAAGTAAACTCGACTCACAGGGGGCGGATTCACCGACGAGGGGATCCTCTTTGGAGTGCGCGGTCCCGCACGAATTGACTGATCAAGTGAGCGCTATCGGATTTAAACGGCGTGTAACAGCCGGCCTCAGAACTCACAGGGATCTTCATCGCCGGTGCCGAGCCGGCTCTGAACGGTGATTCGTCATCGGCCAATTCACACCTTTCATCAGACGGCTCAAAGCGGTTACGGAGGCACTCGGTCCCAACCGAGAGCCACCACCGCACGTGCACGCGGTCACTCACATACTGTGTGTCGACCAGAGACTCCGCTTCGAGATGGGTTATGGGTACCCGACCGCGGTCAGGTGTCAGCGAGCCGCTCGTACGCGTTAGCGACCAGGATTGGTAGCATCACAGTTGCGTCGCCGTAGACGGAGGCGTTACTCGCGTCTTTGTTGAGTTTACCCCACGACCGAGCCTCCTCCAGGGTCGCCCCAGAGAGGCCGCCGCTTTCCTCGGGGTCCATCGTGACTTGGACGGCGTAATCGTAGGCCCCTGGCGTCACCAGCATCGTCTGCAGCGTGAAGTTCTTCGGGACGCCCCCACCAACGAGCAAGCAGCCCGCGGTTTCGGCCTCATACGCGATATCAGTGAGATCGGTCATATCAGCCAGTGCATCCAGCGAGAAGTCACTGGTCTGAGAGTAAATCCACGCCTGCAGGCCGAGGATGGAGTCTTGTACGGCCGGACAGTAGATTGGAACACCCGACTCGGCAGCAGCGGCGGCGATTCCTGGGCCCGCATCCGAGTCGGTAGCCTCGTTTGCTGCCGCATTCGCCCGGCCCAACTCCTCAGTGAAGCGGGCGATACTGACAGTTCCCTTAGCCTCCAACTCTGGAAACACCGACTCGCGGAGGTGTGACTCGAAGGTCGCAAAGTGCTCCTGTGGGAGATACACATTGTATATACGGTCGACCTCTTCGTCGCGGAGCTGTTCGTCGTGTTCTCGGAGAGTCTTGTCGGGGTCGCGGTCACGGCCGTGATGATGGCTCCCTCCGATCGCCTCGATCGAGTCGTGCGTCAGGTTCGCCCCGGTGGTTATCAGCGCGTCCACATGGCCCTCGCGGATCAGATCGGCCACGATACGGCGCATCCCCGCCGGAACCATTGCCCCGGCCAGCGAGAGAAACACTGTGCAGTCGTCATCCGCAAGCATATCTGCGAACACGTCGGCGGCCTCGTTGAGCTCGGCCGCGCCGATGCCTGCGGCGCCATACTGATTGACGAGTTCTCCAACGGTCATTCCCGCCCGGGCACGGGCGTGCTCAACGGGATCGTCGTGGAATTCCTCTCGATGACTCTGTGCGTGGTCCGGATCATCAGCCTCACTCCCGCCATCGCTAGCGGTGGCGCCATCGTCGTCGGCATCGTGACTGTGGGGCCCGTCATCCTGGTGATGAGGGTCATCGTCGCCTTTGTGATCGGTGTCATCGTGACCGTCGCTCATATCATCATTTGGGGCTACCACCCGTATCAAGTGGGCGATTCAGGACGCTCTCACGAGAATGGCCCGCCCATATCCGCGACACTGCCTGTGGATTCACTGTTGTCGGGAGTGATAGCGAATACAGCCGGCGATTTGGGCTCAGGTCCAGCCGCCACTTACCGGCGGGAACAGTGCCAGTTCGTCGTCTGCCTCTACAGGCGTGTCCAACCCTGCCGCCTCTCGGACGTCCGACCCGTTCTTTAGGACGTTGATGTGGCTGGAGAGGTCGCCGTCTTCCATCACGCGATCTTCTAGATCCGGGTGGACGACGAGTAAGGCGTCAAGAGCCTCGCCGACTATCACCTCCGTCTCACTGTCGGCTTCCAGGTCCACCTCGACCGTGCGACCCCCGGCTATCTCTGAGAGATCAGCGAATAACTTCCATTGCATGTTATGTAGTCGTCACGCCGTCGTCAAGAGAATTCCGTCCCCGTGGCCAGCCCGTTCGGCGTCGCGGGTGCTGGTGTGTTGATTGGTGCTGTGTTCCTGGCGCTCACACTGACCGGCGGTCGATGCTCGCGGCTGTGTGACTCGGTGCGGTCGCCGTCCCTGGTCACAAGTGTATCAAACGTCACTCACGATCGACGACTGCCACGTCACACGATATGTCGCCGAGTCGAGCAGCCCCGTCGCCGGTGACGAACCGAGCGGGATCGTCTGGCCGGTGTGGGGCGCCGAACAACACCAGATCGTGGCTACCGTCGTTATCGGCGACGAACGTCGCAGGGTCACTGCGCCCAATCTCAGTGTCGACCGGCTGGTCGATCGTCCGGACGACATTCGCGAGAAGCCGCTCTGCGGCTCGCCTGTCGGATTCCGCGGCAATACAGGTGCAAGCCGTGACCCGAGCGCGGCCGTGCGAGTTAGTCGACTGTGCGGCGTCAGTGATCCTGCCAGCGAAATCGAGCATGGCGTGGGCGATATCGCCAGGGCGACTAATCATAACTAGCACGCGCTGCCACGGTTCGTGACTGCCGAACGAGCGCAGCGCCACGGCATCGGTTTTCAGCCCGAGAGCCGTCTGGATGCGGGTCGCGTCATCGGGCGTACCGCTGGCGACTACCAGATCCGAGTTGCTCTGTTGAACCGCGTCTGTGATGACAGTCTGCGTGTCGCCGCCGGCGACGACCGCTTCACAGGGGAGTTCATTCTGTTCGGCCATTATCTCTGCCCGGGCAGAGAGCGTCTCACCGAGGTCTACGAACGGGCGGTCTTCACTGATCGGGGCGGTGGGGTCGTCAATGACCCCGACCAGAATGAGTTGGCCAGCGTCGTGAGCCGCCGCAAGGGCGGCCCCGAGATCGATCGCGGGATCGTCGGCTGACGCGGCCGGCACTGCGACCCGGTCGGCCGTCGATAACGACCCGTAGAGAAATTCTGTCCGGCGGTTGTAGATCAGTTCGTACCAGCCGACGAATGCGCTCGCGACGATCACTGAGCCGATCGCCACGCTTGCCACGTACCCAATGGCGGAGGCTTCGGTTGTGGTGAGTACCAACAGCGCAGTCGCGAACGCACTCGGACTCTGTAACTGGATCATCCAGCTCACGATTCCGACAAAAAACATCGCCAACCCGGCCGCGACCGGGTCGATCCCCGCCGAATTCCCGCCACCGAGCAGGTCGGCACCGTACCCACAGAGACTGCCGGCGGTCGTCCCGCGAATAAAGTTTGAGGCGGAACGCCGACTGTCGTCGGGATCAGAAAATAGCGAATACGTCCCCGACGCTAGCGGCGGGAACAAGAGAAACGATAGCTCTGCGTAAGCGTTCGATGCCACGGTGACCGCCGCGATTACTAACGGGACCAGTAGGACGACCGACAGGCTGAGGAAATTGTCGGTCACTTCTAACCAGTTGCGCAGCTCACTCGTTGACCGAGGCAGCGCACTGACCGAAGCACCGAGACGACGGCGGCGGCGGCCGATTCGATCCCGAAGCCAACCGAGTGGGCCCAGCCGATTCGGATTCGACGTGGGAGGCGGCTCACTCTCACCTGTCGAACCACTGTCGTCGTTACGTGTATCTCCTCCCTGTCGCGAGGATTCAGAACTGGAGATAGATCCAGAGTCGAGACTCGTTTTTGAACCTGGATCTCGGTCTGGATCTGAATTGTGATTGGAATCGGAATCGAGATGCCGACCGTCAGCACTGGTTTCCTCGGGTCCGCCATCCGATTGTGGGTCACTCATCGGGCAAGACCCTCAGGCGCATCCACTTACACATTCCGAGCGACTCACTTGTTTGCCAGTCCACGATACGTGGAGGCACATCCGTGAGGCCAGGTCAAAAAGGGACCACAAGAAGAGGGCTGAGAATGCACGGACGCAACTCGGGGAGACGAGACACGGGACGACCGGCGTGGGAAGACGAGAGGGAACGCTATCGGGGACGTGCACTGAGGACATGAAATGTCATGAGTTCGAACGTTTCAGTATTCGCTTTGCACCATTTGCCGAGGGGCAGGAGGAGTCCGCCTCGCGCTTCAGCATGGGAAAGGGCGCGAATACAGCGAGCGTGTGAAGTACCTCGGGGACAAGCCCCGAGGCTTCACCGTGTGGGGTTGCACTACGCCCTGCAGGCGACTGTCATTCCCTCCGACCTCTCTTGTGATGGATTGGCTGGAATGAACACCCGAACATACCGCATGTCCGTGGAGGTCGGTCGCTCCACCACGACCACGACCCGGTTGACACTCCCGTCGCACCACCACCGGTGGCTGTTGAGAGGAGCCACAGTTCCACACTCTCGAACGACCAGCGACGGAGTTGAGATCTTCAACTCCAGACTGTGAGGGTTGATTTCTGGTCGTTATTTGCGCTCACTCTGGCATGTGAATAAACGTGTCGGCTTCACCCTCGGGGTCAAGTGGTTCGAGAGACTGCGTCTCTCGTCATCACGGAAGACTCCGTCTTCCGAACGACCCCGAGGCACTCGCCTCGACCGCCTGTAGAGATTGTTGTCTAGGAGAAAATCACTGCGGATGTGGAGCTGAGTAAATCCAGAATTCAGGAAGCCAGCTCCGCGACAGTCTCGAGTGTGATCCTGATCGCTCGTTCGACGTTGTTTTTCGCCTTCGGCGGCAGTTCGTCGGCTTCTGTCTCGCCTTTCTGAGTTCCCTCGACGAGGTTGCCGTCGACGGTACAGATGGCCCCCGCTCGGAGCCCCTTCCGTCGGGCGAGTGAGAACACGGTCGCGGCTTCCATCTCGACGGCGAGCAGGCCCGCGTCTTCCCAGTCAGCTACATACGACTCCGTCTCGTTGTAAAAGGCGTCGTCAGAGACGATTGCTCCGGTGTGGACCGTTTCCTCGTTCGCCTCGGCCCCGTCGACCAGGCCGGAGAGCACGTCGTAATCCGCGACGGCGGGATACACCCCTGGTTCGTACCGTTTGGACGTCCCTTCCTCTTTGGCCGCTCCCGAGGCGACGATCATATCACCAATCGCGATGCCGGATTGGAGTGCGCCGCAGGTCCCACACCGAATGAACGTCTCGACACCAACATTTGCCAACTCTTCGACGGCAATCGCCGCCGACGGGCAGCCGATCCCGGTCGAACAGATTGTCAGCGGTGTGCCTTCGTAAACGGCGTTGACGAGTTTGTACTCTCTGTTCGAGGCCACCTCTCGAGCGTCCTCACACAGAGACGCGATCCGGTCTACCCGGCCCGGGTCGCCTGGGATAATTGCGATATCGTTGACGTCGCCCGGTTCAACCAGTAAATGCGGTTGTTTTGCCATATCACCGTCTCTCGCTGCCACCGCAAAAGCGGTGTGACTCGCCGACGGAAGCTGTACACTGCTCACTTCCCTGTCTTTGGGGCGTCTGTCTGCGTGCTTCGTATCTATCGCACCTGGTCCAGACCCCGGGACGACGAGTGACCACCCGTTGGACTGGGTGGACGACCCCGGCATCCACTCTGAGACACACTCACCCGGCGACGACGAACAAAAGTAGATTGTGTACGCCAGGGCCTAGACCGACAGCTGCGATGAACCCCAACAGAAGATACCCCTGGCTTGGGTCTTCTCTGACGAATTCAACGAACAGCGACACGACGAAGCCGGCGAGTGCTGCCTTCACCACGACGAACAGCCACCCGGTTCCAAGGAGGTCAGCAGTCGGGAGACTTCCAGCGATATCGAAGATCAGCCGTGACAGCGGGGTCCGCTCCCCGAATCCCAGGATATCGATCCCGACGGCAGTCGAGACGCCGTCAAGGACGTGGCCGAACACCGCGAATACTCCAACCAGTCCTGTCACCTGGACAGCGCTGTTCGCTTTCTGTAATCCGACCCACACCCCTGCTGTGATCGGTAGCGATGCGACAAGGGCTGCCACTGGCCACGCGAGTGTCAGTCCACTCTCGGCGGTTCCGACCCACAGGGCCGCGGCCACTACGGGAATCAGCAATGCCGTCCCCGTCGCGAAGAGAGCGACTCCAACCGCCCGACTGTCCGGGCTCGATGTGACTGCTCGGTCGATTCCCAGCCACACGCCGCCGGCTAGTGCAGCCACCGTGAGATACACTGCCGGTGTGCCTGCGAGTGGTTCCAGCGCGGCCGGCAGTGACCCAATTACGTAGTGGACGTGAAGACAAGACCCGACCGCAATCCAGGGTGCCAACCCGAGAACGTGCTCTTCGCCGACTTGCGGCCGACTTCTGTAGAGTGTGTACCCGACAGTAGCAACGGCGGCAAGAAGACCAACCAGGTACGACAGCGGGGGTAAGGCAAAGCCCTCGGGAAGTACCATTATATACACAGCGCGGTCGAAGCCCGTTTAGCGGTTTCGCCATGGAGCCGACAGAATCAGCCGGTGAGCGCAGATATCGCGGCGGCGGCGATACCTGCCGGTCAGCTGTGGGTCGCCAAGCCATTTCACCGAGTCGCCCGTACCAGCTCACATGGACCGTCAGGACCTCGCCAGCATGATTGACCACACGGTACTGGGGCCGGAAACCACGCCGGAAGCCGTCCAGCAGGTAATCGCGGAGGCCAGAGACCACGGCATGAACGCGTGTATTCCGCCCTGCTATCTGGACGAAGCAGCCTTTGTTTCGAATCTCACGACGGCTACTGTCGTGGGGTTTCCACATGGCCAACATGCCACCGTCTCGAAAGCCGACGAGGCAGCCAACGCGGCTGCAGCAGGTGCAGACGAAATCGACATGGTCGCCAACTGGGGGCGTCTGCAGGCGGGTGAGACTGTCGCCGTGACCCAGGATATCGCCGCCGTCGTCGACGCGGTGGACCTTCCGGTGAAAGTGATCGTCGAGGCACCGCGGCTGACGGAACCGGAACTCAACCGGGCCTGTGAGGCAGCGGTGGATGCGGGCGCCGATATGGTCAAGACCGCGACTGGGTTCGCAGACGGCGGCGCCGTCGTATCGGATGTTACCGTTATGAGTGAGTATCTCCCCGTGAAAGCCTCTGGCGGGATCGGCTCCTACGAGAAAGCAGTCCAGATGATCGACGCGGGAGCGCGACGTATCGGCGCGTCACGGGGAGTCGATATCCTCGATGGCGTCCCTCGGTGAATTCGGAGCTAATCTGATCTGAGCTGATCAGATCAACAGCGACTCGCCCGTCATCGCGTTGGGAATATCGATATCGGCCAACTTCATCATCGTCGGGGCAACATCACACAGTGAGCCGTCAGATCGGACGGTATCTCCCCCATCGCCTCCTTCTGGTGTCACCGAGACGAACGGGACAGGATTGTACGTGTGGGCGGTGTGCGGGTTCTCAGGGGTGCCGACGTTCTCGGCGTTTCCGTGATCGGCCGTAACGAGTACGTGACCGCCTGACTCCTGGATCGCCGTCATCAGTCGGCCCAATTGCTCGTCGACGGACTCGATTGCTTGGACAGTCGCCTCGAAGTCGCCTGTGTGGCCCACCATATCTGGGTTAGCGTAATTGACGACACCGACCGCGGGGTCGAGTGAGTCGATTACCTCCATGGCCTCGTCGGTTATCGCGGCCGCGCTCATCTCGGGCTGGCGGTCGTACGTCGCAACATCCGGGCTTGGCACGATGCGGCGGATCTCCCCGTCGAATTTCGTCTCTCGGCCCCCGTTCAGAAAGTACGTGACATGCGGATACTTTTCTGACTCCGCAAGCCGGAGTTGTGAAAGCCCGGCTTCGGTGACGGCTTCGCCGAGCGTTTCCGTGGGGATTGTTGGCGGGAACGCCACCGGGAAATCGAACTCGGGAGCGTATCGGGTGAGTGTCGTCATCTGGATGTCGGGGGGGTCGACGTCGAAGTTCCACACGGGGGTCGTGTCCGTCAACATCCGGACTAACTGTCGTACACGATCGGCGCGAAAATTGAAACATATCACTGCATCACCTGATTGCAGCGCTGGTCGATTCTGGATCAGGGTGGGTTCGATGAACTCATCAGATTCGTCTCTGTCGCGGGCCTGCTGAACAGCCGCGTGGGCGTCGACACACGAGTGTAGCGCCTCTCGATTGACGATAGCGTCGTACGCGCGTGTCGTCCGCTCCCAGTTCTCGTCACGGTCCATCGCGTAGTACCGCCCGATGACGGTGGCTATCTCTCCGGTGCCGGTCTCTTCTGCACGAACTGCAATCTCGTCGACGTACGTCTCGGCAACAGCAGGCGCGGTGTCACGGCCGTCAGTGAACGCGTGTGAGACTGCCGGGACGTCTTCGGAGCCACACAGCTCGATCAGTGCCTCCAGATGTCGCAGATCTGAGTGGACACCGCCGTCAGACACCAGGCCCATCAGGTGGACGCGGCCGTCGTGATCACGGGCGTGCTTGATTGCCGTTATCAGGGCGTCGTTACGGACCATCGCCCCCTGCTCGATTGCGTCGTTCACACGAGTGTACATCTGATTGACGACTCGCCCAGCGCCGATATTCAGATGGCCCACCTCGCTGTTGCTCATTTGGCCGGCTGGTAAGCCGACTCGCCGGCCGTGAACGGTCAACTGGCCATCGGCGCCCACCTCTCGCGCCTTGTCGAACACCGGTGTCGAAGCGGCTTGCACGGGGTTCTGGTGGTCGTGATCGGCGAGTCCCCAGCCGTCCAAAATCACCAGCGCACTGCGCATGACTCAGGATACGGTGGCCTTGATATCTATCTTTTCGTCCCGTGATACTCACAACGTCTCCGGTAGTGCTTCGAGTGCAACGATTGCGGTCTCTTGACGTACTCGGCCACCCTGATCTTGGAAGCCCGGTATCAGGGGATGACGAACTCCATAAATAGTTGCATCACACCATCTCAGGTAATGATACGTCGTCCAGATTGGTTCACCTTCCACCGGTTCGCCGGGGCGACCGCTGCGCTGACGATGACGCTCATCTCGTTGGGAGTGTACACGGCTGCGACAGGGTCAGGGCTCGCGTGCCAGGCGCAGTGGCCGCTCTGCTCGGATCAGCTCATTCCCGCACTCACGATCAATCCAGACTTTATCGAGTGGTTCCACCGCGTGTGGGCCATGCTGATCGGATTCATGATTCTGGGGACCGCAGGCTGGGCCTGGCTCGGCGACTTCACTGGAAAAACGCGGTGGGCCGCAACGGCGGCGGTGTTGCTGCTTCCGATGCAGGTGTTTTTCGGGGCGGTCACCGTGACGGTCGGCGGGCTCATCCCCGGTGGCTATACGCTCCTCACCCACGCAGCTCACCAGCTGACGGCGCTGGGTATCTTTACGCTCCTCGGACTGGTCACGCTTTCAACCGGTTCTGTGGGGACTCTGAACAGTCTTCGCCGCGTTCTCGGAGCAAGTCTGGTAGTGTTCTTGCTGGCGACGCTTCTCAGTCGGCCACTTCCGCTACTGACGTACTCGCCGGGCGCGCAAGGCTGGTTCTATATCTTTGCCCTGGGGGCCGGGTTCGGACTGCTCGCGGCCGCATTCTGGTCTGTCCAACGTGATCGACGCCGCGTTTTCCGTGCCGGTGTGGTCGCCCTTGTTGGGCTATTCGTCACGCTACTGTTGAGTCGTGACCTCGTATTGTACACGAATACCTGGCAGTCCATCCACCTGGGCGTGGTCGCAGTCACGCTCCTGGCGACGGGAGCAGCGCTGTGGTTCGCTCGCGATACCGGTACCACCCCCCGATCCGCACCGTCAGTGAGCGGAGACTAACGCTGAGAGCAGGGGTGGTCGATATCGGTTGAGATCTGTGAATTCTTAATACCGGTCGCTCCACTCACTCGGGTTCTGATGGCCGCATGCAGCCTGATATCTCCATGATGTGGCAAGGACTTTTGTCTGCTTTCTCGACGTGTCGTTCTCTGTGTGTCCTGACGAGCGTGCTGGCCAGACTCACATTCCGCCCGAGTCGGCCATCCAGTCGCTCACTCCAGACGTTTCAAATCACAGTAGCCCAGACGAAAGCCGCCAGGATCCCGCCGGTCACCAGTAGTTGAGCCACGGACGACCCGACAAGCGCTCCCACAGTATACAGAGACCGTCGTGCGGCAGTCCGTGGATTCGCGTCGCCGACCAACTCTGCGAGGAAGACAACACCGAACAGCCCGAGAAAAATCCCCAGCGGGCCGGCCACGAACAACAGCGCAAACCCCGCGACGGCGGCAACGAGTGTCGTCCGGTTAGAAGCTCCAGTGGCCTTCGCAGCCAGCGGGGCCGCGAACTGCTCTAAGATGACTCCGATCCCAGCGACGAGGAGTAACCCAGCGAACAGAAGCGCCGACAACCCAGGGCCCGAAACCTGATACACGACCAGCCCAGCTCCCGACAGAAGCCCCGAGGGGATGACGGGAAGCACACTCCCGATAACGCCGCCACCGAGGAGTGCCAGAGAGACCAGAAGAATCGTCTCAACCATATTTGTATTGAGAACCGTACCCTGTTACCTTTCTCGGCTTATTGCTGGCCAGTTTCGATCGAGAGGCGGGGGCGTCAGCGGTCGCGGAACCGGGCTCGGTCTCGTTCCACGACCGGGTGTCCAGCCCCAAATCGATCGACGATGTCAGTGTACGCCGATCCGAGCGCCCGTTTGGCCGCTCCGGTCGACGAATATCCGAGCGTATCCGCGACAGTTTCCCAGCGATGGCCCTGGAGGACTT
This sequence comes from uncultured archaeon A07HR60, assembly GCA_000496235.1. Taxonomy (GTDB): domain Archaea; phylum Halobacteriota; class Halobacteria; order Halobacteriales; family Haloferacaceae; genus J07HR59. Next base: position 241,958 of record KI543234.1, read on the forward strand.
TCTGCACGAGTAACCGCTCGCCGTCGACATCCAGATCGACATTGCCTGCCATCGCCGCCACAGCCAATTCGCGGAACGGTCCAGGGTCAGCCTCGTAAGTGCCGGGGCCGTCTGCCGCGGCGACGACCGAGCGCCACTCGCGGTCGCTGAGAGTCACCCCCCGGTGATCGGCGGCGGCGGCGATTACTTCTCTGACGACATCTGGCTCCACATTGCGGAGCGCATCCGACAGCGTATCGCGAATCCGATCAGAGAAGGCCCTGGCGTGGCGATTCGTGAGAGCCACACCAGCATCTGACAGCGGGAACAGCATAATCGCGGAGTGTTCACCGCTGGCGTCGTTTCGCGTCGTCGAGAGGTGGACGGTCTGGTAGCCGTTCTGCTGCCAGAAGCGAACGAGCCGCGGTGTCGCCCCGAAGCCCGTCCCGACCCAGTCCGAGTCGCTCGCGTCGGCGTGAATGCGGTCGAGAAGTGTACTTCCGAGCCCTCGTCCACGAACGGCACCGTGGACCGCGATTCGGACGACACGCGTCCCGGAGGGGGCCGCGCCATCCGGGTCCCGAAGTTGGCTGGTTAGCAGGTCGGGAATCATGTTTCCCCGGATGCGGGAGCCCTCGTAGATGGCGTCTCTGGCCGACTTCGGCAAGCCACCTTCGCGCGCGAGAAGCGCGACGGCGACTACGTGGCCCTGCTCGAGAAGAGCGCTCACTTCGAGATTCGGCGCGTCCAGGATTCGCGCGAGGTCGTTCGGCTCTGTCTGGTAGTGTGCCAGTGCCAGAAGCCCCATCGTCTCGCGAAGGCGGTGTTCGTCGGCCGCGAGTGCAGACGGCTCCAGGTGTTGATACGTGACTGTCTCGGGCGTAGCATCCTCGACGGCCAACTCCACAGCCGGGGTCGCATCCATCGCGAGTGTTCTGAATGACCACCGCTCGACTGGGTCGTCGGCCGCGTACCGGATTGGATCCGTCAATTCGACGTCGGTCACGCGGTACTGGCTCTGTCTTAGTCGCTCTCGAAACCGAATATCGAATCCCCGCCCCGTGCCCTCGTATCCGTGAACCGTCGTCAAGAAGGCCACCGCAGTCGCGTCGAGAAACGATTCAAGAAGGTGAACGGGTAATGCGGCTGCCTCATCGACGATGACAGCGTCTGGTTCGCCGGCAGCCCCGGCCGCAACTACCGGTGGCTGAAAACTGATACTGCCGTCGCCAGTGGCGTCAACACGATAGAGCGTATCGGGCCTGCCGCCAGACTCGTCATCGATGGCTTCCCCCTGTGAGGCGCTCGGACGAGTTACTCCCGGGTTTTCGTGGACGGTCGGTGAGCAATTGAGACCGGAAAGGGTCTCTTCGGCACGGTCGAACAGTTCTCTCGTGCTCGACAGTGAGGGAGCTGTGACGACGACATCGGCCCCTCCGGCCGCGAGCGCGCCGGCCGCCAGTCCCCCGGCACTCGATTTCCCACGTCCGCGGTCAGACTCCAGCGTCACAGCCGTCCCCGCGTCTGTGAGTTGCTCGAGTGCACCGACTGCACGAGTCTGGTCTTGGGTGAGACATCGGCGGTACACCTCCGCTCCAAATACCCCACTCGTCGACCCGTCACTTGTAGGGGCTCGGTCGTCGGGTGTTTGTGGGTCGGTCGTCCCCGTCTGTTCGACCTGTCCTGTATCGACGTCGACGATGGCTATGCCCGGGTGGGTACGGATCGAATCCACGAGGCGAGTGCGGAATCGACCGGTGACTTCTCCGACGGTCGCGGGCGGCACTGCCAGGGTCTCGTCGAACTGATCTCGCTGGGTGGCCCACTCGTCGAGGTGAGGCGCCAGCAGAAACGCCAACCCACCGCCATCCACGGCCCCGACGACGCGGCCGAGTGTGTTTGGCTCCAACCGGTCGTGAGCGTCGATGACGACAGCCTGTCTGGTCTGGCCCAGGAGGTCGTCACTGTTCTGCGGCGAGACTCGCTCGAAGCGAAACCCGTCCCGGCCGGAGATGACTGTTATCTCCTCGGCTGGTATCTCGACCGCCTCGAGGGCAGTGTACACTGCATCGAGACCAGCCTCACGACTCCCTGACAGGACGACGAGACGCCGCTGATTCGACTCGCATGCTTCTGCGTGAAGCGTCCGAGCGAGCGAGGTGAGCATTGTCGAAGATACTGTGGCTCCGGGCTTGTGTCTTGCTCACCGAACTCCTCATTCCGGGATAGCGGCCACAGACCAGAGTCAGGTTACAGATATCAGAAGGGTCACGGGGCGCACGAGGCGACTGTACCGTCCGGAATCCATTGGAGGGCCATACACGACGGAATACGGGTCACACCGACAGTCGAGTACACAAGTGGGCTGAGAACCAGCGGCGGGTCCACTCGTGCCGACAGCGCGGGCAGAATCCGAACAGTGTGTGATTGCACAGTCCATCGATCACACTTCAACGAGTGGGCTCAGGGACTGCCGGCCACACCCTGCATGACGTCGAAGTCCCCGTCTGCATCGACACCGATGACTGCCCAATCGTATGGCGGTTTGATCTCGGTGAGATGAGATCGCAAGCTCTCTGCGGTGTCTCTCCAGGCTACGAAACAGCGCAACTGCGGAGTTTTGCCACCGTCGGCGAGAACCGGCTCCGGCTCGGCAGCATCATCGGCACACATGGGTGTGACGAGTACGCGTCGCCACTTTCGTTCCGCGACGAATTCTGCTCCCGAGTCGGGGACAGTGTAGCCTAATCGTCTGAACACGTCTCTGGCCTCCGAGGTTGGTGGCATGCTTACAGGGGCCATCTAAGCGGATTATTCTAGCCGACCATGTTAAACCTTCCCACGGTGCAGGCCGACACGGACCTATCAGCGTCTGATTGCCACAGCCTCTCGTGTAGTGAGACTGCTATGGGTCGCTATCCGAAGTAGCAACGCGCTCGCAAGTCAGGTTGCTGGATGATTTCACATGTGGGTCGAGGAGGGTCTCTCTCCCTAGAAGTATTACTATTTGATGTAAAT
>KI543234.1:244974-255254 GCA_000496235.1 uncultured archaeon A07HR60
ATACATAATCTGGGAGCGGTTAACAAAGAGCAGACTCGAGAGTAAATATCCTCCACGTGTTCATGTTTTTCTACTGGCTTTCCAATATCGCTCAGAGAGGTGGCCTATGTCTGAGCAGAATGCCAGGCAGATGGCTAACCGGAGACAATTTCTAGCAACTGTCACCGGGACAACCATCGCTATCGCCGGGTGTAGCGGTGAAGACGAACCAAACACCCCCACAGAGAGTTCTCCCGACTCATCAACATAAGAGTCACCAGAATCTGATGTCGACGGGGGAACGGATTCGTGGGCGGTGGACCCAGGTCGCTGGCCAGCCCCGACGAATACCTTCACACTGCCCATCGACGACCAGACAGGACCGGATGGAGGTGTTTATCTCCCCGATCTTCAGGGGAGTTTCCCAGACGTAGACTGGCAGGCACTGGATCGGCTCTATACGCCAGCCGGTCGATACAAGTTCATTCGTCTCGGTAATCTGCCGGACCGCTCTGAGGTTGACATCCTCCCCGCCCGTCGGCGAGGATTCCCACGGTACTGCACCGCTGGATTGGGATATTACGGTTTGGAGTCTCCCACTTGGTTCCGCGGTTGGAATCCGCTGGACAAGTCGTGAAGGGAGACTTCTGGCTGTGCCAACCAGCCGTTACTCCTATCTCCGTCCAAACTGGATGCAGACTCGGAGTTACTTTCTTCTTCTGCAATACCGACACGGATGTTTTCTGCACCATTCACATCCGGGTTAAATGCCGCATCACACGATTCACAGACGTACAATCCACGTTCGATACGTTGACTCTCATCTTTCTCACCACAGATACAGCATGTTTTGCTCGTGTCTCGTTCAGAGACTCTGACGACTTCAACCCCACTAGCCTTGGCCTTGTATTCGAGGATACTCGTGAATCGGTCAAACGCCCACCCATGCAGGTCAAGGTTTCCGTGACGACCCCAGTTCTTTGACTGCCCATTTTCGTCTTCACGGATGCCTTCCAAGTCACCGACTTTTATCTGACCCACTTCCTTCTCAACACACCGTTCAACGATGTGTTTTGCGAGAGAATGGAAAAAGTGAGTGCGACGCTCTAACCATTTCCGATGCAGTCGTAGAGCCTCATCTCCCGACGAATTATCGCAGCAGGCAATCTTCTTTGAGACGGTTGCCAGGATACAGTTCAGCCTCTTCAGAACTGTACGAGACAGCAGCAAAATTACAGATACCGAGGTCGATACCTGCTGTTTCGTCCCCAGCTGAATCTGGCGTCTCAATGTGCTCTGTACACACGAAATGGAGCCGCCATCGCTCTTTTTGAGAGTCGTAGACAGCTCTCACTTGATTCAGATTCTCGAGAGTTGCGTCAGGAGCTGTCTCGTATTCGATGAGGATGTATTCCCGTGCCCGAGGGTATGGCTTGTGATTGCGTCCTTTTGAGAGGCGCACACGGTTATTTTTCGCGTCGGCCTGATACCCTTCTGCTTCCAGGTTACTGTCGAGCGTGGGTGTTCTTCGTGAACGCGATTGCCGTGATTATCGTAATAGTTCTCTTTCCGATAGCCAGGTTGGTTGTCTCTCTCATCGTCTGACCCGTACCAAGACTTGAAGCCTTCAGCGAGTTCTTCCAGAACCCGCTGACTGGACTGTGAGTGCAGCCCGTCGTACTTTGGGTGTGTCTTCAAGTCTTCTTTCAGGTCGCTGTGGTCAGGAATCTCACCCGTTTCATCCCATACGTGACGGCAGTGATAGTTGGCGACGTTCCAGAGTTTGCTGGCACTCCACGCATGTTGGTCGAGCATCACTTCCACTTGTGAGTGGTTGAGAATCTTTGACTTGTGAGTGCGATGGACTTCCAGCATTCAGTATCGCCTGTATAACATGTTATAGCAGTATATTGATAAACCTGACGCTAAGTCGCAGAAAATATCCAGAGGGAAGAATTCAGAAAGAACGCTCAGCAATTGTCGAATTCATCCCCGCCCTAAAGCACGGGGTTTTCTCCTTGATTCTCATAACTACGTCCACGATACGCTGAGGGGATGTACATCGGGAGTACCGGCAGTCAGCCACAGCACACAATCGAAGATTTGGACCTAAACAACAACCGTGTGTTGCGGACTGGAACCGAAGGCCTCCAACTCAACCAACTGGCCAGTGACAACCAGGTTTACCACAACGTCGTGGGCCCCGCCGCGATCGATTGGCGCGATGCGTTCCAAAATTTCCAGGACAAGAACCACCAGATTACGGTTCGGTCGGGGACGACGACGATTCGCGAGAACATCGTACTCGGTGGGGCCAATCAGATGCTTCTCTTGGGGCTTGACGTTGATGAGGATACACACGCTCCGAGCGACAAAATCGAGCTTCGAGACAATTATTTCGCCCACTGCCGCGATCGTGTCATATTTGCGGACAACCGCGGTGACGCACCGCTGGAATTCGCGGTACAGGGCAATGTCTTTCGTGGATATAGCTTCGACTACGACGAGGTGAAACCAAACGAAAAGCCAAATGAGGCGGTGATGTATGTGGTGAGTGATAATATGGTCACCCTGGAGAACAACCGATACGATGATATCCCGCAACTGTGTGAGGCCTTACCAGGCGAAGGCAATGGGGAGAGGGGCAACACAACGGGATCGGGGAACGAGCGTGCCGAGGTGGCCCCAGTCACGTTCCGCAACGCTGGCTTTCCGCCGGAGTTCGATTACCTGCGCATCGAATGGTGGACGGACACGGCCAGCCGACACCCCGACAACGAGCCAGTCACCTACGAGACAGGAAACATCGTGATGTACGAGGGTACACCGTATCGATGTACGGACGGCCCGTCTTCAACCGAGGCTGTGCCGCCTGACAATCCCGACATCTGGACGCCGCTCGATCGGTTCCCGGACGATGTTCGCCTGACCGGTGACTCAGCGCACCACGGTGTTGGATTGCAGCGGCCGCCGAATCGCTAATCGTCTTGTTGTCCGCAGTCGCGACACACTCACTCCGAAGCGTGCAGCGAGCGGCGTCGTTACCGTCCACAGCGTGAGCCCCACCAACACGCATTACGGCGAGCGCGACGTGTCTCGGCACCAGCGCGGTCGCTATCACGCATCACGCCGAGGGAGTTCTCGTGCGCCGTGATCGTCGGTGGTAGTACCTCTCGCTGAGATCCCGTCTGAAACCGTTCGCGGCTTCGAACTATCGGAGAAGTTCTCTCCGGGCGAGCGAACCGGGACCCCCAGTTAGTTCACATTTGTGGGAATTTGATTTATACATTACTGCCATGCTGTCGACCGAACCACCAGGAGCGGTTACCAACGGCTCAGCGTCGGTTATACGAGCTATCGGCGTAGATAGTAATAATCGTGAGGATCCGCAAAAGCGGAGCGTGGGTGGCGGTTGTGTTCAGGTTCTGAAAGACTCTCCGCAGCCACACTCTGAGACGACGTTCGGGTTTTCGACGTGGAACCCAGCGGCCTGGAGTCCTGATTCGAAATCAAGCGTGCTCCCCTCGATGTAACTCTTACTCGCGGGATCGATAAACACACGAAGCCCCTGGATAGTGACGATTGTATCGTCTTCTTCTGGGTCATCGTCGAATCGCATCCCGTAGGAGAGCCCCGCACAGCCGCCCTGCTGGACGAACAGTCGTAGTCCTCCAACGTCCGTATCCATCCCCTCTCCTCCCATGAGGGATAGTGCCTGTTCTGCGGCCTCTGGCGTTACTTCGACTGGCGTATGGCCATCGTCGCTGTGATCGGCCGATTCTGTACTCATACACACATATGCCGGCCCACACCTCATAACATTGACGCAGTGGCTGGTGTTCCCGCCCCGGCTCACCACCACTGCCGACCCCGTGTCGCACGCTCTGCGGTGATTATGCTTGTGCCCAGCCCGGGTCGGATACCGAGACCAGATCCCGAGAGAGGAAATTCTTGTGTCGGCGAGCCCAGGTATGTCGATTCTCGGAGTTGCGATGGTGGGAGGTGAGTAATAGTGTGCGAGATCATGAGTTGGGATACTCCGCCATTCGTGACACTTTACCGATAACCGTCCGAACCGCCGCGCATGACGGGAGACCGGGCCGAGGTCGCCGGCCCTATCGACGCTTTCAGACAGTTTTTCGCGCTCCGGCGGGACGTGCTCGTCCTCTCGCTGGCTATGTTCGCGTTCTCGCTCGGATTCCAGATGACGAGCCGATATCTCCCCGAGTATCTCGTCGCCTTAGGCGCCAGTGGGCTGATTGTCGGTGTCTTCGGTAGTTTCGGCAACGTCATCTCGGCGGTGTATCCGTACCCCGGTGGGGCGGTGTCAGACCGGCTCGGATCGCGATACTCGCTGACACTGTTTGGCGTGTTATCGACGCTTGGGTTCGGTGTCTGGCTGGTCAGCCCTGGCCTAGGTGCTATCGAGATTGCCGGGATCCGGGCTGAGCCGTGGGTCTGGGTGTTCGTCGGATTGGCCCTGGCACAGGCGTGGAAATCCTTCGGGCTGGGGGCCTCGTTCGCGGTGGTCAAGCAGGCGACAGACCCGTCAGAACTGGCGGCTGGGTTCGCGAGCACGGAGACGTTCCGCAGGACAGCGTTTCTCGCCGGGCCAGTACTCGCGGCAGTGCTCATCGGGCTCCGGATGGACTTCACCGTCAGCTTCCAGTTCGTGTTGGCGGTGGCAGTGCTGTTCGGAGTGGTCGGAACTGCTGTCCAGCACCTGTTGTACGACGCGAGTGAGGACAGCCTTGGAGAGTCGTTCGATGGTCTCGATCAGATTCGCGCGGATCTGCGTGAGATGCCGGCGGAACTTCGGCCGCTGTTGGTGGGAGACACACTCGTCCGGTTCGCTAATGGCATGGTGTACGTGTTCTTCGTGCTGGTCGTGACCCAGCTCGCGGGGGTCGGACTGAACACGACCGTCTCGGCGGCGGGGACTTCGTATACGATCGCCCTCTCACCGCAGGCGTACTTTGGCTATCTGCTGGGGTTAGAAATGGTAGTTGCGCTGCTGGTGATGGCGCCGGCCGCGAGACTGGCCGAACGGGTGGGCCTGAAGCCAGTCGTCGCGGCTGGGTTCGCCGTCTACGCCATATTCCCTGTCGTCCTCATCACTGCACCAGAGACGGCCGCCGCGATGGCGCTTGTATTCGCGTTCTCTGGGCTCCGATTCGCGGGCCTTCCCTCCCACAAGGCGCTGATCGTCGGTCCGGCCGACCGGGGAGCTGGAGGCCGGGTCACCGGAGCGTACTATCTCCTCCGCAACACCATCGTCGTTCCGAGCGCCGCCCTGGGTGGTTCTCTATGGGAGTTCGTCAGTCCGACTGTCGCATTTTCCGTCGCCGCCGTGATTGGCCTACTCGGGACCGGATATTTCCTCATATACGGGAAAGAATTTGAGGCGTACCGCTGACAGGCAGTCTCTCGACACCGTATGGGACCGTCTGTGAACTCTCTCTAGGCTTGACCCCGAGATGCTCGCCCTGTTTGTCTGTCGATCCATGCTGGTCACACCCGTGTTAGTTCGACACTCAGTGGCCTCAACGTGGCTGGGTTCGAATCGAACCCGCGCTCGGAAACTGGTGAAGCGACTACGTCTTTCGACGGCAGCAACGTCAGTCGGGTTTGAAATTAGACCCGGGCGCGTCGATCAAGCCAGCTCAGTCGAATCGGCGCCGAATACTCTCGGCGTGAGCCCCGAGACCCTCCGCTTCTGCTAGTGTTGTCACGGTTTCACGCAGGTCTTCGAGGCCATCACGGTCGAAACGTTGCACAGTTGTCGTCCGGACGAACTCGTCGACAGACAGCCCGCCGTAGCGTTTGGCCCCACCGTTCGTCGGAAGCACGTGATTCGTCCCGGAGGCGTAATCGCCGGCAGCGACGGGCGTGAATGGGCCCAGAAAGACACTGCCAGCGCTGTCGATCCGGTCCAGGAGCGCTTCGTCATTGTCGGCGACGATCGAGAGGTGTTCGGCTGCGTATTCTTCTGTGAAGAGCACGGCTTCCGACATCGACCGTGCGAGTAACACCCCGGAGGTGTCGTTGTCCAGTGCCGACCGAATCGTCTCCTCACGCTCGTGGTCACCCACCGACTCCTCGATTTCCGACACGACATCGGCAGCCAGGCCCGGATCGTCTGTCACCGCGACGACGGACGCGTTCGGGTCGTGTTCAGCTTGTGCGAGCAGGTCCGCAGCCACGAGTGCTGGTGAGGCGGTCTCGTCTGCTAACACAAGGATTTCACTCGGGCCGGCAAGAAAGTCGATCGCCACGTCGCCTCTGACAGTCGCTTTTGCGGCCGTGACCCAGCGGTTCCCTGGGCCCACGATTTTCTGGACAGGTGTCAGTGTCTCGGTGCCGTACGCCATCCCAGCGACGGCCTGGGCTCCGCCGACAGCATACACGGCATCTGCGCCTGCTTCGTGGATCGCCGCGAGTGTGGCCGGCGACAACTCCTCGGCTGGAGGAGTCGCGACGCTGACGTGGTCGACGCCCGCGACCTTCGCTGGGACCACACCCATCAGCACACTCGACGGATACGCAGCCGTTCCACCGGGGGCGTACACGCCGACCCGCTCCAGGGGACGAAACCGTCGGCCGAGTTCTCGGCCGTCGAAATCCTCGCGCCAGTCTTGGCGACGCTGGCGCTCGTGAAACTGCCTGATATTGTCGGCTGCCGCGGCGATAGCCTCCGACAGGTCACTGTCGATTTGCTCGGCGGCGCGTTCGGCCTCGTCCGTCACGTCGAGATTACCGATATCAATCCCATCGAAGTCACTGGTGAACTCTCGGACTGCAGCGTCTCCTTCAGTTCGCACCCGCTCCACGATGTCGCGGACGTCATCTCGGACAGAGTCGATACCCGCATCCCGACGGAAGAACGCGTTTCGTTCGCCCCTCGAGAGATCAGCGATATTCCGCGTTTCCATACGTCTCACTATGGCGGACCCCGCTAAGGGGTTCCGGAACAGTCGCCTCAGACCACACCCGACCGTCGGTGGCCCGCAGCCTGTCATCCGTGCCGGTGGCTAGTGGTGAGCAGTACTCGCGGAGCCTCTTCCGCATCTTCTGTGTCTCGCGTTCCGTCAATTGCTTGGGTACCCCCGCCACTTGACCTCTGACCCTTAATCCTGCAATCCCGAACCTGAGCCCACCTCTGCATCCACCTCGCGGAGTGAGACGCCGCTGCCTCCCCTCGGATGAACATCTCGACGACAAAGACTCACGGGAATGGGTGGTATGAGCGATCGAGTTGCGGCTCGAACCCCATCGATTCTGGCACGTCACTCGCTCGAGAGCCAAAGAACGGCTCGCCAGTGAACAGCGGTTGAGCGAGCGGTACGACCGCTCTGACCGCCTCGAAGCCGAGTGCCGACACGTCACGAGTCGTGACGCGTGCCAGATACGGGTCGAGGCCAGCGCTGACGACCCGGTCGATGAGGGCGTCTAGTTCCTCGCGGCCTTCAATTTCGGCGGCGCCAAGTCCGGCAGCCGGAATCACTCGATCGGGGTCGAAAAACTCCCGCGTTTCGGTCGGCAAGTCGGCGTGATGGCCGATGGCACCGCCCTCCTCGGCGGCCTGGTCTGGCCCCATCGCGCGGAGTTCTATCCAGTTTTGAAGTGCCTCAGACAGCGCGGACCGCGCGGCGACGGCCGGATTCAGTGATGCACCCGATCCCGCCGCGAACCGTGGCCAGTCATCGCCCGAGTGAGACCCACCGGCCACCGGCGAATCACCACCATCTCTCGACACACTGACTGCCACGACAGGGACGTCCACGTCGACAGTCAGGAGTATTGGTGTGACAGACAATCCCTCGCCCCGTGCCCGCTTGGTGAGCGCTTCAAAACGGTCATCATCGATCGCCAGCCCGAGCGGCTCGAACGTCGAGTACCAACTGATCATCGTTGCGTCTCGCTCGATTACTTCGTACAGCCCGGATAGCGCCGCCGCGACCGTCGAACTCCCAAGGCCGAGCCCGGTGGTAATAGCCGGTTTGAACCGCCGCTCTGGTGGAGGGTACTGGACGAATTCGGCGGGAAGTTGCACCGTCGCTCCCGATCGTGCGTCGATCCCGTTAACCCACGGCAGTTCCGCAGAGTCATCGAAAGTGGCTGTTGATGTGGTCCCCGATTCTGCGCCTGCCTCCGAGTTTGCACCGGCTCCTGAAGATGGTGATGAGTGATTCCACTCGTCTGGTGTCACGAATCGAGAGGGTGCGACCGGGTCAGGAAGATCCCCAGTGGGAGCACGCGTAAACTCTGTTTCCCGGTAGGTCCCGGCCGCGTACCGCTCGAGACCCTCGCCGATTGCTTTCATAAACGCAGCATTCCAGTCGATATCGGCGCCACCGGCGAACGGTGCAGCCCGGACATCACTGAATTCGTCAGTCTCTGCCGTCGCAGCCACGTAGTACGGCACCGGGAACGATTCTTGCTCTCCTACTTCGACGAGTGGGCCCATACGATCATCTATCGCCTGTTCGCCAGCTCCGAGTGCCTCCTCAAGATCGACTGATCGGTACTCGAGTGAGATCGTCCGGTCACGGGTCCCCGCACACCCACAGTGAGGAACTGGGAGGACTGCCCGCTGGTGGCCAGGAACTTCCGTCACCGTATCACTCACTGGTTCTCCCGTCAGCGACTGCACGATCCGGCGGCCGGCTACGGCGCCCGCATATCGGACCGTGGATCGAACCCCACTGGGTTCGCCGCCAGTCTCCGTGCGCCCGGCCCTCACGCGGTGAGCCAGACACTCATAACAGATGTCGTCGAAAACTGTCACCGAAGCGTCGATATCAGGGACAGCGTGGCCCCCGAGGCCGCCAACTTCGACACTGACCCACTGAGAGAGCGTCGAATCGGCGATCTCGAAGATTCGATCACCAGTCGTGCCGATGACCGCTGCCGTGTCGAATCCGTCGAGTTGCTCAGGTTCGGCTGGAAAGGCGTTGACATCGAGATCCTGTAGCGCCGACTCAACCGCCTCCAGTGCGGGCCCCTCCCCGACCAGCGCAATGTCCATGTTCACTCAGACACATTACCTTGCGAAAAAGGCGATGGGCTCGCCGAAGCGGCGCTCATCTCGACCGGGTGAGCACTGAAGATCGGGTCGGGTGAGAAATCAGTCATCGCCGAGTGGCCTGCAGCAGCCGCGAGTGAGTCTGCTCAGTCGAGAATGGAGTTGGTCACGCCAGCCAGATCGTCAGTATTGGCCGTCGTGAGTCGTTCATCGCCAAGCTTCAGTCGGAGTCGCGGGCGACCAACGTCGATCGGCACTTTCTCAGTGTCGATGAGATCTCCGTCTTCAAGACGCGTCTTTGTACGAGAAAACGTGGCCTTCGAGGCGATCCCGATATCTTCGCCCCACTTAGAGATATCATAAAGCAATTCTTCGTTGCGAGCGGCGACGAGAAGCGAGACCGTCACTTCGTCGAGACCCTGACCGTTCCCTCGAGCCGACTCCATCGACGACATCACCGTGTTAAAATCGTCGCGGGTGGCGTCGCCAATGTCAGCGGCGAGCGTGTCACGGACTTGGCTGATCGCCGGCGTCCGGAGACCGTGTGTCTCAGCATCTTCGAAAACCGCCCGATATGAGTCGTACACTCCGGCCACAAATTCGTCATCATCCGACGAGATTGCACCAGCAATGTCGCCTGCCCCGACGAGCGCCGTCACTGACGTCTCCGAAACTAACAGCGAGTTGTTGGTGTCTGCCTCAAGAACGCGCAGCGATAGATGACCGTTCTCGACCATATCGGCTGCCCGTGATGCGACCAGGAAGTCATTCATAACAGATTTGAGAACGGACTCTTCGGCGAGAGTCCGCAACGTTGGGTGCTCGTCAGTCTCAAACCCGAGTTGAATAATCGTCTCGATCGTTTCTGCTGTCGGGTCTACGACTAATAGATCACCGTCTGTCTCTGCGAATGCGGCTGTGATGATTTCATCAACCGTATTCGTCAATAAATTCGACTGCATAATCATTAACACAATATACTGGGGGCCTATATAAAATTGGCGAGATTTGGTCAGTCATTTGTAATAAGACTGTCACAATCCAACGGTCGGCTGTAACGGAACGACACTTGGAGTCCTCACCTGGATTGGTGAGTAGCAGGTACTTTTCCAGATGGCTTTAGAGTGGAGTCTGAGGCCTCAATGCGCCCCGTTGGCTGTGCGGCGTCGTATCCGTGAACTCATTATCGGTGATGTGCGAGGGCACCACCACTGACAAAGATTTATACCGATCTATCAATCAGATGACTTAGTTTGACCTGGTCGCTCAGAACTAC
>KI543234.1:256014-262138 GCA_000496235.1 uncultured archaeon A07HR60
GTGCGGGACAGAAGCCGACTCAACCCGTGTTGAGCGTGGATTGTACGTCTGTGAAACCTGTGAACTGGTCGCCAATAGTGATCTAAACGCGGCGGAAAACATCAGAACGACGGTAACTCCGAGTCCTGCAACGGATAGGAGTACCGGCTGTTTGGCACAGCCATCGGTACGCTTGTTCGACAAATCAACGGGGAGAATCGCCCCACAAGAACAGGTCGTTCCGTAGACCACAATATCCCAACGGCGTCGGGGATCCCTCGGCTTCAGCCGTGGGAGGATGTCAAACGGCCACGAGACAGATTTGTTCACGGCGGAGCCTCATAGGATACGACCGAGTAGATTATCGCGCGAGACGGGAGAAACCGGTCAGATCGACTGGCAGATTCCCGGAGATTTTTGCGCCTCACGCGGTCAATCCTGTGACCTGGCGGATCTACAGGCACCCCTGGCACAGTTCTGTCAATTATGTTGGGCTTTGAGCTGGGTTAAACCTGCCACCACGGACAGGCTTTATCTTGGGGGGGCCTCACTACGTAGTATGAACCACGACAGCGTTCGAGATGTCGATCCAGAGGTTGCAAACGCCCTGGAGGCGGAAGTCGACCGACAGCGCGATACACTCGCGATGATCGCAAGTGAAAATCACGCAAGTCCAGCCGTAATCAGTGCGCAGGGAAGCGCGTTGACTAACAAATACGCGGAAGGCTACCCCGGTGAGCGGTACTACGCGGGCTGTGAACACGCCGACGAAGTCGAATCGTTGGCCATCGAGCGGGCCAAAAAACTGTGGGGAGCCGAACACGTGAACGTCCAACCGCACTCAGGGACCCAGGCGAATCAGGCGGTATACGGTTCCGTTCTTGAACCGGGTGACAAGATCCTCTCGCTGGATCTCAACCACGGTGGCCACCTGTCGCACGGACACAAAGCCAATTTCGCGGGGCAACTGTACGAAGTCGAGCAGTACCACGTCGATCCAGAAACCGGCTATCTTGATTATGAGGGTCTTGCAGACATGGCCGACTCGTTCAACCCGGACATGATTGTCTCGGGATACTCGGCGTATCCCCGGGAGGTCGAGTGGGAGCGCATCCAGAAGGCCGCCGATGCGACTGATGCGTATCACCTCTCAGATATCGCGCACATCACCGGGCTGGTCGCTGCTGGCGTCCATTCCTCGCCCGTCGGCGTTGCCGACTTCGTCACCGGGTCGACACACAAGACGGTTCGAGCCGGGCGTGGCGGTATCATCATGTGTCAAGACCAGTACGCAGACAAGATTGACGCGGCGGTGTTCCCCGGTGGCCAGGGCGGACCCCTGATGCACAATATCGCTGGCAAAGCTGTCGGATTCAAAGAAGCGCTCCAACCCGAATTCGTCACCTACGCCGAACAGGTCATCGAGAACGCCGAGGAACTGGCCGCCACGTTCCGCGATCATGGCTTCTCGCTCGTCTCTGGTGGCACGGACAATCACCTCGTCCTCGTCGACCTGCGTGATTCCCATCCCGACCTCTCCGGCGGCAGAGCCGAAGAGTCGCTCGCGGCGGCAGATATCGTGTTGAACGGCAATACTGTGCCTGGCGAAACACGGTCACCGTTTGACCCGTCGGGAATCCGCGCTGGGACCGCAGCACTCACCACCCGCGGCTTCGATACCGACGCAATCCGCGAAGTGGGCGACCTGATCTACCGAGTAGTCGATAATTACGACGACGACGCCGTCATCAGCGACGTTCGCGACCGTGTCGACATGCTCACTGACGAGTACACGCTTTACTGAATCCGACTTCGCTCAACGGTATTCGGGAACTCGGCGGATTGGCGGTGAAGAGAGCGGTCCTGCGTGGGGGCCCAAAGGTAATCTGTGGATTCTCAACTGGTCTGCTGAGACAACGTGTCGCTGATACTCGCCAACGACGTGTTAGTGACCCCCTCGAGTGCCGCAACGAGATCGCGAGTCGCCCGCACCAGTGGTTCTGCTTCTGACGGCTCGACGTTCCCTTGGAGTGCGTCGATCCGTTTAGCTCGTTCACGCAGCTGCCCGGAAACTGCCCGAGCGTCTTGATTGGGGTTCTCGTCGAGATACTCCGTCAAATCGTCTCGGAACAACTCCACTGTCCGAGCGATCGCGATCCCTCTGGCCGGATACAGAATCTCGGGAACCTCCTCTGCGGGCGGACGCCTGTCGACATCAGCCCCTTTGAGCAACTTGAGCAGATAGAGTTTGTCGGCGGCTGCGGGCTGCCGAGTCCGGTGGTACACGTCGACTGCTTCCAACAATTCTCGGGCAACTAGATACGTGTCTGTCGGCGGGCGAAGTTGGCCTTCGTTGATAAATCCGCGTTTGCGGAGATATCCACGAAGCTCTGATTTGAGGTCTTTGACCAGTTCTCTGGGAATTCCCTCTACATCGCCGATCGCGGCTTTGTGAGCCGTGAGATCGAGTTGCGTCGGGGTGTCGGTGTGTCTGGTCCGCTCGTCGACCCCGACGCTACGGAGGCTCTCACAGTCAGGACACGCGACATCACCGGTGTCGTAATACGACCACTGTGTCCCGCAGTCCTGGCATTCGCGCCTCCCGCGTATCTTCATCGTCACACACTGCGGTTTCGATCGATTTGTATCTGCGGGTGCATCCGCTTGAGATCCCCCCTGCTCTGAACAACGGGGCCTCCGCTCGCTATCCGTCACCACACGATTCGCCCACGGACTCAATCCTGGGATCTCCAAAGACGACAGCGAGACGCATTCGCTCAATGGGACCGCTCTCGAAAGCCAGCTGTCTAGAGACGAACGCGCCCAGACAAGCAACGATGGGATTGAGCCAGTCAGGAACGGGGATCCAACGGCGACTGAATCGTCTCACCACTCTGCCCGTTGAGCGACGAGCGCGAAACAGACAACGGAGAGACACTGATTTCACCGTCGACGGTGGCCCGGCGGTCGGTACCAATGTCGTCCGGAATATCCATGTCGAGAAACTGCCGCCAGAAGCGGTCGCGCAACTCCATGCCGGCCTCTCCTCGTGATTCGATCCCATCATTCCCCGGATCCTGCTCGACGACCTCGAAGCCAGCCGCGGGTTCAGTGAGCCTGACGGCCGGGTCTATAGCATCACCCGGTACTGGAGCGTTCACGTTGAGTACCTCTTCCCCCGCGAGTGGCCCCTCCGAAAGGCGGCGCTCAACGAGGTGATTAGTGAACTCGGCTGCGTGACGGAAGTCTGCGCGTGTGCTAGCTGCTGGCAACGGTAATTCTGTCCGATCGTACAGCGAGACGGCAATTCCGGGGAGACCAAGATGCGCGGCCTCCATCGCTGCCCCGACAGTCCCCGACTGACCGATGATGTGTGAGCCGATGTTAGGCCCGTGATTACAGCCCGAGACAACGATATCGGGTTCCATCTCCAGTGCCGTCACCGCGACTGCCACACAATCGGCGGGTGTTCCATCGACAGCATAACCGAGGTCTGTCTCGCGGAATTCTACTGTCGTCTTCCACCACGACCGCTCGCCACCCACACCAGACTGATTCGTCGAGGGCGCTACGACGGTCACCGAGTAATCGTCGAGTAACGCGTCTTCCAGGGCACGGAGCCCTGTCGCGTCGATTCCGTCGTCATTGGTGAGGAGGACCTCGTCTATCACGTGGTGTCGTTTCTGAGCACTGGTATTATACTATGCGAAGGGAAGATTCAGCGTCGGGATACGACCTGGAGGTCGAGGTAGCACATCCCGGGCGGGTGAGCCCTCAGTCTGGAAAATCAGGACCGTCTCGGACCGTCATCACTGTTCGTGAGGCTGGTGTTCTCACTCCCCTGACCGCGGCTGTTGTCCGACCCACTGGATCCGCTATCCTGACCGCGATCGTTATTTGCGCTCCTGGACTCGCCATCCGGATCACGGCCGCTGTCTGAGCCTCCAGACTCGTCATCCTGACCCTGAAGGGCCAGCATTCTCCGTGATTCTCTGTGACTCCTCAGTCAGCGGCGACCGGAGAGTCGTGAGCCAGAGCAAGAACGTCGTCGAAGAAAGACAATGAGTCGTGAGGCCCAGGGTTCGCCTCGGGGTGGTACTGTCGGGAGATGATGTCCAGTTCCTCGCTATCCAGGCCTTCGGCGGTATCGTCGTTGACGTTCACCTGTGTCACTTCCAGAGGACCGGGGTCAGAGACAGTGTACCCGTGATTTTGTGTCGTCATAACAACCCGCTCGGTCCGGAGATCACGAACCGGTTGATTGACGCCGCGGTGGCCGAACGTCATTTTTTCTGTGTCTCCACCCAACGCACGTGCGATAACCTGCTGGCCCAGACAGATCCCCGCCAACGGGACCTCTCCCACGTAGTGATCAACGAGTGCTTCTGCGGCCTCGAAGTTCGCCGGATCTCCCGGGCCGTTCGAGATGAACAGCACGTCGGGGTCGATCGCGGCAATATCTGAGGGAGTCGAATCGTGGGGAACGACGTGAACGTCGGCCCCACGGTCGGTGAGTGCGGAGAAAATCGATTCTTTGGCCCCACAGTCTACCAGTGCAACCGTCGTTGAGCCGCCGCCGCGGTGGACGGTCGTTTCACCGACGGACACTTGAGCACCGATATCGACGTGATCGCTCATCTCCGCGCACTCGTCCAGCTCCTCGCGAGCAGCCTCGGGCGACGCCTCCGGCCCGGCGGCGATCCCACAGCGCATCGCTCCTTCTTCACGGACCGTGGTGACGAGTTCGCGTGTGTCAAGATGGTCGATGGCGGGGATCCCCTCACCTTCGAGCCACTCAGCTACGTCGTCCGTGAACTCCCGAGCGATAGCTGCCTCCGGCTGTATGTCTCTGGATTCGAAGCGCTCGTCGCGAACGCCGTAGTTCCCGATCAGCGGGTACGAGAAGGTGAGAACCTGGCCGGCGTAGGAGGGGTCCGTCAGCGACTCCTCGTAGCCGGTGTATGCGGTCGTGAATACCAGTTCCCCGCGAGTCTGGCCCGCCGCACGTGACCGTGCCTCCATGACACGCCCGTCGGCTAAGGCGAGATACGCGTTCGACATTACGAGATACAGATGTAGTATCGTCGTATAAATCCGTCGTTCGAAGATAGTTACGAAATTCGTAACGAGTAAGACCCAGGAGAAACGACGCGTGGTATGGACGACCTGGACCGGCGGATTGTAAACATCCTGCGGCGGGATGCTCGAACACCGTACACGGAGATTGCAGAGGAGGTCGGCACGTCCGAAGGCACCGTTCGGAACCGTGTCGACCG
Source organism: uncultured archaeon A07HR60 (assembly GCA_000496235.1). Taxonomy (GTDB): domain Archaea; phylum Halobacteriota; class Halobacteria; order Halobacteriales; family Haloferacaceae; genus J07HR59. The sequence continues at coordinate 261,270 of KI543234.1, forward strand.
GCTGACTGACGACCAGGTAATCGAGCGGTTCACTGTGACTACACGGACGGGCAACGTGCAGGCAATGGTCGAAGTGTCGGTGGCGATGGATGTCAACACCTCGAACGTGGCCGAAGAAATGGCCGCGTGGCCGAAAGTCGATACTGTCTGGCAGGTTTCCGGGGAAGAAGATGTTGTCTTGGTCGTCGACTGTGTCGACACGCGGGCTGTAAACGAACTCATAACGAAGGCCCGCGAGATGGCCGAAGTCAAGAATACAAAGACGCGACTTATTCTCGACGAGCGGCTGGGCTGACGACTCCCCGGCGGGGATCAGTCACCGTCTCGGTGTTCGGTGACGCGGGTGCCGTGGCGACTCTCGACGGAGTAGTCGATATCGTCCGTAGTGTAGCGCGGACGTGATACCGCGTGACTCGTCCGAACCGAGTGGTCGCGTGTGCCGGGGTCAGACTCAAAGTCGGGTTGAATCCCACAACTGCTATGTTATCTTCGCCCATAGGTGGTCAACGTACGTGTCCATCATCGCCCCCAAGACGAGAGTCACACTCGGATTCACGGCCCTTGGTATCATCGCGTGGTCGCTGACTCTCCTGTACTCCAACAATGATGTGTTACAGTTGGCGACACTCCTCGGAATCGGCGTGGTTGTCCCGAATCTAGTCAACCACTGGCGACAACAATCCGCGTCGGAGTGACCCGCTCGCTTGGCGTTTGGGTCCCGCCGGTACGGGTGTCACCTTCTCCTCGCGATTAGTATCAGTCTATTGTCACCGACGCTGTCGTTTCACAGTCCTCACCGGCGGTCACTGACCGAAACAGGGAATCCAGTTGAGAATCCCGAGGGGTGACTCGAGCCCGTTGACGCTGGA
>KI543234.1:262158-263834 GCA_000496235.1 uncultured archaeon A07HR60
ACTCTCACGGATATCCATCTGGACCCAGACGAAGACGAGATCGAGGGGCTCCTGTGGGCCGATTACGAGCATCTTAATCAACATCCAGGCTGGTACCGACAACTGCGGCTGTGTCCGTGGTTCAAGATCGCGATGCGGCGGGATTTCGCCTGAGACGGGTTGTGTCCTCGTCGTTGGGCAGGGACAAAGCATCGACGCCGGTCTCACTGAACCGTCGCGTCGGTCGGTCTCCCGGCTGCGGCGGTAAGAGCCAATTCACATCACGTCTGTAGCCTGTATCTTACGTGGTCACCGCGGCAGTGAATACGGCGGTGACCATAGAAGCATGTGTGTACCGGTGGCGGTGTCCAACCGATACAAGACGGCCGCCCCGAACTGTAGCCCTCTGGTGGGTTCACTGATTGTCTCTGGACGAGCGTTGGTATACGCGCCCCGACGCAGAGACCCTCTTGCATCAACAACTGTTATCCTGAGCGGGCGTCACCACGGGATATGGCAGATATCGAAGCGCTCGTCGAGCGGGTCCATGCCGGGGAACTTCGGCTTCACGAACTCGAAAACGCAGCCGACGGTGATGCCGACCTCGCGGCGGAGGCCCGTCGACAGGCTGTCACAGAAGAAGCCAGTACCGTCAGTCCGGACGAGTTAGACGCTATCGGGCGATATGGCTTCCCCGCCGAGCGAGCCGACGCCAATATCGAGAATATGATCGGGGCAATCCAGGTTCCGATAGGGGTCGCCGGCCCGGTCACCATCGACGGTGGGGCAATCACTGGTGAATCGTATCTCCCGATGGCGACAACAGAGGGTGCCCTTGTAGCCTCGATCAACCGCGGGTGTTCCAGCATCAATGCAGCCGGCGGGGCCACAGCACGGGTGACGAAGCGGGGGATGACACGCGCCCCGGCGTTCAAAGTCAGCGGGGTGGCCGAGGCAGAGGCGCTGGTAGAGTGGGTTCGTGGACACGAGGCCGCCCTGGCGGAGGCGGCCGAGACCACGACCAGTCACGGCGAACTGCTGGACGTGACACCGTATGCGGTCGGTAACACCGTGTTCCTCCGGTTCCGCTACGACACCAAAGATGCGATGGGGATGAATATGGCCACCATCGCGACAGGCGAGGCCGCAGACTTGGTCGAATCCGAGACGGCCGCCTCGCTCGTCGCGCTTTCTGGAAACCTTTGTACCGACAAAAAGCCGGCCGCGATCAACGCGACTGAGGGGCGTGGCCGATCCGTCGCAGCTGATGTCACCATTCCGCACGATGTCGTCGAGAACCGTCTTGACACCACACCGGCGGCAGTCGCAGAAATCAACACAAAAAAGAATCATATTGGTGCCGCCAAAGCCGGGGCACTCGGGTTCAATGCCCAGGTGGCGAACGTGGTCGGGTCAATGTTTCTTGCGACCGGTCAGGACGAAGCCCAGGTCGTCGAAGGTGCGAACGCGATCACGACCGCGGAGGTCACTTCTGAGGGGGATCTCTACTGTTCAGTTTCGCTGGCGAGTTTGGAAGTCGGCACCGTCGGTGGGGGGACCAGCCTACCATCACAGTCGGAAGCGCTCAGTTTGCTCGGGGTCGGCGGCGGTGGTAATCCCGCTGGTTCGAACGCTGATGCGCTCGCAGAAGCGATCGCAGTCGGCTCGTTGGCCGGTGAGTTGTCACTGCTCGCGGC
>KI543234.1:264529-266931 GCA_000496235.1 uncultured archaeon A07HR60
AGTGCTGCCCGTGTCTGTCGGGCGGGGTCACGCTCGGCGGATTCGAAGAGGTGCTTCAGACGGTCAGTTTGGTGTGTTTTGCCACACCCTGGACAGGTGGCCGAGTCACTCGCCTGTGGGTCTGACAGCAGCCACAGATGTTGACACTCTGAACACCCTACCACCACGTACATACACAATATTCGGGAAGCCCACGATATCAAACCCTCGGCGGGACGGGGTCTGAAAGCCTGTGGACTTAACTTGTTAGTTTGGGTTGGGTGTGACATGAACATCGTCACTGGCGATGATGTGGAGCCCGTCGAAGCAGTCGAACATGTACACCTTTCACAGATGGTATCGGGCGCGAGTATGTCCGTCCAGTCGTTCCAGATTGAACCCGGTGCAGATGTCCCCGAACACAGCCACCCACACGAACAGGCGGGTTACATCACACAAGGGACGGTCACATTCATCATCGATGGCACCGAGCAAATAATCGAAGCCGGCGACAGCTACGTGATTTCCGGCGGGGAGACACACGGGGCTGTCAACGATGGGACCGTGACTGTCGAGGGTGTCGACATTTTCAGCCCACCGCGGACAAATCCAGATTGGCAGCAGTGAACTCAAACCGTCGAATTGTGACGCATTCAGACTCTCAATTCTGATCATACCAGATATGATGTTGAGAGGTCACTCTATGGAACCAACCCACCGTGGACCGAGATGCTCAATCGTAGTCTGCCGCAAAAGTGAGCGAGGTGGCCTCACGAGGCCTGCGTTCTGAGCCAGACGTCGAAACGTACAGAATTCCGAACACGACCATCTCAAAAGGAAGCACATTCTCGCGAATTCGAACTCGATTTCCCCCTGGTCGCATGATCCAAGCATCGATGCGACATCCGCCGGTCCAGCAGTTGAACACGGAAGTTACCCGGCAAAGACAATTGTCAACAGGATGAGTCACCCCAACCGTTGGTTCCAGGTTCTCACTCGTCGAACGAGTCGAGCGAGTCGAGCGAGTCGAACGAGTCGAGCGAGTCGAACGAGTCGAGCGAGTCGAACGAGTCGAGCGAGTCGAACGAGTCGAGCGAGTCGAACGAGTCGAGCGAGTCGAACGAGTCGAGCGAGTCGAACGAGTCGAGCGAGTCGAACGAGTCGAGCGAGTCGAACGAGTCGAGCGAGTCGAACGAGTCGAGCGAGTCGAACGAGTCGAACGAGTCGAACGAGTCGAACGAGTCGCACTGCTGAGCAAGCGCTGAGAGACGGGCGTCACGACGCTGGAGGATGGTTTCAGGCTGGGCAGAGTACCGGAGAAATCCTGCTCCCGTGTCGATCCCACTTCGACCCTCTGTCAGAAGGTCGTCGAACGTGTCCTGAGCCGTTTGTGTGGCGCTGAGGTGCGGGTACACATCCTCTGCAATCGTGTAAACTACCCCACTCTACTCCCTCGGCGCATCCGCGCCTCAGTCCTTGAGGGTGGGGCTTTGATGTGGACTCCCGGCGATCAGTCCCCAGCAATCGGCTGGTGACTCTCGCCGTTCAACATCCCACCATTCACACGCACGTCTACTAGTGCGTCTCCGCTCCCCGACGTGGGCGAGGAACGGAGTCTGTGTTTTTGCTTCCGAGCGTACCGTATCCCGACATTCTTCGCCGCGTTGTAATCCGCGTTTACTTCATACTCACAGTTTAGGCAACAGAACTGCTCTCCAGAGCGGTTATCATCGTGTGTGAACCCACAATCCATTCGAGAACAGCGTTGAGACGTGTGGTTCGACTCAACCTGTTCGACGATGATGCCACGCTCCGGGGCTTTGTACTCAACATACTCGAACAGCTGACGAAACGCCCAGATGTGATGCCACTTCGCCTGTGGCAGCCGCTCTCGAATATCGGTCAAATCCTCGAACACGATCACATCGCAATCGTGTTCGACGGCTTCCGTGACAATCTCGTTGGCGACCGTGTGAATGTACTGTTTCCGCCATGCTGCTTCCCGCTTGCCGAGACGAAGCAGAGCGTTGTGGGCGGCTTGCGTGCCGCGCTGTTGCATCTCACCACGGCGTTTCTCAAACTCACGGCACCAGTGATCATAGTCGTCAGCGTTCCAGAAGCGACCAGTCGATGCAACAGCGAGACTGTTTACACCGAGGTCGATACCGAGGACTGTCTGGTGCTCGGTATCTACCGAAACCTCTGTGATCTCACTGTCAGATCCGTCAGCGTCGAACTTCCGAGTGGTGATATGGAAGTAGAACTCGTCGTCTATCGCGTCGTACTGGAGCGTGCTTGCTCGGAACTCAAAGTCCTCAGACAGCACGTACTCCTCGTAGGGTGTCGGGCTGTCCGAGGGAAGTTCAAATCCACACTCGACCCGTCCTTTGACCGTTGAGAGTGAGACTTTGTTCCGATAGAAC
>KI543234.1:266951-269094 GCA_000496235.1 uncultured archaeon A07HR60
GTGGAAGTCCTCGCGCCGCTGGTCGGGTACGTCGAGTTTGACAGGCGCAGTACGCCGGACTTCCATATTTCAGATGCAGATCCAACGGTGCTTATGTATTGGGGAGTCAGTCGGCCGTTGTAGGGTGATTGTCTCATTCTATGTCGGTTTCCTCTCCGGCCTACTCACTCACTACGTTCGCTCCTTGAGGCCGGAGGCTCCACCTCGAAACTGCTGAAAAGGCATACCTGATCGGCGACGTCGCGCTCGGTCCCCGCTCGAGCGTGTGGCCATTCGTCTGTCTCCGGGGAGAAGACAAGCCGGTGACCGTAGACGAGAAATCGAACGTTCGGGAGTTCAGCATGCTCCACGGAGCCGATATCGGAGCGAGAGTCACGGTCGGCCACGGCGCAGTAGTGGATTACGTGACGGTTGACGACGAGTGTCTCGTGGGAATTGGGGCGTCGGTTCTGAACGGAGCGAAGATTGAGCAGAATAGTATCGTCGCTGCAGGAGCCGTCGTACTCCAAGATCAGACGATCCCCGAAGGTCACCTCGCGTATGGAATACCCGCTGAGGTGACTCGGATGACTGATTCGCAACTCGACGAGATTGAACGCCTCGATGAGCATTACGTCGATCTTTCGCGATCGTACAAGCAGACCCAGCGATTCGAGTAATTTTGAACGGAGTATGTATGCAAATAGGCGCCGGTCGCAGTTGCACTGCCAGCTAACTACCGCTGAAACTGAACCTCCTCAGAGACAACTCCCGAGGCTTCGCCGGGCGTGGCTACCCTGGACCGGCAGGCGAGTGCACCACCACCCGACATGTTGTGCCGAACGATCGGAATTCCAGCTCTCTCTGATCACGCTTCCGTGAGGGACAGTAGAACCGCTCTAGCAGGACACATCACACTGACTGCGGCGATCGATGACGGGTGCTGTGAGTTTCACTGCCCTACGAGTGCGCTTGAAACGATGTTGGTCGCCTGGACGAAACTACGAGATGTCGCGAGATGGTGGCTCCAGGAAATTGTGTGAATTTCGGGCGCAACGGGAATCTGTTGACGGAGACAATCAGTCAGACAGCGAGTGAATTTCGTCGACGACTGCACTTGCGAATTCGCTCGTGGCCAGCTTTTCGCCACCGTCGATCTGGCGGTGAAGATCGTACGTGACACGGCCCGTGCGAATGGATTCTTCGACCGCATTACGGACCAGATTCGCGGCGTCGTCCCACCCGAGATACTCAAACATCATCCGTCCCGAGAGGATAATTGCTGTCGGATTCACCTTATCCTGGCCGGCGTACTTCGGTGCGGAACCGTGAACCGGTTCGGCCAGGAAGCGGCCGTGCCCGAAGTTCGAACCCGGGGCGATTCCCAGGCCACCGATCTGTGCGCCTGCAGAATCCGAGAGGTAATCACCGTTGAGATTCGGCATCGCCAGCACGTCGTATTCGGCGGTCCGGGTCAGCAATTGCTGGAGCATATTGTCGGCGATTCTGTCCTTGATAACGACGGTGTCGTCGGGCGCCTCACCGTCGTACTCCTCGTAAAGCGTGTCTTCGTCGATCGTCACGTCGCCGTACTCTTCGGCAGCGACTTCGTAACCCCAGTCACGAAATGCCGCCTCAGTGTACTTCATGATATTCCCTTTGTGAACCAGCGTGACCGAGTCGTGATCGTATGCGAGGGCGTAGTCGATCGCCTCACGGATCAGACGTTTCGAGCCGAACTCCGAAATGGGCTTGATCCCCAACCCGACCGGTCCATCGTGAATCGTGTCGGCGACACCCATCTCGTCTTCGAGAAACTGCTGGAGTTTCTCCGATTCGTCGGTTCCGGCCTCGTATTCGATGCCGGCGTACACGTCTTCGGTGTTTTCTCGGAACGACACCATATCCATCTTTTGGGGGTCTTTGACCGGCGAGGGAACACCCTCGAGATAATAGGTGGGTCGCACGTTGGCGTACAAGTCGAGTGTCTGTCGGAGCGCGACGTTAATCGAGCGGAATCCAGCGCCGACCGGTGTCGTGAGTGGCCCTTTGATAGCGACGCGATACTCACGGATTGCGTCGACAGTCTCCTGAGGGAGATTCTCGTCGTAGCGGTCGCGGCCTGACTGACCAGCGTACACGCGGGCCCACGCGATCGATCGCC
>KI543234.1:271496-276535 GCA_000496235.1 uncultured archaeon A07HR60
CGCCGGCCGACGGGTAGGCTCGATCGGGAAGGTCTTGACCGGGATCCAGGCCCGTGTCGTGGACGAAGACTTCGCTGAGGTGTCACCAATCGAGACAGGTCCTGTCGAAGACGCCGAACTCGACGGGATTACCGGTGAGATCGTCATTAATGGCCCGAACGTTACCCGCGGGTACCAGGACCGACCGAAAGCGAACGAGGCCTCGTTCACGGAGGCAGACGGAAAGCGGTGGTTCCACACAGGCGATATCGGCTATCAGGATGAAGAGGGCTTTTTCTTCGTCGTCGATCGGGAGAAACACGTGATTGTCACCGGCGGGTACAACGTGTACCCTCGGGAAGTCGAGGAACTACTGTTCGAACACGAAGCGGTCGCCGACGCCGCCGTGGTTGGGATTCCCGACGAACGGCGCGGCGAGACGGTCAAAGCGTTCGTGGTCTCGAATGGCGACGTGACAAAAGACGAGATTCGAGACTACTGTCTGTCGAATCTCGCCGAGTACAAACACCCCCGTGAAGTCGCGTTCGTCGACGAACTCCCCCGCACCACTACCGGCAAAGTCCAGAAGTTCGAACTGAGTCCGAATTCGGAGTGACTGGCTAACCGGCAGCCACGAATCGATCACGTCGGGACTGTTGGCCTGGCTGCCGGCGATAAGCCGGATGAGTCCGGATATAAACACCCTGCATACTGTGCCTGATGATGACAACGTATCAGTAATTATCATTAAATGGGTTATTCATGCTTGGAGACGACATAACCGAACTCGGTATCGGCCCGGTGGACAACCTTGCAGACACCATCGCTAGCGGCGAGATTGAACTGGACCTCGCCGAGACGCAAGACACTGACAAACTGCAGGAATTGGTCGAATTGGCCGAGAATGGGGAACTCGGTGAGATCGACGCCGAATTGGAAGCACAGATCGAGGTTATCCGTTCGATCCTCGGAGAGAAATCAAAGTAGTCGATTCGCAGGGAGAAAGCGACTGACTTACCGGCGTCTGAACTGATTCGAGTCACAGTTTGTGACATCCGCGTCGGTATTGCATGCTGTTACTTTCGGATCGACTCGACGAATGCTTCCGGCCGCCGGAGGCCTTGGATACGGTACGTCTCGTCGTAGATGGAGACGACGACCGTTCGGTTCCCCGGTCGAATTCCGTCGAGTCGACTTGACGCGATAGTTACGTCTGTCACGTTCGGCCGGCTGACCGTCCACTGTGGCGTGTCAAGCAACGTATCGTGGGCGACAATCTGGTCTGGGTACACGTGATACTCGAGATATGCCGTCTGGACCGTCTGTCGGACGATCAGCCCGATTGCTGTCGTGACGACGGCGACGATTCCGGCGACTACTCCGATCCCACGGCCGCCGATCAGCCCTGCGGGAACGACCACGAGTGCCACAAGCAGGTAGGGTGGCACGAGGAGATACAGTGGTATGTATCCCAGTTGCCGGGCGAGGAGACTGAGCCGGCTCAAGCGGAACGTTTCAATTGGCTCAGTGTCAGGAATACCGCGCTCCAGCGAATCGCTGTCGTCCCACTCGGTGAGTGAGTCGGTGCGCTCGGGTTGGCCAAAGACTATATCGCCGACAAGTTTGACACCGACGACGACCACGAGCAGAATCGCCGGTGGCGTCGTGTTCGCGAATACGATTACCCCACCAACCCCCAGTACGAACATGCTCAGTACCTGCCGTCTGAGTAATGCCGACCGAACAGACAGGTCAGTGTACTGCTCGCTCACAACGTACTCCGCGAACCCGACTCCGTGTCCGATCACCAGACTCACCACACCGATGCCGACCGAGACCGGCGAGACCAGCGACCCTCCTGCTTCGATGGTAGCCAGAACTATGACCCCGACAATCGGCCAAAACATCACCAGCACGATGATACTCGCGACGACAACGGGGATATTCCGCGGATACATCGGTGGTAACACCCACACCGAGACCCCGCCACGTTTGTCGGCCCACGACGAGAGCGGGAGTTTGTGGTCAATGGCCAGTTCTGTCGGTGTATGTTCGGCGAACAACCCCTGCACTGCCCCACGAACGATCGCAACGCCCGCTTCGACCCAGTAAACGACCAGCAACACACTGGCTGACCACCCGAACATCCCAACGCCGAGCAAGACGACCATATTCGCCACCACCGTGTGTGCACTGTCGGCCGCCGTGTCCGTCCAATCCACGTGACTTTTGTGCTGAACACACGCAAGTCGGTTTCGACATGCCACACCGTCACTGTGAGATTCAGTCGGCGTTGCTCGTTAACAGAGCCGATTGGGTTGCCACCTGTATCCACTGACTGATAGCAGACCCGCCCCGTTTCGGACCGTCGAAATAGGCCACGTCACGCCAGCCCGAATTACACGGTTATACCTCGACGAGCAGCGGTATCACGCACTGCTCGAGGGTCCTGCTAGTAACGGGAACTTGCCGGCGGAGTTCGGCCGCAGAGCGGGCGATGATGGGCAGTGACAAGACGAAGTCCCCAACGGTAAGTGCCAGCTACCACTAGCTTGAATGTGTACTCAAACGGAATTGAGGAACCAAAGTCACGATCAGGCGAGGTGACTGCCCAGAGCCGCACATACCACCAGCCGGTATGTGACCTGACTACTGGACAAGTCGAGGGCCGGAAGTGGAACTGAGGAACCGAATCGGGTGGCTGCCGGCGAATCCGGCGCCATTGTACATCATTTTTGCCTGCTCGCTCGTCGGTGTCATGGGTGTTTCGCTCATCAGTCCGGTATTGCCGGCGCTACGTCCGATCTTCGGTGTTTCTGACAGTCAGGTTGGACTGCTCATCACCGCCTACACGCTCCCAGGGGTCCTTTTAGGGCCGGCTGTCGGAATTATTGCCGACCGGTTTGGCCGGAAGCGGACAGTCATCCCATTGCTGTTCCTGTTCGGGATTGCTGGCGCGGGTATCGTTGGTGCGTCCTCGTTTCGGCAGGTGCTCGTGTTGCGGGTGTTACAGGGTGTCGGCGGGAGCGCGCTTATTACGTTGTCCGTCGCGCTGATCGGCGATTTGTACGCGCCTCAAGAACGGGCGGCACTACTCGGGGTCAATGGATCGATGATCAGCACCGGAGCAGCCGGATACCCGCTTTTAGGCGGGCTGTTAGCGGGCCTGCGGTGGTCGGCACCGTTTGCCTTCTTTGGAGTCGGGGTCGGTGTCGGAGTCGCCGCTCTCGTGATATTGCCGACATCGGATCGCGACAACCGCAGTTCACGCCGGTATCTCTCTGCCCTCGCCAGTGAACTCAGGACACCAGCTGTCCTCGGGTGGCTTCTGGCCGTCTTCGTCGCCTTGTTTCTATTCTACGGGGCGGTCCTGACGTCGGTCCCACTCGTGTTGAGCGACGGCTTCGAGTTTAGCCCGACTCGGATCGGCCCGCTGTTGTCTCTGGTGGCTCTTTCCGGCGGTGTCACCTCGTCACAGTACGGCCGACTCGCAGGCCGGTACAGCCGACGGCGACTCCTCGCAGTCGGGTTTGGTGCCTACGCCGGAGGTCTGAGTGGGCTGTGGATGGCTCAGTCGGCGGCCGTGGTGGGTGTTGCACTTTCGGTGTTCGGCATCGGCAACGCGATCATCATTACGACCGTCGACAGTGGCCTGATAGAGGCTGTCGCCGACGATCTTCGGGCGGGGATTCTCGGCGTGCGGACGGGCGTGTTCCGGCTGGGCCAGACACTCGGACCCGTCGGATTTACCGCCGCCGCCGAAACCGTCGAAACGACGACAGTTGCTGGCTATCGAATCTCGTTTTTGTACGCCGGGATCGCAGCCGGCATTTGTGCGGCGTATATTCTGCTCTCAAAAACGCTGTTGTCAACCTGATTCGGGTCCGTACTGTTCCGCAGGATCCCTGGTCAACGACTACGAGTTCACACAAAACACCGCGAATTCCGGACGCTGTGAGTCGCTGTGAACTCCTCTCGCTGTCGTCCAGGCTTTGACTCTCCGTCGCCTAGTTTCCACGTCCACACGGGGAACTCGTTCGTGAGTGGGAATAGACTCCGTCACGGAAGCAAGACTGTCCACGACGGCGTGATTTGGGCCTCTCGGCGGATGCGTGTCCCGACAGACCTGATGGATAGTGAGTAGAAGCTCCGTCTTGCAGGGCGGGGAGAGTATCGAGGTCGTCGCAGCGCTTCTTGCCGACACAACTGATTGCTGTGTCGGCCCGGTTGGCTGCGGTGACCGACAGGTTCCAGTCCCGACAGCGCCTACCGATCATATGGCCGAACCTGCGGACAACGAGAAACACGACACAGGGCTCTGTCTCGACATTGACGGCACACTCTATCGTGGTGGCTCCGTGTTCGTGGAGGCGTTGCCGTGGCTGGCCGGTGCGTCGTGGACTCGAGCGAGTGACAGGGCACATCTCAGGGCCACCGTTGGGGCCGTCGCGCGTCACCACGGTGGCCAACTTCGAGAAGTGGCAACCAGAAGACTGCTGTCGGGTGTCGATACCCTGAGAACGGCTGGCGCCGACCGGGCCGCCGAGACTGCTCTTAAGACGTTATCTGGGCTGCCGACACCCTCTGCTAACGGCGGCACACAGTCGGGTCGGGGAAGAGAGCGTCTCCGCGAGCGCCTGCTCACAGAGTACGGCGCCGCAGTCGCCGACCGCCCGGCCGCGGCTATTTGCCGGAGTCTGGCAGCTGTCTTCAAAAAAGGGCCCGACGAACCCGTGCCGTCACTCCCCGACCGGCTCGTAACGACATTATCGGAAATCGCCACTAGAGGCGTCGATATCGCACTTGTGACCGACGCGCCGGCACACGTCGCTCGAGCGTTCGCGGACAGCACGACGAGACTGGATGGCATCGTCACGATTGTTGGCACCCGGTACGACCGAGTAGACGGTGTCTTTACGGGCGAGTTTACCCGTATCCACAAAGGCGACATAATCGCCGAATTGGCCGACAATCAAGGTGGGACCGGGTCATCGCTGGTGGTGATACGCCCGTGACCTTGCGATGGCAAAGCCAGCCGACCGGTTCATCGCCGTCGAAGA
>KI543234.1:278664-297450 GCA_000496235.1 uncultured archaeon A07HR60
GTGACACCACGACTGGAATCTTGCAACCAGATGTTGCCGAACTCGCCGATATCGCTCGTGATCACGACGCATACACTATTATGGACTGTGTTACCTCCCTGTCGGGCGTAGAGGTTCAGGTGGACGACTGGGGAGTCGACGCTGTCTACGGGAGCCCACAGAAGTGTCTCTCCTGTACGCCTGGCGTGACGCCGCTGACCGTTGGTGACCGTGCCCGCGAGAAAATCCTGGGCCGCGAGACTGATCCGAAATCCTGGTATCTCGACCTGGCCGGCGTGATGGAATACTGGGGCGACGATCCCTCGTATCACCACACTCCGCCAACATCCTCACTGTACGGGCTCCGTGAGTCGTTGCGACTCGTCGCCGAAGAGGGACTCGAAGCACGCTGGAAGCGCCACCGTGACGTGGCAGGCGCACTCGTTGAGGGCCTCGAAGACCTCGGACTTGAGCTGTTCCCAGACCGTGACCACTGGCTGCCGAGTCTGAACACGGTTAGAGTGCCTGACGGTGTCGACGATGCTGCTGTGATCGACTTCCTGCTGTCGGAATACGATATCGAAATCGCAGGCGGTCTCGGCGAACTCTCCGGCGAACTGTGGCGCATCGGGTGTATGGGTCACTCGGCCCGCCACCAGAACGTCGCCGCCTTGCTCACCGGGATGAAAGAGGCGCTCGCGGCCCAGGAGTACGATACCTCCGCTATCGAAGCGTAACCTGACTCGGCAACCGGCCGTACTGCGCTGCTGGGTTACCGACCTCGCAGTGTGACATTCCGCCGAACCTCAAGTGCCGAGCGCCGGGGGTCGCTCTGCCTCCTCTAATGTTCGCGACAGTCGCCAGCCGATTGTCAGTCTTCGCCGTCAGCGTCACTAGATAGCTCAAGAGTCATGTCTCCGGTCAAAGAGTGACTTGCCATTCAGATGTAAGTGGCAGTGACAAAGCGGTCCGTGATGATAAGCACGATACCGACGAGGTCCAGGTCCAGGTCCAGATCCAGATCATCGATAGTGGTTGGGAGAGTGGCCCAATGATGGGTAGTGAGGATTCAGGCATATTCGTCGCGTTGGACGCTAAGGCTTGTGTGAACTACCCTACCCTACACACTCACCGCTTTCGCGGTTCGTTCCTTGAGGAAAGGGGCTTAGCGCCTATATGCGGCTAAAACTCGCCGATAGATTGGAGCAACTCGCTACGGAGATGAACACTCACCAGTTCGCTGATACTGAGGCGGAGTAGCTCGCTGGGGTGTCTCAGAGAGTTGGGATGACCCCGTCGGGGGATTTTCGCTTGTAATTCCTTGACTCTGGGTCGTGAGTAGACAGTCTGGCAAAGTGTCTGATACCGTCCCAGAGGCGATTCAAGATGGGGAAGAATGATACTGGTCGCTGACGCAGAGTTTGTATGGAGAAAATTTCGTGTCCGGATTGTGGCGATTTGATCGGAGTCTCTGCGGAGAGCTACTGGGCGACGTGCGACAATTGTGGAAATCGATTGTTGCCAGCAGCAGGCTGCTGTTGAATTGACCGAGTCAATTCTTCACACTCTGCTCGTCGATAGTATTTGCTCAAGAACCTGTTCACACGATAGTGGATCCGTCGAATTTGACCATGGCACCATACGCCCACGTGTCGCTGACCCGCTGTGAATGGGAGTCATCGGATCTTAGTGGGTAGCCTTCCGAGACTACGGATCAAATGATAAAGCAGCAACACAGATTCCAGTACCGCCCCAGAGGGATTTCAGATGTCGTAGCCGTGGCGTCTGAGTGCTTCCGCAAGGTCACTATCGGGCTCGGCCGTGAATTCAACTACTGACGAGTCTGGCCGCGTTGTGGTGTACAGATCAGAGTCGATGTTATCCGGGATTTCATTGGTGTGGGTTTTGTCCACAACTTCGACTTTGATAGGTGGTTGAGTGGTTGGATCTGGTGACTCGCTCATCATCTTAACTAATGGGCGAGCGACGGTTGAGTTTTGGCATTCAGATGGATGGTTTGTTCGATTGCACAGACGCTGCAGATCGACTGCCTCCAGACGAATCCTTCAGGTTAGGTCACTCGAGAGCAATCTGCACTGAATATTGTGTGTTAATGTCACACCGAGTTGGTACGACGATATATCAGACATACTTGAGTATCGTTGCGGCTGGCCAGAAAGCAATTCCTTCGCGGTGGTTGTGGGTATAGATAGTAATGTGAACGTGTCGTTCCCGGGTATCGACCAACCACGGCCCGGATCGTCAAATGAGAGCGACCGGAAGAAGACGACAGACAGTACATGGCAAAGTTGGGCACTATTTTGATCCGGTAAGTTTTCGGTAAAAACGCTAGGTTCCCGTATGATTCGTCTCAACCCGACGGATTAGTCACCGCGATGGCCGATGTGTGTCGTCCTTAGAGATGTATCTCCGCGCTGGCATCAAATCCGATCATACGTATCTCGTCACAATCGACACCGAGTGGGTCCAGTGAACTACCCCGCCCTACTCACTCACCGCTTTCGCGGTTCGTTCCTTGAGGAAGAGGGCTTAGCGCCTATATGCGGCTAAGATAGCGTGGAGAACTGCCCGTCAGGAGGACAGACGGATCAATACGACACCAATTACAGCTGTCACAACCAAGACTGACAGCCGCAGGAGAGGCGTCACCGAACAATTATGACCAGCACGGTGTCGGAGTCTGATAGCCGAACCGGGACCCGCCGGTCGATTCGCCACATGTCACTCGTTCTCATCGAAAACTCGCTTCTCGATGAGGTCACGCCGGTCGGCTGTCGGATCGAATAGTCGTAGCACTATCGCCCCTGCGATCAGTGCGGGGATGAGAACTAGCACGATTCCTAGCGCCATCCCGACGTTCATGAATATAATATGTATGTGACGGAAATATAAATCCACGGTTGAGTGTCATAAATCTAATAGGCTTTGGTCTGTGTAGCCCCTGGCGACCCGTCGTGGGCATTGAATCCAGTGTTCAGTAACAGTCGAGATACGCCGACCAGTCTCTCAGGATCGGGCGACGAGAGTAACTCAGCGGTACCGAGGGTCGTCTGAATTGACGATCGAACCGATATTACTCACCCACTCGAAAACATATCGAGCGAAGAATTGAGCTGGTGTCGAATCTCCAAGCCCGTCCGGAATCGCTCGATGATTTCTGACTGATGATTTGGGCAGGCGAGAACTGCCAGGCCACCGTCTTCGACAGGGACGACCAGTTGCTGTATGGAGCGGGCTGCATGCCGACAGCTTGGACAAGGGACGCCGCCGGCCGGCCGATGAGTGAGGAGTTCCGCCGTCTGGTCGGTCGAAAGGCCACAGAGGGAACTGAACTGTTGGAGATGCTCGTCACATCCGACGAGTGGGATCCGGAGTTGGTCTACGAGCAACACCGACATACTGTCTCTTCCAGGGGATTGAAGCGCAGATTCACAAGCTTGGCACTGAATCGACTGAACGTCAGCGTGAGACTCCGCCGGTGACTCAGGGGGATCTCCCGTATGCATGGTCACTGTCCAGTTTCGATAGGAATTGTTGACAAATCTATCTCGTTTAGACGTCCAAGAACACGTGAATTGACGTTGCAGGCGCGAACGCTGTAGTTTCGTTCATAAAAGCTAGTCATTTTGCTAACTATTTATAATGGAGCAAGACACGTAAATTGCGGGAATGATGTCTGCAGTGACCGAGGGTGGTGACCGATTCGAGAGCAGTGTCTCTGTTGTATGAGCCAGTTGGAGTGCTGAGAGTGACCGGGCCGCACCGACGGTGTGACAGACTGTGTGTCAAAGGTCTCTGATGCGGTGGTCTCGGGTATATCATCTCTCTGATCGGAGTTGAGGAGTGTTGACAGCTCACCAAATTCGTTATTGCATACACGCTCACACAGTCTCTCGGGGATTGCTACTCTGAATCGATGACCAACTCACAGCGGCTTGCCGGCTGAGCAGCCCCTCTCTCGTCAAAGATGTCAGCCGGACACCTGATCGATGCCGGCACTGACTCTCCCAAAGAGTCCGCGTCCCAGATTCACGCCGAGTCAACACGCTCAGGCTTAACTCCTCGCACGACGTCGAATTCACGGACTCCTACAGAGAAGCAGTCACTGTGGAGTAGGATCTCTGTCGACTGATTTTTCTGTGGGACAAAATGCAATATTCGCATGACACGATCCTCCAGTGTCGTCCGCAGTGGCGTCGTTCTGGTAGTGCTGGCACTTGTCATGTTAGCATCAGTGCCAGGAGTCGCAATGGCAGAACAGCGAGGTGGCGGGGCAGTGGTCGTCGAGGAAGGCGAAACGGTCACGGAGAATCTGACTGCCTTCGGTGGGGCGGTGATCGTCAGTGGGACTGTTGATGGCGATCTGTCGGCGTATGGTGGAAACGTGGTAATCGAGCCCAGCGGAGAAGTCACCGGGGCCGTCGAGACGGCCGCCGGCGACGTCAGAATCGCTGGGACAGTCGCTGAGACAGTTAACGCGACTGGCGGGAGGGTGGTGATCGCCGAGACGGCCTCAATCGGCGAAGATCTCGGTGCCAACGGCGGCCCGGTCGTTGTCGCTGGGACAGTCGGCGGCGATGCCACTCTCGAGGGACAGTCAGTCACTCTTGAGTCGTCGGCATCGATAAACGGAAATGTCGAGTACCAAACCGGGGACACCGGTGGGTTCACTGATGACGGTGCCTCGGTCAGTGGCGCAGTGAGTCAGACCGAGTCCACCTCGACCGGCGGTGAGATCCGAGACTCCGACGGGCTGGTCCTTTCTGGCCAGCTCACCGCGGTCTATCTGTTTCTGGTCACGCTACTTGTTGGTGGGCTACTCGTGGGGATCTTCCCAGACACCTCGAGCCGTGTCGCTGATTCCGTGCAACATCACCCGCTCCGAACCGGAGGAATCGGGCTCGTCGCCCTGTTTGGTACCCCAGTCGTGGCCATTCTGTTCGCGATCACTATCATTGGTATTCCCGTAACCTTTGCTGGTCTCATCAGCTACGCACTCACACTTTGGATTGCGAGTATCTACGGTCGGTACGCAGTGGGCGCCGTAGTGTTGTCGTACGCTGGCGTGACCAGTCGCTGGGCTCGCTTAATCGTCGGACTACTGATTGTGGCCCTTGTTATCCGGCTCCCGGTTGTCGGCGGGCTGCTTGAGTTCGGTGTGCTGGTGTTCGGGCTCGGTGCTGTGGGGACCCTGCTGTATCGGGTTGTTCGTGAGCAACGGGAGTCAGAGCCGACCGAAACCACGGAGCCGTCTGTGACGACCTGAGTGGTGGCGTTCACCCCGTATTCTGCTCGAGGCCCCCAGTCGGAGTATCACAGCAGAGGTTGTCCACTTTCGCACGAAGATCCTGTGAGTATCGATGTTAGATGGCAAGAGTTGATTTCTACCCGATAACTCTCGACGGTGTGAGGCCTTACTTGTCACAGAGTGCCCGTTCGCCGCTTCAGCTACCGTTGAATCCGTCTGCGGAATGGCGCTGACACCGACTCCTCTCAAAAATCTGTGTCTGCTGCGGGGCTCCGTTCACGAATTACGCCACTGATGCATTGTCTCCCACAGTTCAGCACACCCACAGTCATCGTCTGTTGCTTGAGATACGGCGTGTTGATACTGTTCGATCTCGTCTTCCTCGTCAGGGTCAGCTGTTGTTCCCATACCACTGCTAGATGAAGAACAATTATCACGTCTGTCCCCATACTGTGACGTGTTTCAAGAGTAGAAGTCGACTGCGTCCGCAACTGAGCCCCGAATGAATATAGTGTGGTGACTATTTATCTGTGAGTTCCCGTATGATAACATGAATCGGCGGCGCTATCTGACGGTTGTGAGCGCAGGCACAGTCGGCTCGCTCGGTGGGTGTCTCAGTGATTCCCCGGCAGAGTCAGCGTCTGAGTCTGACTCGAATCCGTCAGCCACCGGATCAGGTGGTGACACGAACACGTCGGCAGACTCAGCCGACGGATCGGCGGACACATCCCCGGCGCCCGTCGTTACTGAGGCAATCACTGGCATTTCGAACCCTTGGGGCCTGGCGTTTCTCCCCGACGAGTCCGGGCTCCTGATTACCGAGCAGAACGGGCAGCTCTTACTGGCGGATCACGAGACCGGCGACCGGGTCGAACTGAGTGGCGTTCCTGCGGTGACCGTCCAGGGTCAGGGCGGGCTGTTGGACGTGGCGACACATCCAGATTTCGACTCGAATAGACTGGTCTACTTGACCTACTCGGTCTCGGGAGCAGGCGGCTCCACCACACGCGTTGGTCGAGGCCAGCTGGACCGTGATAGCGGCCGACTGGAAGACTTCGAGCCACTCTATACGGCTCGGCCGTTCGTCGAGTCTGGCGGGCACTACGGTTCGCGCGTGGTGATCGACGCAGAGGGATTTCTCTACGTCAGCGTCGGTGATCGACAGTTCAAGAACTTCGGCCCAGATCACGTCGCCCAACAGTTGGATAGCGATCTCGGAGCGGTACTCCGACTACACGACGACGGGTCGATTCCCGATTCAAATCCGTTCGTCGACGAGCCCAATGCCTCGAGTGCGATATTCACCTACGGAAACCGCAATCCACAGGGTCTCACCGTCCACCCAGACACAGGTGCAATATGGGAGTCCGAGTTCGGCGAACGCGACGGCGATGAGATAAATATCCTCGAGCGAGGAGCGAACTATGGATGGCCTGTTGCTGACAACTCCTGTGGATACGGGTCTGACGAACCCGTCGGCGTGTCACATGCCGACCGCACGGACGTGGTCGGGCCGGTGTACGGATGGGAATGTGGAACGGGGGGATTCCCACCCAGCGGCACAACATTCTACAATGGTGACGCCTTCCCCGACTGGCGTGGGGATCTGTTCGTCGCCGGACTGGCGAAACAGTCCCTCGCGCACTTCAGAGTCGACGGTCGCGACGTCACCGCTGTTGAGCCACTGTTAGCCGACCGGGGTACCCGGATTCGTGATGTGACCGTCTCGCCCGTGACCGGACACCTGTACGCGGCTGTCGACGACGCCCCGGCGCCGATTTACCGGATCGCGCCAGGCCCGTGATCCACACACCACTGCACCTGACAATTGATTTTTTCCAGAGCGCTCTCAGTCGGGGCGCCATTTCTTCCGTTACGGGAGCGGGGCTGGCTGCGTAGAGATTCGTGGCGCGGTCGCTGACGCTAGGGCCCGTCTCGGCAAGTGTGACCGGCTTGTACCAGTGTGGAGACCGCGACCCGACACGATGCAACAGGAGCCGATAGACAGCGAGACCACGCTAGAGTCCGGGCCACAGCCTAGTGTCGAGTCGTTGCCCATCCCGTCTGCGTCTGAAGTCGAATCGTGACGCGAATCGGCGTGGATATTCGGGTGAGAGGAGTCCGGTTCAGAAAGGACTTTATCCCCAAATCACCGGTATTTGAATAGATGGCTAGTAACAGTGCAAACGATACGTTCACCGGGAAATCTAATCAGGACTGGTGGCCGGAGCGGCTCAGTCTTGAGATTCTCGATCAGAACGCCCAGGACTCCGCACCGATCAGCGAGGAAGCCGATTACGCCGAGAAATTCCAAGAAATCGAACTGGCGGAAGTGAAAGCCGACATCGAGGGGATCCTCACGGATCCGCAGGAGTGGTGGCCGGCAGACTACGGCACGTACGGGCCGTTCATGATCCGGATGGCCTGGCACAGCGCTGGCACCTACCGAGCGAACGATGGCCGTGGTGGGGCAGCCGGAGCGCGACAGCGGTTCGCTCCGCTGAACAGCTGGCCAGACAACGCGAATCTCGACAAGGCTCGCCGACTGTTGTGGCCCGTGAAGCAGAAATACGGCGAGAGTCTCTCGTGGTCTGATTTGATCGTGCTCTCCGGAAACGTCGCCGTCGAGTCGATGGGGTTTCCCACCTATGGCTTCGCTGGCGGCCGCGAAGACGCGTTTGACACTGACAAATCCGTCAACTGGGGACCGGAGAAAGAGCTGGAAACGCAGAACCGCTTCGACGAGCCTGGCGAGATCCAGGACGGACTCGGCGCGTCGGTGATGGGTCTCATTTACGTGAATCCCGAGGGCCCAAACGGACAGCCGGATCCGAACGCCTCAGCCAAGAATATTCGCCAGACGTTCTCACGGATGGCGATGAACGACAAACAGACTGCCGCGCTCATTGCTGGCGGTCACACTTTCGGCAAGGTGCACGGAAAAGACGACCCCGAGTCGGTTCTCGGTGACGACCCGGCGTCGGCGCCGATGGAGAATATGGGGCTCGGCTGGCAAAACGATGCTGCGACCGAAGACAACGAAGTCACTACGAGCGGAATCGAAGGCCCCTGGACGTCGTCGCCGACAGAGTGGGACATGGGTTACGTGAACAATCTCCTCGATTACGAGTGGGAGCCGGAGAAGGGCCCGGGTGGTGCCTGGCAGTGGGCGCCGACTGACGAAAGTCTGGAAAACTCCGCGCCTGACGCACTAGCCGACGACGAGCAGGTCACGCCGATGATGTTGACGACTGATGTCGCCTTGAAGAAGGACCCCGATTACCGGGAGATCATGGAGGAGTTCCAGGAGAGTCCCATGGAATTCGGGATGTCCTTTGCGAAGGCGTGGTACAAGCTGACCCACCGAGACATGGGTCCCCCTGAGCGGTTCCTCGGTCCGGAAGTCCCAGAAGAGACGATGGTCTGGCAGGACCCCGTCCCCGACGTCGATCACGAACTGGTCGACACTCAGGAGATCGACCAGCTCAAAGACACTCTCCTCGAGACGGACCTCTCGACTGCAGAATTGGTCGAAACCGCCTGGGCGTCTGCATCGACGTATCGTGACAGTGACAAGCGCGGCGGCGCAAACGGCGCTCGTATCCGTCTGGAGCCACAGCGGTCGTGGGACGTCAACGACCCCGAGCAGCTGGATACCGTGCTCGAAACGTATGAGGACATCCAGTCGGCGTTCAACGCGGATCACGAGGACACGCAGATTTCGATTGCAGACCTGATCGTGCTCGGCGGGAACGCGGCTATCGAAGCGGCTGCCGAGGCTGCGGGCCACGATATCGAGGTCCCGTTCGAGCCAGGCCGAACTGACGCGACGCCAGACCAGACTGATGCCGACTCGTTCGAAGCGCTGAAGCCGACAGTCGATGGATTCCGCAACTACATTCCGGAGGGTGTCGATCAGCCGGCCGAGGAACTGCTGGTCGACAAGGCCGACCTCCTGAATCTGACGCCATCAGAGATGACGACATTGGTCGGCGGGATGCGGTCACTGGGAGCGACCCACGGTGACTCGAATTACGGCGTCCTCACTGACCAACCGGACGCTCTCACGAACGACTTCTTCACGAACCTGCTGGGAATGGACACGACCTGGGAACCGGCTATCCAAGACCAGGTGTTCGAAGGCTTCGATCGTGACACTGGCGAACTCAACTGGAGAGGTACCCGTGCGGATCTGATCTTCGGATCTCACTCACGGCTTCGGGCGATTGCTGAAGTGTACGCGTCCGCTGACGGCGAGGAGAAACTCGTCTCGGATTTCGTCGACTCGTGGTCGAAGGTCATGCAGGCTGACCGATTCGACCTGAACTGATCGAATTGAGTGACCTCTACACAGGTCGCTCTGAAATCGTGACGGCCTGATACGGCCGTCGACCTGTGCCGAGGTAAAACGAGTGTTATCGCTCACTCGCACATCATCACTTGCTTATCGGCTCGCGGTGGTGGTCATAATTCCTGTTTTGCCAAATTTTGGAGTGGCAGATATTGGTCAGGCAGACTGTGTCGCCGGTCCGTTGGGCACTGTCTCGCCCGGCTATGAGTCTCTGTCGCGTGCGGCCAAAACCTGGCTGTGACCCTCCGACACACTGCGAGGGGTCGAATGCTAGATTGAGGGTCGCTGATTCGATGTGTTCGCGAGATTTCAGAGAAGTTAGAGTGGGTATGAGACTCCATCCGAACCACCGAGCGAGATTGACCAGTTTCATGTTTCGGTGTATTGACCATAGGGTGAAGGTGTTCATGAACCGCTTACCGAGACACGGGCCTGGCTGGGAGCCTTTCCGATGACGACACGCACGGACACGACGGCTGCCACGCTTCCCGTCGCGCGGTCACGAGCCACCACCTGGGGCTTGATTGCAGGGGCGAGTCTCATCTCCGCGGGACTGGCTGCCTACGAAATCGCGCCAGCGAGTGTCACCCCGCTGATTCAGGATTCACTCGGTGTCAGCGCCAGTAGCGCCGGGTTGCTGGTCGGGATCATGTTCGGTGCGGCCGTGATTGCCAGTCTGCCTGCCGGGGCAGTGCTTGATCGGACAAATTCCAGGCGGGCTGTCGCGGTAGCGGTCGGGGTGATCGTCTTTGTCTGCGTCTGGGGCTGGCTCGCAGGGCGGGCAGGAAACTACTACTCGCTGTTGGCATCGCGAGCGATAGGCGGGGCCGCGTATGTCGTCATCTGGAACGGCGCAATCGACGTCGTGAGCCGGGCAGTCGAACCCGAGACTCGTGCGACTGCAGTCGGCGTGTTCACCGCGAGCGGGCCGGTTGGTTTCGCGCTGGGCCAGAGTACTAGTCCCCTGATAGCGAGCCGGGTCGGGTGGACGGGCAGCTTTCTCGCGTTCGCTGGGATTGCGCTCGTCGGGCTGGCTCTCTTCTGGCCCACCAGCCGCGGGCTGGGCAAGACTGAGTCGACCGCGCCGTCGGCTCAGGAATTCGGTGCTGTCCTCCGCAATCCGGCGGTGTGGGCCGTCGGCCTGCTCGGCTTCCTGGCGTACTCGCTGTACCTGTTCGTCAACAGTTGGGGAGGCTCGTTCCTCACTGACGAATTAGGGTACTCACTCGCCGTCAGCGGCGCTCTCGTAGCTGTATTTCCCGCTATCGGGGTCATCTCGCGTGCGAGTAGCGGCGTCCTCTCCGACCGAGTGTTTGGTGGGCTACGGCGACCGATTCTTGTCGCCGCGTTCGCGATTGCACCCCCACTGGTGGTCGTGTTCACGCAGTTTGACTCGCTGCCGGTGCTTGTGGCCTCGCTGTTGTTGGCCGGCTTTGCGGTTCAAATCGTCCTCGGGCTGTCCTACACCTACGTTCGAGAAGTCGTCGACTCGCAGGTGGCTGCGACGGCCGTCGCGCTCCAGACCAGTCTGGGCCTGGCAGGCGCATTCCTCGCACCGATCGCCGGCGGAATCATTATCGACACGGCTGGGTACCGGAGTGCGTTTCTCTTGGCGGCTGCCTTCGCCGGCTGTGGCGCCGTCGTCGCTTGGTGGGCACCGGAACCGGATCGACAGGCTGAGTGACCCGGAAGATTCGCCGTGGTTCGGTGATGAGGGTCTCTTCGTCAGACCCGGTACCACGGATGAAACTTTCACGGACTCACGAACCGCACGCCTGGTCAGTTCAGCTTGAGCGTTCGATGATCCAGACGTTCCACGAGTTGGCCTTCCAGAACGTATCCAGAAGCGCACCGACGACCGGAATGAACCCGATGAGAATATCTACAATCGCGATGCCGAGCATTGCAGCGACCGCGCCCGGGCTCGCACCGGCTCGCCATCCCTCGAAAACGACGTACAGCGAAATCACCGCAGCGACGGCGTCACCGGCGATGGGTAGCAGGGTGAGGAATGGGTCCAGTCCGATCCGGTAATCGATCCCTGGGATCCGGATCGCATCGTCCATCAACCGCGCTGCCGCCTTTGCTCGCCCTTTCGGGGTACTCAGGTCGTGATTCGACGTTGGCATATGTGGATTAATTACTCGTCCGTATTGAGTCGTTTGGGAGCGTTCAGCCCGTGCTGATGTCCAGGTCGCTCACTATCTGCCGGGAAAACGAGTCATCGCGCGTGGATTGCCAGACTGTGTTACCGCTCAGAGCCACCCTTTGAGGTGGTGAGCTTTCATGTGCCCCCTGTCACCGTGAGCCGACACCGCCAGTTCAGACTCGAGACATGACAGACTGATTGCCGGACTCGGCCATCTGCCAGACCACGACCACCCCCATCACACCGATTCCAATGGCGAACGGGAATATGACGGTCTCAGTGCCGGCCATGCCGACCAGCTTGCCAGTCACAACAGGGGCGACGAACGAGCCCAGCCACCCGGCGACGCTCGCGAACGAGACGGCTGTGCCGGCGGCACTCGGGGCAACGGATTCCCGGCTGGCCTGATACATCAGCCCGATATGTAGTTGAATAAACACGCCGGCGAGCACGAGTCCTGCGATCAAAATCGCGATTGTGACAGTGTAGTACATGACAGCCGCCAGGACGGCTGCGCCGACGAAAGAGGCGGTGAACACGGGTCGGCGGCGCTGTGCGAACACTGTATCGGACAGCCAGCCACCGACAGGCCGGGCAAGAACTCCGACCGCGGGAAACACCGCGACGAACGCGCCACTTTCAGCCAGGGAGACGCCGAACTGACGGGTGAGATACGTCGGCATCCACGAGTTGAACGTCATGTACAGTGAGTACCCCAGAAAGGTGACGAGGACAATGACCCACACATTCGGGTTTCGTATCACCTGGACGAATCCGGCTCGCGTCATCGGGTCTGTCGCGGTCTGAAACCGACTCACCCGGCCAACCGCGAGATAGAACATGAGCGACATCATGAGCACCGCCCCGCCAAAGACCGGGAATACACCCGGCCACCCGACCACCTCAGCCAACCGTGGGGCGCCGAGTTGGCCGAGCGCGTATCCCGCCGGATAGCCCGAAATGACCACTGATGTCATCGTGGCCCGCCGGTCAACTGGGACGCTACTGGAGACAACATCGATACTCACCACCCACAAGACGAACATGCCCACGCCGGCGAACAATCGCGATCCGACGAGCAACGAGACGTTCCCTGAGGTGGCGGCCAGCCAGTCGCCTGCACTGCCGACCGCGAGAATGACCGCCGCCGCGGGGACGGCTGCCCGGGTGTTGACCCGGTCAAGATAGATCCCGACGGGAATCCCCACCACCGTCGCAGTGACCTGCGGCATCGACACGAGTGCGGCAGCCGTGGGCTCCGTGATTTCGAGATCGGTGATCACGACAGTCAAGACGCTCGCGGGGGTGATCAGGTAGGCCCCGACGAACAACAGCACTAGCCATCCCGTCGCCACTGTCGTGACCCGCCATACAGAATCCGGAGTGAGAGTGCGGGTATCTACCGATCTACTATTCAATAACTGACGTCTCGAAGATTCGGATATAGTTCCACTGGTTTTGAGAGGCAGATGTCTTCTGGTGTCACGTCTGTCGCGACTGCCGACTCCCTGACCGGTATTTCTCCTCCTGCCGTCGGCTGCAGAGTCTGACCCGAGACGGTCCTTCGTGGTCCCGAATGCCCGGAGTCGCAGAGTCTCACGGGCTCGGGGACTCTAGAATACATGGACTCAGAGACTCGATGACGGGAGGTCACAGGCCATCACGATCATGTTATCTCGTGATCTCGCGAACGGAGACTCACCCACCCAAACGTATTTTCCATCTGGCTCGGTGTTGACAGACGATGCGAGAGTTAGACGAGATGATAATCTCCTGTGCAGTGACAGGCGCGATTCACACCCCCACGATGTCGCCACATCTGCCGGTGACGCCAGAGGAAATTGCCGACGAGGCGATTGCGGCCGCGAACGCGGGTGCCAGTATCGTCCACATCCACGTCCGCGACCCCGACACCGGCGAGCCTGTCACCGATGTGGACCTGTTTCGAGATGTCGCCGAACGAGTCCACGACGCCTGCAATGCTATCGTCCAGCCCACGACGGGTGGCCGTCCGTCCCAGACGCCTGAAGAGCGTGTTGTCGTCGTCCCCGAACTCGAACCCGAGATGGCTTCCTGCAATATGGGGTCGATGAACTTCGGGCTGTATCAGCTTCTCGACAAGCACGACGACTGGGAGTACGCGTGGGAGCCGGAGTATCTCGACAATACACGCGATCTCATCTTCCAGAACACCTTCGAGGACATCGAGACGGTGCTTCCGATCTTCACCGACCACGGCACCATGCCCGAATTGGAGTGTTACGATGTTGGCCACCTCTCGACTGCGAAACACTTCGTCGAACGAGGGCTCATTGAGCCGCCGATCCACCTGCAATTCGTTACGGGTATTCACGGCGGAATTGGGGCCACTCCGGCGAATCTGACTCATATGGTCGAAACAGCTGAACGCTTGTTTGGTGACGAGTATTCTTTCTCGGTTATTGGCGCCGGCCGACACGAATTCCCGCTTGGGATGCAAGCGTTGTCGATGGGTGGGCACGCCCGGGTCGGGCTCGAGGATAACCTGTATCTCGGGCCAGGAGAACTGGCCTCCAGTAACGTCGACCTCGTCGAGAAAATTGCCCGATTAGGTCGCGAACTCGTCGGTCGCGAACCGGCCTCGCCTGGGACCGTCCGAGAGTTCCTCAACCTGAAAGGCGGCGACCAGACGAGTCTGGGGTAAGTGGGGTTCAAGCCCATCGTGGCATGGGTGCGAGATGTGAGGCAGACGGTCCGCTCTGGGATCAACCAGTGAACTACCCCACCCTACTCACCCGCTGACGCGGGATTCCGTGAGGGAGGGGCTTCCTGATTCCACGACGCGCTTTCCATCCACAACGTCAGAAGATTCTGACGAGGTGAACAGAGGGAGTGCAGTCTCCACAGGCGGTGATTCGGAGTGAACCACTCCTCGTTGCTCAAAACCGCGAGACAGGATATTGAGGGCGGCATTTGCGTCTCGATCCATCTCGAAGCCACAAGCCGGGCATGAGTGTTCCCGAACCCAGAGGGGCTTATCTGTGGCTACGCCGCAACTCGCACATTCTTTGGTCGTTCCAGCTGGGTCAACTTCGACAAAGTGTGTTCCTTCACGCTTGCATTTGTACGCCAGCAGAGTGGTGAACGTATCCCACGCCGCCGACGCTGTGTTTCGACTGTTGCCGGGAGATTCAAGCATGGACTTGATATGTAGGTCTTCCACAGCCACAAGGTCGTATTGAGAGGCGTAGTAATTCGACAGTTTATGCAAGAAGTCTCGACGCTTGCGCTTCATTTTCTGGTGGCACTCCGCCACCTTTTGTCGTTGTTGTTCCCAGTTGTGTGAACCGTGTTCCTTGCGTGAGAGTTTGCGTTGTTCGCGCTGTAATCGCTCACGGTCGTCAGAGAGACCCAGCGACCCAATGGTTCGCCCATCAGTATCATGGGCGTATTTGAGGATACCCACGTCGATCCCGATACATCGCTCGGGGTTCCCCGGCTTCTCGGGTGTTTCTTTGCTGTCAACGGTGACACAGGCGAACCACTCACCAGTGGCTTCTTTCTTGAGTGTGACCTCTTTGACCGTCTCAGTATCTGGAATCTCTCGGTGTTTCACGACCGGAATATCCGCGAGTTTCTTCAGAGAGAGCACAGTGTGACCGTCCTTCCTATCGAACTCGAAGCCTTTCTGTACGTAACTGAAACTGCGGAAGTCCTGCGGGGCTTTCCAATTGAGACTACCCATCTTGTAGCCCTGCTGTTTCAATCCAGAGAGGGCCTTCACACTACGTTCGATCCGCATAACGGCGGCCTGTGTAACTGTCGAATACAGATCAGTAAGATCATCCCACCAGTCTTTGAGATCGGGCAATTGATCGCGTACCTGTCGCACTCGCTGGGTGAGTGTTCCCGCCGATTCGGGTATCTTATTGAACTCTCTCAGCGCGTGATTATACAGTTGTCTACAAGTATCACGGTAGAAATCCAACTGCTCGCGGTGGGATGCGGTCGGATCGAGGTGATACTTGTAGGTGTAGTGCATCAGTTCCTATTCACTCCGTTGCTCGATTTTTGCATCAAGCCGATCACGGAGGACCGCTGAAAGATTGAGGTAGTTTTCCTCAAGCCACTCCTGTTGATCGTCTCTGATCTTGATACTTTTGCGCTTCACGTACATACACCGTACGTACTGATGGTGTCTGATGTGTTCCGATTGGTGACGGCGGTGTATCCCCTCCCTACTCACTCCCGGTGGTCGCTCCGTGAGGAAGGGGGCTTCCCGCCTATTGACGGCTAATCTACCGGCGGCTGTGACTCAGAACTCTACTATCAGGTCGCTATACTACCAATTTCAGATAACGAGGAGACACTGGGACCTCCGCGTCGAACCATTGATATCACGCCGTTCGGTAGGTCAAATAGACGAGATGAACACTCACAGAGACAGATGAGTGACGTTACCGCCACCCTCCGTCTTGAGTCAGCAGACCTGGCCTTGACGAACACGGTGACACGTGTGCAAAACGCCGTTGTACAGCCTGTAGTCAGTGCGGGGACGGTCCCGAACCTCGGGGCCCACCTGTTCACCGTCCAAACGGTGGATTTCGACCAGTTCGAGGCGGCACTCACAGACGATCACACGATTAGCTCGTTCGAGCGGGTCGTCGACCTGCGGACCGAAGCGGTGTATCGATTCCAGTACAGCCCGGAAGCGACGGTCTTCTCCGCGGGTATCTCTGAGGTGAATGGTATCTCTCTCGACTGGACCAATCGGGACGCAGCGTGGTTCGTCCAGGTGTGGGTGCCGAGCAGAGAGGCTCTTGCCACGTTGTGTGAGTACGCGACGGCAAACGAGATTGAATTTGCACTCGAACGCGTCCGTGACCACACCAATCTCGACAGTTCTGAACCTGATCTGACCCCCAATCAGCGAGAAGCCTTACTGACGGCGCTGGAAATGGGTTATTTCGAAGAGCCGCGAGTGGCGAATCTCGAAGATGTTGCCGCCGAACTCGGTGTCTCACAACCAGCCGCCGGCGGCCTTCTTCGGCGTGGGTTCAAACGGTTACTCGTCTCGACAGTCGCAGAAGGTACCGGCACAGTCGCCGGGACCGAATCTAATTGACCCGTACACCAATACGAGAACTGTGGGGACCTGTGTGATCCGCGTGAGCACATTACGGAACTACAAGGCGAAAGTCTCGCCGTTTCGGGCGAGGATGAAGCCGACAACAGGACCGCTATTCAGACAGAGTAACTCGCGTGACAGTCTATCATATCGCACGTACACCAGGCGACACGTGGAGTTGGATTGGGGTCTCCGCCATCACAAACCAACCCTGCGTCGGATGGTCACTCACTCAGTGTGGGTGAGTCGGGTCGATGGCATGGCACGGCCCGGCCTGTGAGGTGGCAGCGGATATCTAAGCATCCCACACCCTTCATCGGGTCCGACGTACGACTCACGACCCACAGCCGAGACCCCGGTGGTTTCGGTCAGGCTGCCTTCGGGGACGCAGCAACGGCCTGCTGTCCCACGACCGAATCCGCGCGGATGAGCGGGGAGGATGTCAAAGCGCGGATACTTGGAGTTCCTCATTGCGCAGCATATCTCGGCTCATCACCACCGAGTATATAAACGGGTTATACATATAGGGCTAACCTACATAATTCTACCTAAAGACTACACGTATAATGACACGCTGGAACGACGGAGACGATCAAGTCAGTACTGTCAGTCCCGACATTACCGACGAAACCAACGCACTTCCTGCAAAGTACTTCACGGACCCATCGGTCTTCGAGATGGAGAAAGAGAAGGTGTTCGGTCAATACTGGATTTGCGGCGGCCACACATCGGCACTGAAACAGCCGGGCGATTATTACACTCGAACTATCGGTGACAAGCAGATCATCATCACGCGGGACTTCGACGGCGATGTCCGCGCGTTCTACAACGTCTGCGCCCATCGGGGATCGAAGATGGTTGAGGACACCCCGATGACGGATCCGGGGAACATGAGCCGAATCACCTGTCCGTATCATCTTTGGACGTACGAACTCGACGGCGACCTCGCGAGCACGCCCAAGAGTTTCGAGGAGGCGACTCTGAATCCCGACATCAACGACGAGGAGATTCAAGACCTCGACGCGAAAGAAAACAGTCTGATGGAGGTGACGACCGACTCGATCGGCCCGCTCATCTTTGTCAACTTCGCCGATGACCCAGCGGTATCACTCGACGCTCAGGCGGGCTCGATGAAATCAGATCTCGAAGCCCTCCCGATCGGCGACTACGAACTCGCGCGTCGGTACGTCTCCGAAGTCGAGTGTAACTGGAAGACCTTCGGGAGCAACTACTCCGAGTGCGACCACTGCGCGGCCAATCATCAAGACTGGATCGGCGGTGTCGAAGTCGGCGACTCCGAACTCGAAGTCAACGATTATCACTGGATTCTCCACTACAAATACCACGAACAACTCGACGACGACGTCCGCATCCACGACGAAGAGGAAGGGAAATTCTACTACTTCTGGCCGAACTTCACATTCAACCTCTACGGGACTGCCGACGGCTACGGGACGTACTACGTCGACCCGATCGACGAGGGTCGTATCCAGCTCATCGCGGACTACTACTTCCCGAGTACAGACCTTACAGAGGACCAGGAGGAACTCATTCGCACGAGCCGCCAACTCCAGGAAGAGGACTTCGAGATCGTCGAGCGGCAACACGAGGGACTCAAAACCGGGGCCCTCGGGCAGGGCCAGCTCGGACCGAACGAACACAGTGTGCACCGGCTGCACTGGCTTGCCCAACAAGCCTACAACGCCTGATTGGGCCGACCAGTGTCCGCGAGTGATAAACACGCTGGGGTGGTCACGTGTCCGATCTGTGAGTTACATCTCCAGGTCGCCGAGCCCAACGAGGCGATCGAAATCTATCGACGCCACCGGAGCGTGACCAACCACGAGATCGGGTGGGAACGAACGGCGCTTAGCGTCACTGTCGCGTCAACAGATACCGAATCGGCGTTGGAGGCGCTCGATGACGAGTAT
>KI543234.1:297500-299150 GCA_000496235.1 uncultured archaeon A07HR60
CACAAAACGCAATTAGCCAAATCCACAGCGATCTTGAAACACTGAAAGCTCGGAAGAAGGAAGGCTACGAGGTAGGACGGCTCCACTGGCAAGGCGCAGGCGAGTTCCGATCGGTCTCGTACAATCAGTCCAGTCGCTTCAACGTGGATCACAACACGGGCGAGGACCGATTCGTCCGGTTTCGACTCGAAAAAATCGGGTGGTTTAAACTCTGTGCAGAACGCGCAGTGCCCCCGGCCGGAGAGATCGACGAAGCCATCCTGAAAAAAGAGCCACCCGGTGAGTGGTATGTCTCACTTGTGACTACCGTCGAAAGTACGCCTGACAAACCCTCACTGAATGAGATTGAGATTGGAGACTGTGTTGGTGTTGATCTCGGGTTTACCAGCTACATTCACACATCAGACAACCTGTCTGTGGATACGCTTGAGTTGGCTGATAAGTACGACCGGTACGCTCGCGAACAGCGGAAGCTCGCTCGCAAGGAGCACGGTTCTGCCAACTGGGAGGAGCAACGCCGGACCGTCGCTCGAGCAAAGCGGACAATCAAGCGGAAACTGCTGGATTACCAACACAAACTCACGACGTGGCTCGCCGAAGAGTACGATGTCGTCGCTGTTGAAGACTTGGATGTGAAGCCGATGCTGGAGACGAGTCAGAACGCGAAACACAAGCAAGACGCAGCGTGGGGACGGTTCCGTGAGTTGTTGGAGTACAAAGCGGACCTACACGGGACTCACGTCGTCACAGTGGACCCAGCAGGAACAACGAAAGAGTGCGCGTCGTGTGGAGTGAAGACCGACAAGCCACTCTGGGTACGGGAACATTCGTGCCCCGCTTGTGGTCACACAGAAGATTGTGATTTGAACGCTGCGAAAAATATTCTTCACCGTGGTCTGAAGGAGTTAGGGGCGGGACGCTCCGAATCACCGCCTGTGGAGACTGCGCTCGCTACGTTCACGCCTCAGCGAGAGGCGGTGGATGCAAAGCGCGTCGTTGAAGCAGGAAGCCCCGGGGCTTGACCCCGGGGTGGGTTCACACTGCCGGGTTCGGCGAGTCGGATGCCTGGTTCATGACGCCGCTGTTCGATGCAGATTCGGGTGAACCGCTCGCGTTACTGGACGGGGCAGCGATGAACCCGTTCAAAACTGGGGCCACGGGGGCCGTGGGGGTGGACGCGCTGGCCCGGCCAGACGCCACAGACCTGGCAATCGTCGGCTCCGGATCGCAGGCCCGGGGCCAATTCAAAGCTACCGCGACAGTCCGGGATTTCGAGACTGCGCGGGTGTATTCTCCGACTGCGGCACATCGCGATGCGTTCGCGACAGACATGTCAGAGTCCACGGACGTTACCGTCGATGCGGTCGGCTCGGCTCGCGAGGCCCTCTCGGGAGCGGATGTGGTGATCACTGCGACGACGGCCGATGAGCCGGTGATCGACGACGCCGATCTCGCGACCGGCGCCCACGTCACCGCGATGGGACAGTATCACCCGGCGAAAAACGAACTCTCACCTCAAACCGTCGAGCGGGGCGTATACGTGCCGGATCTGCGCGACCGCGCCACACAGGACGCCGGGTCGTTCCTTGCGGCCCTGGAGGCTGGGGTCGTCGACGAGACTGATATTCACGCCGAACTCGGAGACGTCGT
>KI543234.1:299200-314121 GCA_000496235.1 uncultured archaeon A07HR60
GTCTTCGAGATACGCCGCCACGTTCTGGGCCGCGGTGCGCTGTAGCTCACCGAGCGCGTCGTCCGAGTACCACGCCGCGTGAGGCGTAACAGTGAGGTTGTCGCGGCTGAAGATAGCGTCGTTTTCTGGTGGTTCAGTCGCCAACACGTCGAGGCCGGCGTGCGCGACTGTTCCGTCAGCGAGCGCGTCTTCGAGAGCCGCGTGATCGATGATCCCGC
Organism: uncultured archaeon A07HR60; assembly: GCA_000496235.1. Classification (GTDB taxonomy): domain Archaea; phylum Halobacteriota; class Halobacteria; order Halobacteriales; family Haloferacaceae; genus J07HR59. The sequence continues at coordinate 299,419 of KI543234.1, forward strand.
CGCGCGCGGCGTTGATCAGCGTCACGCCAGTCTGCATGTGGTCGAAAGCCGTCGCATCGACCAGGTTTTGCGTGGCGTCTGTCAGCGGCGTGTGGACGGTGACGATGTCGGCTGCTCCACACAACTCGTCGAATTCGACTTTCCGAACGCCTAACTCGCGCATCTCCTCGGCCGAGACATACGGGTCGTACCCGATGAGGTCGACATCGAATCCACTCAGTCGGTCGACGACCTCCACACCGATCGCACCGAGGCCGACGACCCCGACTGTTTTCGTACTCAACCGGCGGATCGAGCCCTCTGCTCCGTAATCCCACTCGCCAGACTTCACGTCGGCGTTGAACTGGCAAATCCGGCGTTGACACGCCAGGATGAGTCCTAACGTGTGCGTGGCGACTTCCTCTACACAATACTCGGGGGTATTGAACACCGGGATTCCCCGCTCAGTCGCCGCATCGACATCGACCATGTCAACGCCGATTCCGTGGACCGAGACGAACTCAAGGTTCGGAAACGCATCCAGAACAGCCTCGTCGATGGGGGTCTCGATAGTCATGATTCCGACCGGGTCCGTGGCCGATTCGATCAACTCTGCGCTCGACTCGACATCGATGATCTCCAGGTCTCCGCCGGCGGCGTCGACTATTTCTCGTTCGACATTCGAGTCTGGCAAGACGGTCCCGGTGAGAACGACACTCGCTGACATTAGTATGCAGACGAATTCCCCCTGCGTACAATAAACTACCCGAGAGGCAGATTGATCTGTCTCCCTCGAGATCATGAATGGGTGATCTTGAGGCCCCCGTCGCTGTATCGCACCGGACACTCGGGACTATTCTCAAGCTGGCTATCGTTCTGCCTCGGCTACCGTGTTGCGGAGGGTGCCGAGCCCCTCGATTTCCACTTCTACATCATCACCAGGCTCGAGACTGATGTCCTGGAACACGCCGACTCCTTCGGGAGTGCCGGTAGTGATGACGTCGCCGGGTTTCAGTTCCACCAGCTCGGAGATGTACGACACCAGTTTAGCGACAGAGTAGATCATCATTTCTGTGCTCTCGTCTTGCATCGTAGTCCCGTTCACACGAGAGGCAAGGCCGAGAGTCTGCGGGTCGTCGATTTCGTCGCAGACGACCGTTGGTCCAATTGGTGTCGTCGATTGCATTGCCTTACCGGCAAACCAGTCGAGCATCTCCTCGTTGTCGTAGGAAAACGAGAGTTGCAGGTCCCTTGCCGAGACGTCGTTCAACATGGTGTAGCCGGCGACATGATCGAGTGCTTCATCGGGACTTACATTGCGGCACGTGGTCCCTATAACACAGGCCAACTCACCTTCGTAATCGATTTTATCGGTGACCGAACTGTGATATGAGACCGGCTGCTGGTGGCCGACGAGAGATCGCGGGAGTTTGAGGAACAAATACGGGCGCTCTGGGACGGACCGACCGGATTCCTCGGCGTGTTTCTGATAGTTGAGTGCGGCACAGAATACTGTATTCTGGCTCGTTGTCGGCGGGAGGTAGGTGATGTCGTCCCGATCGAACCGGTCACCATCCTGTTGAGCGGCCCGCGCTGGATCGGCCAGTGCGTCTCGGAAGGAATCGAATGCGGCTGTGATGTCGCGGACGTACCCATCCTCGAAGATGCCGATACGTGATTGTCCGTCTGCAGCAAATCGTCCAAGTTCCATGATATAATCGGCAAATCGCGGCATCATAAATCCTCGGTCATCGCAGAAGACCGGTCCCAAACGGGACGAACTGGGTCGTGACGCTCGTGTTCGGACGACCGGGTTCTGAGTAGCGTACAGACTGACTCCCTCTGTCCGGGCGCAGGGGTGTGAGTGCGAGAGCACGGACACACGCAAATCCCCGAGCCGTGATTGGGTGACGCCAAAGAGGGTCAATGCTGACATCGGACTGGACACCGCACACCGTCATGGGCCGTCGACGGCTCGGAGATCCCCGAATAGGCGGTGTAGGACCACGTCAACACGTTACGCAGGCTCAGAATTCTCACGAGCTAACTCTTCGCTATGAACCACATGGGGCGACAGGTAGATGAGATCGGGAGTGTCGCACTCCGACATCTTGGACGGGAAGGTTGAATTATATTGACCAGCCGCGCCAGACAGCCGCCTCCCGGTGGCGCGGCCGGGTCTGTCGCGGCCGCACAGTGGTCGCGCGAATCTGCAGCACGCGAGCTTTTATTTACAGCCCTGTCAGTCAATGCGTATGCAGGAGCATCGAAACTTCACCGATCTGCAGCAGCCGTTCACGTGTGCCGGAGTCTACGCCGAAACTCCCGCCGAAGCCATCAGCGTGATGAAAGAATCCGAGTATAAAGGTGCGGACTCGTTTGTGATCACGCTCATGGGTGATGGGACGTTCGGACTTCGGGAAGAATACCTCAACGAGGACGACCTGAGCAAGATTTTCAACTGCACGCAAAAGCCAGTGATGGCGATCTACTACCGCTGGAATTTCGCCGGCGACACTCTCGACAGCAGTGACGAGGACCGCCAGGATATCCTCCGAATGGCCGTTCGCGCCGGCGCTGACGCGATCGATTACGTCGGCGACACGTACGACCCAACGTCCGGGCCCGAGCTATTCTCCGACGAGGCGGCCGAATACTCGCTCAAAAGTGAGGGCCAACCACAGGAAGTAGCCCCTCGTGACGAGGAAGCCTACCGACGTCAAAAGGCCGAAATCGAAGAGTTTCACGAGATGGGCGCCGAAGTGCAGACGTCGACTCACGCGCGAGTCCATCTCGAACCCGAACGGGCCCTAGAAATCGCGCAAGACTTTGCGGAACTCGGCGCGGACATGGTGAAGCTCGTGAGCGTCGACCGGGACTGGGAGGACCTCCTCGACACTTTCCAGGCGTGTGCACTGATGGACCGACACCTCGATGCGGACTTCATCATGATGAGCCACGGCGAACACGGGATTCTCGGCCGCTACATGGCGCCGTTCTTCGGCTCCATGCTCTGCTTCACCCAGACGTCGTACAGCGCCAATACGAAGGATGCAGGCGGGTTCTACTCGCAGCCGCTCACCGAAAACGTCGCCCAGATTTACAATGCTATCGAGAACGTCACCCCCAACAAGGAGCCGGAAGACCTGACCTGGATGTAATGACGGGGCAAAGGCGACAACTGTCCTGATGTCACCCCTTGTTCAATCCGGATAAAGGCCGCGACAGGCCGATATCCCGCGGTGGGATTCCACGTCCGTCAGGGCGTGGAGGAAGTAAAACTGCGAAAACGGACTGGAGACAAGTGTCTCTGCGTCCCCGAAACAAATATCAACAGACGTTGAGATTTCCATCACATCGTGGCTGAATTACTAGCAGACAAGACGGCGGTGGTTACTGGTGCGTCTAGTGGGAACGGCCGGGCGATTGCCCGGACATTCGCCGAACACGGCGCAGACATCGTCATCGCTGATATCCAACAGGAGCCTCGCCTGAGTGGCACTCCAACTGACGAACTCATCATCGAGGAAACAGACTCACACGCGTCGTTCGTGGAGTGTGATGTAACGTCGAACGACGACCTTCGAAGCGCCATCAACCAGGCCGACGAGTACGGCGGCGTAGACATCATGGTGAACAACGCGGGGGTGTTCGCACACAACGAGGACCTCTTCGAGGTGAGCGAAAGCGAGTACCGGACCATGATGGATATCAACTCGAAAGGCACCTACTTTGGCGCGCAGTTCGCAGCCGAGAAGATGGCGGAGACGGACGGGGGTAACATCATCAACCTCTCGAGTATTAACGGCGACCTCGGGACGAGCAGCAACGTCGCGTACTGCGCGTCGAAGGGGGCTGTCAGAGTCATGACGTACGCAATGGCCGACGCGCTCGGTCCAGATATTCGAGTGAACGCGATTCACCCGGGGATGATCGAAACAGCACAGATTGTGAAAGACTACGACCATCTCGAAGAAGAACAGCGCGAGGAGCGACTCGACACGATCCCGCTCGAACGGCAGGGGCGTCCGGACGAAATCGCCAAGGCCGCGCTCTTTCTGGCGAGTGACCTCTCCAGCTATGTGACTGCATCCTCATTGACGGTCGATGGGGGTGTATCCAATACTCGCTGATAGGTGATGGCCACTCGGTCTGCTTCGTGTGGGCTAATACGTGCAATTGTGTGTTGTTCGATCGCATGTCGAAGGTTCCGTATAGCCTGTCATGACATCGGTTCTCAGTCGTTCGTGAGTTCTGAGATGCGCTCACCGTGTGACAGTCGGCCAGCACTGTCGAGCGCTCCGTTCATTTTCGCATCGCCATTCCGGCGCCCATTGCAACCACACCACCACCGGCCAACATGGCCAGCCCTGGGAGGAACGACCCAGTCAGGTCATAGAGTGAACCAATGAGTACCGGCCCCAGAAACCCCCCGACTTCGCCGACAGCAAACACCAGCCCGATAGCCGCCCCAGTCAGGCCCGGTCCAATCGCATCTAGGTCCGGCGGAATAGCCCGGACGAGCGCCGACAGACCACCCACCCCAAACCCAGTGGCGACGATGCCAGCACCCGCGAGTGCGCTCACACCACCCGCGATGAGACTGACTATCCCAGTGGCAGCAACGAACCCACAGCCGACGATCGTGACTCGGCGTGCCCTATATCGGTCGGCTAGGCCCGGGATAACAAGCACGCCCACAACGTTGGCGCCGATGAGCAGCGTCGTTGTTCGGCCTGCGCGGGCCGCAGAAAGTCCACGCGATTCTAAGATTGTTGGCAACCATCCCTGGAGACCGTGAATGACGAGCAGGTACGTCCCCCCGACTAGCACGACCAATCGCAACTGCGGATGTGTCAGGACTGCTCGGATATCCGCCCGGAGCGACCCGGGGGACAACGCGGAGTCACCCGTCGGCGATCGGGTTTCGACGCCAGACAGCCGGGCCAACGCCAGCCAGACAGCAGCGTAGCCGACCGCGACGAGGCCACTCCAGACAAACAACTGTCGCCAGCCACCCAGCAGTGGGCCCAGCACAGGGCGTCCAAGCCCGAATGCGCCGGCAGTTCCGGCGGACGCACCAATGAGATACAGTGACGACGGCAGTCCCGTCTCGTCTGACGGAAACAGTACTGCCACGAGTTTTGGCAGCCCGAACGTGATTGCCGTGGCGCCAACGCCGATCAGGAGAGTCAACAGAAGCATCGAGAAGAACCCGCTAGCGTACGCCCGACCGACTTGCGCGAGGCCGAACACACCGAGGCCGGCAGCGAGGCTCCCGACCGGACCTAGCCGGTCGACGGCGAGCCCCGAGAATAACGCGAGAGGAACGTACGTCAGTGGGACGGCGCCGGCCAGCAAGCCCGCCTGCGTGTTCGATAGCCCGAGATCCGCAGTAATGACTGACAGGTATGCCGGCAGCGTGAACCACACGAATAGCAAACACGTGTAACTCACTGCACCAGCGATGACGAGGGCGTAGGCTCGCCCTCGATTCGGCCACTCTGTCATCTACCTGCAACACCGGCTGGCCCCCCAATAACCCGTCCGGTCTTCGTATTCCCCCGAGGGAGCGCCACTGTGATCACGTACACCCGGGATAGACACTTACGACCCGTGCCGTGCGAGGGGGTTCGATCGGACAGGCGTGATCATATCATGCGACATATAGAAGCCACAGCATATTGTGGCGGCGGTTCGACCCTGCATGGTTCACAGTCGCGCGCCTGCGGTCGATAGTCTGTGAGTAAGACGTATCCTGTGGACTCAAAAGGGTATCTCCCGGCCGATTACAGCCGGCTGGATTCAGCTACCAATTCGTATATCGACAGATGACTCAGCTTTCAGTACTGGTCAGTCAAACAAAATTATCCCGTGACCGCTGGAATCCCACCGAGCGGGAGTACCCAAAAAGACAGACTCAGATCCGGCCCGGCCGGCCCGGGTCAACATCGATCGCGTCGACAGGACAAATGTCCACACACAGCATACAGTCGATACACTGGTTCTCGTCGACGGGATTGACTTTTTCATCTGACTCTGGGTGACCAGGGCTGTCAACCCACTCGAATACGTCCACCGGGCAGTCCTCGAGACAGGCACCGTCGCCGATACACAGATCGAAATCGACAGCGACGTGAGCTCCCCGGATTCCGAGTTCCTCTGGGGGGTTCACTGGGCCCCACACATCCACACCGCCCTCTTCACCGACCCGCTCGCGGTTCTCTTCAAATCTCGGATCAATCGCCATACAGTAGTGTGAGTCTGAACCCATATAAACTCCAACAAGCGTCGTGACCGCCGTCAGTGGGAGGCCCTCGCCAAGAACAGTCCCAGCCCTGCCGCGATCACAGCGAATCCAGCCAAGACGGCAAACAGATACGCTGTGCCGGCAAATTCGATAATTGCACCGGCGAGACCACCACCAAGTGACCCGACGCCGAACACACCCAGATAGGTGTACCCGTAGGACAGCCCCCGGGTTCCAGCGGGCGTGTACTCTGCGACCGTCGCCTGATACAGTGGCTGGACGACGAACAGATTCACTCCCATCAGTGCGCCGACGGCCAGCAGCGGCCCCAGTCCGACAGCGGCTGCCGGGAGAAACACGACCGCCAGCACGGCCAGCCCACTGAAGCCCGCAGCGATACCGTACTCGACGGGAAACTGGTCGGTGAGTTTCCCGCCGGCGTACTGCCCGATTGCACCGACTAACAGAAGTCCCGAGTAGAAGTAATCTTGTGGGTTGACCATCTGTTTGCTCGCGCCCGTCGCGCTCACTAGCGTATTCAGTCTGTCGGGCAGGAGTCTCGACAGCGGAATCGGGTCAAACCCCTGGAGCCCGCTGAGGAGTTCGGGCATGAACGTCAGAATGCCGCGGTAGTAGAGCCCAGAACACATCACGATCGCGAAGACAAAGACGAAACTCCCCGCGAACAGTCGCCGGGATTCAGCCAGAAACTCCGCAACGGAGTCGACGCCAGCGTCGGATTTCCGATCGCTACCGTTGCTCGTCTCACCTGCTTCGTTTCCGCCGTCGCTCGCTCTGCTTCCGCCGTCGGGAGCAGCCTCCGCGACGGCTGCCTCGGGATCGAAACTTGCCCGTGAGGCGTAACCAGCTGCCGCCAGCGCGGGGACTGAGAGGATAGCAGCGACGGCATTCCAGTCAAGAAACAGCAGTAACACGGCCGCGAGTAACGGGCCAAGACCGATCCCAAGGTTGCCGGCGATGCCGTGATACGCGAACCCGGTCCCGCGTTTTGTGATACCTTTTGAGATGAGCGAGAGGCCGGCGGGATGGTAGACACTGGCAGCAACCCCCCAGACGATCAGTGCAAATGCGATCACCAGCACACTCGGCGCGATTGACAGCAGGAGAAATGACGTCCCCATGCCGAGCAGGCAGCCGGCGATAAGCCGGCGAGACCCGAGCCGATCGACGAGCACCCCGCCCGGCAAAGCACCCAGCCCGAACAACCCGTATCCGACCGTCACAACGACCCCAAGAGAGGCTGTGGTCACTCCACGGTGGCGAATCCGAGATCGATGACAGAAAATTCCGTCAGCCACAGCGCTACAAAGATCGGAATCGACAGCTCGTAGGTGTGGACCAGCCCGTGGGCGATCGTCACCAGCGCCGTGATCGCCCGGTCGTTTTTGTTCACCGCCGGAAACTCTGCTTGTGCAATATTTCAACGCGTCGATGCGAGCCATACCGCCGGGAAGAGAGCCCAGACGGGCCAGCCTCACGATTAGAGCGTGACCGCCGGAGACAGTGGTATTTTTGTCCTCGGAGTCGCTGCGGAGCATATGACCGAAACTCTGTTTCTGACGAGCGCCGACGTGGCCGACCTCGCAGAGCCTGCTGAGTACGTCACCGCGGTCCGTGACGCGTATCGCCAGCGTGGAGAGGGCGCACCGGCCGAGCCACGGACCACACTTACTAACGCTGACCCGCCGGGGATGCTGACCAGCTACGCGGCAGTATTACCCGAGACTGGGGCGATGGGTGGGTACATCTACACTGCCGGGTTCGGCGAGTCGGATGCCTGGTTCATGACGCCGGTGTTCGATGCAGATTCAGGTGAACCGCTCGCGTTACTGGACGGGGCGGCGATGAATCCGTTCAAAACTGGGGCCACGGGGGCCGTGGGGGTGGACGCGCTGGCCCGGGCAGACGCCACAGACCTGGCAATCGTCGGCTCCGGATCGCAGGCCCGGGGCCAATTCAAAGCTACCGCGACAGTCCGGGATTTCGAGACTGCGCGGGTGTATTCTCCGACTGCGGCACATCGCGATGCGTTCGCGACAGACATGTCAGAGTCCACGGACGTTACCGTCGATGCGGTCGGCTCGGCTCGCGAGGCCCTCTCGGGAGCGGACGTGGTGATCACTGCGACGACGGCCGATAAGCCGGTGATCGACGACGCCGATCTCGCGACCGGCGCCCACGTCACCGCGATGGGACAGTATCACCCGGCGAAAAACGAACTCTCACCTCAAACCGTCGAGCGGGGCGTATACGTGCCGGATCTGCGCGACCGCGCCACACAGGACGCCGGGTCGTTCCTTGCGGCCCTGGAGGCTGGGGTCGTCGACGAGACTGATATTCACGCCGAACTCGGAGACGTCGTTGCCGGTGAGGCCCCAGGTCGGACCGCCGCCGACCAGCTCACGGTGTTCGACTCCGGTGGGACGGGCGTCGAGACGACAGCCGCCGCCTATATGCTCTACAAACGAGCCCGATCGGCCGGGCGGGGGACGACAATCGAGTTTGCTCCCGCGAGTGACGCGCTGACCGGCTGACTGAAACAGTGACACGGTGCGGGTGGGTGGCGAGTCACCGATACAGCGAATCCATCCGCGTCACCACTCGTGATGGCGCACGCGGATAGACACCCGTCGGTGAGTCCTGGCACTGTGAGTCATTGGAGACGGTACCGGAGGAGAGCCGCGATCCCGCCGAGATTGCGCAACTGTTCACCAGGGGCGAACTCTGAGGAGAATACCGTGACATCGCCGCCCTGCTGTTCGGCCCGTTCAATCGTCTCGTTGACGTCGATATCCCAGTCACCCTCGGTCTGTCGTTCGGACCGGAGCCGCGTGTCCAGTACCAGCAGCGTCTCGACGGCGCCAAACTCGGTCGCCTCGGCCACCGCGTCTGGGCCGTACGACGCCTTGGCACCGTCTGCGATCCGTGAGGTCAGTTCGTCAATCAACTCCGCCTCCCGGGAGATGCGTGTCTGTTCTTGCACCTCATCGACTGCACCTCGCTTCAACACCTCGTGGACGCCCCGATCCCCGGCACTGGAAGTGTCGACAGTCGTAAGTCGGTCAGTCAACTCGCGGTATTCTTGCTCAATGTGGTCACGAGCATCGGATTTCGTGAAGCCAGGGCCAGCGAGGATGATCGCGTCAGGATCCAGATGAGAAAGTGCCTCCCCGAGTTCGCCGAACAACTCCTCTCGTGGGCGTGCGTACTCGCCTTTCCCCGTCGGCCGGGTGATAGACGCGTACTCGTCGGTGCCGTACTGTTCGACCGTGTGGACGTACGCCTCTCCCTCCTCAACGGTCGCGACCGCGACGTCGGGGTTTTCAGTGGCGCCTTCTGCTTCTTCGATTCGGTCCAGTTGGTCCGGTTTGAATCGCTTCTCGACCGTGACCTCGTCTTGTGGCTCGACATTGAGCGTGTGGTGTCGGTCAAGCTGGTCCTCTCGTGAGCACTCGGTGATGACGCCTGCCACGCGAAGTCGATTCGCGAACCGGGCGAACTCCACGTCTTCCACCTCGAGCGTGACGAACATATGTTCTCGCTCACCGCCCGTGTCTCGGAGGTCGTCGTCTGCCCGCTGGATTCGGCGCGTGGTATCTCCTTCTACGCGGTCGCCAGGCTCGAACACGTGTGACAGGTGCCAGAGGTCGTCCACGTTTTCTGGCGCGAGAGTGACTCGCTCACGGCCCTCCTCACCGTGGCCGCGGTCGGTGATGCGCATACTAACGCTTCTCCCCCCGGCGTATCAGCGCTCCGCTTTGGCGTTTGTCTGCCCTGCTGACTGGTGATTGTGTAGGCAAAGAGCCCAGGTCACTCGGTGGTTGTCTCTAAACTCGGTCACTGCTCACCGGAATCTTCGTCACTCTGTTCGGAGTCTGCAGAGTTCGAAGCCGGCTCACCAGCACTCGTCTCTGAGTCTGATAGCCACTCGAACGGCTCCGAGTCTGACTCCGCGGCTGAAGCCGGATCTGGCTCCGGTGTGTCAGCCGCGGATGTGGCTTCGTCTTCTGAGTTGGCCACCTCGTCTGTCGGCTCTGCGTTGGGGCTTTCCGGATCATCGTGTGATTCAGCGTCAGCCGGGCCCGGATCTGGACTTGTACTTGCCGTATCAGTCGAATTGTCTGTCGTCACCGTATCAAGCCCCGAGTTGCCGACCGGCGACGACGCTGGGCTGTTGTCGCTGTCGGCCGCGTTTTTTGTAGAGTCGGTGGTGTCGTCAGATCCAGGGGTCGCAGTCTCTTCTTGGCTGGCGTCGGTATCGCTACTAGCCTGGAGCAACTCGGCATCTGGCGCGCTCGAGATGATGTCTGTGGCAGTCAGTGGGATGCCCCGCCCGGTCTGAACTGCCGTGCTAATCTCGCCAGCTGGAGCGAGTGTCGCAGCGCCAGGACTCGTGTTGGAGCTTGCGAGGGGGCCACTCGTGCCACGCTCGCTGTCGGGGGGCATCGACTCATCGACATCAGAAGCCCCTGGAGAGATGGCCAGTCCCCGTCCGAACAGCCAGTGGGAGATGACTCTGGCATAAAACACGAGAGGGATTCCCAGCAACAGCGCCACCAACGGGGTCGTAACCGCGAGGCCAGCGACCGTGACAGCCACCGACAACAGCCACCCTGCGACGTACCGGCCGGTTGCAGCCCTGGTGAGAACCCGTCTGAGTGCGAATCCATCATGCAGGCGGCCCGTCTGCGCGAGACAGGCAATCGCAGACGGCCGGACGAACGCAAACACCACGAGATACAGCCCGACCGCGAGAAACCCGATTCCCGCTGGAATCGTCCCGAGACCACCACCTGCGGCCAGCTCCGCGCTCGTCAGATCTTGATTGAGAGTTCCGACGTAGCTCACGAGGACGCCGGTAGTTACAATTGCTGGGAGGAGATATCCCGCCGACAGCAGCACCGATTTGACACCGTCACGATAGAGCCCGCCCCAGCGAACGAAGGAGGGAACCGTCTCGCCTCCGTTAGATGCGGCTCCAACGACGCGCACGTAGTAGCCGCGAATCACGAGCCCCGGCAGAACGGCGATTGGCGCGGCCAGGATCGCCAGCGGCGTCACCGTGAGTAGTGCGACGAATCCAAGCACGAACGCCGGGCTCAGGACCAGGAGAATGCCACCGACGAGCCCGATACCGAGAAAATCCCCGGTCCGGATCGGGGTGCGAATTGACTCCTGTAACACAACCGTTCCTTTGAGACACCTATATAAAGAACTTGTAGAAACTCACGTTCCAGACGCTTTCGCCGACCCAAATAGCCGTTTCTAGTGTTCCGGGTGGCGATCGCGGTGGTTTGGCTGCATATGAAGACCCTCACGGTCCTCGTCATGATCGTCACACTGGTGATGATCGTTTTTGCATTGCGTACCCCTCGCGTAACAGGGTCTCGTGACGACTCACAGACGCCGGGTCAGATTTGTGAGAGGTTCTCACGGTATCAACGAGCGAAACTGGCCTGGCGTGACCGTCACTCGTCGGTCATTACGCTGCCGCCGCCGGGGAGGAATTCCGCGATCAGGTCGGGACTGGCCACTTTCCTGACGAGAGACTCGTCGGTGAACTGCGAGCGGAACTCCCGGTAACACCGTTTTGCCGCGTCATTTTGCGCGTACTTGCCGGGGCGGAGCCGGATCGTCGCGGCCGCAACGTCTTCCACCGGTTCTGGCGGTCCACCGATCACTTTCGTCAGCGGCTCACACTGGATGCCGACCGCGACCTCTGCGGACACGTTACGATGATAGGTGCGATCGCCGCGGATGACGAACGCCCCTTTCTCGATATATTCTCCACTCTCGGGGGTTTTCGACACCTGGTCTGGGGTCACCTCGTAGGCGTCACCGGCGTAACGGCCGTCCTTCCAGACGGACGAATACGAAACTGCAAACTGTGCAGCCTCTTTCCGTGACCGCTCGGGGATGTCTACGTCGCGAGCGGCCTCACTGGGCCCAGTGGCTTTGAGTATCGTCACCGGCCCACCGTGTGCCTGCGAGTGAAAGAAGAGGTCGTTCCCAGAGAGATACTTGGTGACTAATTCCTCGTTTTGATCGGCGTTGCGGCCCCCAATGACGAGAAAGTCGTCACTGGTGTGGAACCAGCGGAACCGATCGTACCACGGATCGTTCGTCCGGAGCGAGACGGATTGGCGGTCCACCCAGTCGGCGGCTGTCTGCTGGGTGTCTTCTTCCGGGTCGGGCTGGCTGTCATCACCATCGTCGCCCTGTTCGTGCTCGGCTTTCCGCTCCTGGAGTTCCGATAACTCCTCGCGGGTGTTCTCGATTGCCTCTAAGGCGCCCTCTTTTTTCTCTCGGATCCGCTTGGCCTCGGTGTACCGCTGGTCGGCGTTTTTTTCCACACCCATCGTCGCGTCGAGCGGGATGCTCATCCCCTCGATCTCGATCATGACAGTCCCGTCTGAGCCATCGACACTATTGACGGCCTCGGCTGCTGGGATTCCCTGGTCGGCCCCTGCAGCCAGCCGCTCTTCAATCGCTTCCCACGAGATATCTTCTTCGCGGGCCGACTGCACTGTCGATAACACTTCGTCTACGAGGTCATAGTGAGCGTACAGCAGTTCGGCCCGTTGTTGCTCGTCTTTGGCGCTGGCTTCGAATCCCTCGATCGCCCCCTGTTGTTGCTCGATAATGCGCTGTTGGGTCGCGATCTCTGTCTCGAAGTCCGGACCAGTGTCGGCGGTCTCGTTCGTTTCATCACCGGCCTCGAGTCGGTGAAAGTAGTCGTCAACTGCATCGTTGAACGAATCGTACGATTCGCCCCCGAGTCCGCGGGCCTCGCGCTCGGCCAGCGGGAACGGAGCCACGTCGACCACGGACTCGTCTTCCAGGTAGACACGTGGGTCGAGAGCGCCGGATCGGAGGTCCTCAGCAATCCGCCCGAGTGCGTCGTGAACTGCGCCGAACACGTCCTCGTCGGCCTCCTCAACGGGGGTCTCCTTGTCGATTCCGGCCCGCGAACACACTTCCTCGGCGTAGAGTCCACCCAGGTTCAATTGCGTCGCGAGTGTCCGGACGATATCGGCTTCGGATTCTGCCATCCGATCACGGAACGATTGGTATCCCACTTCGAGTGGGTTCAACCGTGTCGACGGATACTCGTAGGGCGCCCCCGGCGCGACAGTTCGTGAGTGGAGTCTGACCGTTGAGAGTGAGTCAATCACTTCGCCCGTTTCGTCCAGTACTGCCAGATTCCCGTCACCGAACAGTTCGGCGACGAGCGTGGTATTCTGGTCGGTCCGGTCGAACTCGAATGTCAGGATCCGGTCGAATTCGTACTGTGAAACGTCGACGAGATTGGCGCCGGCGATCCGGTTTCGCAGCATTTTCGCGAAACTCGGTGGCCGACCAGGCGCATCACTGACGTGTTCGACATCCGCGACGTGAGCCCGCTTGATATCGCCCAACTGTATGAGGAACTCCACCCGGCCGCGGTCAAAATCCCGGAGTTTCAGCCGAATCAGATCCGAATCGTACAGATACGCCTTATCGACCACCGACCCCTCGTACCGACCTAACTCGGCGACGAGCGCGCGCAGGTCGATACTCGATAGCTCCTGCTTCGCCTCCATACATCACTTTGACACGGCGCAGAAAAAGGGGTGTCGTTGTGGGCTCTCCGCGGCGACGGGCTGGCTGAACGTCTCATGTGGGCTATCCGGTGTCCAACCACAGCCACGCACCGACGAGGAGCGACGGGCGATACGCCCAGGCTCACGCGAATATTGCGTACCAGATTCACGGCGACTGATTGCTCCCCCGTGAGAGATCAGTGGTGAATTCAGCCTGGTTCACAAGGTCCGCGTGTGTCTGGGCTCCAGCCACCTGCTCAACTCGGTGTTCGAATTGCTCGGCGGTGAGGTCCCCCCCAGCGTGTCGTTCTCGGAGTGTCCCGATGGTTGACAGAGGGCGCTTACCGGGTGGTCGCTCATCTCGTCGCTTGATGCTCGATGTGGTGTCCTGTCTCATTTTGGGCGAACGCGCTCGATCAGTTGTCGGTCCCCACGACCTCAGGACAGGATCGTTGTGAGCGGGACGACCCCGGCGTACCCGACAAAGAGAGCTGACACCCACCACTGATGTTCTGCCGCGAGGGCGGTCATCCAGACGCTCGTCACCGCGATCGAGACGATCGCAGTCGTGTGCCCCCGAATCCTCCGGCCGACTGCCAGTATCATTTGACTCCCACACACTAGTATCTAACATAAACGTATCGCCCCGATGGTCGAGGGTGACTTGCGAGTCAATCTACGGGTGGACGGCGCGTCTCGGGGCTCAACTCTGGGGCACGTCACTCACGCTGACACGAGAACAGGAAAAGATCTCACGGTTGCACTTCCGAGCGACATCACAGTTGTTTGGAGACGTACGGGCCGTCCTGGTGGAAATTTAGTTTCTCGCGGTAATACTGCCGGGCACCGATCCCCGAGATGACTGCCAGT
>KI543234.1:314597-365923 GCA_000496235.1 uncultured archaeon A07HR60
GCTGGGATGTCACGTTGGACACGCTGAAGACGAGTGTACTCTGGAATGAGGTCCATAATCTCTGCGACGAGACCCGTCGCCTCCGCGCTCGTGAGCGGGTCGTACTCGTCACGGCGCCAGCTGTCGTACACACGCGTCCCTTCGACCACGAGTGTGGGATAGATCTTGAGATAATCCGGCCGCCATGCGGAATCGTCGAACAGCCGGCGGAAGTCTTCCAGACACATCTCCCGGGTCATCCCCGGCTGGCCAGGCATCATGTGGAATCCGACTTTGAAGGCGGCGTCTCTGAGCCGGCGATTCGCGTCTCGAGACGCCTGGGTCCCGTGACCGCGGTGCATCTCCCGGTTGATCCGCTCGTAGGTGGTCTGGACGCCAACTTCGACTTTGGTGCCGCCCAGCCCGAGCATCCGGTCGATCTGCTCGGGGTCACACCAGTCAGGTTTCGTCTCGAAGGTGGTCGCGATATTCCGGATCGCGTTGGTTTCGTTGTCTGCGATCACGTCCTCGAGATAGCGGAAGTCCACGTCTTCGGGGTCGGGCGCAAACGACTCCGTCTGTGATGGGTCGGGGTCTCTCTCGGAGTCGTAATCGTTCATCGCTTCCAGCGCCCGCTTCAGGAACCATTCCTGATAGTCGTGCGACCGGGCGGTCATCGTCCCGCCCATCAAGATCAATTCCACCTTGTCGACAGGGTGGCCGATCTGGCGGAGTTGGTCCAGTCTGAGTGTCACCTGACCGTACGGGTCGTAGTCGTTTTGCTTGCCTCGCGCGGCTGCAGGCTCATGGCCGGTGTACGACTGCGCCGAGGAGAACTCACTTGCAGGCCCCCCGGGACAGTAGAGACACTTCCCGTGTGGGCAGGTGTGTGGCGATGTCATAATTGCCACTGGTGATACTCCCGAGGCGGTCCGGACTGGTTTGCGCTGGACGACCTCCCGGACCTCCTCGCGACGCTCGTCTGGCGCTCTGTCCAGCAAATCCGAGTTCCGTGGCACTCTCGGCGCAGAGTGATTCGAGCAGACCTGTCGTTTGGCCTGTTCCAACTCGTCTCGCTGAATGTCTCCTTTGACGATTCGGCCGACCAACTCCTGACAGACGCGCTCGAAGACGTCGTCTTCACCGGCCGCGTCGGTACTCATTGCTATTCAGTCGCCGTGTCCGGAGAATAAGCGTGTCGCTCCCCGACAGCCAATCTGGTCACCCAACGTGAGGGCAAAGCCGCGCAGGATCCGCTTCGACATAATCTACAGATAGCACTGGCTCCAGTGAGTGGAGACACGATACGGATTATCGGATTGGTTTAGCCCAGAACTACGACTCTCCCGCACTGCTCACTCGCCAGCTATCCGTTAACGAATCGCTCAGGGGCGATCATCGTAGGGTTCGTCTTGACGCCGTCTGAGCGGTTTCATACCATACAGCAGTCACGAACGACGAGCCCGAGCCCGCTCTGGCACGCACTGAACCACAGGCGAGCCCGTGGTCAATCAGAAGAGGTCAGCCGTCACGTCGATAACGGCGTTTTCGGCGGCCTCTCGCTCGCCAGCAAGGAACTCGATCCGGCCCGCGCGGATGTCAGCGACTTCCAGATCGGCATCTGGCACCTGCTCGCCCGCGGCCTCGGCCACGTCGCGGATATTCAGATCAGCAGTCGAGCGGAGATACAGTTCGTCGGTGCCCACGCCGAGTGTGACGGAATGGGTGTCACGATTGCTCCGGTGGAGTTCGTCTAAGAGGAGCGTTTTCGGGGGGAAATCGAAGCGGTGAGTGAACGCGTCCGTATCGAGGACAGACGCTTCAATCCCGTCCACTTCGACCGACTGCAGGTTCTTGACGGCAGTATCGATCTCACGGTCCAGTTTCTCGCGGAACTGTTCAGCAACGTGTCGAGCCAGGTCGCCATCGTCGTCGAACAGCAGGTCCGCGATTAGTTCGCGTTTGTCCTGATACGACTGGTGATACGCTTCAAGCGCAATTGCCTCCCTAAGCTCGGCGATCCGGCCAGAGTCGTATCCGGCATCCGCCGCGAGCGTCGTGTACGCCTCAGGTGGTGACTCCCAGTAGCTCACTGCCGGGAGATGCTCGATATCGCCGCTGACCTCGCTGTTGACCGTCGATGCGAGGTTTGTCGCCAACGCACCGTTGGAGAGCGTCCCGTCGGTGTCTGCCAAATCCGGGCTCACGAGAACGTTCACCGTCTCGGCAACCTCGGGATCCGCGACGCTGGCGTCGACGACCACGCGCTCGGCGTCGTAGATATCGAGGAGAGCCAGTCCGTCGGCAGACTCAGTCGTCGAGCCTGTCCCAATCAGGAGAAACAGCGGGAGGTTCTCGTCGTGGCGGTCCCGGTTTTGCAGCATCCGAGACGTGTCGTTGGTGGCGTCGTCCATATCGTAGACGGACTCCTCGATCGGTCGGCGAGTGAAGTAGTGGTATTCGGCGTCACTTTCAGAGTGTTCCTCACGGACGAGCGGTAACACCGCGCGTTCGATCGCGGCACCCGCCACGTATCCGTCGGCCGATGCCGGGTGACGAACAACGATTGGCCGGTCCTGGAAGATAGCCCGCCGAATGGTTTCTGCGGCATCGAGCAGGCTCTCAGGCAGGCTCTCGACGGTCTCGTCGCCACCAACAGGGGTAACATCAGACGGCCGGGCGCGGTCTGTCATTGCATCTGTAAGCCGCTGAGTGACCGCTTCTGCTGCCGTGCCGTCGAGTACTTCCAGCTCATCAGCCTCGATCTGGAGTTCCTCACGACGCAGTTCCACCTCGCCTTCGAGAAAGACAGTGTCTCCAGCGTCGATATCAGGATACGCGCGGACACCGGGTTCGACGAATGCCGCACAGTCCACGACGCCAGACTCGTCTCGCAGTTCAAACACGGTCGGGCCACCGGTCTGGCGTGCACTCGCGATTTCTCCCTCGACTCGAACTGTGTCTCCGACTCGATCGTCGAGAGACGCGACTGGGACGCGGTCCGTATCTGAGGCTGATTCGCTCCCGAATTCGAAGTCGCCCTCGCTTTCATCAGTATCAACTACATCGTCGCCGTCGTCGGTACTGCTGGCATCACTCGCTGGGACAGTTGTCCCGGAGTCGACTGAGCCGTCGTCTGTCGCAGTGGCATCGTCCTGTTCAGAGGAATCCTCGTCGTTCGACTCCGCCGGTGACCCCGAGGTAATCCCGTCTGACTCGGTGTCGGCAATAGAATCTGTATCTGATTGGGCCGCATCGCCGTGGGATTTCGACCGGTGCTGGGCTTCACCAGCCGAGTCAGGATCCGGCTGGGACGCCGACTCTGAGGTGGTGGTCTGGCTGGACTCTGATTCTTGATCAGATTCGACGGCTGAGTCTGCTGTCGAACCTGTGTTCGCACTTGATGATGTATCGGCGTCCGTCTCAGACTCAGAATCCGAATCATCGTCATCACTATCCGGCACCCGAGTCGTGCCGTCTTCCTGAACGAGTTCTCCGCGGAACTCGCGGGCAGACTGTCGAATCGACCACGCGAGGTCGATATTCCCGTTATCGCGGACGTTCGTCACCTGGATGAACACGTTATCACCGGGTTCCCACTCAAGAGATTCGAGCCGCCGATCCAGTTCCGAGCGGTGTAACAGGCCAGTGACGTTAGACGACAGATCGACAAACACACCGAAATCAGCGTAGCCGTCGACCTCACCGTGGTAGAATCGGTTCGATTCGAGTTGATCTGGGCTATTCCCTCGGAAATCAAAGACGACATCTTCCTCGTGGCTGCCGCAGATACGGCCGTCGACAGACGTGCCACAAATGATACAAGCTCCCATTTCCTGTACAAAAGCACTGCCAACTAAAACTGTTGTCGAAGTCCACCTGAATCGGATAAGATAACACTGGAGGAAAGCCCTGCTGATGAGGCCGATGAAGTCACCCAGAAGTCCGAGGCTCGGGATAGTCGTCTCGTACCGCAACGAACAGTCGCCAGCGAGTAGCGTAGTGCGCATTCACACAGACTGGTGTCCGAAACTGCCCGCTCAAGCGGGTCACTCGAACACAATGATCTGCATCAACCTGGCACGACTTCGAACTCGGTCACCCAGTCAGCGTCCGGACAGCCGCGACGCCACGGTAGGCCACGCCAAAGGCGAACAGCCCTGGGACAGCCGACGCGAGGAGAATCCGGGGCCACGAGGCGCGGTGGATACGCCGCAATCCGAACATCAAGAGTCCGATTCCATAGCCTGCACAGACGACCCGCAATAGAGGAATCGGCGGCCCGGCGAGTGCCATCGGTGCCGTCGCGTACGCCACGACCTGGACTGTCTGGCTTACCCCCGAGCGGTCAGTAGTCGTCACGATCAGTGAGATGGTCGTGAGTGCGGCTGTCAAGTGTAATGCCGCTGGAGCTGCCAGGAAACTCACTGCCAGCACCGTCACGACACCAGACAGCAGTCGGCTCTCGGCGATCCCTGGAATCACCGCAGGAGACGTCACCAGCCACCCAGAGATGAATCCACTAGCGACCACAATCGCGAAGGTGAGCCCGGGTCCCTGGTCTCCTTCACCGATACCCGTGGTAAAAAATCGCCGCGGATGAGTCATCACCTCGACCCATGCACGTCCGATCCCGCGGATTCCGCGGTCACGTCCGCCGCTTGGCTCTTCGATCCAGGTCGTCACGTCACCCCGTGAGACCCGAGCGAGTATGACGGTGCTGATTCGAGCCTGACGGACGGTGAGTCCACCGGACGCCCAGCCTGTGCGATCACGACAGGAGTGGCACGAACATATTCCAGATCAGGTGACTCCCTCGCGTTACTCCCGCGTCGGGTCGGTAAAACGGACTGTACTCTCAGCTAATCGACCAGGTGGTGACGAGTGTAACGAGTCAGTTCACGGGAGAGGTGGAATCGACGAGCCGAGTAAATGTATCATTCTACGAATATGTTTTGTTCAACGTTCACGCCGCTCCGAAAACGCTCATTGCCCTGTTTCGAACGTCAGAAGCGCTTATACGGCGGAAATAGAGGCTTCGTGCGGCTGCAGAAGCGTCACGAATGACGGCAAATCTAATCAGAATTGATAGCATGAAGCCCTCGGAAATCAATGATATAGATGCATGTCTGAACACGAAACTGACGCGCTCGTTACTGCCGACTGGGTCGAGGATCACCTCGAGGAGTTCCAGTCTGACGACCCCGAGTATCGTCTACTCGAGGTAAATAATCCGACAGTGACGGAAGACTCAGAGTATACGCCATACGAGGAGGGCCACATTCCCGGAGCGACCTTCTTCCACTGGGAGGAGGACCTGAGCGATCCGGTCACCCGAGACATCCTCGACAAAGATGCGTTCGAGGAACTCAACAGCGAGGCCGGCATCACAGAGGACTCGACGGTAGTCTTCTACGGTGGCGGACGGGTGCCGAATTGGTTCGCGCTGTTTGCATACTGGGAGTACACGTACTACGGGCACGGTGACGCACGCGTGATCGACGGTGGCAAACCGTTCTGGACAGACAATGATTACGAACTCACCGACGAGGTTGTCGATTTCACCCCGCAGGAGTACTCTGCCGACGGCCCTTACGAGAGTATCCGGGCCTACAAGGGCGAAGTCGAAGACGCAGTCGAGGAAGGTGTCCCACTCGTCGACGTTCGGTCACCTGCAGAGTTCACCGGCGAGATAATCGCCCCGGAAGGACTCCAAGAGACCGCACAGCGAGGCGGTCACATCCCCGGCGCAGAGAGCGTTCCGACGGGAACTGTCCTCAGCGACGAGGATGGTACGTTCAAGGATCCTGACGAACTGCGTGAACTGTACGCAGATGTCGGTCTCGACGATGAGGACGAGCGGGTCGTCACGTACTGTCGAGTTGGCGAGCGGTCGTCAATCGAGTGGTACGTGCTCTCAGAGCTGCTCGGGTTCACCAACGTCGAAAACTACGATGGCTCCTGGACGGAGTGGGGCAACGGTATCCGGACGCCGATCGAGACTGGCTCGTCGGACTGACGCCGTTCCCGCCTCGATTCGAACGATTTCACGCTTTTTCTGCGGTACTGTCACTGCCGGACAGGCACATCTCAGTCGCCGGTATCGCGGTCGGTGCGACCTCAGGCTCTTGAGAAAGTGATTCTGTGAGTGATTGCGGGACAACCCCCGGTGTGAAACTCATTCACGAGAGGAGAAAAAATGAATTATAGGTTGTCTCGCCTGTTCGCCTCGAATCGCGGGATTGTCAGACATCTACGAGCCAGAGAACGGGTGGTAGTTGCGTCGACGCAGACGAGCGACTGATTCTGACCAGATTAAATTGGCAGCGTCGTCAGCGCTTGCCGAGGGCCTCCTCGAACACACGCTGGGCGCGTTCGTACCCCTGATTCCGGTCGACAATGGGGTCCGCGTACTCGGGAGCCAATCGATTCCGTTCGGAACGTGACAGGGTTGGCCAGTCAATTACTTTGCCGGCCGGGACATCACTGAGTTCGGGGACGTACTCTTTCATGTACCGGGCATTCCCGTCGTATTTCGAGGCCTGACTGATCGGGTCGAAAATCCGCACGTCGACAGAGTCGGTCCCCGTCGAAGCAGTCCACTGCCAACTTCCGTGATTCGAGGCATAATCGTGGTCGATCAGCTTCCGGGTGAACTGCCGGGCTCCTTCACGCCAGTCGATCAGGAGGTGCTTCGTGAGGAAGCTTGCGACGACCTGTCGGGGTCGATTGTGGATGTAGCCTTCCTGTTCGAGTTGCCGCATTCCGGCGTCGACCAGTGGGTAGCCTGTCTCTCCATTCACCCACGCCCGGAAGTCCTCGTCATCGTTACGCCAGGCGATCTTGTTTGGGATGGACTTGTAGTTGGATACCGCGAGATCCGGGTTGTAGTACAATAGATGATAGTTCTGCTCGCGCCAACTCAACTCGTAGCGGTATTTGTCGACGTTGCGACGTTCGGAGCCGTAGGTTGATTCGTACACCTCACTGGCGGCGTTGTACACCTCGCGAATCCCGATGATACCCGAGGAGAGATACGGAGACATTCGCGAGACGGTCTGGGCCGGGCGGTCCACGGCGCCCTCAAGATCGTCGCGAGTGTCGTTGTAGGTAAGCAACCCTTCTTGTGTGAACCGGTCAAGACGGTCTCTGGCGCCTGCGTACCCCGGTGTAGGCAGGTCGATGTCAGCGTCAGGTTCGGGCACAGTCTTAGGGTCGGAAATATCGGCCAGCGACCCGGCATCCGGCTCGTCATACGGGCCTCGCTTCGGGACCTCTTCCCAGTCGTTATGAAATTGGCTGTGATTCGGGTACGACTCTTCGAGCCGATCTGGATTGACCAGAACCAGGTCTGTCCGGCTGTCCGTCGCCGTGTCGGTTCCCGCAAAGGCCTCGTCTACGGCGCGTTCTCTGTTGCGTCTGGCGGCCCGGTAATGATCGTTGTAGTAGACCGTATCGGCATCGAACTCATCAGCGAGTTCCGGCAACACCGTGTCGGGGCTGCCGACTCTGACGAGGAGGTCCGAGCCGAGTTCGCGATACCGCTCTTGCAGCTGCTTCACACTGCGGAGATACAGGGCACGCTGACGACTCCCGACCGTTTTCAGCAACTCTTTGTCGTAGACCAACACTGGGATCGTCGAGCCATCACGAGTGGCCGCTGATAATCCAGCATTGTCTCGTGTCCGGGGATCCCGGCGGTGCCAAAACAGATTCACGCTCATATAGAATACTAGATTTCCAGGAAAGAGTACCCTTCGCTGTGGACCCGCGGCATGCGAGGTGCCAGGACCCTCTCTGGGACAGCCGGTAGCGCTGTCGGCTTGAGATCGCCGTCTGGCTGACCAGAAATCGCCCAACTCGAAACAAAATGACATGATCCGTCCAGAGGGGCCGTCATTAGCTAGCGTAATTCAGTGGGCGCTCAAGAGGCGGGGGAACCACATCCTGCCACGATAGCTGCCAGATCGAGTCGACGCCGGCCGGGCAGAGGCCATTAGTCAGCGGCGCTCCTAGAGTACCTGTGAACAAACAGGAAGTACGAGACGCCTGGAACGATGTGTCGGAGACGTACGCTCAGCGACGCGATCCCGACGGTTCAGACGCCGCACTGATCGACGACCTCCTCGACCGGCTCCCGGCCGATCCGGCTGTTTTGGATATCGGCTGTGGTGATGGTGCGCGAACGCTGGCAAATCTCCCGGCCGGCAGTGTGGGAATCGATATCGCCGAAGAGGGGCTTGGACTCGCCCGCGACACTGTTCCCGAGTCACGATTAATGCAGGGAGACACCGAACGACTCCCAGCAGCAGACGACCAGTTCGACGGGGTAACCGCGTATCACGTCATTTTCCACCTCCCGCGGGGCCGTCATCCCGCAGTATATCACGAGTTTGCGCGCGTGCTGCGACCAGGCGGATGGATGCTGGCGACACTGTCAGGCGGCCGCTTCGAGACAGTCCGCCGCGGGTGGATGGGTGGCCGCATGTTCTTTTCCTCACCGGGTCGCGAACAGACGCTCGATGCGCTCCGAGAGGCAGGATTCGTCGATATCGAGACGGCCACAGCCACCGACCCGCTCGGCTCCAGCACGGAGTTCGTCTTCGCCCGTCGCGGCGAATAGCCGGACACATCAGCCCTTGAAACCCGCCAGAATACGCTGAGAGCGCCTCATCGTTGGCTGTCAGGACGTCTCTGCTCGCTCTGCCAACTCGGTGATTGTGGCGGCGTTTCTGAGGTCACCCACAGAACAGTACCACGCTCCTCGGACACCGGTCGCGTCGTTGTCGACCGGGGCGTCAAGAGGGACTAACTCGCCCAATTCGAATACGACCACTTCAGATTCAGAAGAGAACGGGTCGATGAGTTCCTCCCAGTCGCGCCCGTTCATCGGCCCGGGCCCGCCGCGACGCTGGTCCACGCGAGACGTGACCTCGGCGTAATGGGTTATCGAGGAGGTCGGCGCAGTCCGGTAAAACGCCATGTACTGGAAGTCGGCACGAGTCCGGCCGTACGACTGCGGAGCCGGGTAAAAGCCCTCTCGGCACCGCTCGAAGGTATCACTCTGCGTCGCGACGACACACGTACGGGCCCCACCGGGAGCATCGTCGTCCGGCGTATCGTCTGCAAACTGATCGAGGTCCATACACTCCTGTCTATCTGCGCCGGGTAAAGAACACGCCTCCGACACTTGCACGCGGGCATGCTGCAGAGCGGTTCAATCTCCTCGAGACGAGATACCGTCTCCTGGCTTCTCAATGGGAGTTCAGACTACTGTTTGGCGATGACCGCGTAGAACGGGTCGCTGCTGGGCCGGTCGACAATCTGGTCGGTGCGTGGTAATCCACCAGCTTCGGCGTATGAGGCCACCAGATCGCCCCTCTCGGTCATGGAAGCGCTACGCCAGGCGTTCACGGCTTTTGTGGGAAACATTCGGTTGCTGAAGCTCACGATCAAGACGCCTCCGTCGTCGAGAACGCGGGCGAACTCAGAGAATACGGCGCCCGGGTACTCCAAGTACTGGACAGACAGCGCACAGCAGACAGCGTCCATACTGTTAGTCTCGAGCGGAAGCGACTGATTCTCGTTGAAATTCTGGACAAAGTACTCGTCGAGTCGCTCATTTTCTTTGAGTTCCGCCTCGTTCAATCCGTGCCCGACGACGCGACCGAGCGAGGTCGCGGGCAAGTGTGACACCCAACTGCCCATCGCGTCGAACACGCGGTCACCCGGTGTAAGCTGGTCGTCGTATAGCGTTGTCAACCGGCCGAGAAATCCGTCGTCTGCGTGAGTGACGAATCGCGGGCTATCGTAAAATTGGCCGTCGAGACTGTCGTCGAGTTTGCGTCGGTCCGCGTCCGATAGAAGAGCCATAATAATATACAGTAGTCGGAAACTCATCAACTCCGCGGCCCATTCGCTCGATTTTCCCCACATGCGAGAGAGCTCGGCCCCGAGACGGTCAGCCCTATTATCGGTGACGGTGACCATGTGAGCATCACCGACGGACTGGTGAGAGAAGCCACCTCACACGGCTCCGTCACAGCTGTCGCAGCGCGGAAGCCCACGGCTTGAGCCGTGGGAGGAAGCGCGTAATCGGTATGTGAATTCAACAGGGAGTGTGAGATACGTCTCACAGGCCCAGAAGCGGTCAGTGAGACGGGCAGTCTGTCAGCCTGCCCCGAAGCTGGGGATACTGAACAAGTCCCTCTGACTCCCCTGCTGGAAGCCACCTGAGAAAGCCCGTTTTGAGAAAGGAACGGACGCGGGGCTTTCTGCCTGTGGAGCACGACACGTGGGAGTCCACCAGCAAGCCCACCCGTTTACGGGTGGGGAGCTGACATCAGCTACGCCGAAAGGATCACGTGGATTTTCTACCCCGAGCGAGTATGACTGGTATGGATAGAAATGTCGGACCGTTAGACGCGAAGGTGCGGGTCGGTGTCGGTGCAGTCCTGTGTCTGTTTGCTCTCCTCCAGGCACTGGGAGTCGCTGCTGTTCCGGTCTTGTCGGGAGTTGGGGCCGCGTTTGCTGGAGCAGTGCTCATTGTCGAGGGGTCAGTTCGCCGGTGTGCGTTGTACAGTCTCCTCGGGATTAACCGATGTCCGGTCGACATGAGCGATTCCTGAACGCTGCATCAGGTTCGACTGTCTCGGCTAAGTCCGCGACCCGGCAACACGGATTCGTCATCAGCCAACGGGGACAGACGAGTGGTGGTCTGTTATTGACGAAATTATGAGCAGAGTCACGCAGAGTCCGGCCGAAAGTACGGTGGCACGGACCCCCCTGAAAGGTGGCTCACGTCGTCACTCCCACAGCCCATGCAGCCGTCTGTCTGGTCGGGAATCGCAGACACGCGTCCACAGTTTTCACACACCACGTAGCAGAGACTCAGTGTCACGGTGTAGCTAAGACGGTGAGGGGATATGGTCTCTGGGGCAATCCGGATTTGGGCTAGCGAGGAGAGCGCTCTCAGGTTGCTCCCTGTCGAAACCCCGATTTTTCCCTGTGTTCAGGCGCTCAGTCCCTCTCCTCACGGAGCAACATAGGGAACGAAGCGACCCAGTAGCGCAGTTGGGAGGGGAAACAGTGCCGTCATCGTCTCACAACACTCTGCGACGACCGACCCACAGCCCCACGTCAGCCACAGACCTGATGATCGATTTAAGTATGTACGGTGTCGCTCACTCGCTCCGACCTGCGGGAAGCGTCCGGAGTGTCGTCTGACACTCGCTGCAGGTGTATTCGAACTCTGCCCGGACGTGCTGGCGGCGGAATTCTTGCTCGCCGCTCTCGTCTTGACATCCTCCCACGGCTGAAGCCGTGGGCTCTCTTCTTGTCTCTCTGTAGCCTGTGACCTCGTACACGAGGAGTTTCGAGACGAATCGACGGTTGCCACATTCCGGACAGTGGTTCATCCTGAGTGGTGGCGTTCCATCCTCGCTGCTCGTATCGTCTGGCCACGACGGCTGCAAATCTGTGTTCTCGGGCTCTCTCGGTGGACTCGTGTGATTTGCTGACGGCGATGCACCTGTTACTTCGGAGTTACTGAACGTGGACATAGATTCACCTGTGACTGCACTCAGCTGACACCAGGCTGGACACCACGACGGCTCTCGTGTGGTGCCCATCGCGCTGAGCGCCGTCACCCTTGGTCGCTCGGTCCCTATTGCGACGACCGGGCCCGTCGCGATATCCGCGATCAGCGCGATCAAAAAGCCGCACTGGGACCCTAACCGACCCGCACAGTCAGCCGACGGCGCCGCACATGACCAGCGTCGAGTAGGCCCCGACTGTCATCGTGTCGCCATGTGCGAAGTGGGCGATGTCGGCTATGGTGTAGGTCAACGAGCCGTTGCTTCCCAACAGCATTCTGCTAAGTACTAATCCGCTGGCGAGGGGGTCGAGTGCTCCCCTCAGGATTCGAGGAATCCGGCCGGCTGGTAGTTGTGGTCGTCGACCGTCAGAACTTGAGAGAAGCCATCGGGATCACCGTTCTCGTCGAATTCGATGGGCCCGCTGACCCCCTGATAATCGATATCGGACGGGCCGCAGCCGTCGGCAAGGATGTCAGCAGCCGCCTGATAGGAGGTGACCGTCTCCCCCTCGGGCCGCGTCACGTCACGGACGACCTCCCCGAGGGCCGCGGGAATGAACTCGTCGGCCGCCTGAATCGAGAGTGCTGCAGTGACGACGCAGTCGTAGGTGTACGCCGACCAGACGATCGGCGCCTCGCCGTACTCGCTCTCGAAGCGTTCGGCGAACGTCTGGTAGTTCTCCTGATCGACGGCTACGGAGGGGATGACGATCGTCATCCCCTGCATGCTCCCCTCGAGGGTGTTCTCCAGCACGCTGTCGCCGGAGACGGAGTCGGCGCCGTACAGCGGGGGCTCATAGCCCCTCGAGAATAGCTCGGTGACCATCTTTGCAAACTCCGCCTGATAGGTGATGAACAACCACGCATCGGCCCCAGAATCGTTCATCTTGGAGATGACGTCGGAGTAGGACTGCTGGTCTTGGTCGTGTGGGTTCTTGTACGCGATAGAGCCACGACGGGGAGGCCGGCCTCGCTGCCACGCATTGGTAATGCCGAGAGACTATATTACTCGCACCCGTCGTGTAGATGATGGAGTACAGCGCGCTCGTCGACGTATACGACCGACTCGGAGCCACCGAGTCCAACAATCGCAAGCGCGACATTCTCGCAGACACCTTCCAGCAGGCCGACGGGTCCCAGTTACCCCGGTTGGTGACGCTGGTTCGCGGCCGACTCTCACCGGCACACGATCGCACTGAATTGGGCGTCTCGTCGAGTCTCACGCTCGATGCAATCTTGCGGGCGACGGGCGCGTCTGAACCCGGTGTTCGCGAGCAGTGGCAAAAGACGGGTGATCTGGGGGACGCGGCTGCCTGGGCGAGCGAGCACGCCAGCCAGCAGACCCTGTTCAGTGAGACACTGACAGTCGAGCGGGTGCACGACCGCCTCCGAGAGCTGGCGACGTTCGAAGGCGATGGCAGCCAGGACAGACGGGTGCAGGCAGTGAGCGGATTGCTCGCGGACGCCTCCCCCGACGAAGCGCGATACGTGGTGCGGACTGCGCTCGGCCACATGCGAGTCGGAATTGGCGAGGGCACGATCCGCGATGCGATAGCAGTCGCGTTCCTCGACGGCAGTGATCGGGCAGCCGAGACTGTCGAGGCCGCCTATCAGGTCACCAACGATTATCGCACCGTCGCTGAGACGGCCCGTGACGAGGGGCAAAATGGACTCCACGATCTCGAAGTGGAGCCGTTTCGGCCGGTGCAGGTGATGCTCGCGCAGAAGGGAGAGTCACTTCCAGAGACACTCACGGACGCGGCCGAGGACAACCAAGCGCTCTGTGAGTACAAATACGACGGCGTTCGCGTCCAAATTCACGTCGCAGACGGAGACGCACGCGTGTACACACGCCGGTTACAGGATGTCACTGAGGCGTTCCCGGACGTCGTTCGGGTTGTCGAAGACGGTGTCGAGACTCCAGCAATCCTCGACGGAGAACTCGTCGGCTACACCCCGGAAACGATCACTAATGATGCTCCCGCTCGCGATCCGGTTGCGTTTCAGAAACTCTCTCAGCGAATCAAACGAGAGTACGGCATCGCCGGCATGACTCAGGAAGTGCCGGTGATTGTTCACCTGTTCGATTGTCTGTACGACGGCAGATCGCTGATTCGTGAGTCGCTCGACAGCCGCCTGGACCGGCTGGACGACGTCACTCGATCCGTGGCTCCTGATCTTCAGACATCCGAGACGAACGCGCAGCCAGACGGGCCCGACACGCAGATTGACTCAGGTCCAATCACGAATCACGACCTGACAACTGCCGGCCTGGAGCGGGCCCGGGCGGTGCGAGTCACCCCAGCAGAGCCAGCGCCCGCCGAATCGCTGTATCAAGAGGCTCTCGAGGCAGGCCACGAGGGACTGATGATCAAGAATCTTGAGGCCCCGTACGACCCCGGCCGTCGCGTCGGCCGGCTGTTGAAGGTGAAGCCTACGATGGAGCCGCTCGATCTCGTCGTGACCCGCGCGACCTACAGTGAAGGGCGGAGAAGTGGCTTGTTGGGACGACTCCATCTGGGCTGTTATGACGCCGATCAGTCGCAGTTTCGCGAGGTTGGTCGGCTGTCGACAGGGTACACTGACGAGCAGTTGGAAGCACTCACGACCCGTCTTGAAAGCCATGTGACCACGCGTGACGAACGCCAACTCCAGCTTGAACCAGCCATTGTGCTGGAAGTAGAATACGAAGAGATTCAGGAATCACCAGAGTACGACTCGGGGTTCGCGCTCAGGTTCCCACGCTTTCTGAACGTGCGCGAGGATCTCAATCCGAGTGACACAGACACACTCGCTCGGGTGGAACAGTTGTATGAAAATCAGTGAGAGTGGGGACGGTTCGGTGGGTTCAAAGCTAACCCGTCACGGCCAAGTCCTCACTACTCACGGTCCTGGGATAGAGCGGGGTGTGAAGCGTGGAAGGCCCGTCGTCAGGATTCCACAGGAATCTCCCGGCCAGCCGCCACCGCACCTTCGGTGACCGGCAGGGTTACTTCGAGGATTCCGTTGTTGTATTCAGCATACGCGTCCTCTTCGTCGATCTCTTTCGGGAATCGAAAGCGGCGGTGGAACGTTCGTTCCCGGCCCCGCTCCTCGTTTGTCTGTTGAGCCCCGATATTCAGGACGCCAGAGTCCCAGGCGACGCTGATATCTGCCGGATCGAAACCCGGCATCTCCAGTGTGAGGACGAATTCATTGTCGCCCTCATACAATTCGAAATCGCTGTCGAAGACGGTTGGCATATTTGCGCTTCTATGCTGAGTCTCGCTCGGTGTCAGGAAATTAGTCATGGTTGTTGCCTCAACACCAACTAGTTATTGGGGATGATAGACAGTGGAATTGTTGCCGTACAATTCAGGGTCTTCATTATGATTATGACCGCAGCTCGGTCCCGCTCACAATCGCACGGGGATATCCCGTTCGTCGAGGTACTCTTTGACTTCGCGGACGGTGAACTCCCCGAAGTGGAAAATAGAGGCAGCCAGGGCGGCGTCAGCGGCTCCATCAGTGAGCACTTCGTAGACATCACTCGGGCCACCACACCCGGACGACGCAATGACCGGGGTCGACACCGCCTCTGAGACCGCCCTAATCAGCGGAATGTCGTACCCCTCTTCGGTCCCGTCTCTATCGATAGAGTTGACGAACAGTTCACCCGCTCCACGCCGCTGGGCTTCCTCGGCCCACTCGATAACATCGATCCCTGTTCCTTCGCGGCCTCCTTTCTTCGTACACTCGAACCAGCACGACCCCTGGTCCGTATCGGAGTAGTGCTGGCCTTCATCGTCGTATCGGCGACGGGCGTCGACTGAAATGACGATACACTGCGAGCCAAACGCCGCTGCCCCTTCCGTGATTAGTGCAGGCCGTTCGAGCGCGCCTGTCGTGATTGACACTTTGTCAGCACCGGCCCGTAGTGTCTCTTTGATATCTTCCGTCGTTCGGATTCCGCCACCGACCGTCAGCGGGATGAAACACTCGTCGGCCACCCCGGAGACGACCTCCAACATCGTTTCACGCCCCTCTGCGGAGGCGGTGATATCGAGAAACACGAATTCGTCGGCACCGGATTCGTTATACTCTGCAGCCAATTCGACTGGATTGCCAGTGTACTCGAGATTCTCGAAATTGACCCCGGTATAGACGGCCGCGTTCCCGTCATCGTCAATGTCGACATCGATACACGGGATGATACGTTTCGTGAGGCCCATTTGAGTATCAGCAGGTGTGCTTGCCGGCCTCAAAAACAGTCCGGCCTCCGTCGTTGCGCGTCACGGCTATCTCACCTCATCCATAGGCTGCATACAGACGTATGTGCACATCACCGTCTCACGATTGGTACTGACCTAGCGTGTCCCGTTTCGCACGTGTCTCGAGGCCCGGTGCTCCAGAGCGACCACGGGATACTTCCTGCGACCAAGACATAGCGGTGATATGGAACTCAGACAGGTCCGCAAGCTGGAGGATATACGCGGGATGGACCGGGTGAACAGGCGGGCGTGGCGAGAGGCGTACGCCGGGATTATCCCGAGTGAACTGCTCGAACGGGTCGATAGCGAACCAGAACCGCGGCTCCTTCAGCGCCGCTTCGATGAAGTGATGGAGTGGTCTGGAGAAACGTACGTTGCTGATACGGGCGATATCGTCGGCTACGCCGCCTGGCGATTCGGCGATGATACACAGTCGTTCGTGAGCCGGTCCGACGCGGGACTCAAAGAGATCTATGTCGACCCGTCACACTGGGGTGAGGGAATTGGAACACAGCTTCTCGAACGAGTGAGGAGTGACCTTCCCGAAGCTGCCGAAGGAGTTTCTGCCTCGATGCTCGCCGGCAACGAGGTCGGTCGTCAGTTCTACGAGACACGCGGCTTTACCCAAGTAGGCGAGGGCACGGAGACGGTCGCGGGAGACGACTACGGAACCATCCACTACCGACTTTCACTCGACACGGACTAACCCGAGACGTGCCGCCGAAGACGTCGAGAACGGTGGCTCATGGAGCGGTGAGAATGATCGCGAACCGTCTGGTCTACGACCGTCGCTCGAGAGTACGGAGACGATCTCGTATCCGCGTTCGCGTGATGACGGAGTGCCCGACAGTAGTTCAGTGGGGCCATAGCGAACTGGAGTCCACAGGAGAACCCGGTGGGACGCGGGTCGGGTGGTTTATACAGAGAGACCGCTGATTGCCCGTCATGGCTGATCATGAAGAAGAGGCCGAAACGGGGCGTGTCACGTCACCGATGCAATCGTTCGAGACACGGCAGGCTGGAGTCGGCCTGCTCGTGTTGCTGATCGGTGTAGGGATCGCGTACCTCATCCCCGCACTGCTATAGTCACAGGAGTCACCGCTGGTAGTAATGAAGCTCCGGTACGAGAGTCAGCGACACGACCTACGTGTCCAGCAGTCAATTATCGCGGGTACCAGGCCAGTGGGTGGTCAGCCACTAGCTCGACGGTGACCAGCCCGTCCAGATCGAACTCTTCGACGTGGTTGTGAAGACAGTGGACGGAGTCGTCAGAGTCCAATTCAACGCGGTAAATGAAGGACGGACCGACGTACTGGCGAGCGACGATCTGACCATCGGCCTCCGGTGCAGTGGCGGGTGTTGCCCGAATATCATCCGGACGAACCAGCACGTCCACTGGGGCTCCGTCGTACACTGCGTCGTATCCTTCGAGCGTCGCCGCGTCGAACCGGCCAATTTCGGTGATCACTTCACCGTCTTCGAGACGGCCTTTGAGGAACGACGCTCGTCCGAGGAACGAGGCGACGAATTTTGATTCCGGCTGCTCGAACACGTCTTCGGGGGTACCCACCTGCTCGATTCGGCCGGCGCTGATGACTGCCACCCGATCAGAAATGGACATTGCTTCCTCCTGATCGTGGGTCACGGACACAGCAGTCACACCGGCCTTTTTGAGGATCGCGCGGATCTCCTCGCGCATCTCGACCCGTAACTGGACATCGAGATTCGAAAATGGTTCATCGAGTAACAACACGTCGGGTTGTGGCGCGAGCGAGCGGGCCAGCGCCACCCGCTGTTTTTGCCCGCCGGACAGTTGCTCTGGTGTTTTCTCGCCGTGGCTTGGGAGTTCAACGAGTTCGAGTAACTCTTCCACCCGCGCGTCTGTCTTTTCGGCGTCAGTATCGGTCAGTCCGAATGCGATGTTTTCACGGACTGTCAGGTGCGGGAACAGTGCAAAATCCTGGAATACAAGCCCCACATCCCGGTTTTCTGGTCGAACAAACGAGTCCGACGATGCAGCGATCTCATCGCCGATCTGGATCTGGCCTGTCGTGGGAGCCTCCAGACCCGCGATCATCCGCAAAAGTGTCGTCTTCCCGCACCCCGACGGGCCGAGCAGTGTCAATAACTCTCCGTCGGCCACCGACAGCGACACCTCGTCGATAGCTACCTCCTGTTGGAACTGCTTCGTGACTCCGTCTAACGTCAAGATCGTCTCGTCGGCCTCACCCCACTCGCGACTGCTCGATGTATTATGCGTCTTACTTGCCCGCCGGGAAGCTGTGTCCGTTTGTGCCATGTATATGGGCCCGAACGCCTCGTCCGTGTCTGTCATCACAATTTAGGAACGCCTAAAAACATACCGCTATGGAGTGCTATTCTCGGCGACAATTACGTCACTCACTAATCGGGGCAGCGAATAGACAGTCACGTTGACGTCCACTGCGGTCGATTAATCCAGGGTCTGACTGATGACAGAGCGCCAGTCAGCGATTTGCTCGGCATCGGTCTCGAAGCTGTCGTCGCCAGTAGTGAGTCGGAGACAGCCGCTCTCGTCCGGTGCCCCCAGATCGTGGACAGGAGCCAGGCCGTCGAAGGCATCTCGGACAGCCTCCGGATCAGTTGTTTGGATGACGGCGCGGCCAGGCATCTCGGCGAAAGCAGCTCCGCGGTTCGAAACGGAGACATCAACTCCCGTGTCAGCCGTCACCATTTCCGCGAGAGTGACCACCAGCCCCCGTGGCTCACGTCGTGGGCAGCGAGCGTGTCCTCGCGCCGGGCAATGCGAGCAAGCGTGTCCAGTCGGTCTCGCGGGGCCCGTGGGGGTGCAGGGAAGTCGTCGGCCCCGTCAAATCGGGCGAGATACTCTGATCCACCCAGGGTAGGTGCTTCCTCGCCAATCAACAGCAGTTTGCTATCGGAGTGGTTGGTCAGCGCCGTCGGGGTCGCGTCGTATCCTCGTCTGGTTCCCACGACGGCGAGCGTCGGTGTCGGTGGGATTGGGCCGGCCGTGGAGTCGTTGTACAGCGACACGTTCCCTCCGACCACTGGCACGTCGAGATTCGAACAGGCATCGGCCAGTCCAGAGACAATTCCAGAAAAGGCGTGATACACCTCGGGGGTTTCTGGGTTGCCGCCGTTCAGGCAGTTGACCGCCGCGAGAGGGACAGCCCCACTGACGGCGAGATTCGTCACGTTTTCAATCGCCACCGCACGGGCACCCTCGGAGGGAGCGGCGGTGGTCCACTGTGGCTCGGCTCCCGCAGACACCGCGAGACCGACCCCAGACGTGGAGTCTGCATCACTGCCAGCGTCGGGTGGATCGCTCAGCTCCCGTATCGCGAGCACAGACGCATCAGCCCCTGGCCCAGTAGCCGTTCGGAGGCCGACTTCGTGGTCGTACTGACGATACACCCACTCTTTACTCGCGGTGTTTGGCGAGCCGACGACCGTCTGGACAGCCTCGTCGATATCGACTGCCGGTAAGTCGGCGGGTTGCGTCGGTGGCTCCTCTGTAGGGAGGTCGTTCACCGGGGCACCGTCTGCTAACAGTGTCGCCGGCACCTCGACGACAGTCTCGTCTTCGAACGTGCACACGTACTCTCCGTCGGTCACTTCCCCGATCACCGCACAGTCCAGGTCGAACTGGTCGGCCAGCGAGCGGACCTGATCGACGTCTTCAGGAGCCACCTCGTAACACATCCGCTCTTGTGACTCTGCGAGGAGGATTTCCGTCGCGTTCATTTCGGTTTCCCGCTGTGGGACGCGATCCAGTTGGACGTGGGCCCCAAGCCCGCTCTTGGCGACCATTTCAGAGCTTGCCCCGCCCAGCCCCGCCGCTCCCAGGTCGCGGGCAGAGACGGCCAGTCCCTCTTCGAGAAGCTGTTCGTTACACTCGATCAGCAGCTTCTCGGTGTACGGGTCGCCGACCTGGACTGCTGGTCTATCCTCCATGGCGGCGTCTTCACTGAGATCCTCACTCGCAAAGGAGGCGCCACCCAGACCGTCACGGCCGGTCGCGTTCCCCACTAAGACGAGCGGGTTGCCGGGTTGTTGTGCCGCCGCAGTGACCATCCGATCGGCATCTGTAAGTCCGACACAGGCGACGTTTACCAGCGGATTCCCCTCGTATCCAGAGTGAAACGAGACGCTGCCAGCGACAGTCGGCACACCGATTGCATTGCCGTAATCGGCGATTCCCTCTACTACGCCGTCGAAAAGGTATCGGGAGTGGTCGGCGTCGAACTCCCCGAAATACAGCGAATCCATGAGCCCAATCGGGTACGCGCCCATGCTCATAGTGTCTCTGACGATTCCGCCAACACCCGTCGCCGCACCCTCGTACGGGTCGACGTATGAAGGGTGATTGTGGCTCTCGATGCCAACGGTCAGGTACGTGTCAGAGTACGCCCGTGCATCTCGGTCTTGAGGCGCTGTGTTCGCGGCATCTGCTGTCGGCAACGCAACCACCGCCGCGTCGTCTCCGGGACCGACGACAACCTGCGCCCCCTTGGAGTCGAACGCCTCCAACAGCGGGCGAGACGACCGGTACGCACAGTGTTCACTCCAAAGATTCTCGAACAGTGCCTCCTCGGCCGTCGACAACTCCCGGCCGAGTTCGGCGGTGATCAACTCCGCATCTGGGTCCGAGAGACTCATGATCACAGTCACTGACACAGGATGTTTACTTCTTTTCATCTGGCCAGATCCCACCCGGCCGATTCACCACTTTGGTATCTAGTACCTGATCCCATCGGGCACAAATCCAGACTCTACACGAGCCATCGAGCTATCGCCACCCAGCACCGGCACCTGATACCGAGGTGAAGTGATCACGACCTATTCCGTCGACTGATACCGTCTCGACCCACGAGACAACCAGCACCGAACGTGACCGCGAGCCACATCACCTGTACCGCGACCCTTTTTATATTGTACCGTCTATCTGGGTACGTGCAATCGGTCGAGCTCCACACACACTCAGAGCGGTCACACGACGGGCGAGATCCGGTAGACCTGCTCGTCGAACAGGCAGCCGCCGTGGGACTCGACGCACTCGCCGTGACTGATCACGATGCGATCGACGCCAGCCGCCGAGCAGCCGAGTTGGCAACAGACCAGGGGTTAGTCGGGATCGTCGGGATGGAAGTCACGAGCGCAGCAGGACATATCTTAGCTCTCGGGATCGACGATCTGATCGATTCGGGCCAGGATTACCGCGAGACGGTCGATCAGATTCACGACACAGGCGGGATTGCCGTCATCCCACATCCGTTTCAAAAGGCTCGCCACGGGGTGGCCCCGCACGTGTCTGACGAGGACCTCGCCGCTGCGGACGCAATCGAAGTGTACAATTCACGGCTGCTGACGGGCCGGGCCAATCGCACAGCCGATCGGTTCGCGACCGACCACGATATCCCGAAAACAGCGGGTAGTGACGCGCACATTTCAGAGATGGTCGGCCAGGCCGTCACGGAGGTGGGGACAGACGAAGCCACCGTACCGGGGATTCTAGAGGCGATTGGTGCCGGGCGGACCAGCGTGGTCGGCCAGCGCACGCCCTGGTTAATCTCGTTCAGGCAGGCGGCAGGCGGGGCGAAACGCCGCGTAGTCCGCCGTCTCGCCCAGTGGCGGTGACCCGCCCCGAGGATTCGGCGACTGACGATATCCGTGGTGCAGCGCCGTCAGCAGTTCGTCGGGCAATCGCCAATCGCCGACCACTCCCGGGTTCGACCGAAGGAAAGAGCAGAGACACAACCGTAGACGGGAACGAACAGGAGGATGAGTCCGTCTGTCGGGGATACAGTGGAGTGTTGTCGGCAGACTCATACTGCGACAGTCCACGGTTCGTTCGAGACGTTCTCGGCCGAGAGCCGCTGTTTCGCGAGGGCAGGAGCGATGGGGAGGCGTCCGGTGAGACGGCTCATCAAAAAGAGGCTGGGACCGGGGTTCTGTCTCCTGGTGATCAAGAGTCGTGGGCCCGCAACCCCCGAGAACTGACGCAACCGATACGTTATCCACCGGGAGTGATTGCCGATTCGAGTGATCGTATCGACCAGTTGACTCTGCCAGAGCCGGCCTCACTGGACGCTGACACCGCTCTAGAGGCGGTTCGAGATGCCACCGAGCATGTGTTCTGCTTTGACGGCGAGCAACAACGGGCGGGCGCCTCCGCCGGGCTCACGACCAGCCCGGGGGCGGTAGACGCAATCGCGTTTTCTGGTGGCGTCGATTCGACGCTGTTAGCGGCCGCCTGCCCGGAGGCAGCGTTGTACGTCGGTGGATTCGAGGGATCGCACGACCGCCAGGCAGCGACGGAGGTTGCGGCTGCCATGGGTCGTGATCTGCGAGTCGTCGAGTTCACTCACGAGACACTTGTCGCGGCGATTCCCGAAGTGGTGGCAGCCACCGGGAGAACCAATCCGATGGACGTGGCAATTGCAATCCCGCTGTATCTGGTGGGACAACAAGCGGCAGCCGACGGCGCGGACACGCTCGGAGTCGGCCAGGGAGCCGACGAACTGTTCGGCGGATACGCGAAGATGGCCGACCCAGCAACCGACAGCCGCCTGGAATCCAATACGGTCCGGGGAGCACAGCGGGAATTGGTCTCAGGACTGTCAGGCCAACTCGAGCGAGATGTGCTGACACTCCGTGCAGCATCAGTCGAACCGTGGACCCCGTTTCTCGACGATCGACTGATCGCTGCAGCACTCCGGCTCCCCGGTCAGCTCCTTGCAACCGAGGATCGTCACAAAATCGCGCTCCGGCGGGTGGCTGACCCATATGTTCCAGCGGAAGCCCGTGATGCTGGAAAGAAAGCTGTTCAATACGGGAGTTACGTCTCCAGGGAACTGGACCGACTCGCGCGTCAAGCGGGCTATAAACGTCGGATCGACGACCACGTCGGGAAGTACATTCGCTCGGTCGTCGACGACGCAGGGGTGACTCGCCCGTCTCTCGAAGAACCGTCGTGAGGAACGTTTCGGGGTCGAACTCCGGAGGACTCGGCCGACCCTGTCTGGAGACTCCCTGTGAGGACAGCCCTGAGCCGCGAGTTCCCGTCGGTGTCTGCCCCTGCCCTATCGTGTGCGGATTCACGCCCCCTACAAATCGAGTTCAGTCCCAACCGTGTGATGCTGACAGCCCATCTGAATGTGAGCGCTCGTCGGCCGCTCAAGCACGTGTGTGAAACACAAGAATTGTAATTCGAGACACAATGGTGTGGGTATGACGCAGCCGCGGGTTGATCGAACACTCCTGGCGTTGATTGGAGTGACACTGCTAGCGCTTCTGACACGGCTTTGGAATCTCGGTGGCCGGGTGTTCCACTGGGATGAGGGTCGTGTCGGCTACTGGACGCTCCGGTACGCCGAAACCGGGGAGTTCTCGTACGCCCCGATTATCCATGGGCCATTCATCCCGCTCGTCAACGGCGCGGTCTTTGATACTCTGGGCGCGAGTGACGTGACCGCGCGGCTGGTGGTCGCCATCATCGGTGGGCTGGTCCCGCTGTCAGTCTGGTTGTTCCGGAAGCACCTTCACGACACAGAGGTGGTTATCGCTGGCGCTCTTCTCGGGTTCAATCCCTTGCTAATCTACTACTCCCGGTTCATGCGTAACGACGTCTTAGTCGCCGGGTTCACACTGGTTGCGCTGGGGTTCGCGGTCCGAGTCCTGGACACCCGACAGATACGCTACGGCTACCCGAGTGTGGCCTTTCTGGCACTCTCGCTCACGACGAAAGCCAACACGCTCCTGTATCTGCTGTGTTTCGGCGGAGCAGCGGTTCTGCTCGTCGATCAGCGCCTGGTTCGGCGTGCGAGTGCCGAACCCGTCCAGGAAATCCTCCGTGAGTGGGCGGGCGCAACGCTTGACGAAGTGAAACGGGTCGGTGGAGGGACTCATCCGTTCGCGCGGGTGACGGCTCACCTCGTCGGTATGGCTGTCGTATTCACGACTATCATCGTCGCGTTTTACTCCCCGAGACCCTTCGTCTATGAGGCACTCGATCAACCGTCTCAGTGGGCCAATCTGCTCCGGGTTTCGACTATCGGTGCCGCCACCGAGCTTTGGGATCTCTGGATTACAGGAGGGATGCAGGGGAACCCGTACTTCGAGTACTTGTATGCGAAACTGGACACGCTCGCAAACACCGCTGCCGTCGTCGTCGGCTTCGCCGTTATCGGGTTTCTCGTCGACGGCTACACCGGCCAACCGAGGGCAGCCACAACACCGACAGCTGCAGATGGGAGTGGCGAACTCCCAGCAAACACGGTTGACGGGACATCGCCACCAGATCAACCGTCAGGATCACACGACGGCCCAGACAGTCGAGACCCCGATGCAACGGCACGTGAGACACAAGAGACTGACAGCGGCGCGCAATTTCAGTGGCTGAGGGATATCGTCAACGCAGGAGCGATCGAGGATACGTCAGGTTCACGCCTGTTCGTCGCGTTCGCGACGTACTGGGGCCTTGCGAGTGTGATCGGCTACCCAGTGGCGACAGACATTCTCGCCCCGTGGTCGGCAGTCCACATCGTCGTGCCGCTTGTGTTTCCTGCGGCTGTCGGGCTTGCGTGGGTTGTCGAGACCGGGATAGTGGCACTAGACTCTCGAGACGGCGTAAGCCTTGCACTCGCGGGGATCGTATTACTCGTAGCAATCGGGGGTGTCGCCGTGCCAGCCGCGACTTACTGGAACACGGCAGATCCGGGTAACGACGCGATTATCCAGTATTCGCAGCCACACAACGAGGTTCGTGGCCTGACAGACGACATCGCGGCAGTCGCCGCAGGAAACGAGGGGCCGGACGTCATGTTCGTAGGGACGAATCTTCCGGGCAGGGGTGAGACGTTTTATCTCGAGAACGAGAGTGTCGCCAACCAACAACCTGCCGCTGGCGGCTGGTACGATCGATTACCGCTACCGTGGTATCTGGAACAAGCCGGTGCCGAGCCGGTTAGCGTGCCACCGGACACGTCTGCGGCAGACGTGGCTGCGGAGGCACCACCCGTCGTCATCGCTCACGTAGACGACCGCGAGAGACTCGAACCACACCTCGACGGGTACACGAGTCACGAATACACGATGCGCCAAGATGACTTTCGGGTGGTCGTGTTCACCGACCGCACTGTGATCTCAGAGTGACACATCTTGAGCGGCTGGTCATCCATCGGGGGAGCAATTACGGATGAACTCGTGAGTCTGGTGTTGGAGTGTCACTCGTCTCGTGAATGCGGGCCACTATCGTGAGGGTGTGTAGGAATTCTTATTTGGCGGCCTTCGTAATGAGGGGCATAATGACGACACTCCCAGGACCCACGGTCGGGGTTATCGGCGGCGGTCAACTGGGGCGGATGCTCGGAGAGGCAGCCGCGCCGTTGGGTGTGGATTTAATCGTCTTAGACCCGACAGAGTCACCGCCAGCCAGGGCAACGACGACCGGCCAAATCGCGGGTGGCTTCGGCGACCGGGAGGCAGTCATGGAGCTGGCCTCGCAGGTCGATGCACTGACGTACGAAATCGAGCTGGCAGACCCGGATCTGCTCGCAGAGGCAGCCAAAAAGTTCGACATTCCCGTTCACCCGGACCCGGCAACACTCCGGACGATTCAGGATAAGCTCATCCAGACGGAGGCACTCGCGGACGCGGGGATCCCGATCCCGGAATTCGTCGGCGTCGACACCGAAGAGTCGCTCTCGGAGGCCGTTGAGGAACTTAGAGCAGTGATGTTGAAAGCCCGGACCGGTGGATACGACGGTCGCGGAAACATTCCCGTGGACTCGCCCGCGGACGCAGCAGACGCCTTGCGAACTGTCGGGGGTAACGCACTGGCGGAGGCGTTCGTGCCCTATGAGCGAGAAGTATCGGTTATCGGGGTCAAAGGGGCCGACACCGTCCGAACGTACCCCGTGACGGAGACAATCCATCGCGAGCAAATCCTCCGCGAGAGTCTGACACCAGCCCGCGCCTCACCAGCAGTGCGTGACAAAGCCCAGTCAGTCGCGGTCGACGTACTGGAGACGCTGGAGGGGCGTGGAGTATACGGGATCGAACTA
This sequence comes from uncultured archaeon A07HR60, assembly GCA_000496235.1. Lineage (GTDB taxonomy): Archaea > Halobacteriota > Halobacteria > Halobacteriales > Haloferacaceae > J07HR59. Next base: position 340,487 of record KI543234.1, read on the forward strand.
TTCGAGACGGCGGCTGGACAGATCCTCGTCAACGAAATCGCTCCGCGGCCCCACAATTCTGGCCACTGGACCATCGAGGGGGCCGTCACCTCACAGTTCGAAAATCACCTCCGAGCCGTCTTAGGATGGCCGCTTGGGCCGACAGATCTCGTCGCACCGACCGCGACGGCGAATCTGCTTGGCGACACGCCTGATCGTCAGTCACAGGTGCAAACCAATCCCGTCGACACGGTATTGGCGGATTCAGAAACGAGTCTTCACTGGTACGGCAAGCGTGAGGTCTACCCGCTGCGAAAAATGGGTCACATTACCGTAACTGACCGACAGGCCGACGCTGGCGGCAGAGACACGTCGATGGACCCGCTCGAGAAAGCACGGGAGCTGCGAGACCAGGTCACGTTCACAGCCGAGTGAGCCGCTGTTACTCGCCTCGGGTGTGGCTGAGTCTCACAGGAGCCAACAGAGTTGAGACAAGTATACGGGACTCAGCCGAGACCGAGATCGAGATTAATCGGGACCCCGACGAGATGGGTCATGGTACACAGAGACGAGATTTGGCGAGCCCAGCCCTGCTGATCCTGGCAGGGACACACGGGTACTTGTCAAGACTCGAAATCAAGGGGTAGCTGGCCAATACCGGTGGCGAACTGCAGGGCCAAAGCAAGTATTACGACGTCGGACAAGATACCCACGTCAGTACATATATACCCGGTTAGGCGGGATTTCCACTACGAAATGGCCACAGTCGACGAGCTCGTCACCCGATTAGAGTCAGAGGCAGACCAGCAGTCTAACCCTGCAGAGACGCCGGATGTGGGAATCATCATGGGATCAGATTCCGACCTGCCGACGATGGAAGCCGCGTTCGACACGCTCGAATCCCACGGATTCCGCGAGCAGACCGCGTTCGGTCAATCGCCTGATGGCCGGTTCAGTTACGAGAGTTACGTCGTCTCCGCCCACCGGACACCAGGGTTGATGTCCGTCTACGGCGAGACGGCTGCCGACCGCGGGCTGGACGTCATCATTGCAGGAGCCGGTGGCAAATCGGCCGACCTCCCGAATATGACCGCGTCGATTGCCTTTCCGATCCCGGTAATCGGTGTTCCAGTTCAAGAGAAGTCAGTCGGATCCGTCATCGGCATGCCCACGGGCGCGCCGATTGTAGCGGTCGACGCTGGTAAATCTTCGAACGCGGCGTTGTCGGCTGTGCAGATTCTCGCCAGAGAACACACTGTGCTCGCAGGCCGACTCCGTGACTCCCACGAGAGCCTCCAGCAGGACGTGGCCAGCGTCTCAGAGCGACTCCACGACCGCGGCCGTGAGGAATTCCAGGCCGACCACTCATGACCGCACAGGGAGATTCCACTGCAGACACTCACGCGGACAGGAGTGCTGACGACAGACATGCAGACGAGACGACAGGTGAGATGCCGCTCGATCCTACTGAGACTTCTAAATCGGCTGACAGCCTGGACGACACGGGCACCAATGGGCGTGTCGTGGATCTGTATCTCACCCCGGGGACATCTGGACAAATGCGACAGCAGACGCACGTAGAATTAGTCGGAGCGGGCGTCGTCGGTGACAGATACTGCACGGGTGACGGGCACTTCGCACTGGACGGCTGTGCAGTGACACTCATTGCTCGTGAGGCGATTGAGTACGTCGCTACCGAACACGGAATCGACCTCACGGGGGGTCAGCATCGCCGGAATATCGTAACCGAAGGCGTTGATCTCAGACGGGTACTGGATGCTGAGGTCCGACTTGGGACGGCGACGATTCGAGGAACACGACCGCGACCGCCGTGTGCGCACCTGGAGGAGACTGCCGAGACACCCGGAATTGCTAGCGCACTCGACGGCCGCGCTGGGATTTGTGCGAAAGTCACTGATCCAGGCACTGTCGAAGTCGGCGACCAGAGTGCAATCGTCAGTCCAGACCCGGAGACTGCTGGGAAGATGATCGCTGAGAGGCTCCGCGAGGAAACAGGGCCAGATGGCGACCGGGCACAAGGCCATCCCTCACACGAGTGATACGGGTGTGAGGACATACTCTCCGTCTTCAGGCGGCAGAGAGGGTCACCTCGTTGTCTCGCTCGGATGCAGTCGCTCCAGGTCCTGAGAGCCGTTCAGGAGTCGATCGGGACGTGATCAGCCTCGTCGGGTGGATTCAGGTAAAAATCGGGCTCGGCGTGGATTCCAATCCGTGAAAACTGGGTGCGAATGTGTGTTTTGGCCGCAGGAATGGCCTCATCACGCTGTTCGAAGCCTTGGACGGTTGGTCTGTCGAACGCGACTCGAATCTCCCCGTTGTCTGTGTCCAGATGCTGGCCGCCAGAGTCCACCTGATAGAACGTGTCACAAATCCATGTGTACGGAGCTTCGGAACTGGGCGCCCCGACGTAAGATGGTGCTGTCTCACCCGGTTCGTAAAGCGTTCCCGTCGTTCCCGTCCCGCCCGCCAGCCCAGTGATAAGAAGCATACAGTCAATTGCCGCCCCAACAGAATAAGCCCGTCTCATCTATTCGAGGTTTGAACACGAGTCAGATCCGGTAGGTGGCTGGATCACTCATGGGTGGCTGCAGTCGCCGATAAACGGTGATCTGGTGATCGAGGAGTCACTACCTTCGGGGCCATTAACGAAAATTCCCCTTTTGATTATACAGACAGGATCAGGGTTCGACTGCTCACTACGTTCCTCAGCAGATTCAGTGTGTAGACAGCCACTCGAGTGCGGCATCGAAGTCATGTTTCGGCGGCGAACACACGAACGACTGACACGCGTACACGGTGGGCTCGCCGTCAGTGGCAGTTCGGCCCTTCCACACTGGGGGTGTCTCATCGAGCCCGAGAGTTTCGAGCCAGTCGGCCAGCCCGGATTCGGTGGGCGGACGTGGAGCGAGAATCGCGTCACCGAGGTACGTGGATGTGAGATGGTCGTGCCACTCCTGGGGGACAGGATCGGCGGCCAGCGTCAGTTCGGTCGTGCCGCGGGACAGCCGGCCGGTCGCCTGTGTCAATGAGACGTGCTCTAGCGGGCTTCCGTGAACGCGGTCTGCATGAGTCGTGACGACCTCTTCGGCAATCGAGCGATACTCACGCGGCGTGAATCCGTCGAGACTCACCAGCAGGTTCGCCGCGACACCGAGACTAGACGGCGTCGAGCGGTCGGTGAACTCCTGGGGACGAGCCACCAGATCCTCACCCGCGTCGGCCGTGTAGTAGATGGTGCCGTCGCCGGGGTCGTAAAACCGCTCAAGGATGCCGTCGGCCAGCGTGAGAGCAGTATCCAGAGGGCCAACGTCGCCGGTTACCTGGTACAAATCGAACGCACCACGGGCGAGGAACGCGTAGTCGTCCAAGTAGCCGGAAACGGACGGACCCGACTCGTCGCCGTCGAGAACGCTGTGATAGAGGGTCTCGCCGTCCCACAGACGATCCAGGGTAGCGTCGAGTGCTCGCTGGCCGGACTCAATGACAGACCCAGACTCAGACCCAGACCCAGAGTCCGACACTGAATCTGACTCGGACTTTGACTCGGACGCAGAGCCGGGTGCTGAGTCGGTACTCTCCGTTTCCAGAGCTCGCTCGCCAGCAGCGTACGCCGAGATCATCAGCCCGTTCCAGCCCGCGATTACCTTCTCGTCACGGGGTGGTCGGGGCCGGGTTTCTCTGTGTTCGAACAGCGTGGCTCGAGCCTCCATCAGCGTCTCACCGATCTCTGACGCGGACGAATCGCGAGCTTCCGCGAGGTCGGCGACTGACTCCGCGAGCGTGGGCACCGTCAATCCTCGCTCGAAGTTTCCACTAGAGGTGATTCCGTACCGATCTTTGACGAGCCCCGCAGCTGGTTCGTCTAACACGGCGTCCACTTCATCCGGAGTCCAGGTGTAAAATTCACCTTCCTCTATGTCAGCCTTGGTCTCTTCATCGTGGTCCTGTCTGTCGGCGGCCGAATCAGCGCCATCACGCCGGGATATCGGGGACCGACTGCGAGCACCGAGTGTACTCACGAAGGCGCCATCTTCGGCCCGCATTTCACGCTCGACGAACGCGAGACTCTCCGTGCCCACCCGGGTATACGCCGGGCGTCCCGTCGCTCTGGCGGCCTGGAAGGTGACCCGCGGGAGTTCGGCGTTGTCGTACAGCATCTTTTCGAAGTGTGGGACCGTCCACTCGCGGTCGACCGCGTACCGGTGAAATCCCCCGCCAACCTGGTCGTACATCCCACCTGACGCCATCGCGTCCAGGGTGGTGGTCACCGCACTCATTGCGGCGTCGTTTCCGTCGCGAACGGCTGCTCCGAGCAGCAGTTCGACCCGTCCTGGCATGGGGAATTTCGGGCTATTAGCGCCGAACCCCCCGTGTTCGTCGTCGTGCCCGCGGACCGCCGCAGCGACTGCCTCGTTGAGCAAGCTCTCATCGTCACGTTCGGTGGGCTGATCGGGGACATCTTCGAGTTCATCACGGGCGGCGGCCGCCCACTGGCTCGCCCGGTTGTGCATCTCTTCGCGTTCGTCTGAGTCACTCCACGAGCCGGCGATCCGTTCGCACACCTCCGAAAAGCCGGGCCGACCGCGAGTCGACTCCGGCGGGAAGTACGTCCCCAGGTAGAACGGTTCCCCGTCGGGTGTACACCACGCAGAGAGCGGCCAGCCACCGCTGCCGTTCACCAGCTGAGAGACGGTCATGTAGATGCTGTCCAAGTCGGGGCGTTCCTCACGGTCTATCTTGATTGGGACAAAGTTCTCGTTGACCACTGCGGCGACGTCGGGGTCTGAGAAACTCTCCTCTTCCATCACGTGACACCAGTGACACGCCGAGTAGCCGATCGAGACGAACAGAGGGACCTGGTGGTCCTCGGCGGTCGAGAGCGCCTGGTCGTCCCAGGGCTGCCAGTTGACGGGATTGTCCGCGTGCTGGCGAAGATACGGACTGGCCGTGTCTGCCAGCCGGTTCCGCTCAGTCGGGATTGTCATACCCGTATTTGGACCGCAGGCCATGAAAACCCGGGGAAAGACACCGACTGATTGCGGTGACGGTCGGTGTCCAGCGTGTCCCAGCGCGACGGTGATTCGAGACCCCGTTGGTGACACTCGCGGTGACTCACTGGTGTCGGCCGTGCCAGAAGGCCAACCTTTAGGAAGTCGTGCTTGCCACGAAATCTATGGTGGAACGGGTACTACTGGTGGGTGGAGGCGGACGAGAACACGCGATTGCCCGGGCGGTTGCGGCCGACTGTGAACTGTTCGGCTGCGCGAGTAATCAAAATCCGGGTATCGCTGCGCTGACGTCTGAATTCCGGATTGTCGATGAAACAGCTCCCGAAGAGATACTCGAGATGGCGGTGGACGTTGACGCCACACTGGCAGTAATCGGGCCTGAATCCGCGCTTGAAGCGGGGGTCGCTGATCGGCTGGACGAAGCGGGTGTGTACACGTTTGGCCCACGTGCAGCGGAAGCACGCATCGAGACGGACAAAGCCTACCAGCGAGAGTTCATGCGGGCGGAAGCCATCTCTGGCTGTCCAGACTTCGAGACGTTCGAGACCGCAGACGCGGCCGCAGATTACGTTCGCCAGTATGACGCTGACGTCGCAGTCAAACCTCGCGGACTCACCGGCGGAAAAGGGGTGAGAGTGACCGGCGACCAGGTGACCCAGTCGGAGGCGGTCAAGTACGTGCGCGAGGCCGGCTTCGACGAGTGGGTAGTCGAAGAGCGACTCGTCGGCGAGGAGTTTACGATCCAAGCGTTCGTCGCCGACGGCACGGTTGAGTCCACGCCGGCCGTACAGGACCACAAGCGAGCCTACGACGGTGATGAGGGGCCAAATACGGGCGGGATGGGCTCGTACAGCGCTGCTGGGCGAACTCTGCCGTTCATGACGGACGCAGACTACGAAGCGGCTGTGAGGATTCTCGAGGAAACCGTCGAGGCCTTACCGGCATACAAGGGGGTTCTCTACGGGCAGTTCATGCTCACCGCCGACGGACCCAAAGTGGTAGAATTCAACGCCCGCTTCGGTGATCCGGAAGCGATGAACACGCTACCCGCACTCGAGACTCCGCTGATCGAGATTCTGACTGCCGCCCGAGACGAAGACTCGCTTCCAGACGTGACGTTTTCCGGAGCGGCAACGGTCTGTAAGTACGCCGTCCCGGACGGGTATCCGACGAACCCCAGTGCAGGGACCCGGATCGAGGTCGACGAAAATGCCGCCGGTGAGGCTTTGTTGTTTTACGCCAGCGTAGAGGCTCGAGAGACTGGCCTGTACACGACGGGGTCTCGTGCGTACGCTGTCGTTGGGAATGGCGCTGAGATTTCCGAGGCCGAGCAAGAGGCTGAAACCGCTCTTGGGTCGAGCAGTGAGAGCATCCGGGTGCGCCACGATATCGGAACCGCAGAATCGATTCAACAGCGGATCGACCACATGAATCGTCTTCGGGAGTGACGAGTCGCGCGCAGGGGCCCCACTCGTCAGGGCCAGGAGGACCTCAATACAGACACCGACACCCAGCCACACGCCACACGAGACGGGGATTGCTAGCCCATCACAGCTCCCACGGGCCCGGTTCAGACGGCGAGTCGGTCCACGATGATGATGCCGGAGGGCAAGACCGTCACCTGGAGGCATAAGTGATTTTGAGACACTCTCAGCGAATCCGTTCGAAAAGAGAATTCCGACGGGGATTATACCTTTACGGGTCAAATCATCGCTCGTGACGAGAGACTCCCCAGGCGACGGTCCCCGGCACTCTGGGCCGGACGGCTCTGGTCACGAGCCGATTGAAGACGGGGATCAGAGCACGCACTCTCACGCTCGGAGCCATTCCGAGTCCAAAGACACCGACGCCCCGGAAGTCAGCGCCGATTCGAAGACTGACCAGACAAATCCATCCAAGCCACCAAGTCGGCACGACCGACTGGAGTCAATTCAGACCCCTGGAGTTCACAATTCGTTGTGGTCGTGGCCGGACGCGAAGGCGGCCCATCTGGTCGTCAGAAATTACCTGTTGATCGTCCTTGCCCGGATATCGCCGAGTCTCACGCTCAAAAACCGTCTGTTGGCCGCGGTCGGGATTGACATTGGAGAAGGCGTTTCGTGGGGGCTAGAGTCGACTCCCGACGTCTTCTGGCCCGAGCGGATCACCGTCGGCGATCACGCGATCATCGGGTATGATGCAACGATTCTGTGCCACGAGTTTCTTCAAAGCGAGTATCGAATTGGCAATGTGGAGATTGGCGCTCGAGCGATGATCGGTGCGAGCGCGACTATTCTCCCGGGAGTCACGATTGGAGACGGCGCACGGGTGGCGGCGAACTCGCTCGTGACAGACGATGTCCCTCCAGGGACGACCGTCGCTGGAGTTCCGGCAGCCGTGGTGTCGAGTGCCGAAGAGTCATCGGACGCTGACATCGACGCCGGCGCCCAGGTGCGCGAGTGACGGGCTGTTTGCATCGGACACATCATCACTCCTGTAGAAGACGGGTGCATCGCCGCGGTGTCGAGTTTCGAGATATTCGGTTCACACCGGCTATAACGGTCTGTGTTGGCCGTCTGTCCACGGCGACGATTAGCAGTCTAGAGGCGCTAAGCCCCCGACCTCAACGAGCGATCAAAGAGAGCGAGTAGGGCGGGGCGGGGATACAGCGCCGTCATCATCTCGTGCATACGGTGTTCTAGACTGGGTGCTCTGCTGTGTGGCTCCACGCGGGCACAAGAACAATTGCCGTGCCGGTCGCGACTGGTAGTATGCATCTCAATATAGACAGCGACCAACTGTGGCAGGACATCCGGGCAAACGGAAATCTTGGATCCGTTCCGACAGACGATCCGGAGGCGAACGCTCGGACGGTACTAGCGGGCAGCAAAGCCAACGAAGACGCTCGTGACCGGCTTATCTCGCGGATGCAAGAGATCGGACTGTCTGTCAGCGTTGACGCCGTTGGAAATATTCTGGGCGAGTGGTATCCAGAGAGAGTCTCTCAGGACGCCGACCCGGTTGTTGCAGGAAGCCATCTCGATTCAGTTCCCTCTGGTGGGATTTTCGACGGCCCACTCGGGGTGTACGGGGCCCTCGAAGCGGTACGAGCGGTCAAAGAAGGGTCTGCGGACGCCACCCTCACCGCGCCGCTGGGAGTAGTCTGTTTCACCGAGGAAGAGGGAGCCAGATTCAGCGATGGCCTACTTGGGTCCAGTGTGGCTTCGGGGGCCCGTGATCTGGATGCCACACTCGCAGAAACAGATGACGACGGAGTGTCGTTTGGCGACGCGCTGGAATCGATCGGCTACCAAGGGGAAGGCCGTCTCGATGTCTCCGAGTGGGCAGGGTGGTATGAACTCCACATCGAACAGGACACGACACTCGAGACGGCAGCCGTGCCGGTCGGAGTCGTGACGACCATCACCGGCATCACACGCTGTGATGTGACCATCACCGGCCAGGCCAATCACGCGGGGGCAACGGGGATGACTGACCGCACAGACGCGCTCGCAGCCGCGAGTGAATTCATCCTCGACGTGGAAACGGCCGCCGCCGACGTGGCCGCGGAAGACAGTGACACCGCCGTCGGGACGGTAGGGTCGCTCTCGGTCAGCCCCGGTGCCACGAATGTCGTCCCCGGACAGGTGACGATGGGTGTCGATATCCGTGACGTGGACGCTGACCCAATCGAAACAATCGTCACAGCGGCACGAGAGAGCCTCGCTCGGCTAGAGACTGACCGAGATGTCGACACCACGATGACCAGACCGTTTGACTTGCGGCCGGTCGAGATGAGTAGCCACCTGCGGGATGCGGCCCACAAGGCCGGAGAAGCCGCGGGCGTGTCCACGCACAATCTTCACTCGGGGGCCGCACACGACAGTATGAACGTCGCCAGACACACAGATGCAGCGTTGTTGTTCGCCCCTTCACGTGATGGCATTTCACACAACCCAAGAGAGTGGACTGACCCGGACGACTGTGCGGACGCAACACGAGTCCTTGCCGGGTCGATCCTCGAAACCGCATCACGCTGACGGGACGACACTCGTCGCTGGGCTGGCATAGTCACGATTTCGGGGATACGGCTGTGTGGCTTCATATCTGTCTCAAAGAGTTCGGGTCGCGGTTCCAGTCGGGTCGGGGCACAGAGTCAGGATGGTGGCCGTGCCTATTCGAAAGGCAATGTTCGAGCTTGTGTCGCGGTAGCGGCCCCGAACTGGGCCGTCAACGGTAACGTGAAACCGTTGCGAGTCAGTCGGCCGTGGCCAGCAACTTCTCCAACAGCATGACTGCAGGCGCTTTCGCGAGCGGGTCGTTCGCGTTCCCGCAATGAGGCGACTGGACACACGACGGGCAGCCGTCCTCGCAGGGGCACGCGTCGATCATATCCCCAGTTTCGGCAAACAGCTCTTCAATTCGGTCGAACCCGCGCCGTGTGAGTCCCACTCCCCCGGGGTGGCCGTCGTAGATGAAAATCGCGGGTCCGTCAAGCGGCCCGTAATACGGTATCGACAGACCGCCCACATCACCGCGATCACACAGCAGATGCAGCGGGAACAGCGAGATAATCCCGTGTTCGGCTGCGTGAATCCCGCCGTTAAAGCCGTCATCGCCTCCGAGTTGCCGCATCTGGAATTCGATGTCCTCGGGAACCGGAAACACGAGTGCGCGCGTTCGGAGCGTTGTCTCTGGGAGATCGAGAGTCGCCCGCCCCAGTGTGTCGCCGGACTTTCGATCTTTTCGCTGATAGCCCGAGATCTGCTCGGTAACGGTCACGTCGACGAATCGAACCGTCACGTCCGGTCGCGACGACAGCTCCCGGCGGTCGAGCGTCTCGTTAATCTCCATGGCTTTGTCTGTCAGCACCTGTGTGTAGTAATCGGCCCACGAACTCTGCAGTTGCGCCACGTCACGGTCCAGATCCAGGTCAACCACCTCGTAGGTGCTGCCCTGTTGGTGATAGATCGCGCCGGGGTGAGCGTCTCGCAGAGCGTCCCCTAGGTCCAGACTCGCGATCACGTCGTTCGACGAGCGTGTGACAAGATCGACATCGCGGTCGCTGGCCGTCCGGAGTGAGAGATTCTGTTGGGCACTCTCGTCGCCATCGTAGGTCCACCGTATTCCCTGGGCAGTCTCTCGGCGTTCTAATCGTCCATCCGTCTCGAGGTCGGCCACCATCTCGGGGAATCGGTCGCCAAAGTGGCGGCGATCATCTCGTGAAAGCCAGTTTTCGTCGGCTGCACAGGCGATGTGGGCTTTGAGAAGCGGCTCGTTTTCGGGGTCAATAATCGCGTCTTCGGCGTCACCGTCGAACAGTTCGTCGGGGTTGCGGGCCATATACTGATCAAGCTGGTCTTCGCCGGCGATCATCGTCACCAGCGCCGGATCCCGGCCCCGGCCAGCCCGGCCTGCCTGCTGGAACGTCGACATCCGCGTACCTGGGTACGAGTCGAGGAGTACAGAGTCGAGTCCGCCAACGTCGACGCCGAGTTCCAGCGCGTTCGTGCTCCAGACGCCTCGGAGATCGCCCCCGTACAGTTGCTCTTCGAGCCTGCGACGCCGGTCGTTCTGCAAGGCAGCCTGATACGCGCCAATCTGGTCGGCCAGCCCTCGCTCACCCCGGTCCCGCAGCTCCCCCGAACTCTCGGTGGCGTACTGTTCGGCGGCCTGGCGGGCGCGAGTGAATGCGAGTGTCTGGTGGCCGCGCGTCACCAAGTCGACGAACAGGCGTTTCGTCTCGGTGTGGCTGGAGCGGCGTCGACCGCTCTCACCGCCGCGGTCGGTTTCGTATTCCGGCGGATTCCACACCAGCCAGTGACGGGGGCCACGACCGCTAGTATCAGTGTCGACAAGCCGGTAGTCGTCTGCCTGTCGACCGGTCACGCGAGCGGCGTGTTTGACCGGGTTACCGATCGTCGCCGAACAACAGATGAACTGTGGGTCGGCGTCGAATCGCTCACACAGCCGGGCGAGCCGCCGAAACACCAGTCCGACTCCGGATCCAAACACACCCCGGTAGCTGTGTACTTCGTCGACCACCACGAGCTCCAAACTCGAGAACAGCCACTCCCACAGCCGGTACCCGTACGGTAACAATCCGTAGTGGAGCATATCGGGATTACTCAAGATCAGCGTGGGCTTTTCATCACGCACCCGCCGTTTCTCGGATTGTGACTGGCGCCCCGTGTACTGAGCCACGGACACCTTCGACGGACCTAACCCCCTGCTCAGATCGGTCAGCGTCTCCTCCTGGTCGGCAATCAACGCGTTCTGGGGCCCCACGTAGAGGGTTCGCCCGCCGCTCGATAGTGCCCGCTCGAACGCGGGAACTGTGTACGCCACTGATTTGCCGCTGGCCGTCTCCGTCGCGAGAACAACGTCGTCCCCGTCGCGAATACCTTCGATAGCTTCGGCTTGGTGACGATAGAGATCGTCGATCCCGCGTGCCGACAGGCTACTTTCGACGCGAGTATCTAACTCAATATCTGCAAACTCTGGGTCCCGCGCTGGGAGTCGCCGTCTGTCGGCGATCTGCCCGGAATAATATGGTCGGTCTCGCAACCACTCGACAGTATCGTCCACACTCTCACTCCGACCGCCATCTGCCTAACAGTTGTGCCCCGTCGCTCCGGCCCATCTCAGTTGGCCTTCCATTCCCTCTCGTCTACCGGTGAGCAGATTGAGTGATTCGGATTCAACCCCCGAAGAGATTCACACCCAATCTCTGTGTTTCCCTCTGTGCGTGCCAGGGTCACCGGTTTCGTGTGAGAGTCCCGTGTCATCATGACCAGCGTGCTCCACTCAGAACGTGAGTGACATTTGGCGGCGGTACCAGATGTCCGGCTGGCCTGTGCGAGCGTGTGACGGGTGTGCAGTGTTCGTCGGAGACATGATGTGGCCGCAGTGGATAGTCGTGGCCGAGCGGCACATCAAACGGGCCTTCCAGTGAGGATTGTCATCGTCTGCAGACTCTCGTTCAGCGCGTCGCTGGTGAGAATCAATGCGGGTAGAACCGGCCGCGAGCGTCACGACGTCGAGCTGTGGTGCGGCACTCAACAACACTTATCCAATTCCTGCGACTCTCAACATGTATGAGTGAGAGTAGCCCCGAGGCAGAAGTGACGGTCACCCTTCCGGACGGGACGGAACTGCCTGTACCAGAGGGATCGACGGTAGAAGACGTGGCATACGAGATCGGACCGGGGCTCGGAGACGACACAGTTGCAGGCGTGATCGACGGGGAACTCGTCGACAAACAGGACCGCGTTCCCGATGGGGCCGACCTGGAAATCGTCACCGAGGGATCCGACGAATATCTGGACGTACTACGACACTCGTCAGCACACGTGTTCGCACAGGCGCTTCAGCGGGTCTCTCCGGAGGCCAAACTCGCGATTGGGCCGCCGACTGAAGAGGGGTTTTACTATGATGTCGCCGATGTCGATCTCGATGAAGCTGATCTCGAGGCTATCCAGACAGAGATGGAAGCGATCATCGCGGCAGACCACGATATCGAGCGGGTAGAGCGGTCTCGTGAGGAGGCGTTCGACAGGTTCGATTCTAACCGATTCAAACGGGAAATCTTGAACGAGGAGGCCGCCGGCGAGGATCCGGTCACCTTCTACGTACAAGACGGCTGGGAGGACCTCTGTCAGGGACCACACGTGGACTCGACCGGCGAGATCGGCGCGGTAGAGTTACTGAATATCTCTGCATCATACTGGCGTGGAGACGAAAATAACGCCCAACTCACCCGAGTCAGCGGAACTGCCTTCGAGTCAGACGGCAATCTGCAAGAGTACCTCGATATGCGTGAAGAGGCGAAAGAGCGTGACCACCGGAAACTGGGCCGAGAGATGGACCTGTTCTCGATTCCTACCGTGACGGGTCCTGGACTCCCGCTGTATCACCCGAACGGCAAGACTGTGCTGCGCGAACTCGAGGAGTTCGTCAACGAGGTCAACCGCGATGCCGGCTACGACCAGGTGGAAACCCCCCACCTGTTCCGGACGGAGTTATGGAAGCAGTCAGGCCACTACGAAAACTACGAGGACGATATGTTCCTCCTGGATATCAACGACGAAGAGTACGGCCTGAAGCCGATGAATTGCCCGGGTCACGCGACGATTTTCGATCAGTCGAGCTGGTCGTATCGCGAGCTGCCGATGCGGTACTTCGAAAATGGCAAAGTGTATCGGAAAGAACAGCGGGGCGAATTGTCGGGGCTGTCACGGGTGTGGGCGTTCACAATCGACGATGGCCACCTGTTCGTCCGACAAGAACAGATCGAACAGGAGGTACGGTCGGTGATGGACCTGATATTCCAGGTGATCGAGACGTTCGATCTGGAGGTGGAAGTTGCATTAGCGACTCGCCCGGAGAAATCCGTCGGGAGCGACGAGATCTGGGAGTCTGCAGAACGGCAGCTGCGGGAGGTACTCGACACCGACGGCCACGACTACGACCTGGAACCCGGCGACGGGGCGTTTTACGGCCCCAAAATCGACTTTTCGTTCGAAGACGCACTCGGGCGAACCTGGGACGGTCCGACAGTCCAGTTGGATTTCAATATGCCCTCGCGGTTTGACCTCAGTTACACCGGGCAAGACAACCAGGACCACCGACCGGTGATGATCCACCGAGCGCTGTACGGCAGCTACGAGCGGTTTTTCATGGTATTGATCGAACACTTCAACGGGAATTTCCCTCTCTGGCTAGCCCCCGAGCAGGTCCGAATACTTCCCGTTTCGGACGACAATCTTGGCTATGCTCACCGGGTGAAAAACGCGCTGGCAGACGCAGGTTTCCGTGTCGAAGTCGAAGATCACGACTGGACGGTCGGTCGCAAAATCCGGCAGGCACACGACGACCGGCTGCCGTACATGCTCGTGGTCGGGGATACCGAAGAGCAGAACGAGACCGTATCGGTGCGTGACCGGTTTGAGACGGAGGCCGACCCAGTAGATCTGGAGGTATTCGTTAATCATCTCGTCGACGAACGCGACGAGAAGCGTCTCGATCCAGACTTTATTTCCAAGTCCGGGTGAGTGGCGCAATTCGCTGTCCCGACCGCCAGCGGATCTGACGCGTCTATCGTGCCGGCTACACGTGCAGTTGACAACTCACCTGTCCTAACTTCGAGAGCAGGTGAACGATCACCTGTATCACCGTCTGCACTGTTGATGGACCGAACGTGTCGAGTCCAGAGCCACTGGATTCGTTGCTATCCCGAGACACGGCTTCTGGGGTGAGTCTGGCCACAGCTAACTCCTGCCGGGTCTTATCGAATCTTGTCGAGTCAGTCTCTGATGCTGTGTCACGGTCGGAGGTGGAAATTCGCACAGAGACGGGGCCATAGTGGCTTGCAGTGGAAAATCTGCTTCGGGTGTGTTAAGTGGCATCCACGTCCAACATTCAAGAAATGAGTGCCGGCGCCGAGCAGCGGTCACAGACGAGCTACGTGATTCTCGGGTGCGGGAGTGTCGGCCACGCCGTGGCTGAAGAACTCGACAGCGAGGGCAAAGACGTCTTGATTTTGGATCGCGACGAGACTCGGGTGGAATCGCTCCGCGATCAAGATCTCACTGCACGACGCCAAGACATCAGTGACCCGGCCGTGACAGACGCTGTCGCCGGTCGTGACATCGTATTGATCCTCTCGTCGGACACAGACGCAAATAAAGACGCCCTGATGGCGATTCGGGAGGGAGGCAGCGACCAGTACATCGTGGTGCGGGCGGCCGATCCCGTCAGTGAAGACGAACTCCGGGAGCACGGCGCGGATGTGGTAATCAATCCGTCGACGGTGATTTCGAATTCGGCGCTCCGGTCGCTCGAAACCGGGGAACTGGAGTATCTAGCCCGGCAACTCGCGGAAATCCTGGAGACGGACACCTCCGATATGGCGATCATCACTCACGAGAGTCCCGACCCGGATTCGATTGCCTCCGCAGTGGCGCTGCGGGCGGTCGCCGACACGTTCGGAGTAGATGCATCGATTATTTACAAAGGCGAGGTGGGCCACCAGGAGAACCGTGCGTTCGTCAATCTTCTCGGAATCGAGTTGCTCGCGTGGGAAGACGCCAAACAGATCAGCGAGTACGATACTGTGGCCCTGGTCGATTATACAAAAACCGGCGACGAACAGCTGTCCGACCCAGTTAACGTGTACATTGACCACCGAGAACCGCCCGAAGAGATCACCGCCGAATTTCTTGATATCCGAGCTGACGTCTCCTCGACGTCGACGATACTGACGAAGTATCTCCAGGAGTTCGATATCTCGCCGTCCGAGGAAGTCGCGACTGCGCTGTTGTACGGGATTCGGGCCGAGACAATGGACTTCAAACGCGATACGACGCCGGCAGACCTCACTGCAGCCGCCTATCTCCACCCGTTCGCGAACCACGACACCCTCGAACAGGTAGAATCGCCGTCGATGAGCCCAGAAACGTTAGATGTCCTCGCAAAGGCGATCCAGAGTCGAGAAATCCAGGGAAGTCATCTATTCACCACGGCGGGATTCGTCAGCGAGCAGGAACCGCTGGTGCAGGCGGCTCAACACCTCCTGAATCTGGAAGGGATTACCACGACAGCTGTCCTCGGCATCGCAGACGAGGAAATCTACGTGGCTGCCCGCTCTAAGGACATCCGGATCGATATCGGGAATATCCTGAAAGACGCGTTCGAAGAGATGGGCGAGGCCACGGGCCACTCGACCCAGGGGTCTGTCGAAGTCCCGCTTGGGATTTTCACTGGAATCGAGACGACCGATGACAATCGCGACACCTTGTTATCGCTCACCAAACAGGCAGTTCGCCGCAAGTTGTTCGCGTCACTGGGCGTCGAAGGAACAAACGGTAATACGACACCGGATTAACCCCTTAGAGGGTTCGTTGGACGGGTCGGTCACTGGCACTTATAGAAAGCAAGGAGAATACCCGCGTCTTCAGGCGCGGGACGATGTCAATCTTGACCTGTCTGTGAGGGCAGGGCAAGGCAGGGCTGGGCCGCGTCTTCTCTCCGACTAGTCGTGACACAAAGCAGTTTTGCGAGGTGTGGGTCCCGCGATCCAAGAGTCACCGTCCCGCGCAGTCGCTGGTCACACGAATCTAGAATTTCGGAGACGCGTTCTCTGCGAATTGATCTGATTCAGGCGACTGCTTCCTCGTTTTCCTCGGCGTCGTCGTCTGTTTTCAGTCGCTCGACGATATCGTTCACCAAGACAACGTCACCGACGGCTCTCACCCATCTGTACGGGACGATCACACCTTGTCCGGGGTCCACGTGACTTGCGAACAACTCGGAACTGAGCTCTGCCAGCGCTAACCCAGTGACTTGCTCCTCGTCGAGATCGAGTCTGACGTCTTCGATTTCGCCCACGAAGACGCCGTTGTTCGAGTATACTTCCCGCCCTACCAGTGCCGTGATTTCCTGTGACTCCCCGTCCATAACCGAATCGTCGCAACCACAGCATAAAAACGTTCTTCGTAGTGTGTGGAGACTCCACAGTCTGCTGGAATCGACGCTTGGGCAGTCGTCTTGACCGTCTCGGCAATCCAGCACTGGCTCTGACCGAATTAGCAATACCAGCGAAAGATCGCTGTTTTAGCCGCCGGTGATGGTGTGGACAGCTTTATGCTGTACTCGAGAGAGCTAATGCTGGTAACGACAAGCCAGTCTTCTGTCCGTCAGTTCACTCCGTCGCTAGTCCAGCAGCACAGCGAATGGTGTCTGTTGCGTGGTATTTATAATCACAAACCACCTGCGTGCGTGATATGGCCTCACATGCGGATCTCCCGGGGGATCCGGCACTCGACGGAGATTACGATTATCAGGGAGGAGAGATTCATCGACCCGACCTGTTGTCAGCACTCGAAGCACGGGTCGACGGCGACGTGCGGTTTGACGACTACTCCCGGCGTATGTACGCGACGGACGCCTCGGCGTACGAAGTCGCCCCGATTGGTGTCGTCCTCCCAGAATCGACAGCCGACGTGGCCAGTGTTATGTCGTATTGTGCTGACGAAGGAATCCCGGTGTTGCCCCGAGGGGGCGCCACATCACTGGCTGGGCAGACGGTCAACGAGGCGGTAGTGCTGGACTTCACCCGGCACATGGATGAGATTAAGACCATCGACCCGGACGGAGAGACAGCCACGGTCCAGAGTGGGACAATTCTGGGGGAGCTGAACACCCAGGCGGCCCCACACGACCTGAAATTCGCGCCGGACCCCGCCTGGCGGGACAAGAGTGCAATCGGTGGGGCGATCGGTAACAACTCCACGGGTGCTCACTCGCTGGTTCACGGGAAGACTGACGCATATATCGAGGAGGTCGAGGCGGTTCTGGCAGACGGGACCGTCACGAGATTCGGACAGGTAACCGTGGAGACACTACGGACCCGCGCTGATCCTGACGGGGATATCGAAGCCCGAGTCGCGGCAGAGGTGGTTCGGATTCTCGATGAAGAAGCCGACGAGATTGCCGACCGCTATCCCGAGATGAAGCGCAACGTCTCCGGATACAATCTCGACAGACTTGTCGACGATGTCCGCGGGGCGTATCGCGGTGAGGCGGGCACCGGCGCCCCCGAGGCCGGGCCGGAAGGGACGGTGAATCTGGGCCGCCTGCTTGCCGGGAGCGAGGGAACCTTAGCGGTCATCACCGAGGCCACGGTCTCTCTGGAGCCGATTCCGGAGACCAAAGCGATTGGCTTGCTCACGTACGACGCGCTAGACGACGCCATGGAAGACGTGGCACCGGTCTTAGAACACGACCCGGCGGCAGTGGAGGTGATGGACGATGTGCTGTTAGACCTCGCAGCCAAGACCCGCGAGTTCGAGGACGTCGTCGGGATGCTTCCCGAGGGGACCGATTCGGCATTGTTAGTGGAATTTTACGCCGACAGCGACGAGTCAGGGCGTCACCAGGTGGCTGACCTGATGAGTGACCGACTCGGCCGTCTCCCGGCCGACAGCGCAGCCGAGGAGCCGCCAGACCAGGGTAATATCACGAGCCACCCGCGTCGGGCGGTGGATGGGATGGAGGCTCACGACGAGGACACCCGGTCTCGCTTCTGGAAGATGCGGAAAGCAGGTCTCCCGATCTTATTGTCGCGAACATCTGAGCAAAAACACGTCTCGTTCATCGAGGACTGCGCGGTGCCGCCAGAACATCTGCCGGAGTTCAGCCGTGAATTTGAGGCGATTCTCCAGCGTCACGACACCTTTGCCTCGTTTTACGCACACGCCGGGCCGGGAGTGTTGCATATTCGGCCGCTGGTCAACCTGCAGAGCATGAGTGGGGTCGAGACGATGGAGTCGATTGCATCGGAGGTATCGGATTTGGTGGTCAGGTTGGGCGGGAGTATTTCCGGCGAACACGGTGACGGACGAGCCCGAACCCAGTGGAACCGAAAGCTGTACGGCCAGGAGCTCTGGGAGACATTTCAGTCGCTGAAGACGGCGTTTGACCCTGACTGGCTGCTGAATCCAGGCCAAGTGTGCGGTGACGTCGACATGACGGAGCATTTGCGATACGGCGCCGATTACGAGTTCGACGCCGGCTTCGAGCCTGCGCTGGATTGGGACAATGAAAACGGGTTCGAGGGAATGACCGAACTGTGTCACGGCTGCGGGGGATGTCGAGGCAATCAAGAGACGACAGGAGGGATGATGTGTCCCACGTATCGCGCTGTCGACGAAGAGATCCAGTCGACACGTGGTCGGGCGAATATGCTTCGTGAGGCAATGAGCGGGCAACTTCCCGACGACCCGACCGATCCCGAGTTCGTGACCGAGGTGTTGGACCTCTGTGTCGGCTGTAAAGGGTGTGCCAAAGACTGCCCGAGTGGCGTCGATTTGGCGAAAATGAAAGCAGAGGCCACACATGCTCACCACGAGGCAGAGGGTGCCTCGCTCCGAGACCAGTTTTTCGGCCGGTTCGAAGCGCTCGCTCCGTTAGGATCGATGCTGGCCCCGGTAGCAAATGCCGCGACATCGCTTCCTGGCGCTGATTTGATCGCCGAAAAGACGCTCGGGATCGCCCGAGAACGCGACCTGCCACAGTTTGCCTCTGAAAGTCTTCTGGAGTGGTTCCAGGCTCGCGGTGGGGCGGCGGTTCCCGAGGAGGATGCTGACAGACGTGTCCTGCTGTTTCCTGACGCGTACACCGCTTACACACGGCCAGTAGCCGGGAAGGCGGCCGTCCGCGTATTAGAGGCGGCTGGCGTCCACGTGTCGATCCCCGACGTGCCGGGCACCGGCCGTCCTGCCTTCTCAAAGGGCTTCCTGGATGAAGCGCGCAGTACGGCGATTGAGACGGTGACGACGCTCGCGTCCCGTATCGAGGACGGCTGGGACGTGGTCGTCGTCGAGCCCTCGGATGCAGTCATGCTGCAGTCGGATTATCAGGACCTACTGTGTGGAGACGCCTCTGAGCTGGCTGACGAGCGAGTGATGACCGTCTCCAACGGCACATACGGTGCGTGTGAGTATCTAGATGCGTTCCGGCTGGACGCCGAACTGGGCTTTGACGCGCCGACCCAGCAACTCACCTACCACGGTCACTGTCACCAGAAAGCGACCCAGAAAGACCACCACGCCGTCGGAGTGCTCCGGCGCGCCGGCTATGGCGTCGACCCGCTCGATTCGACCTGCTGTGGGATGGCCGGGTCCTTCGGCTACGAGTCAGAGCACTACTCGCTAAGTAAACAGATCGGGCAGATTCTGTTCGACCAGGTGGCCGGGAGTGACGGTGACGCCGTCGTGGCTCCAGGAACGTCGTGTCGAACCCAACTTGAAGACGGCCCGACAGACAGCCAACCCCTCCATCCAATGGAGAAACTCGCAGAGGCGCTCGCCTGACCACCCACCCGGAATCTTGCTGAATCGGGGCCCGACGAAGGCATCTTTTTTCTGTTCGTTGCGGCGTTTGCAGTTGAGACCCCGTCCGCAAGAAACCAACGCCGGTAGTCGAGTAGAGATCGTGCGCCAGATATCGAGGCAACTGTCATAGAGGTTGATCTCGAGGCGGTTCACAATCGAGTACGCGGCAGGTCTTTTGCCCCTCATCAGAACCAAAGCGCGGTATTGGTGGCTCGGGCCTGGCGTACCTACGATGTGGCGGGGGTTCACCGGCAAAATTGGATTGTTGTCACGGCCACCGGCTACGAAATCATGAGGAGCCTTTATTCGCGTACCACCGAATGGTAAAACGCCGGAGTGCCTCTGACAACCCGGCAACAAGACGATCTCCTGCCCGGTTGATCGTCTATCGTGCCGATCTGCCCGGATCGGCACACGTTACAAACCATCTGGGTGTTCCGACCGCTTCGGTCGGGACAGCTTCTTTCGTCTCAGTGCCGTCGATACCACGAGTATTCGGCTACTTGAGAAAGACCACTACGCAGTCGACCCGATCACACCGTGTGTTCGTGACGCCGAGATGGGTGGCAGATATCTCGGTTGACCGTTCGGCCCTCAAGAATGGGATTCTGCGTCGGCCCCGTCGGTAGCACTGGAAACTGCCGTCTGCGCATCGGCCGTCGCCGCTACTTCGAGCCGCTGGAGGCTGGGTTTAGCGGCCGCCGCGAGAGGGTATTGGTCATGATAGTCGGCCGGATCCCGGCCCCGGCGGGTGAGGCTCCCGACAACGCCAGCAATCGTCTCGTAGTTCTGTCTCACGAGTGACCCGACAATTTCGGGGGTGCCAGCTCTGTCGGCCAACTCCTGGGCGGCGCTGCGACCGGCGTACACGGTCTCACGTCCGGGATCGACCAGGATCATCGCGAACGGCTGCGCGTCAAACTGGGCGTGAAGAAACGCTTCGACCGGATCGGCATACCACGAGAGAGCGGCGATATCGTCGAGTCGCTCGAGCGCGACCGCCGCCATCGAACAGTACGGACAGTCGCCATCGTAGATGAGCACCGGGCTGGTCATTGACAATATTACCCGGCCAGGAAGAATAATACTGGCGGAACAATGGGTCGTACCCGAGTGATCGTCGTGATCATGACCTCAGCAACGCGGCCCGTGCTGACCGGAGACGACCCCGCGAGACAAGAGACTAGAGACTAGATCCAGCGCTCACAGGGCGGCCATACAGATCGGGACGAGATCGTGCAGGTCCCGGATATCGTAAGTTGGGTCGATCTCGAGATCCCAGTCACGGCGATGTGGACGGCGAATGAATGCCGAATCAATATCGGCGGCCTGTGCGGCGGTGATATCTGATTCGTTGTCTCCGACGAACAGTGCTGTCTCCGCCCCGAGGTCGTCGAGAGCACGCTCAATATAATGCGGATCCGGCTTTTTGCGTCTCAATCCGGCAGGCGTCGGTTCCCGCCCGTACGCCGTGCGAAATCGGGCGTCAAGGTCGAAATGATCCATCAGAAAGTCGATCGTCGCCTGTTGATTCGAGGACACGATACCGAGCGGCACGTCCAGCGAGCGAAGCGCAGCCAGATCATCGTATAGAGTCTTGCGGCCGGCGTGGACATCTTCGATTTGAGCCTGTGTCGTCACATCGTCACGTACACGCCAGAACTCCGCGGGATCGAGCCCATATGTCGAGCAAATCGATGTGAGTTCTTCCGGTGTGGTTCCCACGGCGACGGTCTCCACGTGGTCGGGATCCGGATCTGTGATACCCATCGATTCGAAAGCCGTCCAGGCGGCCTCCCGAAGCGTATCGAACGGGGTCCGGCCGACGAGAACCCCGTCGTTGTCGAAAATAATAGCGTCGTACATGTCCGTCATCTGGCGGGTGTCCGTATAAGAGTTTCACAGTTTGATGACCCGTATATCACGGGTAAATTACCAAGAATCGGTCGATACGTCGGGGTCGTCACAGCCCCCAAAGTATCCGGATTTGTGTCATGCACAGATTGGCTGGCGGGACCGCGAGTCGGCTGACACAATCCTTATTCCCGCAGTCAGCCCACTACTACCATGGACGAAGACGCGGTTCGTGACCGGCTGCGAGCGGTCACCGACCCCGACCTCGGCGACGATATCGTGTCACTGGGACTGGTCAACGGGGTGGAGTTGCAGGGGGATGTCGCCCGCGTATCACTGGCGTTAGGCGCCCCATATGCTCCTAATGAGACGGAGATTGCCGACGCGGTTCGAGAGGAACTATCTGCAGTCGGCTTAGAAGCCGACCTTAGCGCTCGAATTCCTGGTCGACGGTCAGCCACCGATCAGGTTCTACCGGGCGTGAAAAACATCATCGCAGTCGCATCTGGAAAAGGAGGCGTCGGCAAGTCGACATTGGCAGTCAATATCGCCGCTGGCCTCTCCCAGTTGGGGGCAAGTGTGGGACTGTTCGACGCCGACATTTACGGGCCGAACGTCCCGCGAATGGTCGCAGCGAAAGACCGGCCCCGGACAGATGGTGAGACGATCACCCCACCTGAGCGATTCGGGGTGCGTCTGATGAGTATGGACTTTCTCGTTGGCGACGATGATCCCGTTATCTGGCGGGGGCCGATGGTTCACAAGATCATCACCCAGCTTGTCGAAGACGTCGAGTGGGGTGGTCTCGATTACATGATTCTCGACCTTCCACCAGGTACCGGAGACACACAGCTGACGATTCTCCAGACAGTCCCGCTGACCGGGGCAGTGATCGTGACCACGCCACAGGAAGTGGCTCTGGACGACGCCGAGAAGGGCCTGCAGATGTTTGGCAAACACGATACAAACGTGCTGGGCGTGGCCGAGAATATGGCTGGCTTCGAGTGTCCGGACTGCGGCTCGTTTCACGAGATATTCGGGTCTGGCGGCGGCAAGGCCTTCGCGGAACGGAGCGACCTCCCGTTCCTCGGCGGGATCCCGCTGGATCCCTCCGTCAGAAAAGCGGGCGACGGTGGCGAACCGACGGTGCTCGAGCAGAGGGACCCAACAGGTGACGCGTTCAGACTCGTCACAGAAAACGTCGCCAACAACGCCGGTGTCGTCAGACGGCGGGAAGTGAGTCATGACACACAGGAGCCGTGACGCCTCAATTCGGTGTAATCAGCCGCGCGTTCGAAGTTTCCCGGTCGAACGTTCTCTGAAACGAGGCGCGGGTCTCACTAGATACTGTGAGCGAGTGGCCTCGGCAACGGAGACAGCCCGTTTGAACGCAGGACCGCCAGCCGAGTGGCCTACTACGGTCGAAGAATGGGTACGAAACTCTCTCGAATGGCAGAGTGGGCGGCTACAAATGACGGGGATTACCTGACGCAGGTACCGGGCTGTTGGCCCGCGAGAAACGCGTCCAATCGGTCGGGACCGAACACCTGTGCGGGCGCTTCTAACGACAGCAACTGGCGGATCTTGCCGGCCATCCCACCAGACACGTCCGTCGACGCACTCTCGCCGAGGAGATCCGCGACGGCCTCGAAGGAACTGATCTCCGGGATGACCTCCTCGCCGTCGAGTACGCCGGGCACGGTAGAACAGACGCCGACACGGCCGGCTCCGAGCTCGTCTGCCAGCGACACCACCAGTTCGTCACCGGAAAGAACTGTGACACCCTCTCCAGTGTGGACTACACCGTCACCGTGGAGAACCGGCACGAAGCCTTCCCGAAGCATCCCTCTCACGGCTGCCGCTGGCATCGTGAATTCGCCATCACGCGCCCGAGCTCCCACGGAGAGTGGGTGAACAGGAAGCGCGGGGACCCCCTCAGCGTGCAGTCGGTCGAGAACGGACCGGTTGAGTGTTGTCATAGCGCCGTGGATATCGAGTATCGCGTCGGGGTGAGATGTCCCAGTGTCGGTGGTGACGCCGTGAGCACTCGCGTGATGGTGACCGAAACTGCCGCCGCCGTGAATCACGACGAGACGGCGCAGTGAGCCGTCCAGTCGTCGAGCGATGGCCGAGGCTGCCGCCTCCAAGGCGGCGCTGTCGAGCGTTTCTGGGCGGTCCTTATCGGTGATTACACTCCCCCCGAGTTTCAGGATGACTAGCTCTGGCATCTCACTCGCGTCAGAGTCAGTCTGGTCTCGTGGTGAGGTCATGAGTCTGACTCCTGTGGCCGCACTCCGTCACTCGCTACCTCTGTCGTGAACGCTCGGTGACAGCCCGGCGTGTACTCCAGTGCAGTACGCGTTTGAGCTGACTCGCCCAGCGCGACGACACAACCGCCCCCGCCGGCGCCGGTGAGTTTCGCGCCGTGAGCGCCGGCCTCCCGGGCGGCCCATACCATCTGATCCAGCGATCGCGCCGAGACGCCCACCGCCGAGAGCAGTCCGTGATTGAAGTTCATGAGTCGGCCGAGTTCGCGCTGGCCAGCTGCCGTGAGCTGGGATCCCTCCACCGTCTCGCGCATGATTTGCTCGCCTTCCCGTACCACGTCGCCGATTGCTCGGAGCGTGTCCTCGGCGAAGTCATACTCACTTCGAAGGCGCCGGACTCCCGACACTAACTCACCGGTGTCTCCCGCACCACCATCGAACCCGACTGTGAGCGGAAGTGGCGGGCAGTCGATTGGTTCGCAACTGTCGTCTTCGACCCGGACGGCACCGCCCATCGCCGAGCAAAACGTGTCAGCTCGCGAAGCTTGGCCGTCTTGAACGTCAAATTCGGCTCGATACGCCCGGTCTGCGATCTGTCGCCGGTCGAGTGGCTCACCGAGTGCTCGGGTGGCCGCGTCGATACCGGCCACCGTCACGGCTGCCGAAGAGCCGAGCCCCGCTCCGAGCGGGATCTCACTGTCAACCCGGATGTCAAATCCCGCGTTCGGGGCGTCTGCTGCCGCCCGCGCCTGCTGGACTGCCGCGTCGATGTACGCCATCGCCGCCTCGACCAGCGACTGTGACACGTCGAGATCCACTGCGTCGCCACCGGTCTCACCGGTGTACTCCACTGTGAATCCGTCGAGAGACAGATCCTCTGCGGTGACCCGGATGTGGTCGTCTTCACGCGGTGTGACCTCGACTGTCGCTCGGCGATCGATTGCACACGGCACCGCGGGTTCGCCGTACACCACGGCGTGTTCACCGAAAAGGTACACTTTCCCTGGTGCACTGCAGATTGTCATATAGCCTTGAGATGGGAGTTACACCTTGTAAAACCCCGGCGGTCGGAAGGCTTGGAGGTCAACGGCCGGGAAAGCAAATGTGACGCCGGCTCGCGCAGACTGGACCGACCACAATTGCTACGTTCCTCGCTGTCAGCATCCCTCGCTTCACGACAGAGGCGCGGGAGTCACGATTCACCGACGTTTGAGATGAGCGGGCACAGTCGTCACTCACTCCAGGCTGTTCGCAGTGTAGGGACGGTCCAGCATACAGAATCTGAAATCGAAACTCCCGTTCCCATCAGGCCGAACAAACTCTCCGGCCTATCCGTTAGTATCTGTTCCGACCGACCGGGATAGAGCAGTGTCAACGGTGTGACGCTTTGAATGCCCGAAATTCATAGTGAGTCTCATGACCCAGAAAACTCGC
>KI543234.1:365973-367479 GCA_000496235.1 uncultured archaeon A07HR60
GGTGTCGACCGGTTCTGCTTTTATCATCTCGCGTATGGCGGACGTGGTGCCGACATCGCAGATGCAGATCTCGACTCGACTGCCAAGCGAGCGGCCGTCAGGCGTCTGTGCGAGCTTACGCTCGCGTACCACGACCGGGGTGAAGAGATCGAAACGCTGCTCGTCGGCAATTACGCCGATGCCGCGTATCTTGTTGAGTTCGCGCGTGAGAAATTCGGTGAGACTCACGCTCGCCGCGTGTACAGATACCTGGCGCAGAACGGCGGTGACCCAGCCGGGGAACGCGTCGCCGATATCGATTATCGCGGGAATGTTCATCTCACGCAGTTCTGGCAGGGGTACAGTCTCGGCAACGTACGTGACCGCTCGTTTGATGCGATCTGGGAAGACGACTCTAACCCACTGGTAGAGTTTCTCCGCACTCGGAGCACGCATTTGTCCGGGAAATGCGCGGAATGTCGTTACCAGGGAATCTGCCGGGGCGCGTCCCGGCTTCGCGCCGTCGCCGCAACAGGTGATCTGACGGCACCAGACCCCCAGTGCTATCTCACCCCGGCAGAAGTGCACGGAGACCTGCCAGACGAGTACGACGGCGAAGAGGTACCGTCACCCGCAGACTGACCAGACTAATCTCCCGAGTTTCGATCGCACAGCCGGGCGCTCGACACTCACGCGTCGCTGGAACGCATCAGACCGACTCTGTGAGCAAGACACCCTGGTTTGGCTGTCGTCTACAGGCGGAACAGGCCGAGTGCCTCGGGGCTCGACCCCGAGGCGGTCTCACAGCTGTGCGAGGAGGAAGCCCACCCCTTTAGGGGTGGGAGGAATCCGACGAAATTGACGCAAAAAATGTGGGACAGCTGCCTGACATCCGAGTATTTTAAATCGCCCTGCGATTGTAATAATATCTAGTGGTGGACGCAAATAGAACACTCATTGTTCCACTCGAAAAGCCATCGAGCGACGAGTGTGAGCGCTTCCACCGAACCGTTGACAAATACCAGTACTGCCGTGAGCGAGCCAGCAACTACTGTTGGCAAGCTCCCAAGCAACCCGACGACATCGTGACTGACAAAAGCGAGGTCGAGTCGGCCCTGTACCACGACCTTCGTGAAGAGACCGATGGGCTCCATGCGAATCTCGTGCAGAAATCCATCAAAGACGTAACAAATTCGATGGACTCTGTGAAGAAAGCATGGAAGCGTGGCGAGCGTATCAGCAAGCCAACGTGGGAGACGAGCGAGTCGTGGGTACTGACTTACGACACGCGAGCAGGCACGTTCTCCAAGCACGATGCGACGTTCGCGACCACGGGAGCGACGGTCGAACTCGATTATCAAACGCCGTCGCATCTCGATGGAACGTTGTACGAAAAATACGTCCTCTCCTCAGGGTGGGAGCTGACGACGATTGACCTCCTCCCACCCCTGAAGCGGTGGGATTCCTCCGTCAGTTATCCGGCACTCCTGATGACTGCGGCTGTGAACTTGCGGGTTCGCTGAGGCA
>KI543234.1:367529-369755 GCA_000496235.1 uncultured archaeon A07HR60
CGCGTGGCTTCGAGCCCGACAGAAAGCGGTCACGCCTCATCTTCGGTGTGTCACTCTCGAGGAGGAGTGGGACTGGGACACTCCGCATTCACGCCCGTGGAGACCTGGCACCGCTGTGGAGCCAGGAGAACAGCTTCTGTCTCTCCAACTGCTGTCAGAGAAGCAGGAAGCCCCACTCTCACCGAGCCACCGGCGCGAGCCGTGAGCGAGTAGGGTGGGGTAGTTCACTTCAGACGTGAGCCGACGGACGAACCATACATTTCTGCTATATGTTCATATGATTTATGAACCTAGACGTTGGTTAGAAAACGTGGTGGTTGTGACTCGCAAGCCAATCGAGCACCACTGAAATAGAGGAAAGGGAACTGGGGAATGTACCCGGCGCGTCTCGCGCCGAGGTTTCTCGATTAGAGAATTTCTATAGCGAAGACTGTACTCTATGCTATTTTGCAAGACTCTACTCCGGATTTTGTGCGATTGGGACGACCTCACTCGTTCGAGATGGCTTCCGGAGCAGACGGGGCACGTGGCAGAAGAACCAGTCAACACCGGGGTATCCATGACGATCCGGAGCTGAACCCCGCGCAGTGATGGGCTGCATTCGCAGCGAGAACTGTCGGATCAGGCATCCGAGCGGAGATGTTCACAGTCACCCGCGTGGACACGTTGTAGCCCGGAACCGGTGTCAATCACCAGTGTACCAGGGAATTCAACATCGACCGCGCGACCTTCGACGACCCGGTTGTCGGCCGACGACTCGGGGTCGTCACGGTTGGTCTCGGTGGCAGTCGGTGTTGGAGTGTTGAGATGGACCCTGACCCGGGTTCCGAGTGTGCTCGCGTACTCGCGCCAGGCAGGAAGGACCGCCGTCAGATCAGCGCGCAGATCGGCGAATCGCTCAAGTAGACGCTGAAGGAATTGGCGCCGGTCCACAATCCCAGTTTCCGTCTGCAGGCTGGTCGCGGTCGATGGTAGCCCCGCAGCATCCACGTTCAGATTCACGCCGATACCCACCACAAGCCACGAGATCCGGTCGGCCTCACCCTCCATCTCGGTGAGAATACCGGCCAGTTTGTGGCCCCCACGCCGGGTGGTCTCTGCTGACTCAGCCGGAGGGTGTGCACCATCGGAGACAGCCTCTGTGTCGTTTTGTGTCGTCTGTCCCCCGACGAGGACATCGTTGGGCCATTTGATGTGGGCATCCACGCCGGCTTCTCGGCAGGTCTGGGTCGTCGCGACGGCGGCTGCCAGCGTGTGCGCCGGTGCGTGTGCCGGTGGAATATCGGGTCGCTGGAGGAGTGACATCCAAATACCCCCTGACGGCGACGACCAGTCCCGATCTAACCGGCCCCGACCCCCAGTCTGCCGGTCCGCGACCACTGCAACGTCTGAGTGATCACCCGCTGCAAGATTGCGCGCGCGCCGGTTAGTCGAGTCGATCTCGTCGTGATAGTCGATTGTGAATGGAGCTTCAAGACCGTACCGGATGGCTGACTGTCCGTACGCTGGTGGCTCTCGCATAACGTACCCAGCGGGTGTCCCGTCGATAGTGAATCCCGCGTCACGAAGCGAGTCGACGGTTTTCCAGACGGCCGCCCGCGAAACATCTAGCCGAGATGCCAACTCGGGGCCGGATACCGGCCCCTCCGCGAGCGCGTCCAGCACTGCTTGTCGCGTCTGTCGGCTCTCCATAGATAGTCGCACGGCTGCGGCAGGTATGGTCGTTCCGGACGTGTGGTCCCTCCACGGCCGAATCCTCCGGCGGCCGTCGGGCACTCTGCACGAAGTGGCACCACCGGTCCAGTCGGCGTCGGCTGTCGAGCCAGACAGCTAGAGCGGGTAGCAGGATACTAATTAGCGGGGCTCGTGTTCTGTGTATGACCACATTTCTCGCCGGCGGTACCGGGACGCCAAAGCTTCTCGACGGGGCGACACGAGTGTGGGATCCCAGTGATATCACTGTCATCGGGAATACCGGTGACGACGTAGAGTTGGGTGGGGTATTCGTCTGTCCAGATATCGACACGGTCCTGTTCGACCGCGGAGGGGTTCTGGACCGCGACCGATGGTGGGGGATTGAGGGCGATTCCACCGAGACCCATCAGGAACTTCAGCGACTCGCTGGCGACGTGGGAGTCGAGGGAGGCCCCCGATATCTCTCTGATGACGCCCAAACCGCCGGTCGAGCGTTATCCCGGTGCGGCGCTTCTCCGGTGTCGGCGAGTT
>KI543234.1:369775-371480 GCA_000496235.1 uncultured archaeon A07HR60
GACCAATGCACTTTCAGGAGTTCTGGGTCGCCCGGCAAGGGGAACCTGAGGTGTCGGACGTCGAGTTCCGCGGGGCGGCGTCGGCAGACCCGGCGCCGGCGGCGTTGACGGCGCTGGACGAGTCGGTCGTGATTGGCCCGTCGAATCCCGTCACCTCGATTGGGCCGATGCTCGCCGTGCCTGGTTTCCAGGCGGCACTGGAGGACGTCCCAGTAGTGGCCGTATCGCCGTTTATCGGCGATCAGGTGTTTTCAGGCCCGGCAGCCGACCTCATGGCTGGAGTCGGGTACGACCCGTCGACAGCGGGTGTTGCTACCGCTTACCCATTCGCCGACGCGTTCGTCCTCGACACCGCAGATGCGACGACTCTCGACCGGCCAGTCGTGAGAACCGATACGCGTATTGACGACGATGACGACGCTCACCGGGTTGCAAAGGCCGTCCAAGACGCGCTGGAGGCTGCGGCATGACCCCGCCAGAATCGCCCAGTGCAAGCCGAGAGACCGTCCCATTCACCCCTGCTGTCGCAATCGCGAGTCTCAGCGGTGAAGCCGACGCCAGATGGGCCTCGGCCGTCGACGAGTACATCGGGGCGGCGTTTTTGGGCGGGATTTCGCTAGATACTGCGAGCCGAGCAGCCGCCCGAGACCTCGTTCGGCGGGGCCGGAACGAGTACCTCCCAGAGGACCCGTTCAGCTTCATCGAGTCACAATTAGACGCCATCGAGTCAGTCTCAGTCCGCCCAGGATTTAACCTGCGGAGTGCGACGGTGCAGCCACTGGAGCGAGCCGCCCAGATCTGTGCCGACCGCGGGGCAATCGCTGAGATCAACGCCCACTGCCGGCAGCCAGAACTGTGCGAGGCTGGGTGTGGAGAGGCTTTGCTCGCGGAGCCTGAGCGACTGCAGAACTACGTGGCGACCGCGGCCGCGACGGGCGCAGACGTCAGCGTCAAACTCCGCACGGAACTGTCGGACGTGGATCTCGAGGCGACTGCGCGGCTTATCCAGAACGCTGGTGGATCGATGATTCATGTTGATGCGATGGACAGCGAACCGATGGTGGGTACCATCGCGGAGGCGACGGATATTGCGGTGATCGCCAACAACGGCGTCCGCGATCGAGACACGGCCCACACCTACCTCGAACATGGAGCCGACGCGGTCAGCGTCGGCCGCCCCAGTAACGACCCTGAAGTCATGTCGCGCGTCGCGGCGGCTGTCGACGGATATCCCGACGAACAGATCCAATGACCCACAACCAAGACGACGAGAGTCAGGACGAGCGGACGGTACCGGATGAGCGAAACCAAGACCAGGCTCGTACAGAATACCAAGCAAACGATCAACACTCAGACCGAGCCCAGAATCGTGAGCAAGAGCAAGATCGAGACCAGCACCAAGATCCGACCAGAACCCACGATGGGAGTCAAGACAGAGACAGTAATCAGGCCAAGGCTGGCGAGCACGCGCCGTCTGAGGGGTCAGGACACCCTGCGCATCCAGACCCTCGCTCGCCCGCTGAGAACGCCCAGCTGGCGTTACTCGCGGAGGTCTCGGGGACGCCGAAACCCGGCAATGTCGACAGACGCCGCGACTTGGACGGCCTCCGATTCGAGCACTTCATGGCCGGTGCCGTGGGGAGTGGCCGCGGGCTGCGAGCAGCCGAGTCAGGCGCGGCCGTCGGCGAGGCGTTTCGACAAGGGG
>KI543234.1:371500-380250 GCA_000496235.1 uncultured archaeon A07HR60
GATGCCGCGACCAAGATACGTGAGGGCCAGGGTCCGCTTCCGGAGCGGGCGGCACGAGCGTTCCTTAGATTGCTTGCGGGCGAACCAGACACACTCGTTGCCACCGAACACGGGATGGAGACGGCTGAAACGGTCCAGCAGCGGGCCGGGAGGATAGAGAATCTTCGCGAGGCGGAGACGCTGGCAGCGGAGTTCGCTGCCGACGGGATCAATCCGGGGACGACTGCAGATGTCACCGCCGCTGCTCTGTTCGTCGCACTGGAACGAGGGCTGGAGGTATGACTAACCCATCAGATCACCCGGTAGATCCGTCGATCGACGGATCCGGCGCTCACGGTGACGCCACGCCAGACTGGCCCATCGCTGTCCGTGGAGTGACGGAGTCTGTCGTTGCGACCCTCGGTCCTAACGAGCGGTGGAATATGGCGGCACTGGGTCTCCACGCTCCCGATCAAGTGGGTGACCCGGTGACAGCACGAACATGGGGTCGGACACGCACCTGGCGGAACTTCAACGAGCGGGAGTCGGGAGTGATTCAGTTCACCACCGACCCAGTCGAATTCGTCGACGCCGCGGTGACGATTCGCGAAGCTGATACACCGGTACTGCCGGGTGCTGACGCCTGGGTCGAGATTGACGTGGAAGCGGTCGGCTCGGGCGAGCAAGGAGACACTCCCTGGGTCGACTGGGAATTGACGCCCGTGGATTCGACCGTCCGTCGTCAACGCGTCCCCACGATCAATCGTGGATTCGGTGCCGTGATCGACGCAACCGTTGCTGCCTCCCGACTGGATGTCGATGCGTACCCAACAGACGTTCTTCTGGACCGGTTAGTCTACTTCGCAGAGACGGTCGAGAAGTGCGGGGGAGACGACGAGCGGACCGCTTTCGCCACGCTCGATACCGAAACTGGGTGGCGGGACCGACTCTCCGCGGGCCGCTCCCCACCGCAGTTCGATCAGTGAGTCGACAGCAGGCTGGCCGAATCGCGACCGTCACGGTGGATTCGGGGCAAGCGTGACGGGAGACCCTCACCGAGACATTCCACACGTCGGTGAGGTTGTCACCCGTGATAACCGGACGCGCTGGGAGCCGGTATCGACAACGAATGCTTTTAGTCCGCGCCAGAGGCACTAGTATCATGGCTATCAAGCCGAAATACATCAAGCAACTCGGGACTGTCCTCCTCGAGCAACATCCAGACTCGTTCAACGAGGAGTTTGATACGAACAAAGAAAGCGTAGACATCCTGACAAACGTCGAATCCAAGGGCGTGCGCAATCGGATTGCTGGGTACATTACCCGGAAGAAAGCGAATAACGCCGTCTGATCGGCCGGTAGATTCTCCCGATATCACTGCTCAAGAGCCCGGGGCACGACCTGCGGCCGGCTGGCTGTAGATGTCAATGCAAGTTCAGAAGGTGGATAACGGCTAGCTTCATATCCTCGTAGAGACTTGCGACACGCAGATCGAGTGGCTGCGACGGAGACACCCAATCGCTGACGTGCAGACAGTAGGAGGTGACTAGTTGGCTTCAAGAGGGAGCCTTCACACTGGGCAGGCATGAGCGAGTACGACCATGTCCAGTACGAGGTTGACGCGGGTATCGCGACAATCACTATCGACCGGCCAGACGTGTACAACGCGTTCACTCGGGCGACAATTCTGGAATTAAACCAACTTCTGCGGGTTGTTGCAAACGACGACTCGGTGTACACGCTGGTGGTGACAGGTGCGGGCGAGGGGTTCTGTGCAGGCGCCGACACGACCGCGATGCCCGACTGGGACGACCAGACCCCAGCGGAATACGGCGCGTACCTGTGGTTAATCCAGCAAGTTGTCAGTTCGTTGCGCGGGCTTTCGAAGCCGTCGATCGCCGCAGTCAATGGGCCGGCAATTGGTGCCGGCTGTGACTTCGCACTCGCGTGTGATCTTCGAGTCGTGGGGACCGAGAGTGTGCTTCGTGAAGGGTTTGTCAATATTGGTCTTGTACCCGGGGATGGTGGTGGGTGGTTACTTCCCCGCCTCGTGGGAGAGGCCAAGGCCAAAGAGTACCTCTTGACAGGGAGAGATATCACCCCGGCAGACGCCGTGGATATGGGTCTGGCGGTGACCGAAGCCGACGATGCGCTCGAGGAGGCGAGAGACCTCGCTGCGGAGATTGCCGCCAAGCCCGCCATCGCCGTCCGCCGGACGAACGATTTGATCGACCCCGAAACAGGATTCGAAGAGTATTGCCGGCTAGCAGCTGAATACCAGTGGGATTGTGTCACCGACACCGAACATCAAGAGGCTGTTGAGGCGTTCAACGAGGGGCGTGACCCCGAGTTCGATCGCTGAGCCGACATCGCGAAGGACTGGCAGCTCCCATCTCTTGAAGACGAGAGACCCGCGGTAGCAGTCGTGGACGTGCTGTCGGGACCGTAGTCACAGGCTTCTGGGCGACTTGGTGCCGGTGAGTCCCCGCTCGGACGGTCTCAAGCGGTACCTCAAGCGGTGTATATGGGCCCGGAGTCGCCGCTAGCTCGCGGCAACGCCTTCGAGATTAAGTAGGGGAAAGCAGCCATCTGCGCGCAGTGGAGCCGATGATCAGATTGGTTGCAGATCCCGGATTCGCGGCCGCGACCGTCCTGTGGATCGCTGCGGGAGTCGTCTGCGGGAGTCTCAGCGGTCTGGTGCCAGGTCTGCACGCAAACAATTTCGCACTCGTAATGGCTACAGTCGCGCCGTCTATCGGGGCCGATCCGCTACTCGTTGGAACGGCTATGTTGGCAGCAGGTGTCGTCCACACGTTCGTCGATATCGTCCCGACACTCGCGCTCGGGGTTCCCGACGGGTCGACAGCCGTCGCGGCGCTGCCCGGCCACCGGCTGGTGATTGCAGGCCGTGGTCGTGAGGCGCTCCGACTGTCGGCTGTCGGGAGTCTCCTCGCTGTGGCACTGGCTATTCCACTCGCGGTGCCGGTCACGTGGGTCGTCGGGCGAACGTACCCCATCATTCGAGCGTGGATTCCGCTGATTCTTGCGAGCGTGGTCTGCTTCCTGTTGGTAACCGAGCCTACCCGGCGGGCCCAAGTTGGTGGTGTTCTGGCCGTGCTTCTCTCGGCTGGCCTGGGCATGGTTACGCTAGATCTGTCACCCGATGGACCGCTGCCGGTCGGCGGCGTGTTGACCCCACTGTTTGCCGGGCTCTTCGGAGCGCCGGTTCTGATAGATGCTGCCAAAGGTGGTGGGATACCGCCACAGGCAGACGCCACGATTCGGATGTCTCCCCGCGGATTGGGTTCGGCCGCTCTCGGGGGTTCATTAGCAGGAGCCGGCGTGGGCTTTCTTCCTGGTGTGTCAGCCGCCATAGCGGCCATCTTATCGCTGCCGGCGGTGTCTGCTGACAGTGCAGATCGGGGGTTCATCGTCGCCTCAAGTGGGGCTGATACCAGTAACGCCGTCTTCGCGCTGTTCGCGCTCGTCGTGATTGGAGCGCCCCGAACCGGTGTCATGGTCGCTCTCGATGAATTGCCAGTCCCACTCGCGCTCCCCACACTGCTGTGTGCTGTCGTAGCCGGCGCAATCGCTGGGTTTGCGGTCGTCATTGTCGTTGGCGATCGGTATCTCGCGCTCGTCCGACGGCTTAATCACACCGTCGTGTCGGCCACCGTCCTCGTTGGATTGGTGGCGTTATCGGCCCTCTTTGCCGGTCCGGTCGGGGTCGGATGTTTCGCCGTCGCTACAATCATCGGGCTCGTTCCGGCCCGATTTGGAGCCCGACGAGTCCATCTCATGGCCGTGCTGATTGGCCCGCTGATCTTGACACACCTGGGCTGAGGTCTTCCCGTGTACCGGCTGGGCACCGAACTCCCAAACACTGGCCTGTACCACCGAGAGTGGGTCTGGCACAGTGGCGATACCGTCTCACCCTCCTAGGCCCGAATTCGAAATGCGATTGCCAGTGGCCGGTGGAGGGGGGTCTCAAGATTAGGCCCTGTCAGGCAGGCCTTGCTATCCGTCTGAATCCGTCCTGGGTGGCGACTTGTGCGGTAGTCTGCATCGAGCGGCCTCACAGGGGGCCTGTGCATGCCGGTGAGGAGACACCGGCAGACGACGAGCGTTCCGAACCCGATAGGCTTCATAACCATTAAGACCGCTGCCCCGGTTTTTTGACTATGAGCGAAGCCCACAGACATGCGGCTCACAAGTGCGAATCCTGCGGCATCAATACCGCGGGCATGAAAGCCGCGACATTTAATTGCCCCATTTGCGGGACCCAAATTAGCCGCTGTGCCACCTGTCGGAAACAAAGCAACCTCTACGAGTGTCCGGACTGTGGCTTCAGGGGGCCCTGACGATGGGGAAAGTAGCAGCAGGCATCAAAGTGATGCCAGAGAGCCCAGATATTGATCTTGACGAGCTTCAGGACCGACTGGAGGAATCCCTTCCAGAGGGAGCTGAAATCAACGGTGTGAAACGCGACGACGTAGCGTTCGGGCTCGTGGCACTTATTCCGACGGTTGTGGTTCCAGACGACGCAGGTGGAACAGAGGCTGTCGAAGAAGCGTTCTCGGGCGTCGAGGGGACCGAGTCTGTCTCTGTGGAAAACGTCGGCCGGATCTGAATTACTCTTCCGGGCCTGTCACACAGTTCAACTCGTCCGACGTGCAGTATAACGACTGACAGTGTCTCGAAGTAACAGTGATTCGTCACCAGCTTCGGGTTTTCGTTTTGCTTTCTGCTCTCGATTCTCACACAGCCGAGGCTGAGGGATTCAGCCTACTTGTCTAACTGAGTGAAATCACAGGATGACCGCAACAGCAGTCTGCTGGTTGGCTGGCAGGGTCAGGGGAGTCGTCTCTGCTGACACTCACAGCAATATCGATCGGTCAGAAGTCAATCGCGATTCGTCGATGAAAGGCGAAAGAAATCAGTGATTGACCTCCTCCCACGGCTGAAGCCATGTCGTGGGATTCCGTTCGTGGTGGGCATCCTGGTGATTCCACACCCGACGGCAAATTCCGCTCACGGGGACTCTGGTTCGCGGGCTCTGGGTTGGCCCCATCTGGGGTCTGGTGTGTTCGCCATTGCAGGCCGTCTCCACTCCCAGCGACTGTTGTCTCTCGGGACTGTTCTGCCCCGAGACCGCGGGTCGGGCCATCGACCCAACGCTCCGCCACACCGTGTGGCAGTGCGTTTCAAGCCGGCGCAGGGTTGCTTTGTGATTGCCCTCGCGGGCGACGCGGACGCCTTCGCAGGAACGGTGTGGGAGCCTTTCGTCCAACGGGCAGACAACCCAACCCAACTGCCACGGTTTCGCCGTCTTACTTATTTTCTCGTAAGGTTGCTGGAAGAGTAATGTTGAGGGATGCAGCCAGTCAGTGACGGTGGAACAGTCGGCTGTGATGTCGCTTCAACCCACGGCTCAAGCCGTGGGCTTCCGCTCGCGACGTGTCAGTTGTCGCCGGTTTTGGACTGCCAGGCGTACTCTCGACGCTTCGCGGATTTCCCGAAGCCGCACGACGAACATCGCTCTTTCTTCAGATGGTATGAGGCTTCACCACAGCGGCGGCACTTCACATGAACCGTCTTGTTTTTTTGGCCCTGAGAGGGGGTTCCAGATCCCGTCATGATTTGATTGTGACGACGTTGTCGCCACGGATAATCGTTGTGTCTTCAACTGCCACGGCGAATTCCTCGGTCCCGTCTTCGAGTCGCGCGTCAGTGTTTTCACCAGGATCAAGCACGAGATTCATATGCTGGTCGTATCCCCCGAGTTCTCCGTAATACGCCGTTCCGTCTTTCAACTGAACCGTCACAGGGTCTTCCAGCGCCGCCTCTAACACATCTAATGGTCGGCCGCTCATAAATAGGAAAGCATGCTTTGCCTGTTTAAACGTACCGGGACTCGTCTCGCTGTCAAGCCTGTACTGGGCGGGTGCGGACGGATAGTGGCAGCTGTCATTTAGCTGAATTGAGGCGCTAAGCCCCCTTCCTCAGCGAGCGCCGACCGAACGGAAGGCGCGAGCAGGGAGGGGATACAGCGCCGCACGGTTCTCATACACTCTACGGTTGCAGGCCCACAGGCCCACGCTGTCGTAACGTTTTTGCAGTAGGATAGCATAGTATTGAACGAACCCAATGGAAGACGACCTCGACTCGGGAGCGCACTCGACGTACTCCCTGCACTACCACCTGATACTCACTACGATGTATCGGCGCGGAGTGCTAACCGAAGAGCGAACCCAATTCATTCACGAGGTCATCAGCGGGTTCACGGACAACTACGGTGTCGAAGTGACGAACCTCGACGGCGAGGACGACCACGTACACATCCTGTTCCGAGCGAAACCAACCACAGACCTCGTGAAGTTCATCAACACGGTCAAGGGCGCTACCGCCCGTCGTATCCGCAACGAGTACGCGGACGAACTGAAGACCGAACTGTGGGGCGACTCGTTCTGGAACGACTCGTACTGCCTCATCTCGACGGGGCAGGTGTCGCTGGATCTGCTGAAACAGTACGTCGAGGACCAACGCGAGTAGAGAGCCATGTACTACGCCTACAAGTACCGTCTCAAGCCGTCCGACGCCCACCGCGAGGAGTTGGACCGCCACCGAGACATGTGTCGGCAACTGTACAACCACACACTCTACCGCCTCAACGAGTCCCAAGACGAACACGGCGAACTGCCGTCCATGACCACGCTACGGTCGGAGCTACCCGACCTCAAAAAGTGGTGGGACGGCCTCTCGGACGTGTACTCGAAGGTTCTCCAAACCGTCGTGGAACGCCTGTTCGACAACCTCAACGGACTCTCCAAACTCAAAGAGAACGGCTACGGCGTCGGTCAACTCAAGTGGAAGCCACCACGGGAGTTCCGCAGTTTCACCTACAGTCAGTCTGGCTTCAAGCTCGACAAAAAGGGCGGTCAGGCTGTCCTGTCACTCTCGAAACTCGCGGACATACCGATTCGGCTCCACCGCGCCATCCCCGACGACGCGACACTCAAACAGGTCACGGTCAAGAAGGAACCGACGGGCGAGTGGTTCGCCACGTTCGGCGTCCAAATGGACCGTGAGCCGCCCGAACCGCCTGAGAACCCCGAGAAGTGCGTCGGCGTCGACGTAGGGATTCTCAAGTACGCCCACGACACCGACGGCACGGCGGTCGGGTCGCTCGACCTCTCCGACGAGCGTGAACGCTTGGAGCGCGAGCAACGGAAGCTCTCGCGGAAGCAACACGGGTCAAACAACTACGAGAAACAACGGCGGCGCGTTGCGGAGTGTCACGCTGATCTCCGTCGGAAGCGCCGCGACTTCTTGCACAAGCTCTCAGCGTACTACGCTCGGGAGTACGACCTCGTGGCGGTCGAAGACCTGAACGTGAAGGGGATGATGGAATCGCCGTCGAACAGCCGCAACACGGCGTCTGCCGCGTGGGGAACGTTCCTTTCGTTGCTCGAATACAAGTGCGAGCGCGAAGGCACGCACTTCGTCGCCGTGGACCCGAAAGGGACGACGAAAGAGTGCGCGTCGTGTGGTGTTTCGACGGACAAGCCGTTGTGGGTCCGTGAACATTCCTGTCCTGCCTGCGGATTTGAGGCGGACAGGGACGCGAACGCGGCGTGGAACATTTTTTCTCGCGGTCTCGAAAATATAGGAGTGGGATACTCCGAATCACCGCCTGTGGAGACTGCGCTCGCTGTGGAGACACCTGTCTCTGCAAAGCGCGTCGTGGAAGCAGGAAGCCCTACCCTCACGGAGCGAACGGCGTCAGCCGTGAGCGAGTAAGGTAGGGTAGTTCACAAAACCCCACCAGTTTTTAACAGTTCAACATAAATTTCCGACTGAGAACCCCCGGATAACTCGGCTAACTATGGGTCGTGCCACTCACGAGCCAGACACCGAGTCGAGGTAGACTGGCGGCGAGAAATCGTCTCAACCAGTACAGTCCAGGGGGGTCGACTGCAGCTCCCGATGTTAAGAGGGGGAGTAGGCGAATGGAAGTCACAAACACGAGTAAAGATGGTCACAGTGGGGGTGGTCGAGGGATTCGCTGCCAGTGTGAGTCACGACAGAGGCACACGATACCGATTGTCGCGACGGCAACCCCATGCGAGATCCGGTGTCGAAACTGGCGCCGAGCCGAACGTCGGCCCGTACGGCAGGCCCGGCACGGCGGCACTGGCACTGACTCGGATGTCTCTGCGAGACAGGACGTCTCTGCCGCTGGCGGGACACTCCTCGTATCCAACTCGCAGTCCGGCTCCGGCGCGAATACGATTCAGGTGGTGATTAAATGACACACGATATCACGGACGAGCGGATTCTCGAGGCAGTAAGCGAGCGTCGAGAGCGGGTTGACACTGCAATCGACGACGAGTTGTCCATGGCGGACCCCGAGCGGCTCTACGAGGCGACGCGATACATCTTAGAAGCCGGCGGCAAACGCCTGCGTCCCGCGGTGGCGATGCTGGCCGGTGAGTCGATTGCGGATGTCGCGCCACTGTCGGTCGATTATCGGGCATTTCCGACGGTCGACGATGACGAATTCGATCTGATGCGAATGGCCGTCTCGATCGAGGTGATCCAGTCGTTCACTCTCATCCACGACGATATTATGGACGAAGACGACCTCCGGCGGGGAGTGCCGGCCGTCCACAAAGAGTACGACACGTCAACAGCGATTTTGGCGGGTGACACGCTGTACTCGAAGGCGTTCGAGTTCCTGTCCACGACCGGTGCGGCACCTGCCGATGGAT
>KI543234.1:380300-382519 GCA_000496235.1 uncultured archaeon A07HR60
CATACACCGACATCACCGACGAACGGACAGAGGCTCTCGGCCGACGCATCGAAAACGGTCTCAGAGCCGTCGAATACCGCCACTCGCAACGGGAATCCACCCGTGACCGCGTACTCGAACTTGAGCGGCGAATCGCCACCGGATACACTACACTCGTGACCTCGCAGCTCGACCGCGTGGATCGGCGCATCGACCGCGGCTTTCGCGATCTTGCGCGGGAGACCGAAACGACATCGGCCACCCGCGATCTGCAGCGACGGCAGGTTGCGGACCTGGAGGCACGAATCGACGCTGCCTATGAGTCACGCGTGGCCGCCGGACTCGACGGATTCGATCAGCGTATTGACTTTGCGTCCGCGGATCTGAAGGCCACCAGGCGGGCAACACAGGCTCAGCGTCTGCGTGTTGCAGTCGCCGTGTTACTGATTTTACTGATCCTCGTGGTCTCGGCCACGATGATCGCGTGAGCCGGGCAGACGCTATACTCACCGACGGGGCGAGTCAAACAGTGTGAGTAGTCGCTGCCGAGAGCGTGAGTCGTGGGCCCACGTCGTCGGTCGTCGGTTAACCCCCGTCCTGATGCGCGGGGCTTCCGATCGCTACCCGTCACCGTCGGGGCAGTACGCCCACGCATCTCGACACACCCTCGTGAGAATCGCCGCGTCACTCATCAGGCGCTATCGGGTGATCGTAGAGCCACGTCACCCGTGTTTATATTCTCTTTAATTCTACTATCTGTATGGCTGATACGTCGGATGAAATCGAAGCCCAGATCGAGCGACTGCGGGATATCGCCGAGACACTGGAAGACGGAGACGTCGGCTTGGCCGAGGCGAAACGGCTTCGAGACGAGGCAGACGACCATCTCGAGCATCTTCGTGAGGTGTTGGAGACGGACGACGGGCGAATCATCGAAGTCGATCCGGGCGAACAGGAGGATTGAGTCTTCTCGGTGACGTGGAAGTGACACCCTCACGAGAGTGACTCAGCTTTGTTCGTATGCGCTCCCGCGACTGCCGGCAATTTGAGACGTGATGGCAGGCAGATATACTGCCCCTTGCAGCACCGCAGACGCCAGTTGACAGTGAGGATTCAGACACCACGTTAGCGAGCCATCTTCGGGCCCTTCAAACCGGGTGGCGACGATAGACCGTATATGAGCCCCACCGAACGAATGCGTGAGTATTACGAGACGCTCAGACAGGGAGACCCGCTGTCACGGTTTTTTGCGGAGTCGCCGGGAATCGTCAAGTGTGGCATCAGCGAGCGCCTCGTCGGATACGATGCCGTGTCGGCCGGTCTCAGCGAGCAGACCAAGACCACTGACGATTGGGTCGTGGAGAGTCACAATCTGTCCGTGACCGACCGGGGCGAGTACGCCTGGTTTGGCGACGTGGTTCGGATGGCGTGGACAGACACCGGGACCGGAGTGGAAAACGACTTTCTGTCGCGCTGGAGTGGAGCAATGGAGCGTTCTGACGACGGGTGGGTGTTCGTAGAGATGCACGTCTCCCGGTCGGTGGGCAGAGACGGCCAGGCACAGCCGGTAGAGACAGCGAACTCCGAATCGTCAACTACTGATACTCCCTCCGAGGGAGTCTGATGGTCGGGCCGATCCCACAGCGGGACCGAGACACGGCAACCCGCCGACTCAAGCTGGGGTTCGTCGCCCTCGTGGCCGGGTCAGCAGGGCTGATCACCCTCAGCGTGGATCCCACCCCACTCCAGTTCCTGGGAGCACTCGCTAGTGGGGCCCTCGTGAGTGTACTTCTGCTCCGGTACGTGGTCGGTATCCTGGACCAGTTGCGCGAGCGTGCCTGAAGACTCACATTCAGTTACACGGGGCGGTGGGCTCACCTCGTCACGTCGGCGCCACCGGAGTCCTAGCCGTGGTCAGTGGTTCCAACATCGGCTCACACGAACTCACGCGCGTTCATGAGCCGCTCTACCAGTAGTCGAATCAAAAGCGGTCAGAAGACGCTCTAACAGGATCGGTGGTGGTAATCAGGAGCCCCAACACCAGCTACCGTAATCGATCTCATCTCATCTCGTCTCGTCTCGTCAGGGATTGACGCGTTGAATCCACGCATCTGGGTCGTCAAGTTCGTCTCCGGTGGGAAGGTTCGCTGGATCCGCCCAGACGGCGCCAGCAGACTGGATTCCACGTCTGTCTGCCACTACTTCGAAGAACGACGACCCCTGTTCGTACTGTTGGCGTT
>KI543234.1:382569-395055 GCA_000496235.1 uncultured archaeon A07HR60
CTGATTACGCTGCACGGCCGGCAGCACGGACTCGATATCGAGACACTCGTGAACGCTCCACCCCTGAGGCAGTCACCGACGACCAGGTGGAACAGGCAGTTGCCGCGCTCCGGGACGCTGGGTCGATCGAGTTCGCTCGCGAGAAAGCCGAAACGCTCACCACCCGCTCCAAAGAGCATTTATCGATTCTTCCAGATAATGATGCTCGAGACCTTCTCGAGGATCTTGCAGATTATCTGATTACCCGGGGCTACTAATCTCCAAAGTGATCTGGACTAGTTGTCGACGGAGTCTCCCTATTTATACATCGGAGGAAATAGCAGATGGATCGCGAATCTGAGACCGGATTGGCCTGAACACTCGCCGTTGCCCATCGGCCACGGCCGTTCACCTGACTGCGAGCGAGACTACTTAATAGGTGATAAAACCTGGTCTTGGTTGTGATCACGCGGCCCCTAACTGGGCGTCAGGACTGCTCACGACCGCGGACGGGCCTGTTCTCGAGCCGAATCAGTTATTTTCGAGCTCCGCGAGATCTGCGAGAATATCTTGTCCGTGTGTTTGTGGGTCAACTCCCTCGTAGACCAGGGCAACATCTCCGTTCGGGTCAACGACGAAACTGTTGCGGAACACACCTTCGATGGTGTTACCGTAGATGTTTTTCTCCCCGTACGACCCGTACGACGCGGAGACATCTCCGTCGGTATCACTCAACAGGTGAAACTGAAGATCGTAATCGGCAGCGAATGCGTCCAGATCCGAGACGGGGTCGTCGCTAATTCCGAACACAGACACGTCACGCTCGGCGAACGACTCCCACTTGTCACGAAAACTACAGGCTTCGGCCGTACATCCCGGTGTATCCGCACGCGGGAAAAAGTACACCACAGCGAATCCGTCGTGGGCCGAGAGCGACACCTGCTCACCGTGCTGGTTTGGCAGGGTGAAATCCGGCGCAGACTGCCCTATTTCGAGCATATTCCCGGTGGCAGGCGCCAGGTCAAGAGTCCACCGACATCCGTTAGCTGACGTGCTTGAGCGCACAGACTTGCGGGCGATGTCACGCACACAGAGGATTCGGCATCAGACCCACCGCAATTGGGAGAAGTTATCAGTCGATCCGTGTAGCTGCGTCTCGGTCCAGTAACGGCTGCGCGTTCAACTCTGGGAGTGTCACTACGTCCTCTGAGCTGAGGTCGTACTCTCGCTCGTCGACACCAAGGAAGTCACCCACGTCGCTTGTGATCCGGACTGTGATTCGCTCGTCAACGGTCGGGCTACTGTCTTTCTCCGCGGCCGTCGAAGGTGAGCCGTCAGCTCGTGCCGTGGCATCCGGTTGCGAGTCCGTGTCGGACGTGTCACTCCCTGACTCTGGGGGTTGTCGGGATGTGGAGTCCATAGACTCGGTCGAGACTGTGGTGGTACGACCCTCGTGAGGCGCACCAGATACCGTCTCGGAGGAGCCTGGCGTGTCACCGAAACCAGACGTATCGTTGGCTGGATCGGGCGACACATCGGGATTGGGCCCTCCTGTGCTCGTATCGACCTCGGACGTAGGTTCACTGGAGGTCGAAACCGCGCCGCCGTCTGTGGAGGGGTGACTAGTGACCGGCTGCGATTCTGACGTCTCGCCTGAAGAACCTTCTGTGGGCGAGTCTCCAGTTGATGCGTCACCACCAGGTGTCTGCGTTGGTTGTCCGGGTCCGTCTCGCTGCTCGGCATCAGTCTCTTTGATCTCAGGTGCCGAATCCGCGCCCCCCTCAGTAAGCCGCGCACTGT
This sequence comes from uncultured archaeon A07HR60, assembly GCA_000496235.1. Lineage (GTDB taxonomy): Archaea > Halobacteriota > Halobacteria > Halobacteriales > Haloferacaceae > J07HR59. The sequence continues at coordinate 384,349 of KI543234.1, forward strand.
TCGAAGACGGGTCATCATTCGCGTTTCCGCCGGGTGGGGTAGATTCTGCGTCGGATTGTGATGTCATCGCGTCAGCCAACATCCCGCCGTCCTCCTGGTGGTCTGGCGCTGAAGGGTCGTGATCAGACGCGGTCGGCGAGCTCCTGGACTCACCAGGCCGGTCCGATGACGCGGCGGGCTGGTCGACACCGCCGGCGGATGCAGCCGGCTCGCCGGTCACGGTCGACTCTTCGGGCGATACTGTCCTCGCTGTCGCGGCGCTGTCTGCCGGGGCGGCCGTTTCGGCCGGCTTCGTTGGATTAGCGGGGGTGACTTGCTCGGTGGGACCCTCGCCCGCGAGCACGTTCAGTACGTCTTGTTTGTTCTGTTTGATACGCGCGACCAAGTCCTCGTAGAGAGCTCGCTCGAGCGCGGTCATCCCCTCCTCGTCGACTGGCATATCCGCGGCGGCAAACGACGCGAGTTTGACTACTTTCCCGACCCGGCGCTCGTACAGCGCCTCTGCGACGTCTTCGGCGGTATCGATCTCGTCGGAAAGCTGGCTTATCTCCTTGTCAGCAAATGGGTTGTCGATCCGTTCGGCCCGCCGGTCGCGAGACGCGCGGAGATCAGCGATATATGCGGCGACATGTTCGTAAAATGAATCTCGAAGATGCTGGAGGCTGTCTTTCCGCCGTTCTTTCTCCTGAGTGGAGCGAAGTTCGTCGAGATTCATCGTTCCTGTGTCTTCGATGCGTCACCGCGAGCCATGAGTAAAATCCCCACTGGCTCTGCTACCGTACGTGGACCCGGCTCCATCTTCAACTTATCGCCGCCGAGAGCCACGGTCGATTCAGTGTCCAGGTTCACCTCGATCTCGCGGCCCTGGAACCGCTCGGCCACGGCGTCGGTCAGTGGGGAGAACCCGTCAAGTTCGTCTCGCGGGATCCGGCGGACCACGAGGCCGGTCCCGCCGTGCAGTGAGTGGGGAAGTCTGATCAGACGGCGAGTGTCGGTCGTCACCGGTTCGTCGATAGGCGCCGACTGGGTCGAGGTGACCTGCGCGGTCAGCGCTTGGACGAGTCGACGGAGCCCGGGGCCACCCGCCTCGAGGTTGCCCGCTTGGAGCGCTTCGGGATTCCGGCGGATCGCCCCGAGAATTGTTGTTGCTCGACTCTCACCGATCCCGTCGAGAGATGTCAGTTGCTCTTTAGCAGCGTCGTCGTCAGCCTCGCGCAGATCCGCAGCGTACTCCAAGAGAGCCGCGTGGACACGCCGTCCCCAGCCACCACCGGTCCGCAGCATTCGCTGATTCGTTCCCTCGACGGAGACGGTGGCGGTGAGCGCGTCGTAATCCAAGTCGATCCCTCTGACGTAGTCGACAATCTCGCGGCGTGCGTCCGACCCCAGGTTTCTGACCTCCTCGTCACGGACGTGGACGTGGTAGCCACGGCCGCCAGAGAACACGACGGTCACGTCTTCGAACGCAAAGTCCGTCTCGAGAAAGTCCAGAAGCCTGACGAGCGCGTCTTTACACGCCATTAGCATCGCCGGATACGAGGTTTCGTCAGGATCTACGCCTGGGAGATGGTCCGCGTCCAGATCGAACACGAGATCCGCGTTAACCCAGTCTTTCGCAGACATTTTAGAGGCTCCCGGATTCTCGTACCGGGCCGCAGAAAAGTACACGTGCCGTGGTCCGGTCTCTGTTAGGAAACGTTCCACGTTGCCGAGATCGAACAACGACTGGTGGCGGACCATCGTCGTTCCTGTTCCGGAGGTCCACGGGATGTGTCCCCATTCCCGGCGATTCGCGGCCGGCGGCAAAGACGGCTCTCCGGAGCGGTAATAATCCCGGAATCGGCCCCGAAGGTACTCGCGCGTCCGTTCGTCCATCGACCCAGGGTTGCAGGGTGCCTGGTAAAACCTTGCTGCTCTCCCGCGACAGAAGGTTCCACTCACTGCTCGTCTGGGGGTCGACACTCTCTCACAGGTCCGGTGTCTCATGGTACAGGTCTCTCGCAATCCATCCACGACCGCTCTACAGACAAAGCAGGGCGAGTGGCTCGGGACGTGACCCCGAGACAGTTCACTGTGACTTTCGGGCCGTCAGACCGAGTGGGCCACTGTGACTCGCAACGACGATGTGGATCGTCATCTCGTGGAAGGAGGTGGATTTCGACCAGACTCACTCTCCTATCATCAAGCGAAACCGGGTCTCCGGTAGTATCCTGTTTGTCCCGTGTCACGAGTCCCACAGCGCGCCCCCTGGTCGACCGCGTCCAGCCAGACGTGGATATAACGCCCCACGTAGCAACCGCCTCATGCCGGCATGGCCGGTAGTAATGACACACACCAGTCCCCTGTGGTATACACGATCGTGTAATTCTCGGAGGTGTTGAGCCGCTGTCTACCCACAACGACGACGTTTTTATGGACCGAGTTTTCATACAGAGTATGCCAACCGGGGGCTCTCAAAAGCCGACAACGGGCGGCGGCCAGCCGGACAGCGAGTCCGAGACGGCAGATCACCCACGCGAGAAGTGTGGGGTTGTGGGTGTCGCGCTAGAAGACCGGGCTGCAGCGCGACCGCTATACCACTCACTATACGCGCTCCAACATCGGGGCCAGGAATCAGCCGGGATTGTGACTCACGATGGCTTCCAGCAGCACACCCACGTTGATATGGGGCTGGTCGGTGATGTGTTCGGGCCAGGTGATTTGGAGTCACTCGCAGGGTCGGTCGGAGTGGGACACGTCCGATATCCGACGGCCGGCAGCATCAACAACTGCTGTGCACAGCCGTTTTCGGTCTCGTTCAAATCGGGCTCTCTCGGGCTCTCTCACAACGGTAACTTGGTGAATGCTGACGAATTGCGCGCAGAATTAGCAGATAACGGCCACGCGTTCACTTCAGACGGTGATACAGAGGTTATCGCCCACGAACTCGCCCGGAACCTTCTCAGCGGCGACCTGGTGCGGGCAGTCCGGCGTACGATGGAGCGCGTCCACGGGTCCTACTCGCTGGCGATCGGGTACGACGATACTGTGCTCGGCGTCCGCGACCCGAAAGGAAACCGGCCACTGTGTATCGGCGAACTCGAAGATGGATACATCCTGGCCAGTGAGTCTGCCGCCGTGGACACACTGGGTGGGGAGCTGATCCGCGACGTCCAGCCAGGAGAGTTGGTGGTGTTAGAATCGGACGGGAGCGGCTACGAAACGTACCAGCTCGTCGAGCCAGAGAACACGGCACACTGTTTTTTCGAACACGTCTATTTCGCCCGACCAGATTCTGTAATCGACGAGCAACTGGTGTACGAGGTGCGGCGCCGGCTGGGCAGACATCTGTGGGCAGAAGCAGGCATCGAGTCCGATGTGGCTATGCCGGTGCCTGACTCGGGGCGCGCTTTCGCGTCGGGGTACGCGGCCGCCTCTGCAAAGACGACGGCGTCTGGCGAACCCAGAGAGGCAGACGCTGATGGCGTCGAATTCGCCGAAGGCCTGATGAAGAACCGATATGTCGGACGGACGTTTATTATGCCGACACAGGACGAACGCGAGCAGGCAGTCCGACTCAAGCTGAATCCGATCAAAAGCACCGTCGAAGGCAAGTCGGTGACCATCATCGACGATTCTATCGTTCGGGGCACGACCTCTACCCAACTGGTGGATCTAGTTCGAGAGGCCGGTGCCGAGGAGGTCCACCTTCGCATCGGGGCACCGAAGATTATCGCGCCATGTTACTTCGGAATCGACATGGCGACACGTGACGAGCTGATAGCAGCAGATCGGACCGAAGAGGAGATCTGCGATCTGGTCGGCGCTGACTCGCTGTCGTATCTCTCGGTCGACGCGGTGGCGTCGGCTCTCGATGCCTCTCGCGCGAATATGTGTCTGGGCTGTGTAACCGGAGAATATCCGTACGACGTAGACGGGGAAGCAACCGACCGGCAAGTGACTCGCCCACCAGTCGGCAAGCCAGCAGACGACTGAGTGGCTTTCCGCGTGACGGGTAGCCGACTCGAATACATCCCACCAGCAGCACCGACGAATCGGCGTTATCCCTGACTCCGACCGGTCGACCGATTGTTCTCCGGTCGGAACAAACCGGCGTGATAATACGTCAGCATTCGTAGCTCCAAGTATGAACTCGTTCGACCGCCGTCAGGCACTCCGCGCGACGGGTGGGGCGGTATCGGCCGCCGTCGGAGCCAGTACTGCTGGCACCGCGACTGCACAACAAGCGTACGACGGCTGGATGGAAGACGTTCCCAACTACGACGGTACTCACGACTACCGTGGCCAAGAGGAAGTCACTGTGACTGTGGGCGCGAACGATGGACTCCAGTTTGAACCCGCGGCGATTCTGGTCGACCCCGAAACGACCGTGGTATGGGAGTGGTCTGGCGAGGGAGGCGCCCACAATATCGAGGCAGTTGATGGGCCGCTGGACTCAGAACTCACTGACAAGCAAGGTCACACCTACAGCCACACCATCACCGAATCCGATGGCTCAGTGATCCAGTACAAGTGTGCACCACACGAAGTAGTCGGCATGAAAGGTGCCGTCGCCGTCGGTGATGTCAATGACGATCTTATCGGCAACGAGACGGATAGTGGACGGACACTTACGGATTATCTTGTCCTCGGGGTAGCAGTGCTGATGGGGGCAGGCTTTTTTGCACCGCTGTTGTACGTGGCGCGAAACCAGGACGTCCCGGACAGTCGCTGACCATTCCCGTTGATGCGCAATTGCATCGCTGCAGCCGTCAATGAACATAAGACAAGCCCTGCAGGAGCCGCTGTGGGCCGCCCAGCGGCGTTCGCACGAGGTCGCGCAAGCGTCGTGTTCGACCGCTATGATACCGATGCTCAGCCGTGCAGACCCGTTCTGTCCAGCGGTGAAGCCGAATGGGAAGGTCTTTTATCTCCGACCTGGGTAGCCTCTAATGCGCAAATCCCAGCGAGCGTGGGTAGCCAAGCCAGGCCAACGGCGCAGCGTTGAGGGCGCTGTCCTGTAGAGGTCCGCCGGTTCAAATCCGGTCCCACGCATCGTGAGATGCGCGGTGCTGTTCCTCGAACGACAGCACCCACGCAAAATTCCTTTCCACACTGTTGTTGACCAGCGGTGGTTCCCGGAACTGACCGAGTGCCCGGTGTGTTGTGTTCTCGCGTTTTTCGGAGCAGAGCACCCAGCCGTGAACTCACCCCGGGGTCAAGCTCCGGGGTAGTCGTCTTGTACCGTCTATACACTACGTTTGTCCGGTCTCTTGAGCGTGTTTCTTATCCAAGTTCGGTTGGAGACGGATACTCACTCGAGACACTTCGTCGATACGACGTCAGTTCAGGCGAGACGTGATACTGGTCAGTGAATTGTCGGTGTGAGTGCCGCGACGAGCGGCCCTCATGCGCGAGACAACGTAGTTCGACACACTCGATTACAGTCTCCGGCGGGAACCTGTGAGACGGGATTGCCCGTCTGTAACAGTTAAATCGCTGCGGGCGGAACGTTAGTTCATGCCGAAGTATTCGACGGGATCATCGGGGGGCAGCGACGGGGGTGACGCCTGCGAGCTCTGCGGGAGTGAAACAAGTAGTCTTCAGCGAGCCAACGTCGCGGGTGCAGACCTGCTCGTTTGCTCGGAATGCCAGCCGCATGATGATACAGACAAGCGACTTTCCGAAAGCACAGACGACGAGACGACGAGCGACGCAACACGCCGTGACGACCAGTCGGGAAAACCACAAACGCAGGTGTACGAGACGAGCCGGGAGAACTCAGCCCACTGGGAAGAACATGGGACTGATTACGAAGAGGACCGTCTCCCATATCTCGTATCAGACTACGGTGAGGCACTCGAGACGGCTCGTCAAGACGAAGGACTGACACTCGAGGAACTCGCCGCAGATTTAGAGATCGACGAAGACGATATTCTTGCCGTCGAGCAGGGCCGAGCGTCTCGGGCTGGCGTCGGGGGATCGGTCGTTCGAGCGCTGGAACAGCGACTCGGGACTACACTGGTTCAGGAGTGAGTGCAGTCGGCAGCTAATACATCAAGCGTTCAGCCCACCACGGCTTAGACTGCTCTCCCGAGGATCCGTGCCCATGGGCCTCGCCCAGAACAGCACAACTGAAGCTGAGAGAAGGCGGCTGGAATATAGCGTCTGCGGAGATTTCAGGAGCAGCGGTGAGAGTAGGTCGCGGTCACACTCCCATTCGAGAGAGTCTGATCGCCAATCGTTCTCTCCAGCAGTCTCCCAGTGCATCATCAGCTGCTGTAGTGGTTTGGCGCCACGGCCGGCACACTGAGCCGGCGGGCGCGCTGGTGGCACGAGACCGATTGCAGCTAGACTCGTCCCGATCACACAATCCGTGGCGGACTGCTGTGGGGCTGGATTTTTGAAATCGGGCTGTGATAAGAACCTATGACAGTCTCACGCGCGCCAGACGAGCCACGAGTGACTGACTTTGAGGCCACTATCGAGCGGGCCGAGGGACAGCGGGTCGTGCTTTTGGAGACGTATTTTTATCCGGAGGCTGGCGGTCAACCAGCCGACCGGGGACAGCTGGCCGGTGTGCCCGTGACAGACGTGCAAGAGCGTGACGGCGAGGTGGTTCACACACTTAGAGAGCCAATCGACCACGAGACCGGGGATCAAGTGGCGGGTAAAATCGACTCACAGCACCGGCGGTACTGTCGGCGGGCACACTCGGCGAGTCACGTGCTATATGGCGCCGGTCGGCAGATCTTTGATGAACTGGGATACGGCGGCTTTGATATCAGTGACGAGAAAATCCGAGTCGATCTCGAAACGAGTCAGACCCCGGCCGACGACGAACTCATCGAACTCGAGCGGCTGGCGAACCGTGCGGTCTGGGCATCAAAACCGGTCAGCTGGGAAGAGGTGCCCGTTGAGGAAGCCCGCGCCGACGCGACTGTCGCGTTCAACGTCAAGACAGAAGAAGGAGTGATGGCCGAATCAGATTCTGTCCGGATTGTCACAATCGAGGACTGGGATCGAGCCGCCTGTGGCGGGACTCACGTGGCTAATACGGCAGATATCGGCCCGATCGAATTGTTACAGCGGTCCAACCCGGGTCAAGGGCTGACTCGATTCGAATTCGCCGTTGGACACACTGCCATCGATAGACGAGCCACGATTCACCACGCTGTGCTGGACGCTGCCGCTGCGGCCGACTCGACGGTCGCAGAGCTTCCGGATGCGATCGGGCGGTTATCTAGCGACCGTGAAGAACTCCAGACAGAGGTGAGCCGTCTGCAATCACAACTTATAGAATATCACCTAGACGGACTCGAGCGAGTCACTCGCGACGGGCACGTCTGGGCGGTAGGACAATTAGACGAGATGGGCCCGAACGACGTGACCGATGCACTGAAACAGTATGTCGGTGATGATGGGCCCCAGGTGGCTGCGGTGGCAGGGGGAGACGACGCGCCATTTGTCGCTATCGCGAGTACCGGCGCTGTCGACGCCGACGGCGTGGTAAATCAGATAACAGATCAGTTCGGCGGGGGCGGCGGCGGCTCTCCCACGTTCGCACAGGGTGGGGGGTTAGATGCGAATCCAGCGGCGGTCGTGACGTCTCTCCGGTCAACCGATTCAGAGTGAACTACCCCACCCTACTCACACACGGCAAAGGCCGTTCGTTCCTTGAGAGAGAGGGCTTACCGCCTATATACGGCTAATGACTCGCAGACGTCCCAGTCGGCGAGGTGTCTGATGACAATTAGTGTCGCCATCACCCTGAGTGTATCTGACCTGCACCGCAGAGGGTCTCGCCAGGATCCGAAGGGAGAGAGTTGCCAGTATTGAATCTCTGAAACTGCCTTACCGATGACATCAGTTCTCGAAATTCCACAGTTTACTCGTTCGATTCGAGACAGAGTCACTCGTACACGTGCAAAATCGAGGGAACGCGAGTGAACTACCCCGCCCTACTCGCTCGGCTTCGCCTCGCTCCGTGAGGACGGGGGCTTAGCGCCTGTAGACGGCTAAGATGACCTGGTCTCCACGGAATGACCGCTTATCAGAGTTTTCAGTTCTTCATCATACACGAACTTCTGACAGAATCGTGGACGCGATATCGAGAGAGAGACGTGATTGGAAACGTTCGCTGAGAGAGACAGGTCAGCACTCGCGAAACACAATATCAGGTCCGCCGACGGAGGAAATCTCACTCGCGATGCCTGGCAGCCGCGAGGAACGTCATCATGGCCACGACACCGACCACGACTCCGAAGCCTGGAACAGACTCTTCAGTGGCTGTTTGCGTCTCAGTGTCAGTCTCTGTGCTAGTATCGGCCGATGTCGAGGTTGATGTGGTTGTCTCAGTCTCGTCTGCCACTCCACGGATTGTAACTGGAGCGGACTCCAGACTACCCTTCGACGCAGTCACTTCCCGTTCACCGGGGTCGTCGATATCAACCGTCGCGGTGCCATCAGCGTCAGTTTTAACGCGAAGATCATTATCGACCCGAACCGAAGCTCCTTGTACTGGCTCACCGTACTCGTCGGTCACCGTCACCGATAGCCGCTCTCCAGCTACCACCCGTTCGGTCTCCGGGTCGAGTGAGACCGCCGGCGTCCGGCTGATCAGGAATTCAACATCGGTCGGCTGTTCTTTGACAAGCTTCTGTCGGCGAGTCGTCCCATAGCCGTCTTTGGTAACCTCAAGTTGGACACGACTGTTCACCGGCACCGAAAGACTCGCCTCACCGTTTCCCAGCGTCGTGACGGCCCCGATTCCCTCAACGATTACTTGTGCGCCCTGAATGAACGTGGTTTCGCTTCCGTGGTCGTCCGCCACTACCACCGAGAGCGGGATCGAACCCTGACGTAACTGCACCGTTTGGTTACTGTCTTCACCGACCTGTATGGTGGTCGTATTGGTGAAGTGGCCCTCTTTCGACACCTGAAGCTGATACTCACCCTGCTCAATATCAGGGCTCGAAAACTCACCTTGCTCGTCGGTGCTTGCCGACACCACCGTCAAGCCGTCGTCACGAATCCGGACGGCCGCGTCTGCCACCGGACCATCGTCTCTGTCCACCTACACAGTAACGCTACCCCGCAACGCAACTTCCAGCGGAACTTCTTCTTCGGTGGCATTCTCGACCGTCACGGGGCTGTTATTGATATAATCGGGGTGGTTCATAGTTATCGTTACGTTAGATCCCGCCGGAACGTCGATGAACGCACGCCCGTTACTGACTGTCTGCGCGGTCTTTTGTCCGCCGTCCCACTCAGCGGTCAGATTAGCATTACCAACCGGATCCCCTTCCCGATCAGTGACAGAGATAGTCAAAGCAACAACATTCTGCGCTGTCGTGACAGCCGTTGCCCCCTGATTGTTTCTATCGGCCGTCGAGGTCGCGGTCGAGTGTGTCACCATGGAGTGAGATTGGGCAGCTGATTCGACCGCAAGTGTCTCTGTGTCCAGCATATTATCAGCAGTGACGACGGCCGCCGACAAACTCAGTGTGAGTATGAGGGCGAGTCCGATCAGGACCGCGACCGACAGCCCACCGGGGGGATGCTGGGGTAGCATGTCGGAAAAATAAATGCCATGATAAATACCAATCGGCTTCTCGCGCTCATGGGCTGGTCGGCCGAAATCCGGTCACTATCGCTGAGGCGGCTAATCAGCGGTCAGAGTCTCACCCACCTACCTCGCCCGAACTGGCTTAGTTCGTCAGGAAGTTGTGACGTGGTGGATGGAAAGTGCGTCATCGAGTCAGGAAGCTCCACCCTCGGGGAGCGAACGGCACAAGCCGTGAGCGAGTAGGGTGGGGTAGTTCACCGGGGTTGCGCTGTGAGAAATCGGTCCCATCACGGACAGTTTCAAGACCGACCCGAAACCAAACAGATCAATGACAAGCCTGGGTGGATCGACAGATGTGGACGGTGTGGTGTATGATTTGGACGGAACACTGGTGCGATTACAGGTAGACTGGGGGCAGGTCGCGAGCGATGTTCACGATGTGTACGAGTCAGCAGGAATCGAGCCGCCGAGTTCTGAACTGTGGGATTTGATGGACCGTGCGGACGAGCACGGCCTCGCTGACTCCGTTGAGGAGGCAGTCGCATCACACGAGCGTGCCGGTGCCCGCGCAGCGCCCGAACTGCAGACCGCCGCTCGGTTACGCGACGAGGACCGGCCTGTCGCAGTCTGCTCGTTGAACTGTGAGGCAGCCTGTCGTATCGCGTTACAGACACACGGGCTGGACGGAGACGTCCACGCTATCATCGGACGCGATACCGTTAGTGAGCAGAAGCCGGCCGCGGAGCCACTGCTTGCCGCGTTCGATGCAATCGATATCGCTCCCGGCGCAGGACTGTTCATCGGTGATTCAGAGAGTGATGCAACCACCGCCGAGCGGGCGGGGTCTCCGTTTCAGTACGTATCGAATCTGGCCGACCGGGTCTGACGACGAGGCAAGCTTACGGAAAATCAAGGAGAACGGCTACAGCGTCGGTCAACTCAAGTGGAAGCCACCACGGGAGTTCCGCAGTTTCACCGACAGTCAGTCTGGCTTCAAGCTCGACAAAAAGGGCGGTCAGACTGTCCTGTCACTCTCGACACTCGCGGACAGACCGATTCGGCTCCACCGCGCCATCCCCGACGACGCCACACTCAAACAGGTCACACTCAAGAAGGAACCGACGGGCGAGTGGTTCGCCACGTTCGGCGTCGAAATGGAC
>KI543234.1:395105-397284 GCA_000496235.1 uncultured archaeon A07HR60
TTCGGCAGTGTTGTTGTCGGTCCGTGAGCCAACGGGTCGACCGAGCTGACAGAGGGTTTCCCCGTCAGGAGTCTCGAGTACGGCTCCCGCACCCGCCGGGCCTGGGTTTCCACGCGAACTCCCGTCGGTGTACAGAACCACCGGCTCGGCACCGATCGGATCTGGACTGGCGAATTCAGGGGGCGCTGACTCGGCCGACTCGAGAATATCAGCGGTGGCGTCCGCCAGGGTCTCGGAAGATGTTGATGGGTCGAATAATCCACCGAACCCCGGGACAGCGTCGTCAATCTGATCGATTGTGGGAGAAATCTGGTACCCGTACACGTCGAGGACGTCTTGAATCGACTGCGCCAGCGGGCTCAGCCACTCAGACGGCGCCGGCGGTCGGTCCTTCGTCATGAACGGCGGTCACCCGTCTGTCGCGTCAGACTTCGCCGCCGTTCGGCTATCACGAGTCGGGCCAGCATTGCCAACCCAGTATCCTGCGGAGAGTGCGTGTAGAGTCGTGTCTCACGTCCAATCATAGTGTCAATCACTGCTATCGTCTTCAGCAGCCGAGGCACCGACTCGGCTGATTATCTTTGTATTAGCGGTCATGCAGTAAAAAAGGCTTTCAGCCAGACGCACCCAACCTGCTACCAGAAACACACGGCCGGAAGCAGGCTCAGAAAGTGAGTGTGGCACTTGACCTCCTCCCCGCTCTAAAGGGCGAGGATTCCTCCGTCAGTTATCCGGCACTCCTGACAACTGCGGCTGTGAACGTGCGGGTTCGCTGATGCAACGTCGGCCCTCGAACGAGGGTGTGGTATTCTTGAGTATCCGCTCGGTGTTGCCCGCTCCACCGCGGAGCGCGGCACTCACAGGCGTCCTGCCACATGAGCAGCGGGCTGGGCCATCAGCCCAACTCTCCGTTGCAACCACTCGTGGAGAGTTCTTGTCGAGGACATGCCAATTACTGCTGGGTGGGCTGCGGTGGTGTGTGAGGAGAAGTTGAGACTCACTGGTCGCCGTCTTGAGCATGAGTGAGTTCCCCGCAGCAGCACATCGCATGTTTATTTTCACAAAGAACCGTGTTTGGTTGAATGTAACGGATAACGAGAAAAGAAACGGGTTGACTGGCACCGAGTTGTCGGATTCATCCCCGCGGCTGCGCGGGGCTTTCTCCTCGGCTCTCAGTAATCTCCCGGCGCGTGGGATCTTCCCCCCTTCACGCTAAAGAGAAAGTCACCCCCGACGTTGATGACCAGTATCGGAGCAATGATTGACACTGGGATTTTCGTTCTGCCAGCGATCGGATTCATCAAGCCCAGGCCAAGCGGCGTGATTTTGCTAGTCCGGGAAAGAACAGCTCATGCAGTGTGGCGCTACCAACAGTGCAGATGTCTCGCCGCTGTTGTTGGTTGCTCAGGATAGCTGCTCTTCAACAGTGAACACTGAAAACGCGACAATTGACGACGGTGGTCGGAGGAACATAAACATCGGGTGACTGTCAGAAAATTGCAGGTAGTCAGACAGCGCAGAGTGGTGCAGAGATCTGAGACAGCCCACTCAGAAGCTATCTCAAGCGACTCGGCCACCGTAGCGGGGCTCATAGTATGTGAAACCGAACTGTGACCATACATTCAATCGTGTATCATCGGAAACAGTTTTAACCACGAACAATCATCAGAAACTGTGGCAGAAAATCTGCTGTTAGCAGTCTTTGCCATCTTTATCGTTGGTATTGCCGGTCAGACCATCGCGGGTCGGTTACGCGTTCCGTCCGTCGTATTCTATCTGATCGGGGGGCTGTTACTCGGGGAAGTTGGGTTAGGTGTAGTGAGTTTGGAAACGTTCGGGGGTGAGGGGGGTCTGACGACCGTCGTTGGCTTTGCCGTTGCGGTGATCGTGTTTGACGGTGCCTTTGCCCTGCGGTTGGACCGAATTCGGGAGGCCAAGACCACGTCGCTTCGGCTCGTGACGTTCGGCGCGGTAGTGACGCTCGTGGGGACGGCCGTCACGGTCCATTATCTGACGGGGACTGAGTGGACACTCTCGTTCGTGATCGGGAGTCTCCTCGTGGCAACCGGGCCGACCGTGGTCACACCGATCGTCAATTCGGTGACGCTGCGTGAGCACGTCTCATCGGCTCTTGAAACGGAAGGAATCATCAACGACGTGACCGCGGCGATCGCGGCTG
>KI543234.1:397334-403314 GCA_000496235.1 uncultured archaeon A07HR60
CTGTCTGGCATCCGTGAAGACGACGACGGAGAGGTGACAAACTGGGGAAAGCATGGAAATCTCGACCTCCACTCGTGGGCATTCGACCGATTCTGTGACTTGCTCGAATACAGATCAGAAGCGGAAGAAATCGACTTGCAGAAAGCCTCTGAGCGGGATACGTCCAAGTCCTGTTCGAGCTGTGGGCAGACACGTGATGCAAACCGCGTAGAGCGCGGTCTATGCGTCTGCGAGAACTGTGAGATGGTCGCAAACGCTGATGTGAACGGTGCGGAGAATATCCGACAGAAAGTAACTCCGAGTCTCGCCTGTGATGGCGGAGAGAGGAGTAACGGCTGGTTGGCACAGCCATCGACGGTCCTGTTTGACACGGAAACTGGCTCGTTCGAGCCTCAAGAACAGGTAGTGTCGGAGACCACAATATCCCAAACCAGCGGCGTGGTGCCGTGGGAATCCCCGCCGACGGGCGGGGAGGATGTCAAGGGTAACCTGCTAACGGACGGGAGCGTCTCACACTGCGTCTCGATCAAGGCCACATCATACTCACAATACGCAGATACATCGATTAGACCAGATAGTTTCTCTCCGCTGATGTCTGGCTTGTTCCACGTATCTATGTTCATGGGCCTGGTGAGGCATACGGACCAGTGCCGGAGTCGCTTGTTCGAGGACTCATCGTGAGACCCGGTGAACTCATGCCGTTGTTGAACCGGTGAGCAGTCTGCTCCAAGCCGTGATGCGCGGTGTCCGGGTGCCGCCGGACTTGCGAGCGATAAACCCATAGAAAGGAGAATGACTCTTACTCGGCAGAGTCCGTCTCTCGAGGAGCACCGCCAGGCCCGTCGGTCTCCTCTGTATCAGTCAGGTGACGCTTTGCGTACGCGAAGACTGCGACAGCCGTCAGAAACCAGATTGGAGCGCCGACCCTGACTGCGAAACTTGCCCTCGCGCCCCAGGTTGGCAGTTCCGTTCCCGTCGACAACAACGCCACCACGGGCGCCCCCGTGAGGATGGTCACGACGAACGTCGTTTGCATCACCCAGCCGTAATCTACACCGTCTGGATTCGTCGTCTCGGCGGGTTGCACGACGCACAGTTGGACAGTCTCATACAAGTCGGTCTCGGTATCCAGACTAATCTGGGTCGTCGGTGATACGGCAGTGCGAGTCGACGCCCAGCGGAGCGACGAGTCGGTGGGTGTCGAGACGGCTGGTCCCCGCACCCGGAGTAACTGACCCCGACACCCACCAGTATATAGTAAAGTATCGATTTCTCGCCCAGACAAACACCTTGTCTTCAGTCAAGATTCTGCACGAACTGCCGCACAATGCGGTTGAACACGATGGGACGCTCAAGCATGGACAGGTGTGCTGCCGCAGCTATCGTGTGCAGATCACAGGCTGGTAGGCTAGACGCCAGATAACGGTGGAATGACGGTGGGGTGAGCGAATCGCACTCGCCCACCACCGCGATCGCGGGGACATCTAACTCTTGGAGCCGGTCTCGGATATCGAATCGGTCACAGGTTCGGAAATCTCGCCGCAAGACTTTGCGCCCGACTTCTGCCATTGTCGTCCATGATTGGTCGCGCTTTTCCGGGGTCACATCGTGAAACAATCGATCGGATTCGTGCAGATACTCTAGCGCCTGCTCGAGAGTGGAGTCCGAATCAAGCCACGACAGGAGTCGATCACTTACGCCGAGTTTCGCGCCCGTACCCGCTAGGACCAGCCCATCGACCGAGACCCGTTGATCTAAGATGGCCTGCATCGCGACCGCACCTCCAAGCGAGTTCCCCAGAAGAACCCGAGCGTCAGTCTCGTGGGCCACGGCCGCCACGTCGGCGGCGTACGCGTCCAGTGTCTCTGGGCCAGGCTGTGTCTCGAGTTCACTGCTGTCCCCGTGACCGGATAGATTCATTGTCACGACCGGGACTGTGTCAGCGAGGCGGGTTTGCGCCGCCCATATCCGATGGTCCCCTCCACTCCCGTGGATACACACCATCGAGGGGTTCGAGGCCCCATGGTCTGAGATGCGATAGGCGGTCTCGCGACCGTGATGGCGTATGGTTTCCATACCACTGCGCAGGGCCGGTCGGGTATCAACGTTCGCCAGCCGGTCACTCCCAACAGCGTGGGTCACAGCCGGTTGGCTGGGGCCGTAATCACGTTGGAACAAGATCAAACCGGAAGTCGGATTATTTTGGCTCGCCAAACTGAGTGTGACGAGTGTCCAGACACACCCCCAGAGCAAGACGGCGCTGGTGGGAGGGAACCGCAATTCGACTCTGCAAGCCCGACCGACCGTAGTCATGCGATTCGTCAACCAAGGGTTTATATTCTTAAGCGCCTAACCTGTAGTTAGCACAATGCAGCAAACGCAGACAAACGGCGGGGACAAACTCCTTCGTCGCTACGAATATGACGACCGATGGATAGTGGCTGCGGATCTTGGAGTTCACGACGAGACGGTCGTGGACACGGTCGGCGATACTGCGATTGTGGTGCCGGCCGACGGCTCTCAGGAGCTTGAGGTGACGCTGCCAGGGGCAGCCTCGGACACCGCCGTCAACAACGGTATCGTGACCGTGGAGGGAGACAAATGAATCTCACCGTCAAGCCACTCAAGCAGAAAGACGCTGGCCGGCGGCTGGCAGCCATCGACCGGATGGCAGCCGAGAAAGCAGACCTCTCCGGCGGCGACTTCATCAAGATTTCCGCTGACAACGGCACTGCCATCGCTCGGGTCTGGCCCGGGTACCCCGAAGACGACGACCGGGGTGTGGTCCGGATCGACGGAAACCTCCGCCAGGAGGCTGACGTTGGAATCGACGACTCAGTCACCATCGAAAAGGCGGACGTCGAGCCCGCCTCGCGTGTGACCGTCGCACTCCCCCAGCAGATCGGGATTCGCGGTAATGTCGGTCGGTATCTGCAGGACAAATTGTCTGGGAAGCCGGTCACGTCCGGTCAGACGCTCCGGGTCCCGTTCGGATTCGGGTTCATGGGCGGAAACAGGCAAAGTCAGGCACTGCCGGTCCGGGTCGTCTCGACGAATCCGTCGGGGACAGTAGTCATCACGGACTCCACAGAGGTAGAAATTTCCGAGCAGCCGGCTGAAGAGATCCGCGAAGAGCCAGCCGGCGACGGCGCCACGCCCGACATCAGCTACGAGGATATCGGCGGTCTCGACAGCGAACTCGAGCAGGTCCGCGAGATGATCGAGTTGCCGATGCGCCATCCAGAGCTGTTCAAACGACTGGGGATCGAGCCGCCGAAAGGCGTGCTCTTGCACGGCCCACCGGGGACTGGGAAGACGCTGATCGCCAAGTCAGTCGCCAACGAGATTGATGCGTCATTCCACACGGTCTCTGGCCCAGAGATCATGTCGAAGTACTACGGCGAAAGTGAAGAGCAACTCCGCGAGGTGTTTGAAGAGGCTCAGGAGAACTCGCCGGCGGTCATCTTCATGGACGAGCTCGACTCGATTGCCCCAAAGCGTGAAGAGACGAGTGGCGACGTCGAGCGGCGCGTGGTGGCACAGCTGCTGTCACTGATGGACGGGCTCGAAGAGCGAGGCCAGGTAGTGGTGATTGGTGCGACGAACCGGGTCGACGCGCTCGATCCAGCCCTCCGGCGGGGTGGCCGATTCGACCGCGAAATCGAAATCAGCGTCCCGGACCGTGAGGGCCGGAAAGAGATCCTTCAGGTGCACTCGCGTACCATGCCCCTGACGGACGAGGTCGATATCGACGCTCTCGCAGAAAACACGCACGGGTTTGTCGGAGCAGACCTGGAGAACCTGGCGAAAGAGTCCGCGATGACTGCGCTTCGTCGGATTCGCCCAGAGTTGAATCTCGATGAAGACCAGATCGACGCCGACGTGCTCGGCTCGATCCAGGTGACAGAGTCTGATTTCAAAGAGGCACTCAAGGGAATCGAACCCTCGGCACTCCGAGAAGTCTTCGTAGAGGTGCCGGACGTTACTTGGAGAGATGTCGGTGGGCTCGACGAGACCAAAGAGCGGCTTCGCGAGACGATCCAATGGCCGCTTGACTACCCCGAGGTGTTCGAGGAATTAGACATGCAGGCTGCGAAAGGGGTCCTCATGTACGGTCCGCCGGGGACCGGAAAGACCCTGCTGGCGAAAGCCGTCGCCAACGAGGCGCAGTCGAATTTCATCTCGATCAAGGGGCCGGAACTGCTCGACAAGTACGTCGGCGAGTCCGAGAAGGGTGTCCGAGAGGTGTTCTCCAAGGCACGCGAGAACGCACCGACGGTCATCTTCTTCGATGAGATCGACGCTATCGCGACGGAACGAGGCCAGGCCAGCGGGGAGTCTGGCGTCGGCGAGCGGGTCGTATCTCAGCTGTTGACCGAACTTGACGGGCTCGAGAGTCTCGAAGATGTCGTCGTGATTGCGACCACGAACCGGCCCGATCTGATGGATTCGGCGCTATTGCGGCCGGGCCGACTGGACCGCCACATCCACGTCCCGGTCCCGAACGAGACGGCCCGACGGAAGATCCTCGAGGTTCACACTCGGGACAAGCCACTGGCCCAAGACGTCGATATTAACGCGTTAGCCCGGAAGACTAACGGCTACGTCGGCGCGGACATCGAAGCGTTGACTCGGGAGGCCTCGATGGCCGCCTCACGAGAGTTCATCAACTCCGTGACCGCCGATGATGTCGCCGAGTCGGTCGGTAACGTCCGGGTGACGATGGCTCACTTCGAAGAGGCTCTGGGTGATGTCGGCGCCAGTGTCACCGAAGAAACTCGTCAGCAGTACCAGGAAGTCGAAGAGGAGTTCGCCAAGTCCGACTTCCGGGCTGAAGCCGAGAGCAGCGCTCCCGGTGCATTCCAATAGGGTCTTGATGTCGGGGCAGTAGGCTCGGTCGCCTACGACCTGCGGTCAGGGCACAATGCCTGATCGCCTGTCAGATTCCTCAGTGGGGCCACGGAGGCATTCGCTGATCGTCACTCGTGAACTGGGCTCATATTACATTCGTGTGGCCGACAGTTCGCTGTGGTGGTCGTATTATGATGAAATCGCACTGTTTGCCAGCCGATATGCTCTCGATACGTGATCTCGTCTCGGTCGTTTCGTGCGATTGGATTGTGGATAGGATGAACTGGGGTATTGGCTCGCATATCGGCCGTATTAGCTGTTGAACAGTTCTCACTAGGTCCAGTTACGAGACCCAGTGGCCCGGGGTTGCGGGAAACAGGCCCCGGGACAGTCACACGGATATCGTCTTGACTGTACACCGGCTACTCGTCGCGACGCCGCTCCCAGGCCGACAGCCCGAGCAGTCCCGCACCCAGAGAGACGAACGCGATGCTCGTGGTGTTGAGTTGGCTTCTGACGATATCTACGCCACCCCAGGCCACCAAGCCAAGCGCCAAGAGCACTCGAAAGCGTGGATCTTCGAGGCCGTCGTAGAACCCGGCCCAGCCAGTCAGTCCGATTACGTACATCCCGATCAGTGCGGTGGGGAGCGCCGTCAGTCCCTGTTGTTGCACGTCTGCCACGGTGCTCAACAAGAACAAGCCCGCGAAAATGACGACAAACGCCCGAACAGCAGTCTCCCCGAATTGGTCCCAGAGTGTCTCGCCCATACACGTCGTGACGACCCTGTCCTAATGAGTGGTGGGCAATCTAGTTGGCGATGATACACGAACACACGGGTCGAGGGCATCGCGTTGTGGCTTCTCGCTTGATCCCGACAGCAAATTGGCCCCGACTGTGCGCAATCTATCGATTGGTACGCCCAGCTTTTCAGCTGCGACAAAATGGGGTTCCAGGCTGATCTTGACCTCCTCCACGGCCTGAAGACCGTGGAATCCCGGCACAAGATTCCCAGCGCGTGCTGTGTCAGGTTTCAAGACGCATGCGTTTCAAGCGTCACTTGCTGGGGGTCATCATCAGCGTGACTGTCTTGTGGCCCGGTCAACGAGGCCCCGTCCCCGCCCGAGTC
>KI543234.1:403334-408980 GCA_000496235.1 uncultured archaeon A07HR60
TCGTCATCCGACCTGACGGCGGGGCCGCCGAGCCAACGACGGTAACGCTGTGGGGCAAGTGGACACACACAGCGACGTGGGCAGAGCCGGGGATGGAACTGGTGGTGACGGCAGCTGAGAAAGACACCTATGACGGTGAGACAACGTATCAAACGGGGGGAGACTCCCGGGTGATTGTGGAACCGGATTTCATCGTCGACGTGACTGACGTCCGGTCGTGGGTGCAGTGTCCGCGAATGTATTATCTGAACAAACTCTCGGGGATTCCAGTCGTCTACCCTGTGGTAAAGGGGACGATCGTTCACGAAGTGTTCGGTGACCTGCTCAAGGGTGCCGACCTGGAGTCGGCGGTCACTAAGCGAGTTTCAGAGGCGGGCTTAGAGTTAGGTCTCCTCGAGCGCGAGCAACAAGAGGTGGTTGAGGAGGTTCGTCGCAACGCCTCTGCCATCGAAGGCTGGTTGGCTCAGGGAACGCTCACTGATACGGACAACTGGCGGTCAGAACAGACGCTATTATCGTCGCGATTCGGGCTCAAAGGCCGCGCAGACGCGGTTCGGCGGGGGTCGCCGGTCGAGTTGAAAACTGGGAAAAACACACGACGTGACCCCCGATTCCACGACAAAATCCAGGCGGCCTGTTACGCGCTGATACTCTCAGAACGCGGCAAAGACGTGGATACGGGGACGCTGTTGTACACGAAAAACGCCACCCTCGACCGGTCGGACGCCTCAGGTGATCTCTCACCCGCCAAAGAGTTCTCTATCGGCGCCGGGCTCATGGACTTCGTCGTGCGAACACGGAACGAAATCGCAGCCATGGAACACGGGATCGACATGGCAGAAACCCCGGGTGACGTGGACGTGGCCGTTCCCACTGGTCACGAGGCCGACGCAAACTGTCGCAGCTGTTTCGAACAGGACACCTGCATGGTCGTTGCCGGACGACTTGATCAGGAGTCCAAAGCCGGGTCTGTCGGCCGGGCCGTCCCGGGCGACGAGCAGACGTATTTCCGGCGGTTCTACAAGGCGATCGAGGAGGAACGCCGGAAAGTCCACACTGAGTACCGGAAACTGTGGGAGCAGTCGGCCGACGAGCGGGCCGACGACGACCGAGCGGTGATCGGGCTCGAACCGGCTGGCCAGGAGTCACTCGGTGCCCAGGGATACGAACTTCGTGCTCGAAACCCCGGCGGCGCAGTCTCGAAACTCCGCGAGGGGGACGTGGCGCTGGCGTCTGACGGAGACCCGGTCACGGGAGACGCCGAATTAGTTCGCATTCAGTCACTCGGCGAAGAGGTAGTCGTGTCGGCCGACGAGCCAGTCGAACTACGGCGCGTGGACGTGTACCCGTCTGAAATCTCGGTCGACCGCATGTTGACCGCACTACACGACGCGATTCTGAAGGGAACCGCCGACCGGAAAGACCTCCTGTTCGAACGCGAGCCGCCGTCGTTTGGTGACCGCACGCGGACGTACATCGACAACAACGACGCCCAAAACAAGGCAGTAAATCGGGCAGTGAACGCCGACGACTGCGCACTGATCCACGGGCCGCCAGGGACGGGCAAGACCTACACGATTGCACGCGCAGTGCGGGCGCTTGTAGAAGATGGCGACCGCGTGTTGGTGTCTGCGTTCACCAACCGAGCAGTGGACAACGCGCTGGAAGCGCTTCGCAACCAGGGATTCGAGGATATCGTACGAGTCGGGACAGAAAACGGGGTCCGTGAAGACATGAGTGACCTTCGACTGGAAGAAGACGGGCAGCCAGCCGGCGTGGCGCGCGAACTTGAAAACGCGTCTGTTATTGCCGCGACGACTGCCTCGTGTGGGTCTCGAGTCCTCCGGGAGACAGACTTCGATGTCGCACTGGTAGACGAGGCGTCACAGTTGACTGAGCCGAGCACGCTTGCAGCAATCAATCTCGCCGACCGGTTCGTGCTGGTTGGCGACCACCACCAACTCCCGCCGGTGGTTCGGGCTGAAAACGATCTGCAAACCTCGTTGTTCGAGCGGCTGATTGACGCGTATCCGGCGGCCGGGGTGACGCTCAATAGCCAGTACCGCATGGCTCAGCAGATCCAGGCGCTTCCGTCGGCAGAATTTTACGACGGGCAACTCCGGCCGGCGACGGCCGCGATCGCGGGGCAGTCTGTGGACGATCTTAACATCGACCTGGAAGCGTTGCCGACGGGCCTTCGAGGGCGCGTCAACTTCGTCGATCCCGGTGGCACGGCGGACGGGAATATGAATGTGCGAGAGGCCCGCCGTGTCGCTGATCTGGTGGAGTCGTTCGTCGAGGCGGGCGTGGACCGCGAGGCAATCGGCGTCATCGCACCGTTCCGCGCGCAGGTGGCCGAAATTGCAACTCGGACCAACGTGACAGTTGACACCGTCGACCGGTTCCAGGGATCCAGCAAGGAGGTGATCATCGTGTCGTTCGTCGCATCCGGCGACCTCGACAGTCCGATTTTCGAGGACCCTCGACGAGTCAACGTCGCATTGACCCGGGCCAAAAAGTCGCTCACACTCGTGGGCAATGCAGAGGCACTCGCCTCAAAGCCGTTTTACGAGGAGATGCTGAACTGGGCACGCCGTTAATCGCCTTGGTGGCACTGTGCGCCGCTCCGCGAGCGTATGTGAGTGGCGGGATGTACTCGACCATTCTCAAAACGTGCGTTTTCCGCGATACCGAGCGTAAGCGGTAGAGTATTAGGTATCGTCAGGTAAATATAAGCTAATGCAGGATCCGCGCACAGTAGCGGGACCATCGGGCGTGACTATGCGGTGGATGGTGCTGGTTGTGGCGTATATTCTCGTGGGCCTGTTCGTTATCGGCGTCTTCGACCTGCTGGTGTCGCTGGGAGATCTGCTCATGAGCGGGCAATTCGTGGATCCGTTTTTTGTCGTCGGGCTGATCGATACTGTCCTGACCCTGTTAATCATCGTCGAAATTCACCGGTTGCTGCTGGCGTACATCAGGCAAGATCCCGTCATTCAGATCGTCATCAATGTGGGGATCATTGCGATTGCCAGAGAGATTATTAGCTTTCGGGTCGGCGACTACGGCGGTACGTCGGAGGCACTGTTTGGTGCTGCAGCGCTGGCTGTGCTGTTGTTAGTGCTGGTGCTCGCGTTTTTCGTCTTGTACAATACGAAAGGCAGCGACGATATCGCCTTGCCAAACTGGGGAGAAACACCGTTTCGGGACGATGTCCCTGACCGATCCATGGGTGAAAGCCCAACGGCGACGGCACGGTCACAGCCTGACGGTGGCGAGAGACCCGAACCGGGTGATACAGACGGGCAATCGAGTCACGAGAGCGGAGACGACGGGGCAGACGCTTCAGGCGACACTCCCACCGAGCAGTGACCAGGCGGGCTGATGACCGGGATTGAGCGGGTCAGTCGGATTCGACGGAGGCTTCTTCGGCATCGATTTCTTCGAGAACGCGCTGGTGAAACTGCTGCAAGACGGCTGACTCGTCGTCCGCCAGCACGACATCACTGGCCATGAGCGTCGCCAGCCCGAACGCACGGGGACTCGGAGAGTCCACGGTCTGGGAACTCACGGCTATCTCGCCGGCTTGGATGCCGCGCAGCACGTCGCGAATCCCGGCCAGATTCAACTTGTCCTCGGTGATCTCGCGGTACGTCTCCTCAATCACGGCGAAGTCGTCTAGCTCCTGAGCGAACGATAACAGCATCTCGGACGACACCTGCTGTTGAGCGGCCGACTTCTCGTAGCCTTTGTAGCGTTTGAGGATCATCAACGACCGCGTGGCATTGATGCGGAAATACCGTTTGAGAAGATCGGTGCCGTTGAGTGAACGCCGCAGCTCTTCGGCTGCGGTCTCGGGGGCTAACGACTCGATCACGTCTACTACGTCCACCTTCCGGTTGAGTGGCATCGAGACGGTGAACCCGTTATCGGCGACAGCGACCGTGACGTTCGTGGTGGCCCGGTCAGCACAACGGTGCGCGATCAGTCGGGAGAGCCCGTCGTTGAACTGACGACCGTAGTTGGAGTGCACGTAGTAGTGCCGCTGGTATTCCCCGCGGTCGAGTTCCTCCTCGACGGCCAGATTCGTGGGTGTGGAGATCCCCCCAGCCCCAGTGTATCGGAGTTGCTCGTCGAATGCCCGCGTGATCGCCTCCACACTGTTCTCGTCGACAGGGAAGTCCCGGAGCCACTCTCTGACGGCCGGTCGGCCATCCGAGACCAGTCGATCCAGCAGTTCCGATTGAAACTGCAGAATCTCCTGGCCCAGGTCGTACGACAGCGGTAATCGCTCGGAGAACCACGACGGCACCGTTGGACGGGCTGCCGTCGGGTCGGCGTAGACTTTCGACCCCCGGCGATAGCGGTACTCGTAGCGCTCGCCGCCGAGCTGGAACACGTCACCTTTGTCCAGGGTGTCGAGGTACTCTTCGTCAAGATCACCAACCCACTGGTTGTCTGATCGGGTGTACACGTCACAGCTAAACGAGTCTGGGATCGTCCCAATGTTTGTCATGTAGATCACACGCGCGAGACGACCCCGTTTCCCAATCAGCGGCTGGCCGACGGCAAAGTCCTCGTGGTGGTGTTGCTCACCTGGGGAGTCATTCGTGTCTCGCCAGACTTTGGCATAGACGTTTTTCTCCTCGAGGCCGTCGTAATCGGCCGTGAGATATCGCATCAACTTCTCATAGTGGGCCTCGCCAAACTCACGATACGGGTAGGCGCGCCGGAGAATCTGTTTCACCTCTCGCTCCGGCCTGATTTCGTTGATTGCGATGCCGTATATCTGTTGAGCCGCGACATCGTAGGCGTTCTCGGGGACGAATACACGGTCGACGAACCCCTCTTCGGCCTTTTTGAGCATGACCGCACACTCCACGAGTTCGTCACGGTCCAGCGCCATCACCCGGCCCTGCACGGTCTCGCCAAGCTGGTGACCCGCCCGGCCGATTCGCTGCAGCAGCGACGCGACCGACTTCGGTGATCCCACTTGGACTACCAGGTCGATGTGAGGCATATCGATCCCGAGTTCGAGACTGGTGGATGTCGTCACTACGTCGAGTTCGCCCTGCTTGAGCCCCGTTTCGATGTCCTGTCGACGCTCTTTCGAGAGAGAGCCGTGGTGACACCCCGAGTTGGACTCATCGAGTGCGGCGGTCCCGGAGCGGAGGTTTTGCAGGACTCGCTCGGCCCCAGAGCGGGTGTTGGTGAACACGAGCGTGTTCGTGTGTGACTCGATTAACTCGTGAAGACGACTGTAGAACCGATCGTTCACCCGGTCACGCGGTGTGTGAATCAGGTCGTCGGTCGGACACTCCAGCTGGATATCGAAATCGCGGACGAACCTGGTGTCGACGATCTCGTAGTCTCGTGTCTGGTATTCGAGAACAGTATCATCCGCGAGACTGGTGTCTCCCTCTGTGTCGGCGATCTGGCCGGTGTTCTCGGCTGTCGCGGTGGGCTCTAGATCACTCGTGGTGGGATCCGCGGCCGGTTCACGACCCACGAGAAACTCCGCAATGGTATCTAGCGGCTCAACCGTCGCCGAGCAGCCGATCCGGGTTGGCGGTTCGTCCGTCATCTCCTCAAGACGCTCGAGTGATACCGACAGATGTGTCCCGCGTTTGTTGTCGGCCAGAGAGT
>KI543234.1:409000-438732 GCA_000496235.1 uncultured archaeon A07HR60
AACAGCTCGTTCAGAATCGAGCAGAAGGCAGACAGGGTCTTGCCGCTGCCCGTTGGACTGGCCACCAGACAGTTGGTTCCCTCGTCGATGAGCGGGATCGCCTCTCGCTGTGGTGGGGTGAAAAAGCCGCCGTTGCCGGGGATGTATTCGCCGAATTCCTGAACCCACCAGTCCTGGACCGCCGGGTCAAGTCGTGAGAGTACCTCTGCGTCCGTGATCTGAACAGATGCGGGATCAAACTCCCAACTGGTGTCCACGTCCGCCAGCCTCTCCCGGGCGCGTTGTTCCGATCCTGGCGTCACGCACCTGGATTTGGGGGCGGGTGTGAAGTGGCTTCCGCCGCCAAGTTAGTGTGAGATGTGTCAGTCTCACATTCCGGTACAGACACACTGGGACACAACTTCCAAGCCAGCGTGTGATAGAGGCCATATATGAAAATGACATTTCTGGGGACCGGGAGTGCGATGCCCGTCACACACCGGGCCCAGGCGGGGACCCTGGTAGCGTCCGAGGAGGGTCGGGTACTGGTCGATTGTGGCAGCGGTGTCCTCGGGAATCTCGCCGGGACGGACGCCGGATACGAGGGTGTGTCGTCGGTGCTACTCACACACCACCATCTCGACCACATGTCTGACTTGTTCCCGTTATTGAAAGCACGGTGGCTTGACGGGCAAGATCATCTCGAAGTGGTCGGCCCGCCCGGGACGAAGACACTGATTGACGGATTGTTAGAGGTGCACGAGTATCTGGCGGGCAGAATCGATTTGCAGATACGCGAGGTGGTCCCGGGTGATGTCTTCGAGATTGGCGGGTTCGAAACCCGCGCCTACGAGACGTCGCATTCGACCACCTGTCACGCGTATCGCTTCACCGGAGCAGCGGGTGATGTCACGGTGTCGGGCGATTCCGAGGCCGACACGGGACTGGCCACCTTCGCAGATGGGTCGCGCGTCCTCTCACACGACTGCTCGTTCCCCGACGATATCGACGTCTCTGGTCACCCTACACCCCAGGCGCTAGGTGCCGCACTGGCGGGGTCAGATATCGACCGTCTGTATCTCACACATCTGTATCCGCACACACAGGGGCGCGAAGATGAGATGCGAGCGTCCATCACTGACGCTGGATTCGACGGTGACGTTCGGATCGCTCGCGACGGCCTCCAAGTGTCGATTGGGTCAGAGACCCACCCCTGAAGCAGGTAGCTTCCGCGCTATTACCACTGTGAGTGAAGCGAGAGTGGTGGTGAGTTCTACAGGTTGAGCAGGGCGAGTGCCTCGGGGTCAAGCCCCGAGGCAGTTCACGTGTTCTCTTAGCTGTGGTCGTGAATACGGCTGCCTGGGACGCGGTCTTCCTGGCAAACTTGAAACACCGGCTAACTCCGCGTTCCCCACTGGGGTCTGTAGCATGAATCATGCAGTAAATAGTCATGAGTTTCAGCGAGGAACTACTGCAGGAAGGCACGGACATCTGGGCTGCACAGTTTGATCACCCGTTCGTCACGGAACTCGCCGACGGCGATCTCGACAGAGAGGTGTTCCAACACTGGATCAAACAAGACTACCAGTACCTGCTCGATTATGCTCGCACCTACGCACTCGCCGGGACGAAGGCGCGACGGGAGTCGACGGTGCGGACGTTCCTGGATACGGCAGCCACAGTGTTGAACGAGGAGATGGATCTTCACCGTTCGTTCGCGGCCGATTACGGCGTGTCAACGGCACAACTCGAAGCTGCCGAAAAGTCACCCACTTGTGTTGCATACACGAGTCATCTGATGCGAACCGCCTACGATCGCCCCCTTCCGGTGATCGCTGCCTCGATGTTCCCGTGTATGCAGGGATTCTTAGATGTCGCAGACCACATGAGAGAGCGGAGCGACGGGGAACACAGGTACACGCCTTTCATCGATCTATACACCAGCGACGAATTCCGGACGGCTACTGCTAATGTCCGAGCAGTTGTCGACAATTTAGCTGACCAGTATCCCGGATATCAGGATGAGATGTGTGACGCGTTTCTCACGAGCGCGCGTCTCGAACTCCAGTTTTTCGAGATGGCGTACACGCTCGAAAGCTGGGATCACTGAGTGACAATTTGAAGATTCTGTCTGCAGGCCACGACCGACGTTCTCGCCACTCCGCCTGAGTAGGCGGCACGACCCGGCTGCCCTGTGGCCCGACTTTTTCCAGAGACCATCCAGTGTGATTGATATCCTCCCCGATTGATATCCTCCCCACGCTGAAGCGCGCGGATTCGGTCGTGGGACAGCAGGCCGTTGCTGCGTCCCCGGAGGCACCCCGACCGAAACCACCGGGGTCTCGGCTGTGGGTCGTGACTCGTGCGTCGGATCCGATGAAGGGTGTGGGATGCGTGGATATCCGCTGCCACCTCACAGGCCGTGCCGTGCCATGCCATCGACCCGACTCACCCACACTGGGTGAGTGGCCATCCGACGCAGGGTTGCTGTGTGATGACGGAGACCCCAATCCAACTCCAATTGTCGCCTGATGTGCGTGCGTAATAATAGATTGTCACGCTACTTACTCTGTCTGAACAGCGGTCCTGTTGTCGGCTTCATCCCCGCTCTCAAGGGCGAGGCTTTCGCCTTGGAGTTCCGTAATATTAGAATCGAGTGATCTTCACCACCGTTCACTCGTCGCCCCGCAAGCGGAACGAGCCAGAGACCATTCTCAATGGCCGTGGTCAATGTAATCTCGTACCCACATCACAGGACTCGACTACGACACAGTCACATTCTCCGTCGCAATCGTGTCACGGGGGTTGTCTGACCGGAGCCAAGCGGCCTCTTTCCAACAGACCGCCGGTAACGACCCGCAGTGGCTCACTCACCGTCTACGCTGGAGTCTCGATCGTTGCGTCCCATGTTGGCAAAAACACACAGTCGATTGTCGTGAACACGCCACCGGTTCGTTGGATGGCGGTAGCCAACGATGCAATCGTCACCGAACGACCGGTCCTGAGAGAACGTAGCACTGGACGTTATCTGGTCGCGTCTTCTGAGAGCATAACCGGAAGCCGTTACGTTGCCCTCCTATCTACCGCTCTTTTTAAACCACACCAGAGGAAAGTAACACATAATGGATGACCCTCTGGAAGACGACCACGGGCGGGCAGTGACAGGGGTGCGCGTTTCGCTGACAGACCGGTGTAATTTCGACTGCATCTACTGTCACAACGAGGGGTTAGGCGATACCCGGGGTCCGATGGATCCACAAGACGCGGAGATGGGGACTGATGATGTCGTGCGGTTCTTGGAGGTTGCGACAGAATACGGCGTCGACTCGGTGAAACTCACGGGCGGTGAACCAATGCTTCGTGACGATCTCGAAGAGATCATTCGGCGGACACCAGAGCAAATGGAAGTATCGATGACCACAAATGGGACGTTCCTGCCCGGCCGTGCGGAGGCACTCCGTGAGGCTGGTCTCGAACGGGTCAACGTCTCACAGGATGCGCTGGATCCGGACCAGTTCAAAGAAGTAACCCAGTCGGGCGCCTACGAACAAGTTCTTGAGGGGGTTAAGGCAGCTGTCGACGCGGGCCTGGCCCCGGTGAAACTCAATATGGTGGTGTTTGAACACACCGCAGGATACGTCGATGAGATGGTCGAACACGTCGCTGAAAACGAGGGCCTCCAGTTGCAGTTAATCGAGTACATGCCCGAACTCACCGGACGGCCCGATTGGAATATCGATATCTCGCGGGTTCACAACTGGCTGTCGGATATCGCCGACACCGTGGAACACCGGGAGATGCACGATCGGAAACGCTACTGGGTCGACGGAGGAATGGTCGAAATCGTCGATCCCGTGGAAAACGAAACCTTCTGTGCGAACTGCGGTCGCGTTCGGGTCACACACGAGGGGTATCTCAAAGGCTGTCTCAACCGGAACGACGATCTTCAGTCGATGGGGACAATGACCCGCGACGAAATCGCCGACACGTTCGAATCCGTCGTCGCGAATCGTGTGCCATACTACGGCGAGTACATGGTGGAAGCCGACGACGGGAGCTACGAGATCAACGATAAATACATCACCACTCCAACGGCCGACGACTGACGAGTGCAATATGGCGATTTGAGCACAGATCAAATCGGTCACACTCAGCAGACGGGCCTGAAACGGTGGAATTCGCCCGTCGCATCGTGATGCTTAAGTAGAGATGCTGTTTCTTATCGAATGCAAGTACTGTAGGGGCCGACGAGTCCCGAGTCCAGAAGGGCGATATTACATCGCGTTGCGGTAGCCAAGCTTGGCCCAAGGCGCAGGGTTGCTAACTCTGTGGCGTTATTGCCTCCGGGGTTCAAATCCCCGC
This sequence comes from uncultured archaeon A07HR60, assembly GCA_000496235.1. Taxonomy (GTDB): domain Archaea; phylum Halobacteriota; class Halobacteria; order Halobacteriales; family Haloferacaceae; genus J07HR59. Next base: position 413,342 of record KI543234.1, read on the forward strand.
CGCAACGTCAGCAGAACGCGGTCGACGCCCAACATAGATATGAGTGCAGAAGAACCACAGGACGGCTCACCGGACGAGGAGGAAGAAGACGAAGACCTCCAGTACTTCGTCAGGATCGGGATGACGGATCTCGACGGGACGAAGACGGTCGAGCGCGGCCTCACAGAACTCAAAGGAATCGGCACCCGCTTGGCGCGGCACGTGGCCGACGAGGCAGAGGTGGACCGAACGGCGACGTTCGGCCGCCTGGACGACGATGTCATCGATGACGTCATCGACATCGTCGAGAACCTCGAAGACCACGTTCCAGAGTGGATGGTCAACCGGCAGGACGACTTCTTCACCGGAGAGACCACTCACGAGGTCGGCAATGACCTGGAACAGACGCGCCGGCAGGATATCAACCGGATGCAGATGATCGACTCGTACAAAGGCATCCGACACAAGCGCGGACAGAAAGTCCGCGGTCAACGCACCAAATCCACGGGTCGAACCGAGGGGACCATCGGGGTCAACGTCGAGCAGATCCGTGAAGATATGGCAGAAGAGGAGGCTGAAGAGGAATGACTACCGGCAAGAATACGAAAGCCTACGAAACGCCGAATCACCCTTACCAGGGCGCGCGGATTGCCGAGGAGTCGGACATGCTCGGCCGTTACGGGCTGAAAAACAAAGAGGAACTCTGGCGGAATGAGTCTGAACTGCGTGAGATGCGGCGTGAAGCGCGGCGATTGCTCGGCGAGGCTCAGGGAGACGTCGACCTGGCCGGGCAGAAAGGCGCAGAGTTTGTCGCCCGACTCCGCAAGTTGGGCCTTCTCAGCGAGACGGACGATATCTCGGCCGTGCTCTCACTGGACGTGACTGACCTGCTCGAACGGCGACTCCAGACAGTCGCGTATCGTCAGGGACTGGCCGCCTCACCCGATCAGGCGCGTCAATTCATCACTCACGGCCACATCACAGTCCAGGGCGCTCGCGTTACGCGACCCTCGAAGAAAGTGACGGCTTCCGAGCAAGATACGCTGGATTTCGACCAGACGAGCCCACTGGCGGACGATCTGCACCCCGAGCGAGCGGAGGGTCAAGAGTAACACCATGAGCGAATCAGAATCAGGAAAGTGGGGTATCGCTCACGTGTACGCATCGTTCAATAACACCCTCGTCACCATCACAGACGAAACGGGAGCGGAGACGCTTGCGAAATCGTCGGGTGGGACAGTGGTGAAGCAAAACCGGGACGAGGCCTCACCATACGCCGCCATGCAGATGGCAGAAGTCGTCGCGGAGAAGGCACAAGCATCGGGCGTCATGGGCGTCCACGTCCGAGTTCGAGGGCCCGGCGGGAACGGGAACAAGTCTCCCGGCCCCGGCGCGCAGGCGACAATTCGTGCACTGGCCCGAGCTGGTCTGGAGATCGGCCGGATCGAAGATGTCACGCCGGTCCCGCACGACGGGACGAAAGCCCCGAAGAACAAGCGCATATGAGCGAGACATTTGATGTGGAGTTCGTCGAGCGAGACGAGCGCTCCGCCCGGGTGGTCGTACGGGGACTGACGCCCGCGTTCGCGAACGGCGTTCGCCGTGCGATGGTGGCTGACGTCCCCACCTTCTCGATCGACACAGTCCGGTTTGTCGAGAACTCCTCGGTCATGTTCGACGAGATGATCGGGCTTCGACTGGGGCTGGTCCCACTGACCACCCCTCTCGAGGACTTCTCGATTGGCGACGAGGTGACACTGGCATTAGACGTGACGGGGCCAGCGACCGCGTATTCGGGCGACATCGAGAGCTCAGACCAGATGGTAGGAGCTGCCGATGATAATATCCCGATAATCGAACTCAAGGAGAACCAGCGACTGGAGCTGGAAGCTGACGCTGTGCTTGACCGCGGGAAAGAACACGCCAAACATCAGGGTGGTGTCTCCGTCGGGTATCGACACCTCCAGCATGTCGAGGTGGTCGGTGATGCTGATGGGGCCGACGACGGCGAACCGGACGTGCTCAGGGGTGTGATCGAGACCGAGGACGACGAGTTGATCGCCAGTAGTGAGTTCGATCACGACTTGACGAATCGCTATCCAGAGAAGGAACTGGCCGTCGAGGACGTCCCCGGCGCATTCGTCTTCCACGTGGAGACTGACGGGTCCTTCTCTGTCGAAGAACTGCTGGTCCACGCAGTCGACTCCATCGAGGAGCGTGCGGGCGAGCTCGAAACAAAAGTCGCAGTATAACACTAACAGATGTCCCCTCTCACAACAGTCCGATTTCACACTCTCGTTGCGGGCCAGCCGGCTGGCATTGTGCCAGCGAGCCTACCACAGCGAGTTTGCGGCGTGACCGGTGAGCAGACGCCGGCGGAGCGGACCGAAAGGTGTTTGAGGGGGCCTCGAAGAGTACGGAGTGCTTGCAGGGATAGCCAAGTCAGGTCAACGGCGCAGCGTTCAGGGCGCTGTCCCGTAGGGGTCCGCAGGTTCAAATCCTGCTCCCTGCACTCCGCTTTTTCCGCTGACGGTGTCTTTCAGAGAGATACTGGCTCAGCGAGCCGATTAACTGCAGATACGGAGCGATATCAATGAGTAGCAAGACGAATCCAAGACTTCAGAGCCTTATCGCCGAGCTGAAGTCGGTTTCCCGTGAGTCCGATGCTGCGGTCTGGCAGGACATCGCGGACCGACTGGAAAAGCCCAGGCGCACCCACGCAGAGGTCAACCTCGGCCGTATCGAACGATACGCCCAGGAAGACGAGACAGTCGTGATTCCCGGCAAAGTGCTGGGAAGTGGTGTGCTCACCAAGGACGTGACCGTCGCCGCAGTCGACTTCTCGTCGACGGCGGAGACGAAGATCGACCAGGCAGGCGAGGCAGTATCGATCGACCGATTACTCGCGGACAACCCCTCCGGATCCGGAGTGAGGATTCTCCGATGAGTCTGGCAGAATTCGACGCTGACGTGGTCGTTGATGCGCGCGATTGTATCCTGGGCCGGGTGGCGTCGAACGTAGCCGAACGCGCGCTCGACGGCGAGCGTGTGGCCGTGGTGAACGCCGAGCGGGCGGTCATCACCGGTCGCCGCGGGGATACGATGGATGTGTACCGCACGCGGGCCCAGTTGGGGTCCGACAGCGGCCCGTACTACCCCAAACGACCCGACGGCATCTTCAAGCGGGCCATCCGCGGGATGGTGCCTCACGAGAAGAAACGCGGCCGCGAGGCCTTCGAGCGCGTCCGGGTGTACGTGGGCAACCCCTACGAGGACCAGGACGCCGTCGTTCTTGACGGAACCTCGCTGGACCGACTCTCGAACATCAAATTCACCGAACTCGGTGAGATCTCCGAAGAGCTGGGTGCTAACATTACATGGTAACGAACACGTCTGGCAAGAAGAAAACGGCCATCGCTCGCGCGACGGTGCGCGAAGGAAACGGCCGCGTCCGCATCAACTCCGAACCCGTAGAACTGATCGACCCCGAACAGGCCCGACTGAAAATGCTGGAGCCGTTCCGGGTCGGCGGCGACGATCTGCGGGAGGGCGTCGATATCGACATCACAGTCAGCGGCGGCGGCTTCAGTGGCCAGGCCGACGCTGTCCGAACCGCCATCTCGCGGGGATTGGTACAGTACCTCAGCGACGCCGAACTCCGGGACGCGTTCATGTCGTTTGACCGGACGCTCCTGGTGAACGACGTTCGCCAGTCTGAATCCAAAAAGTGGGGCGGCCCCGGGGCGCGGGCTCGCTACCAGAAATCCTACCGCTGAGGTGATTCACGTATGATGATTCCAGTCCGGTGTTTCACGTGCGGCAACGTCGTGGGTGAATACTGGGAAGAATTCAGCGCGCGCGCTCGAGACGGAGACGAAGACCCCGGAGAGGTACTCGACGAACTGGGAGTCGATCGACACTGCTGTCGACGGATGCTCGTGTCACACGAGGATCTCGTCGATGTCGTGGCTCCATATCAATGAGTACCCAACAGTACAATCGCTACGAGAAGGCCCGGATTATGGGCGCCCGCGCGCTGCAGGTGTCATACGGGGCGCCGGTACTCGTGGAGACCGACCAGACCAAGCCGATCTATGTGGCCGCACAAGAATACGACGCCGGGGTGTTACCGTTCACCGTCAGGCGCGATGGGTCCGCATAGATGACTCGCATCACCTCGGTGGCGCTGCGACAGGTACTCGACTCTCGGGGCGACCCCACCGTCGAGGCCGACGTACTTACTGAATCGGGCGGGTTCGGCCGGGCGGCAGCCCCGTCAGGAGCCTCAACCGGAGCCCACGAAGCGATCGAACTCCCACCACAGGAGGCAATCGCGGCAGCCCGCGAGTACGCGGTCCCCCGACTCGAAGGGACCAACGCAGCCGACCAGCGAGCCGTGGACCGCGCACTGCAGGCGGCCGACGGAACAGACGACTTCTCAGAGATTGGCGCCAATGCAGCAGTGGCCATCTCGATGGGGGCTGCGAAGGCTGGTGCCGACGCAGTAGGAGCGCCGACGTTCGTCCACCTTGGTGGTGCATTTCGGGGCGACCAGTTTCCCGTCCCGCTGGGTAACGTGATCGGGGGCGGAGAACACGCCGCTGATGCCACACATATCCAGGAATTCCTCGCAGCCCCGATTGGGGCCCCCTCAGTCAGTGAGGCGGTGTTCACGAATGCGGCGGTCCACGAGACCGTGGCAGATCTCTTGGCCGCACGAGATATCCCAGCTGCCAAAGGCGACGAAGGTGCCTGGGCACCGGATGTGACCGACGCCGAAGCCTTTGAGTTGATGAGCGAAGCCGTCGACTCTGTGGGCGAGGAGGTTGGCTTCGAGGTGCGCATCGGTGTGGATATCGCCGCGACCGAGTTGTACGACGCCGACGCCGACATCTATCGGTACGGTGATCGAGAGCGCTCGCCCACAGAACAACGCGAGTACGTCGCAGACCTCGTCGACGAGTACGACCTCGCATACGTGGAAGACCCACTTGAGGAAGACGACTTCCACGGGTTCGCCGCGCTGACCGAGACGGTTGGCGATCGGACGCTCGTCTGTGGTGACGATCTGTTCGTGACCAATGTAGACCGGTTGGAAACCGGAATCGCCGAGCGGGCTGCCAACAGTATCCTGGTGAAGCCGAACCAGATTGGCACCCTCTCACAAGCAGTCGACGCCGTGGAACTGGCGCACAGAAACGGCTTCGAGAGCGTGCTGTCTCACCGCTCGGGTGAAACTGAAGACGCGACGATTGCACACCTCGCCGTGGCGACTGGCGCCCGGTTCATCAAAACCGGCACCGTCGGCGGCGAGCGCACCGCGAAGCTGAACGAACTTATTCGGATAGCAAACAACGCAGTATGACGGACGACAATGACGCGGAACTCGCGGAGGCAGACGAGACGGCCGATGACTCGGCCGCCGACTCAGCCGCCGCGCAACCCGCCACGACTGACGAACAGATCACCGACCAATCCGACGCCGCCGCAGACGACGACGCTGAGTCGTCGCCAGCGCTGGACGAGGACGTCATGTCCGACGCCGAGGCCGACCTCCTCATTCCAGTCGAAGATTATCTATCCGCCGGTGTCCATATCGGCACCCAGCAGAAAACCGCCGATATGGGCCGATTCATCCACCGCGTCCGTGACGACGGCCTGTACGTGCTGGACGTCTCACGGACGGACGGCCGCATCCGAACCGCATCCGACTTCCTGGCGAATTACGACGCCGAGCAGGTGCTCGTCACGTCGTCCCGCCAGTACGGCCGGTTTCCGGCCGAGAAGTTCGCCGATGCGATCGGTGCCCGGGCTCGGACCGGGCGGTTCATTCCAGGCACGCTGACGAACCCACAGTACGAGGGCTACATCGAGCCGGACGCCCTGGTCGTCACGGACCCGATCGGTGACGCACAGGCCGTCAAAGAGGCCATCACCGTCGGGATCCCCGTGATCGCGATGTGTGACTCCAACAACCAGCTCTCGAACGTGGATCTGGTCATCCCGACGAATAACAAAGGGCGACGCGCACTGTCTGTCGTGTACTGGCTGCTGGCCAACGAAACGCTCGACAGCCGAGGCGCCGACACCATGTACGCGCTGGAAGACTTCGAAGCCGAGATCTGAACTACCCACCCTTGTGAGGAGTGAGTTCGATCCCACCGAGGTTCGACGTAATTCGAGTCGGTCGGATCGGATCCGAGTCGAGTCGAGTCGAGTCGAGTCGAGTCGAGTCGAGTCGAGTCGAGTCGAGTCGAGTCAAGACAAGTCGAATGAAGTTGGCTCGACGTGGCTGCGATCCGAGAGTATTCCTGATAGTTGGCCCAGAGCCACGCGTCCGTCTCGCGGACAGGCACTGATATATGAACGGTCGGGAGTCCTAATCGATAATTTTCATTCAGTCCTGAAAAGCGAGGCTTCCACCATCTATCCGTCGACGCTGGATCATCAACGGTCGAGTCTTACCCGGTGGTCGAGAGTCTGCGACCAGCGGCCAGCCAGTGACCGTGAGAGGTCTGCCACCGAGCAAATACCACCGTAGTTGTCACCGTTTCACCGGGATTCGGCGAGACTGAGTGGGCGATAATGATATGATAGTGTGTGGTTTTAACTCGTTGCCACCCCTCTTATGAACTAGTGCAATATGGTAGCTTCTAAGACACGCAGACGGTGCGGACGGGGGCGAGAGTCGTGATTATCGGAATCCCGACGGAGACGGTCGCCAACGAGCGGCGAGTCTCACTCGTCCCGACAGTCGCAGAACAGATAATCGATCTCGGTCACGACATTCTCGTGGCATCTGGGGCTGGCGAACCAGCCGACTTCGGCGATTCAGCGTACGAATCCGCCGGGTGTGAGGTGGTCTCAGAGCGGGCAGACGTCTTCGAGCGTGCAGACGTTGTCTTACAGGTGAACGGGGCTGCAGCAGGCGAAAGTCTTGACCCTTACAGTGAGGGCCAGATCGTGATCGGCCAGTTGGGACCGTACGACGTCAGTGATGACACGCTGGCGGAGTTGGCCGAACGGGACGTGAGTGCGTTCGCGCTGGAGTTGATCCCCCGAATCAGTCGCGCCCAGAGTATGGATGCGCTATCCTCAATGGCGAGTCTGGGCGGGTATCAGGCGACGCTGATGGGCGCGACCGAGTTGCCCAAGATGCTGCCCATGGAGATGACGGCCGCCGGCACGATCCGCCCGGCAGACGTATTCGTCATCGGGGCGGGAGTCGCGGGGCTGAAAGCCATCGCCACCTCCGAGCGGCTCGGTGGCTACACCCGTGGGTACGACATTCGGCTCGAAGTGAAACGCGAGGTGGAAAGTCTGGGTGCAGATTTCGTTGAGTTGGATCTTGAAACCGAAGACTCCGGCGATCAGGAGGGATACGCCCGCGAGATGGACGATGAGTTCTACCGCCAACAGCGGAAGGAGCTGACGCGGGTCGTCGCCGACTCTGATATCGTCATCACGACGGCAGCGATTCCCGGCCAGCCCGCGCCGGAACTGGTGACAACAGAAATGATCGAAAATATGGATTCAGGATCGGTCATTATCGACCTGTCGGCAGGGACCGGCGGAAACTGTGAGCCGACAGAAGCCGACGAGGTCGTCCACCACGAAGGTGTGACCATCCACGGACCGACGAATCTCACCTCCGAGGTAAGTCACACGGCGAGCCAGCAGCTGTCGAACAATCTATTTAATTTCCTCGAGAACCTTCTTGAAGACGGCAATATCGTCTTTGACTTCGAAGACGAGATCATCGACTCGACACTTCTCACACATAATGGAACGGTACGAGCACCACACCGAGACGACGGCGGAGAACCGGACACCGGTGATGAACCCGACGAACAGACCGACACAGACGACCCTGCGGCCACCGCAGGGGCGGGCGAGGCACCCGATGCAGAATAACCAGAACCAGCTTGGAGGACAGGTATGACGCTCATCGAGAATCTCACGCTATTCGTGTTAGCAGCCTTCATCGGCTACGAAATCATCACGAAAATCCCGACGAACCTTCACACCCCGCTGATGTCGGGCGCGAACGCCATTTCGGGGATTACCCTCCTCGGGTCTGTCCTCGTCGCGGGCGCAGGCGCCGGGCAACTGGCGACTGGACTGGGATTTTTGGCCGTCGTGATGGCCACGATCAACGTGGTCGGCGGATACCTCGTCAGTCACTTCATGCTTGATCAGTTCAGTTCCGGAGGGTCGAACAGATGACTGGCGTGTTATCATTCGCCCCCGAGTGGGTGCTCCAGACCGTCTATCTGGTCGCTGGCGTCCTGTTCATTCAGGGGCTGCGCGACATGACACACCCCCGGACAGCCACCCGCGGGAACAAGATTTCCGCGGCTGGCATGATGCTGGCGGTGTTAGTCACCGTCCTTTGGTTCGAGATTCTGGACCCGCTCATCCTCGCGGCCGCACTGCTCGTGGGTGGCGCAGTCGGCGGCTGGCTAGCGGTGTCAGTGGAGACAACGGAGATGCCCCAGCTAGTAGGCCTGTTCAACGGCTTTGGTGGGGGCGCGTCCGCACTGGTGGCTGGCGCGGAACTGGTCGACCAGTTTGCCGTCAGCGGAGCAGCCTCGCTCAGCATCGAACTGACCTCGACGGCCGCCATCGCAGGAATCATTGGATCGGTGACGTTCTGGGGAAGCCTCGTTGCGGCCGGGAAACTCCACGGCGTCGTCGGAGGCTCCCCAATCAGTGTGAACGCCGGACACGCGGTCAAAATCCTGTTTTTCCTCTCGGCGATCCTCGCAGGGCTGTTTTTGATCGTCCAACCGTCGTTCCTCGGGGCGGCCCCGATGGCCGACTGGATCCCTTCATACTGGGTCCTCGTTGCGGCCGCGTCCGTCCTCGGCGTGTTCCTCGTGCTGCCAATCGGCGGGGCTGACACGCCGGTCGTGATCGCACTGTTGAACTCATATTCTGGGCTGGCAGCCGCCACCACGGGATTCGTGCTCGGCAACAGCGTCCTCATCATCGCCGGGACGCTGGTTGGCGCGTCAGGATTGATCCTCACCGTGATTATGTGTGATTCAATGAACCGCTCGTTGACGAACGTCCTCTTCGGCGGCTTCGGAGAAGACACCGACAGCGAAACGCTGGACAACGTCTACGACGGGAACATCACCGAGACGTCCCCTGAAGAGATCGTGATGTTGCTAGACACTGCCCAACGGGTCGTTATCGTCCCAGGCTACGGGATGGCAGTCGCGCAGGCGCAACACGCCGTCGCCGAGCTCGTGGAACTGCTGGAAGACAATGATGTCGAGGTGGAATTCGGCATTCACCCGGTTGCTGGCCGGATGCCAGGCCACATGAACGCGCTGTTAGCGGAAGCAGACGTCTCCTACGACAAGATGCGAGAACTGGAGGAAGTGAATCCCACGTTCTCGCGCACAGACGTGGTAATTGTCACCGGCGCAAACGACGTCGTCAATCCGAAGGCGAACACAGACGACTCCAGCCCGATCGCCGGGATGCCGGTGTTGAACGTGGACGAAGCGCAGTCGGTGGTGGTGAACAAGCGGAGTCTCAGCCCTGGCTTCTCGGGGATTCCCAACCCGCTGTTCGCCCGGAACAACACGAGTATGCTGTTCGGAGACGCCAAAGACTCGATGCAGGGGTTAGTCAACGACTACAAAGAAAGCTAATCTGGGGCTAGCCGCGGCTGCAACGCGATGGGCTCGGTCAACCCGATCTGGGTGTGCCCGATTTGAGTCGCGATGATCTCACTTGAACCACCCCGAAGCAGCCACTGTAACGCGGGGCAGTGACGTGACGTCGCTTGGCTTTGTTTGGTCGGGCGAAGCGAATCGAAGTTTGTTGGCTTATGCGCACTCAAGGCGAGACGCATCAAGATGATCTGAACGGGTATTCTGTGGGTCGGGCCTGCGTTCGTGAACGGATTCGACAGAGAGGCGACGTCATCGCCAGGAAAGGTACTTTGAGTCAAGCTCCGAGGCACTCACCCTGCTCAGCCTGTAGACAGGAAGTATATCAGGCGATTACGAGTGGGCGACGACTACGAACGTTTCACGGCGCTCGCGGGCCCGCCGGATTTGGAGGCCGGCGTCACCGAGATGCTCGCAGGCGGCCGCGAGGTCGTACCGTTGATCTGTCGGCGGCCCCATCTCGCCGAGCCCCCGACTACTCCAATCGACAATCACCATTCGCCCGCCGGGTCGGAGGACTCGACTGACCTCGTGCATTGCGCCGTCGCCGGCGAACTCGTGGTACGTGTTGACTGCGAAGGCACCGTCGAGTTCGTCGTCCTGGAGCGGAAGATCGCCAATGCCGGCAGTGACGGGCGTTACATTCGACTGCATACCCCTTTGATGATAGCGGTCGTGCATCTGGGATTGCACGTCGACCGCATACACGTCGCCCGCGGATACGGCGACACTCTCGGTGTAGAATCCGGTCCCGGAGCCGAGATCTGCGACCGTCGCGTCTGGAGACGGGTCAACGAGCGAGAGAAGCTCTTCTTCTGAGAGATATCGGTACCGGACGGTCGGATCGTTGAGTCTGTCGGCCTCTCCAGGGTCGAACGTGTGAAATCCCATATGCACTACCGATTCGCAAACTACCTAATCGTCCCGATACTCGGCAAATCGATCACTCGCGCAGCGAGACGCGGGGTTCGTCGGCTGAGTCGTCGACCGTTGTCAAGCCATCGTCTGCGAGGTCATCGACTAGCCCGCGGAGCCACTCGGAGCCGGTTTCGCCGCCATAATCGACACGGACTCGTGGGCCGAGTTTGCTAAGCGGAAGTTCATCAAATTCGCCGAGAATCCGGATCACTCGCCCTCGAAACTGGCGGCGTGACCCTTCGAAGGATGGCTGGGTGGGGACGTCTGGCGCGGTGAAATCACCGGTCTCGTAAGCCTGACACCACTGCCGCCAGGGGCATCCTGCCTCATCGCAGCGCGGGTTCGACTGACACGCGACGCCACCCAACTCCATCAGTGCGTTATTCCACACTCGTGAGCGACCATCTGGCAGTAATTCTCCTGCGACACGCTCAAAGGCAGCCTCGTCATCGTCGACCCCAAACGCCCGGTAGAGGACGCGTTCGACGTTGGTATCGACGACGGCGTCACCCTCGTTGAATGCAAAGGAGGCGACGGCGTTGGCCGTATATGGGCCCACTCCCATCAGTTCTTGCAACTCTGCCGGTGACTCGGGAAACTGGCCGTCATAATCCTCGACCACCTGCCCTGCCGCCTCGTGGAGGTACTTCGCGCGGTTATTATAGCCCAGCGAGTGGTCCGACCAGAAGGCGACGACAGCCGCCTGTTCTGCAGCCGCCAGATCCTCGATGTGAGGCCACGTCTCCAAGAAGTCCCGCCAGGCGGATACGACTCTATCGAGTTGCGTCTGCTGGCTCATTACCTCCGATACTAATATAGCGTACGGGTCGGTCGTTTCTCGCCACGGGAACTGCCTGTGGTCACGCTCGTACCACTCTATCAATGAGTCCTGTGTCGCCTGGAACTGTGACGGCAATTCGGGAGCGTCCGGCGGAGAACCGGTGGGGCGGTTCTGATCGATATCGATCGCGCATCGCCAGCGGTTCGACCGCCAGTCGGAGCCGTCTCATCACTCCCGTCTCGACCCGGCGGAACGTGCTCGTCGCCAGCGTCTGTCACAGTGATCAATACGGGTAACTCCGGTTAACCAGTTTCGAGTCCAGACGACGTTACTGGTGGGCATACCCCCAAACAACTCCCCGTCCAGAGGCTATCACGGTAGCGACGGACGTTCTGATAGGCATCTCAAAGACAGAATGAGCCTACCGGTTCGAGGCTGATGAGACGTGACCAGGCAGGCCCGTCGTCGTCACTGTGGGTTCAGCCCATGGTCGGTCGAACACCCATCGTGGAATCGTCTTCCGAAGCGCACAATGTTATTAAGCACGGCTAGGCTCTGTCCGGATATGTCACCGAGTGAAAACCGGTCGCGTCTCGGCTGGTTAGCGCTGGGAACTGTGCTGGCGGCCGTCGTGGCGTACGTCGCGGTCTCGTTCATCGGAACAGTGATACTCGGATTGTTCGTTTACTATTCGACCCGACCGATTTATGACCGAGTCCGCGAACGGCTGCCAGGCGATACCGTTGCCGCGGCGGTGTCGTTGTTTCTGTTGGCACTTCCCGCGCTGGCACTGGTAGGATACACCGGTGTCGTAGCGTATCGAGAGGCGAGACTGGTCGCTGGCATCCAACTGCCGAAGCTGAATAATGCTCTTTTCGGCGCTGTGGTCGACCCAGAGGTGCTGTACCAGCGGGGTCTCGAAGAGTATCTCTCAACAGACCAGCTTCAGGCGATCATGGATGCGTTCGTCTCGGCCGCGGATACACTCATCGCAGTCGGTGTCATTCTCATTCAGGCGTTCGTCGTGCTGGCATTAGCGTTCTATCTTCTCCGTGACGGCCGAAAATTGAGCGACTGGTTCGTTACGTCGTTCGGTGACGACCAGGAAGTACTCCCAGAGTTCTTGCGAGCGGTTGACCAATCTCTCGAGAGTGTCTTCTTTGGCAACATTCTGAATGCACTGGTGACGGGGGCACTCGGCGCGCTCTTGTTCTCGCTCCTAAACATCGTCGCGCCGGCGGGAACAGAGATTCCCGCAGCTGCGTTGACTGGGTTACTGACCGGTGTGGCAAGTCTGATTCCCGTCGTGGGGATGAAACTCGTGTACGTCCCTTTGAGTGTCTATATCGGCGCCCAATCAGCAATTGGCGCCGGAGTAGAGAGTCTGTGGTTCGTGGCGGTGTTTTTCGCTGTGGCCTTCGTGTTCGTGGACACAATTCCAGATCTGGTGTTACGGCCGTACGTTTCCGGTCGGAATCTACACGTCGGCACTCTGATGCTGGCGTATACGCTGGGGCCACTCCTGTTCGGCTGGTACGGATTATTCTTGATGCCGGTGTTGTTGATATTCGTATTTCACTTTGCCCGGATCGTCTTACCCGAATTAGTCGCCGGTCAGCGGGTACGCCCAGAGGTGTTCGCCAATCCGGCTGCCGTTCCACCCGAATCCAGCGGAAAATCAGTCCCTGGCCCCGAGGACACGACTGGCTCAGGAGCACCGGCAACGGGTGAAAACAAGTCAGATAGTCAGTTCTCCTGGTCTGAGGGACCGAGCGGCACCACAGACGGGGGCCGGGCTGAAGCCGAGAGTGACGACCGTCCTGACAGTGCGGGTTCCGAAGAGACATCGGCTGAGTCCGACTCGTCAGTATCTTCTGGAGACAGTCGTGACCGCGCTGACGGCGATACGAACGAAGACTCAGACGACGGCTAACCGGTCCAGTCTGATCAGTACCATCTCGTGTGGCTGGTGAGGACGTACTCTGTGACAGTTCTGTCGAAGAGTCGAACAGTCTGAGTCTCCCGAATCACCGAGAGAGGCTCCGTCTTGAGTGGCTATCTGTCAAGTCACGGTCAGCGAATATGACGACACTATGACGGACAAGCCAGCGACGGTTGAGAGCGAGGCCGTATTAGCGTCATTGAATGCGCGGAAGAATCGAGGTAGAAGCAACTATCTGGTCGGTCACGACTCAGCCTTGTTGGGGCTGGTTTCACTGTCGACGGCTCCCCTGTCAGTGATTCTGAAGAAAGGCATCCTGACGCCAGTATCTCGCACAGCGTCCACACTGGGCTTTTTGGGATTCTCGATTTTGTGCCGGACAGCCACATCCGCAGCGTGCTTAATTCCGAGCCATATGGCGTTTTATTGTGAGACTCAATCGCACCGATCGAGACACTTGCCGACCGATTCAATCCCCGACGTACTGAGATTCCCAGTCCTGTCTGGCCTCGATTTCTCGGGTGCCCCGCCGTGTGAGCGTATAAAAGTTCGTCCGGCGGTCGAGTTGGCCCTTCTCGACGAGTCCTTTCTCTTCGGAGAGTTTGTCGAGGTTCGGATACAGTCTGCCATGGTGGATCTCCGACTCATAGTAGTCCTCCAACTCCTCTTTGATTGCGAGCCCGTGTGGCTCGTCGAGCCCTGCAATCACGTACAGGAGATCTCGCTGGAATTTGGTCAGATCGTACATTGCTAATGTTACATACAAGAATACTGTCGAAAAAGATAAACATTGCGTCTTTGGCCTCCACAGCGAGTGCAAACGAAGAAACGACCCAGCTCTTTCGGCGGGTTTTCCACGTGGCTTGTGAAGACTGTCCCTTACAATTCCATCAAAGAGACGACACATTCTGGCTCATCCAGGTCACTCGAGCAGTTGCTAGTATGAGCGAGGCAGAGTCTCGGCACCAATTACCCGACAGTGAACACCGCACACGAGTCTGTTTGTCTTCAGTAGTTCAGCGAAAGAGAAGGCGGGTCTGGCTGTAATGAAAAGAGTGCAGCCAGGATCCGCCTTGTACCGTTCCCGCTGACGCTTCGGCCCTCCAAGCGAAGCGTCAATTACAACAATATACTGGGGGGTCATAATGGTAACGTGAATATTTGTTCAAAGGGCCCGCTGACCACACGGGTCTCGCAGTCGGTAGAGTCTGAGGCGGTCTTCCAACGCGGGTTTGCGGCGAACCTGTGATGGACTCGTCTGAGAATCACCGATAGACTAGACTAGACTAGACAAGACACAGCTCGATCAGTAACGAACGGGTACGGAGTTTCCGTGCGGAGCATCCTGATCAGCTTCGATTGCTGATCTCTTCACGGAGAAGTTCCGAGATCACTTCACCGTCTGCTTTCCCACGGAGCGATCCCATTGCCTCACCCATGAGCGCAGAAAACGCACCCATCCCCTGATTGGCTACCTGTTCGGCGTTCTGCTCGACCACGGTCTCGACTGCGCTCTGGATCTCTGCCCGCTGGACACCAGTGAGACCAGCTTCCTCGACGGCAGCCTCCGGGGATAACTCTGGGTGACGGGCCAGTTCTTCGAGGACTTCTGGAATCCCTTCCCGGGCGAGGTCGCCCGCAGACGCGAGTTTCAGAGTTCCCAGAATCGCCTCATCAGTCAGGTCGGCGACGGTGACATCTTGACGACGCAACTCGGTCGTCGTCGATTCGACCGTCGTCGCGGCAAGAGTAGGGTCCACGCCGGCCTCAACAGCCTCTTCGAAGAGTGTGAACGACCCACCGTACACCACCTGTTGAGCGAGGTCTGTCCCAAGATCGTACTCTTCCCGATAGCGCATTTCGCGCTCACTGAGTAGCTCGGGTTCCTGCACCTGGGACGTGTCCGGTTCTACTGGCGGAACGTCGGTTTCCGGGTAGAGTCGAGCCGCGCCCGGGAGCGGTCGGAGATACCGCGTCGTCCCGTCCTCGTTCGCGTCACGAGTCTCCTCGGGGACGCCCTTGATAGCAGTCGTCGCTCGCTCAGCGACGGCATCGATCGATATTTGTGCCGGGTCGGACCCAGCTGCGACGATCGCGACGGCATCACCGTCATCAGCCTCGACTGCCTGCCGGAGTTCAGTTACCTCTGTGTCCGTGATGCCGTACGCCGGGAGTTCGTCGGTGTGGAAGATCCCACCCACACCATGGCGTTTGGCGTGATCCGAGAATTCGGTCCCGAGACGGCGGTCTGGCTGGATCTCTCGCCCGACGAGTCCGTCGAACCCGCGCAGACACACCGCCATCACCGCACCATCGTCCCCAAGTGCCTGCCGAATCACTCCCGAATCAGTCTCGCTGAAGAGCTCTGTCACGTCGACTGGCTCGTCCACACTTGCCTCTCGGTCCTGCAGGGTCTCCGCAATCTCGAGTAAGGCCATCTGGCGTCGGACCTCGTTCCTGACAATCGACTCGATTCCATCCAAATCCTGGACACCTTTGATTTCGACGCGGGCACCGTCCGCAATCGAGATATTGACGTCCTGACGGATAGTGCCTAGTCCGCGCTTGACCTGGCCCGTCGCCCGGAGTAACGTGCCGATCTGCTCGGCGGCTTCACGTGCCTGTGCTGGCGTACTAATGTCGGGTGCCGTCCCAATCTCCACTAGGGGAATCCCCAATCGGTCGAGACTGTACACCACACCCGAGTCAGTCTCTTCAACGCGCTGTGCGGATTCTTCTTCGAGCATGAGATCCACAATACCGACCGGTCCGTCCTCGGTATCGATCTGGCCGTCCTGGCCTAACAGGATCGACCGCTGAAAGCCAGACGTATTCGACCCATCGATCACGAGTTTCCGCATCACGTGCGCCTGGTCGACGACCGTCAAATCGAGGAGAGACGCAATTTGGAGGGCCACGCTCGTCGCCTCGCGATCCACTCGCCGTGGTGGTTCGTCGTCTTCTTCGACCAGACACGTTGTATCGTAGCCGAGATAGGTGAACTCACGATCTACACGACTCTCTTCCAGGGCGGCCTCGTCGAGCTCGCCAAGTTCACTTTTCGTCGGATGTAGATATCGAGTAATCTCGCGCTCAGCCTCGTCCGGGTCACGGAGTTTCGTGGGCGACTCGCAGAATAACTTCTCGCTGGTGTCGAGTTGCTGGTGGATTTCCAGGCCAGCCACCAGTCCTACCGCCTCGTAGTCGAGTTCACTCATTATGAGAGCGATTCACGTCCCAGCGTAAAAACCGGTTTGCTCACGACCGAACAAGGTGATTATCGCGATCGCGTGTCGGCGTCTGGAGATTGGTGTCTTGCCAGCGAGATTGCATGCTCGGTAGCGCGTCGAAGTAACCCACTTAGAGGGTGATTCCACCCACAGGGTCAATACCCGGAATCGTCGCCCTGTCCCGTCTGTGAAATCAGATTAGAATCAGATTAGTGGCATCACCGTGACCGCCGCGTGAGCCGTTCAACTGAGTATCACCGCGACAGTTAAGAACCAGTTGGGTCACGGGCGCGAGAGCTATCTCTGTTTGTTTCCGTTGTTTGTCGAGAGACAGGTCTTCGGTGGTGCTACCGCAGTCTGCTCAGTCTACTTGATGGAGGGCGCCGCCCAATCCAGACGCATCACAGCCGGGTTCTGGGCAGGCATATGTCCACCCGTCGTCTGTGGCTCTTGCTTCAGGAAACGTCGCACCGCAGGTTCGGCACTTGAGGACTTCTCGGCTTGTCTTGAGTTGTTGCATATTCACACAGATACCTCCTGTCACTACATAAAACCTGCCGTTTAGGGACGCTACAGCCCGTATGTGGGTGTTTAACATTCTCAGGGAGATTCCATCGTGTCATGTTCGACACTGCACCGACAGGAATCGGTACTCGAGTCACCTCGATACCGTCTTTTGTGACAGATGTGTCGGCCAGGCAAAAAACAGTAGACGGCCATATCCACCGAAGGGAGACGATGGAATTGCTGTCAGACTCGTAGTGACCGGTGGACAAGCGAGGTGTCCAGCGTTACTCCTCGTCGAGGATCCCTCGGTGGGTCATCTGCTCGGGATCGAGCACCTCGTCGGCTTCTGCCGGAGAGAGATACCCTTCGGAGACGGCCACTTCTTGGACGGGTTGTCCGGATTTCAGCGCCGTTTTCGCGACCGTGGAGGCAGCATCATAGCCGATTGCGGGGTTGAGTGCGGTTGCCAGTGCCATCGCGCGGTCGACTTGGTCTTTTGAATGCGTTTCGTTCGCTTCGAGTTTGGCGACGAATTTCGCGCCAAACGTCTCGGCGGCACTCGACAGCAGACGTGCCGACTCGAGGAAGTTGTCGGCGATCACCGGTTTGTACAGGTTTAGCTCCAATTCACCCCGACCAGCACCGGTGGAGACGGTGGCATCGTTTCCGATTACCTGTTTGTGTACCTGATTGACGGTCTCTGCGACGACCGGATTAATCTTGCCCGGCATGATCGACGATCCTGGCTGGTTTTCCGGTTGCTCGAGTTCGCCAATCCCGTTTCGGGGCCCCGAGGCGAGCAGACGCAGATCGTTCGCAATTTTGTTGAGTGACCCTGCGATTGTCCGCAACGCGCCGTGGGCTTCCGCCATCGCGTCGTGTGCTGCCTGTGCCTCGAAGTGATTGTCTGCCTCGCTGAACGTGAGACCGGTCTCTTCAGAGATGTACTTGGCCGCGAGACCGGGAAACTCGGGATGAGTGTTCAGTCCCGTACCTACTGCCGTCCCTCCCAGCGCGAGTTCACTGAGGTGGCCTGTGATATGAGCTGTCCGCTCGAGTCCCTTTTCAACTTGATTGCGGTAGCCGCCGAATTCCTGGCCGAGTCGGACTGGGGTAGCGTCTTGAAGATGGGTTCGTCCGGTCTTGACCACCCCGTCGAATTCGGTCTCTTTCGCCGCCAACTGGTCACGGAGACTCTCTAACGCCGGGTTCACATCCCGCTCGACGGCCTCGAGAGCTGCCACGTGCATTGCCGTCGGAATCACGTCGTTCGAGGACTGCCCGTAATTGACGTGATCGTTTGGGTGGATGATACGGTCGCCCACGGCCGCGCCGGACAGTTCTGCCGCGCGATTCGCCAACACCTCGTTCGCGTTCATATTCGTGGACGTTCCCGACCCAGTCTGAAAAACGTCTACAGGGAACTGGTCGTCGTGGTCGCCCGCAATCACCTCGTCGGCTGCCTCGAGAATTGGTTCTGCGACATCTTCCTCGAGAAGCCCTAATTTGAGATTCGCCCGGGCTGCAGCCTTCTTGACGATCCCTAATGCTCGAATAAACCGTCGGCCAAACGTCCGGTCCGAGATTGGGAAATTCTTAACGGCTCGCTGCGTCTGGGCTCCCCAGTACGCATCCGCCGGCACGTCGATTTCCCCGAGGCTATCTTCTTCTGTCCTGTAGGCCCGGTTTTGGTCTTGATCGTGGTCCTGATCCTCACTCATACCAGGCGTATTTCCGGTCAGAGGCAGAAAATCTACCGGAGCGTAGCGTCGGATACTCTCTCAAAATACACCGACGGGCTCCGGGGGACATCAGGTTATTTCTGAAGCCACCGCCACACATTACGATCGACTCGGTCACGGAGGTCGGTCGAGACAGCCGCGAAATGTTAATCGCCGTGTTCGGCGTATGCGTCTGGTGTGTACGTTTCAATCTCCATGGCGTGGACATCTTGGGTCATATGATCTCCGAGTGCGTCGTAGACCATCTCGTGCTGTGCGACGAGTGACTTGCCGTCGAAAGCGGGCGAAATCACGACGGCCGCAAAGTGCTGGTCCTCGTACTGTTGATCGGGAACCCGTGGCGTCGACACGGTCGCTTCTGCATCCTCGATAGCCGCTTCAATCAGTTGCTCGAGATCGGCGCTGTCCATACTCCCGCTCAGGGGGACGCGTCGTAAAAAGAGGCTGGTCATCGAAGAGAGCCCGCTGGCCAGCCCAGATGGGGGAGGAAGCCGCCGAGGGAGTTACTCTGATAAGACCACAACGACTTCATCTCACGGTCGTGCAATTATATGTGTGCTGAACGCGGAGGCCGTGCGTCATCAACTCTCGTCTGAGGAGGAGTCGGTCGTTATGAGAATTGTCAACTGTGCAGATAGGGTTGCCCGAGACTGGGCGACCACTCCGACTGGCCAGCCCGTCGCTGCCGACCGATCAGCGGTGGTTCCGCCGATGGAGACTGCACTCGAACGGGCTGACGTGCTTGGTGAGTTGCCAACGACACTTGCAGCCTGCGTCACGGCCGCTGGCGGGACTCTCGATGCGACCCCTGTTGCGGCACCACCGTACGTGGCGATTACTAGCATCGGGCCGGTCCTTCGGGCAACGATCGGTGAGGAACGTCTGGTCATCCGGTTCGCCGTTTTCGACGTGCAAGAGGGTCGGTACGTCCGGCAGGGAACGGAACTCGACGAAATAGTCGAAGTCGACGTGATCTGACCCGTCTCCTCACGGAGTGCCGATCGACTACCGGTTGTGACCTCCAGGATGACCGGCAGGTCGAATCTCGAACCGCCGGGTCGAGAACAGTGCGGCGAGCCAAAATCTACTCAGGGCAGATGCTCAAAATCCGGCCAGTACAGATCGGAGGGGCGACTGTATCGGGCTGGGATCACTCGTCTCGACAGAGCCGCGTCAGGTCCAGTCGTCGAGCCCAGTCTGGACGAGTGCGGACTCAAGCCGGTCGAATCCGCGAGTAACCTCCGACGGGTCGACTTCCCACTCGTCGACCACATATGACTGTGCCCGCTCGATATCGGGGTCGATCTCGAGATCGAGGTCGTACTCGTCAGTCACCGGGGGGTCAAAATACAGTTCTCGGATGCGGTCTGCATGTGGGATGGTCTCACCGCGGTCTTCTAGAACACCCCACAGATCCCCGTGGTCTTGGACTGACTGTAATGCCGTCTTCGGGCCAACGCCGTCTAAGCCGTCGTTGAAATCAGTCCCACACAACAGCCCCACATCGACCAGCTGCTCGAGGGTGAGCTCCAACTCATCGAGCGTGCTGTCGAGTGTCATCAGCTCGGGGTTCCCCTTGCTGGTCAGTTGCCTCAGCGTGCACGGGGCACCAAACAGGAGTGTGTCGTAGTCTTCACTGCCGGCGTAGTCGACATCTCCCCGCCGGGCCATGTACGCGCACTGTGCTTCGCCTTCCGCGGGCGCTTCCACGTACGGAACGTCCAGAATGTCGAACAGCTCCCGACTGGTCTCGTGGATCGTCGCCGTCAACCGCTGGGTTTGGGCTTCGAGACGGGACGCCTCGATCTGGTTACCCGCTGCCTCTGCTTCCGCCAACCGCTCTTCAGCGGATTCCCGCTGTTCTCGGCGCCGCTGGACCTCGTCGGTTTTCAACTCTGTCACTCCGCCGTCAAAGACGAATACAGGGGTGAGGTCGTTATCGAAGAACTTCGGGAGCCCCTGAACAGTCCCGATCAGGTTGGCCACTTCCTCTCCAGAGGCGGTCGTGTAGGCTGCGTCTGTCGTCCACTTGACAGTAGTGGTGAGATACTTGTACAGCCAGTTGTGCGCGTCGACCGCGATGACACCCCCCTCCAAAGACGCGAAGGGAACGTCGCGTAACGAGGCCAACTGCCGGAGATCCGCGTTACCCATCTGTTACTCATTCAAAAGGGAGTCTCGTTAATCGGCCTTGCGGTCCGGGTCTGAATCCGGACGTGAGTGAGTGTCAGAATCAGACTCAGAGTCAGGACCAACTGCAGGTTCAGTGTCTGAATCCAACTTCGACGCTCCGTCGCCTGGGCTGACTCGTTCTGGTGGGGCGACGCCACGCCGCGTCTCCAGGAAAGACGCCTCACCGTCTGACAGATCACGCTCGCGAAACACGTCAAGTCCTTCCTGATATCGGACGCTTGGGTCGGGGCCAGGCCGCTCCAGCACGAGTTCGGCCAATCCAGTCTCCCGGCCCGTGTACCCGAATCCAGCCTTGTGCAGCGCTTCGTAGGCGAACACGTTGTTGACAGCGATCCGAACCGCATCATAGCCATTGTCCTCTATCCGATCAGCCGTGAAGGCGGCGAGTTTGGCTCCTAGTCCGTTGCCGCGCCGGTCGGTGTGGACTGTGATATAGCGAATCCACACGGTCGTATCGTCGGTTCGGTCCTCATTGAATGCTGTCGCACCGATAATATTGCCTCTGAACACCTCCGGGTCGATGGCTTCGGGTCCTGCTTCGGCGTCAGCCCGCACGGCTTCTCCGGCCGGTGGGCGCTCGTGTGAGGTGGTCGCCCGGATCACGGCCTTTCCCGTAGTCGACATGACAAATTTCCCGGCGTACGCGAAGGTCCGAAAGTCCAGACGTAGCGTGGGGGCCTCTGGTGGCCAGCCCAGGACCGTGAACTCCATGTATCAGATTGGGACGGGCACTGTTTGAACACTTGGACGACGAACCCGAACCTAGATCGAGACGAGACCAGGGCAGTCTGACCGGGCGGACGCGCTATGGGCCAGCAGCACGGTCGATCGGGAACATCCGGGCTCGGCCAGCCGGCCCCGTATCCACGGAAGCTCTGAGTTGGGACGGGACGCGGCCGAAACCGAGCGACCCATACCGGTGGGGACCGCATGGCTGCGTCATGTACAATTCGGGTGATCGGGGTTTCTTCGAGTTGGTCGCGCCGCTGTATGACCTGGCGATGCCCGCTGCCGAGAGCAACCCACTCTCGGGCGGCCTCGCGCGCGCACAGCGACCAGTCGACCGTGTGTTGGACCTCGGCGGTGGGACTGGGAGAGCGTCGGCCGCCATCAGAGCGGCCGGTGACCACCACGAGCCCGTCGTCGTTGATGCGACACCAGGAATGTTGTCCGTGGCTCGGGGACGTTCACTGGAGGCCGTCACTGGAGACGCAGGGCAGCTGCCGGTCCGGTCAGATGGAGCCGATGGGGCCGTCATCGTCGACGCACTCCACCACTTCCCGGACGCGGCTCTCGCACTCGAAGAGACCGCACGTGTGCTCAGGCCTGGCGGGGTCGTGGTGATCCGGGAATTCGACCCCGGTCACCCACTCGGCGGTCTCCTGGCGGTCGGTGAGCGAGCCATCGGAATGAATTCGCTGTTGATGCGTCCCGCCACACTTGTTGGAGAACTCGAGACGGCGGGATTTCAGACCGAGATCCTCGACCGAGGGTTCACCTACACGATTGCAGCGACGCTCCCATCATAGTGACCGAACTATCGAAGCCACAGACGGGAGAGAGGCTGTGACTGTGAACGGGGGTTAAATCGGTCTGGGCTGGCCCGTGACCGATGTGGCCAACCGTACCCTACAGACCCGGAGGGGCCGCATCGCGACCCTTCATCGGCGTCTGAGGGACTACACAGTGGTACAGTACCCCACCCTGTGAACAGGTCAGTAGAAACTAAGTCGTGGTACTCAATATGGGTGACATCCTGTCTCAGACATGGACATCCGCCAGTCGCTCGCGGACCGCCTCGACAGGGGCGCGATCCCGCTTTTAATCGGGGATATCGTCGTGATACTGAGCATACTGACAGCGGGCGCCTACCAGCATACGCCGGATCTCGTCGGCGACGTGACGTTCATGAGCGGGCTATTCGCCCCATTTCTCATCGGCTGGGGACTCGCCGCGCCGGTAATCGGCGCGTACTCTCCAGGCGCAACCGAGACATCCAAGGCTGCGATCCCACTCGCGCTCCGGTCGTGGATCCCGGCAGCGGTAATCGCTCTCCTGCTCCGGTATGCTGGCGTGTTTCGCGGGGGTGTTGCACCCGCTTTCGCGGCCGTCATCATCGTGTTGGGAATGATCGGTCTAGGTGTCTGGCGGGCACTCTATTTTCGGGTCCGTTAATCGCACTCGACATCGCTTCCGTCAGTCGACGGCGAACTGTCTCGGGGCACTATCCCTGGCTCTCAATCCGCTCCTCTGGAGAATAACTAGTAATGCCGTATTGGGATCTGTGACTCCCGCGTGTCGGCATTCAAAACACGACGAGCCTGCGGGCACACGCGAGCGAAGAAAACGGTGATCGGGGCTGGTGATCACGAGTGTGCGAAATACACGACACTGTGATTCTCGTCTGCATGACCGTTCTCGTCAGCAGTCGCCATCGGCTCGTGTGAATCGACGCGACAGAAGCCGACCCGCTCGAACTGAACAACATCGTCAACCGCTGTCTCTGCGAATTCCGCCTCCGCCCGCCCAATGACGTCGCCATCCGGGGTTCGCATGCGCACACGACGGCTCTCGGCCGCTGACACCCAGTGCACGACGGAGACATCACCTTCTTTAACGACCGAGAGGTCGTCGTCGGTGAACTGGAGATTTCCGTCCGTGTGACAGACTGGGCCGTACCCTTTGAGCCAGACAGTCGATCCCTCTGGTGGGAGGTCAGACTCTTCGAGTATCACTCGGCCGGCAGTAATCGTGCGGTCACCCCGGTCGGGATCGTCAGGATGTCGCGGGGGATGCCCGGCGTCGGGACCGCCCTCGATGGCGAGTTCTCGTAGAGGGTTGTCTGGACGGTCCCGAACCAGGAAGTAGCGCGTGGCATCCGCGTCAATGCGGTTCCGGTTGTGAGAGTAAACCGAACTCATCGCCAGGTCCACGTCGCTCGTCGACATCCCCAACTCTGTCATGGCCTCGACGATAGCATCACCGCGAATACCGCGCCGCCGAACCGAACGGAGCGTCGGTGCACGGGGGTCCTCCCAGCCCGTTAGTTCCCCAGATTCGATTTGCTCGTTGATCGTCGACGTCGACATCGCAACATCGTATGCGTCGATCTGGACGTTCCCCCAGTGGAGCACCTCTGGATACTCCCACTCGAAGTAATCATACACAAACCGCTGTCGTTTGGCCGAGTCCTGTAGGTCGATCCCCCGGATAATGTGAGTCACGCCCGTCAGGTGGTCGTCAATGCCAGACTGAAAGTCAAGCATCGGCCAGCAACGATACTCGGCAGCCTCCGGTCGTGGGTGGGGGCTGTCGATTATACGGAAGCCGACCCAGTCCCGGAGGGCGGGGTTTTTGTGGGTGATATCTGTCTGGACTCGCAACACCATCTCGCCTGAGTCGTACTCACCCGCCACCATCGCCTCGAATTCCTCGTGCACCGTTGACTGGGATTTGTCTCGGTGCGGGCAGGCCTCACCGTCGGATTTGAGCTGACTAAACTCCCCTGCAGGACACGAGCAGGTGTACGCACCACCTGCATCGATGAGTTGTCGCGCGTGTTCGTAGTACGTCTCGAGTCGGTCTGACGCACGGAGAATCTCACTGGGCTGGTACCCCAGATACTCCAAGTCTTCAAGAATCGCATCATACGCCTCCAAGTCGGGCCGCTTCGTCTCCGGGTCGGTGTCGTCATACCGGAGGATGAACCGCCCGTCGTATCGATCCGCGTACGTGCCGATAACCGAGGGCATACGCGCGTGCCCGAGGTGCCACGGTCCATTCGGATTCGGCGCGACTCGCATGACCACCTCGTCGTACTGGTCGGCTTTCGGGAGGTCTGGGAGTGTGTGGTCGTCAGTGTGGTCGTCCGCGTCTAACTCGGCGATTCGATCCGGAGCGATATCTTCGAGGCGGGCCCGGCGCTCAGATTCGTCGAGTGAGGTGATTTCCGCGACGACGCCCGCAATAACTCCTGGGATCGCGTCCCCATGTGGCCGAAACGAGGGATTTTCTCCCATCAACGGCCCCATGATCGCACCCACGTCCGGGTCGCCACCGTGTTTCAGCGCGTTAAAGAGGGCGTGTTTCTCCGATTCACGTTCGACTTGTTCCCGGAGATTGTCATCCATTATTCCTCACATTGGGTGGCTGGCTCAAAAGGGCCGCGAAAACCCCGCAATATCGACATCTCACACCCGTTCGCAGCGAAAAGTGCGCATACCGGCACCGTTGAATACCGAGTTGTGCGTCTCCCAAAGCAAGCACCGCCTCACGGGGGACACGCGGATAGGGGGTACTACAACGATACACACCCTGTTTGCTAATATACCCGAGTCGTTTCACGAGGATCCCGGTGTAAATTCGCAGGGCGCGGGTGTGAAAAGTCGATGAGAATATATACCAACCAGATTT
>KI543234.1:438752-441825 GCA_000496235.1 uncultured archaeon A07HR60
GTCCAGTGGTGAGAAGGATCCGTCGCGGCGCTGTTCGAGCCAGAACAGTAGCCGTTCGGCCCAGCCCAGTTTCTGGCGTTTCGAGTCTGTCACTGTTGGGTCGTCGAAAGACCATCCCAAGAAGACCAACTCCGCGGCACCGAACGTATCGGCAAGAAACGCCGCCCGGTCACCGTCGGTGAAGCCCCCGTAATTGTGGACTGGACCGCTAGGGTGGGCCTGTGTCGTTACGACGGTGGATGTCTGTCGGAAACAGGGTAACCACTGCTTGACTGCTGGGATGTTATCACCGTGTGCGTGCGCCACCACAGGAACGCCAGCGTCTGTCAGCTCTAGTGACGTGTCAGGATTCTTATCTAGATCGGTCACCATACAGTCGACTGACACACCGTGGTCGGCGAGTGTGTCAGCAGCCGTCGAGGCGGCAATCACGTATTCGGCGTCTCCAGCAATCGCTATTTCAGTTGCTAAATTAGGCCCGGCACCAGCGATTGCAACCACCGAGTCAGACAGCCCCGCGAACAGCCCGTCTGCGGGGGCCGTCGCGAATTCGCGTGCGATATCTCGTGCCTGCCGGTCACCGCTGGCGTCGTAGCCAAAGTCGTCGAGGATACGGCTGTACACCGGTTCCCACTCTGAGAACTGCATTAGTATTCACCCACCGGGTCCTGTGGGTCTGCTCGCCGCGAACAGAGCACCCGCTCTTGGGTGAAAATATTGTATGCGCCGGGGTGACACGAAGTACCCCTACCCGCGTGCCCTCCCGGCGTCCAGTAGATTAATGCTACATAATGGGGCATAAGTTTTCTCTTAGCGCTCGTAGGGATGTTGGCCACTTATCTGACTCGGGAGAGGCGCGAAATCTGTTCTCGTCGACGGGTCACAGGAAGAGCTGAATACCACAATTTCGACATCACGGTTTTCACTCGATGGCAGTTTCGATCGATCCGAGGGCATCGTCCAATGCCTCCGAGGAGCCCGCTGCGTCGGTCACAAGTTGGCGCAGGGCTTCGGGGGTGCCGATGACGAGTCCAGCCGCTGATTGAGTATCACTACTCGGGGTCGCAGGGGATCCCATGACCGTTCCCTGCGTGCTGTTGACGCTCGCGCGGAGCGTTCCGTGTTCGGCGGGTGCGAGCCCGTTCAGTTCGAACACACCGACACCGGCCGCCGAAGCAACCTCCGTATCTGCCCCGAGACGGTCGAGATGACGCCGCGCTTCTGCCGGGCTGGTGACTGCCAGTTCCTCAACATCGATATCGCCCGCCACCGAGGTCCGGTCGCGAGAGAATTCGGCCCCGATCAGCGCAGCATCACGGGTCTCGCTCACGTCGTGGGTGCGGATCACGTGGGCGCCCCGCTCGACGGCCATGGCCGTTGCCGCCAGTGAGACGGGCAGCGCGCCCTCCGTATCCCGGCCGGCAACGGAGCGTAAGAAATTCTTGCGATTGATCGACACCAGCAGGGGACGCCCGTAGCCGCGGAACTCGCGCAGGCGGTGGAACGTTTCACGGTCATCTTCGACGGTTTTGTCCTCACTCCAGCCGCCGAATGCGGGGTCTAGAATCGTCTTCTCGGTGAAGCCGTTCCTTGAGAGAGCGTCATAAATATCGTCCACATCCGCGATCGCGCCGGGTCGCTCCAAGTCTGGCGGTGATGCCATCTTCCCCACGGCTACGTCGTGTTCTTCACACACCCGCGGCAGGTCGGGGTCGGCAAACCCACAGATATCGTTGACCATTTGATAGCCACGAGACAGTGCTTTCTCGGCCACCTCGTGATACCGCGTCTCGATCGACCAGACCGCGTCGCCGCTGGTCGACTCCATAGTCTCGATAGCGGTGTTGAGCCGCTGGAGTTCCTGGTCCGGTGATAACACGTCGAATTTTTTGTTTGCAGACTCCAGTCCCACGTCGACGATATCAGCGCCCTCGTCGATGAGTTGCTGATCGACGTACTGGGCGGCTTCTCCCGGGTCCGCGAACACGCTGGGATCGTACGGCGATTCCTGGCTGATATTCAGTACCCCCATGATCCGCGGCGGGTGGTCGTCTCCGATTCCCATCCCTGCCGCGTCAATGTTTCTCATAAGTTCGTCTCGTGTTCGACAGTCAAATGTAGCCCGGAACGGGCCCGATTACTGAAACGATGATTCCGGCCGCAGCTGTCCGGTGAGAGTCATGATACTGCTCCGAGCGCGTACACAGTCTTCAGCTACGAGAGGAGATCAAGAGTGCAACCTCTGGTATAGCATTCGCAACATGAATACTGTTAATGAACTGTCAGGCTCGAGAATCACAACCGAAGCCACGGCCGTCAGCCCATGTGTGACGGTGTGATTAGTCACCTACTGGCCTGCAAGCGCCCAAACGGGTGTGTTTTTACACGTTCACACCCGACCGTAGCACATGTCGAAGGTGAGTATCGGTCTCCGAGGGTGGCGATTCAACGAGGAGAGTGTGTTCGACCCCTCAGGGGAAATTAAGCCACTGGATGAGATCCCAGACGACGAGCGACTGCGGTTGGTCCGGCTGCTGACGCTGGTTGAGGAGCCGTGTGACGCCTGTTATCTAACGTACGGTGAGACAGAGCGTCACCGGTGTCGGTCAGCCGAGATTGTGTACGGCGAGCCCATGGGCGAGGTGGTCCTCTGTGGCCCTCATGAGACGGACTTTTTATATTGGTTCCGCGACGTCGGCGGGTCAGAATTTCGTGGCGAAGTGGACCTTGCCGACGAGTTCCACAGCTGGTTCGATGCTGGCGGGCGCGCTCCGGGAGATTATGATGGAATCGAACACGTGGAATCTGCGCCCGAAGCGTTGCCTGACACGCCGGATCCACAAGAGATCCACGAGGACCTCCAAACGAGGATCGAAGGCGAACGGATCGACCTCAGAGAGTACGGACCGGACTCAGACTCGAACGGCGACCAGGAACCCCTTTCGGAAGACACCCTGGAATCGGCCGACGTGGACTTGTCTCAGGAGTATCCGGATAAATGACGGACGACCCGACAGCGGGTTCAGATCCCAGCGCTGAGCCCGAAGTTGAATCGGAGTCTGGTTCCGAATCT
>KI543234.1:441845-454668 GCA_000496235.1 uncultured archaeon A07HR60
CGACTCGGGAGCAGCTTCCGAATCAGAACCCGAATCGACGGGACAACCGCATCATCAGAGCGAAACAGACGAATCAGCGACCGCCGCTCAGTCACGGAGCGACCCAGTGGTAGTGGTCGTGGATTCAGAGACATCGGGTAATATCGGGACAATCGCGCGGGCGATGAAGAACTTCGGACTCGACGATTTGAGACTGGTGAATCCACCAGATATCAGCCGTGGGACTGAAGCCTACGGACTTGCCGCTCACGCGCGAGACGACGTGCTGGCGAACGCCTCAGAGGTGACACTCTCAGAGATTGCCGAGAACTATCACACCGTCGGGTGTACGGCTGTCACCGGGGAAGA
Source organism: uncultured archaeon A07HR60 (assembly GCA_000496235.1). Lineage (GTDB taxonomy): Archaea > Halobacteriota > Halobacteria > Halobacteriales > Haloferacaceae > J07HR59. The sequence continues at coordinate 442,194 of KI543234.1, forward strand.
CTCTCGGCGGGCCGTCCGGTTCCCGTTCAAAACGCCGCGTGAGTTGGCGCAGAGTCTCGAGCGAGTCGACACACAGACGGCGATTCTGTTTGGCCGCGAGGGGAACGGACTCTCGAATGACGAACTCGCACAGTTGGACGAGGTGTGCGCAATCCCCGCGGCCGACGACTACCCAACGTTGAATCTCGGTCAGGCCGCGACCGTTCTGTTGTACGAACTCCGCCATCTGACAGTCGATCAGTACCAGATACCCGATATCGAACGCGAACGAGCATCCCAGCAGGATATCGAGCGGTTTCACGAGTATTATGCTGAACTACTCGCCGCCTCGGGATTCGAGGATCACCGCCGTGATCGGGCCCGAACACTTGTCCGCCGCCTGGTAGGCCGGTCGCATCCCACTGACCACGAGGTGACAATTCTTATGGGAGTGTTGCGCCAGACGAACGCTCAACTCCGACATCGGCGCGAACTGCTGGACCGCTACGACGAGCCAGACGACTTATCCTGAGGTGATCCTCCGAGACTGGAGTGTCTCTGGAATCGTCACAGCGCGCTGACGCCGTTAATCGCCGTGGCATTGGTCTCCTCTGAGTCGAGAATCGATCAGGAGAATCGGCGCCGGCCACGGGTGGTCTCAGTTACGTAACTTAGAGCTGCGTCATCAGGCCTGGCCAGTTCACGAGTATGTGCTTTTCGTGGGTGACGATATGAGGCCGACATCACGCGTCTCGGGGGATCTCAGGAGATCAACTGAGACATCGAGCCCCGAGGTGTCAGATCCGACCGAGCATTCACGAGCATCCACGGAGAGAAGTTGCTCATCAGGACAGGGCAGATGTCACGCTCGCTCCGGGCCGTCGATTTCGGTGGCTGCTGTGAGAACCTGATCGTGGAGTTCGCCGTTCGAGGCGACGATGCCTCGAGAGTCGTGTTGCCAGCGTGCACCATCGAGATCGGTGACACGGCCGCCTGCTTGCCGGATGAGATGGACCCCAGCCACCGTGTCCCAGGGGTTCGTTTCGACGTTGGTGATGGCGGCCTCGATAGACCCGGACGCAACCAGCGCGAGCGCTAACTGTGCAGAGCCGAACCGACGGAGATCACCGAACCTGGTCACGACACCCTCACAGGCCCGTGCGTACTCCGTGCGGCGGTCCTGGCCCCACCAGACTGTAGGGACGACGGTTGCTCGCCCGGGGTCAGACACGGTGTTGACACGAATTTGGTCTCCATTCCGGGTCGGTGGCTCCGGCCCAGATCCGTATGTGTCGGCCAGAGCCGGCGCGTGGATCGCTGCCGCGACGGGTTCACCGTCGACGACCGCAGCAACGGCCGTTGCCCAGTGGTCGATCTCCCGCACGTAATTGTTCGTCCCGTCAATCGGGTCGATAACCCAGGCCGGGCCTTCTGCGGGCACCGTCTTGTGGGCGTCTTCCTCTTCACCGACGATCGTCTCGTCCGGGAACGATTCCTGAATCACGTCTATCACACGCCGCTGGGCGCGGCGGTCGGCCGCCGTCACAACGTCGGTTTTCCCGGTTTTCTGCTCAACTTCGATCCCCGTGCGGTACGCATCGATTGCCGTCTCAGCACCGACCTGCGTGGACCGATGTGTGACCGCCGCCCGTCGGGCGTGTTCGTCCATAGACGACAGAGCCACCCATCCGTCTTAACAGTGGTTGATACCATGACGAAGAGTAATGAACAAAACGGCAGTGATGTCACACAGAACCGGGTCGTGCGGGGGCTGCGTGTAAGTCGTGAGATTGCTCGCAACGAGTATTGGACGGAGACGTCGACCCCGGGGCAGCCGGTGCGGGTGGTTTTTGCCGCTGCGTGGGTGACGACAAACGTGAGCGAGGAGATTCCCGCGGACGTCCGTGCCGTGTTCCTCACGCTTCTGGTTGACGCTCGCGAGAATGTCAAGACCGGCGATCTTGAGACGCTGCGATCCGAACTCGGGAGCATCAAGACCGTGGCCCGCAACAAACTCCCACCAGGTGACGTTCAAGATAGCCTCTGTCACGGGTGTGACAAAGTCGAGCAACACGCGCCAGACGAGCCCGCCGTCGCCGACGAGTATCTCCGCTCGATGACGACGACCGTCAAAGAATCACCGTGGACAGGCGATCCAGACCACTCAGCCTAGCCTGGAGCGGCGGTGACGGGGATAGATGCGTGACTACGCTCTCGTGGTCCTGGGATGAACTATGTATGTGGTCGTTTCGGTGGGCTCCGTCGCTTCGGAGTTGGCCGTTCGCGAGTAGAATGAAGTTTTGCGAGGGAAGACCGCTCCGAGCGGTGCTTCCCGCATCACGGGTGTGACCCCGGCGATGCGAGGGAAGGGATTTGAACCCATGGACCCCTACGGGAGCGGATCTTGAGTCCGCCGCCTTTTCCGAGCTTGGCTACCCTCGCACGCATCTGAACACCAGATACGCACTGGGGAATTCTTTTCGGATTGGTACAGCCGGGGGCCCCGATGTCTCAGGACACGGTGTTTCCATTAGACGCAACGGGTCACGCGGTCTCCATCGGTGTCAGTGGGTTATCGGTCCCAATCACACGAAGACGGGCCCATCGTCGGCCTGAAGAATTCGCCGCATTGACCCCCAGGTGGAGACCAACGTATAGTCACCGGTCACTCCCTCAATGTCACTGTCGCGGACCGCCTCCAACTCAAACCCATCACCAGTGGCGGTGGTCACGTGGCGGGCCGTCTCGGCTGCAGGATCAGCCACGAGACGGGAGGTGGTCTCATCGAGTCCCAGCCCAGCCATCGCGACGGCGGCGTGAGAGTTGAAGTTCCGGGGGAATCGGCGACAGAGTCCTCGAGTTGAGCCTTCATACAGAACAGTCCGGCCCTCGATTTCGCCGGGATCGACTTCGCCGGCGTACTCGAAGTCCAAGTGACCTGGCGCCTTCGTTGCCTCGATGACCACCGATTCCAACTCTGATCGGGCGTCGACTAGCCCGTCGATACCAAATAAGGCAGCGTGTGGAAGATACACGTCGTGTTCACCCGTATTGGTTAGTCGGCGAAGTGACCGCTCGGTGTCTGGATCGGCGAACGCCGACCCCGACAGCACTAACAGGTCACTCGCTTTCAATATAGGCGCTGCGAGTTGGTCGAGTGCAGCGGGCGTCGCCGCCTCCACGGCTATATCGACCGCGTGCTCAGCCAGCGCTGTCGGGTCGGTGAGCTGAATCGAGTCGGAGAGTGACGCCTTTCGCTCGCGGACGAACACATATTCGAGTTCGAAGTCGGGGTCTGCCCGGACCCGCTCTGCGATATCCGAGCCGATACGACCGTATCCGATGAGTCCGATGCTGTGGGTCATCGCGCCACCCGGAACTCGGCGATGCGGTCATCGTCCAGTACAACCCCGTGGCCCGGGCGATCAGGTGGTGTCAGTGAACCCTCCTGTGGGACCATCGTGTGAGCGAGTACGTCGTCGAATACTTTCACGTCCTGATCGCGGTAGAAGTATTCCACCATCCGGCCAGTCTCGGCGGCTGCCACCAGGTGAACGTGTAGATCCCAGTTGTAGTGTGGCACCACCGGAACATCGTGGCTGGCGGCCGTCCGGGCGACCCGGAGCCACTCTGTGATCCCACCCACGATGGTGGCGTCAGGCTGGACTACGTCGACAGCGCCAGTCCGCAGTAGATCCGCAAATCCGTATCGGGTGGACTCCAGTTCCCCTGCAGCGACGGCGTAGTCGAGACCGGCGTTCACCTGGGCCATCAGCTCCATCGCATCGGGCATCACCGGCTCCTCGATAAAGTATGGGTCGTAGTCCCCGTAGCGCCGGCAGGCACTCACCGCGGCCTGTTTGTCGCTCCACGCTCCATTGGCGTCTAATAGTAACGTCCGGGAGTCACCGATCGTCTCCCGGACGGCCCGGACTCGCTCAACCTCCTTTTCAGGGGCCAGCCCGCCGATTTTCAACTTCACCGTGTCGTGTCCACGGTCGACGTACCGCTGCATCTCCTCGCGGAGGCCGCTTAATCCCTTCCCATCGCGGTAGTAGCCACCGCTGGCGTAGGCTGGGACTGACTCGCGGACGGCCCCAAGATACTGAGATAGCGGGAGCCCAGCGTCTTTGGCCTTGAGATCCCAAAGGGCGATGTCGACGATCGAGATTGCCCGCAACAGGAGCCCTTTCCGCCCGACCTGGACAGTTCCGTCGAACATTTCTCGCCACAACCGCCCCGTGTCGTGCGGATTCTCTCCTAAGACGACATCGGCCAGTAGTTGCTCGACCGCGTCCGCGATCAATTCGGAGGCATCATATCCGAGCGTGTATCCAACACCAACCGCGCCCTCGTCTGTGTGGACCCGGACGATTGCGTGGTCGCGCGCGTCTACCTCGCGAGTCGCGAACGCCACCGGCTCTTCGAGTGGGATGGATATCGCGAAACTCTCCACGTCAGTGATTCGCATACCCCGTGTGATACGGGTGACAGCAAGAATGTTTCCACCGCTGGCGACGGGTGATGGCTCGCGCGCCCCGAATCTGGGTCGGAACGAGGGTCAGACGGTGAGATTCTCGCCAGTGACGGTGTCGAACAGATGGACGCTATCGGTCTCTACAGCAAGGTTGATTGTGTCGCCTGCACGGGCGGCCGTTTCGTTAGCCACCCGGGCAGTGAATTCCGTGGTTTCGTCGGTTTCGTACTCAAGTGGTCGCACTGCGAGGTCTTTGTACGGGCCCATTGGTTCGACAACCATCACTCGGGCCTGAAACGTCCGACCCGTTGGGGCCGACTCGAGCAGGTCGGCGTCCTCGAACGCTTCCGGTCTGATCCCCAGTTCCAACTGATCCGTGTCGACACGACTGGTTCGAAGCGTGTCTGTCATTCCCGGCTCTAGCCCTAACTCGAATCCGTCTGCCGCGACTGTGGGAGTATCGTCCAGACTGACGGCGGCTCCGAAGAAGTTCATCGGCGGTTCACCGATGAAGCCCGCGACGAATCGATTGGCAGGGCGCTCGTAGACGACCTCGGGAGAGTCAATCTGCTGGATCTTGCCGTCGTTCATCACGACCACCCGGTCCGAGAGCGTCATAGCCTCTGCCTGGTCGTGTGTGACGTACACCGACGTTTTCCCGACCCGGTCGTGGAGCTTGTTGAGTTCGGTCCGCATCTGGATTCGCAGTTTCGCGTCAAGATTCGACAGTGGCTCGTCAAACAAGAACAGTTCCGGATCGCGAATGATTGCACGACCCAGCGCGACACGCTGCTGTTGGCCGCCCGACAGCTCTGAGGGCCGCCGATCCAACAATTCCTTGATCCCCAGCATCTCGGTCGTTTCCTCGACCCGAGTGTTGATGTCTTCCGCAGAGAAGTTCCGGATCTCCAGCGGGAACGCGATATTTTCCCGCACTGTCTTGTGCGGATAGAGGGCATAATTCTGGAACACCATCGCCACGTCCCGTTCTCGAGGCTCTTGGCCAGACACGTCCTCGCCGTCAATGATGACTTGTCCCTCTGTCGGGGTCTCTAGTCCTGCGATCGTCCGTAATGTGGTCGATTTGCCACAGCCGGAGGGACCGACGAGGACGATGAATTCCCCGTCATAAATGTCTAAATCCACCTCGTCAACGGCGACGATTTCCTCACCGTCGTCGTCGAACACTTTGACGATTTGATCGAGACTGAGACTGACGTTGTCGCCGTCGACGCTCTCTGAGGCCACACTATTCAGGGGTGTCGTATCTGCCGGTTCACTCATTGTATTGCCATGGGACTGATTGACATGTTAATCTTGCTGCCGATACTCGGTCGTCCATGCTGTGGAAGTGACAATATCTCATCCCTTGATACCTCCAGACAGTCCGACAACGATGTAACGCTGGAAGAAGATCACCACGAGCGCCGACGGAATCACTGAGATTACCGCCGCAGCCGCCATGGCTCCCCAGTCAATCCCGGCGTCGCCGACGAACAAAAACGTCGCGACGGGGATCGTCCAGCTGGTGAGATCGGTGCTGACGGTGAATGCAAAGAGGAACTCCCGCCACGAGTACAGGAACGTGAGGATGGTTCCGGCAGCGAACCCGGGTAAAACGACCGGAAACACCACGTGTCGGAACGCCTGGATTTTGGTGCAGCCGTCTACCCGTGCCGCTTCATCCAGCGCTTGTGGGATTGTGATGAAGAAGTTGCGCATGATATAGATCACCAGCGGGAGCCACAGGTAGACGTTCGCGATAATAATCCCCAGTCGCGTGTTCAAGAGCCCGAAGGTAGCCATGATCTCGTAGTACGGGGTGACAAGGCCAATGGGTGGGAACAGCCGCGTGAACAGCACGAATACGAAGACGGCGTTGTCGAACGGGAACCGAAACCGGCTGAAGACGTAGCCAGCCGGTGTTCCCAAGCCCATCACGACAATCGTGGAGACAGACGCGATGACGATGCTGTTGACGACCGCCCGCCAGAATCCGCGGTCAAACAACGCTCGCCGGTAGGCGTCCAGACTCGGGTCAAGAGGGAGATACGTCAGTGCCAGCACGCCCTGCTGGGTCTTCAGCGAGGTGATGAGCTGCCAGGCGAGCGGTGCGATGATGAAAAACACCGCGACGAACAACACGAGATGGATCATATACCGGCTTTCCAGCAGGTTCCAGACGGCCTGGCGTCGACGATACTGTTTCAGGGTGGCATCTGCGCGGGCCATTAGATTTCAATTTCCTCCATCTGTTCGAGAATGAAGTACACATACCCAGTCGCCACCACCAGAGTGATCGACACCAAGATCAGTGACACCGCCGAGGCGAATCCTTGATCGAGTTGCTGAATGCCGAACCGGTGAATGTAGATAGCGAGCGTCTCGGTCCCGCCTGCGGGTCCTCCGCCGGTGGTGGTGAACGGGATCGCGAACGCCCGGAACGCAAACATCCAGGTGAGCAGTCCCGCGACGAAAAACGACGGGCGCAGGTACGGGAGCGTGACGTTCCGGAACGTCTGGAACGTCGTCGCGCCGTCAATTTTGGCGGCCTCGTACATGTCCTGTGGGATTGACTGCAGCCCCGCTAACAGGACGACCGTGGCAAAGGGTATCCGTGACCAGGAGTCGGCCAGAATCACCACGATCATCGCCGATAGCGAGTTCGCGAGCCACGAATATCCCCCAGCAATCACCCCCAGATCCACCAGCGCCTTGTTAATCACTCCTAACTGGCCGTTGAACATCCACCGCCAGGTGACGCCGACGATAGACAGCGGTACCGCCCAGGAGATGAGGATGAGCGTCGAGTAGGTATTCCGGACCCGATTGCTCGCCAGCTTGTTCAGCGCAAGTGCAATCAGGAGACCTCCACCGACCGAGACGAACAGTGAGCCAAACGAGTAAATAAGTGTGTTACCGGCCGCGTTCCAGAATGCACCGTCGGTAAAGATACGACCCAAATTGTACGTGGGATCCAGGCTGGAGCTGATGCCAGCGGTATTCTGAAACGAGAGCCACACCAGCATCAACGCTGGGTAGATGAATACGACGAACAGCGCCGCCAACGATGGACCCAGTAGGACTGTCCGGATGTTGTCGTTCACCCAGTCGGAGATACTCCCGGTGAGTCCACCGCCGTGGGGGCCAACGTCGGGTTCGAACTCGTCAGTTTCAGTCGCCATTGTGGGGAGGGTGATGAGAGTCGAGGTCTGACTGTGACACGGTATGAATTGTTGTTGAAAGCCGATTAGTTGATATTTTCGTCAACGAAGCTCTGGACTTCGTCCATAGCGTCCTGTGGGCTTCGGTCGCCCTGGAGCGCAGCCTGGATTGGGCTCAACATCCGCTGGAACACGGATGACATCTGCGGGAACAGTTCCAACTGGCCGTTCTGGATGGCATTACCGATGGCGTCGCCAAACGTGACGAAGTCGGCTTCTGCCGAATCGGTGTACACCTTGTCCATGTAGGAGATGTTCCCCTCGTAGGTGAACTCCATCCACTGGGTGAAGTAACTCAACTTCAGGTCGCCGTACAGCAGTCCCGCCAACTTCTGGCCGGTACTCCCGAAGGTGTTGATACTGGTCGTGTTCGGGGCGATCAGGCCGGATTGGGTCGGCGACGGGCCGGTGTTGGCCGCCGGTGGGGTAACGACTTGATACTCCGTGCCTGGTTCGTACTCTTCGAGCAGCCGCGGGATGAAGTCCGTGAACGCTGTCGTGTACGCAACCTTTCCTGCTGAAAACAGATCGATGATGTCGCCTTCGCCGTAGGTGACAACATCCTCTGGGACGTAGCCAGCATCGATCCAGTCTTTCATCTGCTGGACCGCTTGGACTGCCGGGTCGGAATTCATCACGACTGTCCCATCGTCTTGGATCATGCTCCCGCCCTGCTGGAACAGCAGCTCGCGGAACGCGTACGCCAGGTACGTCGATGTCCCTGCGTAGAACGCGAAGGCATTGACATCAGTGCCCGCGAACGCCTCACCAAGTTCGTTGATCAGGTCCCAACTCCACTGACCCTGGAATCGCTCGGGATCGAGGCCCTGCTCTTCGACGAGGTCCGTCCGCAGGTGGCCCACACTCGCCTCTCCAATGTTCGGGTAGCCGTACGTGAACGTCCCCTCGCGGGTACTGTCGAGATCCCACTGGACGAGCGACTGGAGCGCCGGAACGTACGGATCGAAGGAACCCTCAGGGTACAGCGCGTCGGTCGTCGCCAGATATCCCTGCTCGACGAACTGCGGGACCAAAATCCCATCCACGTTGAACGCATTTGGACTGCCCTCGCCCGCGCTCAGCGCCTGTTGCTCTGTGGTGTTAGCCTCGTCCACACCGACCTCGATGACATCTAACTCGATGCCTGTCTTCTCGGTGAACATCTCGTGGGCAGCCAACGTTGCCGGGTCGAACTCCATGTTGGCGGCGCCGTGGTTGAGAATCGTCAGCGTGTCCACGTTGCCCGCGGCAGTGTCTTCCCAGCCGTCTGGGAGTGACCAGACATCGTTCTCGACGGCACTCTGGAACGCCTCACTATTAGTCCAGGTACCCTCGCTACGGTCTGGGGTCTGCCTTCGAGCTTCGACCGGCCAGTTGTCGGCGGCGTCGATACGGCGAGCCTTGGCGTTTTCTCCGAGACCGAGTTCCTGTGCGGCGGCGGCGAAATCGCTATCTGCGCCCCCGTCATCACCCCCGGTACAGCCGGCTACGGTCGTCGCAGCCAGGCCTGCGCCCGTCATTTTCAGGATTGTTCGGCGATCCATGGAGTGGTCATCTGCCATATCATCTTAATTGCTGAGGGACTATATATAATGATTGGTGATGTGGATTACAGGTTGTGTCTCAATAGCGCCGCCGTCAGCCATTCTGTTCACGAATTGCACTCGTTTTCCCGGGTGTGTCCCGACAGCCGAGTTTTCGTGGGGCAGGACGGGCATATCGGTGGTATATGTCGACTCCCTGGATGCTTATCTCAGTGGACTCACAGGAGTCTGCGGGCTCTCAGTAGGTGGATATTTACGCTCGTTCGCTCCAACTGCAGACGAATATGGAATTCGATATCGAGGGCGACGCGGCTTTGGTGACGGCATCGAGCAGCGGGTTGGGGAACGCAGCGGCAACAGCGCTGGCTCGAGAAGGGGCCAATGTCGCTATCAACGGGCGCGACGAGGACCGGCTCGATGCAGCTATCGAATCTCTTCGTAGTGAGGGCTCGGGTGATGTGATCGGCATTCAAGGTGACTTGACTGACGCCAGTGACATCGAGAGAGTTGTCTCGGAAACTATCGATACCTTCGGGGGACTCGACCATCTCGTCACCAGTGCTGGGGGACCGCCTAGTGGCCCGTTCATGGAGACGACAGATGAAGACTGGCAGGACGCCTACGACTTGCTGGTGATGAGCGTCGTCCGGGCGGTCCGGGAGGCAGCGCCATCTCTGCGCGACGGTGGCGGGACGGTAGTAAATATTACCTCTCGGAGCGTGAAAGAAGCCATCGACTCGCTGGTGCTGTCCAACGCCGTCCGGATGGCCGTCATCGGCTTGGAAAAAACGCTCTCGAAGGAATTCGCCCCAGATGTGCGGGTCAACGCCGTCTTACCGGGACCACACGAAACGTCTCGTATCGAGAATCTCATCGACCAGGGCGTCGAACGGGGAGACTACGAGAGTTATGAGGCGGGACTGTCTGCGCGCGGCCAGTCGAACCCTCTGGGACGGATTGGCGACCCCATGGAATTGGGTGATACGGTGGCATTCCTCTGTTCCGAGCGAGCTGGGTTCATCAATGGCCAGTCAATCGTCGTCGACGGTGGCCAGGGCAACGCGAGTCTCTAGCGGGTCGGTAGTTGTGTGACCGACGCGACTGGTTGGCCTGTCAGGTGCATCCACACACGTGATTCCGCGATATCCGGGCCGAACGGTATTTCAGGGGCAGGCCCGTTGATTCTCGAATGAGAGTTTACGAGGTTGGCGACGGTCCGGCGGAGGTTGCGATCGTCGTTGCGATACACGGTGACGAACCGTGCGGTGTGCGGGCTGTCGAGCGTCTCATTGCTGAGGAGCCGTCCGTTGAGCGGTCCGTGAAGTTCGTCGTCGCGAACGAGGAAGCCCTGGAGGCTGACCAGCGGTATCTGGACGAGGATCTCAACCGCGCGTTCCCGGGCGATCCCGACGCTGACACGCACGAGGGGCGATTGGCGAGCCGAGTAGCTGCCGAGCTCACGGGTTGTACCACCTTGTCGATCCACTCGACACAGTCGTTCGCAGAGCCGTTCGCTGTCATGCAGTCCCTGGACGAAGTCGCCCGCGCGGTCTGTCCTCATTTACCAGTGGAATTTCTCGTCCAGACTGACGAATTCGCCGAGGGCCGACTCGTCGGCCACCCGCACACGATCGAAGTCGAGTCTGGCCTCCAAGGGACCGACGAAGCCGCAGAGAACGCTTACTGGCTGAGTCGCGCTTTTCTCGCGGCCACGGGAGCGCTGTCACCGCCCACCTCAGACGATGTCGTCGACGTGGGAGGTCGCCAGGATGTTGACGTGTACCGGCTCACCGAGGAGCTCGCCAAGCCGGACGCCGACTCATACGAAGTGCTAGTGCGCAACTTCGAGCGTGTCGAATCCGGCGAGACGTGGGCGCGAGTGGACGGAAATCCCATCAGAGCCGAGGAACCGTTCGTCCCCGTGCTCGTGTCTGCCCGGGGCTACGAGAATCAGTTCGGGTACGCAGCCACACACGTCGGCTCTGTCAACTGATCGGGATCTGAGCGTGGCGTCACAACTGGAATCTCACTCATTCTCCGGTGTCATCTCGACGAGCGTGAGATCTCTGTCCAGCATGCAGTGATCGTGAGGCGGGTCACCCACGACATCCGCGATTTGTCGTTCTGCCTCGAAATCCATTCCCGCGGGCTCACAGTACTCGTGACTCGGGCACTCCGTGTACGGACAAGACCCCGCGAGCGAGACACTACTGCCTGCGTACGCGACCCGGGAAGGGACGTTCGCTCGAACCGGGGCTGGTTCTACTTCGACGGCACGAACGCCCTGATCGTGGACCGCACACTCTAACAGGGCCGCCCCGTCACGAACGCCGTCGATCCGATATTTCGTGCCGACAGAGAGATTCAAACACGTGTCACGGTACGGACAGCCCTCGCACCCGGGGGCTTCTCCCTGGTAGACGAACTCCCTCCCTTCTTCAGCGAGGCGCTCTCCGACCAGCGTGACTTGTGCCATACGTAAAGTACAGACGTGCAAGGTCTTGACACCTTTCCCCATGCCCAACCCCGCTCAGGCAACCTGACACAGTCTCCCAGAATGTCGGTCGATAACGCCCGCCAGTCTCTCTTGTTAGGCCAGTTGACTGGCCCGCGGGGACTCTCCTCGAGTTTGGTGGCACGCCGGCAAATCTCTCCCCCGGGAGTCTGGTACTACTCAGTGCTCTTCTCGCCCGGTCAACTCGTCGAGTTCGTCGAGATAGGCGTCGCGAGGAACCTGATAGGATTCTCGGTAATCGATATCGCCGGCGCTAAACCGGGCAGCAATCGCCGTGGCCCCTTCGACTCCGGCTTCACGATCGGGGTAGCGGGTTGAACTCGCCTCGACTTCCGGTTCCAGATATAGCGTAACCGTCCACCGGGAGGTAGAGTACTGACCCGCCCCCGGCCGGCGCTTATCGCTCCCGTCGGTCAGATAGATGGTCGGGAGACACGGAGCAGGATACGCTTCCGCGTCGAACACGTCGGGACGGTACGCGAGGATTAAGCGGCCACCGTCCTCGTTGGACCACACATCCCATCCCGGTGGCAGGGTCGGTGACATTCATGAAATCATTCTGGTCGCAGTCACATAGCAGTTGCTTGTGATATCGACCGACTCGGGGTCACTCTCTGTATTGAGCCACTCGATTCAACTATGGGTGAACACTCCCGAGAATTCCCTGGAGGATACCTTCCAAGCATTCGCCTTACTTAGCCTGTGAACCATCTTGGGGTCAAGCCCCGAAGCACTC
>KI543234.1:454688-456122 GCA_000496235.1 uncultured archaeon A07HR60
TGGCGCATTCTGTAACGCCAATCGCGGGATCTTTTCGGGTGAAGAGCTGTTGAAACTTCAGCGGGAGTTCCTCTATGACTTCCTGCACGCCTCGCAGGAACAGACGATCAAGCCGAAGAACAATCCCCGGATCGATATCGATCAGGTGATCGTGGGTCGGACAAACATGCCCGAATACCGCGACAAGACTGGCGATGAAAAAATGGAGGCGTTCAACGACCGGACCAAGCGGATCGACTATCCGTACGTCCTGGAGTACGACGACGAGTCCAACATCTACCGGAAGATGCTGAGCAACGCCGACGTGCCAGATGTCCACGTCGAACCCCACACGCTGGAGATGGCGGGGCTGTTCGGTGTGTTGACGCGGCTGGAAGAGCCGTCTGACAGCTCGATTTCGGTGCTGGAGAAGTCGAAAGCCTACAGCGGCGAAATCGACGAAACTGAAGAAATCGACGTGAAGAAATTACGCGAAGATGCCGCCGATGTCGCTGACATCGCAGAGGGTATGTCCGGCGTTTCCGCCCGGTTCATCGGTGACGAAATCGCGGAAGCGATCATGGACGCCACCCACCGCGGCCGAAATTACCTGTCGCCGCTGTCGGTGTTCACCCACTTCGAGCAGAATCTCGAGGCTCACGGATCGATCGACCAGGAGAAACTCGACCAGTACGGTCGATTACTGGAAACCGTCAGAGAGGAGTACCGAGAGCAGGCCATCGAAGATGTCAGGCACGCACTCGCGTACGATGTCGACGAGATCCGTCGACAGGGCGAAAAGTACATGGACCACGTGATGGCGTACATCGATGACAACACCGTCGAAGACCAGTTAACGGGCCGCGAGCAGGAACCAGACGAGACTTTCCTGCGCGCCGTCGAGGAGAAGCTCGATATCCCGGCCGATCGGAAAGATGACTTCCGACAGGAAGTCTCCAACTGGGTGTCTCGGCGTGCCCGAGAGGGTCGTGCGTTCGACCCGCAGGACAACGAGCGGCTGCGACGGGCGCTGGAGCGGAAGCTGTGGGAGGATAAAAAGCACAACATCAATTTCTCCGCACTGGTGTCGGCTAACGAGATGGACGACGACGAGCGGAGTGCGTGGATTGACGCACTGACCGAGCAGGGGTACTCCGAAGCGGGTGCCAAAGAGGTGCTAGAGTTCGCCGGGGCGGAGGTGGCGCGTAGCGAACTCGAGGAAAATGCCTGACGAGTCTCGGGGCCGCGTCTACCTTCGCGCGGCCGACGAACAACTCGAAGGGACCTACGAACCCCCGATGCCGCTACCCGAGTACGTCGACCGGGCACTTGATAACCCGACGATTGCCGCCAACGCGGCGCGATACCTGTTAGCGGCCATCGAATCACAGGGAACCCGGACCGTAGTCGAGCGGGGTGAAGAGAGACGGCGATACCGCTTTTTCGACGACCCGT
>KI543234.1:456142-457700 GCA_000496235.1 uncultured archaeon A07HR60
AACTGCGGCTGTGACCGTGCGGGTTCGCTGAGGCACGTTCGGCCCTCGAAACGAGGGTGTGGTGGGTTGGGTATCCGATCGGCTCAGTGTTGCCCGCTCTCGCAGAGAGCGAGAGCGTGAGCGTGAGCGTGGCACTCACTGGCGTCCACGTGAGCAGCAGGGCAGGGCAGGCTGGGCCATCAGCCCAGCCTGACTCCCAGTGTGCAACCGCCACAGGGGAAGGGGAGTCACTGTGGGCGACATGTCATGCTGCTGAGTGGGCTGCGGTGGTGTGTGAGTTGGAGTATCGCGACCCGCTCATCGCCATCTTGAGCGTGAACAGGTTCCCCGCAGCAGCACATCGCATGTCTGTCTTCATATGCAGATTTTTTCTCCTTGAATGGAACGGATAACAGCGTGCAGGAATATCGCGTGTGGTTCTCACTCGTCGGCTTCATCCCACGGCTGAAGCCGTGGGCTTTCGTCTCAAACCACTGTAAGCTAACCCACCCTTTAATCGTGGGTTTCCGCCTCGTTCAGATATGAATTCGCATCTGACCACTGTGAAACGGTCACATAGCGGACCCGTCTCCCGATTTGCCGGGTTCTTGTTGAGCAAACACGGGCAAAATTTATACGTCTGAACCCATGTGCTACAAATGATTCCCGGTATTGAACGGGAAACTGAACTCTCTGTACCGGCCACTCACGCCATGGGATGAGCGTGAATTTGGTGGGAAACGAGAGACGTACAGATGATACATGATAAAGACAGACGCCGCCCGTGCGTGTCAGAGTCCATTTCGAGCGGTTGGCACATCCCACATTTAGTGATAGCATGAGTGAACGACAGACCCTAGCCGAACTCAGTGAGCGGTATCGTGACTCGGTCCCAAGTGATCTTCGCGAGTCGAAAGGCTTCGACTGGTATCTCGAACGGCTCTACCAGGACCCCCGGATCGCCCGTAACGCCCACCAGCGTGTCGCCGATATGTTCGACCACTACGGTACTCGATACGACGAAGACGCTGGCGTCGTCGAGTACGCGCTCGCGGCCGAAGACCCGCTTCACGACGGCGAAAACGTGTTCTACGGCCGAGAGGTCCACCAGTCGATTCACGAGTTCGTCAACAAGATCAAGTCCGGCGCGCGGCGATTGGGCCCGCAAAAACGGATCAAACTCCTCCTGGGTCCAGTGGGGTCTGGCAAGTCGCATTTCGACTGGATGGTCCGGCGGTACTTTGAGGACTACACCCGACAGGAAGAAGGCCGGATGTACACCTTCCAGTGGACGGATCTGTGCCGGGTCATCGACGACCAGGACCCCGCAGACGATACCGTCCGGTCGCCGATGAACCAGGACCCGCTAGTGTTGTTGCCACACGGCCAACGCGAAGGTGTCGTCGAGGACCTCAACGAGTCGCTCGATGCGCCGTATACCATCCGGAACGACCAGGATCTCGACCCAGCCAGTGAATTCTACATGGAAGAGTTGCTGGGCCACTACGACGACGACCTCGAAGCCGTGTTGGACAACCACGTCGAGGTGATCCGATTGGTGGCTAGCGAAAACCGGCGG
>KI543234.1:457720-465831 GCA_000496235.1 uncultured archaeon A07HR60
CCCACTTCGAGCAGAATCTCGAGGCTCACGGTTCGATCGACCAGGAGAAACTCGACCAGTACGGTCGATTACTGGAAACCGTCAGAGAGGAGTACCGAGAGCAGGCCATCGAAGACGTCAGACACGCTCTCGCGTACGATGTCGACGAGATCCGTCGACAGGGCGAAAAGTACATGGACCACGTGATGGCGTACATCGATGACAACACCGTCGAAGACCAGTTAACGGGCCGAGAGCAGGAACCAGACGAGACTTTCCTGCGCGCCGTCGAGGAGAAGCTCGATATCCCAGCCGATCGAAAAGATGACTTCCGACAGGAAGTCTCCAACTGGGTGTCTCGGCGTGCCCGAGAGGGGCGTGCGTTCGACCCGCAGGACAACGAGCGGCTGCGACGGGCGCTGGAGCGGAAGCTGTGGGAGGATAAAAAGCACAACATCAATTTCTCCGCACTGGTGTCGGCTAACGAGATGGACGACGACGAGCGGAGTGCGTGGATTGACGCACTGACCGAGCAGGGGTACTCCGAAGCGGGTGCCAAAGAGGTGCTAGAGTTCGCCGGGGCGGAGGTGGCGCGTAGCGAACTCGAGGAAAATGCCTGACGAGTCTCGGGGCCGCGTCTACCTTCGCGCGGCCGACGAACAACTCGAAGGGACCTACGAACCCCCGATGCCGCTACCCGAGTACGTCGACCGGGCACTTGACAACCCAACGATTGCCGCCAACGCGGCGCGATACCTGTTAGCGGCCATCGAATCACAGGGAACCCGGACCGTAGTCGAGCGGGGTGAAGAGAGACGGCGATACCGCTTTTTCGACGACCCGTTCAACGACGGTGAACACGCGGTGTTAGGGAACACGAAGCCGCTCAACGCGTTCGTCGACGACCTCCGAACCATCGCCGCCGGACGAGGAAAAGACGAAAAAATCGTGTGGATCGACGGCCCTACCGCTACCGGTAAGTCCGAACTGAAACGCTGTCTCGTGAACGGACTGCGAGAGTACTCCAAAACGCCAGAGGGGCGGCGGTACACGCTCGAGTGGAATATTAGCGGCGCTGGGGGCAACGAGCGTGGCCTGTCGTACGGTGAGGAGACCGAAAATAAAGACGACGACTGGTACAAGAGTCCGGTCCAGATCCATCCGTTATCGGCATTTCCCCGACCAGTCCGGACCGACCTCCTGGCGGATATCAATGACCAGTCAGAGTATCCCATCTCTGTGGACGCCGACCTGGACCCGTTCAGCCGAGAGGCATACGATTATCTTGAAAAGCAGTACCGCAGTGAAGGGCGTGCGGAGCTGTTTTCCGCGATCACCGACCCCGAACACCTCCGGGTGACTAACTATATTGTCGATGTTGGACGCGGAATTGGTGTGCTCCACGCCGAAGACGACGGCTCACCGAAAGAGCGACTGGTCGGCTCGTGGATGGCCGGAATGTTGCGCGAACTTGACTCGCGGGGCCGCAAGAACCCCCAGGCGTTCAGTTACGACGGCGTTCTCTCTCAGGGGAACGGGCTCGTGACGATCGTCGAAGACGCCAGCCAACACGCGGACCTGCTGCGGCGGTTGCTGAATGTGCCCGACGAGCGGCGCGTGAAGCTGGACAAGGGAATCGGGATGGACCTCGACACGCAGTTGATCGTGATCTCGAATCCCGATCTTGATGCCGAGTTAGACCAGTATGCCGACCAGAACGGGTCAGACCCGCTGAAGGCACTCAAACGCCGGCTCACCCGCCACGAGTTCAAGTATCTGACCAACCGTCGACTCGAGGCGGAACTGATCCGCCGCGAGTTGCTGGGCGAAACTGGCGTTGGAGACGACACTCTGGCTCAGGCTGAAGACGACGCTGAATCCGACATTTCCGCGTCCAGGCAGCGCAACGGCTCACGGCGAGGCCCTACGTCAGAGCAGAGTTCGGATTCGACGTCAGCAGCATCAGCAGCGGCACCAAGCAGTACCAACGATGGAGTTCGTGACTCGCTGCGAGACGCCGTTCGGCTGGACGTACGCGACGAACGCGGGAGGACGCACCAACGTGAACTGGCGCCACACGCGATCGGCGCGGCAGCGACCTACAGTGTGGTCAGCCGGCTCGACGGAGACGACCTGCCGCCGGGAATCTCGCTGGTAGAAAAAGCGCTGCTGTTCGAACAGGGCTACATCGGAGACGGCGACGACCGCCGAGACGTGAGTGAGTTCGATTTCGACGGCGAGGACGGCCAGACCGGCATTCCAGTCACTTACACGCGCGACGTGATTGCAGACTTACTGCAAGGAGACACGGACCGGAGTCACCCGAATCTCGACGTGAGCGGCGTCCGTATGCCCGAAGACCTGCTTGAAGCAATGATGAAGGGGCTGAAAGATGCGCCTGTGTTCTCGCGGGCAGAGGCCGCCGAATTCGAGAATCGGCTGCCAGCAGTCCGTGAGTTTATCAGAAGTCGCCAGCGAGAGGACGTCCTCGATGCAATGTTAGCTCACGCCGGAGTCACCGAAGCAACTGTCGCCGAGTACGTCGAACACGTCTATGCGTGGGACGCCGATGAACCGGTGGAGAGCAGCCGCAGTGAAGAGCCAATCGAGCCGGACCCGCTCAAGATGAAGGTCTTCGAAACCGAACATCTCGGGCGGTTCTCGACGGCTGATTACGACGGTGACCGACCACGCTCGTCTGTCCGCGATTTCCGGCGCCAGACGGTGATTCGCGCGCTGACGCGGTATGCCTGGCAGAATCGTGGGGAAGGGTTCTCCGTCGCAGACGTGGATTTGGCGGCCATCCCAGAACTGCGAGAGGTGTTGGAGGCCAACGACTGGGACGACGTACGCCGACACTTCCCCGATTTCGACCCGCACGAGTGGAACGATCCACCAGAGGGCACCGAGACCGAGCAGGTAAAAGAATTGACTCTCGACCAGATGGAAACGCAGGGCTACTCGCGAGCGTCCGCAGAGTTGACCTCGCGAGTGGTGGTGCGGTCAATCGCGGAGGGGTGGTAACAGATGGGACTCAGAGACGACCTCGAACGGTTCCGACGAGTCGGTGAACAGCAGCGACAAGATCTCTCAGAGTTCATCAGTCACGGTGATCTCACTGGATCGGACCCCTCGCGGGTCCGGGTCCCGATCAAGATCGTCGATCTCCCCGAGTTCGAGTACGACCAGCGGGAGATGGGCGGGGTTGGACAGGCTGGCGACGGGCAACCAGAGCCCGGTCAACCAGTCGATACTAACCCTGACGACGGTGACGAAGACGGTGACCCGGGCGATGAACCCGGCGACCACGAGTACTACGAGATGGATCCCGAGGAATTCGCCCGCGAACTCGACGAAGAGCTCGGGCTGAATCTGGATCCAAAGGGAAAGCAGGTCGTCGAAGAGGTGGAGGGTGACTTCACCGAAATCGCCCGGGCCGGCCCCGACAGCACCCTCGATGTCGATGAGCTGTTCAAGCGCGGGCTCAAGCGGAAATTAGCGACCGACTTCGACGAGGAGTACATCCGCGAAGGACTGCGAGTCGCAGGCGCAACTCCTCGAGAAGTGTTCGAGTGGGCGCGCAACCAGCGGATCCCAGTGTCAATGGCCTGGGTTGACGAGGCCGCCCGCCAGATCCCGGATGCCGAGTTGGGCCGGTGGGAGAGTTTCGAACAACTCGAAACCGAAGTCGATAGAGAACCCACCGCAAATCGGCTCCGGCGAGAGGGGCTCGAGCGAGTGCCGTTCCGCCGGGAAGACGAGCGATATCGACACCCAGAGGTAATCGAGCAGAAAGAAAAGAACGTGGTCGTGGTGAACATTCGCGACGTCTCGGGGTCGATGCGAGAGACCAAACGCGAGTTAGTCGAGCGCGTGTTCACGCCGATGGACTGGTATCTCACCGGCAAATACGACAACGCGTCGTTCCGGTACATCGCTCACGACGCTGAAGCGTGGGAAGTAGACCGCGCGGAGTTTTTCGGTATCCGCTCGGGTGGTGGAACGCGTATCTCTGCCTCCTACGAGTTGGCAGCAGAACTGCTCGAAGAATTCCCCTTCAGCGAGTGGAACCGGTACGTGTTCGCGGCCGGTGACTCAGAAACTCGGCTGACGACACCAGAGAGCGAGTGATCCCGAAGATGCGAGAGATCAACGCGAATCTTCACGCTTACGTCGAAACCCAGCCCGGTGGGTCAGCGGTGAACGCAACACACGCCGACGAGATCGAAGACGCGTTCAGCACCGACGACGACGTGGCTGTCGCCCGGGTGTCTGGGCCTGGCGACGTGACAAACGCCATCTACGAAATCCTCTCAAGCGAGGAGGACGAATAATGAGCGACGAAGACAGCAGAACCGGATTCACTCTTGCGCTCGAACCCACGTGAGCGTGACCGTGACCGTGAGCGCTGGCCTGGCGAGCGAGTCGAGTGGCACAGTCAAACAATTACCATAGAAACACACACATGATCGACGAACGCACGGAAGCAAAACGCGAAGCCGCTGGCCTCGAAGAGCCGGTATTAGAGGCCCGGAACCTGGCGAAGCGACTCGGGCTGAAACCATACGACGTTCGATACTGGATCGTCGACCACGACGAGATGAACCGACTCATCGCCTACGACGGATTCCAGCGGCGGTACCCACACTGGCGGTGGGGGATGAAGTACGACCAGCAGCAGAAGAAAGACCAGCACGGGCTCGGAAAGGCGTTTGAGATCGTCAACAATGACGACCCTAGCCACGCTTTCCTTCAGGAGTCCAACACCCAGGCGGACCAGAAGGCCGTGATCACGCACGTGGAGGCTCACGGTGACTTCTTCGCCAATAATCGGTGGTACGGCATGTACGCCAATCGCGGCGAAGCCGGGCCAGAGGCAGTGGCTCGCCTGGAGCGTCACGCCGAGGCTATTCAGGGGTACATCGAAGATCCCGAGATCGAGCGCGCAGATGTCGAACGGCTGATCGACGCAGTGTTGTGTCTCGGCGATACGATCGACCAGCACCGTCCGCTCGGGAAGAGTGATACCGACGGTGAAGACGGCGAGAATTCCGAGCTCGCGGACATCGAAGACCAACTCGACGATCTCGATTTGACCGACGAAGTGCGCGATCAGGTGTTCGACGAGTCCTGGCTGGAAGCTCAAGACGCCGAGATCGATCTCGAAGACCCCGCAGACGACGTGCTGAATTACCTGCTCGACCACGGCCAGCGATTCGACCCTGACGAGGGGAAGGCCGTCGACCGCGAGCCCTGGGAGAGTCACGTCATCGAGATGCTCCGCGACGAGTCGTACTACTTCGCGGCTCAGAAGATGACGAAAGTGATGAACGAAGGCTGGGCCGCCTTCTGGGAGTCGCTGATGATGTCCGACGAAGGGTTCGCCACCCCCGACGAGGTAGTCACCTACGCCGACCACATGGCGAGGGTGTTGGGATCGCCGGGGCTGAATCCCTACAAATTGGGGATGGAGTTGTGGCAACACGTCGAGGTCCGGGCCGCCCGTCGGGACGTCACCGAGCGACTGCTCCGGATCGACGGTGTCACGCCGACGAACTTCCACGATCGGATCGACTTCGACCAGGTCCGTGAGTGTATCGCGCCCGACCCCGCGATTGGCGGGGCAAGTTCGGAGACTCTGGACCGGCTGACGGAGTTGGCAGACGCCGGTGACCCGCGGGTCGACGCCGAGAACGTCCAGCTGGCACAGGCCGGCGAGATCGATATCGACCGATACCCCTGGAAGATGCTCACCTACGAGGGGCTGGCCGAGCGACACTACGCGTTGACCCGGCCGCAACACCACGGCGCGGTCGAACGGGTGGCCGGGTCAGCACTCCAGCGGCAGGCCCGTTACATGTTCGAGACCGACCGGTACGACTCCGTCTCAGAGGCGCTGGAAAATGTCGATTACGGCGCCGGTTGGGACCGGCTGTACGAGGTCCGGGAGAGTCACAACGACGTCACGTTCATTGACGAGTTCCTCACCGACGAGTTCGTCGTCGAAGGTGGCTACTTCACCTACGAGTACGCCCACGGTGGCGACGAGTACCGAGTGGCCAGCGTGGACGCTGAAGAGGTGCGGAAGAAACTCCTGTTGCAGTTCACCAACTTCGGCAAACCCACTGTCTCCATCTTCGATGGCAACTTCGACAACCGTGGAGAACTCCTCTTGGGCCACCAGTACAACGGCGTCGCACTCGACATGAGCCAGGCCAGAGCGACCCTGGAGCGTGTGTTCGAGCTGTGGGGCCGGCCAGTCAATCTGATGACGATCCGGACCGAATACCCGGATCACGAGATGGAAATCGCTCGCCGAAGGGACCGCGAACCCGAGGGCAGCGAGGTTGGCATTCGGATCCGGTACGATGGCAATCAGTTCGAAGAACACCCACTGTCGGACGAGCTCAAAACCCAGATCCAAGCGGCCGGCGTCGACTACGACACTAAACCCGACGACTGGCTCGCCTGACCGACTTCCCCGCGGTGTCTGGCTTTGCCCCGTATTCGGGATCTCCCGTTCACCACTCTTTCGGACCCAGCCTAGACAAGTGTCTCTGTGCGCACTTACACACCCGTCGCGAACTGAGATGCCAGTGAGTTAACCCCCCTTCACACGTAGAACCGAATTCAATCCCGAGCCATGACTGTATCCGTTCTCAAGGGTCGAAACTGGATGTTCTTCAGGCCGAAATGTAGAATCTGACGCAGAGTCAGGACCCCGTCGGTCAAATAGTGAACTCAAGTGAGAATTCACACACCCACTCCCGATAGCTGTGAGACCGGCGGAAAATATTCATACTCGAATCACCGAAATTTGATTACCCGGGCAGGGTCGCTGCGTCACACCGCCATCGCTCCGTCGACCCCGTCCGGGTTCTGTGAACGGCCGTCTCCTCGAGACAGGAGCCGAGTCGGGCAGCGAACTGAGTGGATGACCTGCTGGCTGGACTGATACCACACGATTGCCACGTGAGTGACTCGGATGCAGACTCTGTGCCAGAAGAGGAACGAGAGGCGTTACTGACGATTGCACACGGCGCGGTGGTCACGTCGGGAGGTATCGCCGGGCAGCGACTGCTAGCTACCGGGGTCGAAATAATGCTCGCACGAGGGCTCGGTCCAGTAACCTACGGGGTGTACGCGCTGGCGTGGCGAATCGCGGAACTGCTCTCAGAGCTAGTCACCTTCGGCGGGGTGCCGGCGCTCCAGCGGTTTCTGCCCGCCTACGACGGAGAACCGCGGCGGCAGGCGGCAGTCGTCGGACTTGCGTACGTAACGACGGCCGTGGTTGGGATCGGTATCGGAGCCAGCATTTGGCTGACAGCCCCACAGATCGACCGGGTGACGCTCAAATGCGACAGTTTTCGGTCGACGATCCGGCTGTTCAGCCTGCTCGTGGGGCTGTTAGGCGTCACGACGATCGCAGCTGCTGTGTTCCGGGCAGTCGGCTCGGCTCGCGGAGAAGTCGTATTCAACAAGCTGCTGAAGCCGGGTGTAAGGGCTGTCGCCGCCGGCGCAGCGCTGGTGACCGGCTGTACGGTCGTCGGCGTGGCCGGCTCGATCGTGATGGGAATCGGAGTGCTGGCGATCAGTTCTGTCGTCGCTACTGCGCACGCGACTGGGATGACCCCCAGTCTCGGGAAGGCTCGCTCGGAACTGCTCCCGTTTTTGAATCACGCCGCCCCGGTAGCCATGAGTAGCCTGGGGAAAGTCTTCCAAAGCCGGATTGACGTGTTGTTGGTCGGAGCGTTACTGACGGCTGTGGCGGCTGGAGTGTATAATGCGGTGTTGGTGCTGATTGCAATCGCGTGGATCCCGCTACAGTCGTTCAATCAGCTGTTGCCGCCAGTGGCATCCCAACTGTACGCGGACGACCGCACGGAGACGCTTAACGCGGTATACACGTCGGTGACACGGCTCATCGTGACGACAGTAGTCCCAGTGATCGCCGTGCTTGGCGTGTTCGGCCGCGAAATCCTGGCGGTGTTTGGCGCCACCTACACCCAGGGATACATTCCACTGGTCGTCTATCTCGGGGGTATCCTCGTCGGGAGCGCGGTAGGGGCCACCGGATGGCTGTTAATGATGACCGAACATCAATTACGCCCGGATGCTGTTGGACTGGCTTC
>KI543234.1:465851-466915 GCA_000496235.1 uncultured archaeon A07HR60
AGAGGTGCGAAAGAGCTGCTGTTGCAGTTCACCAACTTCGGCAAACCCACTGTCTCCGTCTTCGACGGCAACTTCGACAACCGCGGAGAACTCCTCTTGGGCCACCAGTACAACGGCGTCGCACTCGACATGAGCCAGGCCAGAGCGACCCTGGAGCGTGTGTTCGAGCTGTGGGGCCGGCCGGTCAATCTGATGACGATCCGGACCGAATACCCGGATCACGAGATGGAAATCGCTCGCCGAAGAGACCGCGAACCCGAGGGCAGCGAGGTTGGCATTCGGATCCGGTACGATGGCAATCAGTTCGAAGAACACCCACTGTCGGACGAGCTTAAAACCCAGATCCAAGCGGCCGGCGTCGACTACGACACTAAACCCGACGACTGGCTCGCCTGACCGACTTTTCCGCGGTGTCTGGCTTGCCCGGTATTCGGGATCTCCCGTTCACCACTCTTTCGGATCCAGCCTAGACAAGTGTCTCTATGCGCACTTACAGTGGTTCGAGGCGAAAGCCCACGGCTTCAGCCGTGGGATGAAGCCGACGAGTGAGAACCACACACGCTATTCCTGCACGCTGTTATCCGTTCCATTCAACTCCAAAGAGTCCGTATATGAGGACAGACATGCGATGTGCTGCTGCGGGGAACCTGCTGACGCTCAAGATGGCGACGAGCGGGTCTTACTCCAACTCACACACCACCGCAGCCCACCCAGCAGCATGACATGTCGCCCACAGTGACTCCCCTTCCCCTGTGGCGGTTGCACACTGGGAGTCAGGCTGATGGCCCAGCCTGCCCTGCTGGTCACGTGGCTGGACGTCTGTGAGTGCCACGCTCACGCTCACGCTCTCGCTCTCGCTCACGCTCTCGCTCTCGCTCTCGCTCACGCTCTCGCTCTCGCTCTCTGCGAGAGCGGGCAACACTGAGCGGATCGGATACCCAACCCACCGCACCCTCCTCTGAGAGGGCCGAACGTGGCTCAGCAAACCCGCACGGTCACAGCCGCAGCTGTCGGCACTGCTGGATAACTGACGGAGGAATCCCGCCCCACCCCTTCAGGGGTGG
>KI543234.1:466965-469559 GCA_000496235.1 uncultured archaeon A07HR60
GGAGTGTATAGTCCCTCGGAGTGGTCGATGAGTTCGTCTCTCTGGAGATTCTTCAACACGCTGAACAGGGCGAGTTTCTTCATCCCCAGCGCTTCACTCATTTCAGAAATCGTCGCTTTCCCTTTCGACTTAAGATACAGATACACTAATTTGGCACGCGGTGATCGCAGTTGTTGCGGGAGTGTGCCAGACTCGTCAGTATCTTTGGACGTGAGTTCCATTATCGTATCACCATACAACTTCGACGATAATAATACTCGGGTACGACAGCTGTCGATAACGCAGTGCAATCGTCCCACAAGACGAGCGAGAGTAAGTCGGCCGGCAATCGGCCTCGAAGACGAACGGGTCACGACCGCTCCAATCGGGATCGAGCGCGTGTGATTGCTCAGTAGGACCGAGACTTCGGCTCGTACGTCCGGTCTTCGCCTTCGAGCACGGTCGGGCGGAACCACAGTTCTGGCTGACCATCATCCCACGACAGGAGGGTGTGTTTCAGCCATTCACTGTCTTTCCGTTCCTGGTGTTCGGCCCGCCAGTGAGCGCCACGGAACTCGTCTCGTGCCAGCGCTCCGAGCGTGATTGCTTCCGCGATATCCAGGAGGTTTCTGGTCTCGATGGTGTGGATCAGATCCGTGTTGAACGTGCGAGACGGGTCAGAGACAGTCACGTCCGAGTACCGCTCCCGGGCTGCCCGAATTTCTTTCAGCGCTGTTTTCAGTCCATCTTCCTCTCGGAACACGTTGACGTGTTCTGTCATGGTCTGCTGGACGCTGTCCCGGATTGCAGCGTGACTGACATCACTATCTGATTCGAGCAGGTCCTCGACGCGATGGCGCTCTTCGTCGACGGCACGGTGCATGATCTCGCTGCCAGCGGCCACCGCTCCACCGTCAGCCATGGCAGGGTCGTCGGGACTGTCGACTGCGCCCGGTGAGACGGGTGGGTTCACCTCACCTGGCTCCCACTCGCCGGTTCGGCCGGTCTCGATTTGAGCCTTGCCGAAGTCCTCGCCGGCAGCGTGGCGTCCCGCCATCTTGCCGAACACGATTAGTTCTGGAAGCGCGTTCCCGCCCAGTCGGTTGGCACCGTGGACCGAAGCGCAGGCACACTCACCAGCCGCGTACAACCCTCCAACACAGGTTTCGCCGAACTCGTTCGTCTCGATCCCACCCATCGCGTAGTGTTGGCCAGGCTTGACCGGCATCGGCTCTTCGAGCCCGTCGACGCCCTCGAAGTCCTCTGCAAGGTGGAGAATGTTCTCCAAGCGGTCCTCAATTCGGTCCTCACCCAGATGGCGCATGTCGAGATGGACGTATTCGTCTTCGATTCCGCGCCCTTCTTGTACCTCGGTCAGTTCCGCGCGAGAAACCACGTCACGAGAGGCCAGTTCGCCGTCGTTGTTGGCGTAGCCGTGTTCGAACAGGAATCGCTCTCCCTCGTTATTGTACAAAACGCCCCCTTCACCACGAACACCCTCGGAGATAAGGACCCCTGTCGAGGGGAGTGTCGTGGGGTGGAACTGAATGAACTCCATGTCTTCGATCGGCACACCAGCGCGATACGCCATCGCGACACCGTCGCCGGTGTTGGCCACCGCGTTGGTCGTGTGGTCGAAGGCCTGACCAAGACCGCCAGTCGCGAGGATCACACCATCTCTGGCTTTGAATCCCTCGACATCTCCCGATTTGATGTCGTACGCAACAGCGCCGTGACAGGTGCGGTCAGTCGGGTCTGGCTCGTCGGAGACAGCGAGCCGGTTCACGTACCACTCGTCGTACACCTGGATCCCACGTTTGACCGCCTGCTCGTACATGGTGTGGAGCAGCTGATGGCCAGTCTCAGCGCCAGCGTACGTCGTTCGCGGGAACGACAATCCGCCAAACGGGCGCTGTGAGACGCGGCCGTCCTCGTCTCGCGAAAACGCCATTCCCCAGTGTTCCAACTGGATCACTTCCCGTGGGCTCTCTTTGCAGAGGGTCTCGATAGCCGGGGCATCACCCAGGTAATCGGACCCTTTCATGGTATCGTACGCGTGGTCTGTCCAGTCGTCCCCGTCCCGGAGTGCGGCGTTGATCCCGCCTTCAGCGGCGCCCGTGTGAGACCGAACTGGGTGTAATTTCGAGACCATCGCCGTATCGGCACCTGCCTCCTGAGCGGCAATCGCTGCCCGGAGCCCGGCTCCCCCCGCGCCAACTACGATAACATCGTGTTCTTTCATTGATATAGTGGTTGTCAGTATGGTTTTTATATCTGTGCTTACCAGTTACCAGAATTTGAGGTTGCTCTTGACGGCTTCCCGCTTCAGTTCCTGAATGTGCTCGGTGAGCGGGATGTCTTTCGGACACACCTCAGTACAAGAAAACTGGGTTTGGCACCGCCAGACTCCGTTTTCCTGTTCGATTATCTCGAGGCGCCGCTGTTTCATGTCTGAGCCCTCGCGTTCGTCCATCGCGAATCGATAGGCTTTGTTGATCGCTGCTGGCCCGAGATACTCGTTATCGCCGGCGGCAATATTACACGAAGACATGCAGGCTCCACACCAAATACACCGGGTGGACATTTTGATCGCTTCACGATTGTCCCGGGTCTGG
>KI543234.1:469609-489325 GCA_000496235.1 uncultured archaeon A07HR60
GGCGGTCCACCGAAGTCGCCAACGATAGAATAGGTGCTGAGAAACGTCAGGCTGAACAGATACAGTCCCAGCCAGAGGAAACCCCGGCGCCAGTGTCGAAGGTATAGATGGCCGAGCCCGGCAGCCACCAGCGTGAGGCCAAACGGGATGATCTGAGTAACGGAACGCTTCATCCGGCTCTATATCCACCGGCGAACGCATAAACAGTTGTGACCGCCGGTGATTGGCGGGGAGTCGGCAGCCACACTCACCGCGAGTTATGGAGGATTTACGTCACACTATCGTCGTCAGTGGGTGTATATTCGTCGCGCCGCTAGAGGGCTATGTCGATGTCACATTCGAATGACGGTGTTGAGGCCGGCGGGGTACCGGCGGAGGCTCTCACCGTCGGTGAACTCAATCGGACGGTCAAGCGGGTACTCCGTGCAGGGGCAGACCGATTTCCAAAATACGTCGTCGGAGAGGTGGCCGACGTGAACAGGTATTCGTTCGGCACGTTTTTTGAGTTGCGCGACCCTAACGCAGAGCCCGTTATTTCGTGTCTCGGATGGGCTGATGCGCTGTCAGCCGTCGATCATGAATTAGATCCTGGGACCACGGTCGTGGTCGAGGCGAGTGTGGACTTCTATCCGGACCGAGGCGATTGTCAACTCCTCGTTGCCGACTTTTGGCCGGTCGGAGAGAGCGAGCGACAGGAACAACTCGCCGCAGTCCGGGAGCGACTGACGGCCGACGGGGTGTTTGACCCTGCCCAGAGCCAGACCCCGCCGGATTACCCCAGTTGCGTCGGGCTGGTCACGTCCCCGAGCGGGAGTGCCCGCGAAGACGTATGGTCGGCAATCAACGGTCGGTCGCCGCGGACCGACGTCAAACTGATTGGGGCGACAGTGCAGGGTGACCGGGCGGTGTCGTCACTGGTGGCGGGGGTGTCCCGGTTGGCAGACGACCCAGACATAGAGGTAATCATCATTACACGCGGCGGCGGGTCCGACACCGATCTGTGGTGTTTCAATGCCGAACCGCTCGCGCGCTGTGTCGCTGATGCCGCGACGCCTGTAATCGCCGCCATCGGCCACGAAGACGACGACACCATCGTCGAGGAGGCTGCCGACAGGCGAGCGATGACACCCACCGAAGCCGGGGTCGTGGCCACGACACCGATTGACCGAGTGCTTGCAGACCTAGCGACGAGCGAGCGCCGAATCGACGACACATACACCGACATCACTGACGAACGGACGGAGGCTCTCGACCGCCGCATCGAGAACGGTCTCACAGCCGTCGAATACCGCCACTCGCGACGAGAATCCACTCGTGACCGCGTGCTCGAACTCGAGCGGCGGATCGCCACCGGATACGCCGCACTCGTGACTTCGCGACTCGACCGCCTGGACCAGCGCATCGACCGCGGCCTCCGCGATATCGCGCGTGAGACCGAAACAACATCGGCCACTCGCGATCTGCAGCGACGGCAGGTTGCAGATCTCGAAGCACGAATCGACGCTGCCTATGAGTCACGAGTGGTCGCTGGACTCGACAGATTCGATCAGCGAATCGACTTCGCGACCGCGGATCTGAAAGCGACGAGACGGGCGACACAGGCTCAGCGTCTGCGCGTCGCAGTCGCCGTGTTACTACTCATCCTGATCCTCGTGGTCTCGGCCACGATGGTCGCGTGAGCCATGCAGACTCTGTGGTCACTGTGGGCCGAGCCAGCAGTAGGTAGTCACTGTCGGCAACGAGGACAGTGAGGCAGTTTGCCCACACATCCGGCCATGCCATCACAACAGCTCGCTGCGTCATCCGTTGGGCGTTTTCGGGGAGTCGTGTACCCGTGTCACACGTGTTTATATGATCTTTTGCCCTACTGTCTGTATGGCTGATACGTCGGAGGAAATCGAGGCACAGATCGAACGACTGCGGAATATTGCGGAGACACTGGAAGACGGAGACGTAGGCTTGACCGAGGCGAAACAGCTTCGAGACGAGGCAGACGACCATCTTGAGACCCTCCGCGAGGCACTGGAAACGGACGATGGACGAATCATCGAAGTCGACCCAGGAGAACAAGAGGAGTGAGTCGTCTCGGTGACGGCAAAGCGACACCCACTCGAGAGTGACCCAGCGGCGGACAGATATCCTCCTGGAACTTCCGGCAATTCGAGGCGTGATTCCGGGCACATGGTCTGAGTTTTCTGGTGGCACGCACAGCAGTCGATAGGAGGCGTTCACACCCCACGTCCGCGAGCCATCTTCGGGCCTTTCAAATCAGCTGGCGTCGACATACAGTATATGAGCCCCACCGAGCGAATGCGTGAGTACTACGAGACACTCAGACAGGGAGACCCGTTGTCACGGTTTTTTGCGGAGTCACCGGGAATCGTCAAGTGTGGCATCAGCGAGCGTCTGATTGGATACGAAGCTGTGTCGGACGGTCTCAGCGAGCAGACCAGAACTACTGACGACTGGGTGGTGGAGAGTCGGGATCTGTCCGTTACCAACCGGGGCCAATACGCCTGGTTTGGCGACGTAGTTCGGATGGGGTGGACAGACACCGAGACAGGAGTAGAAAACGACTTTCTGTCGCGCTGGAGTGGGGCAATGGAGCGATCTGGCGACGAATGGGTGTTCGTAGAGATGCACGTCTCCCGGTCGGTGGGCAGAGACGGCCAGGCACAGTCGGTGGAAACAGCTGACTCTGAACCGTCACCCCCTGACACTTCCTCAGAGGGAGTCTGATGGTCGGTCCAATCACACAGCGGGACCGAGACACTGCAAACCGCCGACTCAAGTTGGGGTTCGTCACCCTGGTGGCCGGGTCAGCAGGGCTGATCACTCTCAGCGTGGATCCCACCCCGCTCCAGTTTGTGGGAGCACTCGCTAGTGGGGCTCTCGTGAGTATACTCCTGCTCCGATACGTGATTGGTATCTTGGATCAGTTGCGCGAGCGCGCCTGAAACCCCACGTTCAGTTACCCGGAGCCGTGACCTCACTGCGTTAGGTCATCTTGGTGCAATTCGAATTCTGACCGTGGTCAGAGGTACCCACGCCGGTTCACGAAAGCTCACGCGCGGGCATGGACTGCTCCAGTGGTCGAAGCAATAGCAGTCGGCAAAACACCCTCATAGAATCGACAGGCTCGGTCAGGAGAGCGACAACACCGACGATAATCAGTTACGTTTCGTCAGGTCAGGGATTGACGCGTTGAATCCATGCATCTGGGTCGTTGAGTTCGTCTCCGGTCGGAAGATTTGTGGGGTCCGCCCAGACGGCGCCGGCAGACTGGATACCGCGTCGATCCGCCACCACCTCGAAGAATGATGACCCCTGTTCGTACTGTTGGCGCTTCATTCCCAGGCCAAGGACGCGACGAATGAGTTTGCTGATTGGACTGCCGCCACCGCGTCGTTCGTCGAGTTTGCGCCGCAAATCAGCGTACTCTTGATCGAACGCGCGGTCCATCAGCAGTTCGGCGTACCCCTCGACAGCAGTCATGGCCCCGTTGAGTTCTTGAAACGAGTCTCTGTCGAGTGCCCCGTCACCCAGCGCAGCGACTCCCTCGTCCATTCTCGACTCGAGGTATCCTGAGAGCCACGGCGCTGCGCCGAACTCTGCGGCGTGTGATACCTCGTGGAAGGCAATCCATCGACGGAACCGAGGGAACGGCACGTCCAACTCCTCTGCTGTGCGCTTGATATTCGAGTGAACGAAGTACAGTCCGTGGTCGTTTTCTGTGGAGTCAGCCATCAACAGCGGGTCGTACTGGCCGAGCACATTCCGGGCGAGAAATCCAAGCGAAAACGCCATTGAGCCGGTGTTGGCGATGCGTGAGACGTTTGAGGCGTCAGACTGGAAATTCTGTTCGACTGCACCCATCACCTGCCGGAACGTCCGCAAATTCGCGTCAATCCAGTGGTGACGGTTCTGCACTTCGACGGTGGCAGGAACATCAAAGTCGATATCGGCGACTTCTCGGAGTCGGGTTCGGGCGTCGCGAACGTCACTTGCGTAGCCGTCCCGCTCGCTGGCCGTGAGCTGAAGATCACCAGGATCGGTGGCAGCTTTGGCCGATTCCGCGGTCTTTTGCCAGTCGATCATCCCCGCGCCGGACGCTTCGGTCACGGCCCGGACACTTCGAACGAGATCCATACATAACATGCGAGTGCGGGCGGGATATCCCTTGTGCTGGCCGTCCGACACCGATCAGCGTTCACCCGGACCCGGGCATCCCTGGGACACGAGTCAGACGAGTGCGTCGAGCTTCTCGGCCGCTTCCAGAGAATCTTCAGACACCAGTGACCGGACGAGAACCGCAGCCGCGAGCACGATCATAATCCCGGCGAGCCGTCTTTTGCCGGGCAAGGTGGATTCTGTCGGTGAGTCACTCGCGGAAGTGACGGGCTCGTCGTCTGAGTCAGCTCCCGTGCCGATGTGCAAATCGACTCCGTCAAGGTGGAATTCGAGCAGTGTGTAGGATGTTTCGGGCACACTGTTGGATTTGATTTTCCGCGTGTTATAAACAGCTAGGAGAATACCCGCGCCTGAAGACGCGGGATGAATCCCACACTCACCCACACCTGACACGGCTTCACTCGGCCGGATCTTCCGTGACATATGAAAAACTGAGTCTCATAACACGAGATGTCGCGATGGAGACCACGCATCGAACACATATCTGCCGCCTCTCCAACCACTCACAAGTGAAGGAGGCGTTAGACACTCATGCGTGGTCTGCATCCACACTCTGGAACGTCGCCAACTACCACGCCCAGCAAGTCTGGGACGACACCGGTGAGATCCCTGATGAAGCAGCCCTGAAACACGAACTGAAAGACCATCCCACATACAACGGACTGCACAGTCAGTCCAGTCAGAACGTTCTCGAAGAGCTTTCTGAAGCCGACAGTTCGTGGTTCGGCTCTGACGATGACCGGGACAACCCACCCGGCTACCGCAAACAGAACTACTACGACGCCGAGGGGAACAGAGTTCACGAGGAACATCCTCGCAGCACAGTGACGTGGAAGCCCTCAGCCATTCGGCACGACACCGACAACAACCGGTTCCGGCTGTCGAAAGGCGCCAATCACAAGTCGTCACCTCGTGCCCACGAGTACATCCTCGCAGAGTACGACGCCCCGCCAGAAGTCACACTGGAGAACATCCAGCAGATCCGCGCTGTCTGGCAGTCTCGAAAGGGACGCTGGGAGTTGCACGTCGTGTGTGAACACGAACTCGCCGCCGAATCGCCCGGCGACACCGTGGCTGGAGTAGACCTCGGCATCTGCAACCCAGCCACGGTCGCGTTCCCCGATGATGCCGTAGTGTATCCAGGCAATCGGCTCCGTGAAGACAAACACTACTTCACCCGCGAAGAGTACCAAACCGAAGGCGGGGACGGCCCGTCACAGAAGGCTGAGTGGGCACGGGAGAAGCTGTCCCGACGGAAAACACAGTTCCTGCACGCTTTGACGAGAGACATCGTGGAACGGTGTGTCTCGCACGAGGTAGGCACGCTCGTCATCGGAGACCCCAGTGGGGTAGACGAGGCGGAGTGGGGTCGTCACGGAAACAAGCGGCTGGACAACTGGGCGTACAAGCGGACGATGAACCTGCTCGATTACAAAGCTCGTGACCGAGGAATTGAGATGGAGCGGCGTGACGAACGGGGGACGTCCAGTACGTGTAGTGTGTGCGGATTTGAGGACGGTGAGTGCCGTGTGGAGCGAGGGTTGTGGAAGTGTGGTCGGTGTGGAGTGGTTGCTCACGGCGATGTGAACGGAGCGGACAATATCAGGCAAAAGACGCTACCCGTGACTCCTCCTCTGGAGGATAGCAGTAACGGCTGTGTGGCCCAGCCACGCATCATTCAGTGCGATCAGACTCGTGGATTCGAACCACGAGACTCTGTGGATGGTGTGACACCATAATCTCCCAACCCAGCGGCGCGGTGCCGTGGGATTCCCCCGCATTCACGCGGGGGAGGAGGTCAACGCTTCAGGAGGGTACCATCGCGGTGGAAAAACAATCGTTAAAACCCGGCAGCGGGTTTAAATCGACATGGCTGGATCAATCGAAGTACTCATTGCTGGCGGGGAAGCAGACCCAGGCCCGCCTCTCGGGCCCGAACTGGGCCCGACACCCGTCGACGTGCAGGACGTCGTTTCCTCGATTAACGACGAAACAGCGGCCTTCGACGGCATGGAAGTTCCCGTCACGGTCGATTACGAAGATACCGGCTCGTTCGATATCGAGGTCGGTGTTCCCCCCACGACCGAACTGATCAAAGACGAGGCTGGCTTCGACACGGGGTCAGGCGAACCCGCCGACGAGTTCGTCGCAGATTTGTCGGTCGAACAGGTGAAAACCATCGCCCAACAGAAGCTGTCGGATCTCCTTGCGTACGATGTCAGAGGGGCAGCCAAAGAGGTCGGGGGGACCTGTGTGTCTCTCGGTGTCACCGTCGAGGGTGAGGACGCACGCACGTTCAACGAACGGGTCGACGCCGGCGATTACGACGACGTTCTGGAAGTCTGAAACGGAAGTCCCAGCAGAACGGGTTTTTACTCGACTTCTCACTCTTGACAGCCACGGGATTTCCTCCGTGAACGGGCTCATTCGTCCTGAAACCCGCCTGCAGAACGCGGGTGATTCATAGAGATTTCGAGGCGGATACCACGAGGCTTGACCTCGGGGAGGAAGCCGACAGCCACCTCACGAAATAATATCCATAACCATTGCTACCCAACATCAGCGTGGTGACTGGCAGCCACAAGCGTTGCCAGTTACGGGCTACCAGTCAACCAGCCCTCACAGTCGGGGTCGGTGAACCGTGAACGCCCAATTCTCGGTAGAGAGTCATACTGGGTATGTGTGGGTAAGACGCGGTGAGTCCACCGACAAGCCTCGGGGCTTGACTCCGAGGCCGTTGACACCGCGGTCACTCACAGTTGCAGTGAACTCCCGTCGTGATCCCGATTCCGGGTAGTCGTCTCGTCTCGGCTCGGCTCGGCTCGGCTCGGCTCGGCTCGGCTCGGCTCGGCTCGGCTCGGCTCGGCTCGGCTCGGCTCGGCTCGGCTCGGCTCGTCTCGTCTCGTCTCGTCTCGTCTCGTCTCGTCTCGTCTCGTCTCGTCTCGTCTCGCTCGCTCGCTCGGCTGCTCACACTGCGTTATCTGACATCACGCACGAGCGAGTCTATTGAGTGCAACTCTCACAATCTGCCCTCAAGATTCGAACGGGGGTCTCGAACGTGCGTGACTGGCGAGAGGCTAATCGGAAGGCTGAGAGTAACCAGAGTATGTGACTCCGGGTGTGTTCCCAGACGGGTGGTGCTCGCGCATCGCCCACGTGTCTCCAAGATAGATGAGATAGGTATCCGAGACGGGGGACCCGCGAGAGTAAACATGAGCATTTCTAGAGGCTCTGCGGGACGAAGCGCCTCCGTGAGTCCACTGGCGGGCCGCTTCGACGGGTTTAAATCCTTCATCGGCATTTTTATCGACGAGACAGGCTTCGCCTGTGTCACTGACCCGTAGCAGCGCAAGCGTACTACGGAGGTGAATAATGGCAGACTCCATAGAAGACGCAGTCTCTCGCGCGATCGAAGAGGCCCCCGAGCGGAAATTCCGGGAAACGGTGGACCTCGCGGTGAATCTGCGCGATCTAGACTTGAACGATCCGTCGAACCGTGTCGATGAGTCCGTCGTTCTCCCCGGGGGGACGGGCCAAGAAACAACGATTATTGTGTTTGCAGAAGGCGAGACCGCAGTCCGCGCAGCCGATGTCGCAGACGAGGTGCTCAGTCCCGATGAACTCGAAGAGCTGGGCGACGACGACGATGAGGCCAAAGACCTGGCTGATCGGACGGACTTTTTCGTCGCCGAGGCCGGTCTGATGCAGGATATCGGCCGGTATCTGGGGACGATCCTCGGCCCGCGTGGCAAGATGCCAACCCCGCTCCAACTAGACGAGGACGTGGTCGAGACGATTGAGACCATGAAAAACACTGTCCAGCTCCGCTCGGGTGACCGACGGACATTCCACACCCGTGTGGGGGCAGAAGACATGGATGTCGACAACATCACCACGAATATTGACGTGATTATTCGGCGGTTGGAGGCCAATCTGGAGAAAGGCCCACTCAACATCGACGATGTCTACGTGAAAACGACCATGGGGCCGTCCGTTGAGGTGCCAGCATGAGCTCCGAAGCGCGCAAAACAGAGACGATCCCAGAGTGGAAGCGTGAAGAGGTCGCAGAAATCGTCGAGTTCCTGGAGACGTACGACGCAGTCGGGGTCGTTGGTGTCGAGGGAATCCCCAGCCGACAGCTCCAGGCGATGCGTCGGGAATTGTACGGCGAGGCAGAACTTCGCATGTCGCGGAACACACTCGTCACCCGGGCTCTCGAACAAGTGGGGGATGGGCTCGAACAACTCACCGACTATCTTGAGGGTCAAATCGGTCTGATCGCCACGAACGATAACCCATTCGGCCTCTTCCAGCAGTTAGAAGAGTCGAAAACACCGGCGCCTATCGGCGCCGGCGAAATATCGCCCAGCGATATCGTAATCGCTGAAGGTGACACTGGCGTCGACCCGGGACCGTTCGTCGGCGAACTCCAGCAGGTAGGCGCGTCTGCCCGTATCCAAGATGGCTCGATCCAGGTAGTCGAGGAATCGACTGTACTCGAAGAAGGCGGTGAAGTTTCCGCTGAACTCGCCAACGTTCTGTCGGAGTTGGGGATCGAACCAAAAGAAGTCGGGCTCGACTTGCGTGGTGTTCACGCCGACGAAGTCATTTTCGAGCCGGACGAACTGGAAATCGATATCGACGAGTACCGAGCCGACGTGGAGTCGGCTGCGGCTGCCGCGCAGAATCTCTCGGTCAACGCGTCGTATCCGACGGCACAGACCGCCGATACCCTCGTGGCGAAAGCGGCCGGCGAGGCCAAGTCAGTTGGCCTGTTCGCCGAAATCGAGAGTCCAGATGTCATTCCGGAATTAATCGGGCGGGCCGACGCGCAACTGCGCGCGTTGGCAGCTACCATCGACGACGACGACGCGTTACCTGAGGAGTTACAAGACGTGCAAGCCGCGGCGGCCGGCGCCACGGATGCGACTGCCGAAGAACAGAGCGAAGCAGACGACGCAGACGGATCCGAGGACACTGCGTCCGCCGCCGAGTCCGAGCCAGAGTCTGACAGCAACGACGATGACGAGGACGACGGTGACGGCGCAGAGGGTCTTGGAGAGATGTTCGGTTAAGAGGTTAGACTAATGGAATACGTATACGCTGCACTCATCCTGAACGAGACCGGCGCAGAGCCTGACGAAGACAACATCACCGAGGTCCTCGAGGCCGCAGGTGTCGATATCGAGGAGTCCAGAGTGAAAGCTCTGGTAGCCGCCCTGGACGATGTCGACATCGAGGAAGCCATCGAGACGGCTGCAGCCGCTCCGGCAGCGGGCGCCGGCGGGGCAGCCGCGCCGACCGACGATGTCGAGGAAGACGACGACGAACCCGAAGAAGAAGAAGTCGAAGAAGCCGAGCCAGAAGACGACGATGACGACGATGACGACGCCTCCGGCGAGGGGCTCGGCGAACTCTTCGGATAACGGGACGCCATCGTTTCGTGCTGAATTTTTTAAACCGATCCCACCTACCAGTCAGTCTGTCCAGAGTCTCACTCGCTTGTCGATTAAATTGAGAGCAGTTGCTGGTGTCTGATAATCCGGATAAATGACATCTCAGGACGGGTCTGATCTCGATATGTGAACTACCGATACCGCACGATTACAGCCAATCGAGTCCCTCTGAGAAACTGTTTGGCCACCCTTCACTGTGGCGCGTGACCGTTGGGTGTTGTCGGACTGTACAGCCCTTCAGACTGGGCCACAAGTTCATCTCTTCGGAGATTCTTCAGCACGCTGAATAAGGCGAGTTTCTTCATGCCAAGTGCATCGCTCATTTCAGAGATCGTCGCTTTCCCGCTTGACTTGAGATACAGGTAGACTAGTTTCGCACGTGGTGACCGCAGTTCTCGCGGGAGTGTGCCAGACTCGTCAGTATCTCCTGACGTGAATTCCATTATCGTACTCAATTACAGGTTCGACAATAATAATACTCGGGTACGACAGTTGTCGATAACTAGCATAATCATCACATGAGACAGGTATGAGACTGTGTCAATCCGCAGTCTGGCATTAATGTCGCCAATATCGATCCGGAGCCCCCTTTCTGGTGACGTGACAGTCGGTCCCGAGTCACCGAGACTCAACATCGTGAATATACGATCAGTGCCGGATGGAACGAATCATAGCCAATCTAGTCAAGAAACGTGAGTGGCTGCTCAGTAGGACCGAGACTTCGGCTCGTAGGTCCGGTCTTCGCCTTCAAGCACAGTTGGGCGGAACCACAGTTCTGGCTGCCCATCATCCCATGACAGAAGGGTATGTTTCAGCCATTCACTATCTTTCCGCTCCTGGTGTTCGGCCCGCCAGTGAGCGCCACGGAACTCGTCGCGCGCCAGCGCGCCGAGCGTGATCGCTTCCGCGATGTCCAGGAGATTTCGGGTCTCGATGGTGTGAATCAGGTCCGTATTAAACGTGCGAGACGGGTCAGAGACAGTCACGTCAGAGTATCGCTCCCGAGCGGCCCGGATTTGTTTCAGTGCTGTCTTCAGTCCATCCTCTTCTCGGAACACATTGACGTGTTCTGTCATGGTCTGCTGGACGCTGTCCCGGATTGCAGCGTGACTGACGTCACTATCTGATTCAAGCAGGTCCTCAACGCGATGGCGCTCTTCGTCGACGGCACGGTGCATAATCTCGCTGCCAGCGGCCACCGCTCCACCGTCGGCCATGGCAGGGTCGTCAGGACTGTCGACTGCACCCGGTGAGACGGGGGGGTTGACCTCGCCCGGCTCCCACTCACCGGTTCGGCCGGTCTCGATTTGGGCTTTGCCGAAATCTTCGCCGGCAGCGTGGTGTCCCGCCATCTTGCCGAAGACGATCAGCTCTGGAAGCGCGTTCCCGCCCAGTCGGTTGGCACCATGAACGGAAGCGCAGGCACACTCACCAGCTGCGTACAGCCCGCCGACACAGGTCTCGCCGAACTCGTTCGTTTCGATCCCGCCCATCGCGTAGTGCTGGCCTGGTTTGACCGGCATTGGCTCTTCGAGCCCGTTGACGCCCTCAAAGTCTTCCGCCAGGTGGAGAATATTCTCCAGGCGGTCCTCAATCCGGTCTTCACCCAGGTGGCGCATGTCGAGATGGACGTACTCGTCTTCGATTCCGCGCCCCTCCTGCACCTCGGTTAGTTCCGCGCGCGAGACCACGTCACGAGAGGCCAGTTCACCGTCGTTGTTGGCGTAGCCGTGCTCGAACAGGAACCGCTCTCCCTCGTTATTGTACAGAATACCCCCTTCACCACGAACACCCTCCGAGATCAACACTCCAGTCGAGGGGAGTGTGGTGGGGTGGAACTGAATGAACTCCATATCTTCGATCGGCACACCCGCACGATACGCCATCGCGACACCGTCGCCGGTGTTGGCCACCGCGTTGGTGGTGTGATCGAAGGCCTGACCGAGACCACCGGTCGCGAGGATGACACCATCTCTGGCTTTGAAGCCCTCGACATCTCCCGATTTAATGTCATATGCAACAGCGCCGTGACAGGTGCGGTCAGTCGGGTCTGGTTCGTCGGAGACGGCAAGCCGATTCACATACCACTCGTCGTACACCTGAATCCCGCGCTTGACCGCCTGCTCGTACATGGTGTGGAGCAGTTGGTGGCCAGTCTCGGCACCAGCGTACGTTGTTCGTGGGAAGGATAGACCGCCAAATGGGCGCTGTGAGACGCGACCGTCTTCGTCTCGTGAAAACGCCATGCCCCAGTGTTCTAACTGGATTACTTCCTGCGGGCTCTCTTTGCAGAGGGTCTCGATAGCCGGGGCATCACCCAGGTAATCGGACCCTTTCATCGTATCGTAAGCGTGGTCTGTCCAATCATCCGCGTCCCGGAGTGCGGCGTTGATTCCGCCTTCAGCGGCTCCTGTGTGAGACCGGACTGGGTGTAGTTTCGAGACAATCGCCGTATCGGCGCCTGCCTCTTGGGCGGCGATTGCCGCTCTAAGGCCGGCTCCTCCTGCGCCGACGACTATGACATCGTGTTCTTTCATTTGTGTAACTGTTGGTAGTATGGTTATTATAACTGTGCGTTAGCCTTTACCAGAATTTCAGGTTACTCTTGACGGCCTCACGCTTCAGTTCTTGAATGTGCTCGGTCAGAGGGATATCCTTCGGGCACACCTCAGTACAGGAAAACTGGGTTTGGCATCGCCAGACACCGTTTTCCTGTTCGATTATCTCAAGACGCCGCTGTTTCATGTCTGAGCCCTCGCGTTCGTCCATCGCGAATCGGTAGGCTTTGTTGATCGCTGCTGGTCCGAGATATTCGTTGTCGCCGGCGGCGATATTACACGAAGACATGCAGGCCCCACACCAGATGCACCGGGTGGACATCTTGATTGATTCACGATTGTCCCGGGTCTGGCGCTGTTCGGCCAACTCTTCGTCCGGGAGGTCGTCTGTCTGGAAATACGGCTCGACAGCCTCCATCTGGTCGTAGAAGTGCTGCATATCCACGATGAGGTCTTTGACTACCTCTGCGTGTGGGAGTGGTTCGACCCGAACTGGCTCTTCGAGATCACCTAACTGTGTTTTACAGCAGAGCCGCTGTTTGCCGTTGACGAACATCGCGTCGGACCCACAGATCGCCTGCCGACAGGAGTGACGGAAGGTGAGCGACGAATCGTACTCGTCGCGAGAGAAGATCAGTGCATCCAGCACGGTCATTCCCTTTTCGAAGGGAACGTGATAGTCGTCGAATCGAGGCTCTTGTTTCGCCTCGACATCCGGGTCGTACCGGAACACTTTGAGATGATAGGTGTCGTCGGTTCCCCGCCGACGGCTCGTATCTTCAACCTGGGGTTCTCGTTCCGGGCGCGGCTTGGATTCTTGCTCCGCCTCGTCGGTCTGCTCGCTCGCGGCGGGGGACTCTTCGTCAGATTGATCGACTGGCTCGGTTTCTGGATTCGGTATCTGTGTGCTCATAATTCGATTTCGATTTCGATTGACTCAGTACGGAAGTCCCGCCCAGGCATTCGCCGTTCGGATCCCCTGGACCAGTAAGACGACACTCGCGGCCACGAGTGTCCACTTGATTGCCGTCCGTTTCCGCCCCGACAGTCCCTGATTGACCAGTGCATTGTACACGCCGTTGGTCCCGTGGAAAGTGGCCGTGATCAAAAACAGGACCATCAGCGAGTAGTAACCCCACTGCTGCATCCGGTTAGAACTCATCAGGAACGACACCTCGTCGGCGTGATGGACGAAGTGCAGGAAGAAAAAGTGGAATCCCAGCACCACCACCAGAAAGGCGGCGGTGATCCGCTGCATCAGCCAGAGTTTTCCACCCTGCCGGAACGAAGAGTAATGTTCGGCCATTTCAGAAGGCCCCCGCGATAAACGTCGGTACTGATGCGACAGTGATGGCTCCTGTCAAAATCAGTGACGCGTAGAAGCTGTTATCTTGTGACCCCAGCCCAAGCCCGAGATCAACCAACAGCAGCCGGGTTCCGTTCAGAATGTGGAACACAGCCACCGCGAGCAGTCCAATCTCTAACACTCTCACCAGCAGCAGCCCCTCGAGAGTGACAATCGTCTGTGTGTACACGTCATTGCCGGCCATCATCGCTGCCTCCCCAGCACCAGCCGCCGGGATCGCGGTGCTCAACACCGCAATATGGGTGAATAAGTACCCTACAAGGACCCAGCCGGTGAATTTGTGGAAGATCCAGGCCCACATGCCCGCCGAGAACTCTCGCCACCGGCCAAAGTCCTCTACGAGGCCTCGATCGTACGACTGACTCATACCGTCCTGTGCGTAGGACTACGATGATATAGTGTTTTCTAATGCGGCGATAGCTCGCTTCTCCGTGGCTTTCAGGACCGACTCAGATGAGTGGGGGCTCAACAGCACTCGTAACCAGAATGAAACCGATTGTGTCTGGCGATTCGCATCCGCACAGTGCCGCAATCTGAGACTCCGGCACGGTCTCGAGAGAGAGACCCTACTCTGACGAAGAGCAATCCCGCCCGCTTCACCCCGAACAAATGATCCATGGATGGCGCTCTCGATACACGAATCGACTCAACTCCTCTTCGCGAGTGGGCCCTCGCTTCGTTGGTGATGGCGCGAATGCGTCAGGAGAGTCTCACCCTAATCGAGAGTGGCCTCGACAGAGGCCGAGACCCCTTTGATTGGCAGCATCGTCGCGTGAACTACCCCACCCTACTCGCTCACCGCTTTCGCGGTTCGCTCCCTGAGGGTGGGGCTTCCTGTTTCGATGACGCGCTTTCCATCCATGACATCAACACTCCCTGATGAGGTGAACAGAGGGAGCGCAGTCTCCACAGGCGTTTCTTCGGACTGTCCCAGTCCTCGCTTCTTGAAACCGCGGGACAGGATATTAATCGCCGCGTTTGCGTCTCTATCCATCTTGAATCCACACGCTGGGCACGAATGTTCTCGTACCCAGAGAGGCTTGTCCGTCCTTACACCACACGAGGCACATTGTTTGGTCGTGCCTGATGGCTCAACCTCGACAAAATAAGTACCTTCACGCTTGCACTTGTATTCGAGAAATGTCGTGAAGGTGTCCCAAGCCGCCAAAGCCGTGTTCCGACTGTTGCCAGACGACTTTAACATAGACATTACATCCAAATCCTCGACGGCCACCAACTCATACTGAGTAGCATAATAGTTGGAGAGTTTGTGGAGGAAGTCGTGTCGCTTTCGTCGGAGCGTCTGATGGCACTCTGCAACGGTTTGCCGTTGCTCTTCCCAGTTGCTTGAGCCGTGCTCTTTGCGTGAGAGGGCCCTTTGTTCGCGTCTGAGACGGTCTCGATTGTCCTGTAGGTCAGGAAACCCGACAGCACGACCGTCAGTGTCTTGAGCGTACTTGAGGATTCCAACATCGATTCCAATGCACTTCTGTGGGTCGTCTGGTTTTGCTGGCTCCTCTTTGTCATCAACTGCAAAGGAAGCGTACCACTCGCCCGTTCGCTCTTTCTTGACGGTGACGCTCTTGATGGTTACAGTATCAGGAATCTCACGGTGTCGGATGATTGGAATGTCCGCAAGTTTCGAGAGTGACAGAACAGTCTGACCGTTCTTCTTGTCGAACTCGAAGCCAGACTGTGTGTAAGTGAAACTCTGATACTCACGTGGTGCTTTCCAATTGAGGCTTCCGACATTATAGCCGTTCTGTTTCAGCTGTGACACGGCTGTGACGCTGTCCTCGATACGCATCACTGCGGTCTGTGAGACAGTCGAGTACAGGTCGTTGAGGTCATCCCACCAATCTTTGAGCTCTGGCAGTCGGTCACGGACTTGTCGTACTCGCTGTTTGAGCGTTCCTGATGATTCAGGAATTTGTTCGAACTTGGTGAGAGCATGATTGTACAGTTGCCGACAGGTATCAAGATGATATTCCAGTGTCTCCCGCTGGGCTTCGGTCGGGTGGAGTCGATACCTGTAGGCGTAGTGCATTGTGCTACTCTCGTTCTTCGATAAATTCGTCGAGTTGTTCCTGCACGAACGAGGAAAGGTTCAGATGATTTTCCTGAACC
Organism: uncultured archaeon A07HR60; assembly: GCA_000496235.1. GTDB lineage: Archaea > Halobacteriota > Halobacteria > Halobacteriales > Haloferacaceae > J07HR59. The sequence continues at coordinate 485,308 of KI543234.1, forward strand.
CACTCTTCTTGCTCTTCTTTGATGATAGTCTTCTTACATACATCTCATACGTGATTAAAGATTGCGGTCTTGTCTGAGTGTGCGCTTTCGAAAGAAGATGACGGCGCTGTATCCCCTCCCTACTTGCTCGGCTTCGCCTCACTCCTTGAGGAAGGGGGCTTAGCGCCTATATACTGCTAAAGAAGCTACGTATCGACTAGCCGGGTGACTCGATAGAAACATTCCGGAGAAACACCCAGCATGTGGAGGCGATATCAGACGGGGTTAATAGATACGCAACCGCGGACACTCGACCTGTGGGTCGGGGGTCGTCTCGTGGCTGAGCCACGAGCCACGTTCACTGCATAGCGCGTACTCGGTGGACACACCGGAATTAAGCCCCAGGGTAGTTGGCTTGTACCGTCTGTCAAGCCCGATTTGAACCGCGAACACGAAGTCGCAGCCATACTGGTGAGTAGTTGCGGGTAGCACCGTCGAAACATCCTGTGTCGTCAGACTGGGTGCTGTGTCAGTGGCGGAGGATACCGGCACATAGAGGGGGTTGATCGCTTGGGTCAGTTTGCTTCGTAGCTGTCCCACAGATACAGTGCGGCGTACGATCGGTACGGCTGCCAGCAGTCGGCGCGGTCCCGCATGGCTGCGCGCGATTCGTCGCCGAACTGCGCTGTCATCGCGCGCCTGATCGCGAGATCTTCGACCGGGAACACGTCTGACCGCCCCAGCCCAAACACCAGTGTCATTTTAGCGGTCCAGTCACCAACCCCGGTGATAGAGGTCAGTTCCGACGTGACCTCTTCGTCAGAGAGCGCGGCCAACCGATCACGCGACGACTCCTCGGATTCGAACCAGCGGGCAATGTTACGGACGTAACGACACTTCTGACGAGACAGCCCCGCTTCACGAAGAACGTCTTCTTCGACGGCGCGCACACCCGAGGGGGTGATACGAACGGCATCGAAAAGCGACTCGCGGATAGAGCGTCCGGCCGCTGTGGAGACCTGCTGATTGCAGACCGACGTGACCATGCGCTGGAACAGGTCGTCTGCCGGTTCCAGACGCTTCGGACCGTACGTCTCCACAAGCGGCCCAAGGTCGGCTGTCGCCGCCAGCGTCTCGTTCGGATCGGCCATATAGTATTGTTCACTCGGCACAGCCACAAAGCGTTTTTCGCGACTGTTCTGGCCGATTGCTCGTCAAACCAACAGGCGACTACCAATGGGTGAGAGAGCCTCCGTCTCACCACTGAGTTCCGGGCTCATGTGCGGGGGGCTGGTCGCTTGACAGGTGCGATCTCGACGGGCCGGTGGCGGTAACAACTGACCTCGGCGAGTGCACCGGTCTGACCAGGTCGGGCACTAACTCCGGTTGGCGATGGCACGGAGGAACTCCGCACTCAGACGAGATACTTCTCATGAGGAACACAGCGGTGAAGGGGAAACGTTGAATCGTTGGGCTGTAGACTGTGACAGTATGGCACAAACAGATGTCGAGAATGTCGCAGTTTTAGGCGCCGGAAGTATGGGCCACGGCATTTCGGAGGTGGCTGCACTGGCTGGTTACGACGTTTCGATGCGAGACATCTCGGAGGATGTCGTCCAGGACGGCTATGACTCGATTGAGTGGTCGCTCGACAAACTCGCTGAGAAAGACCGACTTAGCCGCGAGGAGGCGGACGCGGCTCTGAGTCGGGTCACCCCCGTAGTGGATCTCGAAACGGCCGTCGAAACTGCCGATATCGTCATTGAAGCGGTTCCAGAGCGAATGTCGATCAAAAAGAGGTGTACGCGGATCTGGAAGAGTACGCGCCAGACGACACTTTGTTCGCGACCAACACGTCCAGCCTGTCGGTAACGGAACTGTCGGAAGTGACAGCCCGTCCCGAACGATTCTGCGGGATGCACTTTTTCAATCCGCCAGTGCGGATGGACCTGGTCGAGGTGATCTCCGGGGCCCACTCCGCCGAGGAGACGACAGATATGGTCGCAGATCTGGCAGAATCGATGGGGAAAACGCCGGTTCATGTCCAGAAAGACGAGCCCGGATTCATCGTCAACAGAGTGCTCGTCCCACTGATGAACGAGGCCGCGTGGCTGGTCGATTCTGAGGAGGCAACTGTCGAAGAGGTTGATTCAACGACAAAATACGGCATCGGCTTGCCGATGGGTGCCTTCGAGTTGGCAGATCAGGTTGGCATCGATGTCGGGTACTACGTCCTCGAGTACATGAACGAAGTGCTCGGCGAGGCGTACGAGCCGGCCCCTCTGCTGGCAGAACGGGTCGACGCGGGCGATCTCGGCAAGAAGACAGGCGCGGGATTTTATGACTACGGTCCCGACGCGACAGGAGCCGACGTGCCGGGCGATCAGGTGCAGGAAGCCATCAGCGACCAGCTCGTCGCAGTGATGGCGAATGAGGTGGCTGGGCTGATCGGGGAAGATGTGGCCTCGGCGGACGCGATCGATCAGGCGGTCAAGCTCGGAGCTGGCTACCCAGAAGGGCCCGTCGCAATGGCCGACGACAGGGGTGTTGATCACTTGCTGGAGACGCTTCGAGACCGGCATTCCGCGACCGGAGCTGCCCGATACGAACCGCACCCGTATCTCGAGGAAGTAGCCGCTGATGGCGGATTTCGTGACCCTGCTGCAGACGAGTCGGAGGCCGACTCATTCGAGAATATCGGTGTGACTGTGACCGACCGCGTTGGCCATATCGAACTCGACCGGCCACACCGGATGAACACGATCAACGGCGATCTATTGGACGAACTGGCGACGGCCGTCGAGCAGTTCAACGCGAACGATGACGTGCGTGCCATTCTGCTGACGGGCGCTGGTGACCGGGCGTTTTCCGCCGGCGCCGATGTCCAGAGTATGGCTGCCGGCGGTGCCGACCCGCTGAATGGGGTTGAACTGTCACGACACGGCCAGTCCACGTTCGCGAAGCTGGAGGAATCACCAAAGCCCGTTATCGCCGGGATCGACGGATACTGTTTGGGCGGTGGCATGGAGTTGGCCACCTGTGCCGACTTCCGACTCGCATCGGACCGGTCACAGATTGGGCAGCCGGAACATGATCTTGGGCTGCTCCCGGGCTGGGGGGGCACACAGCGACTCGCCAATATCGTCGGCGAAGGTCGTGCCAAAGAGATCATTTTCACCGCAGATCAGTACGACCCCGACACGCTCGCCGACTATGGGTTTATCAACGAGGTGGTGGCTTCCGACGAAATCCACGAGCGCGCGTTCGCGTTCGCCGAGAATCTCGCCGGCGGGCCGCCCATCGCGCAAAAGTACACCAAGCGCGCGATCCACGCGGGCCGCGAGAGTGAGGATGCAGGTCTGGAAGTGGAAGCGCAGGCGTTTGGGCAGTTGATGAACACTGACGATCTCATGGAAGGGGTCACGGCATTTGTTGGTGACCGAGAACCCGAGTTCGAGGGTAACTGACCGTCCAAGACCGGTCTGGAAGCTTCTTCAGCTGAAGTTGGCCCTCTCAGCATTCGGGAGACAGGATCAGCCGTAGACGAGCAACATCATAACAGTCAGGTGATAACAACATCATGACAGTTAGGTGATAACCACATCACATGCAGACACAAAGCGACACACAGATCATACGTACCCGGACGGTCACTGCTGACTCCCGCGACTGACATCACCCGTAAGACTGGGTGAATAAAAACTTAGCATCCTCGTTACCCCGCCAGATTTGTTGAGTTGAGTAAGAGCAGAACTATTCGAGTGGTCCGATCTGTCAAGCCGCCTCGTTACCTGTGTGTTGGCAACGCCGCGATGGGCTATCGCAGAGACTAGCATCGAAACAGGCCGTCCGACCTGAAAACACCGATGTCCAGCCTGGAGGAAGCCCCGCAGGCGGCTGGATTACTCGGCGGAGTTCACTTGGATTTATATATCTGAATTTCCTTTCTTTATCTTGTAGCCCAGAATAGCTCGCTTGGTGTAGTCCGGCCAATCATATCGGCCTTTCGTCCGGGTTGTGTCTTCGCGACCGCTCGGGG
>KI543234.1:489345-492656 GCA_000496235.1 uncultured archaeon A07HR60
CGACCGCTCGGGGAGTCAGCCGATGACAGGGGTTCAAATCCCCTAGCGAGCAGTTCATCGGAACCGTCGTGTTTTTTTGGAGAGTGGATTTTGACGTTACACAATCAATTCAGTAAGTTGTCACGAACTCAGAGACTCAGGACGGACTCGTCAAAAACACCGCCAGGAGTCGCCGACTAATCTTAATGAACACTGCTGAGGATGCAATTTGGCTTCCTATGGTTTTAACGACTCCTACCCTTATAACAGATGCATGGAGCTAGAATCACTCCGCGTGGAAAATTTTCGCAGTATTGCTGACTCCGGGTGGGTGGCGATTGATGATCTTACGTGTTTCATCGGCAAGAACGAATCGGGTAAAACAGCCTTCATGCAGGCCGTCGAGAAATTGAATCCGTCCCACGAGACTGACGAGTATTCACCGTATGAGGATTATCCCAGAGACAAGTGGCCATCATACAGTGATCGTCACGATACTGATCCAGACAATGTCGTCACTGCCCGGTTCCAACTTGATGAAGACGACGTAAGCGCTATTGAGACGACCTGTGGCCGAGGACTCATCGACGGGCGGGAGATGACGGTGAGTCGCGATTATCAGAACACGTTAACATGGACACTGGAGTTAGACGAGTCGGCGTGTCAAGAGTATCTCCTCGGAGAATACGGGTCGGAACTTCCGGAAGAACTGGAGACAGCACTGTCGGATGTCTCGTCGCTGTCGGGGTTGCGCGATGGTGAGGAGTACGCGGAGTTAGAAGCAGATCTGGGCGATGACCCGGTCACAGTAGTTGCCAACGACATCGGCGACGCGGTTTTGGAGGACCGACTCCCATTGTTCCACCGGATTGGGGAGTACACACTGATGAACGGGACGATCGACATTGAGAGTCTCATGCAACGGCGAGAAGACGAGACACTGTCGCCGGGAGACCGAGCATTTCTGTCGCTGCTCACGGTGGCGGACTTGGAGTTGGCGGAATTTCTCGAGGTGGACGACTGGCGACAAAAGACGACACAACTGGAAGCGGCGTCTGCCTCAGTCAGTTCCGAGGCAATGCAGTACTGGAATCAAAGCGGGTCAATCCGGGTGAGGATTGATAGCGCCTCGAGTGATGACGACGAAGACCGCCGGTTGTTGGCGATCAGAGTCGAGAATCTCGACAGCAATATCACGGTCCGATTCGAGGGGCGGTCGCGCGGATTTCGGTCGTTTTTCTCGACGTTCTGTCAGTTGGCCGAACTCAGACAACGCGACGACGATATCCACATCATGCTCGATGAACCCGCGCTGCATCTGCACGCTCGGGCGAAAGAAGAGTTCCTGGCGTTTCTCAAAGACGATCTCTCGGCCAAACAGCCAGTGTTGTACACGACCCACTCACCATTCATGATCGACGACGATAATCTGCACCAGGTGAAGATGGTCGATTCCGACCCCGCCCGAGAGATGAACGTGTTCGAAGACGTCTCTCTGGCGGACGACCGTACCCGGTTCCCTCTTCGGAACGTGTTCGAATTGGATCTGATGGACACCTTATCGGTCCGTCCGCAGACGCTACTCGTCGAGCGAAAGGCCGACCGTATCTATCTTGACTTCGTCTCCAGAGCGCTCAAAAACGACGGCGATAGTGGTCTTGACGATCGGTGGACAGTGATTCCCATCTCGAACGCAGAAAACATCCAAAGCTTCGTCTCGCTGTTTGGCGAAGACAATCTGGAACTGGCAGCGCTCCTCAGTGATCGGCCGAAGCGGCGTCGTCGCTCCTCGAGTGACCAGCCGGGATCAGAAGCTGGCGATTTCGAGATCCGCTATATTTCAGATTACAGTCCTGTCGACGGAGGGAGTCTCGAAGATCTCTTTTCCGACGAGTTTTATTTGCAACTCGTCTCGCGTGCGTACGCCGACAGCCTCGCCACGGCGCCGCGCACCCCAGACGTGCTGAGCCCGGCTGATCTCTCCGCAAGCACGGCCAAAGAGCCGATTCCCTCTCGAGTGCAGCAGTATTTCGAGCGCGACGAGATTGAGGTCACATTCGACAGAGCAGCGCCAGCGTTGTTCCTGCTTGAGAATCGCCAAGAATTGGTAGACCAACTCGATCAGCAATCTCAACAGCAATTCTTCCCACTGCTCAAAGAGTTCAACAATATTGTGAAATCACTCGATAGCACGGTCAAAAAGCGAAGCTCACTCATCGATACACTGGGGTTGTGAGGCTCGCTAGGTGGTGTTCAGGCGTGAAGGCCTCGATCCACCTCACACAGCGGTATCAGCGTGGGCGGCTCGTCTGAGGCCGGTCGATTTCTGTCTCGTCGAACTGCACATCCACATCCACCACATCGTCGGTCACATTGTCGTAGATGTGGATTTCTTCGGTGCTGTAAAACCGCGAACTGAACTCCGAGTCTGGCACCAGTTCGTGGACACCTGTGTCGAGCGGCACAACGAGGATCCCCTGGTCGATTTTATCATACACCAGCTCCGCGAACTGGATCTCGTCGTTTTCAATTCCGAGGACGACGTCGCCAGGGTAAATCTCCGGCCCTTCCAAGTTGTTCGGAAGGAACGGTTCGGTATTTGCGATACCCGGGAGTTCATTCAGCCCATCGACCGGGAGATCGTCGATACCCGCTTCTCCGTGGATCAAGATGTTTCGCCGGCCTTCGTTAATTCGCTCCATAGCATTTGTACACTCGAAAACCCGTAGTTTATATTCTTCTATTGAGGCACACACATCCACGGCACCCCGATTACGCGAGTTACATCTCGATTCTCCGCCTCCCGGTGATATCACTCCTGAGTAGGATGACGCGAGGTCAGTCCAGGTGAGCCAAGAGTCGGCCGCACCGAGACGACTAGTTCCGTCAGAAGCAGACCAGATCACAGCGGGCCCGAGTCGGCCACGCCAGCCAGACCAATCCGGGTCAGGTGACCCCACCTTGGACCTGATAGTCGGCGTGAGCGCCGTCGATGAGAATTTTCTCGATTGTGTCGACGACTGCAGTCACGTCCTCGAATCGGGTGTACAGTGGAGATGGACACACCCGCACCACGTTCGGCGGGCGATAGTCGACAATGATTCCGCGGTCACGTAACGCGCGGCTGAGTTTGGCCGCGTCGGGGTGCTCGATAGCGACGTGACCGCCGCGTGTATCTGGGTCTCGAGGAGACCCGACCGAAATGTCGTCCACCTGGTCGCACATTCAATCAGAAAGTCAGTTAACTGAGTCGACCGGGCCCGATCGTCTCGATCCAGCCTGTTCGATTATCCGAGTGAGCCTCAGCGCGCAGCGCAGCATCGGGATGGTCC
>KI543234.1:492676-494573 GCA_000496235.1 uncultured archaeon A07HR60
AAGCCCACATCATGGCTTCAGTCGTGGGATGAAGCCGACACCGAAGAATCACACACGCTCTCACAGTCCGCTGTTATCCGATATATTCAGATACAAAGAGTCCCTATTTTAGGATCGATATGCGACATGCTGCTGCGGGGAACCCGCTCACGCTCAAAACGGCCACGAGTGGGTCTCACCTACTCACACACCACCGCAGCCCACCCAGCAGCATGAAATGTCACTCCTCAGAACCTCCACGAGTGGGTGCAACGGAGAGGAGAGATGGGCTGATGTGATGGCCCAGCCTGCCCTGCTGCTCACGGTGGCTGGACGCCCGTGAGGTGAGTGCCACGCTCACGCACACGCTCCCGGCGAGAGCGGGCAACAGTGAGCGGATCAGATACCCACGAATATCACACCATACCCTCGTTTCGAGGGCCGAAACTGCCTCAGCGAACCCGCACGGTCACAGCCGCAGTCATCAGGAGTGCCGGATAACTGACGGAGGAATCCCACCCCTGAAGGGGTGGGAGGAGGTCAAATCTCGATTCTCCGCCTCCCGGTGATATCACTCCTGAGTAGGATGACGCGAGGTCAGTCCAGGTGAGCCAAGAGTCGGCCGTCCCGTGACGACGAGTTCCGTTAAAACCAGACCAGATCACAGCGGGTCCGAGTCGGCCACGCCAGCCAGACCAATCGGGTCAAGTGACCTCACCTTGGATTTGATAGTCGGCGTGAGCGCCGTCGATGAGAATTTTCTCGATAGTGTCGACGACTGCAGTCACGTCTTCGAATCGGGTGTACAATGGAGATGGACACACCCGCACCACATTCGGCGGGCGATAGTCGACAATGATTCCGCGGTCACGTAACGCGCGGCTGAGTTTGGCCGCGTCGGGATGCTCGATGGCGACGTGACCGCCGCGTGTGTCTGGGTCTCGAGGAGACCCGACCGAAATGTCGTCCACCTGGTCGGCACACTCGATCAGAAAGTCGGTCAGCTGAGTCGACCGGGTCCGAATCGTCTCAATTCCAGCCTGTTCGATTATTCGGAGTGAGCCCTCCAGCGGCGCCGCCGCCAACATCGGGATGGTCCCGATCTGAAACGCGGCAGCAGAATCTTGCGGCGTGAACGTTGGCTTCATGTCAAACTGGGTTTCGTTCTCGTGTCCCCACCAACCCGGGAGCGCAGGCTGCATACCGTGGTAGCTGCTGCGGAGGTACAACCCAGCAATCGCGCCTGGCCCAGCGTTGAGGTACTTGTAACTACACCAAACCGCGAAGTCGACACCGTCGTCACCGAACGCGTGTGGGACCACGCCGATCGAGTGGGCTGCGTCGAAGCCAGCGTAGGCCCCGTGTTCGTGTGCGGCTGCAGTAATCGCCTGGATATCGAGCAATTGGCCACTCCGGTACAGGACTGCCGGCATAAACACGATCCCGATATCATCGTGCTGCTGGAGGGCCTCGCGAACGTCCGCGGTTGTAATCGTCCGTCCGTCAGAACTCTCCACGACCCGCAGTTTGTTCGCAGGGTCGTAGCCTCGAGCCCGAAGCTGGGCGCGAATCGCGTAGTGATCGGTAGGAAAGTCGAGTTCGTTGACGAGCACAGCCGGCTCCTCGGGGGGAGAGTCGTGCTCTGTGGGAGCGTGGGCTGGCTGGTGGCCTGCTGCGAGGCGGTCGAGAAAACTCCCAATGAGCGTGTGGACGTTGGTCGTTGTGGAATTGGCCACGACTGCTTCACCAGCATCGGCTCCGACCAGGGGCGCAACTCTGTTGCCTAGCCGCTCGCCGTAGTCGAACCACTGTGGCTCAGCTTCGGTCCAGCCCTCGATGAGCAACTCACGCCACTCTTTGGTGACCCGGTCGAGACTCGCGGCCGCCTCGTCAGAGACTGGCCCCAATGAGTTCCCGT
>KI543234.1:494593-499440 GCA_000496235.1 uncultured archaeon A07HR60
CCGGTCGAGGCTCGCAGCCGCCTCGTCAGAAATCGGTCCCAGCGAGTTCCCATCCATGTACACCGTGTCATCGGGGATGTGAAACCGGTCGCGATAGTCAGACAAGGGTGTCTCACTTTCCAACTGTGCCGCTCGCTCCCGGCGTGACTCTTGCACACCCACATCGGCGGTCGGGGCCGACAAATCACTTCCGCGTCAACACTTTGCTGTGGGCTAGCTGGCCCGCACAGTTGGGGTATTTGGCGACCACTGGTCGGGCTACTGGCCGCTACCAGCTAGATTTCGGGAGATTTAGGCCGACTGGTCACTATATGCTTGTATGTCCGACGACGATCTCGAAGACGCGGTTTCGACGTTTCTCGACGCCAGTGACACAGTGTACGGCGAATACGAACAGGGATACGTCAACGCCGATGTGGCCCTGTCAATGTTATCGTCACATTTGGATACACTGCAAGACGCCGCTAATTCGTCAGCAGACGAGTGAACTAGGCAATTTTCGAGCGGGTATCTTCCACCCGCGATTCCCTACTGGTGCACTCGGGCTGGAAGTGACCTGCCCGGAAGCCACTCTTCGGCGTGCCGACGAGACAGTATCACTTGGCCGACCCGGGATGGATGCACGAACCCATCGTCGCGAAATCCGGTGAGCAAGACCTATTTGATGCCGATACCCAGGTGAGGCATGACAGAATTCTCCCGGCGAGTTGAGCAGCTTTCTATCTCTGGGATTCGGGAAGTGTTTGAGGCGGCCAGTGAAGACGCCATCAACCTGGGAATCGGACAGCCGGATTTCCCCACGCCAGAGCACGCCCGCGACGGGGCAGTTGACGCGATTCGAGCCGGCAAAGCCGACGCCTACACAGAGAATAAGGGAACACTGGGTCTCCGCGAGGCAATCGCTCGAAAACATCAGCGCGACCAGGGAATCGATCTCGGCCCGGATTCGGTCATCGCGACAGCAGGTGGAAGCGAGGCGTTACACATCGTGATGGAGGCGCACGTCGGAGCGGGCGATGAGGTGTTGGTCCCAGACCCGGGATTCGTCTCCTACAGCGCGCTCACAGAATTAGCAGGGGCCGACCCTGTGGGCGTCCCGCTTCGAGACGATCTCACTCTGGACCCGGCAGCCGTCGAGGAGGCGATCACGCCAGATACCACGGCGTTCGTGGTGAATTCACCCGGCAACCCGACCGGCGCCGTGTCGCCACCCGACGATATCCGCGAGTTCGCCCGGATCGCCGACGAACACGACATCTTGTGTATCTCTGATGAGGTGTACGAGTACACTGTGTTCGACGGGGAGTTCCGTTCGCCGGCAGAGTTCGCGGACACAGATTCCGTTGTCGTGGTCAACTCCGCGTCGAAACTATACTCTATGACGGGGTGGCGACTCGGCTGGGTGCACGCGTCTTCTGACCGCATCGAGCGGATGCTCCGGGTTCATCAGTACGCCCAGGCGTGCGCCAGTGCACCGGCACAGTACGCCGCCGAAGCCGCGTTGACCGGCCCACAGGACATCGTTACCGAGATGACAGAGACCTTCCGGGAGCGACGTGACCTCCTTCTGGACGGACTCGAAGACATAGGGATCCGCTGTCCCACACCTCAGGGTGCATTCTACGCGATGCCAGAGGTGCCGGACGGATTCGTGGATGCCTGCTTAGACCGCGACGTCATCATGGTCCCCGGGAGTGCGTTTGGTCAGCACGGAGACGGACACGCTCGAATCTCGTATGCCACGGATGAAAGTCAAATCGCCGAGGCACTCGACATCATGGACGACGCTCTGGCGACAGTCTGATGAACCACCCCGAGTAGACGCCAAATATCATCGACAGCCGGACTCGCCGGTGGGAGTCAGTGAGCCAAACCAGGATTCTCACCGGACGACATCGGGACGGCGACTGGAAACCATCATTTCAGTTTTCATGCGTTCAAACAAGCGGGCCCCCTGGTCACGCCGGAAGGGACTGATCTGTGTGAACGGATTCGACTTTATCGAGACGGCCGGGCCGGTCAGCGGTAGAAAGGGAGGCCCGGCGCAACTGTTCCGTCGTGTCGAGGACCCGGCCGTCTCGACCCGTCAGTTGGCACTGACGATTTTGATCACGTCACCCTCTTCAAGCTGGTACTCGTCAGATACCTGTCTGTCAGAGCGCGCATCAACGGCGTGAAGATAGCTGTCAGCAATATCACTGTGGATTTGTGCGGCCAGGTCCACCGGCGTCGACCCGTCCGGGAGAAGGTGTGCGTCCGGTAAGACGTTTCCACGTTTATCAGTCCACTTCGAGGAATCCTCGACGGGGAACACGCTCAGGTGGCCGAGAACGTCGTACACTGCCGTATTGAGACTCGCCTGAACACCCGTTCCTCCAGTTTCCATCATCACCTCTCGCACGGTCTCGAGACCGTTTCGCTGATTCGCCGAGAGGTCACTAATGATGTCGAAGTCTTGATCTCCGGGCCGATACTCGATGGCTCCGGCGTCGGCGGCCCGACGTAACGCGAGTTCTCCGTCCGCGCTCGCCGGAATGACGGGACCGTCCGTCTGTTGGAGTCGCTCGAGATTCTCCGGTGGCGCGACATCGACCTTGTTCGCGACCACGGCGATCGGAAGCGTTCGGTGGCGGATATCCCGGGCTAATCGCTCTCGGTCGGCATCGCTCCAGTGTTGGGGTTTGTCAGGATAGTCCGCGTCTCTGAGCACGGTAGCGACATCTGCCGCCGCAGCCCCGAGACCCGTCAACAGGTCCGTCAGCGCTGCATCGAGATCGAAATCCGGTGACCGTGCCCGCCGTCTGATCGTTTCCCAGTTGCGACCAATTATTCCCGCCATCCAGAGGTCCATCTCCTCTTCGATAAAGTTGATATCCTCGACCGGGTCCCGGGTTCCGACGGGCACCGGTTCCCCTTCGGCGTCAGTTCCCCCTGAGGCGTCGATCACATTCAAGATCACGTCGGCATTGGTGAGTTCGTCGAGAAACTGGTTGCCGAGGCCTTTCCCCTCATGGGCGCCGGGGACGAGGCCTGCCACGTCCGTCATTTCGACGGGGACGTATCGGACCCCGTTTCGGCACCGCTCGTCACCACATCGGCGGTCACGAGCCAGACACGGACACTCGGTCCGGACGCTCGTCATCCCTCGGTTCGCATCGATTGTGGTGAACGGGTAGTTGGCGACATCAACATCAGCCATCGTGGCAGCGGTGTAAAACGTCGACTTACCGGCGTTGGGTTTGCCCGCCAGTGCCACCGATATCATAAGGGAGATTTGCACCCCGGGACAAACCCGCTTTCGATTGCGGCCACTGGCCCCCACGGCCACCTCCCCCTCCGAAACGGGTCATTTGGAAAGGTCCCATGTGGAGCGCGGCCGGGAGGTGACGACCGGCGGTCCGTGCATGGCTCACAGAATATCGCCGACGCGGCGGGGTTCACCCGAGATATCGGGGTCTGGCTCCACCATCTTGAGAATCTCGTGGTCGGTCACGTCGTGATACGACTTTTCGGTCGCGTTCTCGATGAGTGCCTGCTCCAGACGGAACTCTGTCCCCTGGTACACCACGTCTACGCCCTCTCTATCGAAGGACAGGACAGTGCTCATGTACAGAACTTTGCTAGCCTCGATTAAAAACTCCCGTGAACTGACCGCCGCGTGCGGCTGCTGTCGGATCCGACTCAGTCTAACGAATCTGATTTGACCCAGTAACTGGGTCGCCCAATGAGAAATCTCACTCTGAGGCCGTATTACCCACAGCGGAGTTCACCTGTGTTCTACTCGTCGTCTTCGTCGTCGCCGTCGCTTTTGATATCCTGGAGCTGACCGACCAACTCGTCAGTGGACACGTCGCTTTCAAAGCTGACTTCGCCTTGGTGGTCTTCGTCGTGGACGTTGACGCCGTCTTCTTCGTCCGCCTCGACGTTTTGATTCTGTTGTTCAGACTCGTCGTAGCTTCCAAATCCCATCACATAAAACAAGTATTTGGGGCCGTATAACGGTTGCCAGTCTAGATGCCGCTGTTGACGGGCGGTGTCGGGTTGTTTATGTGCAGTGGCCCGCTCACCACGGACGTGTCGCTGAGGGGAGATCCGCTGGAGACACTCCGAGTTCCGTCGGGAACGACGGTTGAAGAACACGACGTAGTGACAGATGGGGATGTCTTGATAGGGGGCCAATCGACTGTCGAATTCGGCGTTCGAGGTCGGAACGTCGCAGCGGGAGAGCGGGTGTCGGTCGGCGGGGATATCGAGGCGGAGGGGGACTGCCGGTTGGATTTATTATGTGATGTCGGCGGGAACGTGCTGGTGGAAGAAGACGCCTACCTCGGCGAGCGAGTCCACCTCACGGGTCGGCTGATGGTAGCCGGTGATTTGGACATCGGTGACGACGTCAGAATCGACGAAGGGTTTGAGGCAAACGGCTGGATCGTGATTCGGAACCCAGTGCCCACTCTGGTGTTTTACTTCGTGTTACTCTCGCAGTTACTCCGGTTGGACGAGCAGGAAGCTGCTGACGATCTCGCGGCAGCTCTGGCTGGCGAGGACGATTCAATGCGAGACCCGCTCGTGTTACCGCGGGGCACAGAGGTGTCCGATGACGCGTGGCGTGTCTCCACACCCGCCCGCATCGGTGACAACTGTCGACTTCACGGCAACGTCCGCGCAGAAACCATCGAGATGGGCCTGGATAACGAGGTGTTCGGGAGTCTCCGGGCTCGCGAAGATATCACTGTTGGGGCTGATTCACACGTCCACGGCGATGTCACCACCCGTAACGGAGCCGTGACAATCGAGGCGGGTGCCCATATCCGGGGAACCGTGTCGGCAGGAGATCTCGTCGTCCA
>KI543234.1:499460-514488 GCA_000496235.1 uncultured archaeon A07HR60
TGTTGGAGTCGTTCGAGATTCTCCGAGGGAGCGATGTCGGCCTTGTTCGCGACCACGGCAATCGGGAGCGTTCGGTGGCGGATATCACGGGCCAGTCGCTCCCGGTCGGCATCACTCCAGTGTTGGGGTTTGTCAGGGTAGTCCGCGTCTCTGAGCACAGTAGCGACATCCGCCGCTGCAGCCCCGAGACCCGTCAATAGGTCCGTCAGCGCTGCATCGAGGTCGAAATCTGGCGACCGGGCTCGCCGTCTGATCGTTTCCCAGTTGCGGCCGATGATTCCCGCCATCCAGAGGTCCATCTCTTCTTCGATAAAGTTGATATCCTCGACCGGATCTCGGGTTCCGACGGGCACCGGTTCCCCCTCGGCGTCAGTCCCCCCGAGGCATCGATCACGTTCAAGATTACGTCGGCATTGGTGAGTTCGTCGAGAAACTGGTTGCCGAGGCCTTTCCCCTCGTGAGCGCCGGGGACGAGGCCTGCCACGTCCGTCATTTCGATGGGGACGTACCGGACCCCGTCTCGACACCGCTCGTCACCACATCGGCGGTCACGAGCCAGACACGGACAGTCGGTCCGGACGCTCGTCATCCCCCGGTTCGCGTCGATTGTGGTGAACGGGTAGTTGGCGACATCGACATCAGCCATCGTGGCAGCGGTGTAGAACGTCGACTTGCCGGCGTTGGGTTTGCCCGCCAGTGCCACCGATATCATACCGAAGGTTTGCACCCCGGGAAAAACCCGCTTTCGATTGCGGCCACTGGTCTCTGCGCCCACCTCCCACCTGAGAACCGTCTCAGACACGAGTGCCAAGTTGGCCTCTTGACGACACTCAGGCTGGACACTCGAGACCTTGCTCTGACTATTCGTGTTGGCTGCTGAGTCCGTAGCCCTGTCCACGCTTCACGGGCGGTGCGAAGCGGATGCCACTGGGGGTGATGCCGAGGTGATTCACTTCGGAGAGTCTCAACTCGAGCGTCGCCGGGAGGTGACGACCGGAAGTTCGCGGATAACTTACAGAATATCGCCGACGCGGCGAGGTTCGCCCGAGATATTGGGGTCTGGTTCAACCATCTTGAGAATCTCGTGATCAGTCACGTCGTGATACGACTTTTCCGTCGCGTTCTCGATGAGTGCCTGCTCCAGGCGGAACTCTGTCCCCTGGTACACCACGTCTACGCCCTCTCTATCGAAGGACAGGACAGTACTCATATACTAGGCTTGGCCAGCCTCGATTAAAAACTCCCCTGAACTGACCGCCGCTTGCAGTTGGCCCTGATAAGCTCGGCTAATCCGTTCGGGACTTGTCACTGGGCCAGTTGGTAAACCCCCACTCTGAGAGCGTCTAGCCTACAGCGGAACTCGTCTGTGTTTCAGTCGTCGTCTTCGTCGTCGTCGCTTTTGATATCCTGGAGCTGACCAACCAACTCGTCAGTGGATACGTCGCTTTCGAAGCTGACTTCGCCTTGGTGGTCTTCGTCGTGGACGTTGACACCGTCTTCTTCGTCCGCCTCGACGTTTTGATTCTGTTGTTCAGATTCGTCGTAGCTTCCGAATCCCATCTTATGTATCAAATATTCGGGGCCGTATAACGGTTGCCAGTCTAGATGACGCTATTGACGGTCGGTGTCGGGTTGTTTATCTATTGTGGCCCGCTCACCACGGACGTGTCGCTGCCGGGAGATCCGCTAGAGAAGCTCCGAGTTCCGTCGGGAACGACGGTTGAAGAACACGACGTAGTGACAGATGGGGATGTCTTGATAGGGGGCCAGTCGACCGTCGAATTTGGCGTTCGCGGTCGGAACGTCGCAGCGGGAGAGCGGGTGTCGGTCGGCGGGGATATCGAGGCGGAGGGGGACTGCCGGTTGGATTTATTATGTGATGTCGGCGGGAACGTGCTGGTGGAAGAAGACGCCTACCTCGGCGAGCGAGTCCACCTCACGGGTCGGCTGATGGTAGCCGGTGATTTGGACATCGGTGACGACGTCAGAATCGACGAAGGGTTTGAGGCAAACGGCTGGATCGTGATTCGGAACCCAGTGCCCACTCTGGTGTTTTACTTCGTGTTACTCTCGCAGTTACTCCGGTTGGACGAGCAGGAAGCTGCTGACGATCTCGCGGCAGCTCTGGCCGGCGAGGACGATTCAATGCGAGACCCGCTCGTGTTACCGCGGGGCGCGGAGGTGTCCGACGACGCGTGGCGTGTCTCCACACCCGCCCGCATCGGCGACAACTGTCGACTTCACGGCAACGTCCGCGCAGAAACCATCGAGATGGGCCTGGATAACGAGGTGTTCGGGAGTCTCCGGGCTCGCGAAGATATCACTGTTGGGGCTGATTCACACGTCCACGGCGATGTCACCACCCGTAACGGAGCCGTGACAATCGAGGCGGGTGCCCATATCCGGGGAACCGTGTCGGCAGGAGATCTCGTCGTCCACGAGGGAGCCAAAGTCGACGGCTCACTCCGCGCGAGCGGACAAATGCAGTTAGTGCGGCCGAAAGACGACACAGAATGACACGCTTCCGGGGGTAAGCTTGTTTTCTGTGGCTGACGGCACTGGTGCAAATCTCAACCTCGATGCCGATCAGATCGGCCTATTCCAACCCGGCTCGGTCCAGTGCCACGATCACAGTCAGTGCTACGGTTAGAGTTAATTTCGCAACCAGAATGAAAATCAGAGTCAAAATCAAACCGCTACACCGCAAATACGGACTCGCAGTCAAAAGCGGATTTCACGGCAGTCAACCCAACTATTCTGAACGGTGCGCTGAACGCGGAGACCGATCAGTCCTGACAGCAACTGCTGGCAGTGCCGCCGAAGTCGACGGCGAGTGACTCGGAGATAGCTTCGTTGAGTCGATCCAAGCGGTTCTCGAGGTCTTCTTGAGCCGAGAGGAACGCTGCCATCGTCGGCATCGCGTGAAGTTCCTGCTGTGCGTCTCGGACCCGTTCTAGCCCGGCTTCGGTCGCTTGGCCTGTCTCTCGGGCGACCATGAATTCCTCCCGGATTTGCTCAAATTCGTCGATTTTCTCTTGAACAGCCTCGTCGGTTTCCACGTTCGCTTGCGCCTGTTCGAAGACAGCGTATTCTTCAGTTTCTGTGATCTGTTGGCCGAGTTGCTCTGCAAGCGTTTCAACTGAGGGCTGCTCGGTTGCTTCGATGCTCATTATCGTTGAGTTAGGGCGCGGAGATTTCAAGTTGACGGCATCCATCGTTTAGGTGTCATCCCATTCGAATCTCTGGGGAGTCCTGGGCAGCAAAACGCTTGTGTGAATACAGCCGCACGTGAGAGCATGCAACCACTCTCAGAGGCAGCGTTCGCACGCCGGTTGCGAGCACTGTCTGCGCAGGAACGGCTGAGGTTTCTAGCGCGACTCTGGGAGGCTCGGGGGTACGCTACTCGTGTGGATGATGGCCGACTGATCGTGCAACGAGACGTTGCCACAGGCAGTCGTGACGACACCTCTCAGACAGTGACAACGCAGGAACTGAGCATCGTTGTGACAGGACCGATCGGGTACGGGAGTGTGGACGCTACGGCCGACGTCGTGGTCACAACACGCGAAACGGCACTAGTCCGACGGGTCACGACCACTGCTGGGGCCGAACTCGTCTCACCGGCTGACCTCCTCAAGAGACTCCTGTACGGGGTTGATCGGGAGACGGCCAAAACCATCACGAATGAGCACCTCGGCGGGTCTCTATTACAGCCCCCGACCGATGATAGTGATGTCTCAGTTTCTCGCTGGGCGGGGGCTGTCGTGATTGGTGTGGTCGTGATCGGGGTGGTCTTAGTTGCTGTCGGGCCTGTTTTGCCGATTGCTGACGATATGAGCTCGCAACCCGAGGTGAGTCCCTCCGAATCGGCCACAGCTCCAGCGGCCGACACAGGCGATCAGTTGCCAGATGGACTGAGTGACGACGGTGTAACCGATCCTCAGGCAGCTACCGCGGCTCACAACGCTATCGTCGAGGGGAGAGCCCGGGAGCTCAGGTTTGAATACGCCACGGCAGGGAACGGTTCCCGATTAGGGAGGATCACTGAGTACTCAGCCGCCGTGCAATACATCAACGATTCTCGATACGCGTTCGACGTGACGCGAGTGGACGAGGGCGGGGTGCCAGTCCACAGAGAACAGTTTGTGGTAGATGGGGTGGCTCTGGAGCAAGAGCAACGGGGCAACGAGACGGAGTACACGCGGAGAGAAAATCAGTCAATCGGAGTGTGGAATGGATTCCAGCAATCGAGAATTCAGTTGTACACGGCGGCGCTGTCGGTGAACCAGACATCGGTTCGTGAGGTTTCCAGCGAGGGTGAGCCTATACTTCGACTCGATCTCTCGGGGACGCCATCAGAATCGTTTCTACGGAACGAACGTATCGAGGCGGTCGCATTCGTGACCCGTGAAGGCCGTCTGACCCGCCTACAGGTGGAGTACACGAGCGAGGCTACCGGCGAAACAGTACGTGTCGTCGTCGGGGTTCAGCTACTCGAGGATCCGACGGTCGCGCCGCCGGAGTGGTACGGAACAGCCCTCAACCAGACAGCGTGACTGCCGGAGCGAGCGCTCCCGGTCAGTGACAAGCAGTGACCGCTGCGGTGATCTGAACCAGATCCGACGGAGCATCAATTTACACTCCGGCGAGATCGTGGAACGGGCTGTTTAACCGTGATGCCGAAAAATATCACGTATGAGTGGCGGGTCTACAGACGGCGATTTGCGAAATACCGGAATGTCGCTGAAACACGACCGCGAGTGGGATTACGAACTCGATCGGATCCTCGATGCGGTCGATGAACGAGACGCTGAAACCGTGGGTCTCCAGTTCCCCGAGGGGTTGAAACGACGCGGCCCGAAGGTTGCCGACGATCTCAGGCGACACTCCCCAGACGGTGTCAAGTTCATGTTGTCAGGGCAGCCCTGTTACGGCGCCTGCGATCTGGACACGTATCTGATGCGCCGGACCGACGTGTTCGTTCACTTCGGCCATTCACCGATGAAAGAGTCGGACCAGATCATCTATGTCCCCCTCTTTTCCAACGTCGACCCGTTCCCGATCATGGAAGACTCGCTCGCGGAACTGGACCAGTCAGCAGACGACCCGGCTGTAGGGCTGGTGACCACCGCCCAGCACATGAACCAGTTCGACAAAATGCGAGGCTGGCTCGAAGACCGCGATTTCGACGTGCACACACGGCGGGGCGACGACCGACTCACACACGAGGGGCAGGTACTGGGTTGCAATTACGCGTCAGCGGAAGTCGATGCCGACCAGATCTTGTACGTCGGTGGAGGGAAGTTCCACCCGCTGGGACTGGCGATGGAATACCCAGAGAAGACGGTCGTGATTGCCGACCCCGTCAACAACTACGTTGAACTGGCCGACACAGAGAAATTCATGAAACAACGGTACGGTGCCGTTCACCGTGCGATGGACGCCAAGAAGTGGGGTGTCATCTTCTGCACGAAAATCGGGCAGGGCCGATGGGACCAGGCTGTCGAGATTGTCGAAGACAACGACGATGCTTACCTGATCACCATGGACGAGGTGACTCCCGACAGACTGCGCAACTTCGACATGGACGCGTTCGTCAACACAGGCTGTCCGCGCATCACGACCGATGACGGCCCGCAGTTCCACTCGCCGATGCTCACACCAGGCGAATACGAGATCGCGATCGGTGAAAAACCGCTGGAGGACCTGGAATTCGACACCTTCCACGGCACCTGGTGAGAAGCTAACGGACAGAACCACCGGGCGCGAGGATCGCCGCCGATCTCGCCCTGTCTCTCCTGGCTCCGGTTCGGACTAGTTGGTCGCGCTCGTTTCGTCTCGTTTGAGGGTCTACAGACGGAGAGGCCTCATATTCGAGAGACATCGAAGACAGTGAACTGGGTGCACACCCCGAGGGTCAAGCACCGAGGCACTCACATCGTTTATTCGTTTTGTGGTCACAACAGCGCGATTGCCGGCCATCTCGACAGGCAAATTGGTTAGACAGGGTATCTTGCTCCCAGCGTTTGGGAGCCGCCATCGCCCGTTTTGCCGATTCGAGGTGACTTCAACACATGGCAGAGTGGTCAATGCGACGCGGAACCGACGAGGGTGAGAGTAACAGTACTCTCAGCGAGTGGGAAGTGTTCGTCCGGCCGAACGAAACCGAATCCCTACGACACGTTGGGTGTGTCAGTGCGGCCGCAGCAGAGACCGCCCGCCAACACGCCTCTCGGCTCTTCGGGAGGCAAGCCGAAGAAATGTGGCTCACACCCGCAGCCCGGGTGCACCGCCACTCGTCACGCAGTGTGGCAGATGCGTGCCAGACACGGAGTTCCGACTCAGAGGGAAACACGGATGAGGACGGTCGTTTGGGGCCAGAGACGGAGCCGGACACAGGTGCAGAGAAAGAAACAGAAACGCAGACGCAGACACATGCAGACCCAAACCCGAGTCCAGATTCTGTTGTCGATGGAGATACGAGTCCAGATACCAACGGCGACGGTGGCTCAGACTCGGGAGCGGAATCACATTCGGACGCCACCCCGGAGACACACCCAGATTCGGATACGCAGGGGGGATCAACCGTGGACTCTGGTGGTAAGCACACGCGGGGGGTTGGCGAGTGATCTCCGTCAGTAAACTGCTGTGTGGGTTAGACGCTGAAAGCGACGGCCTCAGATACGACGCTGCCGCGGAGTCGGAGAAATCACAGATCAGTTCGGACAGACAGCAACGTCCGGTCGTGGTCTGGAACGCGACACGGCGGTGCAATCTCTCGTGTCAACACTGCTATGCGGCTGCCGAGACAGAACCCGCCAGTGGTGAACTGACGACCGCAGAGGCGAAAGGACTGATTCGCGAACTGGCGGATTATGGGGTTCCGGTGCTCCTATTCTCGGGTGGAGAACCCACGATGCGGGAAGATCTCGCAGAACTGGTGAAATACGCTGCAGACCGAGATATCCGGCCCGTGCTGTCGACGAACGGCACGTTACTGACCCAGGACCGGGCCCGGGAACTGCAACGGGCTGGACTCGCGTACGTGGGTGTATCCGTCGACGGCCGACGGGAGGTGAACGACGCGTTTCGCGGCGCCGACGGTGCGTTCGACGCAGCAGTCGACGGTATCGAGGCGTGTTTGAGTGTCGGGCTGAAGACCGGGCTCCGATACACGATCACAGAGCAGACTGCCCCTGATATGGACGCTGTGATTGAGTTGTTGGCCGATGTCGGTGTCGATCGCTTCTGTTTTTACCATCTCGCGTACGGCGGACGCGGTGCCGACATCACAGATGCAGACCTCGACCCGGCTGCCAAACGAGCGGCCGTCAGGCGTCTGTGTGAGCTCACGCTCGAGTATCACAGCCGAGGTGAGGAGATCGAAACGCTGCTCGTCGGCAATTACGCCGATGCTGCGTATCTGGTCGAGTTCGCGCGTGAGAGATTCAGCGAGGCCCACGCTCGCCGCGTGTACAGATACCTGGCACAGAACGGCGGCGACCCAGCCGGGGAGCGCGTCGCCGATATCGATTATCCGGGAATGTTCATCTCACGCAGTTCTGGCAGGGGTACAGTCTCGGTAACGTGCGTGACCGCTCGTTCGGCGCGATCTGGGAGGACGACTCTAACCCACTGTTGGAGTTTCTCCGAACTCGGAGCAGTCATCTGTCCGGAAAATGCGCGGAGTGTCGCTATCAGGGGATATGCCGGGGCGCGTCCCGACTTCGCGCCGTCACAGCAACAGGTGATTTGACGGCACCGGATCCTCAGTGTTATCTCACCCCGGCGGAAGTGCGCGGGGACCTGCCAGACGAGTTCGACACCGGCGAGGTCTCGTCACTGCGGACTGATCTAGACTGGGTTTCCAAGACTCGACCGTACGGCCGGGCGTTCAGAATTCACGTTTCGTTGGAATGTAGCATGCTGAATCTGTGGCCGAGACACTCCGTATCGGCCGTAGTCCACACGGTGTTGCCAGTGGTCGCAGAAGTCACTCGTCAGTCCACTTGATTGAACAGCCGCGAGCGGGCTGTTGATCGACTTCCACCGGTTCGTTCTCGAGGACCGCATCGATAGCGTCTTTCACCGGGAACTGAGACGGGGTATCGTTTGGGTTGGGTGCATCGTCAAGACGTCCGTGATATCGTAGTCGCCACTCGGCTTCGTCTCCGTCTTCATTCACTTCTCGCTGCGATTCTCGAGACAGCAAGAACGGATCGGGAGTACAAACCGCGCCGTAGGCTCGTGCGACGGTCTGACTCTCGTCGCGGAGATACGCGTCGTACGCAATCTCCCCCCGGTTCACGTATTCGGCCATCTTCGCGGCTGAATCCTCTGGATACGTGTCGGCGTCGTTTGGATTGATGCCGACAACTGCACACTCGGCGTAATCGGCGGCAATTTGATTGAGCAAATCGAACTTCGCTTTGGCGTACGGACAGTGATTGCACGTGAATACGACCAGTACAGCGTCAGTATCGAACTCACTCAGCGCGTGTCGCTCCCCCTGAGGATCGGGAAGTTCGAACGCCGGTGCCGTCTCACCACGTTCCAGGTCGTCGGTGGATTCTGCCAGAACCATACGAAATAATTCGGCGGCCGTCGGAAACCGGTTCCGCTCGCCCATTACCACTTGCCCGGCGGAACGGGTACTCTCAATCGAAAATTCGCCGGAGGTCTCGACGGGAGTCGGACGCGCCCAGCGCGGAAGCCGACGAGGGCTGATCCAGCTGAAGGGTATATCCGTGTCGGAAGTCACCAACTGTATTATACCTACAACCAAATGAATGGAGTATGACCGCAGCACGCGAGGTTTTGGAAGTACTGACGAGGAATGCTCGTGAGACGACGGACGATATTGCAAGGCAGACGGGTCTCAGCGTCGATACCGTCGAAGAGGCGATTACGGAACTGGAAGACGAGGATATCGTGCATGGCTACCAGGCAATCGTCGACTGGGATCGCGTCGACGGCGGGGGGTCCGGGCGATCGTCGAATTAAATATCGGCTTAGATCAAGAGACCGGGTACGACGAGGTCGCAGAGCGTATCGCCAAATTCCCTGTGGTCGAGGCACTGCATCTCGTGTCCGGTGATTTCGACCTGGCGATTGTGGTCTCGGGAGAGTCGATGGAGGATATCTCCGGGTTCGTCTCCGAGCAAGTCGCGCCGATGCCGTCCGTCACGCAGACGGTCAGCCACTACGTGATGGAGACGTACAAGGACGGAGGTCAGTTGTTCGACAATCACGACGACGATGATCGGCTGTCAGTGTCACCATGAATCTCTCCACACGATCGGAGTCACTGTCAGAGTCGGGGATACGGAAGTTCTTCGAACTCGCGGAAGCCCGAGACGACGTGATCTCACTCGGGGTCGGTGAGCCAGACTTTTCGGCGCCGTGGGCGGCCCGCAATGCCGCGATCGAGGCGCTCGAGCAGGGCCGAACCTCATACACGGCCAACCGGGGAATGGCTGAGTTACGCGAGTCGGTCGCAGACCATCATCGCCGCTACGACCAGCGGTACGCCCCGGATCAGGAGATGATGATCACGGCCGGCGCGAGTGAGGCGCTCGACCTCGCATTCCGAGCGCTGGTGGACCCCTCAGACGTGGTCGCGATTCACGAACCGACGTACATTTCCTACGCTCCGGCGGCAGGACTATCGGGCGGCCAGCTACTGTCAGTCGAGACACGACCGCAAGATGAGTTCACGCTCACCCGAGAGGCGCTTCGAGAGGCTGGGGCCGAACAGGCAGATTACCTCATGCTGTGTTACCCGAACAATCCCACTGGGGCAATCATGACCGACGAGGGTCTCGCCGAAGTCGCTGCGTTCTGCCGGGACCACGATATCGGGGTGATCGCCGACGAGATTTACGCCGCGCTCACGTACGGCCAAGACCACGCCTCGATCGCGACACAACCGGGGATGCGCGAGCGAACAGTTGTCGTCAACGGGTTCTCGAAGGCATACGCAATGACGGGCCTCCGACTCGGCTACGCGATGGGCCCCGCCGAGGTGATCGACGCGATGAACCGAATCCACCAGTACACGCTGTTGTCGGCGCCGACGACGGCCCAGCACGCGGCCGTGGAGGCACTGGCCTCGTGTGAAAGCGATCTTCAGGAGATGCGGTCGGAATACGACCGTCGCCGGACGTACGTTCTCTCCCGGTTCCGCGAGATGGGGTTAGAACCGTTCGAGGCCAAAGGCGCGTTTTACGCGTTCCCGCACTGTGGCGGTGACGACGAACGCTTCGCCCAGGAGCTTCTCGATGAGGAGGGCGTCGCCGTCGTCCCCGGATCGGTATTCGGTGCCGGTGGCGACGGCCACCTCAGAGTCTCGTACGCGACGGGTATGTCCGAACTCCGCACGGCACTTGACCGGATTGAATCGTTCGTCTCCAGCGGCGCCGTCTGACCACAGGTGGCCCGGAGTCTCTGAGGGCCCGCTACAGACCCCTATCCCCGTGACGTAATCGGATTTCTGATACTCGTTGAGTAGCACCTGACTGAGCACCCTTGCCGGTCTTCACTCGGAGTCAGCCGATGGCTCCACCGCAGTACTGGCTTGTCTACAGTATATCCCAGTTTGTGATCAGAACGAACAGTCATCCATAGCTCATCCGTGAGTCCCCCGGAGTCACGGAACAGCTGTCTTACTGTTCCGGAGAGTAGTTGGGCGCTTCGTCGGTGATCATCACGTCGTGCGGGTGACCCTCAGTTTGGCCTGCCGCGGACACGCGCACGAACGCTGCGTCGCTTTTGACAGCGGCGATGGTCTCGGCGCCGACGTATCCCATCCCCGACCGCATTCCCCCCACCAGTTGGTGGAGTTCTGACGCGAGCGTGCCCTTGTACGGCGTCGCGGCCTCCACACCTTCTGGCACGAAGTCTTCACCGTCATCGTCGTCTTTGAGATACCGCCCTCCACCGCCAGACTTCATCGCCCCGACCGACCCCATTCCGCGATACTGTTTGTACTTTTTCCCGTTCATCGTGATCACTCGACCGGGTGCCTCGTCCGTCCCGGCGAAGTACGACCCCAGCATGACTGCGTCTGCACCAGCAGCGATAGCTTTGATTGCGTCTCCCGAATAGCGGATGCCGCCGTCCGCAATCACCGGGATATCGTGTGCAGCGGCCACGTCAGCTACCTCAGAAACAGCAGTAATCTGTGGCATCCCCGCCCCCGAGACGACCCGGGTGGTACAGATCGAACCCGGACCAATGCCGACTTTGAGCCCGTCAGCGAACCCGACACAGGCCTCGGCAGCCTCCCGTGTCCCGACGTTGCCGACGACGACGTCAGCTTCGATCGACTCGGTGATATCTTGAGCAGACTCTAACACGTTCAGATTGTGGGCGTGAGCACAGTCGATGAACACCACGTCCACACCGGCGGCGTCTGCCTGTTCAGCCCGCTCCAACTCGAACGGGCCAACAGCCGCGCCAACCCGGAGCCGGCCGTTCGAGTCTCGCGCAGCCTGTTGGTATTCGCGTCGTTCCAGTACGCCCGCCATCGTGATCAGCCCGACCAACCCGTCTCCAGCGTCGACAATCGGGACCCGCTCAATCTTGTGTTCGTACATCAACTCCAGCGCCTCTCGTGGACTCACACCGTCGTTGGCCGTGATCACCTCGTCTGTCATGGCCTCTGCGACGGCGTCGCGTTCGCCCACCTCAAGATACGGTCGGATATCTGTCGCTGAGATGATGCCGAGCACGGTGTCGTCGTCGTCAACGACTGGCGCGCCAGAGACGCCGTGATCACTCATCATCGCGTCGACTTCTTCGACGGTCGTGTCGGGAGCTGCCGTCACAACGTTCTCTCGGCGGATCACCAGTTCGTGAGCCTGTTTCACCTGCTGGATCTGTTCGACCATCTGGTCAACGTCCATATTCCGGTGAAGCACGCCCAGACCGCCCTCACGCGCCATCCCGATGGCCATGCCGCTTTCGGTGACAGTGTCCATCGCAGCCGATAGGATCGGCATCCCCAGCTCGACGGTTCGTGAGACCCGGGTCGAAACGTCTGCCGCGTCCGGTTCGACGCGGCTCTCTGCCGGTCGTAGCAGAACATCGTCGAATGTCAACGCCTCCGGCACACGGAGTTTCTCAGAAAATTGGTCGTGGTCGGCAGCGTCGTTTCCCATGTAACTGGTCTCCACAGAATCCACAAAAACATTACGTGTCGTCGCCCGCCAGAGGTCGCCTTTCCTCCCGGCACCGCTGTATCAAAATAGTAGGCTCCTCCTGACTGTCAATCCGATCGGTGTGCAGGGACTCTTGAGCCTGGAATGCGCGGGACGTATCGACGCTTTATCACCGAACAAGTCTGTTGGCCAATGAATCGCTGGCCCAGTTTAAAAACGACGACGACGCTTCGTTGTCCATTGGGGACGCGTCTCACGCAACGTTTAATATACGTTCGTTCACATTCACATACATGGAATCCGAGTGTGATTCGGTGAAGTACGGTGCCAGCCAGCTGACGGTCCGATTCAATGGCTTTCCTAAATTTGGCACATACTTTACACAATTTTGGCGACACTCGGATCTTCGGTGGGTCTCCGGAGTTGTCGGGCAGTCCCGGAGTTTGGCCCATAGATGCTGTTTACCCCTCAGTCAGGGTGCTCGCTAGCGCGGAATGAGCGTTTCCCAGCATCCCGTCGCCCTTCGGCTTGAGGAGTGGGTAGGCGGTCCAACAAAGTTACTAGCCACGGTGATGGCGCTCCCGCTCATCGACGGGATCTTCCCTGCACTCGTCATCGCCGGCGCGCTCAATTCGACTGTCGGAATCATCGAGACCGGGCTGTTGATTTTCGGTGGTTCGGCGACGATGGCAGTAGTTCTGGCCGAGATGGAAGGGACGCCGCGTGAACGGGTGATCAAGATTCTCCTGATCGGGGCAGTCGTCGTCCCCGTGGCGGCGCTGGAAGCCAGCGTCGCTGCAACGCTGGACAGTATCCTCAACTTGGAGATCTTTACCCGATTCGCGGGGGTCGTCATCCTCGCGGTCGCCGCGAAAACGGCGAGTTCGAAGGTGGGTGAGTTCCTTCCGAGCCCGGCAGTTATTATCGGTCTCGGATTGGTTGCCAGCGTTCAGCCTGACGGGGCGAGTCTTCAGATCGCGTCCGATCTGTTTGTCGTCGCGACTGGGGCCGCCGCAGCCGCCACTGGCGTGCTGTTCGCGGCGGTGGTGGCAGTGATGGGCCCACACCTTCGAGGGCGTGTCGATCTCGACCGATTCCGATTCGGCTCTGCAGTCGCACTCGGTGTGCTCGCGTTGCCGATTCTGGGCCTGCTCCAAACGGAGGCTCCAATCGCGCTCGCTGTGTTGCTCGTCACCGGCCTCCTGTCGTACGACCCGGACGGCGAAGCATCGAAGATCACTCGCGAGGATCACCCTGGCACCTCAGATACTCCCGATGGGACCGACATCACCCAAGAACGTGACGAGGTGGTCGGAGGGGCCCGCACCGAGGTGGCCGACGGCGGAACGAACCCCGCGACCAGCGAGGATCCACCCGCCGACGACCGTGACTACGCCGACGATAAGGCCAGGGCCCCGTGGCTGTGACTGTTCGGGTCTTCGGTGGCCCCGCCGTCGACGGCTGACGCTGGACTTTTGACGCTGGTTGCCCGACTATTGGTATGAGTAATCGCGTCGTCCAAGGGCGAATGGTGAACCCAGAACGATTGGCAGAACTCGTCGAGGGGGAACGACCGATGGAAGCCGAGGATATCGAAGACGCTGGCCGTGACTGCCCAGACTGCGGAGAGAACGTCCTCCAGGTGGGATATATGCCGAATATCACAGAATTCGTCACCGGCTACAAATGTCAGGAGTGCGATTGGGCCGATTCAGACCGGGATTGAACGATCCACGCTGGATTCTTGAGGGTCGGATCGGATGAGTACACATTACCACCTGGCCGCACCCGACTGTGGTTAGTAATCCCGCCGGACTACAATCACCGGATTCCCGCTCCGGTCGGAGATACGATTGGGCAAGTTGCCGAAGATACGGTCTCCAAGCCGCGACTCTGCAGAGTACATCACGACTGCATCGTAGTCCTCGGCGATGTCCAGAATTTCGTCGTCATGTGATCCCTCAGACAGTCGCGTTTCGATCCGTTCAGAGTCGAACTCAGCGTCGATGAGCCCCTCGCGTTGTTCTCGAAGGATTTCTTCTCCCGCGGTGATCCGTTCTTCACCTTCCACGACGTGAAATAGCGTGATTCGGTCTGTCGTGTCGCCCGAAAAGAGCTTCAGAAACCGTGGTAACCGATCAAACTCTGCAACGGGTGGAATCGGGACTAAGATGCGCTGCAGTTCCCCTGTGGAGGTAGCGATCAACTCCGCGGTGCAGTCTTCTTCGTCCGCGATGCGGTCCACAGTGGATGCGCGATCCTTGCCGAACTCTAGGCGTGTTTCGACCGGTGAGTCTAGCTGTTTGAACCGCTCTGCCTCTTGTTCGAGCTTTGCTGTCGCGTCTTCACCGAATTCTCGTCGGGCGTCCTCAGACGGGGTCTGCTCGGGGACCGCATAATGTCCCACGAGGACTACCGGTAGTGGGGCCAGACTCTCAATGAGCGTCTGAGAGAGCGGCTCAATGTCCGGAAGCTCGAATGAGATGAGTATTGGTTCGGCCATATCTAGTGTTTGAGGCAATGTACAAAATATATGCGGTTCAATACGGCTTTCCGAAGGCAGTTTATGCGTCAGTGGCGGATAGCCAAACAGTCGCGATGACCCGGTAGTGAACTGTTTCGGGGTCACGATCCGTGGCATTCGTCTGGAACCATTTGGAAAGGTGGAGAATGAACAGACTACTCGCCTTACCGCGTATCAACCAGGCTCCGATATGTGTGGCTTTCGCGCGTTTTAGTAGACCTCAGCCGATAGAAGTGTCATGACTGTCCGTCTGGACGATATCGACCGGCGAATTATCTATGCACTGATGGAGGATGCCCGCGACACATCCGCACCTATGATTGCTGAGGGGCTTGACGTATCG
>KI543234.1:514508-521850 GCA_000496235.1 uncultured archaeon A07HR60
GAACAGGCGGATGGCCGTCTGACATCAATGTACATGTGTACGGTGCCGGCCGCCGACCGCGAACGACTCGCGCTGGCAGCTCAATCGATACCCGGCGTAATCAACGTGCGAGTACTCATGGCCGGACGCCGCGATCTACACGTCGTCGCAGTCGGGGAGTCTACGGAAGATCTTCGAAACATTGCGCGTGCCCTGTCGGAATTGGATATTCAAATCGAAGACGAGGAGTTGCTCCAAACGACCGTTCAGAGCCCCTACACTCCATTTGGGCCGGAGTCAGACGAAATTGTCTCGTCTCAACCACAAACACCGATCGACCGTGACAGGGTCATTGAAGTGACGGTCGTTGAAGACGCACCCATTGCGGGGTTGACACTGGAGACAGCAGATCAAGAGGGCCATCTTGACGACGTGGCCGTTATTTCGATTCAACGGGACGGAGGACTCGTCCAACCGACGAAACAGACTATGTTTCATCCGGACGATGTGGTCGCCCTACACGCGCAGGCTCGGCAAGCCGAAGACTTCTCCGCGGCGTTTCGGGAGCCGCTCGAAAACTGACTGCCCACTGTCCCGGTCACCGTCGATTGCCGAAACCACCCACGAAGGAATCGAGACCGTGCGCTGAGAGCGTTTCTAACTCGGGTGAGAAACTATTGGGTGTTCGGTGTTGAGAGAGCAGTCTGGAAAGTCGAACTTCACACGGGCCGCGGTCTTAGCGGTTCACAGGCGGGAAGCCCCCGTCCTCACGGAGCGAGGCGAAGCCGAGCGAGTGGGGCGGGGTAGTTCACTCGGTGGCTGCAAGTGGCGGCTGCGGACTGTCCTGGGAGGACAACCCAATCAGGTCGTGAGCCGTGAACTGGACGGTGCCGAGTTCATCGTCGATCGTGACCATGTCTTGCTCCAACAGGACTGGTAAGTGATCTTCATACAGGAGGTCTTTGACGGCATTCTCATCGTCGGGGAAACAGGTGTGTGACTGCTTCGATAGTTCGATGATGAATGCTGCCATCGGAGTCTCCTGGGTTGCGGTGCTGGACAGACACTGGAGTATCTCCCACCGCTGTCTGAGCGCGTCCGAGTCTCCTCCGACAAGTGAGGCGACCGCACAGAGTCGGTCCATATCTTCCGGGTCACCCTCGGTTAGCAACCGTGGGATCGGGGTGGTAGACCGCAATCGGGTCACGCCGAAGGCGAGTCCGACACCGGTCCCGGTCAAAAGGAGGAATTCAAAGAGGAACGCAGGTGCAGCGACCGCCGCCGAATTCAGCTGTTGGTGGAAGTACACGCTGCCGCCCACGGCTGCAGCCGTCCCGGCTCCGAGGATTGTCCACGCCAAGACACCCCACACCGCCTCTGGTTCGTAGGCGCTGTCGAACAGACGATATCCACCGTACGCGATACCCGCAGAGAGTGTCCCGATTATGAGGAACTCGAGTCGCCACCAGACCAGCGGGTCGGGATGAGTGATGAGATACTCGATGGCGGCGGCTCCGAGTATCCCGGCCATGAGCATCACGAAAGCCGCTGGTAACGTTCGTTTCGTCCGAGAGTAGCTGCCAATAGTCGACATGATTCATTTTGTGTAAGAACGTCATTGGTGATAAATCAATCGGAGCCGCTCTCATTGTGGAATCCGAATATTACTTATACCTCAGTCCGGTATCCACAAACAGATGGTTGGACACGATTTAGATCGGAGTCTCGGGCTGTATCCGACGATGATGATCAGCATGGGTGCGATGATCGGGAGCGGGATTTTCGTTCTTCCGGCGCTTGGATTCAAGAAAGCGGGCCCGGCAGTGATATTGGCTTACGTTCTTGCGGCAATCGTCGTCTTACCGGCGGCGCTGTCGAAAGCCGAAATGGCCACGGCAATGCCAGAGTCTGGGGGCACATACCTGTACATTGACCGGGCGCTCGGGCCGCTGTTCGGAACGATCGCTGGGATCGGTGCCTGGTTTTCGCTGGTTTTCAAGAGTTCGTTCGCGCTGGTTGGACTGGGTGCGTACTTGTTGCTGTTTGCACCGCTCTCACAGGGCTCAATCGTGTACGTCGCGCTCGCACTTGCCGTGCTCGTGGTCGTACTGAACATCTCTGGGACGAAGTTGAGCGGGCGAATCCAGGCGATCATCGTGACTGCCGTCGTCGTCGGACTGGGTGCGTATGTGGCGAACGCAGGATTGCTGGTTGAGACGAGTCGATTCACCCCGTTCACGACGCATGGAAACATGGGTGTGGTCACGGCCGCGGCATTCGTCTTTGTCTCGTATGCGGGCGTCACAAAGATTGCGAGCGTCGCCGAAGAGGTCAAAGACCCCGGGAAAAATCTCCCGCGGGCCATGCTGGGATCAATGGGAATAATGACGCTGCTGTACGTGGCGGTCGTCGGAGCTATCATTGGGTTGGCAGACGCCAAGGTGCTGAAAACCGGGGGCCCCGACGGAACCGCCTCGCTCACGCCAATGGCAGATGGGGCAGCTGAGTTGTTAGGCGGCGTCGGCGTGGTGTTCATTTCAGTAGTCGCTGTCATCGCGCTCACGAGCATGGCCAACGCCGGCGTGTTGTCTTCGTCTCGGTTCCCGCTCGCGATGAGCCGTGATGACCTGTTACCGCCGGTGCTCAGATCGATCGACGAACGGTTCAAGACGCCACGAAATTCCGTCCTCCTCACTGGCGTGGTGCTGCTGTTGCTCATCGCGTTCGTCCCAGTGATCGAGTTGGCGAAGCTGGCAAGTGCCTTCCAGATTCTCGTGTTTTCGATAATCAACGTGGCGCTGATTGCATTCCGCGAAGCCGATGTCCCATCATACCAACCTGAGTTTCGGGCTCCGGGATACCCATTCGTGCAGGTGTTTGGCTTTCTCGCCGGGATCGGACTGTTGACTCAAATGGGGATGCTCCCCATTCTGGGTGCGGGCGGGATTATTGTCGGGAGCACGCTCGTGTATCTGGTGTACGGCCGACCCCGAACCGACCGAACCGGGGCGGTCGGCACGATCATTCACAATCGCCGAGGGCAGGTAGACGACGGCATCACTCCGACAGAGAACGACTGAGTGCCGCCAGTCAGCGGGAACCGTATTGACCAGTTGATTCCGCCAATCAGCGGGGTTCACACAGAACAGAACAGAACTCGACAGCTGGTCACACCTGCAGGAGATCTTGCAGTGTCGGGAATCGTAATGGCTTTACTAGAAACGTGAGAATACGCTAATACAGGGGACGTGGCCCAGCCAGGCAGGGCGACTGACTCCAGAGGCCACGCCCGGTGACGAGACTCCAGACTGATATACCGAGTGAGCGGGTGATCACCGTCTCACGATGACGACCCTCTGGAGTACCGAGGCATACCGGAGATATCAGTCAATCGGGGGTTCAAATCCCTCCGTCCCCACCTCAATTTCTGCGAGTAGTTCCGAGCTTGTATCCAACGATATCACGAGATGAAGTACTCAATAACACATTCTGTGTGATTGGTATCTGTCACAGACAGTACTACCATACCAGTAGTTGAAAGCACGCCTATTCTATTCAGTAGTGCTTCCGAGCTCTGGTCGGTTTCAGAAGGGCCCATAGCAAGAGGAATACCGTCGCCCACGCATACAGAAGAATATACTCAATTTGACCTTCCGACACAGATATTGGGCTCTGTTGGAATCCTCTGGAATTGATGGAATTTCATCTATCTTATCAACGGATTCTCAGTCTCCCTCTCCGCGGATTATCATCACCTTCACGCGGCGTACGCCGTCGAAATCTCTGAGCCGATAAATCAATTCCCGAACCCGGTTGGCCGATCCCCGACAAAACAGCGATTCCAGACACCACTCACCTTGGTGCGTGTGACTCGTCGTATCGATCACGTCCTGATAAGGAATCCGAGGGCAAAGCAACCGATGACATTGACAGTCAGCGTTGCCGCCAACGAGTTAGGAACGGTAAGATCGACAAAGTATCGGAGGTTCGAGCCGGCGAAACCGCCGATACCGACCACGACGAGTGCTTCTACGTGTTCGATGGGGTGTATTCGAGCCATTGCTGATGTTCAGTAGGAGTCATCAGCCAGAATGGCGGTTGGGACAGGCGGACTCCATCGCCTGAACAGACCCAACATAAGTGCGCTAGTTTGTATTCACACTGGTCACATTTTAAGAATCCGGTTGTCAGCAAGTCTAACGAAGCGATAACTATACAATGTGAATCGATCATTTGAGAGTCGCCAGACCGAAGCAGCCAGACTGATCAGTAGCTCCGCAGTGTTGATCGATCGGCGTCCGGCGAAGCCCAATCTGCATCGGATATATCTTCAAATACCTGTTTAGCAGGCCGAAAGAGAATCTCCCTTCCTCAGGGAGCGAGGCCGAAGGCCGAGCGAGCAGGGAGGGGATGAATCGCCCGACTTACCGACCATTTTCTGATTAACCAAGCCAATATTGCCTATTGTGACACGGACTGTTCAGAGGCGTGGCTTCGAGCCCGACAAGAAAGGCGGTCACGCCTCATCTTCGGTGTGTCACTACCGAGTAGGATTGAAACACTCCGCATTCACGCCCGTGGAGACTGGACCCTCTGTGGGGCCAGGAGAACAGCTTCTGTCTCTCCAACTGCTGTCAGAGAAGCAGGAAGCCCCACTCTCACCGAGCGAACGGCGCGAGCCGTGAGCGAGTAGGGTGGGGTAGTTCACTCGCTGGCGGTTCGGTCGGAAGCAGAAGGTCGCGCGGGTCGTCCTCGATGGCCTGCATCAGCTCACCAGCGGTGACTTGCTTCCCTTCGCTCAGGTCCTCGCCAGTCTCCTCGGCGCGGAGGATGTTCGTTACCGTCCAGATTTTGCGTGAGGTTCTCGTTGACGCCGGGATGCCAGTAGTGCGGGAAGAATTGAATCTTCCCGAGAGCCTTTGCGAGCAGGAATGCCGGCAGATCATTCGACTGCTTGGATGATTGGCTGACGGTGAGCGCGTTCGAGCGAATCCGCTCCCACAGCGGCGGAACGATGTTCTCTGCGGGATTGCGGGTCGGAAGTTCCGTGTATCCCCACGGGTCGTCCCTCGGGTTGTCGGGCAACTCTTGGCGTGCTTCCCTGTAGCCCCGACTGATTTCGGACTTCTTTTTCCGCCGTTTGTCGATCCTGCCTCTTGTCTCGGGGTTTCGCTCGGCGTCTTCGTCTCTCTCCCTCGGCATGAAGCCCCCTGTCAATCCTCTTCAGTTGACCAGACCAGAGAATTCCCGACCTTCTTCTTTGAGACTCGCCCCTCATCAAGAAGACGTCGAAGGCGATAGTCCGCACTCTGCCGGGCGATTCCGAGCTCGTCAGCTACTTCCTTTGTTCCCGCAGGCTCGTGTCCCCGCACTGCGTTGAGCACGTCCTCATCGGTGTGTTCGGGCTCGAACCGCCCGCCTTCGTTCCTCTCTCGGTCTTCACCCATTGCTCTCCAAGTCGGAAGTATATCTCTTCAACCTTCTGACTCCAAGCAGGAGGCCAAACGTTTATTACCATATGCTATGTAGCAGAAGGTACGAAGGAAGCCCGGCCCCTCGGGGCGCGTCCATCGTAGGAAACGCCCGCGTGCTTGGAACACGCGGGCCGGGTTCCCCAAGGCGATTGAAGAACCCATGTCAATGAAGACATCCGCCGGAGTTCAGGATTCCGGCATGGAAGCCGAATCGGACGCCGAGAACATCGAAGCTGACCTTGCGCTCGGGGAGCTGATCGACCAGCACGAGAACACCGACTGGGGTAAGGTTCCAGGCATCAGCGCCGCGGAAGCAGGTGCGTGGACGGCACGCCTCATCGAGGCACGGGAAACCGTGCAGGAGGGCCTGTGATGTCCGACTACGACCTCGATACCCTGGACGCGATCATCGGGGAGAACCTGTGGCAGGCCGCCCGCGACAGCCTGGACGACGACGCCGTGGCCGACCTGCTTCTCCGCCACCGGGACGGCGTGATGTGCGACAGTCTCGCTGGCCACGTCGGCTTCAAGCGCGAACTCGTCACTGACGGCGGCTTCTCTCGCCGCCGGTTCCTTGGTGCGGCAGCCGCCCTCTCGACTCTCGCGGTCGGAACGTCCGGTACCGTGACGGCTGAGGGCGACGAGAAAAGCGACGAGACGGGCGACGCCGAAGACATCTTTACGTCGTTGGAACTGCCGGAAATGTACGATTTCGAAACGTCGTATAGCATCCGTACCTACGAGAACGACCCGAACGCCGATGTGGCACTATCGCTCGGCGGTGACTTCGGCGGTATCAGGATGGAGATGACGGCTGACCGTGCCGAGGAGCTGGCCGACGATCTCCGCGAAGCCGCTCGGGAAGGTGGTTCCGATGACTGAGCCAACACGGCGTCAGTTTCTCGGTGCGGCTGCCGTCGCTGCGTCCGGTGTCCCGATATCAAACGATGGTGTCACGGCAGAGGAGGAGATCATTGATACCCCCGACCTGAGCAACGACTACCCGAACACCCACCGGATGAAGGGCGGCACCGGCCACGCGCTCACCGGGATCTACGCCCCGGAGACCTGGAGTAGGTCAACGCGGGCCGAGAACGAGGACTTCGGCGGCGTCACGGAGCTGGAGTTCTACCAGCACGCGCTCCAGTGGGGAATGGGAATCAGCCTGATTTAGCTGATTACAGGCGCTAAGCCCCCGTCCTCAAGGAGCGACCAGCGGGAGCGAGTAGGGCGGGGATACAGCGCCGTCATCATCAAAGCTTTCATGTGAATAGAATATGTATTGAATACATACAGTGGAACGGAAAAGCGTCACTATCAGAGAGGACCAGTCAGAATGGCTTGAGGAAAACCACCTCAACCTGTCTGCATTCCTCCGTGAGAAGCTGGATGACAAAATCGAACAGCGAAGCAGATAGAGATACTCATGCACTACGCCTACAGGTATCGGCTCCACCCGACTGAAAGCCAGCAAGAGAAACTGGACCAGCACCGCGACACCTGTCGGCAACTATACAACCACGCACTCACCGAGTTCGACCAAATTCCCGAGTCAGCAGGCACACTCAACCAACGAGTGCGTCAAGTCCGCGACCAACTCCCAGACCTCAAAGATTGGTGGGATACCCTCAACGACCTGTACTCGACGGTGGCTCAAGCTACCGTAATGCGTATCGAAGACAGCGTGAAAGCCCTGTCACAACTCAAAAAGAACGGCTACAATGTCGGGAGTCTCAACTGGAAGTCGCCACGCGAGTATCGGAGTTTCACGTATGTGCAGTCTGGCTTCGAGTTCGACAACAAGAACGGTCAGACCGTCCTCTCACTCTCCAAACTCGTAGACGTTCCAATCAGTTACCACCGCGAGATTCCCGAGACGTAACTGTCAA
>KI543234.1:521870-523739 GCA_000496235.1 uncultured archaeon A07HR60
CGGGGACAGCATCATGACCGACAGACACCACGCCTCGAACGGCAACTACGAGGACGACGACCCGCAGAACCAGATCGGCGGCATCATCCCGGCGTTCAGCCTCTCCGGGTGGCTTCGCCACGGGATGGAGAAGGTCGTCCAGGAACGCGGTGGCACCGCCTGCCACCCCGGGGAGTCGAACGCGAACTTCCGCAAGGACGGCGTCTACAACCGCGACCTCGACACCGGGTACCACCCGAAAGGCGACTGCCTCGAAGACGACGGCAACGGGTGCGTGATTCTCGATCTCTTCGGAGGCTTCAGGAATCGCCCCGGGAAGGTGATGCGTCGCCCGATCAAGTTCTCGCCTGTCCGTTCGAGCGTGGACTACACTCGCGGGCAGGCAGAGGGTCACGACCGGCGGCTCAACCGGAACGTCGTCTCCCGGAACGAGGAAGACAACCGGGAACCGCTTCGGAACGTCGAACTGGACGCTGTGGCGAATCTGGACGGCTGCTGGCACCTCTCCTTCCGGGAGACCAACCCCGAGTTCGTCGCGCTGCTCGCCGAGGCTATCGACTACCTGGACGCGCACAAGACCGACTTCATGCACCAGCTCGGTGGCGCGCGGAATTTCGGCGGCGGGATCGTGGACTGCAAGCTCGTGAATCCGCTCTACAACGAGACCGAACTCCACCGCGTCTTCGACCGAGGGAAGGTCAACACGAACGAGATGGACGACAAAGACGCCGAATGGAGCGAGGAGTACCTCCCGGAGTTCGAGGCGGAACTCGCCGCTCGCGTGGAGGCTGAGTCGTGACGGACGCGATGCTCGCCGCCTTTCGGCACGACGCCCACAAGTTCACTGGCGAGAGTCACGGTGACGCCCGCGAGGAGTTCGCTGGCGTTCCCGTGAACCAGTCGGTTCCCGAGGGCGCAGACGGCGATGCAGCGGCGCTCTCGCGGCCTCAGCAGAAGCAAGAGCAGACCGTCCCGACCCACGACGATCACTACCGGCTGTCCCTGCTCACCGGCGAGACCGCCTACGACCCCGGCGAGTTCTCGCGGGCGACCATCGAGAGCGAAGTCCACGACCTACTCGCCGTCGAACAGGCTGAGACCGCGCATGAGCGGTGGCTGGCATCCGACGTCGCCGCCGCGTTCAACGAGTCGGTCTGTCACCCGTACACGAGCCTCAAGTACCACACGCTGCTCGTGGCGGCGCTGCTGGACAACTACCGCGCCGGGAACGAGTTCCCCGATCTCCGGCTCATCGTCGATTCAGCGGGCGAGGTCGTCCCGTTCCGCACCGTCTTCGACGGCGAGCGCTTCGCGTTCCGCATCGACGTCGAGACCGATGGGCGGCCCTCCGCTCGCCTCGGGACTCGCCCGTGGCGGTCGTGGGCGTCGGCGTGGAACCGCCTGACCGCGCATCCCCTCGATACCGACCACGACAAGTACGACATGGCCCTCGATGCCAACCTTCGGCGGATGCAGTCCTGGAGTGCCGCGCTCCAGTACGTCGAAGACTCCGCTGAATGGAGGCCCGACCGATGACGGAGATTCAGCAAGTGCTGTGGGATCTGCGGATGGACTACATCGGCCACCCGTACTCCGTGAGCGGAACCGCCATCCTGCACGCCCTCGGCCAGCACCTCGATCCCGAGACGCACGGGGCGCTGTCCGCCAGTCACGGTGTTTTCGTCCCCGGCCAGTTCGGGACGTTCCCCGAGGAACACACGCAGTCGGGCATCCGCCCGTCCCTCGGGAGCGGCATCCCCGACGTTGAGGCCTCCGACGACCTGTTCCTCCAGCGGGAGGCGATGCATCCGTGGCTGCTGGATACTCGCGCTCGGGACGCGCTGAACACGCACGATCTCCGCGTCCACG
>KI543234.1:523789-526329 GCA_000496235.1 uncultured archaeon A07HR60
GCAGAAAATCTGCTGTTAGCAGTCTTTGCCATCTCATCGTTGTATTGCCGGTCAGACTATCGCGGGTCGATTACGCGTTCCGTCCGTCGTATTCTATCTGATCGGGGGGCTGTTACTCGGGGAAGTTGGGTTAGGTGTAGTGAGTTTGGAAACATTCGGGGGTGAGGGGGGTCTGACGACCGTCGTTGGCTTTGCCGTTGCGGTGATCGTGTTCGACGGTGCCTTTGCCCTGCGGTTGAACCGAATCCGGGAGGCCAAGACTACGTCGCTTCGGCTCGTGACGTTCGGTGCGGTAGTGACGCTCGTGGGGACGGCCGTCACGGTCCATTACCTGACGGGGACTGAGTGGACACTCTCGTTCGTGATCGGGAGTCTCCTCGTGGCAACCGGGCCGACCGTGGTCACACCGATCGTCAATTCGGTGACGCTGCGTGAGCACGTCTCATCGGCTCTTGAAACGGAAGGAATCATCAACGACGTGACCGCGGCGATCGCGGCTGTCGTCATCTTCGAAGAACTCGTGCTTCACGAGGGTTCTGGCGTCACGACGGCGCTGGCGTTCGCCGAGCGGATCGGCGCGGGTGTGGGGAGTGGCTTGTTGTTCGCTGGCCTCGCGTACGTGGTGATGCGCCGGCGGATATTGCCCAAGGACAGTCCGCGGTTCACGCAGTTTCTGGTGCTGTTGACGGCAGTGGGAGCGTATGCAGTCGCGAACGCGCTCTCGACAGAGGCGGGTGTGGCTGCGGTCGCTGCAGCTGGATTGGTATTAGGTAATCTCGAGTTTCCGCACCGTGAAGCAGCCGAAGAGTTCACCGAAGATATGACACTGCTGTTGTTGGCATTCGTGTTCGTCTCACTGGCAGCGTTAGTCGACATTCAAGCAGTGCTGGACCTGGGTCTCGCTGGCGTCGGCCTGGTGGTCGTGATTCTGTTTGTGTTACGGCCGCTGGTAGGGATCGTCTCGACGGCTGGTGTCGAGAAGTTCACCTGGTCCGAGCGGCTGTTCGTCTCTGCTATGGGGCCGCGAGGGATCATTCCCGCGAGCGTGGCGACGCTGTTTGCGATCGAACTCGCTGCCGAGGGAGAAACAGAAGCGGCTGCAACCCTGCTCGGGACCGTCTTCCTGGTGATTTTCGTCACCGACGCTCTCGAGGCGGGCTTCGCCAGACAAATAGGCGACTGGCTTGGAGTGACACCTATGAGTTTAATAATTGTGGGCGCCGGCCGAGTCGGCCGGTCGCTTGCCAAACAGTTGGAGAGCCGGGGAGAGTCCGTCGTCATGGTCGATGAAGACGAAACAAGGTGCGATGCGGCCCGTGACGAGGGATTCACCGTCATCGAAGCAGATGGAACGGAATCGGCGGGCCTGGAGAAGGCTGGTATCGACGATGCCCGCGGCATCGTTGCGGCGGCCTCAGACGACGATATCAATCTCCTCGTCTGTCAGACCGCGATGACGAGATTCGACTTGGAGAACGTCTACTCTCGTGTGAACGATATTGAAAACGTCGAGAAATTCGAGTCGCTGGGTATCGGCGCCGTCGCCGAACCGCAGGCTGCGGCGTACGCGCTCGATAATCAAATCGAGCGGCCGGCACTGTCTCGATGGATGAACGATATTGGCGACAGTCACGATATCATCGAAATCGAGGTGACTTCAGACAGGATTGGCGGGCAATCGATCAGCGAGCTCGATGAGACTATTCCCGCGGGCTGTCTCGTCGTTGAGATTGGGCGGGATAATCAGACGAGTGTTCCTGGTGCCGACGAGATAATCGAACTCGGTGATCGGGTCACGCTGCTCGGTGACGACGATGCCGTGTCGACGGCTGCCGATCGGCTCCACCCGCACGAGTGATCCAGACTCCCGGAGAGGGGTTTTAACAGGGCGAATTCGCGTTGTTCTGGCGGGTCTGTCTACAGGCGGCTCAAGACGAGTGGCTCAGGGGTTGACCCCGAGACGGGTCACCAGTCGTGTCACCGTGTGGTGGCAACAGAGAGAACGGTACCTGGGGTAGTGAAGATCACACCAACAAACCCGAGCAGCAATATCATCGCAGATAGCCGAAGGGCACCGGCAAGACGCCGTTGCGTCGTCGGAAATGACTCGGCAATTCCTGACAATCCAAATGCCACCGCCGTCGTCAAGAGCAGACCAGAGGGGTTTCCGAGAGAAGCGAAGTACCCGTACAGGGCCACGCTGGCCACCGCACACCCACCCATTCCCGCCACGGTTGGGTTCCCTGACGGCTCGCTGAGGACAGTGGCGGTCAGCACTATGCGGAGAGGTTCTGGTATCAATGGCACGATTGAGTTGCTTGTGAGCCCTATTTCTCGTTCTCGTTCTCGTTCGACCAACAGAATCGAACTTGCAATGGGCGTGTCCAGCACGGCGCTGGATGGATCTCACTCGATCTGGACGTGATCGGATTCTTCATCAAGGGCGAGATTCGCCGCGATTTCGGCGTTCCGCATGGCGTATTCGGTCGTCTGTCGCAGGCTGACGAGTACCTCTCGAATCCTGAGCAGTTCCTCGTTGT
>KI543234.1:527115-539999 GCA_000496235.1 uncultured archaeon A07HR60
CTGAGCCCGGTTTCTCTGGCCATATTCGGGTTCTGATACGATGTGAATATCAGTCGCAGCAACAACACGAAGATCTTGTTCGACTGGCGTTCCCGATTCAGCGCTCGCTGGGCGAGATCAAAGTCTTCGTGGGCCAACGCTTTGATCGCCTCACCTCGCATTGTTGACCCTGTACTCTCCAGCCGCTGAAGGAGGTTGTCGAGATCGAAGTCAGCGGGAGCGACCGAACAGCGAATCGAGATATCCGCCGGTGTTTCTTCGATGACGCCAAGCCCCATCAGTTGGGTTTCGGCCTGATAGACGGCGTTGATCTGCTCACTACTCAGCGCAGACTCGGCTGCTTGAACATGAATGATCCGCCGGCCCAACACGTATTGAGCGACGATTGCCCGTTCGACTGCCGTCCCGCCAAGTTCATCAACCGTGATGACGGCCTCAGACTCGCCTTCATTCATCGACTCCGGCAAGACGGTCAGTGTGCCTTTGTCTCCCATCCGAATCGACACTTCCTCTCCTTTCTCCACGTCGTTCGCGGCCGCCCACTCCGCTGGCAACGTCATCGCGAGGGTGGAGGGACCCAGCCGCTGCACTTTCCGCGTTTCCATACATCAAAAAATCCCTAGTAGTCCTTAAATTCCACCCTTCAGACCTTATATACGGTCAGGGCTAACTAGTCAGTTGGCGAGTCAGCCGGTGACATCGGTCTCGGTGAGATAGGAGAATCGTGCGCGGAGAGTGAGACCGCGTTGAGATGAGGCGGTCTCACAGAATCTGATCCACGTCTCGGATCGCTCGACCCTCAGACGAGTTTCATCATTCGCGTTTCGAACTTCCCAACCCGAACCCGCCACCAGCCTTGGAGATTCTCGTCGAGATCTGGGTCGTCTGTGTCGACACGAAGAACGCGGAGATCGTCGAGTTTCGATCGTGAGCCGACGACAGTCACGTCACACTGTGAGATGACTGCCGGTGACAGCTGTGGGTTACCGCGGCCAAAGACGAATCCCTGCCCGCCGATCGGTGAGACAACGATGGTGTTGTCGGGACCCAGTGCATCCAGCAGTTCGGCTTCGGTCGCATCCTTCACGACGACGGCTCCATCGCGCCAGACATCGACACCAATGGGCGACGGAACGAAGCCGAGTTCCTGTTTGATTGTGCCGACCGTCGATCCGGGTGCCAGTATGTAGGTAACGCCGTCTTCCAAGTCCGTCGCGACGCCTTCAGCAAGTGCCTCCACGGTTCCCCCACCGGTCTGTTTTGACGACTGAAGATTATCGGCGACGGGGACGTGAGAGACCCCTCTGAGTTGGGGGTTGACCTCACCCTCACGGTACTCGTCTTCGTCGATATCCACCACTTCTCGTCGTTCGGCACGGTCGAAGGTCAGTGCCACGTCGGCAGCGGCCTCCGGTGACACCGCGAACACAGACGAGTAGACTTTGACTCCTGCCGGGACACCGAGGACCGGCGTCTGGTCACCGTCGGTTGCCGCCGCGATGTCTGTCGCTGTCCCATCACCGCCGACGAACAGGATTAGATCCACTCCGCGCTCAAGGAATTCAGTCACTGCCGTTTTCGTGTCCTCTGAGCCCGTCTCTGCGCTAGCTGCAGTGTCGGGTCCGGCCGGGCTTCCGACGGTGACAGGCTCGAACCCAGCCTCTCTGACGAGCGAGGCACCCATCGGGTCACCGTAGGCGAGCAGTTCGACGGCAGGATCCCGCGACCACAACTCGTCGAGCATCCGCCCAGCCCGTTCGGGAGCCCGCGGCTCTGCTCCGCGGGCTTTGGCTTCGGACAGCTTTCCGTCGGTCCCTTTCAGACCAACCCGACCGCCCATCCCGGCGACAGGGTTCATGACGAAGCCGATTCGCATATACTCCCCTTCGGTATGTCTGGGTAAAAACACGACGACACCGGTCGACCGTTCTCTCGAACTGTGGACGCACCCCCGCATCAACGCTTGTGACGGTCGCCCTGCCCTAACTACCCATCTCAATCCCGCGTCGAGTCGGTGCCGACTCTGTTACTCACACGCTGGCGGAGAGCGGTGACGGTTGACCAGGCAGCCGATAGTCGCGTTGCTCGATTCGGAGTTGCATCAGTCAGCCGACTGTTCCCGGGCGTTATCGGGGGCTTCCGGATACAGGTCAGCAATGGCACCCGTGAAGTGGTCGAGAACGTTCCGCCGTTTCTTTTTCATCGTCGGGGTGAGGAGATCATTGTCCTCGCTGAACTCTTCGGGGACCAACTCGAATCGTTTGATCGTCTCGTGGCGTTCGACCTGCGCGTTTATCGACTCGACTTCTGTCTCAACTCTGTCGATGAGCCGCTGATCGGCGCAGAGAGCGGCTCGATCTGCCGGAAGATCCCAATCCTGGTCGGCGCCCAACGACCGGAAATACTCGAAGTTCGGCACGATGAGCGCGCTCACGTACTTCCGGCCGTCGCCGATCAGCATACACTGTTCGACGGCCTGAATTGTCGCGAACGCGTCTTCGATCGGCGCCGGAGCGACGTTCTTGCCGGTGGATAACACCATGATTTGCTTGGCCCGCTCCCGAAATTCGACGTATCCATCGGGACCCAACTCGACGATATCGCCGGTCCGGAACCAGCGACCGCTCTCGTCTTCGACAAAGGCCCGCTCGGTTTCTGCCGGCGCGTCCCAGTACCCGGGCGAGACGTTAGGGCCTTGCACGAGCAGTTCTCCCACGTCACCATCGCCGTCAGAAAGGTCACTCTCTCCAACGACCGACTTGTCCACCCGCAGTTCCACGTCTAACAGTGCTGGGCCAGTGGTCCCAATCTTTGGGTCGTCGATCGGGTTGGTCGTGACCACGGGAGCGGTCTCGGTCAGACCGTAGCCTTCCAGGATCGGCAGGCCCATGCCGTGATACAGTCGGCACAAATCCGGCGAGAGCGAGCCCCCGCCAGAGACGAGCACCTCTAATTCACCCCCCAGCGCCTCTTTCACCTGCTGGAACACCAGCCGATCGGCAACGGCTCGTTTCGTCTGTAACACGAGTCCGGGGTCCGCCGCGAGCGTGTACGAACGACCCACATCGGTCGCCCAGTTGAATATCCGGCGGCTAATCGGCGACTCCGAGGCCTGCGACCGAATGGTATCGTAGAGTTTCTCGTAGACGCGTGGCACACTCGTCACGAGCGTCGGTTGCAGGCTGCTGAAATCCTCCTGGATCGTGTCGGGACTTTCCGCGTAACCGACCGCACCGCCGCCGGCGAATATCAGGTAATGGCCCACGGTCCGTTCGTACACGTGTGCAAGCGGGAGATACGAGACCGTCCGGGTGCCATCGTGAACGACTGGCTCTGGCGTCGCCCCGGACCGATTAACCGTTCGCGCATATGCCTGATTGACATTCGCGACGAGATTGTGATGTGTGAGTTTGACCCCTTTGGGTTGGCCGGTCGTGCCAGATGTGTAGATGAGACTCGCCAGATCGTCAGGTGATTGTTCGTCGAGTCGCTCGTGATACGCGTCTGCGTCGAAGCGTGCAGCGCCGATCTCGTGTAGTTCTGCGAGCGTGTGAATATCGTCACGGTCGCGAACCACTGCCTCGTCGTCTCCCGTCAACTCGTCCATCACGACCACGAACGTCAACTCGAGATCGTCCTCGACAGCGAGCACCCGCTCAAGTTGTGTCGACCCCTCGACGATAACCCCAGTCGCTCCCGCATCCGCGAGCAGGTAGCCAGTCTGGTCTGTCGACGACTCCGGATAGACCGTCGCGACCACTCCGCCGGCCCCCAAGACCCCAAAGTCGCTCTGGGCCCACTCCATCCGAGTGTGTGCAAAAATACCTACCCTGTCACCGGATCTCACTCCCAGTTGTCGAAACCCGGCGGCGAGGTTCCGGACAATCGAGCGCATCTGCCCGTAACTGATAGCGTCATAGGTTCCTGGATCGGCCGCTGGGACAACCTCCGGCGCCAACGAGCGGTCGTAAACACC
Organism: uncultured archaeon A07HR60; assembly: GCA_000496235.1. Classification (GTDB taxonomy): domain Archaea; phylum Halobacteriota; class Halobacteria; order Halobacteriales; family Haloferacaceae; genus J07HR59. The sequence goes on from KI543234.1 coordinate 531,092, forward strand.
GCCTTTGTATCGTTGTGCTGGCTCGTCGAGGCTCTCCTGTGCCCCGTTTTCGAACAGCTCCGGTAGTGTCTCCACGTCGCCGAACGCCCAGCCGTACTCTCGTTCTGCTGCCTGCCAGCTGGTACTCATGTGGAAGCCACTGCTGGCCACCTACTAAAACCTATTTCCGACCGTGACCGGCGTTCTCGAGCCTCTGAAGCTCAGTTCGACCAACTCCGCCGATATCTCACCGCTGCCGGCCGCTCGACAGCCGGTGGTCGAGAAGACGCACCACTCGACGACCAACGGCAGCACCAGTCCGCCCCGCACCACCGTGGACCGACGGTGTCAACCGGACGACATCGCCGTCTTCCACAGCGCCATCCAGATGCTTCCCGTGGCGGATATCGTCTCTATTCACCGTAATAGCGACCCCGCCCGCAACACCGCCTTCACCGAGAAGACGACCGTCGAGTCCGGGGTACTCCTGTTCGAGATCAGAGAGAAGTTCCTCGTAATCAGCCGCGTCTGTCTCGTAGCTGAGCGTCTTGGTCCCGACGCTGTCTCGAAACGGGCCGAACAAGCGACACTCGATTTCCATACGCACGATAATCGATTGGGCTAGTTTGGTGTATCGGTCGGTCGAGAGAGCCACGGCGGGAGAGAGCCAAGTCGTGATCTGCCTCCCCCGACCGCTCAAGCAGGCTGGCATCTTCACCGGAGCCTCCGCCTCGGGTGACGGAGCCTGACAGTAAGATCGCCACGAACGCTGGGCCCGAGAAATTGAAATCAACACAGTCGTACGTACTACGCATGGACGAACCGCAAGCAATCGAGCAGCGGGTGGGCGAGGCACTCCAAGAGCGGAACGAGCGAATCGCGGTCGCGGAGTCACTCACCGGCGGGCTCATCGGGGCACGACTGACTGCCACTCCTGGAGCGAGTGATTACTTCGACCGCGGCCAGGTGACGTACGCGTACGACGCCAAACGCGACGTGTTGGCGGTCTCCAGAGAGTCTCTCGACGAGTACGGCGCCGTGAGCGCGCCGGTCGCTCGCGAGATGGCACAGGGAGTTCGGGATCGGGCGGGAACTGACTGGGGGGTTTCCGCGACCGGTATCGCCGGGCCAGGCGGTGGTTCTGATGGGAAACCCGTCGGACTCACGTACATCGGAATTGCGTATGCGGCCCCCTGGGGGTCGGAAGACTCGTTCACCCGGGCGAAACGATTCGTGTTCGATGGTGACCGGGACGCCGTGAGAGAAGCTAGCGTCACCACTGCACTCGAAGAATTGATGAGCGACCTGAAGTCCATCACGTCAGAAGTGGAAAATGAGTCCTGAATCCGTGACCGATCGCTCCGGCTTGCCGTCGACAGTCACCGAATCCGGAACGAGACCACGGTACTGACGACCTGGCCGCCGTCGGTCGTCTCACTGGATACGTCAATCGCGAACGGGTCGCCGTCGACGGTCTCGGTCACGAGTTCGTTCAATTCAGCTGCTGACGCATCCTCTTCCAAGATTGCCACTCTGTACAGGCCGCGGTTCTCCGAGACCTCGCTGACCTCGTACTCGTGTGCCTCGAACGCGTCATGCAGTGTGTCGAGCATACGCGTAACTGGGCCCCCCGGTCTCTGAAGCGTTTCGGATTGCTGCCCATAGAGCACCCCACTACGCCACAGGGCGCGCCCCGAAAGTCCACTCTCAGACCTGTCGCCGAGTGAAATCTGACCGAACGGTTCAATTGAGTCCGGTGGGCATACATTCGTATGTCAGTCGTTGAGGTCGGGGATACGGCTATGATCGAGACGGAGCTCACCCAGGAGGATATCGAGACGTTCGCAGCGTTATCTGGAGATTCGAATCCACTCCATCTCGACGAGGAGTACGCCGCGACCACGCGGTTCGACGGGCGCATCGCCCACGGAATATTGACTGCCAGCGTCATCAGTGCCGCGATGACCGAGTTGCCGGGTAGTGCCATCTATCTCAGACAGGATCTACGATTCGAAAATCCCGTCTACCCCGGCGACATCGTCCGGGGTGAAGTCGAAGTCGTCAGTCGGGAAGGCGAAGATCGATTCCGCGTGGACACCAAGGCGTTCATCATCGAAGACGACGAAAGGACGACCCGTGTCATCAACGGTGAAGGCGAGATCCTCTCGATTGCAGACGACATCTCATAACGCCGCTGCGGCGTTTTGCCGGTGAATCCCTGGTCGGCTCAGAGTGACTGTCTTCGACTGGTCGTGCCTTCGGCGCTTTGAGCCGACGAACGATGCTATCTGCGTCCTGAGATGATAACGGAACCGCCGTCCACGGTGAGACAGGTGACGATACGAAAGGTGGAGGTGATCCACACGGGGCTCGGTGGTGGTGGGACCGGTGGTCATTAGTCCGACCGTGGCCGATATTCGACATGAACGATTCCAAGGCTGCGTCAGTGGCCTCGGATCGGCGGCGTCTCGTCGCGGTCGTTCTCGCCGTGCTGATCTCGCAGGTGATGATCTACCCAGGTCAAGAAGACATCATCGCAGTCCTGGGAGCGCCTCCGGGCATTCGAGCCGGGATGTGGTTTCTTGTCGCTGAGACAGCTGCATTCGTCGCCTTTGGTGTTGTCTGGGGAGCCGCGAGTGACGTTTCTGGACGCCGCGCGACCCTCGCACAGGGTGGTGCACTTGGCGGTGCCGTATCGTATCTTCTGCTGGCGTTGGCACCGACACTGGGAATCGGATTCAGGGGCGCACTCCTCATCAGAGTCGCTGGCGGCGCGCTCACGATTGGCGCCTTCTCACTCGGAATCACGATGCTGATGGATCTCTCGGGTGGCCACGGACGAAATATGGGGGCAGCAGGTATCGCAATCGGTCTTGGGGCGGCCGTGGGCGCTGTCGTTGGCGGGGCGTTGGCGGATCTGTCTCCGCTGACACCGGTGTATGCCGGCAGCGCCGCTCTCGCTGGCAGTGCTGCCCTACTGTGGGGCGTGGACGACCGAGCGCCGGGGACCGAGGGTTCGGCTGGGCTCGCGACGATTGTGTCCAAACTTCCTGAGATTCCGGGGCTGGTCGTCCCTCTCGTGTTTGGATTCGTCGATCGACTCACGGCCGGCTTCTTCTCGCTGGTCGGCATATTCTATTTTCGTGACGTGTTCGGCCTGTCGGCATCTGCCGCAGGGATTACGTTGGCACTGTTTTTCCTCCCATTTGCGCTGCTTCAGTACCACTCGGGAGCAGTCTCTGACCGGACCGGTCGATTCCTGCCGATTGTCGGCGGATCACTGGGCTACGGCGTCATAGTCATTTCTGTCGGGGTCGCACCGGTATACGCCGTTGCGGCAGGGCTGATGGTCGTTTTGGGGGTGTGCGGCGCGTTCATGGCACCTGCCACGATGGCACTCGTGACAGATCTCGTTCCGCAGGCCCAGCGTGGCGCCGCGATGGGACTGTTCAACGTGTTCGGGTCGCTCGGCTTTCTGACCGGGTTTCTCGTCGGTGGCGTCCTCACCGACATCTACGGCTATTTGCCCGCATTCGTAGCAGTCGGGAGTCTGGAACTGACACTGGCAGTGGTGGCACTCCCGGCGGTCCGCCGATTGACGGCCGACTCAGGCCCCGGCGTGGCCCCGGCAGACTGAACTATCAACATCTCACTGGCGTGGAGACAGTGAGTCCAGACCAGAGGCGGCGCGAGAGACTGCTCAGAGCGTTATACAGCCGTCAGCTGGGCTGCACGGGCTCACTTGCGGGAAAACACACGAAACTCAGCCAAGCCCGCGAACTGGCTCGCGAGAGGGCTGCTAGAGTGGCTAGCAGATTCTATCCGCTCGCGTCAAGCAGTTCGGGTTGATCAGCTCTGGATCGGGTCAGGACTTCGTCGAACCGTAGCCGGTCAGGCGGCGACAATATCGATTACAGTCTCTTCGTCGACGACTAGATTGTACGCAGCCTCGTCATCGTTCCACAGCGCGAGGACGTTACTGATCGAGAGTACGGTCCCGAACGGTGAGGTTCGGAGCGCGTCGTTGAGACTGGTTTCACGCGTCAATACTGCGTAGTGATCGACAGTTTGGCTTCCGTCGCCAACCCGGAACAGCGGATTCCCGCCGTCACTGAGGTCGCGACTCAACTTCACCGCCAGCAGGTCGATCCGTTCTGTGAGGTGTGTCTCCATCTCGCGCATCTTCGCGAAGCGGCCGGATGTTGCTGTCACGTCAAACCGGCGCTGGTCGTCGGTGCGGAGAATCGAGTGAGTGTACTGAACGTCCGCGTTGACGAACTCGCCGGGCTCTGTTTCGGGGCCGCGGTCCGCCGCGTCGTCGAGACGGCGCTGAAACCCAGGGACAGCCAACTCGGGGCGAACGTCAAAGCTCCACCCGCGGTCTTCTGGCGTGAGCCCGTCCCACAGTCTGAGCTCCGGGCCATACACCGAGAATCCGTCGTCTGTGACTTCTCGCTCCACCCGACGAAGGCCCGTACTCGTGTTGAGGTCTGCCGGCGCGATGGCCACGAGACTCCCGTCGGGTGCCAGTGCCTCGCGGGCCCGTCTCAGAACGGTCTCGGGGTCGTCCAACTCGCTCACCACGTTCGCACACAGAATAAGATCCCACGGTCCCTGCGCCTGGAGGTCGTACTCTTCGATCTGCGTCCGGTGAATGGTCTGATGGAAGTTCTGTCCGGTTTCTTCGAGGAACCGATCGAGAATCTCTGCCGCAGCTGTTGGCTCCACTGCGTGGTAGCGAACGAGCGCATCGTCGGGGACGTAGTCGTTCAGTGCCAGCGTGGGCCCGCCGACGCCTGCGCCGATATCCAACACTGACAGCTCTTTCGAGAGGAGTCGCTCCCGACGAAGATCGTCCAATACGTAGCCTGGTGTCGCGTACGACGCCGGGAGGTGATAGATCGCGTATCCCAGGGCGGCAATCCGGTCGTATTCGACATCGTTCTGATAGTAATAATCCGTCTTGAGCCGCCGGATCGCCTCCCTGAGTTCGTCACCGCTGGCGCCGGTGTGCCAGTCGGGACCGTACTCCTCGACGAGTGCGTTTTCGAGAACACGAGCATACGACGACGGCAGTCGCTCTGGCGTCCACGCCGGGTCAGGCGTGGAGAGTGGCTCGTCGTCGACCGGGTGGAAGGTGCCGTCTTCAGCCTCTAACAGGCCGATCTCGGGGGCCTGTTCGCGAAGTGTCTGTCTGACCACCGCCGGATGCGGGGTCCCCTCGATGTACTCACAGATCTCGTCGGGGTCGATCGGCCGGACCTGCTTGAGATAGCGCGCGGTATCGCGGACTGCCTCGCGGTCGATCATGCGTGCCCCTCCAGACTACACCTGGGACCGGCCAGCGGTCGGAGTGGATTACTCATGACGATCCCGCTGGGACGTGTTCTCGCTAGCCTCTCGATACAGGGTTTCGAACTCCTCGCGATCCGTCTCTGCGATGCGACGAGCCACGTCGGCGACATCGCCTGCGCCGTCGAATTCAGCTTGAATCTCACCGTACACACCCGCTGACCCCTCAGTGACCGTCTCAACGAGCTCCTGCAACTGTTCGGACACGGGCGTATGAAACGCGTCAGGAACGCGGTCAGCCGCTAGCGCCCACGAGAGAATAGCCGTGTGTGCGCCGGCCTGAACAGTCTCCATTGCCTGGTCGTGCTCGGTGGCGCTGGTGTGAAACACCTCGTTACCTGCGTTGCGAATCCCCTCGAAGACCTGATCGACTACGGGACCCCTCTCGTCGACCGTGACGGCAACCGTCCCAGGAACGCGTGGGGGCGCGAACAGCGGGTGGAAACTGGCTCGCTCGCCGTCGACGTGGCGCTGCATTGCCTCGATTGCACTCTGCATCTGTCCGGACACGTCGAACATCCCGCGCTGCGCGTTCTCAGCGTACTCGGCGACCGCGTCAGGGACCGCAGACATCGGTACGGCCAGACAAACGGCCTCGAACTGCTCGGTCGTATCGGCCGGAACCACACGGGCATCTCTCCCGGCGGCTGCGTCCGCCGCAGTGGCCTCGTCGAGATCGGTGAACGACACCTCCGCGGGCACCGTATCTGCGACCCAGCGACCGATCTCGCCGGCGCCGACCACGAGCAACTTCATTGGAGGTCAGACGATATCGAGCGCGGTAAATGGTTCGTCTCGGGCCGTCGAGTGCGGTGTCTCTGGGTAGGTCCGGGTGGAGCGGGCGAGGGTGAGCCAGCAGACTGCCGTCGCGGGGTGACAGCGCCGACAGGCTGAGATCGCAGTTTGCGTCAACTGGGGATACGCTGAGTGAATACCCTCAGGTGCGGTGGCCTGAACGTGTAAGAACACGAAGTGACGGGAATCTCCACTGCAGGGCCCGTTACAGGGCCAGTCACTCGGCAGCCCGAAACTGGACGGCTGAGTTATCGACAGCGTCGTCTGTGTGATCAACGATCGCCTCAATAGCCAGATCGATCGATTCAAGCGGAATCTGGGCGTCAAACCGAACCGCGACGATTCGGATTGAATCGGTGATATGTCTGGCTTCGCCGGTGAAATCCACCGCTCGCGCGACCACCCGGCGGTCACCGACGCCGCCATCGGTAATCTCGAAATGAGAGTTCAGCACTCCGGGTTCGACCGCAGCGATTTCGGCGTCCGTGGCCGTGATGCGGAGACTGAATCGTCGGACACCCTCCGGGGATTCATTCACCAGAACCTCGACACGGTCCGTTTGAGCCTCGCTCATACGCCGATAACGTGCCGGGGGGTAGTTGCGTTTGTGGTCGGGACTACTCGGACGTCAGAGGCCACACTCGGTCGGTCACACATCAAAGAAGTCGTGTCGCCAGACCCACGTGGCGTATTGATTCGAACCCAGGGGTTGCTGTCTGCGACAGCTCAGCCGCTTTGGGCCTCGTCATCGTCACCACTCCACCGGCGTGCCCCGGGCAGCAGCCCGATGAGTTTCGTGACGTAGCCGAACCGAAACAGACCCAACTGCGAGAGCGCGCCCAGCGCAAAGACACCGAGGAACAGCGGGTCGGTAAGTTCGAACAGAATCGGTTCGACGGTGAGGGTTTCTCCCGCTGTCCGGAACGCCTCCACCGTCCAGTTCCGGCTGGCTAGCGCTCCACCGATGAATGCCGTCGACAACACCAGCGTCGTCCGCGTGAGGACAAAGCCAACCAGTGCTCCGAGAGCGAGGCCTGCAAGTGTCGCGCCGACCATTACCGTGAGCCCCTCGCCGTAGAACGGGCCGATAGTGTATCGTCCCAGAAACGTCCCGACCGTGGCGCCAATCCCGAGCACCGCCAACGACAATCCGGTGTAACCGAGAAACCCACCGATTACAGCGCCTGCCACGACAGTGCCGGCGGAAACGACGACTGGGTCTGCTGTCACGAGCCCCATTATCTGGGGAGCAACGAGATATCCGCCACCTCCGCCAATCACGAGTCCTGTCAGTGTGACGGCGTACACAGACACGGCTGCTCCAACGAACGCCAATAACAGTCCAGCGGCAATGAGCCCCAAGTTGATCGGGGTAAGCATGTCTGTATATGATGAGTGAACGATAAAAAACGGTGGTAATTGCGGATGCCAGTAGCTTTGAGACTTCTCTGTCCTGAAGTCAGGGGCTTCCGCTCGCTATCCGTTACCGCCTTTGGCTCCGAGTGCGGCTGGATCAGCGGGTGATATATACCATCTCGATGGAGTTGGGTCACTATGGGACGTATCCGATTTCGTGACCTCGCAGGAAGTGTGCGCGATGGCAAGCTGGACGGCGACCAGATCACCGCCGCAGGCCGCCAGTACGACCGCGATTCAGTCGACATCTTACCGCCCGTCGAACCGAGTAAGATCGTCTGTGTGGGCCGCAACTACGCGAAACACGCGGCTGAACGGGACTCTGACGTTCCCGACCGGCCGCTCCTGTTTCTCAAACCGCCGAACGCTGTCGCGGCCCATGGCGATGAAATCCCGCTGCCGGCTGGGAAAGACCGTGTCGACCACGAAGCCGAACTCGCGGTCGTCATCGGGTCACAGGCCCGGAACGTCGACGCCGCGGATGCAGACGAATACATCGCGGGCTACAGAAAGACACGGAGAGAGCCCACGGCTTCAGCCGTGGGGTGAATCCGACACTTGTGGACCACCGGACGATCACAATGAGACTGGATACTCAGTCCTGTTTCGCTGTCCAGCCCGGACTCCAGTATTTGTCTGTACGCCTCTGTGAGCGCCAGATCGTTCGCTTCTGCGTAGTCTTTGAGCCGACCGTGCAACCCGTGTGAAATGTCGATTGCTGGTCTCATTGAATCTGCCCGTATTTGTCGGAGGTGTTGTCGGCGTGGGGTGGGTGTTCATCCTCGTAGTCGGGACAGACGAACAGATAACTCTGTGATTCCTCTCCATGCTTCTGTTTGAACCGTTCACGGGCTGCCTCTTGATCCTCAAAGAGTCCAATCATGTCCACGGTCATCCAATCATCCGTCTCACCGCAAACATAGCAGGTGAGTGGTGTTTCAGTCGTCATGTTGAACAAGACTTATTTGACGATGAGACGTAATAAGATTGTGGGATGAAGCGTACTAACACGTTCGTGGTACGCCCGCTCACTGACGCTGATGAGCAGGTGCTGCGTGAGTTGTTAGACGCTTCTGCCGCGCTCTGGAACGAGATTAATTATCAGCGTCTCATGCGGTACAACGACGAAGACGGCTTCGAGGGTGACGTGTGGGACGCCGATACAGGCCAACTCGAAGGGAAATACAAAGGCATCCTCGGCACTTCCACCGCTCAACAAGTGATTGGGAAAAATTCTGAAGCGTGGCGCAGCTACTTCAGAATCAAAGAAAAATATCACGACCCGAGCGAGCAACAGGTCACGGAACATCCAGAACCGCCGGGATTCCGCGGCAACAAAGACGACGGGCGTGTTCTCAAGGGGGTC
>KI543234.1:540019-544013 GCA_000496235.1 uncultured archaeon A07HR60
GGCAGTATAGCAGTCACTGATCACGTATACTGAGCGACCGTCGCGCGATCACGCCCAAGAAGCACTGTGTCGTGATCTATCCAACGGCTGTACGCCGAGGGTGTGGTCACGGTCTATATCGGGGGCTGACCGACGTATTGGACACGCACTGGTCGGCGAAAACGAACGCCAAGACACACAATTTCTGGGCGTTCAAGAAGTTTAGCAAGCGACTGGCGACCACTGCCGAGGAATACGGGATCTCAATCGAGGTGCGGTCAGAAGCGTGGACAACTCAAGAGTGCCCCCAGTGTGGCTCGATAGACCGAACCACTCGTCATCAAGACACGCTGACATGTCCCTGTGGATTTGAAGGACACGCCGACCTCACGGCATCCGAGACATTCTTACAGCGACACACCGAGCAGGCAGTCAGGCCGATGGCACGGCCCGTGCGATTTGAGTGGGACAGTCACGAATGGCTGGAGCCATCAGACTCTCATCGTCCCAAAGAACAGCGCACAAACCGGAGTACTCGTGAAGGGAAACTTGCCTCCGTGGGTCGATAGCGAATATCCCCACAGAGGAATCCCACGGCTTCAGCCGTGGGAGGATGTCAAACCTGTTTTGACGACGTTTCTAACCGCGACGATCAAAACAAAGAGCAAAATTGGGTCCGTGCAAAGGCGTTCGACAGTTCGGCGCCGATGGGGCCTGTGGTCGCCTCGCCGGAGTCGCTTTCAGATGACGCCTCGATCGAGCTCCGGGTCAACGGAGAGACTCGGCAAGCCTCTACGGTGGCGCACATGATTTTCTTGGTTCCCGAACTCATCGAGGAGATTACGACGTATCTCACCCTGGAGCCTGGTGATGTGATCGCGACCGGAACACCGGAAGGCGTCGGCCCACTGTCGGACGGAGACCACGTTGCGATTGAAATCGAGGGGGTCGGCACGCTCGAGCACAGCGTGACACAGAATCAGTCCTGACTCGGGTGGCTCGGGAATTCTCTCAATTTATCAAAAAATTGCCTCGAGAAGGCGACCGACAGTCAGCGCCGCCGGGGTGAACTACTGGTTCCGCGTCCGACGAAGAGCTATCAGCCCGGCGGAACCGAGCGCGATGAGCGTCAAAAACACTCCGAACCCGGGCGTGCTATCGCTCGGAGTTGGTGTCTCTGCCTCTGTCGACATCTCCGTCTGCATTGGCGTTTCCGTCGGCTCCGCGGTCGAAGTCGGCGTCGGTGTTGCCGTTTCTGTTTCCGACGGCGTCGGTGACGGTGTTGCCGTTGCCGTTTCTGTCGGCGTCGGTGACGGTGTTGCCGTTTCCGTTTCTGTCGGGTCGGCGTCTCCGTCGGCGTCGCCGTCTCCTCCGCTTCGATAGTCAGCGTCGCTGTCTGACTATCGTCGTCGGTAAAGATGCCGTGATCGTACTGGTTAGCTTCCAGTGACTTAGTGTCGATGCCCTCGAATGTGACCGTCTCAGACGAATCTGCACCCAGTGTGACGGGTTGATCGGCCAGCGTAGTCCCGCCGGCCCGGAACTCGACCGTCTGAGTCGCCTCCTGCCCACCGGTGTTACTGATGGTCGCAGAGATGTCGATCGCCGTGCCAGTCGTCACTGTGACATCCTTCGGACTCAACTCGCTCACCTCGAAGGTCGCAGGCTCGACTGGTGCCGCCGTGACCGTGGTGTCGTTAGTCGATGTCGTGACCCCGGTCTGGATGTCGGTGATTTCAATCGAATAGGTGTCAGTGTTCTGAGTCCCGAGGTCGAAGGTGCCATCACCAGCGCTATCGAGCGTGATAGATTGGGTGGTGACGGAATTGCCGTCGGAGTCGAACAGCTCAACCGTGACGTCGCGGTCACCAGAGTTCGCGCTGATCTGGCCAGTCAGACTCTCTTCGGTGGTGATGTCCGTCGAGTCGACCGACGCCGAGAGCTCCACTGCGGGAGCATCCGTGTCCTCAATCGTGTAGCCAGTTCCATCCACGCCGGCTGTCGTTTCATTCACGTCGAACTGCGCGTTTGCAGTGTTTCGGTACGAGACGTTGAATTTGAAATCCGTGTTCGAATCGACGGACTGTGTGGTTACGTTATCCACGGTCAGAGTGACCGACTGAGTATCTGATGCTGTGTCCGAGCTCTGCAGTTTGAACGTGAGTACACCGTTGCTCGCGCTCAATTCGGTGAAATCATCGGGGGAGGTTCGCGGAGTGTCGATTGCACTCCCCTCGACTGTCAAGTCAGATTCAGTGACGTTGCCCAAGTCTGGGTTGACTGGACTGTCTGGGCTGAAGTCGACCCGGAAGAACTGAAGATCCTGGTCGTTATTCAGCGTGAGGTTGGCTGTGTGTGTGAACGACTGATTTGTTTCTTCAGGTACGGTACTACTGGGCGTCGTGACAGTCCCACTGTCCGCAGCGGCGACGCCTCCTGAGAACGCGACGGTGGCTCCGAAAAGAGAACCAACCATCACCGCTGTCAGAAACAGTGCACGAATCTTGTCAGTTGTGTCTGTCATCGTTTATTCTAGATTCTAATCGGACCGCAATACACCACCCACGCTCACTCTCAGAGGGAACTCTCACCGAAAGAGATCACACGGCTGCTATCGCATCGTCGCAATCGTGGCTCACTTGTTGAAGCTGACATGAGTGGCGACGTATAAATAAATTATTAGAAGGTTTAAGTTTGTTTTGAGATAGATCTTGAGCGCGTCATTCCGCCACCACGTAGCACAGCGCGCTCGTGGCTCATTCGACCGGCTGATGGACTATTTTGACGGATAAGTGGTCATCTTGTCGACTGAAGCCAGGCGGGTCAATAGGTAGGAAAGAACCATCTCAGTTAAACATCGTCAGCGTTTTGATTACTATCAGTTCCCCGTGGGCACGGAAGTCACATATTCGAATCACTTCAGATTCGGGTTATTCGATCAGCGGGTGAATATTATAAAAAGACTAGCCGTCAGTCGGCCAGTGATTGCAAACTGAGGTCACAGGACGAGCGCTCTGGGGCACTCGTCATGGATATGCGCGCTCGGTTACTCGGCCTTGCAGCGAGTCGCCAGTATCGCAACCGCGACCAGCGCGATTAGTGCGATGAGCGCGACGATTGCACCGGATCCAAGCACGCCGTCTTCCGGCGTCGGTGTTGCTGTCTCCGTCTCGGTCGAAGTCGGCGTTTCAGTCGCCGTCTCCGTTTCTGTCGGTGTTGGCGTTTCCGCTGGCGTTGGCGTGGGAGTTTCGGCTACAGTCTCGCTGACCTTCACCGAGCCGACGGGTTGGTCATTAACCTCGACATCGTAAGTGCCGAGAACGGGCACGGACTGCTTGAGGACCACTCTTTCCGCGTTATTCGGCGCGATCCTGACACTGTCGGAAACCGTCTATGGCTGTCCGGCATCCAATGTCGCCTGGAACTCGCCAGAACCAGTGCCGGTGTTGGCCAATTCCACGGCAACTGCCACTGGCTGGTCAGTTTCGACCTCGGGGTTCACGAGCGTTGCCTCGACAACTTGGAACTCCGGTTGGACCGGATATCCGACAGCAAGGACAGAGAAGTGTGGACCGAACGCAGGATAACTGCGGGTGTCGACGCGCTCAGTTCGGAGCGGCACCCACTCGTCGACCGTCTCGTTGAACCGATAGAGTTGCAGGTCATCGCGGTCGATCAGGCGACCCTGGAACACGCTCTCGCTCACAGCGAAGTCGATACTCGCCTCAGAGATACTCTCGTCGTTCAATTGGAGGTCCGATGCGCTAGATTCGATTTGGAGATACAAGATCACGGCGTTATCTCCGATCAGTTCGGCTGCTTCATTTTCTGGTGGTTCTGGGATTGCGTCCGCCTGCAGTTCCACAGTGCCGGCATCATCTTCGACAGCGATGGACAGTTGTTCGTAGCTCACCTGCGAAGCTGCAACGGCCTCCTGCAGATCAACGGTCGCGTTCTCACCGCCGTCGAGATTGCTCACGCTCGCTGCAGCATCTGCGTCCTCCGGATCAAGATC
>KI543235.1:0-4474 GCA_000496235.1 uncultured archaeon A07HR60
CAATTGCTTGACACCGTCGCGAAGGTCCCCTACCGCACGGTATGGTCGGCCGTCCTCCACTACCCGTTCCGGCTAGACAAGCCCTACTACGCACTGGTCAATCCCGGAAAAGATCACCCTGTCGGCTGGATAGCACGCGAGGAGTGTAAGCCCGGCCACGTCCCCGACGGGGAATCCGTGCTGGTGGTCCAGCCGGGCGAGGTGTGGTCTGAGGCGCACTACGACGACCCAAACGAGGACAACGAGGCCACACTCGCGGAGATGACCGCGACACTGTTCGACGACGAGCGGCTGGCCGACCCCGATTGGACAGATGGACAGGGGTGGAAGTACGCACTGCCAGAGGATGAGGCCCGTCGAGGGCCGCTGCGGGCCGCCGAAGAAGAGGGGCTCTACTGCACGGGCGATTGGATCACCGGTGAAGCCCGGCTTCACGCAGCGATGCGCAACGGCTTCGACGCCGGTGAACGGATCAGTTACTCTCTCTGAGAGCCGGTCACTCCCGTGCAGTGACTGAGATGAGGCGCTTTTATCGCCGATCCCGGTTGACGACTGCCGGTGGTTTCGCTCCGACACAATCCGTCCCGGCAAATCCAACCGACACTGGCCCGGCCAGTTCACACAACACGCCGGGAGAGGAGGGTTACTAGCGCACCTTCTTGCGCGCGTACGCTGACACACCCTCGCTCACGAGCACCACTCCGAGGATGGCGATCAACAGGGCGGACACTGTTCGCCAGGCGAACGAGTCGATTGCTTCGAACAACTCGACTCCAATGCCGCCCGCTCCGACGAAGCCCAAAATTGTAGCCGCGCGCACGTTAATATCCCACCGGTACACCGAGAGGCCGACTAACGCAGGCTTGATCTGCGGGACGATCCCGTATACCAGAACCTGGAAGCGGCTCGCGCCGCTGGCCCTGACTCCCTCAACTTGCCCGAAGTCGATCTCTTCGATTTCCTCACCGAGTAGTTTCCCGACGAATCCGATTGAGCGAACCGCCGTCGCGACCGTTCCAGCAAGCGCACCAGGGCCGAACATCACGACAAAAAGCAACGCCCACACGATTGTATGAACCGACCGCGAAACAGTGACGATCAGTTTCCCAAGTGCGTACGTCGCTCGGTTCGGAGTCGTATTCTCAGCGGTGATGTACGCGACCGGCGCCGCCATCAGGACCGCGCCGATCGTCCCGACGACGGCGATCTGTATTGTCTCGGCGAGCGGTTCGACGGCATTCGGGAGGTACGCCCAGTCGGGCGGATACATTCGTCCGAGTAAGTCGCCGACCTGGGTCGGCGCGGTCGTCACGTACTGGAGGCTGATGTCGAGCCACTCCCACGAGACGACGACGATAGCGGCCGCGATAATCACGCTTCCGATTCGGAAGACCCGCTGGCGGGTGTCGAACCGGCGCCACTCGGGTGATGCGCCCGCCATCACTGAACCCTCCTGCGGACGACCGCACTCACGAACTCGGCGACTATCACGACGAGGATGATCGCGATCAGGATCGCCGCGACGTAGTCGTACTCGTATCGTGAGTACGCACGTTGGAGGAGTACGCCGAGTCCGCCGGCACCCACGATCCCGACGATTGTCGACGACCGGATGTTAATATCCCAGCGGTACACAGCGAGGCCGGCGAACCGCGGAACGACCTGTGGGACGACGCCGTAGACGACGCTCTGAAAGCGATTCGCGCCGGTGGCCCGGACGGCTTCGACGCCGCCCATGTCGATATCCTCCAAGTCCTCGGCGAAAAGCTTCGAAAAGAAGCCGATCGTCTTGAAACTGATTGCGACGATCCCCGCGAGCGGGCCGAACCCGAGCGCGATGACGGCGATAATGGCGATAATGAGCCCGTCGATGGCACGTGAGACGCTGATGACTCCTCGGCTCAGATAGTATATCGGTCGCGGCGAGAGGTTCCCGGCCGCTCCGAACGCCACCGGCAGACTGATAGCGATCCCGGCGACGGTCGCGATCATCGCCATCGCGATCGTCTCAACCATGCGATCCAGCAATCTGAACACGTTTTCGTTGCCGGTCTCGGGAGCAGCATCGACTCGATCAGTTCGTAGCCGTAGCCAAGTCCCGAAAGGAACGACCTGGCGTGATCTGAGGCTCGTCACCGACCAGACGACGAGCGCGAGAACGACCACATACACCGCCCACTTCGTGTAGCGGTTCCGAAACGCAGTCGGGCGCCGCCATGTCTGTCGGTCGACCGAGGTGCCCGATCCGGTCGCCATCGATCAGTCCTCCACCGACAGGGACCCCGGATTGGGGCGGCGACCCGGCGTCTCGACATCGGTCTGGTCGGACGTTCCGACCACTGTCGTCGACTCGGGAGGCTCCTCGCCTCGGTAGATGACGCCTTTCGACTCGTCCATGAGGTCGGCCGCGGGTCCGTCGAACACGAGCTCCCCGTCGTGGAGCCCCAAAATTCGGTCGGCGTACCGTTCGGCCAGATCCACTTCGTGGATGTTGATTAACACGGGCACGTCGCGCCTGACGGCGATGTCGGTCAGTAGTTCCATCACGTTCCGCGACGTCTCTGGGTCCAGACTCGATGTTGGCTCGTCGGCAAGAACGATTTTCGGCTCCTGAACGACCGCCCGAGCGATCCCGACGCGCTGACGCTGGCCACCGGAGAGCTCGTCGACCCGCTTGTTCTCCATGTCGTCGAGGCCGACCAACTCCAGCAGTTCGTAGGCCCGTTCGACATCCTCAGGCGGGAAGTCCCGGCGTAGCGCGGCCCAGTTCGAGACGTAGCCGAGCCGCCCCGAGAGGACGTTTTCCATCACAGTGAGCCGTTCGACGAGATTGTACTCTTGAAATACCATCCCGATGTCCCGGCGCGCGTTCCGGAGTTCGGTCTCCCCGAGCGCGGTCAGGTCGCGGTCGTCAAGGAGGACGCGGCCGGTCGTCGGCTCGACGAGCCGGTTGATACACCGGACGAACGTGCTCTTGCCGGCTCCGCTCGGGCCGATCATCGCAACGACCTCGCGGCCGTCGATCCTCACCGAGACATCCCGCAGCGCTTGGTCACCAGTTGGGTACGTCTTCCCAAGATTCTCGGCTTCAAGCATTTACAGGGCTCCGCTCTCGTACTCAACGTCGTTGTACCGCTGTATAATCAGGATGTCGTTGAAAACACGTTTGTAGTCCATCGAGATGTACTCGGCCTCACCGGTCGCTTCCGCGTAGTCAGTCCCCGTCCAGTCGGTCCCAATCGTCGCCTTCTTGATCCCTTCGACGATATCCGGGTGGAGGTTGTAGCGGTGGACGAGCGGACCGGGTGGGAACGGGTTACTAGCCCAAACCACTTTGTAGTCGTCGTAATTCAGATCGTCGGTCGCCTGGACGAGGTCGTCCAGACACGTACTACAGATCGGGCCAGCATCGTAATCGCCGACGGCGATCCCGCGACCGGTTTGGTCGTGACCGCCCGAGAACTCCACTTCGTAGTCTTCACCCGGCGTCACGTCAAAAAACTGGTCGAACAGCGCAGACGGTGCCTGGTTGCCGGAGTTCGACGCCGGCTCGGTGTGAGCAATCTTGTGATCCGGTAAGTCGTTGACCGACTGAATCTCGTCCATGCCAGCGCGGGTGAGCGCTAACAGTCGATATCCGAACTGGCCCGAGGGACTGATCGGGGCTGCAAACGGTACGACGCCGCCGAGGTTGACGCCGAACGCTGATGTCCCGGTCGATATGTCCCCCAAGTGTCCGCGACCCGACCGGAACGCCTCGACTGTCGCTGCATTCGAGTCGACCGGCTGCCACTCGACTGACCGCCCGGTCGTCTCCTCAAGCCGGTCCAAGAGCGGCTGTATCGTCTCCTCAAACTGTGCTTCGCCAGATTCTCCAGGCTTGTCCACGAAAATGAGAGGATCGGGATCAACCCATTCGCTCTCGTCGTCGGGCAGTTCCTTCGGGGGTTTGCCGTGGGCTATCTCGTCGACATCCTGGTTTTCCATGTTCTCCAGGTCCGTCCGGCTCCCTTGGAAGTAATCGTTCTCTGCGATGGCGCTTAACAAATAGTTATTCTCCTCCCAATTAGGATTCGCGGGGTCGAACTCCGAGGCATCCGTGAGCAGCGGGTCGCTTGGCCCCTCACTGCTGCCCTCACTGCCTGACTCGAGCCCTGCCCCGGCCTCGTCGCTGCCGCTGCTGGTACAGCCAGCCAGTCCGGCCAGCCCAAGCGCGCCGCCAGTCACAATAAATCGTCGTCTCGAACGCGGTCCAACCCTCTTCCCAGTGTCTTCTGCCATTCCGGATTAGCAACTCCTCGTTCAGGCTCAAGAAGGCTGCTATGAGCGGTATATCACCGACTTGAGTGCTCGTGAGCGGCCCGAACAAATACGCAGCCGTACGTGACGGTTCGAACAGCTATATAGCAGCTTGGACTGCAAGCCACGTGCTCACACCGGGAAATCGTCGCTGACCCGGCAAATGTGGGTGACT
>KI543235.1:4494-6187 GCA_000496235.1 uncultured archaeon A07HR60
TGTACGACGATGTCGACACATTCTGTGATATCTCGATTCCAATCGGGATCGTCAGTAACAATCAACATCGGACTATCGAGCATATTGTGGACCTGTTTGGGCTGGACAAATTCGTCGATTCATTTTACGGTCGGTCGCCGACACTCGAAGGTATCGAGTACCGTAAACCGAATCCGACTTATCTTCAACGTGCGATTGTCGATCTCGACGCCCGACGACCGCTGTACGTCGGCGACTCCAACGGTGACATCGTCGCCGCAGAGCGGGCCCGCATCGATTCCGTTTTTCTGCGCCGTGAGCACCGCTCTGACTACGAACTCACGTCTGATCCAACCTATGAGGGTACCGGGTTGGCCGATGTGCTGTCTCTCATCGAGACTGAGGCTCTGACACCGGTGTCGAAGCAGTGACTGGCTCCGAGGAAACCGACCAGATCGTGGCCCTGCCATCTGGCACGGCACTCACACATCCCCTCAGAGAGGCGTTCAGGTTTGTTTCCAAGAGGCTTACCGAAGACCGGTATCGAAATCGACCGACCGCGTCATCGTCGGAATTTCCGGTACTACCATGTGCGCAGATTCGGCCTGACCGGTGAGCCGACCAATCGACCTGCAGATGATACGACTGACACGTTACGTGAGCTCCGGCGTATCTGTGGTCAACAATTCAGTATCTTACAGCCGGCCAGTCGCGACTCCGATTGCCCCCGGAGCTATGTGTGAGTGTATGACGGCTTGCATGGCACCTGAGGTCAGTCAGGTCGTCGACCCGCTGGTGACCGTGAGAAACGCCGTCCCCGCGGAGTACCTCTCACTGCCCTTCTGAACCGGACACTCAGTTGCGCGTCGCCATGGCGCTCATCCACGAGGGGCAGTCACTCGGCCACCACACCCTATGCTCGGCTGGGGCCGACTGTGAGAACCGGGCGACGAGCAGACAGACTCCGTTACACCTCCGACGAGGGCAGCACCGAGCCCGACGAAATCCAGGTCGACGCCCCGACGGAACACGGGGTCAATCAACGACTAGTCGGTGCCGCTGTCCTCGGTAACGTCCTCCAGAACCAACCGAGCCATTTCGATCAACGCATCATTCTCTGCAGTTTTGATAAAGTCGCGGAGTTCTGTGGGGTCTTGATCGTCGGCAAGTTGTCCGTTAGCTTCCTCAACGGCCTCGGCGAGTTCGTCAGCCAACGGGTCAGTGTCGTCCATGTGAGTAGGTAACGACTCTAGCGGATTAGTGGTCCCGGAGAGTGGACAGGGGGGGTCAGAATTGACATCCTCCCCGCTCATGCGCGAGGATTCCCACAGTACGGTGCCGCTGGGTTGGGACAGTGTGGACTCCGACAGCCCTGTTTATCTGCCGCGAGCGGTCGGCCACCCGTCACTCTCTGGAGACGCGGTCTCCATCGGCTCTGTTGAACAGATGGATACCGCACGCCACAAATCCAGGGCGATGTATCGGCAGCCGTTGCCCACAGAGACTTCAGCGTGAGTTATCTTTTGTGGGGGCTCGCGGCACATGACGCATCAGACCGGCCGAAGACCGGTGTGTTCGGTCGGGGCCACGGTCTGTGGGCCGACTCACTGGCGGATATCGGTCAGGTGCACTGGAAGCCGCAAGTCGCCGGGACCGAGACTGGACTATCTGCAGACATGGAGTCGGGGGTGAGAGAGCCGCAGTGGCTGGCTCA
>KI543235.1:6207-7232 GCA_000496235.1 uncultured archaeon A07HR60
GGGTGACCGACGTTCCCGGCCAGTGATGAAGTCTGGTGTGTCGCCACCAGCGCTCAGCGGGACAGAGTTGGTGTCATCTTCGATCTCCGTACCACCAATTCACGTGTCAAATAACTTCATCAGACAGGTGGCCCCGTCAACATCACCGCTGACTCCGATCCATCTCACGTGTGACGATCTCATCACCCCTTTACCACGAACCATGAGTTCGTATCCGCGAGCGTGAAACCCTCTATCAAGCCCACTGGATTACCTGCTCGATTCAGTCGTGCGCTCAGTCGGAATACCAGACTGTGAATCTGGATTAGTTGTGGAGAGTTCTCGGGGACGATATGCCAATTACTGCTGGTCGGGCTGCGGTGGTGTGCGAGGAGGAGTTGAGACTCACTCGTCGCCGTCTTGAGCGTGAGTGAGTTCCCCGCAGCAGCATATCATATGTCTGCCTTTTAGATAGAACTGTTCATTTAAATGTAAAAATAAGAAAGAAAAGAAAAGAAAAGAAACCGGACTGAGTGGCTCCGAGTCATTGGATTCATTCCCGCGGCTGCGCGGGGCTTTCTCCTCGGCTCTCAGTAAACGCATCACTCATTCGGCCCGCAAAGAGACGAGAGATGGTCAGAACGCGGCTATCTCGCGGTCGACACGGCGCTTCAGGGAGTCGAGTTGATTGAGGAGTTGTCCGACTCCTGCCAAAACCGGATACGACACAGACAGCTCCTGATACAGATATGTCGGCAGATCGATGTCGTCCAGATGAAGTGTCTCGTGGGAATTAATTACTCGTTGTCGGCGTTGTGCGGTGGATTCACACTGGTCTGCGAGAGTCGTCATTCGCGTCCGAAACGCCTCCAATGCGCCAAACTCCGCTGTCTGCAAGCGCTCGTCCGCGAGTGAGCACACCTCCTCGAGTATCGAGGGGAGTGTCTCAACGGCTCGCTCGAGAGAGTCACACTCTCTGTCGAGTTGGCTGAGGAACCGTTCACGTACGTCAATCGCTTTTGCGACCATTTCGAGCAGGCGCTGCT
>KI543235.1:7252-8408 GCA_000496235.1 uncultured archaeon A07HR60
CCGGTGGAGAACAACAGCGGGTCGTGATCGGGCGGGCACTCGTTCGTGACCCCGAGGTGTTCCTGATGGACGAGCCACTGTCGAATCTGGACGCCAAGCTACGCGTGCAGATGCGGGCCGAACTCGCGGAACTTCACGCCGAACTCCAGACGACGACGCTGTACGTCACCCACGACCAAGTCGAGGCCATGACGCTCGGCGACCGGGTTGCTGTGATGTTCGACGGCGAACTGCAGCAGGTGGCGCCCTCGCAGCAACTGTACGACGCGCCTGACACGCGCTTTGTCGCAGAGTTCATCGGGAGTCCGGGAATGAACACCGTCGAAGGACGGCTCCAACGCCACGACGACACGCTAGAAGTGACGTGGGGCCGGAACACGTTGGCACTCCCACGTCTCGATCGGACCAGCCTCCAGACGGAGAAACCGGTCGTCTTGGGAGTCCGCCCAGAGGATCTGCAGCAAGATCGGACCGGTCCGTTGAGCATGGAGGTGACCGTGACCGAACCGCTGGGCGACTCGCTGCTAATCCGAGGGCTCGTAGGCGGCACCGAAATGGAAGTCAGTCTCCCCCCCCGGTCGGCAGTCGACATCGGTGATGTCGTCTCACTGACGGCCGACACTCAGCGGCTTCACCTATTCGACGCCGACTCGGGGAAGGCGTTGTATCACTCTGCCGAGACGGTGACGGCCGAAACACCATCGTCGGCGACCACCGATACCATCCAAGGGCAGCGATGATAGTCCTCGGGTTCTCGTCGGCTGACAGCCGGGCACAGTTACAGAGGCGTTCCCGTCTGGCTGACGGCTTCTCGGGACGTGTCTGCCCATGTCCTCCAGCGAGCGGGCGGTGACCGGCACCCAGGCGGCACCGGGCAGAGCGTCTCCAAACCACTCTCGACACCACACCCACTTGCACTCATGAATCCACGAATCGGCTTTGTTACGTCAGTCTCGTCACCGCTCAATAGTCAACTCGAATTCGCGAGCACTCACGATTTCGATTACGTCGAGGTGCTCATGGACGGCCAGCACGCACACGGTCGGCTGAGTGCCGAGTCAGCCAATATCAAAGACACACTCGCGGACGGTGATCTGGACTTACTGGTTCACCTGCCGTTCCCAACAGATATCGGGTCGCCGTACAAGCCGATTCG
>KI543235.1:8428-11008 GCA_000496235.1 uncultured archaeon A07HR60
ACGCGGCAGTATCGTTGCCCCCCGTCGGTTGCTGGACGTTCAGCAGCGTGGGCACAGTCCCATCGACAGTGGCGAAATCGGCCGCTTGCCGCGCGGCGACCGATGAGTGGGGCCCGGGACCCGCGAGCGCGACGGGGGTACCGATCAGCTCATTTTGTAGCGTCATGGGCGTCGCCTCACAGGGAGCCTTTTCGACGACGGAGTCGGGGTTCGGACTGAAGACGTGCCCGTTCCGTGTCAGTGTCCCACCCCACCCGAGCAGCACCTGATCGGGCTCCTCGTCGACGATCGCCTCCAGGATCGTCTCGTCGACGCGTTCGCCAGTCATCGCGACCGTCCGTAACCGGACGTCCATCTCGGCCGCGATGTCTCGGGCTCTTTCGAGCAGATCGCGTTGGTGTTCGAGCCGCTCTGCGGCGACGTTTTGCTGTGGGTCGGGATCCGCGACTTGGAGGACGTTGACGGCGACGAGTTCGGGTGTTCCTTCGTCGGTATGCGCGTGTGCGGTGGCGGCCGTGAGCCGGACGAGATCCCGCTGGGTGTCGGGGTTCGCAACCGGGACGAGGACCCGGTAAGTATCCGTCGTCGGTGCGATGGCTTCATCGATGAGTCCACGGTCGATGGCGTGGTCCCTGACGTACACGAAGTACCAGCCGACGCCGATCCCGACGATGCCCAGTCCCAGGCCGATGATGATGGGCGCCATCTGTGAGATGACGACGACTGTCAGGATCACACCCAGAACGGGGACTGCTGGGTACAGGATGTCCGGAATCTTGAACGACGGGTCGTAGTCTTCTGGGTCGGCCCGGCGGAAGACGACAAGTGCGACGTGGACCAGCGAGTAGGAGACGAGGAAGCTGAAGCTGGCCACCTCGGCCAGAAGGGCGACGATCGTTTCGACCTGTAGGCCGGCGGCGATCAACAGCGCGATGACGGCGCCGGTGGCGATGATCGCCCGGTGCGGCGTTCCGAACCGGTCGTGGGTAACGCTGAGCCAGTCGCTCATCAGATCGTCTCGGCCCATCGCGAAGTTCACCCGTGCCGCGGCGAGCACCGACGAGTTCGAACTCGAGATCGCGGCGATGGCGGCAGCCGCCACGATTGCCACCACGCCGACGGCGCCGGCAAAGACGACCGCGACGTCCGACACCGGAACCAGCGAATCACCGATCGCCTGGTACGGGAGCACACCCGTCGTCACGATCATCACGAGCGCGTAGAGGATCATCGTCAGCGGGATGTTCCGACTCGGGTCCTTGACCTCGCCTGCGATCGTCGCGATGATCTCGAAGCCGAGGAAGGAGACGAAGACGACGCCGGTCGTCGCGATGATGCCACTCGGCCCCGTCGGGGCGAACGGATCGAGGTTCGTCGGGTCAATGAAGAACAGCCCGAGCACGACGTACGCGAGGACGACGACGGTTTCGGCGCCGATCATCACGTTCTGCAGCTGGCTGGACTCCTCGGTGCCGTAGTAGTTGACGCCGACGATCAGCGACAGCCCGAGGAGGCCGAAGAGTACGACGAGCGCTCGGCCGTCAAGAAACAGGAGTGGAGCGACGAGATACTGCCCAAACCCAATCATGTAGAACGGGCTGGCAAACAGTAACCTGGTCCACATCCCCCATCCGACGATACTCCCGAAGAAACCGCCCAGCGCCCGATTGAGGTAGTGGTAACTTCCGCCGGCGATTGGCATCCCGGTCGCGAGTTCTGACAAAGAGAGGGCCGCCAGTAAGGCAACGAACCCTGCAGTGAGGAACGAGACCGAACTCGCTGGCCCGGCCTCTTCGGCCGCAATTCCGGGGAGAATGAAGATCCCCGCCCCGATGATCGTTCCGCCGCCGAGCGTCATCGCCTCGAGAAACCCGATATTACGCTCGAGTTAGCCGTCGCTCATCGAGTCACCGTCGCTATCCGTCGGAATGGCCCCGCTGAGTCACTGACAGCGACCACGCAAGTCGTCGATCCAGTCCTGGAGAGCGCGTAAGTCTGTCTCGTCCTGCTTCGGGACACCTTCAACGAGGTACTGTGGGAGCGAGTCGGGCGCTGGTGGCTGGCTGGGCATTGTCTTACCAAACAATACAGACTCTGTAAAGAAGATATGTTTGGTAAGATTGTCGAAGACAAGCAGAAGGACCCACGCATATCGTGGTTTCAGTCTCGGTATGGGTTTGTGGACTGTTGCGACCTGACGCGCTTTGACAGAAATACCACGGCGAATGCCACGGAGTCGTTCGGAAGACGCACTCTTCCGTGATGACGAGAGACGCAGTCTCTCGAACCACGTGCCCCCGTGGATGAAGCCGACACTCTCTCTCCAACCCACACTCTGTCATTCCACACAGCCAATTCGCGATAATATGGCGGTTGCTTGGTCTGGCTTCAAGTCCACAAACACGGGCGGTCAGACCCTCGACCCGTCACTCTCACTCGGAGTGGGAGCCTCCACAGACACGCCTGTGGAGATGAGAACCGCTGTGGGACTGATTCAGCCGAGAATGCGTCTTGCAAGTTCCGTCGGTGACCCAGGAAGCCTCGAGGCCTGACCCCGAGGCACTTCACACATACGTCGTT
>KI543235.1:11028-19592 GCA_000496235.1 uncultured archaeon A07HR60
TTATACGGCCCCTCCGCCGGGTATTCGGTCTGCCCCCGAGTCACGGTGCGGATCGGTCATCATCACGAGACGAATCGAGTGACGAGCCGAACGAGTCGCTCAACCGGTGAGGCTGTCTTTGATGATCACCTCGTTTGCATCACAGACAGTCGCAGTTTGGACGGTCAATCCTCTCTCGTTCCGTCGGGAGTGGATTGGGTCGCTCGGCGTGACGTTCGGTACCGGCGGTCAATCACCGTCGATGTGTCGTCGTAGTTGTCCTGAACTCGGAGACAAGCAGCGGTGTGGCTATCATCACTGACGCTCGCTCGCGACTCGGTGGCCGGCGACGCTGGATCGGGATGGATTTCGTCACAGACGCTGCCAAACTGATCGCGGAGCTGCTCGGCGGCTTCTGCGTTTCGACCTGCGGCAGCACGGTCCACCACAGAATCGATCACGTCATCTACAGACGGCGGGAGGTCATGACCACCGAACAGTTCCTCGGCAGCAGCTGCAACCGCGTCGTCACTCGATAGCCCGAGCCGAGTGGCAACAGTTCCGACGACAGACCCATCTCGACGCGCCCGTTCGCGAAGAAGGGCTCGAAGCTCGTCGATCCCCGTCCAAACGTCGTCTGGAAGGGCCACCTCGGTGTCAGATGGGCGGATTTTAGCCGGACATCGAGTGGTGAACGGGCAGCCTGACGGCGGGTCGCGTGGGTTCGGTGGGGTTCCGGGGAGGGTGATTCGTGCCCCATCGGCTTCGATTCCACGTGCGTGGGTGCCAGGGACAGCCGACAACAACGCTGTCGTGTACGGGTGTGACGGGGAGTTGAACACAGCCTCCGTGGCTCCCTGTTCGACGACCCCACCCAGATACATCACCGCAACCCGGTCGGAAATGTGTCGGACGACGCTCAAATCGTGCGCGATGAACAGATATGCGAGCCCAAGCTCATCCTGCAGTCGCTCGAGAAGATTGATGATTCGTGCTTGAACCGATACGTCCAGCGCGGAAACGGGCTCGTCGAGAATGACGAACTCCGGGTCGACGACAAGTGCACGTGCGATGCCGATTCGTTGGCGCTGGCCGCCGGAAAACTGGTGCGGATACCGGTAGAAGTGTTCATCGCTGAGACCAACCCGTTCTAGCATCTGGAACACGCGTCGACGACGCTCGTCGGGCGTCCCAATGTCGTGAGTATCCAGTGGCTCGCGGATGATCTCACCGACGGTGAGCCGGTCGTCGAGGCTTCCGCCGGGATCCTGAAACACCATGGTCACGTCGCGTTGCCACCGTCGGAGTGCCGAGCCCGACAATGAAGTCACGTCGACCCCGCGAGACAGAATCTGACCCCCGGAGGGCGACTCGAGCCCGACGATTGTGCGGCCGAGTGTGGTCTTTCCACAGCCGGATTCGCCGACCACACCGACTGTCTCCCCGGCAGCCACCGTCAGGTCGACACCATCGACGGCGCGGACCGGCTCGCCACGAAATCCGCCCTCGTCGTAGTACGTCTGGAGCTCCTCGATTTCGAGAAACGGTTCTCCGGGAACGACGGACTCTTCGAACGGGTCAGAGTCGCCCCCAAGCCCGAACATCAGCGATCACCCCCGTCAGTCCGGCCACTCGAGCGGCCGTCCGGCTGAATCTGCTCGGCTTGGCCGGTGGTGTCGTCTAACCCCGGCGCGCCAGTGCTGACTGAGACATCTGCCGGCCGGCGGTCCTCGTCGAACAGCAGACAGGCGGCGCTGTGGTTGGCGGCTATACTAACGTGCGACGGGTCGAGCGTCTCGCAGTCATCAAATGCCTTGGGACAGCGATCCGCGTATCGGCAGCGCTCGGCTGGCGTCTCCGGTGTTGGTACCTGCCCCTCGATTGTCGGGAGGACATCTGTCTTCACGCCGACGCCCGGGATCGACGCAAGGAGTCCCCGAGTGTACGGGTGGCGTGGCTCGGCAAAGAGGCGCTCCACCGGCGCTCGTTCGACAATCTGGCCGGCATACATCACGTTCACGCGGTCGGTTGTCTCTTCGATCACACCCATATCGTGAGTGATGAACAGAACTGCGAGGTCCTCATCGCGTTGGAGATTCGCGAGCAACTCCAGGATCTGCGCCTGGATCGTCACGTCGAGAGCCGTCGTCGGTTCGTCACAGATGAGCAGATCTGGCGCACACGCGACGGCAGTCGCGATCACGGCCCGCTGGCGCATGCCACCAGAAAACTGGTGAGGGTACTCTCCAACCCGGCCGGCCGCGTCCGGGATTCCGACGGCCTCGAGCAGTCGGATCGCTTCGGCTCGGGCGTCACGGCCCCTGAGTCCCTGGTGAATCCGGAGCGCCTCGCGAATCTGGTTGCCTACCGTGTAGACTGGATTGAGACTTCCCATCGGGTCTTGGAAGACGACGGCCATATCGCCCCGATATCCGTCCCATCCGGTCTCGGTGAGGTCCACTCCCTGATAGCGAATACTGCCCGACTCGATGACACCGGGATGGTCAACTAATCCGAGAATCGCCCGGGCAGTGACGGTCTTGCCAGAGCCCGACTCTCCGACAAGGCCCACAGCCTCACCTTCACGGACGGTTATATTGAGCCCGTCGACGGCACGGATCGTCTCTCTATCGGTGTGAAACACGACAGAGAGGTCTTCCACTTCGAGCAGAGGCTCGGCCATTAGGCCCCACCTCCACGATCCGCGCCGGCGGTGTTGGCAGCTTCTGCCTCGGATTCGGGATCAATCGCGTCACGAATCCCATCTCCGAGCGCGTTGAATCCGATGACCAGCAGCGTCACGGCCGTGCCGGGGACGATCGAGATATGCCACGACGATGACGAGATATACGACTGGCCCATGTCGACGGCGCGACCCCACTCCGGGGCTGGCGGATTCACACCAAGCCCGAGATACGAGAGGCCAGCAATCCCGATGATGACGCCACCGAGACTCATCGACCCGTAGACGAGGAGATAGCCCGCGAGGTACGGAAGGATGTGTTTGCGCATGGTAACACGGGGAGTCTGGCCGAAACTCCGGGCAGCATCGATCCACGGCTGTTCGGCCGTCTGGAGAGCGGGCCCCCGGATGGAGCGCCACAGTCCCGGCCAGCCAGTGGCAGCGAAAATCAACGCGAGCAACACCCCGCCGTCGTAGACGCTGGCGATCCACGTCCCGCCGAGTAAGACTGACAACATAATGATCAACAGTAACCCCGGCAGCGCGAAGATGGCATCTGAGAGTAAGACCATCCCGAGATCGACGTATCCCTTGTAGTAAGCCGACAGGAGCGCGGCCGTCGTCGCTAGCACTGTCGACAACACCACGGTCACTAGCCCGACCACGAGCGATAGCTGGGCCCCGTGCATGAGGAATGTGAACAGGTCCTGGCCGTCCGGCATGGTTCCAGCGGGATGGAATCGGCCAAACTCGTCGTAACTCCAGAGCCCGACGGTCTGTGTATTATCTGAAAAGGAGACACTGTTCGCGGTGCCGACGGTGGCGGTGGTAACTTCACCGGCTGCTTCATCGTAGTATTTGAATTCGTAGCTGTACGGGTCCACGTTATTGATTTGGTTGGTGGTCGGAGCCATGGCCGGGCCGAACACAACCATCGTCAAAAACAGAACGACGATCAGACAGCCGAACAATCCCCAGCTGTGATTCCGGAACCGGTCGACAACGTCGTCACGAGGCGTCCACTCAGCGGCCCGATAGTGGCGCCGCCACCGGCGGTACCCGACCCACAGCCAGCCCAGTAGCGCGGCCGTGTAGGCGTACACGAGGCCGACACGGACGAGCCAGGCGTGTTTCGGCTCGAGTCCCAGGAACGTCCCAACCCATTGGTTCCCGTCGAAATACACCGGGCCAGTGACCCACTCGTCGGCTGCCACCGAGTAGTAGCCGTGACCCGTGATTGTCTCTCTGGCGAGCAGGTGTGGCAGTTCTGCCGCAGCCTGTTTGAACGCGACTGCCGGTGCTGGACTGACCGACAGTCCCGCGGGGCTCACGACGTTGATTGTCTCGAGAACTGTGATAGCCACCACGCCAGCGAACTCGAGAAGTGCGCCCGCCTGCAGCCCAATCAG
This sequence comes from uncultured archaeon A07HR60, assembly GCA_000496235.1. GTDB lineage: Archaea > Halobacteriota > Halobacteria > Halobacteriales > Haloferacaceae > J07HR59. The sequence continues at coordinate 15,100 of KI543235.1, forward strand.
GAGTACGCCCACACTGGCCCAGACGGCCGCTGGGCCGGGGTTCTCGCGGAGCCGTTCGGTGATGGTCCCGTGGTCTCGGAAGAGTGTTTGTTGGGTGGTCATCCGTCACCCTCCAGTCCAACCCGCGGGTCGATGACAGTGTAGAGCACGTCCTGAAGTAAGTTGATACTCACCAGCAGCAGTATGAACACGAACATGAGCGTTCCCATCACGGGAATATCGCCGTTAATCGCCGCGTCGAAAAACAGTGATCCGAGACCGCTGATCCCGAAGACAGTCTCCACGAGGACAGACCCGCCGATGAGGAGGAACGCCTCAGTCGTGATGATTGGCACGAGCGGCACCAGTGCGTTCCGGAACACGTGTTTCCAGACTAGCCGGGAACCCGAGACGCCCTTCGCCCGCGCAAAGTCGATGTACTGTTTATTCTTCACTTCCATCACCGCGGTCCGGCCGATCCGGATCTCGTTGCCCATCGAGGCCGACCCCAGCACGATCGCGCCGGGTGCCACCTTCTTCAACGCTGCCAAGGTATCACTCGGCTGAGTGATAAACGCCAATGGGTCACCCGCAAGATAGTTCAGATCCGGGTTACCAGTGACAGAGTCGATCGTCACTCCGAGCGACTCCCACTGCGTGCCGAGCGTCGCCTCGGAATTGACGAGAATGGCCAGAAAGATAGCAGCGAGCCAGAAGTTCGGCATCGCACGCCAGGAGATCCCCGACACCGAGGTGAGGTAGTCGGCGAAAGTATTGGAGCGGAGCCCGGCGTAAAACCCGAGTGGAACGCCCAAACAGACGGCAATCGCGACCGAACACAACCCCAGCCAGATCGTCTGGGGCAGGAAGTCCACTACAAGCGAATTCACGTTTGCACCGGGATAGACCACCCACGTCTACCCCAAATCGAAGGTGAGCATGTCAGTCATGAATTGGAGATACTGCTGGAGCGGCGGCTGTGTAAGGCCGAGTTGTTCTCGGACCGCCTGATACTGGTCGGTCGCCTGCGGGTCGGCCTGACCCACGAGTACCGCCGCCGGGTCAATCGGCCCCATGAAGATTGCAAACCAGGTGAAACTCGTTCCGAGCCAAATTACCGGAAGCGCCAGTGCAAACCGCTTCGTCAGGTATCGAAGTCGTCCCATAGAGTATGTCAGAGAGTTGTGGTTGGTCGGCGGCACTCGGCGCCCTGCCGTGTACAGACGGAGGCTATGAGCAGCCGGCGTGTGGTGAGCTATCGGGAGATTGTGATCTCGTTGTACGTTTTGTCACCCTGCACGCCCGGGGGGGTGTAATCGACATCGTCACTCCAGAACTCGCGAGTGACCCGGTGAACGGTCGGGAGAATCGGCACCTCCTGCCACATTGCCTCCTCGATGGTGAGATATGCCTTGTTACGGAGCCGCTGGTTTTTCTCGCTATCGCCGCGGTGGCCCAGATAATTCTCGGCCCACGCATCCGCCGCCGCCTGTTGGACATCGGTCGCCCAACTCCCGTCGTCAGCCTGGTCGCCCCACTGAGCGGCCTGGCCGCTCGCTGTCTGCGGGTTGTAAAACCGGAGCATATTGTCTGGGGCAGGAACCTCCATCGAGTCGCCAAGCGTGTAAAAGTCGAGCGACGTTTCGAACACCCCCTGGCTGATGATAGTCCCGTAGTCGGCTCGCTCGATAGTTACGTCGATCCCGATGGAGTTGCCCTTCTGCTGGATACGTGTGGCAACTCCGCCCCACACTTCTGGCCGCACGTCGGTCGGGATGGTGAGCGTGTACGACTCACCAGACAGGCCGGCATCTTCGATCAGCCCCCGGGCGCGGTCCATCTGTGACTCGCCGATCCCGAAGCGGTAGCCGCTCTCGCCAAACTCCGTCTGGGCCATAGCCCCGTCGGTGTAGTGAGCGACCTGCGCCTCACGGCTGCTGGCGAAGTCGCCGAGATTCGGGTACGCCTGTGGTGGGGTGTACGAGTAGGCTGGCGTCTGGTTTGGATAGATATTTTCGGCAATATCGTCGATATTGAGCATCGCCGCAACCGCCTGCCGCACAGCCAATGGAACCCGATTTGCATTAAACAACAGCGTGTCCGTCCCAAGCTCTTCGATCTGAGCGTGGTTGATAGACTGGCCACTTTCGAGTTCGTATGTCCCCACCTGCCGGCCACCGCCGACGCTTTCCAGATTCGCCTGCCGGGTGACATCGAACTTTGAGTCGGGGATTTCGAACACGTCGACGTTCCCGTTGAGTGCTCGCTGATAAGCCGCTTCAGAGCCGGACAAAATCGTGTACTCGATCCCGTCGATGGTGGCGGTCTGGCCATGATAGTCGTCAAATCGACTCACGGCCAGCGTGTCACCTTTCTGCCAACTGTCGATCTGGAACGGCCCTGTCCCGGCCACCAGCGGGCCGTCACCGTCGGTTCCGAAGGCTTCCTGATACGCGTATTGACCTTCGGTTTCGATGTCGTCACGCTCGATATCGCCGACCGTGTTCTCCGGGATAATCATGAACGTACTCTCGGAAGCGATCTGCTCGAGCGAGCCGTGATAGGCTTCTCGCATATCAAACTCGAACACGTACTTTTCGGGAGCCCGTACTGCGAGTGAGCCGGGAATATAATCGTCGAGACCCGCCTCTTCGTCTCCGTCGGGAGCCGCTTTCTCGTGTTCGACGGTGAACGTCCCGCCGATGATGTCGTCGGCATTTTGACTGTTGTCCGCGCCCGCGATCCGCTCCCAACTGTAGACGATATCAGAGGCGGTCAGTTCTGTTCCGTCGTGGAAGCGAACCCCCTCTTTGAGCGTGAAACGATACGTCTGGCCGCCGTCGAGCACTTCCACGTCCGATGCCACGTTGGTAACCGGCGGGAGCAGGCCATTATCATAGTTCAAGAGCGTCTCGCCCCACTGATTGACACCTCCGGTGCCTTTGTTTACCGGATCGACAGATTCGACGTTCCCAGTCTGTGTCAACCGGAGGGTACCGCCCGCTTTTGCGGTCTCGTCGCTGTCCCCGCCGGAATTGGTTTCGGCGTCACTTGTCGTCTCTCCACTGTTTTCAGGTTGATTACCAGTGCACCCCGCGAGTCCGACTGCCACACCTGTGCCTGCGGCACTCAGAAACCACCGTCGCCCTCGGCCTGTTGCCATTGTCGACGATCACTCAGTTGAACGTCAAATACGTGTATAATAGGCCGATATAACGGTCATTTACTGGTGAGTGATACAAGCTTCACTGACGAATATGAGAAACTGATAGATATATATACCCGTATCGAGGGATATATGAGCCGGTATTTTAGTGAATATATGTTGTATCAAGCGTTGTGACCGAATCTCAGACAGGCTCAGTCGACCCGTGGCAGCGCACTCTCACCGAGATGAGAGGTCTCGCAGAACAATCAGCCGTTAACACCCAGTGTATTGTCCCGGCGGAGACGACACCGACACCACCGTCTGTCGGGCAATCAGACCGGTGGGGGCTGATATACACAGTCCCAGCCTCGACGGCAACTGCGATTCGTGACGCGTGTGACGCGGGGTTCCAGCAGGACGAAGTGTACCGTCATCAGACGGGTGGCCAGTTGTATCTCGTGACCAGGCTCGAGAAAACGGAGGGTGGCGAGTTGTTCATCGCTGGAGTGGTCGACCGCAAGAGGGCATCTGCCTTGATCGAGACGGCAGATGAAACGGGACAGATGTTTACTCACTTCCAAACCCTTGATTGGACACAGTTGGGCTCCGTGCGCCACAGTGACCCACACCGATTTTTCGCCGCACTTGAGTGACTCGAGACGACCACTCCGCCGAGTAGTTGACCTCCTCCCACGGCTAAAGCCGTGGGATTCCCACGGCACCGCACCGCTGGATTGGGATATTGTGGTTCACGGAACCACCTGTTCTTGTGGGGCCACTCTCCCCGTTGATTTGTCGAACAACTGTACCGATGGCTGGGCCAAACAGCCGTTACTCCTATCCTCTTCAGGACTCGGAGTTACCGTCGCACGCATATTCTCCGCCGCATTCACATCGCTATTCGCAACCAACCCACAGTCGTCACAGATATACAAGCCACGTTCAACCCGGTTGGACTTTGTTTTCGCGCCACACTCACAGCATGTTATCGATGTTGCCAAATTGTACTCGTCAACGCGCTCTACCTCAATACCGCGTTCTTCGGCTTTGGACTCGATCTGACTCAGGAGTGTTTCAAACGCCCAATCATGCAGACGCTTATTGCCGTGTCTTCCCCAGTCTTCATCCTCGCGGATATTCTTCGGGTGGCCGACCGCTATCGGTGCTACGTCACGATCATCGCACTGCTGAACGATATCTTTCGACACGGCGTGCAAGAAGTGGTCCTGCCGCCGTGATTTCGTTCCTCGTGCCCATTCTGCTGTCTCACTCGGACCCGTGTCACCCTCTGTCTCGTACTCGATGTGTCGAAAATAGTGCGCGTCTTCTTTCAGCGCATTCCCTGGATACAGGAGTGTCTCATCAC
>KI543235.1:19612-21999 GCA_000496235.1 uncultured archaeon A07HR60
CTTTCTTTCCCGGAGTCAAAAAACGACCGGCTTTACCGCCGCGAGACCGCGAGACAACATACTGTTTCAGCTATCGACACCACTCAACGGACCACCGCTCGGGTCTGGCTCTGGCTCTGGCTCTGACCCCGACTGAAGTGGCGACCGACATCGTTGTTCGGCATGACGAGGGTCTGCTGGCAAGCCCACTGGATATAGAAAGTTGAGACTATCGGGACTGATACCACATCACAGTGACAAAAGAGACAATCAACTGAGTCCCATCCCACCCCACAGGGCGTGTCACTGTCAGAAGCCCACTGTTGGATTTCATCGCAAACCAGGTCACCGACAGCCAAATCAGAGGGCCGCCAGACTACTTCGATAGTCTTGAGTCAGTCACGGACACAACGCGCGTATGAACAGTCTGCGACGGCGAATAATCGGATATTTTGGGTTCGTTGCCGTGGTTCTCACAGCGACGGCCGCGGTCTACCAGCAGGGGATGCGTGTGTTCGAAGGTCGTCCGCGGACGTTTCTCGACTCGTTTCAGTTTGCTGTCGAAATGTTCACGACAACTGGTTTTGGCGGCGACGCACCGTGGACGACTCCAGAGATGCAACTGTTTGTCGCAGTAATGGATCTCGTCGGCATGGCTTTGTTAGTCGGTGCGCTACCGGTCGTTGCGACACCGTTTTTGCAAAACGCCCTCTCGACATCGGTTCCTCAGGAAGCCGCTTCATCGCTTGCGGATCACGTGGTTATCTGCTCGTACAACTCGCTGGCTGACACGTTGATTACCGAACTCGAAGGTCAAGAGATCAGCTATGTGCTCTTAGAACCTGACCGCGACGAGGCGACAGATCTCTACGAAGACGGGTACACCGTGATCCAGGCCGACCCTGTGTCGACCGACGGGTTGCAGGCAGCCCAACTCACGACCGCCCGGGCGCTGTTCATCGATATCGACGACCAGGTCGACACTGGCATTATACTGACGGCGAGAGAGATTGTCGAGGATATCGAAATCGTGAGTGTCGTTGATGAACCCGAACAGGACAAATACCACCGCTTGGCGGGGGCCGATAGCGTCCTTTCGCCGCGATCGGTCCTCGGCGAAACGCTGGCTGCCAAAGTGACTACCACCGTGCAGCAAGAACTGACGAAAGCGGTCGATATTGATGGCGACTTACAACTAGCCGAGGTGTCAATCCATCACGGGAGTAGACTCGCCGGTGACACCCTCGCTGAGAGTCAGATTCCTGAGCGAACTGGAGTCAACGTCCTCGGAGCGTGGTTCCGTGGGGGTTTCCAGGCCGCTCCGGCGCCATCAGCGACGCTGTCGCCGGGCACAGTGTTGCTCGTGTCGGGTCAAGAAAGCCAGTTGTCCCAGTTCGTCGAGATGACGCAGTCTTCTGTGCGACAGTTCGGGACAGGTGACACACTGGTGATCGGTCACGGCCAGGTTGGCCAGACTGTTAGCAGTGCGCTCGCGGAAGACGACATCTCGTACACAATCGTCGATAAAACAGAGCGACCGGGAGTCGACGTGATCGGGGACGCGACCGACGAAGAGACACTCACAGCTGCTGGCATTGAGAGGGCACAGACGGTCGTCATCGCGCTCCCAGACGACACCATCGCAGAGTTCGTCACGCTCGTCACCCGAAACCTGGCGCCGGAGACGGAGATCGTCGCACGGGTCCAAACCAATGAGAGCGTCTCCAAGATGTACCGTGCCGGCGCAGATTACGTGCTGTCGCTGTCACGAACGACCGGCCGACTGTCTGCGTCTCGGATCTTAGACGACCGTGATCTGCTCTCGCTGGATCAACAGATGGGTGTCGCCCGGATCACCGACCACGATCTCGGGGGCCAGACGATCAGAGACGCTGATATTCGCCGTCAGACCGGGTGCACTGTAATCGCTCTCGAGCGCGAAGAGACCGTGATCACCGATGTTGATCCCGATACCACGATCGATGTCACCGATACAGTCCAGTTGGTTGGGGCAGACGACGGAATCCGTTCGTTTGAGCAGTCGTTCACCTGAACGGGGCTCTCTCGGTTACAGTTCGCTATTCACCGGTCGCAGTGTGACGTGTCGAGATACCGATCGAACCGGGGAGCAAAAGCCACCGCCAGCGGCGATCTCGACTTCGCAGGAGTGTTTTTGATACGATTTGATAACGGTCACTTCACGAGAGAGATCATCTTCAGTGACCGACCCTTCACAGTCGGCGATATTGTCTTCCGACTCTGCGATTCGTTTGAGAACCCGCGGTGTCACGATTATCTCAACGGCTGCAATCAATAGCATGAGATTCCGGATGAGCGCATCTTCAAGACCGAAAATCGCGACTATGACGATCAGTCCTGCACTCAGTATGGCCTGGCCATGTCGGATG
>KI543235.1:22019-29968 GCA_000496235.1 uncultured archaeon A07HR60
CGAGCGACGAGAGATGAACACCGCAGCCGTCCAGTACGGAATGCTTCGCAACGGGCGGAAACCGCTGTACGACGATGTCGACACATTCTGTGATATCTCGATTCCGATCGGGATCGTCAGCAATAATCAACACCGGACGATCGAGCATATCGTGGACCTGTTTGGGCTGGACCAATTCGTCGATTCGTTTTACGGTCGGTCACCGACGCTCGAAGGTATCGAGTACCGCAAACCGAATCCGACCTATCTGCAACGGGCAATTGTCGATCTCGACGCCCGGCGACCGCTGTACGTCGGCGACTCAAACGTCGACATCGTCGCCGCAGAACGGGCCCGCATCGATTCCGTTTTTCTGCGCCGTGAGCACCGCTCTGACTACGAACTCACGTCTGATCCGACCTACGAGGTTACCGGGCTGACCGATGTGCTGTCTCTCATCGAGACTGAGGCTCTGACACCGGTGTCGAAGCAGTGACTGGCTCCGAGGAAACCGACCAGATCGTGGCCCTGCCATCTGGCACGGCACTCACACATCCCCTCAGAGAGGCGTTCAGGTTTGTTCCCAAGAGGCTTACCGAAGACCGGTATCGAAATCGACCGACCGCGTCATCATCGGAATTTCCGGTACTACCATGTGCGCAGATTCGGCCTGACCGGTGAGCCGACCAATCGACCTGCAGATGATACGACCGACACGTTACGTGAGCTCCGGCGTATCTGTGGTCAACAATTCAGTATCTTACAGCCGGCCAGTCGCGACTCCGATTACCCCCGGAGCTATGTGTGAGTGTATAACGGCTTGCATGGCACCTGAGGTCACACACGAGGCGACTGGACCGCGACAGCTCGACGAGGACGACCTCGAGGAACAGGGCGGCACGACGTGTTTGTGTGCGTGCGGACTCTCCGACAACAAGCCGTACTGTGACGGCTCTCACGGGGTCACAGGTGAGGAGGAAGAAGGCGCGGTGTACAAGTACGAGGACGCTGACGACGAAACCCCGCGTCACGAAATCGAGGAGATCAGCTACGCTGACGAGCGAGCGTCTTGACCTCCGAGAAACTGAGTCCAAGCCCACACCGTGACGGTTGGTCTGGGTAGTTCAGTTGAATCGAGCAGTGCGACTCCACTCTGTGAACTACTCCACCCGACTCACTCACTGCCTGCACGGTTCGTTCGTTGAGGGTGGGCATCCTGTTTCCAAGACGCGCTGTACAGCCACGACATCGGAAGCACCCGATGAGGTAACTGAGAGATATTGAGGACCGGCAATGTATACATGGATATATACGTCGGATTAGTTACACTTGCCACGGTGATCGTCGACGGAGAGTTCACCGAGGTGACTCACGATCTCGACCGAACCACCGCCCGCAAGCAGGATGCACAGGGTCGCTTCAATCGGCTCTCCTCGCGCCCACCCGAGAACGAAGATACCTGACCCGGACGGTGTTCATTCGCAGAGTCCACAGACCCTTCATTTCACCTCCACTTCGGAAGACGAGGATCCTCCTGGCAATGCGTCGATGGGTGAGTCCTGTATCGAGAGTGACTCTCCCGACTATCGCGGGCTGTCTTGACCCGGGTTGTGAATCATATATATCACTGTATAGTGGTGACGGGCCCTCTACATCTATCCCCAGGTACGCTTTTTTTGATTGCTCTGTGACAGTATATTAGATGGAGTCACTGGCGGAGTACGGCGCGCGGCTCGGTCTCGACACACGTGAGTCGGTTGCATGGGCACTGTACGACTGGGCGAATTCTGCGTTCGCGACGACAATCGTGGCAGCAGTGTTTCCGATTTATTATCAGTCCGTCATCGGCGGCGGCTTACCGGGGAATCTTGCATCGGTGTACTTTGGCTACACCACGGCAGCCGGGTTGATACTCGTCTCACTGATTTCACCGGTTCTGGGGGCAGTGGCGGACCGGCGCGGCACGCGGAAACGCTTTCTCGGGGGTTTTGCACTGCTCGGCGTCGCGAGTACGGCCGGGCTGTTCACCACCGGTGAAGGCGACGTGCTCCTGGCGTCGGTACTGTTCGTCGCGGCGAATATCGGGTTCGTCGGTGCGAACGTGTTCTACGATTCACTGTTAGACCACGTCGCAACCGACGCGAATCGACTGTCGGCCGCCGGCTACGCGCTTGGATACGTCGGCGGGGGAATTCTCCTGGTGATCAATCTGGCCTGGATTCTCTCTCCCCAGACGTTCGGTCTCGCGAGTACTGGTGTTGCTACGCGGCTGGCACTGTTATCGGTGGCGGTGTGGTGGGCAGTCTTCACTCTCCCAGTGGTGCTGTCCGTGTCCGAACCCGACCCGCCGACCGGTGGAGAGACGAATTCTAACCCCGTTAGCGCCGGGTTCGCACAGTTGCGGGACACACTTGCTGAAGCGCGTGAATACCCTGATCTCTTCTTATTTCTCGGCGCGTTCCTCCTGTATGCCGACGGAATCGGGACGATCATTCGGATGGCCAGTATCTATGGCGCCGAGATCGGAATTGGGCGCACCGGGATTTTGGGCGCACTCGTCGTCGTTCAGTTCGTGGGTATCCCTTTTGCATTCCTCTTTGGGTCACTTCCTGACCGTTCACTGTCGGTTGCTGGCCGAGAACTTGCCCTGTCGACAAAACGAGCGCTGTACATCGGGCTAGTGGTGTATATGGGGATCTCGATTGGCGGCTTTTTCATGACTGAAACGTGGCATTTCTGGCTGCTGGCCATTGCCGTGGCAACAGTCCAGGGTGGTACACAGGCGTTATCGCGGTCGATGTACACATCACTCGTGCCTGCAGACAAGTCGGCTGAGTTTTTCAGTTTCTACTCTGTCTCCTCGAAGGTGGCTGGCATCGCGGGCCCTGCTGTGTTCGCTGTCGTCGGCCAGCTGACGGGGTCGAGTCGGTTCAGTATTGTCTCTCTCATCGTGTTTTTCGGTGGCGGCGCAATCTTGCTCTCACGGATCGATGTCGAAGAGGGCCGCCAGCGGGCCAGCCTCGAGGGTGGGTCGGGTGACGCGGCATCTGGCACCACACCAGCGGGGGACGTATGACACGCCATCCTCACACCGGTCCCGAGCGACCGACGAGCGACGCCCTCGGGTCAGAACCCGACACGCCGCCACGTGCTCTTTCTGCCGGCTCGCATCGTGAGGCACGGACCGACGGCGGGGCAGCCAGCACGGTGCGCGTGGGAACGTACAACGTCCGGTATGCAGGAATCGACGAGGGACAGTTCGCGTGGGAACAGCGCCGCGACGCGGTTGTGACGGCAATCCGTCGCACAGATGCAGACGTGATGGCACTCCAGGAAGTGTGGCTCGAGCAACTGCCAGACCTTCGAGACCGGCTCAACTACGAGTGGATCGCACACCCGGATGCCAGCGGCCCGCACACCCCGCTTGCGTACGAGCCAACACGATTCACTGTCGTGGACGAGGGGACGTTCGGGCTGGCACCTGGCGGCGAACGCGGGGTGGTCGCCTGGGATGCACACTTCCAGCGACTCGTGACTCACGCAACGCTCCGTGACCGCCAGACGGATCGAACTTTCACCGTGTTCTCGGTTCATTTCGACCACGAGGGAACGACAGCCCGGCGAGAGAGTGCACGTCTCCTCACCGACCGACTTCCGGGCGGGCCCTGTGTTGTGGCCGGTGACTACAACTGTGAGAGTGGGTCTGAACCGTATCGCCGACTCGCCGAACCTCTGATTGACACCGCACAACGCGCCGCCGACCGACAGGGCCCCAGATCAACGTACGTCGGATTTGGCCGGTCTGACGAAGATGCCGCGGCGGCGAATCGAGATGATCCCGACGGGCGTGGCGGTGCCGATCAGGACGACGTGGGACCGAGCAGCCCGATGGACCGCCGCCGCCTGGACCACGTATTTGCCCGTGGATTCGACGTGCGGCGACATCGAGTGTGCGTTCCCGACGGGCTCGCGTCCGATCACAGACCCGTCGTTACAGATCTCGTAATGGAGTGACTCTGTGACAAATCGAGCTGCAAATTCTCGAGGCCACTCGCACAAACTTCAGCATCCTGAACAGTCGCCCACGTCCTCCTGCCACTGTCACCGCTCGACGAGACAACCCGACTCGTGTTCCATCTCAACCCATCGAATCGAGAGTGTACGATTCCGCCTCGACACAGCGCTGTGAGGTAGCTGACCTGAGATTGGCAGCTGACACTCTCTGAAGATGAGAACCCACTGAACCGGTGCACGAGCAAGCTCGATTCCCGGGTGGTTCGGATCTTGTGAGAGATGTGCCTCTCGATGAGTACAGGCAACGACAGACCGCCAGTGGGTGATCGACGTTCCCGGCCAAGACTGAAGTCTGGTGTGTCGCCACCAGCGATCAGCGGGGAGAGTCGGTGTCATCTTCGACCTCCATGTCAACAAGTCATGTACCAAGTGAACCCGTTAGTTGATACGATATTTGCGGTGTTTACTCAAATGGGCCCAGACGCCGAGAGACACACCTGATTGAGGTGTCATGAAGAAACGCTCAGAACACGTTCGTGATATCGGGTGAGATGATCTCTGTCGGTTCGCGACCAGAGAAGGTCGACAGTCGGTAACTGATATTCCAATATCATTATATGAGTGACTGTTCAATTACACAGACATGAGCTCACAAACGGATCGACTTCAACGGCTCATTGCCGAGGAAAGCGGTGGGTGCTGTGAGGCCGACATCGAGGATCGGCTTGATTCGTTGCACTCGTATCACTCAGAAACATCCACCCATCCTGATTCTGATCTGACCGCGCTCAAGACAGTGGGAAACGAGACGCGCTACAATATCGTTCGGTTGCTGAAGGCCGCGGATCGCGAGTTATGTGTGTGCGAAATGAATCCGATTGTGGGCGTCAGCGACAGTGCCATCAGTCACGCCCTTTCGGACCTCACTGATGCCGGACTCGTCACGCAACGCAAAGATGGAACGTGGCGGCAGTATCAAGTAACCGACCGCGCCGAGGCCCTCCTGACGGCCCTCGACCAGACACGGGGGACCGACTGATGACCGCGCCGATCCGGGTGGCGTTCGTCTGTGTCCGGAACGCAGGGCGATCACAGATGTCGGCCGCGTTCGCCGAGCACGAGCGGGAGCAGCGGGATCTCGGCGGCGTCGAGATCCTCTCTGGCGGCACTCGCCCCGCCACGCACGTTCACGAGGTCGTCGTCACGGCGATGCGTGAGGACGGCTTCGACCTTTCGGATCGCACGCCACGAGAGATTTCGACGGCCGAACTCGACTCGTGCAGGTACGTCGCCACAATGGGCTGTTCGACGCTTGATCTCGACACACATGACTCCACTGTCGAGATCAAAGACTGGGCGCTCGAGGATCCCGGTGACCAGGATCTCAACCGGGTTCGAGAGATTCGTGACGAGATCCGTAGCCGCGTGAACAGACTCTTCGACGAAATCGAACGCGAACTATCCGCAAATGCAACTGTACAACCTGACTGACTCCTCGAACGGATCACGACTCGACGCAGAGCCACAGCAGAATTCGCGTGTGAGCGAACCCATCATCTTCAGGACCACTCGCCAGCCGGAGGTCGCCGATGAGTAACGCCACCGCCGACAGCCACGATCACGGCCCGAACTGTGGGTGTGACAGCTGTGGCGATCCGCGCTCGATGGACTTTCTCGACAAGTATCTCACCGTCTGGATTCTCGGCGCGATGGCCCTCGGCGTCGGACTCGGGTTTGCCGCGCCGTCGGTAACCGGCCTCATTCAGGAGTTCCACCTCGTGGAGATCGGTCTCATCGCGATGATGTATCCCCCATTGGCGAAAGCCGATTACTCCCAGCTTCGTGCGGTGTTCAACAACTGGCGCGTGCTCGGGTTGAGTCTCGTTCAAAACTGGGTGATTGGCCCGACGCTCATGTTTGGGCTGGCGGTGATCTTCTTCAGTGGGCTCGTCCCCGGCCTGCCGGCCCGCCCCGAGTTCTTCCTCGGTCTCGTGTTCATCGGGATGGCCAGGTGTATCGCGATGGTGCTTGTCTGGAACGAACTCGCGGAGGGATCGACCGAGTACGTCACCGGTCTCGTCGCGTTCAACAGCCTCTTTCAGATTATCACGTATGGTGTGTACATCTGGTTTTTCGCGCTCTTTCTCCCGCCGCTACTCGGGATGGAGACACTCGTCACCGGCATCGAGACGTTCAATATAACGCCGATACAGGTGGCCCAGGCGATTGTTATCTTCCTTGGGATCCCGTTCGTCGGCGGGTTCGTCACCCGGTACGCCGGCACGCGGGCCAAAAGCGAGGAGTGGTACGACGAGACGCTGATCCCGAAGATTGATCCGCTCACCCTCGTCGCGCTACTGTTCACGGTCGTCGTGATGTTTGCCACGCAGGGACAGACCATCGTCGCCTCTCCTGGTGACGTACTCCTCATCGCGGTTCCACTCACGATCTACTTCGTGGTGATGTTTCTGGTGAGCTTCGGGATGGGCAAAGGTATCGGCGCAGACTACTCGACGACGACGGCTATCGGGTTTACCGCCGCCTCGAACAACTTCGAACTCGCGATTGCGGTGGCGGTGGCGGTGTTCGGCGTCGGCTCCGGTGTCGCGTTCACGACCGTGATCGGACCGCTTATCGAGGTACCGGTGTTGCTGGCGCTAGTCAACGTCGCCCTCTACTTCCAGGGGCGGTTCGACTGGAGTGGGACGGCGACCGGACAGCTCGACACGTCTCCCTCTCGCCCGCCTGCTGAAGACGACTGACCAGAGGCCACATCGATCTCAGCTCATCTCATCTCATCTCATCTGATTTGATTTGATCTCACGCGGACTACTCCATCAGGATCACGCGTCTCAGTCAGATGTCATCGAGGTATCCACGTCGCTGTTCAAGCTTCACCTCTTCAGAGCGCTGATCATAGTGTTTATCGATCACGTCCCGGCTGACATCCGTTCGGTCACCCACGATTTCGACTGGCACATCGTTGGTCAGCAGATGTGTGATGCTCCCACGACGGATCGCATGTGGGCTCACGGCTTCAGGACATTTTGACTCAACAGTCCCGTTACAGTTCGGACACTCATTGTCAAGGAAACACGGAGCAGTGAGAGCGTAGACGTTTCGCCGGATCGTGCTCCGACTACAACGCCCCTGATTACCGGTCACCAACGGATGGCGCCCGTAGTCGTCAGATCGTTCGGCTCGGGTGTTTTCGATGAAGTCCTCCACAAGTTCGGCGAGATCGGCGGAGATGGCGACGAGTCGTTCACCGTTTTGGCCATTCTTGAGTGTCGTTCCTTTCTCAGGCCGGTGTTCCAGCTCGAAGCATCGCTCCTCAATGTATACATCGTTGAGATCCAGTGACCGAACAGCTCCAATTCGCATCCCGGTTTCCCACAGGACCGCGAACAACACGTGGTCTCTGGACGCGTAGTGATACTGCGACAGATACCGAGTGAGTTCGTCTGCGTGGTCAGCTTCCAGCATCACGTCACGATTGTCTTTAGCGTCACTCACCTGTGGGATCAAAATCTTGGTGTAGAGGTCGGGGTCAACAGCCTCGATTGACCGACACCACTTGATGAATACACGGAGCGTCGACATCTGCGTCTGCATCGTGACGGTGTTGAGGTCGCCGTCTTTCTTCCGCCAGAGACGAAACTCGTGGAGATCTCGGCCAGTGAGGTTGTTCAGGTTCTCAATGGTATTTTCCTCACACCACCTCACAAAGTGATTTAGCCGATATCTGTGACTCTGTACAGTGACCTCGCTACACTGAGTTTGTTTGTGGTCCAAGTACAGTTCTCGCGCGCGCTCCGGTTCCATTGGTTGGAGGTCATGGTGGTTTTGATCGGTCATAGGCGGTTGTGCGGTGAGTGCGAAATGAGAAAAACCGCCAGACAGCGACAGGGGAAAGAAGCGTTCAGGTGCTGAACCACTTCCGTGTCGGCCCATGC
>KI543235.1:30044-41306 GCA_000496235.1 uncultured archaeon A07HR60
CATGACTCCGGCCGAGGAGAGCCCACCAGGGCAGATGACCCTTGGTAGATATGTCGAGTCAGAACCCACTTCCAGCGATTAAGCTGGTATTCCCATGCCAGGAAGCCCCGCCGTTCACGGCGGGGAGGATGTCACCGAGGTATCCACGTCGCTGTTCGAGTTTCACTTCTTCAGAGCGTTGATCGTAGTGTTTGTCGATCACGTCTCGGCTGACATCCGTTCGGTCACCCACGATCTCGATCGGCACATCATTGGTGAGTAGATGTGTGATGCTCCCACGACGGATCGCATGTGGACTCACTGCTTCGGGACACTTTGTATCGACACTGTCGGTACAATCTGGGCACTCAGTATCGAGAAAACACGGAGCCGTAAGTCTGTAGATAGTTCGCCGGATCGTGCTCCGACTACAACGCCCCTGATTACCGGGCAACAATGGACTCCGCCCGTGGTCGTCACACCGGTCGGCTCTGGTAGTCTCGATGAAGTCTTGCAGAAGCTCGGCAAGCTCAGTCGAGATGGCGACGAGTCGCTCACCGCTTTGGCCATTTTTGAGTGTCGTTCCCGTTTCGGGCCGGTGTTTCAGCTCGAAGCATTGCTCTTCGATGTACACGTCATTGAGATCCAGAGACCGAGCAGCCCCGATTCGCATCCCGGTCTCCCACAAGATCGCAAATAACACGTGATCTCTAGACGCATAGTGGAACGTCGACAGGTACTGGATGATCTCGTCTGCGTGATCAGCTTCCAGCATCACGTCACGAACGTCTTCATCAGCACTCACTTGGGGGATCAGAATCTTGTCGTGGAGATCAGGATCAACAGCTTCGATTGACCGACACCATTTGATGAACACACGGAGCGTTGACATCTGTGTCTGCATTGAGACGGTGTTGAGATCACCGTCGGACTTTCGCCAGAGGCGGAACTCGTGGAGATCTCGGCCAGTGAGGTCGTTCAGGTTCTCAATGTCGTGTTCGTCACACCACCTCACAAAGTGATTCAATCGATATCTGTGGCTTTGCACAGTAACTTCGCTGCACTGAGTGTGCTTGTGGTCAAGATACAGTTCTCGTGCGCGGTCTGGTCTCAACGGTTGGAGATTATCTCGGGTTTGGTCTGGCATAGGCGAGTGAGAGAGAATGCGACATGGAGAAAACCACCAGACAGCGACGGGAGAAAGAAGCGTTCAGGGGCTGAATTATTTCCGCCCGAGCCCAGTCACCGTCTGAACGCTTCTTAGCCGACGTGTATCGCAGGATTCGAGCCTTGAACCCGTCCATTCCGGCATTTGACGATCCCCGGTGCCCTCCGACCGACCGTGTCGTGTCAGTCAGTTTTTGATTAGGGGTCTCCGCAATCCCGCATTCACCGGAGTTGAAACTCCTGTCGTGAGAAAATGTTTGTGCAAGTATCATCACATATCATCCTGTTTTCAGCTGCTGAGAGTGGGAAGGTGCTGACCTCGCCGCGCTGGCTACAGTAGAAATCAGCATATGTTGGTATCGGAGTCATACCATCCCTCGCCATAGAGGTAGTATGGGTAGCCAGCCGACACGGACCTCCTCAAGCACAGACCCGGTTACCACTGAAGGAGTCACCTCACGGACTGAGATTCGAGATGACACCCCCGAGGCTTCGGTAACCGAGATGCCGCTGACTTTGACAGATGTCCTGACAGTTATCTCAAATCGCCGACGGCGATTCGCACTGCATCACCTCCAGCGGAATGGGCCGTCAGCCACGCTCGGAGAACTGGCGAGGCAAATAGCTGCGTGGGAACTCGAGAAACCGATCGAGCTGGTGACTGCGGCAGAGCGGAAAAACGTATACAACGCACTCGCACAGACGCACGTTCGGCAGCTACGCGAACACGGATTTATCACCGAGCACCGGGGTGGGATCAAGCTGACCACCGACGCACGGTCGATCCGGATTCAATCAGATATAGTTCCAGAAAACCAGATTCACTGGTCGAAATACTATCTCAGCGTCGGCGCATTCGCGCTCGCCACATCCGCAGCGCTGGTCCACTTTGCCCCAGTGGCCGCCCCGGTCGGCGGGTGGGGGATACTCGTCGCCGGCTTGGTGCTCGTCTCTGCTGTTGCACACTGGCACTACAACCGACGCATGTGTCTCGGGGTGGGTGAATTGCCTCCTGAACTGCGTCACGACAAGTGACCTAGCACCAGATACTCTTGCTCTCGATGTTGTGAGCCCACTCTATGGCAGTTGTCCTGTCATGTCTGGACACGTGTCGCCCGCAAACTGTTCCGCACTGGTGGTGGGCAGGGTTGAGCGAGTAGTGAACAAACCCGCCACAAGTTAGAGAGCTAGCAGACTCCGGAGGGGAGCGTCAAAGCCGATGCCATCGGCGGGCGATTCGACCACCGGTTCGTGACACCGACACCGATAGCACTGGCCGTCCAGGGATACCGAGCGTCACTCGGCGACGTGCAAGAACATATCGAGGTCAAACTGGCCGCCCGCTTCGTCGGATGTCACCTCGTACTCGACAGTAATGATGGCGGCGCTCTGTCCTTCGGCGAGCTCGAACTCGATTACCGTCGGCTCCTCGCCGATTGACGTCACCTGAACGGGGTCGATATCGGTCGAGCCGGTTGAACTGAATCCGGTTATCTCGACGTTTTCGGACGTGTTCGTCGAGAGCCGCACAGTCAGCGCTCCGTCGGCCTCGTTGCGCAGCTCAGGGCTGAGTTCGAACGTGTCGTTTTCGACGAGCGCGTCGGGGAGGTTGATGTCCAGTCGATCGACGCCATCGGCCGTGGTGACGACCGACGTGTCGATTGTGCCGTTCGAGCTCGACACGTCAATTGTATCCACGTTCAGCGGCGAATGATTCACTTCAACCTGGATGTTACTCCTGGTCTCGTCGACCGCAACCGTCGCCGTGAGTGCGGTCATCGAGACACCGATCCCGACCGCCACGAGGACGAGTAGGAGTTTGCTGTAGCTCATGAGTCAACCCAATCTCGGTCATGTCGGTAGAGCACGACGAGGCTTGGCAGGCTCAATATCAAGCCGGCGACTGCCATCACAGCGGCGGCCTCTCCAACGGATAGGCCGATCGGACTGTGCTTGATGTAAAGCGTCCCTGGTTCCGCGAGTGGGCCGATCCTGATCGTAAACCATGAGATGACCGACTCAACCGCCTTCTCGATGGACGCGATCAGCCCGGTACCCCCTGTGCTCGTCAGCGAGAGCAGGAACAGCGTGCTCACGCCCGTCGCGACGGCCGTCCCTATCCGGAGAAGCCACAGGACTGTTCGCCTGACCGACACCGCCCGGGGGGAGTTGACCTGTCGTGAAAACAGAACGACCACCAGTCCAGCAGTCATCAACCCCGTGCTCGCAAGCAGGAGATCGGCATACCGCGTCGGTCTAAGCAGCAACGACCGGAGCTCGCCGCCAGGTGACAGGATCGTCACCAGTAACCCGACGACGGTGGCGATACCGACCAGGACTCCCGGAAAAGCCAGGTCGCGGACTGCGCGGCCAGCTCTCGGACTGGCCTGGAGCCGCCGTACTCGGGGTCGGTCGAAGAGCCACTCTCTAGAGGTCCTGATGAACCCGTCGTACTCCCCCTGGTCTTCGACGAAGTCTTGATAGATCAGGTCGAAGAGTACGTACCCGAACACGATAGTGACGACCGACGAGAGGATACTCGCCGACGCGGCGAACTGCGCTTCACTCGGAATGTTCATGACGTTCATTCCGGTGACAAACGACCCCCAGACCACCAACACGCCGGGAACCACTAGCCCTCCCCAAGGGATGCGGCTGTGATTCGTATTCCCGAGCAGCGACTCAGCAATGGCATACATCACGACCAGCGCAACCGCTTTCCAAAGAAGCATGAGCGCCGGATGGATCTCAACTAGCCCCGCGATCAGCGGGTTCGCCTCAAACCCGACACCTGCTCGCACGACAAATATGTGCTGATGATGTCGCCCACGCCGTAGACGGCGACCACGCCGACCCACAGCCAGGCGAACACGGTCCGCATCTGTTGATCCCAGAGCTGCTCAAACTCCACACCGTTCGTGGCCTCGCCCGGGTTGGTGATGGCCGCCGTCGAGTCGCCGTCCGCCGTCCGTTCGGACGCCCTGATAACCGTCCCAGCCTCTGTCAGTTCTGTCTCAGTCTGCTCGGCCGCTCGCTCAAGGACCCAGTCGACGTACTCGCTGTAAGACTCGTCGCCGCGGGCGGCATTGAGTTTCCTAACGAGAGACTCAGAAAGCGGCACTAGCAGCTTCTCATCAGAGTCTCTGTCACCGATTGCCATGTGTTGTTCCTCTGATCTGTATGTCTGGGACCGTGGGTTTCATGAAATATGGTGGTCGTTTCTGGGTTGTTGTCGGCACGGAGTTGTATCCGGCCCCCATTCGGACGGCCGGACCGGGAATCGCACTGGCCGACGACATCGGTGGTAGCCGGTCGCCGGAACGACGACCAGTCTCAGTCGCTCAGTCGGTCAGTCCGTGATTCTCCGATTACGTTTGGCTGGGGCTACGCTCCTCGAACTCGAGATTGATGTCCATCTCGTGGACTGCGTTCGCGTCAGCGCTGTTTGCCACCGTGTAATCGAAATCCAGGCTTGCCGTCTGGAACCCAGTACCACTGTCGGCCTCGAATTCGCCGACGAACACGCCGTCTTTAACTTCGACGATAGCTCCACTCTGATCAAATCCGGCCCCGATAACGCTGACGTCGTTGAGAATAATGCTCTCAGATGTCGGTGCTTCGATGATCATGTACAGCGAATGATCGGCCGTATTGTTGAGGTCTAGAGTCACGTTGAAGTCGTTACCGCCGCTTATATTCGAGACTTCTATCTCGAAGACATCGGCACCTTCTGCCGTGGTGAAGGTGGTATTAGTGAATGCTTCGCCGTTATCGCTTACCGTATTGAACCTGATGTCGTCGATCGCCAACGGTTCGCGATCCACGCCAACGACACCATCGCCCGCGGTGGTCGTGACACCGGCAGCGAGGGTCGTCCCCGTTGCCACAATTCCGATTGCAAATGCTACTACAAGGAGTTTTGTCTGTAATGTTACCATGTTTGGTCTGGTCTGTACACATGTTTGCCCCACACCGCCGGGGAATAGGCGGCACGGGGCTCCTTTGTGTACCCTGTCCCAGACGTGGTACTCATATCGTACTGAGCCGGTAGGCGGTCCGGATACGGCCGACATCCGGTGGGGATACGGTCGACATCTAATGTGGATACGACCCGTATCTAGGGGGGGGCTGATGGACTCGGATACCGTAGTATAACCGACGCCGCAAGAGGGGCTCGCACACATCGACGACGAAAACGTGCTCACCCCACTGAATTCACGCTCTTTGGTTCATCAGATGCGATATCGACTATCTTGTGCACTGGCAGGCTCGCAGCAATTCCCGCGACGACGACAACGCCTCCCTGTGCGGCCAGTGTCGTCACCACGAGCAGGCCGACGAGATACAGAGCCAGTTGCGGAAAATTGGGGAGCAAGCCCTGCCGATAGGCGGGGAGAAGGTCAACGCTGGGCCGCGTGATTTACCGGCGATGTTCGTTGTCACATCGCTGTGTCTCTTTCCTCCAGTCGGCTACTGCTTTTGTATTCACTGTCGTGCGCGGCCCCGTCACAGGCGGTACACACGCCGACTTGTTTCACGCCACCGCATGCCGGCCGTATCGATGCCTGGATAGTTCCATGTGCAGACAGTTGGTACGATGTGCACATACGCCAGAGCTATCGCTCAATCCATGTACCGACTCACACGCCCATTTCGCGTCGGTGCCACTCACTCCCCGCGTGACTCAGTGCCGAAAGCGTCCCCGAACAGCTTCTGTTCGGCGGTTCGCAGGTGTTGGAGAACCGTCGAGCGCGAGATGCCGAGTATTTCGGCCACATCGTGAGCGGTTGAATTCTGTGGCCGCTCGAAAAAGCCCGCGACGGTGGCCGCTCGCAACGCGTCTTCCTGTTTGTGTGTGAGCCCGTCGAAAGTCGCCGCCCGGTCGCCGCCGTCGGAGCGTTCGGTCCGTGAGCGGGCCGACACCGACGGCCACGTCTCCTGCACGACCTCGACGACGCCCCGGATATCGGTTCGGCGGGGGAACTCGACGGAGAAGTCGACAATCCCGTTTCGCGCCGTGACCGACTGGAGAACCCCACCGAACCGCTGAAAGACGGTGCCGATTGTCAGTCCCTCGATCCGTATCCTGACGACAGGCGTGCCCGATGTCGTGAGGAGTCTCGCCTCACGGACACTGTCGATAGACCGGGCCGCCACTGCCAGTTTTTCCCCGTCGGTATCGGCCGTCTTCAGGAGGTACGTGACCAGTCCATCGTCATCTCGATGCAGTTCGTGGGCCTGAACAGTTACGTCACTCGCAATCTCTGGCCCTCCCGTAAGTCGGCCTAGAAAGTGGTCGGCCGGAATTCGCATCTTACACTCGACGAGAGTGTCGGTAATGAGTGCGTCCCGCTGTTGGTGAACCTGCTGTTTGAACGCGACCGCAGTAGCGACCTCGTCAACGAGCTGCTGAGATACCTCGCTGCCGTCCCCACACTGGACGACGGTTAACGCCCCATAGGTGATGCCGTCGTGGGTCAGAGGCACCGAGCGAACCGACTGGAGACCCCACGCTGTTAGCCACTCCACGACTGCAGTCTCGCCCACTGTTTCGGTGGTAATCGTCACGGGTTCGCCCGTCTCGAGCGCGCGTCGGGTCGCCTTGACCGCAGAGAGTTCACCAGTTTTGAATTCGTCGGCAATCCCGCCAACGTCGTCGTGGCCGGCGACCCATACTGTCTCATCGGTGGCCCGGCTTTCCCAGTTGTAAGATTGGACGACCCAGGCGGCGTCGTAGTCGTGGTTCGTGGTGAGCAGGCTGCAGAAGCTGTCCGCTATCTCGCGGTCGGTTGCCGTCCGTAAGAGTAGTCGTCGGATCGCTTCTTTCCCGTCGCGTTCGGACTTGACCTGTGATCTGGTCCGCTCAAGTTCGACTTCCTGCTGCTTTCGGTCAGTAATATCCCGATACACACCACGCATCGCAGTGAGATTGTCATCAGCGTCGTATTCGGGCACTCCCGTCGTCCGAACCCAGTACACCTCGCCGTTGTCCGTCATTTCGCGCAGTTCGAGGTCGTAACTCTCGCCGTCCGCTCTGAGCCGGTCGACCGCCGCTTGTATGATGGGTCTGTCCTCGGGGTGATAAAACTCGATTCCCTCCTCCACACCTAACTCGTAATCGGGGGGCAGTCCCCGAATCTGCTTGACCTCCTCCGAAATATGGAGCGACTGCGAGGGAAGGTCGATACGCCAGCCTCGCCAGCCGAATCGAAAAACAGCTCCTGTTGGTACTCAGCCGGTGAATCAGACCGGGTGACACTGATGAGCGTGAGACCATCGTCAGTCGGATAGACTCGGACCGTGATCCACTGCGCTTCGGTGGGGCTGTATGACTCAAAGGATCGCTGTGTCGCGGTCGTCAGTGCCGTTTCGAGTGTTTGCTGTGCGGCCGTATCGTCGTAACTGGGGCAAATCTCCCACAGCGATTCACCGACGACATCGGATTCCCCGAGACCGAACTGCTCCCGCGCCCTCGCATTACACGACACCACCTCGAATGCTGTGTTCAGTGAGAGATATCCATCAGACAGCGTCCCGTCTATTGCCCGGAAAATAGGCGTCTCACTCCGCTCACTGCGACTGTTCATTTGTGTTAGTATCGGTTTGACCCGTATTACTATCGCGAAAGCGCGAAGAACAGCAACGAGCGTTATGATGGACCGAAGAGCCAGTCTGATGCAGTATTGTGAACTACCCCGCCCTGCTCGCACTGACGCACTCGCTAAGGGCGGGGCTAGGCTTCCTGCTTCCACGACGCGCTGTGGAGAGACAACCGTCTCCACAGCGAGCGCGGTCTCCACAGGCGGTGATTCGGAGTGTCCCACTCCTATTTCTCCTCCTCGTTGCTCGACGGAAACGGTCCGTCAGGCAACGCACGCTTCTTGTCGCGTTCGAACGCTACCCGTGTCCGTCGACTTCGCACGGAGCGAGTCGGAGTCGACAGGTCGGAACGCCCGTCTTGACCAACCATTTAGCGTTCAGTGGAATACATTGGGTGTGTGTGCCCATGGGTCGGGAACAGACCGTGCAACCCAGCTGATGACGGCGCTGTATCCTCACTCCGCCCTACTCGCTCCCTGTGATCGCTCCGTGAGGACGGGGGCTGAGCGCCTGGAGACGGCTAAATCACTGTCCGGACGGGTTGCTTATCTAATAGTTCCGAGCACCACTCAGCTAAACTCATATATTTATGACACTACGATTGATCTCGACAGTTACGGAACTCCAAGGCGAAAGCCTCGCCCTTGAGAGCGGGGATGAAGCCGGCAACAAGATCGCTATTCATAGAGAATAATCAGCTTCACAGTCCATTGTATCGCACCCACATCGGGCGACAATTGGAGTTGGATTGGGGTCTCCGTTATCACAAACCAACCCTGCGTCGGATAGCCACTCACCCAGTGTGACTGAGTCGGGTCGATGGCATGGCACGGCCCGGCCTGTGGGGTGTCAGCGGATATCCACGCATCCCACACCCTTCATCGGGTCCGACACACGAGTCACGAACCACAGCCGAGACCCCGGTGGTTTCGGTCAGAGTGCCTTCGGGGACACGGGAACGGCCTGCTGTCCCACGACAAAATCCTCGCGCTGAAGCGCGGGGAGGATGTCAATCGCTGGCCGACCGATTCACACCGGGAACGGCACGGATCTTTGGAGCACTCAGCTATTTCATGCGCAATGATCGGTAAGCAGCGTAGCTATTTCCACGAATAGCCCTGGTTTCCATTCGTCGCAAGATCTTCTCGAGGTGACCCTCAGTGACACACCAGCTGCACCATCAGATGTTGATCCATATCTCCTCAACGCATATCACATTTGACGTAGTCAATAAATAGTATGAAGACGTGCAATGAGGCAGAATAATGGCACGAATCACCGGCTCCTATCCAGACGATCTCGATCTCCTCATTGAGGGCGCCGTCGAGGCTGGTGTGTTTGGAGGCAAAAGTGATGCACTCCGTGAGTTCGTGCGTGAGTACTTCGAAGATCATGAAAACGAACGCATCGCGGCTGCGGTCGCCCTCTACGAACGCGAACGGATCACGCTCGGTGATGCTGCGCGACTGGCCGATGTTGACCGGTGGACGATGCGTGATCTCCTCCGTGAGCACGGCGTCGAACTCCGGCTCGGACTCGTTGACGTAGACGACGCAGCATACGAGGCAGAGGCAGCGAGCGAACTCGAATTTGATGATGAGGACTCAGACGACGACAAGTCGCCTGCGGAATGACAGGCGATGATATGCCGGCGAGTCCGACCGTCTTGAACACGACCGTCCTCTCGAATTTTGCGTATATCGACCAGCTGTGGGTAGTTGCAGGACTCTCAGGAATCTGTACGGTGCCGGTCGTTCGAGAGGAACCGAACACGGCGTTGATGATCACTCGTATCTCCAAACAGCACTTGACACACTTGACGATGAGATTCCGGTGGCGGCGATTCCGGACACAGTCGCAAACAGAGAGACCGTTGTCAATACTCATCTCGATCCTGGTGAAGCACAGGCGTTCGCCCTCGCGAACGCACATGACGGCCGATTGCTGACCGATGACGGGGATGCCCGGTCGTTTGCGAAAAAACAGGGTGTGACTGTTGTCGGGTCGGTCGGCGTGCTTCTCGCCGCGGTCAGTGCTGGGAAGATCACCGAACAGACCGCTGACGGATGGCTCTCAACGTGGATCGATGAGATCGGCTACTACATGCCCAATCGAGATCTCGAAGGGTATCGATGACCAATCAGCCGATCTGCACGAATCCGAGATGATCGTCGGAGACGGTGATATCAAGCTCACAATCGCCATTCTTCCCGTTGTTGGTTTCATTCTGCGCCTGAAGATATGTGTGCTCTCTCTCTGTATGTGTATAACACGTGATCTCTGGACGCATAGTGGAACCTCGACAGACACTGGATGATTTCGTCTGCGTGGTCGGCCCCCAGCATCACATCACGAACGTCTTCATCAGCACTCACCTGGGGGAATCAGAATCTTCTCGTGGAGATTGGGATCAACAGCTTCGATTGACCGACACCAGTTGATGAGGACACAGAGCGTTGACATCTGCGTCTGCATCGTGACGGTGTTGAGGTCATCGTCGGACTTTCGCCAGAGGCGGAACTCGTGGAGATCTCGGACAGTGAGATCGTTCAGGTTCTCAATGTCGTGTTCGCCACACCACCTCACAAAGTGATTCAATCGATATCCGTGGCTTTGCACAGTGACTTCGCTGCACTGAGTGTGCTTGTGGTCGAGGGGCAGTCGAATGTGTCCTCACATGTCTCCTGTCGTCAATCACGAGAAAGGTGTTGGAATTCGAACTGCAAATTCTTCACATCATGTGAACAGAATTTCACGCCTTCTCTACATTGTGGGATCGAATCTCGAATTTAAGCACTTTTACGCCGTATTTATCCGTAGAAGCGCGGAGTCCGTCAAAATCGGCCGGTGAACAAACACCGACCGCGCTTCGCAGGCCACGAAGCATGATCATGTCAACTATTGACCGTGAAAACGGTCACGGCAGCGGTATCACTTCTGGGAGTATCGGCGGTTCTGTTTCGGATAGTGTCACTGCAAGTCAGCCGATGAATACCTCACTGATCATCAGCAACGCCGGAATAGTCTCAGCCTGTCAGGTGTATCGGATTGCGCTCCGGATACATACCAGCCGACCACCACTGCAGGTCGCATGTCTGTCATCCCTTCTCGACCGGGTGATCGGTTCGGAGGTGGATCATGAGTGAGCGATATCCTGCCAATTGGGAACAGGTTCGCGAGGCCGTCGATCACATCGCCAGCGGTGAGGAGCTCCCCCAGGCCCGGCCGTCTGGACAAGAGATCTATCCAGCCGGACTGAAAGACCGCGACTGGTGGGTCAATTGGGTCCGGGCTGTTCGTCCCGGAGAAATGCTCGATCACCAACCGGCGAGTGATGCAGTCCCGACCAAGCAACCCATCGAACCGTACAACAATGGCACCGCCAGGCCGGCTCGCTGGAACGAGGCGATTCCAGACGATGAACATCCACGCACCACCTTCGATACTGTCGTCGACTGGAACGGCGCTAGAATGGGACACCACCTCCACGGTCCCGACCGGATCGTCAGCAATCAG